>JAEYFP010000037.1 GCA_023402845.1 Bacillota bacterium
GTTCGCAACTTAATTCTACTACAAAAGGACTGGTGATTCCTTATATTTTTGGCATTTTTTAAAAGTTGTTTACAAGAGATATTGTGAATTAGGGCTTCTGTGGATAAATTTACGGAAACTCAAGAAAGTGAACAGGTCTTGTCTATTATTGTGAATTTTGGTATACTTAGGAATCGGGAGCTTCGGTTTCCTGAGGCAGGATTACTAACTATTTGAAAAGAGGACAGATAGATGAAGGTAGCGGTTATAGGCACTGGCTATGTCGGATTAGTAACAGGAACGTGTTTTTCAGATATGGGAAATGATGTCTGGTGTGTAGATGTGGACGAAAAGAAAATCGAGCGCTTAAAAGAAGGTGTCGTTCCGATCTATGAGCCGGGACTTGAGGAAATGGTAAAGCGCAATTATGCATATGGTCATCTGAGGTTTACAACGAAGATTGCAGAGGCATTGAAATATGCAGATATTTGCTTTATCGCGGTCGGTACACCGATGGGAGAGGACGGAAGCGCCGATCTGCATTATGTACTTGAAGTTGCTAAGAGCATCGGTCAGTTTATGGAGCATCACATGTATGTTGTGGACAAGTCGACAGTGCCTGTCGGAACGGCTAGAAAGGTAAAGGAAGCGGTGCAGGCGGAGCTGAAGAAACGCAAAAGCGACTTGACCTTTGATGTTATTTCCAATCCCGAATTTTTAAAGGAAGGAACAGCTGTTGCGGACTGTATGCGTCCGGACAGGATTGTCATCGGTGTCAGCAATTCTAAAGCAGCGGAGGTGATGCAGGAGCTTTATATGCCCTATATCCGCAATACGGAAAATTTTATTATCATGGATATCGCGAGCGCGGAAATGACAAAATATACGGCAAATGCAATGCTTGCGACGAAAATCTCTTTTATGAATGAAATCTCAAACATCTGCGATATGGTCGGTGCCGATGTCAATAAGGTGCGCCGCGGGATCGGAAGTGACCAGCGTATCGGCTACCATTTTATCTATGCCGGCTGCGGATATGGCGGGAGCTGCTTTCCGAAGGATGTACAGGCGCTGATTCGGACGAGTCATCAATACGGCTATGAGCCGCAGCTTTTGGAATCGGTGGAGGCGGTAAATAAGCGCCAGAAGTTTGTCATTCCTCAAAAGGTTGAGGCGCGCTTTGGCGAGGATCTGACAGGGCTTACGTTTGCGGTGTGGGGACTTTCCTTTAAGCCGGATACGGATGATATGCGGGAGTCGGCGGCGATTACAATTATCAATGAGCTGACGGCACATGGTGCCAGAATCATAGCCTATGATCCAAAGGCGATGGAGGAGGCGAAGCGCTGTTATCTGAAGGAAAACGAGCTGGTTTCCTATGCCGAAAGCAAATATGAGGCGCTGAAGGGAGCGGATGCGCTCATCCTTGTGACGGAGTGGAAGGAGTTTCGAAGTCCGGATATGGGGGAGATTAAACGCGTACTCAAAAATCCGATTATTTTTGACGGGAGAAATCAATACGACAAAAAGAGAATGCGTCAGGAAGGTTTTGAATATTATCAAATCGGAGTAGGAAAGAGAGAAAAATAGGATGAACAGGGTACTTGTGACAGGAGGAGCGGGCTTTTTAGGCTCCCATCTGTGTGAACGGCTTGTGGCAGAGGGAAACGACGTTATTTGTGTGGACAACCTTTTCACGGGCGCAAAGGAAAACATTGCGGGACTGATGGGAGATCCCAATTTTGAGTTTATCAGGCATGATGTGACCCAGCCGCTGTATGTGGAGGTGGATCAGATTTATAATCTTGCCTGTCCGGCCAGCCCCATCCATTACCAATATAATCCGATCAAAACAACCAAAACAAGCGTTTACGGTGCAATGAATATGCTGGGATTGGCAAAGCGGACGAAGGCGAGGATTCTGCAGGCGAGTACGAGCGAGGTTTACGGCGATCCGGAGATCCATCCGCAGCCGGAATCCTATCGGGGATGCGTCAATACAATCGGCATCCGGTCGTGTTACGACGAGGGTAAGCGTGTCGCTGAGACACTGTTTTTTGACTACCACAGGCAGCACAATGTCGATATCAAAGTTATGCGTATATTTAATACCTACGGACCGAGGATGCACCCGAATGACGGTCGCGTTGTTTCAAATTTTGTGATGCAGGCTTTGAAAAATGAGGACATCACAATTTACGGAGATGGCAGCCAGACAAGAAGCTTTTGTTATGTGGATGACTTGATCGAGGGTATGATTCGTTTGATGAACAGCAGAAAAGGCTTTACCGGCCCTGTCAATATCGGCAATCCGGGAGAATTTACGATCAGACAGCTTGCCGAAAAAGTGATCGAGCTGACAGAAAGCGCGTCGCAGATCGTATTTCAATCACTGCCGCAGGATGACCCGCTGCAAAGGAAGCCGGTTATTGATCTTGCGATGAGGGAACTGGGATGGGAGCCTTCAATCCCGCTTAAAGAAGGGCTTGTTAAGACGATTTCTTATTTTAGAGAACTGTTGGAAAACAATGACCAGCGTTTGATCAGGAAAGAGGATTATTGAGAGAAAATTATTTTGTTTCATCGATTTCTTCTTGTTTGTCAACCGTTCTTTTCTGATCCGGTATTTCTTCCGCAGCCGGATCTGCACTGCGGCTTTTTAAAACACGATAAATGAGCTGGTAGGCATAAATCAGACAGGGAACGGCAATCGTTGCCACAAGGGATGCTTTGAACCAGCTTATTGCCTCAGGGCTTTTCATCAAGGAAAAAACAAGTGTTAATACATATAACAGGACGAGAAGTATGACTCCGGTCAGTGCAAATATTCGTTTCATCAATTCACCTTGCCGTTAAGGGCATCCTTATCAATAGATCGATAGAATCCAAACATCATTTAGATTCCGCCATTTAGTTACAGAAATTGTACCAAGTCGCTGCCTACTTGTCAATTCTGTATTTTCCTGATTTTGCCTTATGAGTGCATCTTTCCAATAAAAATTCCCCATCACGCCTTTGTGATGGGGAACCAAGGGGGAGGATAAGTATTCATTTTCCTTTGTATCATCAATGGAGGGGTCCAATGATTTTGTCGGTAATGCTTCTGCTTCATTACCTGTTATTAGTATGATCTGAAATCTTCAGTTTATACAAATAAAATAAAAAAATTTTACAATTCTTGATTTCTCTAGGAGAAGGCTATACAATAGTGATAGAGTGGATATAGCTAAAAGGGGAATTCATATGATCGTATTTGAACTTTACAGACAGTTGGATGTCAGAATGTATATGACGGTAGCTGTGCTGGATCGAAATTACGGCTCTTGCGCAAAGTATATTCTGGTTGATGATACGCTTTTGCTTCTCGGTACCAATCATTCCGTAAAATTGAATATGATGACAAAATCAGTGACGGAGGATCAGCCGATCAAAGACTGGGACATTGATACGGAACCGCTCTTGTGGTTCGCCGAGGAATCTTCGGAGGCATGTGTGATCCGCATGATTAACAATGCCTTCAGGCAGTGGCTGGAAATCGACCCGTTTCCGAACCATGCGGCATTTGGAGATGCAATGCAGGAAATCAACGCAAAGCTTGCCGGATATCGACTTCGTATTATTTTTGATACGGACAGTATGTGCATTTATCATGAGGAAAATATTGTGACCTTTGAACAGGCTCTGGAACTGATCATGGAAGAGGATTCGGCGAAGGAAGCAGATGCAGATTTGGGGGAATGGCTGGCCGAGGCGGACTATTTTAGAAAAACGGAACAGCTTGAGGAGGCGGCAAGGCGCTATGAACGCCTTTTAAAGTATGCGGACAGGACGCAGCAGCTTTATACCCAGTGTGCATTTTCTCTTGCCGAGGTCTATTATTTTCTTGGAAATTATGAGCGATCGGTCATTTTATATTATCGGTGCAGCTTGGAGTTTATCGGAGATGAGGCCGATTTTTACATCCATCTGGGACATGCGCTTTTAGATTCCAAAATGAAAAAATATGAACGCCAGATAAAAATTTATTATCACGGCAGGATTGATGCCGAGTATGCCGATACACACAGGCAGGCAATGGAAGTCGCCGGCCGGGAGGTGGGAGAGGTATTTGACGAGTACGAGGCATCCTGCTATGACATGGGACAGAAAAAATATGCGGAATACCGGAATCAGCTGCCCACGGGTGCGGATGACATTGACGAGCTTCTGTTGGGGGATATCGAAAAGCAGGAGAAGCCGATGATTGTGCGCAAGCGCTATGAGGACATTAAGCTTGTTGAGCCGGTTTGTCTGACACAGAGCATTTCTAAATCGGTGAATGAACTGCTTTCTGAGGCCCTCGAGCTGTTTGGCGGGGGAGAATATCAGCAGGCATTCGATATTTACTGGCTTCTGCGGGGAAAGGTGACGGAGGATACGGATTACAGCACGTGGGTGCAATTTCAAATCGGAAAGCTCTACTGCATTTTTGACAATGCGCCGAAGGCGATGAAGGCGCTGCAGACATGCAGGCCTGAGCGTTTTGGGCTTGTTTATCGGCAGGAAGATTTTTTCCTTCTTTATGAACATGTCAAAATTGTGTGTGATGATTTCGAAAGTGACGTAAGATACCGAAAGCTGATTCGCGGAAAGTTTGATTTTTATTATGCGCAGTATGACAGAGAATATAACAAGCTTTTGCACGACAGGAAGCTGCTGCACGAGTATCATCAGTACGAGAGGGAGTGTATGGAAAGCGCACAGAAGGAGTTTTCTTCCGGTGTCTGTCCGGAGAGCCGGATGCATTCGGAGGAAGAGGAAGCTCATAAAAAGCATCCTGTTTTTTTCAAGAATATGTTTACATCCTTATACAATGTACAACATAAAATAAAACCGAAAATAGAGAGCTAACCTACAACAAAGCGTCGCCTTAGTAAAACTATAGGCGGCGTTTTTGCGTGGATAGCGGAACTTCGGGTCATGTTGTCCCGAAGTGGAAAGGAGGAATTGCAATACTCCCATTGGGGCTTGATTAAAAAATCAGGCCCCTTTTTTCATGCCATTCAATATAAAGGAGGTAAACCGCATGGCAAAGAATGAGCCAAGCAAGCCGGATGATGTGAAAGCGTCACCCGAAAATGCAACGCCGGCAGAGGAACAAACTGTTCCTGCCACTGCACCGACCGAAATTGCCGGTGACATTCCGGCCCCTGAAATAAGTGCCGAAGAAGCCGCAACACTCGCCCATGAGGGCGAAGCGGCATTAAAGGAAATGAACGAAGCAGAAACAGAACCGCCCACGCCGCTTGATATTGTCGGTGAACATATTTCCGCCCCTGGTGATGTTGTTGTACCCTTTGAAAAAATCAATGAGATTATTTCTGAAAAGAAAGCAACCGCAAAGGAAGCAGAAAAAGCAAGCTCCGCTGATAAGGCACCGCCCGACAAAACAAAGCCGCAAGCCGGGGACTCCCGGCAGAAGCGGGAAAAACCACTGGCAGAAACGGAGCAGAAAAACAAGCCTAAATCCAGCCAAAGTAAAACCACTGAAAAAGCGGACACCCCCCCTTCCCACTCTGCTAAGCCGGAAAAAGCTCCAAAGTCCGAAAAACCGGAGAAGTCTGACAAGCGGAAACAGGCTACAGAAATTGGCGGCGATGATGCTTCTTCCGCAAAACCCACTGAACAGGCACAGCAGGAAGCCGCACCCCCTGCCCCAGAGCTGCCACCCGAACCAACGGAGGCTCCGCGCTCCAATGAGCCGGAACAGATTGTTTATTTAAAGCTGTCTGACCTCCACGCTTTTAAAGATCATCCCTTCGGGGTTCGGGACGATGAAGAAATGCGGGCGATGGTGGAAAGCGTCAAGGACAAAGGCGTTACCCAGCCTGCCATTGTACGCCCCCGCGAAGATGGCGGCTATGAAATCGTATCCGGCCACCGCCGCCAGAAAGCCAGTGAGCTTGCGGGATTTGCGGATATGCCCTGTATTGTCCGCGACCTGACGGACGAACAGGCCATTACGCAGATGGTGGAGGATAACACCAATCAGCGTGAAAATATCCTGCCCAGCGAACGAGCCAAGGCTCTGCATATGCAGTTGGAAGCCATCAAGAAGCAGGGTGTGCGAACTGGCAACGGTCAGCGCTCCAATGAGGTAGTAGCCGAGCGCAACAAAATGACGGTCAAGCAGGTTCAGCGGTATATCAAGCTCAATGAGCTGGTCCCCGACCTTGCGAAAATGGTGGACGAAAAGAAAATCGCGTTCACCCCCGCCGTGGAGCTTGCGTTCATTAAGCCCAAAAATCAACGGTATATTGCCGTTGCCATTGAAGGCCAGCAGTCGGCTCCTTCGCTGTCACAGGCACAGCGGATGCGGGAGCTTGACGGAAAAGGTATGTTAAATGCCGATGTGATTGACGGTATTATGTTAGAAGAAAAAAAGGAGGCAGACAAAGTGATTATTTCAAGTCAGGAATTAGGCCAGTATTTCGGTAAGGACAAAACACCCCGCGAAATGAAGGATACCATTATCAAGCTGCTTGATGAATGGAAAGGCCAGCAAAAGGATATTGCCAAACCGGAAAAGCAGACCGAACAGGAAAAGTAACATCGGGCCAAGTTGACCCGGTAAGTCTTTGCGGGGCGCCGCCCCGCGCCCCGCAGCTCAAAGGATTTAATATATTCCCCGTCGCCATACACTGGGTAGCATAACCGGGAAAATCGGTCAAGAGTGCGAAGCACCGCCCACGGCGGCTATGCTCTTGACGGATTTCTCCCGGTTATGCTTTAAGGCGGTCAAGCGA
>JAEYFP010000010.1 GCA_023402845.1 Bacillota bacterium
AGTCTCCGTAATAGAGTAAAATGCTTGCATTCTCGCAAAAGATTGGAGTAAAGCGCTTGCATTTCCTGATAACAATTATAAAGGTAAACGGCGCAATTTAAAATCCACCCTTAAATTAGGCGCTTACGTTCTTTCCATATATTTTTAGTAATCCCTCCAATTGATATGTTTTCCATACTAAATCACTTTCAACAATTGAGTTATGTTTACTTAAAATATAGCCTAAGCTTTTGCCAAAACGTTCTTTTTCCTTACCCCACCACGGTAACAGGAAACATATATCACTCTGCCTAACCACAAAAGCACACCTACATATCCCCTTCAAAACCCCGAAACCTTTTGATTTACTAGCCTTTCCTCTCCAGCAGACAGACTGTCTCAACATGCCTTGTTGCTGCAATTCTGATGACCGTCGAGCCTGGTACCCCCTTGGCGTCAGAGTATATTTCCGAAAAAACATTCTAAAACAAAATAAGTTACCACGCACCTGACAATTTAGGCACAATTCTAAAAATATAATAATAATTAGGATTTTTAGCAATTTTCAGAATTGTGTTTGAATTGTCGAGTACCTGACCCCTTTATCCTCTTAATTCTGCAACATCTAAATAATTGTTTGGGAAAAGTGACTTGCACATTCTAGCTGCCTTTGGGTATAATAAAAAATTATTTGCCGTTCCATATCCACTAATTCTTTTTTCTCCAAACTGTCTTCCTGTTATTTCTTTATATTGTTGCCGTTCCTCTTCAGTTAATCCTAGAAGATAATCTTGTTCATATAACATTTTTCAACTCATATTTTTTGCCAAAAGATACATTCAGCTATTCTCACATTCGGGTCTCTGAAATATATTCTCAGACTGTAGAAACTGATAAACACACATATTTTTTATCCGCAATCTTATTAATGTACGCTTTGATAATTACTACATAGCAATGATTTTACATCATTCAACTCTATACTTTCTCAAAACTTCAAATCTGGTAGAACTTTAACTGTCTCATAAACTCCTTCAACCACTTCCTTTGCCATTTTCCTTGTCACTGTAAAATTTGCTGAGTGTACAGTAACATTCCTCATCGATACCCACTCCATCATTTTTATTGTGTCACAGCCCGTTTGATCACCTAATATTTTTATTAGCTTATTCAAAGATGCTGAGTGCCCCACCGCCACATTTCCTATCTTTGATAATGCTTCTTTTAATTCCACTTCTAAAAGTCGAATCGCTGATATGACTGCAGCGTTATACTCTTTTAACTCAAATAACCGCCTTGGCTCATTAAATAAATAATCTGTTGTATTTTGTGATAATGAATATTCAGACAAAAAATCCTCTATTCCATCTATAAGATGTTCTATTTTTTTATCAAAGTCACCAAATAACAATCTGTTTATAGATACATCAATGCCACTAGTAACTAATTGTCCAGAAGAAATAATTAAATGAGGTATTTTAGCTTCATTTATGATACCATACTCCATTGAAATATTAGAACTAATCATTGTCGTGTCAATAATAGCTATGCTCGATTTCTGTATTAATGTATTAATCTTAGCACTAATATTATCTCCTGGTAAAACATATTCATCAGCCGATACGGGAACCATTCCCAATCTTTCAACTATCGGAAAAATATATTTTTTGTAAAGAGACAATCTTTCATATGGTACACTAAAAAAGCACATTTGACCAATATTATCTCCCAAATATTTTAATATGCCTATAGCATCTTCATTGGAAGTCTTCATATTTTCGCTATTCTTTTCGTTCCAATATATAAGCAACTCATTAAATAATGTTGTATATATTTTAGAGTAATCAGATTTTTTCCCAGGCAAATTAATTACCTTTATTCCTCTTCTTCTGAATCTTGTTATGTCATTTTCAGATGCAGAAACCGCTAATATATAGCCTGTACGTCTTAGAGAATTTAACCTGCTACTAATAATGTTCCATATCATTCTTATATCAGGATCATTTAAGCTATAGCCTATAAGTAATGGTGTTCTTGTTATTAACAGATTGGCAATATATGTACATAAAAGTGGATTGTTAGATATAAAAGTATCATAATCATTTTCTGTCACAACCATTTTTGCAGGTTCATTAAAATCTCCATGAATTTTTATTATAGTTGTCTTTTCATTGAAGTAAGTTGAAAGTCTATCTTCATTTGCAATAACATGATATGGCTTTCCTTTTTTAGCATATAATTCGCTAAATGCAGTTTCTAATAGAAAATCAAAATTTGTTGTGCAAATCAAGTCAAAATATAATTTACAAAAAGATAAATGGCAATCACCAGGTGATACCGCATTTATATTTAGCTCTTTAGCAAGTATTTCAATCAAATTTGCTCTTGAATATTCATTTTCATAATGCGAAAGTGTTTCAACAGCATTGTCATATTGATAATCCCGAAAGTAACTCGCAACTTTATTTCCCAATTCATCCCAGTCTGGAATGAGCTTGTACGAATTTGCATTTTTAGAAAACCCGGCACCAATAAAAGGAATACATCTATTACTTATTATGTCTTCAAGCAAAGAATTTGGCAAATAGTCTATATACATCTTAAACCTCCATATAAAAGTTTCCTTATCTCTTTATTGTACACCTATAGAACTTGTACCCTATGCTATGTGATGCCCTGTTTTTGATGCTCACCTTGAGGCCATATAATCCCTAACAACACCCTTTTGCTAGAAAATTTCATGCTTTTATTATATATTCACATCATGAATAATACAACAACCCGTTAACAAAAAATGGAATATTTTATCTATTATAAAAAAGAATATATATGAAATACATCATTTTCTGTTGTAATAAGAGAGAAAATCCCTGTATAAATATCACTTTTTACTTCATCAATTCCATAAAATACTTTTTACTTTCTTCAAAAGTTTTATATTCTTCTTTTACCATTTCATCCTTTCAATCATTCCAACCTATAGCAACTCCTATATAAGAATCACAACTTGATATATTATCCATATACCCTTAGTTATTCTCTGGGTATGAAAAATTTCATCATAATAAAAAATATTTCTCTTATTCATGAAGCCTCCTATCAGTTTGCCGTTTACTTGATGGGATCATCACATATACTTTTCTAAGCACTCATCAGTTTTAGTGCATTGCAAATAATACACCCTTAATTATTTACTGCCACCAACTATACCCGGAGGGGTTTAATTCCTTTTTCTCTTTATCTTTTTCATGCTCCTGTTTTCTAAAAAACTCATCATCTTTAGCAATGGTCGGATCATACCAGTCCGCTTTATTCTTTGCCCAATCTATGCTGGCGCACAATATAAAAAGAATGCGGGCCACCCCCGCATTCTCCTAGTGCTTAGCTGCCTTATGATTAGCTAAAGTAGTACCAGCCTTACTTTTAGCACACTCAATTGTTGGTGAATTCTCACATGCATCTCGTCCTTTGTCCATTCTCGTAGCACATCTGTATACTACTTTTCCTCGTTCTGTACGTCTCCTAAATGAAGCACCACATTCTTCACAAACCAATATATTTGCCAACAAATTCTGCCCATTATATTTTTTTCCACTTGTTTTTATATCCCCATCACTGTTTTTTACGTTTCTTTTTCTATTCCTAATTTCACAAGTAGTTTCAAAGAACTTTTCCTTTGAAATAATACCCAAATGAGTATCATACACATAGTATCTGGTTCTTTGTCCATCATTCTTCTCACGTTTTCCAGTCAGATAATCCTGAGTATAAGACTTCTGGAGCATGCTGTCTCCCATATATTTCTCATTGCCAAGCATTCCAAGTATTACTTTTTCATACCACACATTATTACCAGTAGCTGTTTTAATTTCCAGAGACTCCAACCTATTCTTTATCTGCCTCAGAGATGAACCTGCCAGATACCACTCAAATATATTTATTACAACCTCCGCCTGCTCTTTATTGATAACCAATTCTCCATCAATAACGTCATATCCATAAAAATTTTTGTAATTATTTAATGTTATGCATTGCTTAAATCTGCTTTGGAAACCCCATGCAATATTTTCACTCATATTCAGTACCTCCTCCTGTGCAAGTGCTGCATATATTGTAATCACTTTTTCAGCAACATCGTCTGTACTTTTTAAATCTCCCTTTTCAAACCAAACTGCTATCTCCTTTTCTTTTAGTTTTCTGATTGTTTGCAACATATCAACAGTATTTCCTGAAAACCTGCTGATTGATTTCGTAATAATTAAATCAATGTCTCCATTCAGTGCTTTTTGAATCATTGTTTGAAAATTCGCTCTGCCCTTAATTCTGCATCTGCTGCCATAGTCCATAAAAATCCCTGCAAATTCCCAATCTGCTTGCCTCTTAATATATTTTGTATAATATTCTACCTGCAGATTTATACTGGATTTCTGGCTCTCATATTTAGTACTCACCCTGCAATATGCTGCTACTTTTAATTTCCTGCTTTCCACTTGTTTTTCAGGTACTTCAATTTTTCTAACCTTTTTCATTTAACACCTACCATCGACTTGTTCGCAGGTACCAATTCGGATTAAAGTGCCTTCAAATCTATCTGCTCACAAATATGTAAAATATAGTTATATGTATTCACCATGATTCATATATCTTAACACATTTGTCAATTCAGAAACTCTGCTTCTCCTTTCCAAATAAAATTCATAATCAATATCAGTAATAACATAAACGTTCTCTGTAACAACTCACTTTTATGCAAAAAGAAAAGACATTAATGTATATTTACCCTAGGGTATCAATCACACTAATGCCTATCTTTACTATCTGTATTTTTTACTTATCCGTTTTAATATGTCAAATTAGAATAACTTTCTGCACTTCTGCCTCAGGCTTTCTGCAACAGCGTTATTACCTCCACGTGTGTTGAATGTACAAAAAAGATGTCATGCCCCTCTGGTACCCCCTTGGCAGGGAAGTACCTTTCAGAAGAAGAGGCTTGGATTAACATATCGAGGTCTGTATATGACGACTGGAATATTGGAAAGTAGTTAAAGAGGTTTCAGGATTAGCCCTAAAGTTCCTTTTATTTATTCTGGACACTTAAAGTACAATGGGTATAGCAGGTACAATAGTGTCTAGTAACCTTACTCTTTCTTCCCAAATCCATAGAGAATTTTGGATGTAATTCATAGCATGTCTGAACCCATCCTTATCATATCTTTTTCCTTCTGGGAATGGGTCGCCATACTCATGATATGAACCTAAAAGTACGAAGCCAGTTTTATAATCGTCCAAGTTTGAAAATAAATCTTTAATCTCATAAACAGCATTTACAAATGGATTTAAATAATTTTTATCAATATAATCGTTGAAAGATACAAATTCAGAAAAATACAATGAACAGTTCTCAAAATTAGCCTTTACTTTTTCCGGCAGGTCAATTCCTAAATAATATTTCTTTACAAGACTGAGAAAAATATCGAAATAGTCGCCCTGGTTGATACCGTCAGTTCTCCCTCTCCAAACATTTAGCCCCGCACCAATTGGCATAAAATTGGCCAAAGAATGATACTGCTCCCTAAACTTATAAAATAAAGGATACGACTTCTCGCCATCTACATACCTTCTGTCGCGTTTTCCGGCTTTGCTAATAACTTTAAATTCGCCCTCCTTGTTAATGGCACCGAAAGTCGTACCGAGCGAGCATAAAGTTTCCCCTGTTATTTCATCTAACTGTTTGAAGTAATCTGCGTAAAATTGCTTTGCCTCATCCGACTCATCTGGATCATGAAGAGATTTTATTTCTTTGAAAAAGTCCATACTTTTCATTTTCCTTTATATATTTTTCTATTTTAGAGATTAATAAATGTCGATACAATTCAGTAGTTTGTTTTTCTGTATTTATTTCATTACCAATACGACTTATATCTGCGTTGCAGATATTGCAACAAGACTATTTCCTCTACTCATGTAGATGCCGTGATTGGATTCTTATAAGGGGTAGCTTTTTCTTGGCGGAGTCCATGCCTGTTGATGTCATACCATACAGTTGTTTTTCCAACACTTGTCATTATATCTTTCACAACAACAGTCAAGTGCCTTTTCTAAAGCCCTTGATGAAGAATATTTTGCTTACATCCCTCTTCAAAAATATCATTATATAAGAAAACATTTTCTGGATATCCTATGAATTGATAAAAAAAAGATTCCGGGAAAAAATTATTCATATCCAATATATCGCCGAATTTACCACTGAGCCCCTCCTCATCCAGCATTTCTTTTATTATTTCAATTGTATCCGAATAAATGTGTGAAGGTCTAAGTCGTCCAACGCACCTTTCTAATTGAAATTCAATTATTCTAGCTTTACCCTTACTATTCGCACCATGCATCCATTTATTAAAACTATCAGATGTTGACATTAATTCATGGATAGCATTTGTTGAAACCACACCACACCATGCATCATCTAATGTCTTATATTGTTTATTTCCACTTTGTGCTTCAAAAATATATGTAAATAATCTTGTCATCAAAATTAAATTTCTCTTTGCATCTACTGGAATAAATGTTCCTAAAACAGTACTAGCACCATTACGAATAAACATATCTGCAATATTAACTGCCCCCATTCCTCTCGGGCTGACATGACATGCACTCAATATTACTACAGGTGGCACAATTATATCTTCTGAAGCCATCCAGAATTCATCCCCAACCATAATTCCCGCCATATTATGTTTTCTAGAATAACTCCCATGAGCTGAAATATATAATATATCCGCATCCTTATTATCTTCAATAAACTTTTTAATGCTAATAACACTGTAAGTTTGTCCATAAACAAAAGATAAACCTGAATAGCTCTTAGCCATATCCGTTAACATACTATGCACTAATTCCGACACTGGGTATACAAACTTATTTTCTTCATTATTTATAATACATTCAGCCATAGCCACTTTGCATTTTTTTCCAAAATAATGCTGATTTGCCTTTGTTAATTCTATTTGAAAGTGTCTAGTTAAAGGTGTAAGTGGCCTATAGGATATTTTTTTATAACACTGTAATGGTACCTCTTCACCCGCCAAAATTGTCAATCCTATTGGAAAGTCAGAAAAAATCGTAATATCCTTTGCTCTTTTCAATACTTCCAATTGAAAACTATTAAAATATTTTTCAATTAATTTACCTAAATCCGTTAATGCTTTCCATACATACTTATTATTTGTACCTTCTTTACATCTTTGTTCTAATTCATCATATTTTCTAAATAATTCTTCATTTGCACAAGATAATTCCATTAATATCCCACTGCGCGCAATTGCCCTATGTACTCCCATAATTCTAATGACATGTCTTTCATTTTCAGATAATGTATTAGCAGATAAACCATACTTCATTTGCAACTTTGAAATTCCAGGAAAAGTAATAACAGCGCTAATATTAAATTTACTTGCTTCAATTATTTGTATATCATCATATATCCTGACCGCATAGTCATCCCAAGAAGTTATTCCTTGATTATTCATTGAAATTAAAGTATTTAGATGTGATATATTCTTCCATTGAATGTCAATGCACTTCTTTTCTATATCTATGGTATTATATATTTCTGATAGTAAATCATTTGCTTTTCCATATTGCCGACTCAAAAAAAGTACCGGCAATGCTTTTAGATATTCCTTCTCAAGTCGAAAGTGGATATTTATATCATTCATCTTATCAAAATCTTCTGATTTATTATACATCCATAATTCATTCCACTGTTTCTTAATTAATCTTTCATTAAGCTCACCTGTATAATAAGTTCCTAACAACGGATTAAGTTTGTTACATCGATATTTTACTTCTTCATCACAATCATCTGTTAAAATAAACA
The DNA here is from genome assembly GCA_023402845.1 of Bacillota bacterium. GTDB lineage: Bacteria > Bacillota > Clostridia > Lachnospirales > Lachnospiraceae > JAEYFP01. The sequence goes on from JAEYFP010000010.1 coordinate 7,856, forward strand.
TTGTGGGTACAATATTATTAATTCCAGCTTCAGGAATACCATACTCTGGCAATGGAACAATAAAATGTGGTGTATCATGCGATGCTGCCATAAGATTTTCATCTAAATCATATAAGTCAAAGACATTTCTAGGTAAATGCATTATATAATCTATTGCTGGCAACGTCTCGCTCATATCATCATCAAAAAGATGCATGGTACCATTATTGTCTTCCTTCATTTTCTCAAAATTATCATAACTAATTATAGGTCCACTTGTGTTATCACTTTTACTTTTAAAAACAACAAAATATAAAAAGTAATATTCCACTTTTCTTCTCCCTTCTCAAGTAAAACAATAAATTCCTCCTGTATATTGGACGTTACACTTTGTGACACTTTTTGACGGTTTTATCTGTAAGCTTGTAATAAATACTATTTGGTTATTTCCAGATGTAATTGCTCTAGGCGTTGCTTTCTAGTATCCTTTTTTAGTTCACATTCCCAAATAATGAAGACATTCCAACCATCTTTTCTAAGTGTAGCATAATTTTCTTCATCACGTTTGCGGTTTTTCTCAAGCTTCGGCACCCAATAATCTTGATTGGATTTTGGAAGAACAAAATCTGGACAGTTCTCATGGCTATGCCAAAAACAGCCGTTTATAAAAACAACAGCTTTATATTTCGGAAGCAAAATATCCGGATGCCCAGGATACCTCTTATCATTTTTTCTGAACCTCAGTCCTTTTGAAAAAAGATATTTACGTACCATGGTTTCCGGTTTGGTGTCCTTACTTCTAATGCGTGACATATTATAGCTTCTTGTTTCTTTTGAATGTGTATCAGCCATATAGCAACCATCTCTACAGCAGCTCCTTTTGAGTCGAGCTATTATTTCCGTTATCTAAGTACTGACACAGGTGTTCCGCTATAGCTTTTGCCAGCAATGGCGGTACTGCATTACCTACCTGCTGATATTGAGCATCCTTTGTTCCGCAAAACACAAAATCATCTGGAAATGTCTGCAAACGCGCTGCTTCCCGTATACTGAGTGCGCGATGTTTCACTGGATGAATCCACATCGATTTTCTGACATTGACGACCGTTCCTGATGGTTCATTATACTTTAAGCGCAGGTAAATAGTATTTTGTGTACGCTCTGCATCCGAGTATGTAGTCTTAAGTTGCGGCGGCAGACTGTGAAAATTGTCTCCCTGCTCAATTGCCATAAAACGTTCCAAGGCCTCTGGAGTTGTTGCTGTCGAAACATGATTGCGAAGCAGACCTGAATTACGCAGCTGCTTTCCAAGCTCACTGATGTTAGTTGGGGGAGGGGGTAATTGAATACCTTTTTCTCCTTCAGTCACCTCAGTTGCAGCTTCAATATCTTCTAAATCCTCTATTGCCTGTTTTACTGTACGATAATCAGACTCAGTAAATGATCCAATCGGCAGCTGAACATCATTACATATAGATTTTTTAACACCGATAAGGACAAATCTCATTCTCTTTTGAGGCGTACCAAAAGTTGCAGCCTTTAAAACGCCGTGATTTATACTATACCCTGTGCTATCGGCGCCTAAAATGGATTCAATATAATCAATTACTGCCATAGAAGTAACATGGGCAATAAGACCATTTTCCACTGAATAATGATCAACCTTGATGCGATTATCCAATATCTCTTTTGCCTTTGAAAGCATCCTTTGTAACATAATCGAAGGCATTATCTCTTCGCAAAGTTTCTTGGCATTTTCGTAAGTGTCATCCGCAGTAAAATAATGTTCTATTGCCATTCCTGCATCATATGAATGTTTCAAAATAGGACTGTTTTCATCAGTCGTCGCAACAAGAGTTGCTGCAAGTGTAAGAAGCCTCTTCTTATGCTTCTCCAGCGAATCACATAATTTATTTGAATTATCTCTCATTTTAAATACAACATTGAGTGATAAATAATCTTTCTCATCCCAAAGATAATTTGAAATCTGTGCTATATCACCAGCAATGTCAGCAACCCCCGGAAACATAAACTCTGAATCCAAGAGCTGAATTTCAGAGGGAGTAGTTTTAATTTTGTACTCTTTTACAGTCTGTGCATCAGACTCATCCACATAAAAACGATGTACATCTGATTTCAACATACTCACATTCTCCATCACAAAGGCCATTGGATTCAGATGGAGGACGACTTGGACATACTTTTTAACAAGTGAATTATTTTGACTGATGGCATGATTTTTTTGCCGATTTGCATTGGAAAATCCCTGACACGGCGGTCCTCCAATAACAACGTCTACTTTGCCCAGTTTTGCTTTTACATCAGTTCTCAGAGCATCCGCCACATCGTCATAAACATCTGTCTTTTTATGATTACGCCTATACGTCTTCTGCGCATTCTTATTGTTCTCAAAGGCAGCTTTTACATAGAACCTGCCTGTTTGGAGAAATCCACAACTAAGACCTCCCGCACCTGCGAACAAATCCACAACGCTGTATTTTGATTCTGTATTTAAATTCATAGTCTAAAGCCCTCCTCCTGTAACCGTTCCAGCACAGCAAGAAGTTTTTTGCATTGGATCGGGTTTGGCATCTTTTGCGGTATCTGACACGCAATTCGCAATGCAGTCCGCTCATCTGCCGTTATCATCTCTCTGTTTGCAGCAAAACTTAATACGTTTTGCCATTGTTCCTGAGAAATTTCTATAATTTTAGTCATAATTTCCGTGTCCGAAATTATCCGCTGATCCGCTTTGGCTTCCTTCTCTGCAGTTTTCTGCTCTTCTCTTCCAATCAGACAAGCTTTAATTTCAGGCATCAAACTATAATCAATACTTTGAACACTTTTCCAGCACGCTTCTCTTTTACACCACTGTGTGACATTTTCAACACCTCTTTGCGAATCGGTCAGCTTATCATAAACAAGTTCAGACAATTCAGTCAGTGCATTAGCTACGGCATCAGGAACATTCTGGCGTGTCCAAATATTCATCAAATCTAATTCCATTCCTGGAAACTGCTTCTGTATAAGCATATGCAAAAGAGCAATAGTATAAGTCACAATATTGGCACGATAGCCCTGAGAATACCAAGGCTGATGTGATACCATCAACTCACTATACCTAAATACCATTATCAAAGCAACGCTTTCCTGAAAATACTTTTCATTATAAACAAGACCATCATCAGAAGCCTCCCACTCGTCATTCGTTGCTTTAGCAAACTCTGCAAAATTCGTTTGCGCACCTCTGCTAACCATATAAGGAAGACCTTTCCAAGTATTACGAACTTTAGCTAGATCCGTTTTTGTTATGAGCTGATTTTTCGGATTCTGAAGCAAGAACTTCTTTTTTTCTCCTGCAGTCATTCGCATTTGTTTTTGCAAATATTGGCCTCGTGCCCGCTCATAAAACCACTTGGTTTCGTGTTGAAGCCCTCCTACTGCTCTTGCATACAGACGCTGCGAAAATCTTTCCATACGGACATGGAATGGGTGAGTGGAGAAGAAATCTGCATCACTGACTTTATTCTGACTGTTAGACGAGCGTGAAATATTTTGCACAAGTTCCGTTGCTTCCTCCTCTAGAGTATGCTCAATGACTGTCAGTTTCATCTGAACAAAGATGGAACTCAGGTCAGCTTTATCCCTAAATCTTGCGTTGGAAAGAGATGCCGTTGTCTGGCCTCCATTAATTATCTGAAAATCCTTTGCAGAAACAAGAAAATTCCCCTGTGAGCTACAGTCAATCTGAATATCCATCGCAGTAGCTGAAATCCCATTATTGTATGCGAAAAAACGCTCAGGGTTTTGCAGAATAGTAGCACGAATTTTTTTATTTACTGCAACCTTCGTGGATAGAAACGACCGAACATTTCCCTCTAGCAGATTGCTGCCATATTTATCATAGATGTCAGCCAAGAGAGTCCCAGGCATAATGCAAAGATAACTCTTAAAGTCTTTTGTCACAGTACCGCTGGCCTCCATACAAGGAATACCATAATCAGAATACTCTTTGAAGTCAATTTCAATAATATGTCTTCCTGTATCTGAACCGCAGACTTTAAATAAGCGGTTAATATCCCATATCTGACATTCTGAAATAATACCATTGATATCTGCAGATTCTAATATGATTATCGCATTGCTTATAGAGGATGTTGTAAAAATTAATAGCTGGAATTTTCGAATTTCTTTGTGCTTTTCTCGCAGTAAATCTACCAGATCAGAGCATGGTCTGCTCATCTCAACTTCTCGGTGAAGTGAAGAATTCAGAGCATGGTCTGCAAAAGCTCTTAACCTCTCTAATAATTGCCCTGCCTGTGTTTTAGTAAGGACTTTCTCCGTTTCAGAAGCATCATAATCAGCAATTATCAAGCTCATAGTTTTGTCAAATTCATCATATGCATAACCATCAACTCGCAGTTTTCGATTGTGTTTTCCTGATCCTTCAAAATAGGCAGCATTAAAATCCATTAAAAACTCTGCTTCCTGCAGATACTGTGCAAAAGAACTGACAAATGACGCAGTGGAACCCTCACCGGTTGCTGCTGTATCGGCTTTGACTCCTTCTATAAAATCTTTTCGGAATTCCTGTGCGTCCATAATGTTCATCCTTTCAGCCAGTCTGTCAGAGCCGGCAGGCTTAGTTCATAGTGTAATGATTCAACCTGCTGGGGAATGTTTTGTCTTGTAATCCTTGGAAAAGTGTCACTTACGTCATACCGCTGTATCCCAGAGCAGTAATATTTCTGCTCTGAATACTCCTGTAAATCAATATATCCATATGCGCTCAATTTTGAGCGAAACAAATCTAAAGCATCAAAAGCATAAGCTAATGTACTGCTAATCTGATGCACCACATCATTAAGAGATACTGCTCCAGATTTATCATGAGCTACCTTGTCAACACGCATCACCACAAGCTCTCCTTCTCCGGTACAATTTAGCTGTTCCAAAGAAGAAATAGTCACACTTGCAGCGGAAGCACCGACACTTTTTACTTCATGCCATCCATCTTCATATATAAAATCTTGATCTGCGCCATCTGCACCAACCCAGCCTCGTATTACCTCCAAGACAGAACTGCTTTGATTCATTTGCTTCTGTAAAAACAGAAGTTCTCCAAGCAATCCTTTACGGCGGCTATCATTCATCACTCCATTGCTTTGTGACTCCAACAGACGGCTCCATTGCTTGTACCTGCTGATAACTAAGGCTAATGCATCTTTTTCTTCTGGTGCCGTCCGTGAGTGCTCTATAATATCTGAACAAAGTATCGCAAACACATCTTCTTGCTCATTTCTCAGCAATTCAAACGAAAGCGTCCATCGATTATCCGTTTCTCTCTTACGGCGAGTTACCAACATGGATTTTGAAGATTCTATTGCTCCTATATCTGCAGTGCAAATAAGCAACAGAGCTTTTTGACTAATTGACTGATAACCAATGTGCCATTCAAGCGGGTGCTGCGTGTCAATCTGCAAAAATCCGCCGTCTTTATAACTAATGCTGTTCCACTGCTTCTGGAGGATTTCCGGTGTCGTTCTCATTCGTCGTTATCCTCCTCCGGATCGTAGTAACTGCCCAGTTCAACCATGTTAACCATGTAACTGGCGGTTTCCTCCGGCAGCCCAGTAAAAGGGAATCCTGCACCAAGTGCATAAAGAAAATCTGGGACTTGACAGCCCGCTTCGATTTGCGTTCTTATCTTACCATTTTTATCCAGACTGGTCCGGTCAACAGAAATAACATGTAGCATCAAAATAGGGGAACGATCTTTAATCAAGTATGCACTGTCGGAAATATGCAGCTTACCGGGATGCTCATTTTTAAATGCAGTTTCAGCATCCTCTCTCTGTTTCTTAGTCAATCCCAGCTTTGCCGCACCACCAGCACCTACACGAACCTTGGTTCCGCTTATACTGATTTGCCCTAATTTGGCAATTATGGTACGCTTTTCAGGTTTTATCGTCAGCTGCTCATCACCGCTGTATAACTCTTTATAATCATCTTCGGATCCCTCAGCAATAACAACATCCCATGAAGCATTGCCCATTTTGTCTCTGATAAAATCTGCAAGTGCCTGCCCCTGGAAAGAAAGGTGCCACGGGTGAGTTTTGAAATCACGTAAAAGCTGTTCTACTTCGTCTTTATTAATGCCTTCCCAAAAATAGCGTGCGTCTTCACGTGCAGTGCGGTGCCCTATAGTGTCCAGCCGATGTACAAAATCTCTGAAAACATCTTCATTCGCTCCCAAAGAAGCCAAATCAGATTTCAGCCGCGGAGTTTCCAGCAAGCGTCCAGAAACAGTGACAGGACGTTTAACCATCGTTCCTGCCCGCATTTTGTTTCTTGCAGTAACAATTAGAGAAGCTGGGTCCTGACGAACCTTCAATCCGAACTCCAACGGCGTGAGGTTTGCGTTCTTCATTCTTGCAATTTCCAGCTTTAGTTCTTCCGCTGCCGCTGTTATGTATCCGTACCAATCAATGGCCTCCACACTTATCCAGATTTTAAACAGATCATCGTACCCTGGGCGATATCCAAACCAACGCCCCATCTGCAACAATGTGTCATACATTTGTGATTTACGATAGAAATAACTTACACAAAGCCCTTCAAGTGTTAATCCTCTGGACAAGCTGTTTCCACCCACCGCAATGACACGCAAACCATCCTCCCGATGATTGAAGTAATCAAGGCTCGTTGAACCGCTTTCTTGGTTGACTGCTCGTACATCAATAGGTGCTGCTGCCTTAAATAAATATTGTGAACGGAACTTATGCCATGGCATGGGTCTGTCTTTTATTCCAGCCTTTTCGCTAAGCAGGTACTTATCCCAGAGAGCTTTTAAATAAGCAATATTTGAAATTTTAATACTTTCTTCTTCAGACAAACAAGAGTAATTTTGCAAATCAGAACGCATCTGCAAAATCCATTCAGTTGCCAAGTCGCGGATTTGATTTTGAACGTCTGTAAACCTACTTACATGAATCATCATTGAGCGATGTGATTTGTAATCTCCCCGTAAATCACGAATGCCATTTATAAGTATGAAATATGCCATAGCTTCTTTCATACTTGGCGGCAACGCAGTAACAGGATGCCCTTTTTTATGATTAAATGGGAAAAACGCATTCATTTCCAGTGGATGTAATTCTTCTAGACAATCCCTGAATGGTGCCTCTATGCCAAAAATACGATCTGCACCAATGTAGTTTGATGGAGGTGCCAGGGAATAAATAAAATCCCGCGGAAACAGATCATCCCCACGCATATCATCAGTTGTTTCAGGATTAATAAAAATATTTGCATAGGGCGTGGCAGTGATACCTAAGTATGACGTCTGCCGAAACAATGCCAAAAGTGTCCGAACAGCTTCATTAATAGCAGTTGGATCTTCATCGTCCTTTTTAGTATTGACAGAAGCGTTATCAGCTTCATCGTCAATTAACAGCATAGGCAAATCAATTCTCTGCCCTGCAACTGTATTGTTATTACGTAACCACCGGATGAGGTTGTTTAAGATACTCTTGTTTTTCTTAATAACAAATACGACTGGGTCACTAACACTAAGCAGAGACAGGTCATTGCTTTTCAGTATATTTATATCAAAATCCTTGACTACAGAAGTAAACGAAGCGATACGCTTATTTGTTCCATATCTTCCAACCCCGACAGGTTCATTCCTAATTTCCCTTTTTGTGGGATCAAGAAAATATTCGCTCTTTCTTCCAGAAAATTCAGCATCCAACCGTTCCTGTGTCTGCTGGCGCAGATTTTCCATCATACCTGCCAGCACAATAATAACCCGATAGCCTGTATCTGCAGCTTTATTACATATAGCTGTGTAGTTTGCAGTCTTCCCTGATTGCACATCCCCCAATACGAGACCTCGCCGCTGAAAATCACCTTTCGATTTTGGATCACCCAGCAAATCGACAATCTCATCGGAAACACGCCCAAGATTTCCAGTCACCCTGGGGTTCCAATGTTTTATTTCCTCAAGATATTTTTTATATCTATTCCAAAAGAAAAAGTCAAGCTCAGAGCGTCGTGAGGGAAGCCATGATTGATGCGGTCGTTTATCATCTTTAATAACAATCCCAATATCCATAACAACCACTATGTTTGCTTTGAGCTTTCGCTTCAAATCTTCAAATTCAGCATCTGTCACAGGACAGAATGAAGCAAGAGACTGCCGAAGCGTATCCGCTATTCTGTCAAATTCCGCCTCACTTGGAGGAACCTCTTTAAACTGTGTATTTATATTCGCTGAAATCATACCTTCCAATTGTTCTGCATTTGTTATAGCCATTATATAGAACCTCCCCCTTGATACTTTTCAATGATCTTTGGATAATTTACAAAAGGTTCAGATACAGACAGCCTGCCTAGTAACTCTTTTCTAGCTGTATCTGAAGGCATCTGATCAAGAAGCAATTTTAACATGCTTTCGACTTCTTTTGCCGTTGTCTCAATTTCATTGTCTAAAGATTTCTCTGACGTCAAATCAATATACAGCTGATTGAGGGGAATGCCATTTTCAATAGCTTTTAGCAATACCTCAACATTCCGCCTTACTTGAGGCGGAGAATCCAGGAATACCTCTACCAAAGGATGATCCCGATTAATTCCGTAGAAAAAGCCCCCTTGATTCCCCTTGAACCGCTGCCATATATGTACAACCGAGTCATTTATTTCTCTTTTCCCTCTGAATACCCATGTCTGCTTACTGCGCTCAGCCAGACGTCCAATAATGGATTCCAGATTGGTTCTGACAATTTCAGGGGGAACTGCCGTTGACTTTTTTATATCAAGCGTCCAAAGGCCGTCCAAATCATTAGGTATATCGACCTGAACCCTGGCCAGCTTTGAAAGTTCTCCCTGCCTCATCATACGAAACCAGGTCCCCCAAACTAAAAGCCGTTTATTCCTATATACATAAAACCCCTGGCTTTTACGCAGTCCCTCTTTTCCTCCGAGCTTTTTTATTTCATCAGCCGACAGATTAGAGATATGGGGAAGTATATAAGGACGAACAACCACCTTTATGCCTTCAATAAATAATTCCTCATCCGCCATTACCTGTGTGTTTCTGCGCATGAGAAAAGGATCTGCATAATCAATGAGAGCTCCATTCATTTTTATCTCAAGCTTTTTCAATCCGCTTTCACCGCTAAGATACCGATGAAACACAAGAGAAAGGTGACTGCGGACATCATCCATCTTTCTTCCCATAGAACGGTCAAAATTTAACTCGCCTATTTTGAGTCTGTCAAGATTCTGCCATACAACCAGAGTTCCATTCTCTAATTCACGCAAATTGTTAATACAAGGAATTGCATTAATTTCTTCTTCAGTTTCTAATATAATAAGTGACCATTCCTCACACTTGATCACATGATCAATATCCCAGCAACGGGCTTCAATATTACCATCCTTTTTACTGATAACTGTTAAAGTCCGGCATTGTGATAAAGAAGCTGTTTTAAGACCCAAACCAAAACGCCCTAAATCTGTAGCTGCTCGTTTATCATTTGGACTCTGACTGCCATAACGCATAGCCGCCTCGAGCTCATCTGCATTCATTCCATATCCATTATCTAGTATTGCTATGTACGCATCCCCAATAGGGAAGAAGAATATTTCTGTACACGAAGCCGATGCAGAAACACTATTATCCACAATATCAGCGATTGCTGATTCCAATGTATAGCCAATAGCACGAGTAGACTCAATAAGTGTCGGTGCATACGGCGATATAGTAGTAGTCCTCAAAACGCTCCTCCTTCTCCTTTGTATTCCAGTATCTATTTTCTTTCACCAATCTGTCGTTCTCAACAGAATTACAATCCTTTAACTTCATCAGAAGTAATTTCCATAATATCTCCTATATCACATTGCAGTACTTTACATATTTTCACTAGCACTGTCATTGTCACAGGCTCATCTCTTCCAAGCTTCGTAATGAGACTTGAGCTGACATTTGCAGCAGTCTGCAAATCTTTCTTTTTCATTTTTTTATCTATAAGAAGCTTCCAGAGTTTATTATAGCTGACCGCCACGGCATTCACCTCAAAAAATTTTGCTTTGATAACATTATATTAAAGTAATTATAGCATATTTATCTTACAAAAACATCATTAATGACATAAATAAATTTAAAATCATTGTTTTATACTGTAAAAGTTTCCTCGTAGTTACTTGTAAGATGAGATGCCACTTTGTAAAGTGAGATGCACTATTTGTAACTGACAACTGAATATTTGTAAACCAAATGCCACTTTTGTAATCGAAATGCAGTTTTTGTAAACAAGAAGCCACTTTTGTAACCCAAATGCAGTTTGATTTTCATCTTTTATTGGAGTATTATAATAATTACAGGCATGCCAAAGGGAGGTCAACTCTCTCTCGATTTTTTTGTAATCGGAGAATCCACCCCTTTATTCCTTAGACAGATAAATGGTTGGCGGCACGCATATTTATTATTTTTTGAGAAGAGCAGGTTTTAACATGATGTCACTGGCGGCAACCGGTGCACATCCAAGCTTATGTAAAACTCCTTCTCCGTGATAAAAGCTGAATGTTTCGTAAGGACTACGATTATTTAGCTTTTTTCTTTTGTATGAATTGATATGATTCATCATTACGCTGATATCTTCTTGAGTTAGATTATTAAAACTAATTCCTTTCGGAAGCACTCTGCGGATCAATTCATGATTCACTTCAATGGCACCTTTTTGATAGGGGCTCCCGGCATCACAATAAAATACACTGGTTCTTTTACATGGTATTGTTTCTCGGTACTCGATTGCTTTTGGATTGGAAAACTCACTTCCATTATCCGTAAGGATAACAGGAAACAGTCTGTTAAATATATCTTTTCCAAGAATCTGATCCAGATGGTTGAATATATCTATAACAGACTTAGAGGTATTAGCATCCCGCAAAAATGCAAGCATAATATCTTATTAGCCACTGGTGTTACAACTTTACTATATCACTACAAATGTGGGCGGTCAGCCGTTCTGGTCATGGCATGGTTTTAACAGCCGTGTGGAATGGTGTGCCTGCTTTGTATCATGGTGCTTAAATCAAGCAGGATACAGTGAACCTAGATTTGCCGCCTGCCAGTCACAGGGTATTCCGTGGTTTAAGTCGCATGGGCAATGGGCAAGCGGTAATTATAAAGACCTTGCCCCCAGCGATGTTATTTTCTTTGATTGGGAGGGTGACGGCAGCTCTGACCATGTGGGCATTGTCATCGGCACAGACGGTCAGAGGGTTTATACCGTAGAGGGCAATAGCGGCGACGCTTGCCGTATTCGAGATTATGACATAAACAGCAGCGTGATTATTGGATATGGACTGATGAATTAAGGAGGTCTGAAATGAATAAAAAATTAAGTAAAATCCTTGCGGAGATAGAAAAAACCAAAGAAAAGCTATCTGAACAGCAAGGAAAGCTCCGTGAACTGGAACGCCAGAGGACGGAACTGGAGAACACCGAAATGGTGGAGCTTATCCGCAGTACCAAAATGAATACCGAGGAACTTTCTACATTCTTAAAGGCATTTCGTAAAAAAAGCGAAGTGCCTATTTTTATGCCAAAACAGGAGGAACAACACGATGAAGAAAACTAAAATGCGTATTTTCGCTACCTTACTTGCGGTTACGCTCTGCTGTACCGCCTTTTCCACCACTGCCTTTGCAGGCGGCGGCGAGGACACTACCGAGCCTGCCCCCGAAGTAACCGAAACACCTACACCCACATCAGACCCTGCACCTCTTACCCCCGATGGCAACCTCACGCTTGTGGACGATATTGACGGTGAACAGACAACGTCCAAGCAGTTTGTCACCATGCAGTCCAAAAACGGCAATTACTTTTATCTGGTCATAGACCTTGATGGTGACAAGGAAAATGTCTATTTCTTAAACCTTGTAGACGAGGCTGACCTCATGGCACTCATTGAGGATGATAGTGTCACCGCCCCTGTGCCGGAGATTTGCTCCTGCACCGATAAATGTACTGCCGGAGCAGTCAACACCTCCTGCCCTGTATGCAAAAACGATCTGACAAAATGCTCTGGTAAGACCGCCGAGGAAACCGAGCCAGAAAAACCCGAAAAGAAAAATAACTCTATGGGTATGCTTGCCCTGTTTTTGATTGTCGGTGTTTTAGGCGGCGGTGCGTTTTACTACTTTAAGGTTTTGAAAAACAAGCCGAAAACAAAGGGCAATTCTCAACTCGACGAGTACGAATTTGATGACGATGAGGATGATGATACCGAGGAAGAATATGAAACCGAAGATGATACGGAGGACACCGAACAGGATGCTGATACCAAGTGACCTATTTTACAGATAGTCCTTTTGAAAAAATGATGATGCAGAAACCATGGGGAAGGCGGGGAAGCCCGCCCTCTCCCCATAAAGAAAAACAGGAAAAGGCTCACGGTAAAAACGAACATTACCGTGAGCTTATCATTACCCCAAAGGAAAGGAGCGACAAAAAATGAATTTAGTTATTGCAGAAAAACCGAGTGTGGCACAGTCCATCGCCGCTGTTATCGGTGCAGCCAACAGAAAAGACGGATATATGGAGGGCAGTGGCTACCTTGTTTCGTGGTGTGTAGGGCATCTGGTGGAACTTGCCTCGGCCAATGCCTACGACGAAAAGTATGCCAAGTGGACATACCATGATTTACCTATCCTACCTGCCTCATGGCAGTATTCTGTTGCAAACGGCAAGGAAAATCAGCTTAAAATCCTCCATGAACTGATGAGCCGTGCTGATGTGGATATCGTGACCGCCGCTACCGATGCAGGACGTGAGGGAGAACTTATCTTTCGCCTTGTCTACAATCATTGTAACTGTAAAAAGCCTATTAAACGCCTTTGGATTTCTTCAATGGAGGAAAGTGCCATTGCCGAGGGGTTGGAAAACCTTAAAGATGGCGCAGAGTATGAAAGGCTTTATCAGTCTGCTCTATGCCGTTCCCAAGCCGACTGGATTGTGGGCATCAATGCCACCCGCCTGTTTTCCGTGCTGTATCATCAAACCTTAAACGTGGGCAGAGTGGTATCTCCCACTCTTGCCATGCTTGTGGAGCGTGAAAACACCATTTCCTCCTTTGTGCCAAAACCGTTTTACACAGTACAGCTTGATTGCAACGGTTTCGTGCTGTCTGGCAAAAGGCTGAGTGACAAGGTGACTGCACAAGCAATCAGCAAGGCTTGTGACGGTCAGAGCGTTACCATTTTGAGCGTGGAAAGCAAAGAAAAAACTGAAAAACCGCCCAAGCTCTATGACCTTACCACCCTACAACGAGAGGCAAACCGAATGTTTGGCTTTACAGCTCAACAGACCCTTGATTACACCCAAAGCCTGTATGAGAAAAAGCTCGTGACCTATCCCCGTACCGACAGTCGATTTCTAACAACCGATATGATGGAGGGTACCCCTGCCGTAGTAAAAACCGCCGCAGGGATTTTTTCATTTGGAAACAATCTGGAGCTATCCATCAACATGGGGCAAGTGGCTGATAACAGCAAGGTATCCGACCACCATGCCATTATCCCCACAATGGCGGTAAGTAGCTCTAGGCTTGCTGAACTGCTAGCCGGAGAGCGTGACATTCTTTCTCTTATCGCCTTGCGACTGATTTGTTCTGTGGGCAAAAGCTGTGTGTATGGGGAAACAGTCATCACAGCCGAGTGTGGCGGCAATACTTTTTCTGCAAAGGGTAGAATGGTGCTTGATGAGGGATTTAAGGCGGCTGAATGGCTGTTCCGTTCCACGCTGAAGGAAAAGCCAGAGAGAGAAACTGGAGATAGCGTGAAAACCGCCTCCCTGCCGAGTATCGACCAAGGCAAAGTGTTTTCTTCTACAAAAGTTGCCATCAAAGAGGGCAAGACCACACCGCCCAAACACTTTACCGAAGACACCTTGCTTTCTGCTATGGAAACAGCAGGCATTGAGGATATGCCCGAAGATGTGGAGCGAAAAGGCATCGGCACTCCTGCCACTCGTGCAGGCATTTTGGAAAAGCTTCATCAAGACCGAGCTTGCCGAGCATAAAGGCGATAAAAAGACCAAGCATCTATTGCCTACCCACAAGGGTGTTTCCCTGATTACGATACTGCCAGAGGCTATCCAATCTCCACAGCTTACCGCCGAATGGGAGGAAAAACTCAAACTCATTGAGCGTGGAGAGCTTTCTGCTGAAACATTTATGCAGGGCATTACTGATATGACCGATACTCTTGTAAAAACCTATGAAGTGATTAAGGACGGCAATGTCCTCTTTCTCTCTTGCCGTGAGGCTATCGGCATCTGCCCCCGCTGTGGCGGGAATGTGGTGGAGAACAAAAAAGGCTTTTCCTGTGAAAACAGGGATTGCGGCTTTGCTCTCTGGAAAGAAAACAAGTTTTTCACTGCAAAGAAAAAGGAGCTGACAACGGCGGTTGCCACCGAGCTATTAAAAAAAGGCAAAGTGAAACTCACAGGCTGTTTTTCTGAAAAGACAGGAAAAACCTATGATGCTATCGTCCTACTTGATGATACGGGCGGTAAGTATGTGAATTTCAAGATGGAGTTTGGAAGAATATAATTTTATTTTGTTGTAATGAAATCATATTAACAAATTCATTATTTAAGCAGCAGCTTATAGTTTTAATCATTAAAACGCTTGTTTTTCTATTATTTCTTTTTGCTGCTATAAAAAGCAGCTCAAAGAAAAAGTTGACAGCGACAAAATAACATGATACACTATAAAAAATATTAAAGGAGGAATTCTGTGAGAATAAATAAATTACTTAAACAAGCTGTTACATACAATCCAACTAAGAAAAGCTTTCAAATGTCTGTACAAGATATGTGCAAAAAAATAAACGATAGCACATTGACATTGCCGTTATACCAAAGAGATGTCAGTTGGACATTGCAAAAGTCCGTAGACCTATTAAATTATCAATTATTCGGCAAAGCTCCAGTTGCACCAATTTCTATCAATCAGCTATCAAAAATGGAAGCTGCTGTTCCGCAAGTTTCATTCATCGATAGAGAGATCATTGTTAACGAACGCATCCAAGCATCACATCAATCGGTCGTAGATGGGCAGCAACGTTTAACCACGAATTATAAAGCATACAAAAATAGCGATGATTTCCGAAATGTTGTTTTAGACGTTTCAACAGCAAGTTTTAAAATCGCAAAAGGAGCTGTGAAAAAATGTCAAATACCGGTTGGCATTTTATTAAACGAAGAAAGAAATATTCTTCAGGATTATCTTACTAAAGAAAAAACTTTTAACGATCTGTATGCCATTTGTATCGATGTAAGAAGTAAGCTGATGGATTATAATTACACCATTAACCAAGCCGAGGATTTAACCGAGGACGAACAGATTGAATGGTTTGAAGTTCTGAATAATGCAGGAAGTAAAGTAACCGCATTGCAAATGTCATTTTCAAAGTTAAAAGCACATGATTTTGATATTTATGCAAACTATATCAATCCTTTTAAAGAGTTAATTCAAGAGTATGGGTTTGACGAGATGTTTTCACCATTCACAACAAATGTTTCTTACCCTATTTCATCATTAAATGCTGCTTATGAAGTCATTGTCAATAAGGGCATGCATAAATTAAACTATGCACCAATTCCCTCAGACACCAAAGAATCACAGCTAACAGGTCTTGAAGTGTCGGATTTAAGGAAGATAATTTGTTTAACTCTAGATGCACTAAAAGAATCTCTGGATTTTATTAGCGATCATCAACTAACTAATTACATTAACCGCATGGACTACATTTTATATTTAACTGGCTATTTTGCTTTCTTTAGTGGCTCAAGCCAAGACGCAGAAAAGACCAAAGATTTGTTAAAATGGGTTCAAAAAATTAATTTTTCTAATGAATCTAATGGAACTCGAAGAACAATGTTTCAAGATTTATTATCGCTATAAACTTAGTATTACATAGATACTAGAAAAGCACTTCTTTTGGAGGTGCTTTTTTCTATGTCCAAAATAAGAAAGGAGTACCCCTATGGTTAATAATAACACCACCAAAGACCGCCTATAAGGAAATAACCGACAGTATTGAGCAATACCATCGCCAAAACAGAGCGTGAAAGGAGCAAAGAGTATGAGCAACTTAACTTACAGCCAGAGCGGGGATTATCTGATACCCGACCTCACAGTGACCGAGACGGCACAGCCGATAGGCAAATACGGCAGAATGAGGAAACAGTACCTCATGGAACATCGGACACCCTTATTCCATTCCCTTCTACTGTCCGAGAAACTGTTTCCCCACCTATTGGAGATAGACCAGACAGCCACCAGACGAATGGAGCAGATTATGGCAGACTTGCAGAAAGTGCAGCCAGCTCCCGACAAGATGACCCATCAGATGGAATGGGTTGGATACATGAACAACCTCAAGGCTCAGGCAGAGGAAATGATACTGACGGAGCTTATATACAACTAACCCTGTTCCCCACAGAGCAGGAGCAAATACAGAGAATTGGGTTGAGCGAAATGCTTGACCCTTTTTCTATGCCCCAAACCGACATTGACCATATCCTCCGCACAGGAGGCAATCGAAATAACAGCATTTTCCGCATTGTTTCCATGTATCAAAAAGAAAAAACCACTGAAAAAAACATCGCTTTTTTACAGAAAGAATTTGGCACAGGCGGCACAAAGGTTTCCGTCTGGTATAACAAACAGGGTATCCATATTGCAAAGGGTGAAACAGCTCTTTATAGCAAAAACAAGCTACTTGTCCCATGGGAAAATGTCGAGCAGCGTATCACAGAGCTTTTGTCCGAGGGGCAGTTTGCACCGCAAGATGCCTTTTCAGATGCCAAGGATTATGAATACCAAAGCCTTGCGGAACGCCTATGGTATCTGAATAAGTATATCAATTATATAAAAGAAATCACTCGTTCGTTGGAAACAATGGCTGACGGGGATCTTCGCATTCATTTGGAACAGGATTATACAGGGGAATTTGCTGTTGTAAAGCAAGCATTATTGAATATATCCGATTCTTTGAGTACTACTATCAGTCATATTGCCGATGCTGCCGATCAGGTCAATATGGGGGCGGAACAGGTATCTTCGGCTTCACAGGCATTGGCTTCGGGAGCTACAGAGCAGGCAGCGACTGTTGAAGAACTGAATGCTTCTATTGTTGGTGTAACACAGCAAGCAGAACAGAATTTGGATAGTGTTCGCAATGCTACAGAATATGCGCAACAGGCAATGAATTGTCTTGAGCAAACCAAGTATTAACTGTGAATCGTAAGTATTTAGATTACTGAAAACAAAGTGGTAACCAAAAAATTTAATAAATCCAAGGGCAAACCCGGTGAAAGCCGGGGGCGCAAAGCTAAGGGTCTAAGGCGTTTTCGGACGTTATGATAGCCTGGCTGCCAAAAACCGCTCTGGGCGTGCCCTCTCCATTAGAGGGCACGCCTTTGTTCTTTCTTTACGGCTTTTGACGGATAACAGGATATTGGGATACCAGCTTTCGCCATGCGCTACGGCGAAAGGGGTATTTCTATGAACAAAAACAACCATTCCACAGGGCGGTGGAAATAAAGACGGTGCAGTTAATACATATCACCGTCTTCATATACAACTTCATATACAACTTCATATGCAGCTTATAAAAAAGTCAGCATTTTGCCATTGGCAATCTGCTGACTTTTTTTATTCGACAAGAAAACATAAAGCACGACCTGTTTTTACATACTTTTACAATTATTACTTTCACAAGAAAATATCTATTTTACACTGCCGTTCTCCACCACTGTCCTTTCGATTTCAGCAAACCCCAAATCGAAAGGATGGTAAAACCATGAAAACAATTAATCTGAAAGATTATTACCCTTACTACACACAAGACTCTTTTGCGGAAGTGCCTGATGAGTTATTCGCTATCTTTGAGGAATACGCAAGAGCGGAAGCAGCATATGAGAGAAAGAAATACCGCTACAAAACTCACTACTCTCTTGACCGTGGGGATGGAATTGAGCATGATATCTTGTTTGTTTCTCTTTCACCCGATGAAATTTACGAACGTAAGCTCACAAGTCAGCAGCTCCACGCTGCCATTGCTTCTCTGCCGGACAAGCAGGCAAGGCGCATCTATGCCCACTATTTTATGGGTATGAGTAAGACAGCTATTGCCAAAGCAGAAGGTGTAAGTGAAAAAGCTGTCCGCATTGGTATCGAAAGAGGTTTACATACCATAGAAAAATATTTAAAAAATTTTTTCTAAATCACGTTCCGTTTCCTAATGAAAAAAGTCAGGGTATATAGAGGGAGGGAAAATCTTCCCTATGTTCCTTGACAACTGAATATACGGTATTTTGAGTACGAAACTTATGTGGCTGAAAAGCAAAGCGACCTAATGGGCAGCGCCATGATGACCGTTGTAACACCCTTGCCAAAAAGGGAAACCAAATAATTGATAAGAGCCTTTAGGAGCAGGGGTATTACAGCAGTTGGAGCGATAAATGCAGCCATTAGACCGAACAGTGGCACGTTCGCCGCAATAACACACATAAGGGATAATGATACTTTCTCACGACCTCCCACAGACTTGAGGGGGAGTTCCTGCGGTATACATAGCTTTTGGGACAAGCATATACGGTACCTTGGGACTATGATGCCAAGCTAATGGCAGCTCAAAATATCCCCTTGCCGAGGCGCGTGGCAAATACGGCAAACTTATAAAACTAACCGCACCGCACTTTTGTTTTAATCAAATTTGCGGTGTGCTTGGTTTTACTATAAATGATGCAACGACAAACTTTTCATAAATGATATATACGCTTATACTTTATATAAGCAATACACTTGGAGGTGATTGCGAATGGAAAATATCAAGAATGCACCTAATCCCACTGCTACTGCTGCTACACCACCTAATTCTTATGAGAAAACCAAAGCATATCAGGATTTTATCAATGTACTTTCTCAGATTATAGAAAAACATGGGGCAGAGGTTTTAGAGGAAATCAATCATGATGTCTAAACGAGCAGTGCTTATGGATTGATGTTTTCCAATCATTGATTGGAGGTCAACTACTATGAATCGGAGTGGAAAAAAATGTGTACTTTACCCTCGTGTAAGTACCGAAATGCAGGTTGATGGGTTCAGCTTGGACGGGCAGAAAAACAGCTTAAGACGTTTTGCAGACAGAGAGGAAATGGAAATTGTAGATATTTATGAAGATGCTGGTAAATCCGGCAAATCCATTGAGGGCAGACCTGCTTTTAAACAAATGCTACATGATATTGAAAATGGCTTGGAAATCGAATATATCTTAGTCTATAAGCTCTCCTGCTTTGGCAGAAATGCAGCCGATATTTTAAATTCTTTGGAACATGTTCAATCCTTTGGCGTAAATTTAATTTGCATTGAGGAAAGAATTGATTCTTCACAAACGAGCGGAAAGCTACTAATCTCTGTGTTGTCTGCTCTTGCTGAAATAGAGCGTGAAAATATCATAGAGCAGACTATGAACGGGCGAAAAGAAAAAGCCCGTCAAGGTGGGTGGAACGGTGGGTTTGCTCCCTATGGTTACTACCTTAAAGATAAGCATCTCTATATCCAAGAAAATGAAGCAGAATCGATACGAATTATCTTTGACAAATATGTAAATGGCAATATGGGATTTTATAAAATTGCAAACTATCTTAACTTACAGGGTATCCCCAAAATCAAACGTGCAAACGGTACTCTTTCACAATGGAGTATGCATTTTGTCAGAATGATTATTGACAATCCTGTGTACACTGGAAAAATTGCTTTTGGCAGACGAACAAGAGAAAAGATCAAGGGCACTAAAAATGAATACCGCCAAGTACACCAAGATGAATACATTATTGCAGACGGTCAGCACGAGGCTATTATAGATGAGGAACTATGGAATAAAGCGCATGAAAAACGAGAATTAACAGGCATTAAATCCCCGTCCAAAATTGGTCGGGACAGGGCGCACTTATTAAGCGGTATTTTAAAATGCCCAAAATGCGGTGGCCCGATGTACACCAATAAACACGCTTGGACAAACAAAGACGGTACATATAAAGAAATCTACTATTATGTATGCAGCAAAGCTCGCACCGCCAGAGGAAAAAGCTGTGATTATAAAGCCATGCTCAAAAAAACTGATATTGAGCCGCTTGTCATTGAGGCTATCAGAGAGCTAATTAAAAATCAGGATTTTGCAGCAGAAATCAAATTAAAGATAGGCAAGGAAATTGATACTTCCACTTTAAATAGAGAACTCAAAAACTATGAAAATAAGCTTAGAGAAGTGGAACTCAATAAAACTCGTCTTGAAAATGAAATTGACAGTCTGCCGGAAGATACCCGTTTTAGAGAACGCAAGCTCCATGATATGACCCTCCGTCTTGATGGACTGTATGACACTATCGTAGAGCTTGAAGAAAAAATTGAAGATGTAAAACTGCGCTGCAAAGCCGTGGAGCAAGATGCTATCACAATGGAAAACATCTACACCCTACTGGAAAACTTTGATAAGGTATATGATAAAATCAACGAGGAAGAGAAAAAATCTCTGATTTCTTCGTTAATCAAAGAAATAGAGATTTTCCCATGTGACGAGGCTGAATTGCCTTTGAAGTCTATTTTATACAATTTTCCTGTTTATAAAGACGGTGGAGATGTTTGTGGGTTTTTGTGGGATAAAAGTACGCACGTCTCCACATGCCCCGTCCCCGGAAACTGATCAATCGCACAAGCCCTCCTGACCTCATACCCACTGCCAAGAAATACCTCCAGATCCCGTACAAGACTCGTGGGTTTGCAGGAGATGTAAACGATATTCTCCACACCATATTGGATGATCTTTTTTAGGGCCTTTGGGTGGATTCCGTCGCGGGGCGGATCGAGGACGATGAAGTCGGGCTTTTCTTCGATTTCATCCAGTACCTTTAATACGTCGCCGGCGATGAATTCGCAATTATGTAAACCGTTTAGTGCTGCGTTTTGTTTTGCCGCCTCTACTGCCTCTTCCACGATTTCTACACCGATCACTTTCTTTGCGACCGGGGCAAGAAGCTGGGCTATCGTACCGGTTCCGCTGTATAGATCATAGATTACATTTGTCTGCAGATCCGCTTTTTCCTTGTTGATACCGGCCAGTGTTACATACTCCCGTGCCGTATCATACAGAACCTCGGCACCGAGACTGTTTGTCTGAAAAAAGGAAAACGGGGAGATTTTAAATTTCAAGCCCAGCAGCTCCTCATAAAAATAGTCACGGCCATATAAGCATTCCGTCCTGTCATTTTGCACGGTATCGGACAAGGAATCATTCAGGGTGTGCAGAATTCCCACAACAGCGCCCTGCAGCTTCAGATTAAGCAGCTGTGTGCGCCAGTCTTCTAAAAGTCCTTCCTCCATACAAACGGAATCCGGCGGCGCCTGCGTCGTCGTAATCAAATCCACGAGGATTTCCCCTGTTTTGACTGCCTTGCGGACAAGCAGGTGGCGAAGATATCCCTCGTGAGTAAGCTTATGGCAAAACGGCGTTTCCTTCTCTCTGAAATAGGCCAGCGTACAGCTTAAGATTTTCCGATAATCTTCATCAACGATCTGGCAGTCCGTCACCGAAACGATATCATAAAAGCTGCCTCGTTTATGCATGCCAAGTTCCAGCGGACCGCCCTTGCGGCTGTCGCCGAAGGAAAACTCCATTTTATTCCGATAAGAATACTGAACCGGACTTCCCTTAATGCCTTCAAAAAGATAATTTTGTTTACCTGACCTTTTAGGACTGCATTCCCAACCATGCGTACTCCGCAAAGAGGACTCTGTCACACTGCCTGCTTCGGCATCCTCTCTCAGCGCCGAATCTGATAATCCCTGCTCCATACCTGCCGTTTCCTCCCCGCCGAGCACAGAATCCAGCAGCTCCTTTACCTGTTCCTCCTTCAGCTTTAACTGCTCTTCATAAGGGAGGTTCTGATAGGTGCAGCCGCCGCACTCCGCAAAATGCCGGCAGGGGCTTTCGATTTCAACCGGTGATTTTTCGAGCACCTCAAGCAAACGGCCTTCTGCAATGCCGCTTCGGATTTTACTTACGGAAAAACGGATTTTCTGGCCCGGAAGTACGTTTTTGACTACGACACGTTTTTTTGCAGCGGCCGGATTCTTATTCATGCCAGCCTGCTGCTCCGCTTCCCCTTCTGCCGCATCCTTTTTCCGCTCTTCACAGCCTGTCTGTCCATTCACCGGGGAATCAGCTTGTACAACCAGAATTCCTTTATTGGGAAATTTGAGTTTTTCAATGGTACCCTCCAGCACCTGACCTTTTTTCATAAAGCTCTCCGTTTCTTAAAATATCATTTCTTCGCCGACTGCTTCAAATACGGGGATAACGTCGATCGGTGCGTAAGCTTCAACCGAGCAGCCGCCGTCAAATACTTCGCCTGTGGCGATTTCCTTCCACTGACGACCGGCCGGCAGATAAACGGTGCGGCTCGTCACATGAGGCTGCATAACCGGCGCAACAAGCAGCCTTGCACCGAACATGTACTGATCCTCCGCCTCATAGCAGCGCTCTTCTTTCGGAAAATCATAAAACATCGGCCGCATAACGGGGCTGCCGTTCTCGCTCGCCTCCTTCATACAGGTACGGACATAAGGACGAAGCTGCTCCCTGACCATTAAAAACTTTTTTAGAATTTCGTAATTTTCGTCGCCGAAGCTCCATACCTCATTATCCTGACCGGATGTCAGCTGCCTGACACCGTTAATAAATTCTTCCTCGCGCTCATACCATGGGGAACGCTCGCCGTGCATACGGAACACCGGACAAAAAGCACCCCAGGCAAACCAGCGCAGCAGCAGTTCCTGAAAATCAGGATTTTTGATGTCGCCTCCCAGGAAGCCGCCGATATCCGATGTCCACCAAGGAATCCCCGCGATTCCCATGCTGAGTCCTGCCTGAAGCTGTTCCTGCATCGAGCGGAATGAGGAATGAATGTCGCCGGACCACGTCAGCACGCCGTATTTCTGACTGCCTGCCCATGCACAGCGTACAAGGCTCAACACCTCTGTTTCTCCCGCTTCCTTTAATCCGTCATAGAAACCCTTCGCATACATGAGCGGATAAATATTTGTGCATTGCAGCGCCGGGCCTTTATAATAACGGTAGTTATCAAAATCATACGGGCCGTATTCAGGCTCCGCCTCGTCAAGCCAGAAGCAGCGGATTCCCTTTTCAAAATAATTTTCTCTGCAGCGTTCCCAGACAAATTTCTGTGCGCCCGGATTCGTCGCATCATAAAAGACCGCATCGCCCATCCAGGTCATATGCTGCTCCATCCCGCGGTCTGCCTTGACAAGATACCCTTTTTCCTTCATCTCGCCGTAATTCTCGCTTCTATCATCAATGGTCGGCCACACGGATACGACCGTCTCTATGCCCAGCTCCTTTAATTCCTTTACCATCGCTTCGGGATCCGGCCAGTCACGCGGTTCAAACTTGAAGTCGCCCTGCCTCGTCCAATGGAAAAAGTCCACGACGATCGCATCCATCGGCAGTCCTCTTTTCTTATGTTCCCTTGCAACCTGCAAAAGCTCCTCCTGATTGCGGTAGCGCAGTTTACACTGCCAATAGCCGAGTCCATATTCCGGCATCATCGGCGTACGGCCTGCTGCCGCGCTGTAATTGCGCTCAATCTCCGCAGGCGTGTCGCCGGCCGTGATAAAATAGTCCAGCTTCTTCGTACTCTTTGCTGTCCACTCCGTATGATTCGTACCGAATACAGCCGTGCCGATTGCCGGATTATTCCACAGAAACCCGTATCCGCGGCTTGAAATGTAAAACGGTACGCTCGCCTGGGAATTGCGGTGTGCAAGCTCCAGCAGAGCACCCTTTTTGTTCAGATGCCGGTCTTGATACTGTCCCATTCCATAAATTTTCTCTTCATCAAATGCCTCAAAACGAGCAGTTAACATAAAGTCTGTCGAGCCCTGCACCGGCTTCAGCTCGCGGGCATCGATCCTGAGCGGCACGCAATAGCGGTTGATTCTGTTGCGGTTTCTCCAATATTCCGCAGTCAGAAGCTCTCCACGCTGGTTATAAAAGCTGATCCAGCCTTCGGTGCTGACACGCGCCGTAATTTTTCCGTTCTGCAGCGCGGCCTGCTTTGCACGGCGATGGTAATCCGCATATTCCTCACCCTGATACCACGGATCCGTTACATCGATTTCTTCAAAGGTAATTGCCGCCCTGCAAGGCGTAACCGGCTCGCAAAGAGCCCAGTCCTCCTGATCCATCTCCGGCTGTGCCGTCATCCTGACGCGCAGGGAATCTGTGCCCCACGGCTCAATCCAGACCTGCCCTCCTTCTTCTGCGATCACAAGCTTATTTTGTTCTTCATAAATCCGCATGTTTACATACCTCCCTATCGTAAGTTAATATTCCGTTTACTTCCTCTTCCACATCGGACAGCTGCGTATAGACAACAGCCGACAGACCGTTTCTTATTTCCGGTTCAATCGTTTCCTTCATCAGCTTCTCATATGCCTGCCGAAGTTCTTCAAGTGACCGGCATGGATGATACCCATACACCTTCTCGCAGCAGCTATGCCCTTCCACCCGGTACGGAAAACCGCCGAACTCCGACAGCACGGTTGCGCGCCGCTTCTCCCATGCAAGTACAAGCTTGAAAAAGTAATAGTGCTGGCTGCGTAAATCCCCGCAGCGCTGGTCAAACCAACCGCTTGTTGCGTCAATAACACGGGTATCATCCAGCACACGCAGCCGCTTTGTTAAGCGGGCCGCGTCAAACTGGCCCCAGCCCTCATTGAAAACAACCCAAGTACCGATACTCGGATGCCCCTTAAGAGCCTTAACCGTCTGCTCCATTTCCTCCTCAAACTGCTCCCTGCCGCGCCGGTCCTTTCTTGCAAGCAGTGCATAGCACTTGTCCTTAATCCGGTAATTGAACATATTGAAGGCCGTCGCAAGATAGGTGACAAACCAGAATTGATAGGCTCCTCCGCCATTCACCATATCCTGCCAAACGATCATTCCCAGCCTGTCGCAATGATAATACCATCTTTGCGGCTCGATTTTAATATGCTTGCGAAGCATAGTAAAGCCAAGCTCCTTCATTTTTAAAATATCGTAAATCATTGCATTGTCACACGGTGCCGTATAAAGTCCGTCCGGCCAATAGCCCTGATCCAGAACACCCTTCTGAAAGTAGGGTTTATGATTCAGGCACATCCGCATCACGCCGGCTTCATCCGGCTCCACCGAAAAGGTCCGGAATGCAAAATAGCCTGTCACCTCATCCGCACCACAACCTACCTTATAATAATACAAATACGGCTGCTCCGGTGTCCAGAGCTTTCTGTCTGCTTCATTGATTTTTATTGTTTGAACGATCTTTCCATTTTGATCCGGCCGTACGTTAAAGGCATAAGAGAAAAACCTGGAAGCCTCTCTCTTCTTTTGACCCGCCAAAAATTTCATTTCCCCGTCCAGGGGGACAATGCTCTTGCAATCCTCGGACTCCAAAAAAACCTGCTCATCAATGCAAGCTTCATAAATTATAATTTTAAGTTCACGCAGGCCGTCAGTATCTTCTTCACCTGTGCTCGCTGCGGTGTCTGTTTTTGCGGTATTTCCCTTTATTACCTCTGCCTCAAACCATACCTCGCCCGTCTCCCCATTCGGCCTGCAAAATATGTTTCCCAGATATCTTTCCGGCACGCATTCCATCCACACGGTCTGCCAAATGCCGCTTTGTGCCGTATAGAACATCCCTCCGCGTTCAAGCATTTGTTTTCCCCGGCTGTAATAGGACGTATCACTGTCATCACGCACACATACGACAAGCTCATTTCTCCCTTCAAAAGAGAGTGCCTCGGTAATATCTGCTTCAAACGGGAGATATCCGCCGATATGGGCGGTTACAAGTCTTTGATTTACATAAATCTTGCATCGTTGATCTACCGCGCCAAAATGAAGCATGATCCGCATTCCGGGCCGGTAATCCTCCGGTATGAAAAGCTCCCGGCGATACCACAAATATTCTCCGGGCTGCAGCTGCCTGTTCACACCTGACAAGTATGCTTCCGGAGAAAAAGGAACCATGATTTTCCCTTCCCATTCAATCTCCTGAAGCTCCTCTGTCTCCTGCTTTGTAAATGCATAATCCCATGCTCCGTTTAGATTTACATAACTATCTCTCTGCATCAAAGGACGGGGATATTCTTCCAAAATATGCTTCCGGTCAAACTGCCTGCCCCAAACTGTCATCAACTGTTTCAAATAATACACCTATCCTTCTTAAAATTCCTTTCCCTATCTTATCTTAATTCTTTCGGAAAGTAAACATCCTGCCTGTTGTTTTATTCTATGCCCGCTCTGAAAAAAATGAGATTTTCTCGTGCCGTGCGCAGTTGACAAAGTCAACAAAAGAGAACCCTTCCAATTTGGAAGGGTTCTCTGACATCATAACATAATACTTATTCTTCTTCCTTCTTCTCCGCATCTGTTTCATCCTCGAAGAATTCGTCATCGAACTCGTCGTTTAAATCGTCGTCGAGGTCGTCCTCAAAATCCTCTAAATAATCCGGTGTGAAATAACAGTACAATCCATATGCAATTGCCGCAATCGCTGCGACACCAAGGATAATTCCGATTGCCCAAGCCCATTTATTACATTTCTTCTCTTCTTTTTTCTTCAGATTCAAAAATTCATTTGCTTTTACTGCATTAATAAAATCATTTGCTTTTGCCACACCAAGCGCCTCCTGTGTCTTTACTGTTTTCATTAACTCCTCAAATCTGTCCATTCTCTCCACCCATCCTTTCGTTTTTCTATAGTGTATTCAAATCGTCATAAATTACCACGTAAACTGTTTGTCTGAAATTTCCGGTCATGCATCCCACTTTTCTGCCCGCAAAATCACTATTACAAGCATATAGTTCTGTTTTATTATATCAGAAACGGTATGGATTTTCCATTGCTTTCCTGAAAATTTTATAGTTTTTTAAGTTTTGCAAATGAAGCAAACATCTTCTTAATGCCGGCTCCCTTGAAGTCTACCGTCACCTCATAATCCCTGCCGCCATTTACAATATTTTTAACGACGCCCTCACCGAACTTCATGTGACGCACACTGTCACCGACCGCATAATCAAGTGTACTTCCGGCGGCGGTACCGATATCCTTTGCCGCAGCAGCCGTCCTTTTTGCCGGTACAAATCCGTTTCCTCTGCCCGCGCCTAAACTCCCGTAGCCGGTAAAACTCCCTGCCGCCTGATTTGCGGAAGCGATAAACGGTTTCGCATAGGCATCCCGTTCCTTCGCAGACATCGCATACGGCTTTGTACGGAACAATTCCTTTGTGTACTTGGTGTTGGAAGGGCTCGGAATGTCTTCCTCACGCACTCTTCCGACCGGAAGTCTGCCGTCCAGAAGAAGCGGCGGTATTTCCTTTACAAACCGGGATACGGCATTGTACTGCGTCTCGCCGCGCACCATCCTCTGCTTTGCGCAGGTCAGCGTCAAGTCCTCCATCGCACGTGTGATACCGACATAACAAAGCCGGCGCTCCTCCTCCAGCTCCAGCGGATCGTCCGATACGATATTCATATAGCTCGGAAACAGTCCGTCTTCCATGCCGGTCAGATAAACATGCCCAAACTCAAGTCCTTTGGCGCTGTGAAGCGTCATCAGCAGCACCCGGTTGTCATCCCTGTCCACGTTGTCGATGTCGGCAACCAGAGCAACCTCCTCCAAAAACTCGGAAAGAGTCGGCTGTTCGTCCGCATTCGCCTCAAATGCGACCACCTTGCTGATCAATTCATCGATATTTTCGATCCTCGTTTTTGCCTCTTCTTCATCAGAGGCCTCCAGATTTTCAATATATCCCGTTGTTTCTATAATATCATTTACCAATTCCTCTAAACTTATGTATGGCAATTTGCTTCGAAACACTTGAATCATATCCACAAACGGTGTCAGCTTGACCGCACTTTTTCCGATCGTTCCGATCTGGTCCGCCTGCTTGAGCGCATCATAAAAGCTCAAATCATGCTCGTCCGCATATACCTGTACTTTATTCAGTGTTGTGGCGCCGATGCCGCGCTTCGGCACATTGATGATCCGCCTGACTGCCAAATCATCCTTTCCGTTATCAATCGTTTTTAAATAGGCGAGAATATCCTTAATTTCTCTTCTGGAATAAAAATTCACACCGCCGACCACATCATAAGGAATGCCGGACAAAATGAATTTTTCCTCCAAAAGACGCGCCTGTGCGTTTGTCCTGTAAAGCACGGCACAGTCATGGTAATCAGCAAGCTGTTCCCTTTTTTTCTGAGATATACTGTCAACAATATATTCTGCCTCTTCATAAGCCGTATCAAACTGGTGAAAATGAATTTTGGCACCCGCACCCTTATCGGTCCAAAGTGACTTGTCCTTCCTGCCTAGATTGTTTCGGATGACGGCATTCGCCGCATCCAGCACGGTTTGTGTGGATCGGTAGTTCTGTTCGAGCTTAACGACCTTTGCCTCAGGATAGATTTTTTCGAAATCCAGAATATTTCTGATATTGGCTCCTCTGAATTTATAGATAGACTGGTCGTCATCCCCTACAACACATATATTTTTATTTTTTGATGCCAGCAGACGAATCAATTCAAACTGTGCTGTATTCGTATCCTGATACTCGTCCACCATCAGATATAAAAAACGGTTCTGATAGTCGTCCAGTATATCCGGCCATACCTTAAATAATTCCACTGTCTTCACAATTAAATCGTCAAAATCCAGCGCATTGTTTTTTTGCAGTGCCTTCTGGTATTCCGCATATACCTTTGCCATCTGTTTTTTTCCAAAGTCGCCCATTGCGTTCAAATCCATTTCTCGCGGGGAAAGCAGCTCGTCCTTAGCATGAGAAATCGAGCTTAGAAGTGCTCTTTCGGGATACTGCTTCGTATCAATCTGCAGCCGTTTGCAGATATCCTTCATTACAGTTTTCTGATCGTCCGTATCGTAGATCGTAAAATTCGTATCGTATCCCAGCTTATCAATATGACGGCGCAGAATCCGCACACAAGTGCTGTGAAACGTCGCAACCCAGATACTTTCCGAACCATAGCCGACCATATCATCGATACGTTCCCGCATCTCTCCTGCCGCCTTATTTGTAAACGTAATTGCCATGATATTCCATGGATTAATTCCGCATTCTTCTATCATATAGGCCGTCCGATTTGTAAGCACACGTGTTTTTCCGGAGCCTGCTCCCGCAAGGATCAGAAGCGGACCTTCGATCTGAAGGGCTGCCTCCTTTTGTTTCTCATTTAACATTTCAATTAAGCTGCTGTTCATAATTCCTCCCAAAAATATGGTATAATGTCAAACGACATTATACCATATTTCGTGTTCCTATTAAAGCAAAAACATTATTTTACTTTAAAGCATCAGCTGCGTTTTGAGCCGCAATTGCAACTGCCGTTGCCTTTTGATAATCTGCTGTTGCCGATGCAATCATGCTTTTAAAGGCAGGATTAAATTTTGAGAGTTCTGTATAATTCGTAACAATTTCCTTTTTGATTCTGGCGGTTTCCTTAGCATTGTTAGCTATCTGCTGTGCAAATAACGCTTCGTGAGCATTCCTGTCCCCAACCCATCTTGCCATATTTGCTGCATTCTCCGCATTATAAGCAGCCAGCTGACGTGTGACTTCTTTTGTATGTTCCCTCTGATCAGTTTCCCATCTTGCCTTATTCGCAGCATCCTCCGCTGTCAATGCCTTTGCCGGCACTGCCAAAATGATTGCGCAGAGCACAGCTCCTGCTAACGCGGTTAAAATCTTAGTAAAATTTTTCATTCCTAATCCTCCTGATTATTATTTGAGTCTTTAGAAAAAGTCTTTACCTACATATTATTCCGCTCCTTACATTTTTGTGCAGATGAAAGTTGATTTTTATGAAATGAAATCTTAATTCCTGTATCGAATATACAAAAATCTTGCAAAGTAGTTTTCAAAACTATATAATGATAAGAGGAATCATTGATGGCATCATAAAAACGGAGTGGCAAGCATGAATAAGGATTTAGAGAAAATTATAAAAGAAACTGCCGAGGAGGTTGGACGGATTGAATATATCCTCTCCTCCCAAATTCCGAATATTGATTTATATATGGACCAGGTGACGACCTTCATGGAGGAGCATCTTGCCTCCACAAAACGCTATGAAGACGATAAGATCCTGACAAAGACCATGATCAACAACTATGCCAAAAACGAGCTGATTCCCGCCCCGCAGAAAAAGAAATACTGCAAGGAGCATATCATGCTCCTCACATTCATTTATTATTACAAAAATATGCTTTCCATCAATGACATTCAGAAGCTGTTAGAGCCGCTCGTGGAAAAGTTTTACCAAAATGGGGATTCCGATTTTACTATGACCGATCTCTATGACGGAATTTTCAAAATGTGCGACGGAAAGCGCGATTATTTTATGGAGAGCATCGACCGCAATTTAAAAATCGCACAGGATACTTTTTCCCAGGCACCGGAAGACGACCGTGATTACTTGCAGTTGTTCGCATTCATCAGCATTCTCAGTCAGGATGTCTATGCAAAAATGCTCGTCATCGAAAAGCTTCTTGATACCCTTCCCGAACCGGATAAAAAATAGCATCAAGCCATGTCATCCCGAAGCGCGTCGATGATATTTTCTCTTTTGATCCTGCTAACGGCATACAGCATGGTAACGAACACAATAACAAGCACGCCGAACACGCTGATCGCCATACTGCCCCATGGAAATACAAAATCAATATATTCTCCGCCGCCAAGGAGCATGCCCTTATATATCAGACAGGAAAGGACTCCTGAGAGGGGCAGCCCCCACAGCATCGTACGCATTCCATAAAGAGCACATTCAAAACGCATCATCTTATTGAAATCCCGGTCGGACATCCCCACAGAACGGAGCATGGCAAATTCCCGTCTGCGCAGCTTGACATTGGTGGAAATCGTGTTGAAGACGTTCGCAATCGCAATCAGTGAAATCATTACGATAAAAACAGCCGCAAACAGATTGACAATAAAGGTGATATTACGGTTTGGCTCCAGTATCTCATAGACATTGTACAGATTATAGTCGGCGGTAATACCTGCGCCATCAATTATTGTCTGCATTTCAGCTGCAGACCGGCCGGGATTTTCTGACCGGAAGGTCATTCCCAGCTTTACAGGGTTTACAGTCGCATCCAGTGCGTCAAATTGCGGCTTTACCTCATATGGAGCAATCACCATAAGAGAATATCCGGACCAATCACCCGGCTCCGCAGGCAGCAGATCCGGGTAGTCTTTTACAAAGGCTGCACGAATTGTCTTTGTCTGATCCCCGGTCCGGGAGCGGAGCATAAACTCCATAGGCTGTTCCTGCGTATACCAGCTTCCGGGCAGTATTCCTGCCATAATCATTTCGGAGTCCTCTCCGCTGTATTCCTCTGCGGACAGACCGAGGCCCGCAAGCAGGTTCTGATAGACACCGTTCTCAACAAACTGAATATCCAACTGTACTTTTACAGTTTTACTTACCCCATCATAACCGATGAGATCGCCGTACTCCTCCAAAAAATGACTTGACAAATCGCCTGTATTGAGGATGCAGGAATAGGTCGAAAGTGCCTGATAAGAACTTTCGGTAACACCTGCGGCGGTTTTCAGCTCATCATAAAGTCGAAACAGCTCGTTTTCCTTCATGTCCCGCGTATAGAAACAGATATCATACTCTTCGGCTGCCACAGATGAATTCTCGGCGATTTGATTCAAATAGACTCCGAAAGAGCTTGCCGACACAAACAATACAACGCTTAGCGAAAGAGAAAGGATAATACTGCGGTAACGCCGTTTGTTTCTTTTAAAATTTTTAAGCGCAAGTATTTCCTCTAAACCGGAAAAACGTTTCGCAAGCTTTGAGATTCTTATCGTCCCGGCCTCCACTTTGATTTCGTTTGTCTGGCGAATACACTCCATTACGGGCATACCGGCAGCCTTCTTTGCAGGAAGATAGGCAGAAATCAGAATCGTGATCATGCTGATCACTGCCGCAGCTGCAAGAACCGGAACAGATACCACCAAAGTCAGCGGCACATTATCATACAGCGCATTTGCGAAATTCTCTGCCACAAGAGAAAGTAAAAGCCTGATACTTGGTATCCCCGCTAAAACACCGATCGGAATACCGATTGCGCCGATACAAAGTCCCTCAAACAACACGGAATTGCGCAGCTGTCTTTCTGTAGCACCTATTGACATGAGAATTCCAAACTGGTGTGTGCGTTCATTCAATGAAATATTAAAGGAATTATAGATCAGGAATACTGAGCCAAGCATCACCAGTGCAATCAAAATGCCGCCAATCGAATACAGCAGAACGGTAAGCATCTTTTCTCCTGAAAGTCCCATAAAGCGCAGTACCCCATCGTTTAAAACATAACTGTCCTTGTCTGATACGCTGTCTGCATAAGAATGAACCCGATATGGATTCTTCAGCGTAATAAATACGGTAAAACTGTCCCCTTCATCCGGATCCTCTGTTGTGATTAATGTGTATCCGGGTGCGGAATATTCCTCAATTGCCGGTCTCTGGCAAATGCCTACAACCATATATGTCTTCTCTTTCAAAGATACGAGCGTTTCCCCTCCCTCATACGAATCGTGCTGACTGAGCTTCTGACCGCCAAGCATGCGGCTGCCGACTGAGAGATTGAGTGTGTCACCCACCGAAATTTTCACGCCGCCGTTTGCCGCAATATGAGCCGGTATCACGACCTCGCTGCTGCTTTCCGGCAGCCTGCCTGAAAGCAGTTTAAGAGGCAGTGAATCCAACGCTTCCCCGCTCCATCCGGAAATAAAAAGATAGGGCTTGTCTGGATTTTGTCCGCCGTCCAGAGTGGTATAGCCGATATTCTGCAGTGCCACGGTATTTGCGACGCGGCTATCTTTTTGCTGTTTCTGTAAAAAGGAAGAATCTGCGTTTGGTATTTCAATATGCCAATCGCCGTATTTGACGGCAGCACCGTTTATCATATAGCTTTGCAGGGACACGGCAAAGGCAGCAACTGCCGTAATCATGGCGGCGGACAGCGCAACTCCGATGATTGTGACAAGCGTCCGGGTACGGCTTTTTTTCAAGCTTTGCAGGGTGATTTTGTGAAAGATATTCATGGCCGCACCCTCTCGTCTCTCTCTACTTTTCCGTCTGATATGGTGATAATGCGGTCTGCCTGCAGGGCGATAGTCTCATCATGGGTGACAAGAATCAGGGTTTGTCCATATTTTTGATTGCTTTCCTTCAGCAGTTTGATGATTTCATGTCCGTTCCGGCTGTCCAAGCTGCCCGTGGGTTCGTCGGCAAGCATAACCGCAGGAGCGTTCATCAAAGCGCGTGCTATGGAAACACGCTGTTGCTGACCGCCCGAAAGCTGATTGGGTAAATATGTTTTCCGGTCTTTTAATCCAATCATTTCGAGCAGGTCTTCCAGCCGCTCCCCGTTGACCTTCCGCCGATCCATCAGGATCGGCAGGGTAATGTTTTCCACCACATTCAGCGTGGGGATCAGGTTGTGAAACTGATAGATTAATCCGACCTGCCGTCTGCGGAAAATGGCAAGTTTTTCATTGCTCTGCGCATATACATCCTGCCCCTCCAAATATACCTTTCCGCTTGTCGGAATATCCACACCGCCGATACTGTGCAGCAATGTGGATTTGCCGGAGCCGGAGGAACCGATAACTGCGATAAATCCCCCCTTTTCAATCGTAAGAGAAACATGGTCAAGCGCAGCGACCTGATTTTCACCGCTGCCGTAGACCTTACATAAATTTTCAATTTTTAAAAACTCCATTATGTGAGCCTCCTTCGTTACAGTTTACCCATATAATAGAACTTTTCGCTTACATTTCTGTGACTTTCAGATGAGAGATTCGTCACTTTGGGAAACAAATCGTAAAAAGCGCACCTCCCTGCGGGTGATTTTTCGCGGTAATTGTCCCTCCCTGCCTTGTGATAATCATTCTGCTGAGAGCCAATCCGATCCCGTATCCTGACGCACCTGCATTTTTCCCGCGAAAAAACCTTTCAAACAGGCTGGACAGCTCTTCTTTTTCAAAGCCTGCACCGCTGTCGCGAATAGCGATCTCAGTAAACAGCGCGGTGTCCTTGCAGACAATCTCAAGCTTCCCGTTTTCGCCTGCGCTTTCCATACAGTTTTTAAGGATGTTTTGAATTGCTTCGGAAAGCCAGCCGGAATCTCCCTGAATCATTACTCCCTTCGGCACATCTGTATGCAAAGTAATATTGTGCAGCTCCATTGGGATCAGAAGCGGGCGAAGCGCAGTGCTTATCAAAGTGTTTGCCTCTGTCTGCTCGCTTTGAAAAACCGCAATGTCCGCGTCTAAGCGGGATAATTTCAGCAGGGAAGTAAGCAGCCAATCCATCTGTACAAACAATTCCTTCGTTTCCCGTATCAATGCTTTCCGATCATTTTCATCAGGGGTATTCTCTAACAGTGACAGAATCAGGTTTACAGATGTAAGCGGGGTTCTAAGCTGATGTGCGATGTCGGCCAGAGAATCAGCTAGGTGTTCTTTTTCTTTTTTCAGTGCGTTGTTTTGCTCCCGGATCCGCAGCGTCATTTTCGTTATCTCGCTGTGCAGAATAGAAAGTTCGCCCTCCTCCGATTCACCGATATATAATTGGTCAGCGTTATGAAGTACAAGATCAATTTGATCTGAAATGTGTGCAATGCTTTTGTATCTTGCTCTGGTAAATGCCAAAAACACTGTTCCAAAGGCGGCAGCAGCGGCAGCGGAAAGGATTCCGGCCGCCGTATTGATTACAAATCCCAGCACCACTGCGACGGCAGCTATTAGGGAGAATGAAATGACAAGCTGCCGAAACTCTCTATTCCGAAGCATATCCGTCCCCCAATCGATATCCCGTCCCGCGAACGGTCAAAATAATTTGCGGATCTGCAGGATGATTCTCGATCTTCTCCCGCAGGCGCTTAATATACACGGTCAATGTATTGTCGTTGACATACTCGCCCGCAGCATCCCACAATTCGTCAAGCAGCCTGCTTCTTGTAATAATACTTTTGGGGTTGTTAATAAACAGCAGCAGCAAACGATATTCTAAAGCCGAAAGAAAAACCTCGCTGCCTTCCTTTTTCACGACGCCGTTTGCCATATCAACATGAAGCCCAAAGATTTCAAAAGCAGAGGGGGAACGTCCGCTTTTTCGCAGAGCGGTTCCAATTCGTGCGATCAATTCACGCGGTCGAAAGGGTTTGGTAATATAGTCGTCCGCACCCATGTTCAGTCCGGTAACAACACTTGCCTCATCGCCGTCAGCCGTCAGAAAAATAACGGGAACGTCCCCCTGTTGCTTGATCTGGGTGCAAACAGTAAAGCCATTTCCATCAGGTAAAGAGATATCAATTAACGCCAAATCAAATTTATTTCCGGCAAATACGGCAAGGGCATCGCTCCGCGTAGAAGCGTGAGTGACTGAAAATCCCTCTGCGCGGAGCAGAAGGATAAGGTTTTTAGCGATTGCCTTATCATCCTCAACTAAAAAGATCCGTTCCATTTATTTTCACGATCCTTTCCTAATGAAATGAACAAAAGTGTGCTTCGTATACTCTTACGGCCAAATACTCCGGCAGCACAGCCTTTGTTCTGCGCGCGCAGCTGCGCGTAAGATTTTATTAGATAGGAAATTCGGAACAATTTCCTGTCTAAATAAAATAAAAAGAAATAGGAAAAGTCCTATTTCTCTTTATTCATACGGTCCAGCACCATATCATATCCGTCATTTCCATAATTGAGCGAACGGTTTACCCTACTGATTGTAGCGGTGGACGCTCCTGTCTTTTCGGCAATATCCAGATAGGTCTTCTTTTCCCGCAGCATGCTCGCCACCTCAAAGCGCTGCGACAGAGATAATAACTCATTAATCGTACAAATATCTTCAAAAAAAATGTAACACTCTTCCTTACTCTTCAGCTGCATGACTGCATCAAATAGAAAATCTACCGCTTCTGTCCTGATTTTTGGATTCATAATTCAGCCTTCCTTCGGAAAATACTTTCATACAAATACAGTTTACCACGTTGAAGTGTTCAGGTAAAGACCTTTTAACAATTTCTGTACTGTTTTGTGTGCGCTCTCGTACGCTCCCGGTCGGTATTCACGATCAGCTCGTGCGGAAAGTCAACCTCCTCAAGCAGTGCATGCGCGTATTCATGCGCACCGACCATACGGTCAATATGGGCATCCGAGCCGATAATGATTTCCGTGTGGTATTTCATGCACCATTTCAGCAGCTCTCGATCATTTTCACGGGCATTCGCACGCGGCGAATACGGTCCCAGAGAGTGGTTGTTTACTTCCAGCAATGTTTTGTATTCGGCTGCCGCCTGTGCGACGGCTTTTAAATCAAGCGGGTAATGCCCGTCGTCGGGGTGCCCGATCATATCGATATATGGATTTTTGATACAGTTGATGACAGCCTCTGTATTTGCTTCCCTTCCGAGATTTTCAATGCAGGGCACATGAAGACTCGCAATCGTGACATCCATCTCCTTTAAAAGAGCTTCCTCCAAATCGACTGTTCCCTTATAATCAAGAATATTCAGTTCCACACCCATAAACAGCTCAACGCCGTATGCCTTACGGTCAATGATCCGCAGATTGCCGAAATGCATCCGGTGACAGCTTCCCGGCATGGCCGGACCGTGTTCGGTTATGCCGTACATCAAGACGCCCTTCTCCCGTGCGGCTGCGGTCATTTCATTCATCGTGCTGTAGGCATGTCCGCTTACAAGGGTGTGCGTGTGAAAATCTACAAAGTCCTTCATCTTAATTCTCCTTTTCAAAAATGATCGTATCAAACTCCTTCTTCGCATGACGGATTTGTTCCGGTCCCTTAACTGTCCAAACTACACAGAACGGCCGGTACAGCTTTCTGCAGATCCTGTAGCCGAGCGTCCTGATATCAGAAAACCGGTAAGCGATAAAATCCGGCCGTGACACCCGGTTGATCAAAAGATGAGTCATGAATAGATCCGTCGGAAAATGCATGTTACGCTCCTTGTCCATATTATTTGAGAGCTGTCCTCTGATAATCTCCGGCCTGTTTTTAAAAAACCAGCGAAGCAAAAACGGGCTGAACGATTCAATACAGATATTTCCCTGATAATCCCTGATTTCTTCACAAATGCGTTCACAAAAATAATAATTGAAATTACCGTTATTATTTTTCAGTTCACAGATAATATCCGTCCCCGCAAGCAGCTTCAGCACGTCGGAAAACAAAGGAATCCGCTCCTCGGTTCCCTTCAGTTTAAAACGCCGCAGTTCTTCATAGCTATAGTCCTTCAGGCGCCCCCGTACACCGCACATGCGCCACAAATCGCCGTCATGAAACACAACAAGGCGGTCATCCTTTGTCATCTGTACGTCCAGCTCCACACCATACCCGCTGTCCTTCGCCGCCTGAAAGGCCGCAATAGAATTTTCAGGAACCTGCGCATCATGCAGTCCCCGATGGGCGTACATTTTGCCTTTAAATTTCGAAATATCTCTCTTTTTATTGGGTTTCATGAGTATTAATAATAGAAGAAACAGACTCGTGCACAAGATGGAACCTACCGTGATACCACCGGCAATTCCTGTTTCAGTTGCTTTTTTCATCATTTTTCACCGCTTTCGATTTTTTATTGTAGCACCTTCTCTCTTCTTTTTCAAGTATATGCCTCTTGTTTCTGTGCCTCTTGTTTCCTATGTTTTCGGCAGCTCTATTCCCATAGGTTATGTCTCCCATAACTTTCATGAATATATTTGACAACAGTACGGGAAACAGTTATGATGTTTTAGTAAATAATGATTAAATTATTTGATAAGGAGGAAACTATTATGAAAAAGAAATTAGTAAGCATGATGCTCGTTGCGGCAATGGCTGTAACAACACTTGTCGGATGCGGCAGCAGTGCTGCGCCCGCCGCAGAAGATACCGCTGCTCCCGAAGCAGCTGATGAGACTGCAGAAGCAACAGATGCGAGCGAAGAAACGGCAGACACTGCAGAAGCTGCCACAGTAGAAGGAGCCGAGACATTTTTAATCGGCGGTATCGGACCTCTGACAGGCGGAGCTGCTTCCTACGGCATTTCCGTTAAGCAGGCTGCTGAAATTGCAATTGAAGAAATCAATGCCGCAGGCGGTGTAACAGTCGGTGATAAGACCTACCAGTTTGCATTGGCATTTGAGGATGATGAAGCATCCGAAGAGAAGTCCCCTCAGGCGTATAACACGCTGATGGATCAGGGAATTAATGCCTTGATGGGAACAGTTACATCCGGCGCTTGTCTGGCTATTACAGATTTAACTTATGAGGACGGTATTCTTCAGATCACACCTTCCGGTTCTGCGCTTGATTGTACAAAGAACCCGAACGCGTTCAGAATTTGCTTTACTGACCCTTTACAGGGTGAGACCATGGCGGATTACGCAATTAATAAGTTAGGATATTCCAAGATTGCGGTTATCTACAATAACTCCGATGAATATTCAACGGGAATTAAAGATGCGTTTGAAGCAAAGGTTGGGGAGCTTGGCGGAACGATCGTAGCCAGCGAATCTTTTGTTACGGATGACGTAGATTTCAATACACAGCTCACTTCTATTAAGGGCACAGACGCCGAGGTTATTTTTGTACCGGCTTACTACAACGATGCAACCTACATCACAAAGCAGGCAAAAGAGCTCGGCATGTCACTTCCGTTCCTGGGTTCAGACGGATGGGACGGCGTTCTCGGAACAGTTACGGATACCACTACAATTGAAGGTGCCGTATTCTTAAGTCCGTTCTTCGCTGCAGACACATCTGAAAATGTCGTATCCTTTGTAAAGGCTTACGAAGCTGCTTACGGTGCAACACCGGATCAGTTCGCTGCAGATGCCTATGATACGATTTATGTAATGAAAGCAGCAATGGAAAAAGCTGGTTCTATTGAAAGTGCTGATTTGATCGCAGCAATGACACAGATCGAAATCAACGGCTTAACCGGTGAAAACATGAGCTTTACGGCAGACGGCGAACCAAATAAGGGCGCTAAATTTATTAAGATCGTAAATGGAGAATATACAGCTGTAGAATAATTACGGCATTCACAAAATAAAAATCCTGTGTTATAATAGCATAGGTATGCAAAGGCGCAATACGAGGGCATAACTGCCCTCGTATTTGTGCATGTAAGCAATAACGATTATTGTCGATTATTGCGCTTATATGCAGACAGCAGATGCACAAATTGCATATTAGGGTGGAAACTCCCCTGATTACAGTAAAGGTATGGTGAAAACAATGAACATCTTAAACAGCATTATCGAACAGTTGATCAACGGTCTTCGCACCGGAAGTATCTATGCATTGATCGCGCTCGGTTATACAATGGTGTACGGTATTGCCAAAATGATCAATTTCGCCCACGGCGATATTATCATGGTCGGCGCCTATGCGCTTTTTGTATTTGTCACGACGCTGCAAATTCCGGTTATTCCGGCCGTCATCCTGACGATTCTATTTTGTGCCCTGCTCGGTGTCATTATCGAAAAGGTCGCATATAAGCCGTTGAGAAAGGCGATGCCGCTGGCAGTTTTAATCACTGCAATCGGAGTCAGTTATTTCTTGCAGAATATTGTCCAGATCATTTTCGGGGCGACACCCAAGCCGTTTGCTTCTATCATTCGGGTGCCTGCAATTAAGCTCGGCACAATCAATATATCCGGTATTACACTGATTACGCTGGTTGTAACAACCGTATGCATGATCCTGCTCTCTCTGTTCATCAGCAAAACAAAGGCAGGACGCGCGATGCGTGCCGTTTCCGAGGACAAGGGTGCGGCTGAACTGATGGGCATTAATGTCAACGGCACGATTTCGCTTACCTTCGCGATCGGCTCCGGTCTTGCGGCCGTCGCCGGCATTCTGTTTATCGCTCAATATGAATCATTGCGGCCGACTCTCGGCGCGCTTCCCGGTATTAAAGCATTTGTTGCCGCAGTGCTCGGCGGCATCGGCTCCATTCCCGGTGCAATGCTAGGCGGCATCATTCTCGGCATCATAGAAAGTCTTTCCAAGGCTTATATATCTACGCAGCTTTCCGACGCAATCGTTTTTGGTGTCCTCGTAGTCGTTCTCCTTGTAAGACCGTCCGGTCTTCTCGGCAAACAGAGAAGGGAGAAGGTGTAAACCATGAAAAATAAAAAGAACATTCTGACACTGATTATTGCGATTGCAGTATACGCACTTGTCATGATTCTCGTACAGAGCGGAGCGCTCAGCAGGCAGATGACTTCCATCATCATCCC
This sequence comes from Bacillota bacterium, assembly GCA_023402845.1. Lineage (GTDB taxonomy): Bacteria > Bacillota > Clostridia > Lachnospirales > Lachnospiraceae > JAEYFP01. The sequence goes on from JAEYFP010000010.1 coordinate 48,326, forward strand.
GGTCTGCGTCAATGTTATGCTGGCCGTCTCTCTTTGCCTGATTATCGGCTTCCTTGGCGAGCTGACACTTGGTCATGCAGGATTTATGTCCATCGGTGCCTATACAGGTGCATTGATCACACTCCATACGACCCAGCTGCCGACTTTGCTTTCCTTTGCTCTGGCAATTTTGGCAGGCGGACTTGTCGCAGGCATTTTCGGCATCTTGATCGGCGTACCGGTGCTCCGCTTAAAGGGCGATTATCTCGCCATCGTAACACTCGGCTTCGGCGAAATCATCAAATCCATTATTAACTCGCTCAAGATCACAAACGGAGCCGCCGGATTATCCGATATTCCAAAATATTCTACCTATAAAAATTTCACGATTGTTTATCTTATTATGGCACTGATGATTCTGCTTGTAGCGAATTTCGTCAACTCAAGGCACGGACGCGCAATCTGCTCAATCCGTGATAACTATATTGCAGCCGAAGCAACCGGTCTTCCGGTCAGCCGCTTTAAAACACTTGCTTTTGTAATTTCCGCAATTTTTGCGGGCATCGCCGGAGTTATTTATGCACACAATGTCGGTATTTTAAAGCCTGCCACCTTTGACTACAACAAATCGATTGAAATCCTTGTTATGGTCGTGCTTGGCGGTATGGGTAATATCAAGGGCTCTATTATTGCCGCTGTCGTACTGACGCTGCTTCCTGAGGTCCTGCGCGGCATGGATGATTACCGGATGCTGATGTACTCCGTCGTGCTCATTGCCATGATGATTATCAACAACTCCGCGGTAAAACAGCTTATTCTATCTAAATTTAAGAAAACCGCAAAGGAGGGCGAATAACGATGGCATTATTAGAGGTAAAAAATTTAGGGATCTCCTTTGGCGGTCTTCGTGCCGTAGATAATTTGAATATGTCCGTTGAAGAAGGCTCTCTCGTCGGTCTGATCGGGCCGAACGGCGCCGGCAAAACAACTGTCTTTAATATGCTGACAGGTGTCTATCTGCCGACGAACGGTATGATCACCTTAAATGGCAGCAGCATCGTCGGCAAAAAGCCGAATGAAATCTGCAATGCCGGAATTGCGAGAACCTTTCAGAATATTCGTCTGTTTTCAAAAATGAGTGTACTCGATAATGTAAAGGTTGCGCTCCACAATGAAATCGAGTATTCCCTGTTGGAGAGCTTTCTTCACCTCGGCTCCTATCTGAAAAAAGAAAAAGAAATGACCGAAAAGGCAATGGAAATCTTAAAGGTTTTTGATCTTGATAAACAGGCTGGTTACAAAGCTTCCAATCTCCCTTACGGAAAGCAGAGAAAGCTCGAGATCGCACGTGCGCTCGCCACCGGCCCCAAGCTGCTGCTGCTCGACGAACCGGCCGCCGGCATGAATCCGAACGAGACTGCTGAACTGATGCACACGATCGAAATTGTCAGAAACAAGTTTCATGTGACGGTTCTCTTAATCGAACACGACATGAAACTCGTCGCCGGAATCTGTGAATACCTTTATGTGCTGAACTTCGGAACGCTGCTGGCAGACGGCAAGCCGGAGCAGGTGCTCAACGATCCCAGGGTCATCACGGCCTATCTTGGAGAAGATTAATACGCAAGGAGAACAGCCATTATGTCAATGTTAAAAATAAGCGATCTGGTAGTATACTATGGTGTCATTCAGGCGATCAAGGGCATCAGCTTTGAGGTAAACGAGGGCGAAGTCATCGCCCTGATCGGTGCAAACGGCGCCGGTAAGACGACAATCCTGCATACAATCACAGGACTTGTGGATTCCAGAGCAGGCAAAATCGAATTCGAAGGAAAAGACATTACAAAGCTTCCCGGCTATAAAACAGTCGCTCTCGGTATGGCGCATGTGCCGGAGGGGCGGCGGGTTTTTGCCGATTTGACGGTCTATGAAAACCTGCTGATGGGTGCTTATACAAGAAAGGATAAAGAGGAAATCAGTGCCACTCTTGCAATGGTATTTAAACGGTTCCCAAGACTTGAGGAACGCAGAAATCAGCTTGCGGGGACATTAAGCGGCGGAGAACAGCAAATGCTGGCCATGGGTCGTGCTCTGATGTCAAAACCAAAGATCCTTTTGATGGATGAACCTTCCATGGGACTTTCTCCTATTTATGTAAATGAGATATTTGATATTATCAGGGAAGTCAGCAACAGCGGGACCACGGTGCTTCTTGTAGAACAGAACGCAAAGAAGGCGCTTTCCATCGCTGACCGCGCCTATGTGCTTGAAACAGGGCAGATTGCGCTTTCCGGAAAAGCGGCCGATCTTTTAAATAATGACGCTATAAAAAAGGCTTATTTAGGCGAATAAAAGTAAGGAGGCAGACAACAGCTATGGATCATGTAATCGTTACGATCGCCCGCCAATACGGCAGCGGCGGAAAGACAATCGGACAGATGCTGGCAGATGATTTGAATGTCAGCTGCTACGAAAGAGAGATTCTACAGATGGCTTCCGAGGACAGCGGTATCAGTGAATACTTGTTTGCGCAGGTTGACGAACGCGTCCGTACGAATACCTTTTTCAAGATGAAGCAGGTGTACAAGGGCACCTTAATCACACCGGAAAGCGATGGTTTTACTTCGGACGCGAACTTGTTCAATTATCAGGCAAAAATTATTAAAAAATTGGCTGAGCAAAGCTCTTGTGTCATTATCGGGCGGTGTGCGGATTTCGTCCTCAAAGACTACCCGAATGTCGTTTCCGTCTTTGTTCATGCTGATGCGGCCTTCTGTAAAAAGAATGCGCTCGAGAGAGTTTCTGTTCCCGAAAAGGATATCATGAAGTATATTGAAAAAACCGACAGGTATCGCGGTGATTATTATCAGGCACACACCGGCCGCCGGTGGCACGATTTGCGCAACTATGATCTCTGCCTTAACAGCGGCAGGCTCGGCTTTGAGAAATGTGTGGAGGAAATTAAGGAATATATCCGCATCCGGTTTTCGTGAATGTACAAAAAAACCAGCGTATCGTTCGGTCTGAACAATACGCTGGTTTTTCAGATATCCACCTATTTATTTTGCAATCGATTCTCTTCTGCTCTTCTTCACAGTATACAATGCCTGATCTGCCTGATTGATCACATCCTGCAGCTGTATCTCATCTCCGCAGACAAATCGTTTAAAGCCAAGTGAACTCTCCACATAATACGGCTTGTCAGAGCATTCATTAAATTCAGCCGTTGCCTGCTTAATTTTACCTGTGATGGCCTCCGGTGTATGACACCGGTCACAGAGCATCATAACAACGAATTCATCTCCGCCGATCCTGCTGACCAGTTGATCATCACCGATCGCCTCCTTAATGATCTGGGCAATTTTCTTGATCGCGAAATCGCCCTCGCTATGTCCGAATTTATCATTAATTTCCTTTAAGTGATCCAAATCACCAAAAATAACAACCGCTTCTTTGCCGGAAGATTCGTTTTTTAAATTCATCGCCTTCTCGATAAAACCTCTTCTGTTCAGACAGCCTGTCAGAGAATCATATTCCGAAATAAAGCGCAGCATACTGTTTTTGTCCTCAACCTCCTTGACAAGCTGCTCCAGACGGCTTTGGGTTTGCTGCTGGGCACGGCTCATCTCGCAGTATTTCAGAGCAGTCCCGATCTGAATGCCCGCATAATACAAAGCCAGGACATTCTCAGGGCTGATCTCGCTGATCAAAACGCCGTATTGTGTCTTATCCGAATACAGGTTAATCAGCGTTACCTGATAGCCCTTTTCCCTTTTTTCACTCTGTCTGATATAATCCCCGAAGCCGTTATGTACGGTGACAGCCGGCCGCTCCTCGGGCTCATAGGCGACGACCTCACCATCGATCGTCATATAAGCCGCCAGATACATCTTATCCGGGCACACCCATTCTTCGTCACGCGTATGCTCAATTGAATTTTCAAATGTATAGAGATAACTGTTCCCGATATTCAGCGTTTTCAGCTTAATCATCGCATTGCGAAACATTTCCTTTTCATCTCTGACATGGTTCGCCATATCGCGCGAAATCAAAGACATAAACCAGGAAGTACTCTCATATTCCGCAAGTGCATCCTTCGCCTTTTTATAAATGTAAGCCTGCAGATACTTCATGCCCTCAATCAGTATTTCAGACAGCAGCACCTCAGCCATATGGTCATCAATTGTATGAATAATATATGACAGGTAATCCGAATAGGTTGTGGCAAGCGCATTCGGAGAAATATAGTCTGCATAAGGGCCTGTCATCAGCATTCGAAGCTGCTCCACCACATGTTTGGCTGATATTTTTTCCTTCACATAGCCCAAAAATATAATCGTGTCGCCATAGATTACATCATAAAGAATATCATATACCCGATCTCCAATCGAATCATTCACATCGGAAATCAAAATTGCGTTTTTGATCGTCTCGGCAATTTTAATTGCATAAAATTCAGGATTCACACGCTCTGCTGGCGTCATTACCTCAAACTTATGCTGCTCAGCATCCTGACAGCCGCAAGAATTCCTTCGGATCAGCAGCGGCGGCAGAATAATGTTTTCTCCCCCACCCTTGCAATAAATATCCAGCACATTATAAACAGCCTTATATCCGCTCGAATAAGCATTTTGCAGTACGGTCGTCAAAGGAGGATCCATTGTGGAGGCGAGCAGCCAATCGTCATACCCCGTCACGGCAATTCCTTCACCGCTCTCAATGTCATGCCCGATCCGATAACACATCGGACTCATGGAAAGCCATTTTTCCGCCCATTCCGTCGACCGGTGAATTTCCATCCGGCGTTTTTTGCATATTTTATAAACGGTGCCTGCCATTAGGTCATTCCCACATACAAATGCCTGCACATGAGGATTGTGGTCAAACAAATATTCTACCTCTTTTTCGACGGATTCCGAAAAATCACCGGCACGCACCATATCCGGCGTCACCTCAATGTCCTGCTCCTCCATAACATCCAAAAAAGCGCGAAAACGTTCATCTGCATCCTTATTGCCCTCCGGTCCGCGCAGGCAGACAAAACGCCGATAGCCGTGGTCAATTGCCAGATGCTCCACCACCGAGCGCATCCCCTTATAATTATCCGCAATCTGATAACGGGCATTCTTTTTTTTAATCACTTCCTCCAAAATCACATAGGGAACCTGATCAAACTTTTCCAAAAATGTCCTGCGTTCTTTTTCATTTAAAAAGATGACAAGCTCTCCGTACGATATAATCAATGCATCGACCTTTGCCAGCTTTACATAATCATAAACTGTCGTAACCTGATAATCGTAGCTTTCCTCCTCTTCAAAAAAGTCACGATAAAAATAGCTTGTATGGACGCCGAGAAAAATGATGATGTTCACGCCGGTCTCCATAGCCGCCTGTTGAATCCCATGCAGCGTATTGATAGAATGCGGTGAATTTGCATTACCGATCAACACCCCGATTGTCAACTTCCTGTCCGCCATTTTTCTTACCCTTCCCATTTGTAACCCGCACCTGAGAACCTTCTTTTATAGTACCACGTGGGAATCAAAAAAACAAGGAGCCCTGACGATTCGGCTGCATGAATCAGTCACACAATTTCTTTTTGAAAATATAATAGAATTATAACAAAAAGGGAGACTGTTATGGAAAAGAAATCGATGAAAAAAGGCCGGTTAAAGCCGGTCATCATTTTCACACTATGTCTGGCTCTTCTGCTTCCTGTCCTTGCAGGGTGCGGCAGCAAAAATAAGGGCACCATCGGAAATACAAAAGTCGTTTTGAATGAGGTGGCTCACTCCATTTTTTATGTTCCGCTCTATGTTGCGATCGAAGAGGGCTATTTTGATGAGGAAGGCATTGATCTGACGCTCGTCACCGGCTATGGCGCCGACAAAACAATGACCGCCGTTCTCTCCGGTGAAGCGGATGTCGGCTTTATGGGGAGCGAATCCAGTATTTATACCTACCTTGGCAATCCCGAGGATATTGTTGTTAACTTTGCGCAGTTGACGCAGCGTGCGGGAAACTTCCTCGTTTCTAAGAAGCCGATCGATAATTTTTCCTGGGATATGCTGAAGGGAAGCAAGGTGCTTGGCGGACGTGCGGGAGGAATGCCGGAAATGGTGTTCGAATTTATTTTGCGGAAAAATAATATCGACCCGGCTGCGGATCTTTCCATCGATCAATCCATCTCCTTTGGTGATACCGCTGCCGCTTTTGTCTCATCGGATGCGGATTTTACAGTTGAATTCGAACCTCACGCTTCCTCACTTGAGGCAAATGGAAACGGTTATATCGTGGCATCGCTCGGCGTCGATTCCGGTTATGTGCCTTACACTGCTTTCAGTGCTAAAAAGAGCTTTATCGAAGGCAATCCGGAGCTGATCCAGAGCTTCACCAATGCTTTGCAGCGGGGCATGGACTATACAAACAGCCATACGCCGGATGAGCTGGCCGCTGTTATTCAGCCGCAATTTAAGGAAACGGATATCATGACGCTGACAACGATCATCACGAGATATTATGAACAGGGTACCTGGAAGGATAATTTAATTTTTGAAAAAGACAGCTTCGAGCTTTTGCAGAATATTCTTGAGGACGCCGGCGAACTGGAACGCCGTGTCCCGTATGAAGAGCTTGTGACGACCGGATTTGCGGAGAAAGCCGCAAAATAAGAGATTCGCTGTTTCTATATCAACTCCCTGTGTGCAGCTAGGATTCTATCCAGCCTATTCGTCACACAGGGAGCCCTTTTTACTCTTTCGCATTTTTCAGCGGACGGATGCGATAGACAAGCAGCAGCTCTGTTTCGTTGGTTAATGAAAGGAAGGAGGACCGCAGGCGTTCCATGACTTTTTGTGCATTCTCATAGGAGGGCGCGGGAAACATAATGGCAAACTGGCTGTCGGAATAACGGCAGATGGAGTCGCCGCAGCGCAGCACATGACGGCAGCAGTCCAACAATGCTTCCATAATTTTTTCATTATGAAGGGCTCCGTACTCAACTCCGGATGCCTTTCCCATCGTCAGAATTGTGAGAAACATCGTATCGCCAGTTCTGGCAAGCAGCCGTCTCTGTAAGTGATAAATTTCCTTAAACATCTCATAATCGCATACAAATGCCGTGCATTCCGCATCATCCACCTCCATGCTGCGCTGCATGGTCCCGATTTCCTCACCCATTCCGCTTTCATACTGCAAGATCCTGTCACAGCGGGTTTGCAGATGATCCGGCAAGTCTCCCTTCGTTTCTGCGGACTGCCGCAGCAAGGTCAGCAGCTCATTTTTCCCGAGCAGGTCAAGCGCACGGTCACAAACTTCCACCGTTTCATCATAGGCCCCTTCCGCATTCAAAATCTCGGCATAAGCAACAACATCCTTAAAATACAAGTCACGGTAATAAACAGTTCTCGGCACGACCCAATGCTCCGAGCCCGAATCGGGAAGCAGGCTCCCCGTGTATAATTCAATCCCCTTTTTGAGGCATTCTTTTCTCTTTTTATCACTCAAATCCTTATTCAAACCGATCTTGGAATAATCTTCAAAATCAAAAATATCAATAGAAACCTCCAGCTCGGGATTCCACTGGTAAGCACCCCTGCGGCTGAGAATGGAATGCTTAAGCGGCTTGATTCCCGCCTTATCAATCAAAACCCGGTATCGGTACAGCAGTGTGCGCAGCGCTGTTCCAGGATTGGCATAGTCTTCTCCGGACCACAGCAGTTCAAACAATTCCTTGTGAGAAACCGGCTTCTGCTTATGAAGCAGCAAATAGGACAAAAACAGCTTTGTTTTTCTCGTATTACTCAGGCTTTCCAATATCGGTTCCCCATCCATCCTGATTTCAAAGCCACCAAACAATGTTATCTCAATTACAGGTTCCATCTGTTGCCTTCTCCCTTCTCCATTCTGTCACATTCTGCAAACAAACTGATTTTATCACAAAGTGATATAAAATACAACCGCAAATCTTCTGAACACTGCATTTTCCTACTGTTTGGATGAAAGAGTGGTTTGACAAAACAAATCTTGTTGTTTATCATTAGGATAGACGACAAGGAGACTCCTATGCTTCATATATTAATTGCAGACAAAGAAAATTCCATCGCCAGCCTGATATTTGAAATTATTTCGGAAAAAAAAGCGGAAATGGAAATTTGTTATGCCGCCAGAAATGTCGATGAGGTGCTTCATGCGGTAGACAGCTATCATCCGGATCTTGTGCTGATCGATGTCGCTCATTTTTCCCCGGACGAACTGATACAGATTCAAAAGACAAAGGAAACGACTACCTGCCGCTTTATCGCCGCAAGTGCCGACAGCTCTGCTGTCCGGATGCAGCTTGCTATCCGCCTTGGGGTTGATGCTTTTTTGATCAAGCCGGTGGCTTCACAGGAGCTTTTGGAAACCATTATAAGCAGTGCCGAAAAGTTAGATAACGAGCAATTTAATCTGCTTTCCTATAAATCTTATTTTCAGAACCGCCGTTCCGCCTTGCTGCTTGATATTCTTGCAAATCAGAAGAAGTTTACTCATAGCGAACAAGAAATCTACTTTCCCAAAAGTGCGGAAAAGCTGTTCCAGATCCTGCTGTGCGAGCCATTTAAAGGGGATAGAAAGGAAACCACAAAGTTTTCGGATCAGCTGAAAAACCTGCAGAAGGAACAGGATTACTTATGCTGTGATGTGGAAAATAATCGCCAGATCATCCTTCTGATCGGGAAGGCCGCTCATAAGGCGGTTTATAATTTCTTTCAGAACCATCATGAATATGAGGATAAAAACACTCCCTATTACACATTTTTCATCACGTGCGGCCGGACTGTTTCCTCTCTTGACGAGGTTGCTCAATCATACGAGGACGCCAAACAGCTCATTGAGCGCCGTTATTTCATGAATGAAGAGGTGCATGTTCTGACCGTCGAATCCGGCTTTATACCGACGGGGGCTTTTCAGCTGGAAAACGTCGAAGAATTCTGCGGCCAGTTTTGTACTTATCTGCAGTCTTACAGCCGTGTGAAACTGCAGGATATGCTTCTGGAACTGCAAATTAAGCTCAGCGGCTGTACGAACAGCATTCCGGAGGTTAAGCTTTTCCTCTCCGATATTTTTTTATCGATCAAGCAGCAGATGCTGAAAAAATATCCCGATGCACAGATCCGCTTTCCGGCTAATTACACCATTTTATATTTAATTGAGCATTCGGAACGTCTGGATGATGTTCTTGACTTCTACAATACTCAGTTTGAATCAATTTTGAACTCGATCGGAGATTCCACCGGAAACAATATTCTTTATGATATTATATATTATGTAAATCACAATTTTCAGGACAACATCAAGCTGGAAGGGATCGCAAAATTATTCGGCTACAACAGCTCCTATCTCGGGAAGCTGTTCCAGAAACGGGTTGGGGAAAATTTCAATTCCTATTTGGACTATGTGAGGATTTCCCATGCAAAGATACTGCTGACACAGGGGAACATGAAGATCTATGAAATCTCGGAGCGTGTCGGCTATAAAAATGTCGATTACTTCTATAAAAAATTTCGCACTGTCACCGGAACGACTCCCGCTGATTACCGCCGGAATTTACTATGATAGATAATTTTTTGTAATAGAAAAGGTGCGGCAATCATTCGCCGCACCTTTGTTCTTGTATAGGAAATTACTTCGAATTTCCTATACAAGAAAATTTTATGCGCAACTTCGCGCGCGGAACAAAAGCTGTGCTGCCGGAGCAAATGATCGCGGAAGTGGGCGAAGCACACTTTTGTTCTCTTTAAAAACTTATTATTTTATGCGCACTCGCTTTGCGCTCGGCGCTTTGGCTCTTCTCTGTACTTATCCTTTAACAGCTCCTGCAACCATAGCATCATGCTTCGCATAATGCTCTTTTTATGCGCACTCGCTTTGCGCTCGGCGCTTTGGCTCTTCCCTGTACTTAACCCTTAACAGCTCCTGCCACCATTCCTTTGATAATCTCCTTGCTGAAGACGAAATAGAGGACGACGATCGGAGACATTGTGAGAAGCATGGCGGACATAATCTTCGGATAGTCAGATGCGAATTGACCCTTGAACATCGTCATCGCCAGCGGAACCGTCTGCAGACGGACATCCTGCATGAGTACCAGTGCAAAAGAAAACTCATTCCAGCAGGAGAAGGTCTGGATGATCGCCACGGTAATCAGCATCGGTCTTGTAATCGGCAGAATAATTTCAAATAATGTCCTGGTAAAGCTGCTGCCATCAATGGCGGCTGCTTCCTCCAGCTCGATCGGCACCGACTTGATAAAGCTCTCTACGAGAAATACCGCAATCGGCAAACCGAAGGCGACATATGGAATCAACAGTGTAAACCACTGATTGCCGAGTCCGGTCTTATTAAATACAACGTAAATAGGTACCAACAGCGAATGAACAGGAATCAGCATTCCCATCAGGAACATCACATAGAGAATCCGATTGCCCTTGAATTTTACTCTCGCAAGAATATAGCCGACAATGAATCCGAACAGTACAATGAAAAACAGAGACAAAATTGTCGTTCTTGCACTGTTGCCCATTGACTGCCAAATATGATAATCCTCATTTGTCGTGATCTTAATATAATTAGACAGTGTAGGCACCGGAGGTAAACCGATAATATCCGCATTAAACTCCCGTTTCAGCTTTAAGGAAGAGTAAAACATCCAAATCAGAGGGAAAATACATGTAGCGGAAAATAAAATCAGGATCGCATTCAGAATAACGCTCAAGGCATTCTTTTTCACGTTTTCACCGGCAGTCGAATTTCTCTTTCCGGCGATGTCATCTGGATTATATGCCATCTTATTCCACCCCCTTATCCTTTGTGTAGAAGTTAATAATTGCCTGGCTGCCTGCAATTACAACGAGGCTGACTATGAAAATGCCGACCGAAATCGCGCTGCCGTAGCCCATATTCATCTGCTTAAAGGAAATATTGTAGCCGTACATCGCCATAACCATAGAAGCCGTACCGGGACCGCCATCAGTCATCGTATAAATGTGGTCAAAGGCTTTCATATTGCCGGCAACACAAAGCGTGATACATACAAGCAGTGTGTTCTTCAAAAGAGGCATGACAATATAAATTGCCCTCTGGAATGCATTTGCTCCGTCCAGCTCGGCAACCTCAAAAATTTCGGTGTCGATCGCCGCAATACCGGATAACAGAATCACCATATAATAACCGATAAACTGCCAGATCAACGGAATTGATACAAGAAGCATAACAAGATCCGGCTGATTCAGCCAAACTTTCGTCGCATCCTCTTTACCGATCGCTTCCAAAAACCAGTTCAAAAGACCTCTCTTATTATCGTATATCATTTTCCAGATAAATCCGACGCAAACGGCGGAAACAGTACTTGGAAAGAAACCGAAGGTACGATGAATTCCCTTAAACTTCACAAGCCTGGAATTGATCATCAGCACAAAGATGAACGCAATGCCGACCTGACCGATGATACAGGCAATGACCAGATACAGGTTGTGTCCAAACGACTGCCAGAATGTCCCGTCAGAAATCAGCCGTATATAATTGTCAATTCCGATAAAGGTCTTGTGCGGACCCCCCTTCCACTCAAAAAAGCTATAGAACATAGCTGTAATCAGAGGAACAAATACGGAGAACACATACCATACAAATGGTATTGCAAGATACGCAAGAATCGTACTTGTCTTTGGCTTAATAGATTTCAGCATCTTAATAAAACCTCCTTCATTTTTATCCCAGTCCCTATAAACGGACTCAAAACAGCTCGCATTCCTGCTTTGACTCGGCTCATAGTCAGTATATTCCTACAATTATTATTGTAGCATAATTATCCAATTCACTCAATATTTCGAATGATTTTTTGTGTAAATAATCTATATTTCCATTATCGTTCACTCTGTTCTGGGCAACGCATAATTTCTGCATATAAATTCGCTCTGCGAAGCAGAAATCATCTTTTAAATTACGTTTTTACGCAGCTTAACAGCAAGGTGTTAAGCTACGGTTTGAACAGTACCGTATTTACCCATAAAATGGGGTCCCATCCATGAGTCGGACGAGACCCGCATTTTTTAACTACTTACCACTATGTAAGTGTAATTAAAAATTCTTTTAAATTTTAGTAGTTAGCTTCATAAGCTGCCTGTGTATTGGCTGCTACTTCTTCAGGAGTCTTGTCGCCATTCAGCATTTCCTGAAGGTCAGTGTTGCAAACATCCCAAACTGCACTGGAGATATAGGAATCATAAATTTCACAAGGAGTTGTATCTACATAAGACCAGTTGTAGAAATCCTGTGTAATCTGATCGAATGCACTAAGATCAACATCTGCAACCTTTGTAAGTCCGCCCAAAGCATAGTTGGATGCCACATAGTTAGCGAAGTCAGGGCCTGTCAGCTTGTAAGCCAAGTCAATTGCTGCTGCAAGCTTATCCGGATCCTCTGCTACCTTAGGATTGATAGCAACGCCATATCCTAAACCGATATTCTGTCCCTGAGGATCATATGTAGCGTTAGCCGGCTGAGGAAGAACTGCAAAACCGATGTTGTCATACTGATCTGTATCAGTCAATGTAGCCTGAATATAGGATACATCCCAGTTTCCGCCGATGAATGCTGCTGCATCGCCAGCGATATAATACTCACGAGCATCTTCATTTGTAATGGAGTTGAAGTCCTCGTTGAAGATGCCGGACTGGAACAGTTCCTGTGTGCATGTCAGCGCATCAACAAATTCCTGATCTGTGAAAGCAGCGCCTTCTTTGTTGATAATCGATGAGAACCAGTCAGGACCGTGGAATCTGTCACCTAAAGCAGAGAGGAAGCAAGAGTTAGCCTGCCATTTTCCGCCGTTACCAAAAGCAATCGTATCGATGCCTTCGCCGTCAAAATATTCCTTAGCAGCCTGAACATCTTCCCATGTGGAAGGGAATGTGTCATAACCGGCAGCTGCCCAAAGAGCCTTGTCATAAACAACAACTGTGCAAGTACCGCCTGTTAATGCAGGAAGTGCATAAAGCTTGTCGCCATCCTTAAACGGTGTGAAATAAGATTCATTATAATCTGCAGCATTCGGGGAAGAAGCGATTACGTCTGACATATCCATGATCAGACCCTGCTTTGCCCATTCCTTTGTATTCATACCCTGAAGCAGGAATACATCCGGAAGATCATCTGCTGCTGCAAGTGTAGCGATCTGTGTCTTGTACTCTGCATTTGCAAGTACGTTTTCAACTAAATTAATGCCTGTGTTAGCTTCCTTCCACTCAGCAATCATTGTACGGAATCCATCGGAACCGCCGTTGCCTTCAGACTCTTCTGATGTGGAGAAGTGCATTAAGTTAAGGTCACCTGTGTAAGCAAGTCCTTCTGCAGCCGCTTCTTCAGCAGGTGCTTCTTCTGCTTCTTCTGCAGGTGCTTCTTCTTCAGCCGGAGCTTCCGTAGCTGCCGGAGCTTCTTCTGCAGGTGCTGCAGCGCTGCCGCAACCAGCAAGAAGTGTAGCAACCATAGCTGTGCTAAGAATTACTGATAATAATTTCTTTTTCATTTCTTTTCCTCCATTTTTTATGATGACTAGTTTTGTCGTTCATTTAGAAATCACTTAATAAAACAAAATTCGTAACTTAATATTTTGAACTTAAGTTTCGACAAAAATCGATTTTTGTATTTGTGTTCCCTTAAACGACTAAGTTAATTCTAGCACGAAAATAGCCGTTGATGCACCCCTTCTTATTAGATATTAATTACTATAATTTTTAGACTTTTCAGAATTGTTTTTAATTTTTTCCTATGTTTACTTAATCGTTTTAACCGTTTACTAAATCACTTAAATTATTAAGTTGGCATAAACAAAGGATTTCCTATGGAAATCCTTTGTTCATTGTTCGTTCATATTCTATTCAAACTCTAGTAATTTTTTTGTAACATTTCAACATAATTAAAATTTTCATCGTACAAACCGCAAAACTGTAATCCATATAAATAATCCGCCAGCTCATGGCTGATTCCCGTCCTTGCATCAGGTATCGCTTCTTCCTTCAGGACAGCTTCCCGCTCCTCGCTGATGATCGTACGCAGCACGTCTCTGTTGGCGACAATATTATTATTTCCCTGTACATAAATACGATCTCCGGCAAAAATCATGCCCTCCACATTGCAGCCCGCATCAACAATGACATTTCCCGGAGTAATAACGATACCCGTCACATCATCGTTGATCGTTACATCCGTTCCTGCCATGATTTTGCGGTAGCTGCCTCCATAGTCTCCATCGTTGCTCGAATCATAATAATATTCAAGTGTTGAGAGCTTCCTTCCCGCATCGTTGATCATCGTGCGGATACGTTCATATTCCTCGCTTTCCTCCTCCATATCCGCCCGTAAAAATTCCATTCCTTCAATATAATAGTCTGTCTTTGTCGGATAGCCGTTTATCTTGTTGATCCGGTTTGCATAAATACTGATAGGCTGTTCCTCGTTCCCGAATACGGCAAACGAGCCTTTCAGATTGACATCCCCCTCCGATACGATTTCATCCGCCTGAATTCCGAGCTGGGTTGAGAGAATATTCAAGCCGCCGTAAACATCCTTCTCCCCATAACCCGTCTCTGCCTTTCTGTTTTCGGTAACCGGATGGGTACCCGCAAAAACGCTGCCCACGATCGAAGACGTTTTCCCCGTCATATAAATCCCTTTATTTCCTATTAAAGAATATTCAAATAATTCGTCGTTTCCGTCAAAAAAATGGGCATTCGGAATATGAATGACAAATTCATACGTGCGCGTTCGCCGATAGCTTTCTCCGTGACTGTAGAGAACTGTTACGCCGCTTACCACGCACCGGCTTTCCGTATTTGTCTCCTCATCGGCCAAAACTGAAAACCTGGGAGGATTTTGCACATCCACCGTAAGCTCTCCCATATCAAGCTTTGGAAGATCCGCCTGCAGGCGCATACATAGTTCCTCCCCGCTTCCATATATCTCCCGCAGGGCATTGCAGTAGTTTGCCGCAAAGGTCTTTTCCGCAGCTTCCTCACTCATGGCCGTACTGCTTTCCATGCTGCTCAGCAGGGAGTTAAATTCTTTAGCCGCGCAGCTTTTCGCCTGTGCCGCCATAGTTTCGGACAGTACCCTCCCCGCCTGCTCAAGTCCGTCCTCCGACCATATTTCCAGTTTCTGATTGATCAGCCGTTTTGTCAACTCCACCGACCTTCCGGAGAGCGTCAGAACAAAAAAAGCGATTACAGAAAGAAAAAATACGGCCGACACTGTGATCACCGTACCGGAATGTTTCACCGTAATTCTCCTCTTCTTTTAATACAATAGTAAGTATCCCCAGGCTACATCCCGCTCACAAAATCATAAAGCAGCACCGTCGGCTGTACGAGTGCCGCAATCAGCACGCCGACAATCAGCGCCATGAAGACGACCGAAAGCGTCTCTATGGATGTCTGCCGTCTGCCAGCTATCCTGATTGCCTCTTCCTCATAATAATCCGCAAGTTCGTCAAGCATTTCTCCGAGATTGCCGATCTCCTCGCCGATGGACACCATCTGTACCAACATCGGGGAAAACAGTTCCGAAGCACCCAGTGCTTTGGAAAGTGTCATGCCTTTCCCTATCTCCTCCGATGCCGAAAACAACATGCGCCGAAACAGCTCATAGTCCATAAACCCGGCGGCCTCCTCCAGCGCCTCCTGTACCGGCACGCCCGCGTAAAGCAGAGCCGATAGAGTCCTGGAAAAGCGCGCATAGGCAAGCTGCTTATGCAGCCTGCCAAAAAAAGGTGTTTCCAATATAATTTCAGAATAGAACAGCTTTCCGCGTGCCGTCAGTCCATAAAGTCGGCCAGCTATCAACAGGCCGGCCAGAACTGCCAGAAACAGGGGCCAGTATTTCACACAGAAGCTGCTGATCCCAATGACGACCTGTGTCACATACGGCATCGTAAAGTCAATGTCCGCAAACATACCGACAAAACGCGGAATGACCACGAGCAGCATAACAAACACTACAAAAAGGCATACCACTGCAACAAGCGCCGGATAATAAAAGGCTTTTTTCGTCATCTCCTTCAGCTTTTCCTCCGACTCAAATTGAGCTGCCATATAGGTAAACGCTTTTTCAAGATTTCCTGTAATCTCAGCTTCCTCGACAGCACAAATCAGCAGTCCCGGAAAAATTCCGCCCTGCTTTTTCATTGCAAACGAAATCGAGTCGCCGGCCCCTGTCAGATCGGCCAGTGCCCCCGCCCCCCGCTTCAGCTGTCTGTTCTCCGTCTGCTCCGCCAAAATCTGCAGCGTATTCACTGGATTGAGGCCCGCATGCAAAATCCGCGCAAACTGTCTGCAAAACATCCCGTAATCAGACGGACGAATTGCGCGTGAGCGGAAACCTCCTTTCTTTTTGAAGGAAGCCTCTAAAAGCTCTGATATGATCAGTCCATCCGATTTCAAACGCATGGATGCCTGCTCCTTCGTAGCGGCAAACATAGTTCCTCTTCGCTCTTTTCCTTCTGAATTAATTACTTTGTACTCAAATTGCGGCATTGTTTTACCCTTCGCTGTCTTTTGTTATTTTCGTGCTTTACTCCCGCTGTCGGCTTTATTTCCCGTACTTTCCTCTTCCGATCTTTTCGCACGACTCTTCGTATTCCCCGTAATCGTCTCCTACCCGGGCCGAGGCCTCTAAAAGCTCCGCCTTATGGTGCTGTGCATACAAACCGCATAGCTTTGCCTTAAAAAAAATCTTCACATGAACCGTGTGTTCCTTCATGCGATCATCCAGATATGTATGCCCGAGCCTTACATAAAAATCGCCCGGATCTTGCAAAAGCTCCACTGTGCAGCGCCGGTAAAACTCCGCTGAGAGCACAGGCTCATCCGCAAAATAATACGCTTCTCCCAGCCCGAAGCATGAGAGCGTATACACGAGAGAATCCGGTGCTTCGGACGACAGCACACGCAGGTAAAACGGAACCGCCGATCCATGCTGTCCAAGCCCGCGCAGCCGCTCCGCTTCTTCAAAGTCAGAACGGATCCTCTCACGCTGTCCCTTAGCATAATCATTCGTATCGAGAATATCCGCCGCTGCTTCTAAAGAAATCTCCTCTGCAAAATACAGGATCCGAAAAAGAGTGTTTTGTTCCTCCGGCTCTGCCTGCAGATTATAGTAGCGCAGCTTCTGATTCAGTTTTCTTAACAGCACCGATTCCATATGCGCATCCGCATATGGTTCTATTTTCTGTGAACGCCGAAATACCATCAGCAAATATTTTAAAAGCTCCGATTGAACAGCATGCTCTTCGTATTCGGGCAGTGTCTCCCTGTCAAAAATACGCCAGTCCGAAAAACGCTGCGCCTGACCGATGCCTTTTGCGGTATAGGAAATCCACAGGGAAAACGGCTCTCCAAGCACAATCAGATCTCCGTTATAAAGGACATAGACCCCGCTTGCGACAAACTCTCTTTTCACACAGGTCATCGTTTTTTCATACTGCAAATGCAGCGCATGGTTCAATCTGAATGCAATCATAGTTACTCCTAGTCCAAATCAAATACCTGTACACGGACAAGCGAAGCCGAAGCACTTCCCGACAGTGCCGTCAAACGTCCGGTTTTCCGGTTGTAGACCGAATCAGTCGCCACAAGAAACACCCTGCGTGTGTTTAAGGCAGCTGAGGAAGCCGCCGTCTCGTTCCAAAGCGCTCCATTTGCCCCGAGGAGATAAACCGGCACCTTAGTCCGGTAAGTCCTCCCGCTTACAAGTTCCTCCGGGTCAGCCTTGATTTCCGCACCTGTCGTCTCATCCCGATAATAAAGTGCATCGTCATAATACGGAGAGCTTCCGGTCATCGGCATTGGCAATACGGTCACGGGCTCCTTATCCAGATAGATGATTTCGGCATCCGGCGTTCCCTCCGGCACCTCGAGATATAGCTTCGCGCTCATCTTATGCTCGGTATTGGCCGTATTTTGTATAAGACTCACAGCACTTGTTCTGAAATAAAGATCCTCTGTCAGATCCAGAACGCCGCTCTCCTTAATGGTATTGCGCTCCGCATTTTTCAGTTGTGTGTCATACGATACATAAATATTCCGGATATCCCGCGCATGATCCTGATAACTTTCCTTAATTTCCACAACAGGCGCATGAAGTCCCGCCCTGTATGCGGCAATCATTGTGTTAATGAACAGCTTAATTTCCTGCTCGGATCCGTTGCTCATCACACTGCTGTGCCCGACACCGCTGTATGTGATATTTCCTTTATTATAAATATAGTAATTATTTCTGACATCATTCGGAGAGATTTCATACATATCGCGTCCCGAGGTACCGGTAATCGTTTTATCTGTCGAATCGCTGATACAATACCAAACAACAATGTCGCTCTCTCCGTCCTTATCATCATCCGCCGTAAAATCAAGCTGATAATACTGTGCGTGGGTGGGTGCAACGTTGAAGCGCTCCTGAAGCTTATACGGATACGTTGTAATCTGTCCGCTGTTCACCTGTGTTACATATTCATTTTTGTACTGCCCGCTGCCCGTATCAATTCCGCTTAAGTTCCGAAGTGTCGGAAAGGTCCTTCCATTGCCGTCATTTCCCGTATAGGCATAAAGATTCATCACCTGATAGGTAAAACCCTGCACCTCATCGAGTGTCCGGCCTCTTGCAGACTTCGGCCCAAATGCGGTTTCCCGCTCATACGTCCTGTCAGCCGCGCTTTCCGATGCGCCAAGCACATTATAACGGTCCATGCCGACCAGTCCGCGGATCATACGATTAAACTGATAACCCCAATAAGTAACGCCGGAGCTTAGATTGCTTGTCCTTCCGTTTCTTTCCTGTGCATAAAATTGTCCCGACGGTGCATTGATAAATGACGTCGTGTCGTGTGTAAACAAAACACTCCGGCCGCTTGCTATGTATTCCTCAATCGCACCGACTGCGGTCGCATTCGGCTCCCTGTAGCAATCGCCAAAGCCCAGAATCAGCATATCATATTCTTGCAGATATTCCAAATAATCCTCAAAAATAACCGTCGGTGACACCGCATTAAAGGCAGTCGAGCTTAACGTCTTGATATCCACATCATAGCGGACACTTTCATCGCTGAGCAGTTTATAAAAGAGACTCGATGTATTCGCGTACTCCGTCTGCATATTCCAGGTCTGGTTCTGACTGGAATTAATCTGTAATATTTTTATTTTTTTCTTTTCCTGCTGACGCACCTCATAGTACCCGATCGCACCCGACCGCCGGTAATTGTTGTTATTCTGAAACACCTCCAGCTTCCATGGAAGGATACCGGCATGCTCGGAGGAGAGAACATAATTTGCATAGTAGCGTTTCCCCGCACTCAGACTGTATTTTCCGCCCTCCGCCAAGGCCGGCGTGCCATCCTCGCCTCGAACACTTAATGTTGTAATCTGTTCCGTGCTTCTCGAAAACTTTCCGTCCGCATTGATATCTACATAAAGCTTCACATCAAAGGTTGAGGCACTGTCGGCCGCACCGCTGTTCGTAATATCGAATTCATACGTTGCATAAAACTGCCCGTCCTCCGGATTCCGGACAATCGTCACCGTATCCGTCTGTGCGGCAAGTGAATTTCCGTACATTTTAAGCATTGGCTTTGCCAGATTAATATACCAGTTAAACAGTGCCGGAGAAAGGTTTTCCACCCGAAACACATTTTGTTTTTCCTTGACGGCATCGACAAACCGATATAAATAAGAAGAATTATCAACCGTATCCGTATTGACGGTTTGTGTCACCTTCATAAAAGAATCGGCAAGGACGACCGGATAACCCGCCTCCACATAATCCTTTAGTGCCTCTTCCTTTTCCTGTGTGATATCGTTCCCGCTGTAACGGCTGCGGGCGACAGTCTGATTGATGTCGATATAGCTGCGTCCCTTCAGATTTCTGTTCCTGTCGTTATTCACATAATCCTGGTCGAGCAGCCCCGCCGAATACGCTTCCAGATAAAGATAATCGCCGACATTGCTGTATACAAGACCATTCATACTGCTGTCATTGTACCTCGTTTTTCCGTTTGCGTCTACATTCATGAGACCTGTATTCATGCCGATATATATCATGTCATATTTTGCATTCAAATCCTCGATCTTACCGATGAATTCTGCCGTTGTCATCCGTGTCAGTTCCATCTTCGTGCCTTTTTGATTGATCAGCTCTTCCTTTGTTTTCCCTTTCGCCTGATACAAAATACCGTTGTCCGCATCGACGGACAGATCATAGGAAGCGCACGGCTCCAGCTCCAGAATACGCATCGTACCCTTCGTATTGTATTCCCTCTTCTTCGCGTAGCCGATGATGTAGCGCAGAGCCGTTGACTGGGAAACATCCGTTGAAAGCAGCGGGCGGTTGCCGTCGGTCTGCCGGTAGAGATTTTCATTTTCAATATCGATCAGCACCTCCGAAAAGCCGTCACTGACCGCCGTTTCGCCGAATACAGCCGAAAAAAAGCCCGCATTGACAAACTTTATGCAGGCAGCCGGACTCCCTCCCTCACTCGGCTGCTTCGGTTGATAAATATAAATATTCTTATTTATATAATGACAATGATTCGCGCTGACTGTCGGACTGACCGTTCCCGGCTCCGTCGTATCCTTCTTGATTTCTTCATCCGATGCATTTTCGATGGTTCGGTAATAAAGCTCCAAATCCTCTGCCATCATGGCCTGTATGAGACGATACATCAGGGATTCTCTGATCGATTCGGCTTCTGAAGTGCTGCCCTTTGCACTATTTATAATGTTATAATCCGCCACAACCGGAATACTCTCCGAAACGGCGCGGGCGACAATCTGTTTATAGACGGCAGGACTGATGTCCTGAACAATCCCGCGGGCGCTTTGTCCATAGTTGGAATAGTTTGGCTGACTGCCCGAAGCAATCACTCCCCCGTTTATGCAAAGAGACGCGCCGTCCGCGGACATAAGCAAAATCATTTTTGCTTCGCTCACATCTGTGGGACTCACTTGAGATGCCGCCTTTGTTATGACTGTCACAGGAAGGTTTCCGCACTGCTCTCCCGCATCTCTGTCAAAAGAATACTGTTTCAGCCATTCCCTGTTTTGCAGACCTGACGTATAATAAATCTTCGCACCGCCGATCTGGTAAAGTCCGTCTCCCGCGGAAGAATTCCAAGCATAGTTTCCTTCGCCCGGCGTATACTCATAGACAAAATTCCGCCAGGTCGTTCCGGTACTGCCGGTACCGGCAGAAAGGGACTTCACTGTTCCTGTCATATTGAGGTTCGGCACAAGCGGAGACATCGAGTCCGATACATTCAAATGATACTGACCGCCCTGATCTGCCGCCGCTGCTTGAAACCCGCTCAGCTGATAAAGCGTTGTGCCCTCCGCAGCAGGCTCCGGACGATAGGAAAACTGAACCGTATAATAATCTCCATCTCCAAGCGGCTCCCCCGCATCATCACATGGAATCCGGTTGCCGCTGACCTCCTTCATGTCACCTGCATATTCAAAAATACCGCCGTTATCCCGATAAACAGGTGTACCGATCTCATTTTCTGATATACTCAGCGTGCTGCTCTCTGCGACGTAGCCCGTTTTCATGCCGCTCACGCCCTCAAACTGTGCGCGGTAAATTGTCCCTGACGCACCTGTCAATCCTGAGGTATCCGTACCATACAGCAGCCAGGGATCAAATGCCCCGTCCCGTGCACTGCCGTCATAGGAAAAATTGCTGTCAGAATAGGAGTTTCCCGATATACTGCTTAAAAAGCGAACCGCATAATCGCTGTTCCTGTCTCCGGGAGCGGCCTCATTTTCTGAAATGCTGCGATACACCGGGAGATAGCGACCCGTAAAATTTCCGTCGTTTGCCCGGGCGGTCATCATTCCCTTTGCCGCATCCAAATACGGCTCTGCATCGGCCGCATAGGTTCCTTCATAATCTCTGGCAAGCAGCGTCCATGTGCCGTTTGACACACCATCAGCAAGCTCCTGTACCGTCATTCCCTCTTCGCCCTCACGAAATTCCCGGTAGCCGTCCCCGTTATAAAAAAGCGGCGCCCCATTGTCCAATACCGTATCGACGATCAAATTAGAGGGACTGATCACCGACGCAAGCAGCTTCCCGGCATACTCCCTTCGCAGGGAAGCATCCTTCAGTACGGATGCGGTCCATTCCGCAGAACCGTCTGTTTTCTGCTGATCGGACAGCACAGTCCGCAAATCCTTCGTGACCGGCTCCTCACCACCGACATAATAGCCCATCATGCCCATGCTTTGGTTTACCGATACGCTTACCGGACTGCCTTCGATATCGGTCAGAGACAGGGAAGACGTCACCGTATCCGGCACAATTTCCAAAATCGTATAAGGATTTTGTGCGGTTGTCTCCGCAACCACCTTCGTGATGCTCTCAAGCGTTTCCTTCGCCTTCGCATCCTGTGCCTGCATATGCGTCAATGCACCGACCGCCGTCACAAGAAGCACACCCGCCATCAGTGCGCTGATCCTTCTTTTTATGTAATTGCGTCTGCTTCCGCCTTCCCGCATGTTAACTTGATTCCTCCGTTTTTTCCGCCCCTTATTTTACGATTGTCCATACCAGATCATTAGAATTACAATAATATTCTTTTAACAAAACCCACTTATCTGTAATCATGTTCCGATAGTAAAGCTTTAAGTTCCAGCGCTTTGTACTGTCTGCATTATCCTGAGCGGTCAGCTCATACTGCAGCTGAATATTGTTAATCGCAGACTCCCTGCCCGATATATTTGTTGCAAACGGATAATACCATGTCATTCGCTGTGCGGTCTTTCCCGGAAAATCCGAATCGGAAGGAGATGGGAAATAACACTTCTGGTAAAGTCCGAGCAGTGAATTGACGGTATCCGTCGGCACCTCAATATTCCATGGATATACTTCAATATAATTGTCAAACAACACATAGCTGCTGCTGCCAAAGGTCATCGTCGGGACAAGCCGCAAATGCTGTGCCGTGTCAGGATTCCACTTGTTGTCATGGTAGCGCAGCACAAGCTTTCCGCCGACTTCAATTCCGATCATCTTCGGGTTCGGCAATGTATACTGCTTGTCCTCATATGGAATCCAAGTGCCGTCCGTTTCCCGGTAAAAGGCAAATTTGATATTGTTGCTCTTTACCTCTTCTACGATTGTACTTGATAGATATAATGGAATTTCCTGGCGAATCTCATCGTAATTTCCGGTTTTGCTCCATTGAAACCTGCGCGGGATATAAACTGCCGTCATATCTCCGGATTCCACATAGCTGTTTTTTTCAGAATCCCAATTGCGGGAGTAATTATCAAAATACAAATACACTCTTTTGAGCGTTGTCACGACCGTATTGCTGATGTACTCATAATCCTCCGGCTTGTAGCCGTTATAAGGAAATACTTCCCATTTATTCCTGTCACCGCTTTTGGGAGCAAACACATACAGCGTAATTTCATAAGTATACTCCGCATTCGGATTCAGCTCCTTCGGACAGACAATGCCGATATGATTGCCTTCAATCCGCGCGTAATTGGAATCTTTATAAGGCTCCGTAACATTTACGGTCGTCGTCCCGTCCTGATGGTAGATTGTTTCGATGCGGCGAACGTAATACAGGCAGAGATAATTTGTAAAATCAATATTCGTATCTTTGGGCGTCACATAAAACGGATTGTGCTGCCCTCTCTGCATTTCCACACCGTTTCCGATAATATTGAAATCAGACGGTTTCTTATAAGCCTGACCGCCCCATATACCGGATACCGGCCCATTTCCGTAAGGGATTGTCACAGAACGCGTGCTTGTTGCAGTCACCTCAATCGGCTCGCTTGCTATTTTGCCGCCAAAGGCAAGCGGCGTTTTCATCCGGCAAACACAGGAGGTCTGCGTACTCGCTATGATATCAAAATATTCTTCCCCATCAGTAATCGTCCATTCCACCGCCTTGACCGCTTCCGGATCCTTTGCCATATCAAGGTATCTTCCCGACACAGATGCCTGCAGCGTGAACTCCTCTCCGCCCTCCAGATCGTCCGAATAGATCGGATTATCCTTATCACCGATTTCATTTTTTGCGGCGGCCGATGGCGTAAAGCTGATGTTGAGGTCAGTCACAAGAATCACACCTACATTGACCGTCTTGGAAACCGCCCCGTCTGCCGTCATGACCTTTACCTTAAAATCATTTGCCTGACTCTTGGAAACCGTCAGTTTTCCGGAAGTACTGATGCCGGTATCCGCTTCATACCCAAATCCCGGTGCATCCACCATATACCAACGCACCTCCTGACTTGGCTTTTTTAAATCATCGGTGCCCTTTACCGTAATTCCCGTAAAGGTAAAGCTCTCTCCCGGCTCCAGATAAATATTGTCGGGTGCTTCTATCAACGCGGGCAGATCGGATTTGGGCGGATCCACATAGGATGGAATCGCGTTGCCCGACACGAGCTTGTTTCTCAGCGTAATGTTATGACTCGACCGATAGGTCTTTAAATTCCTCAAAAATTCCATATCGACACGGACAATCCGCTTACTTTCCATGCGCGTCAAATCGACGGAAAAATCGGTGATATCGTCTGCCATACGTTCTCTTTCCGCACGCACGCCATTCTTTATTATGATTTTATTTCCGTCGGCATCTGTCGAAGCCGCCGCATCAAATTCATAATAGTAAAGCCGGGACTCTGCACGGTTAAAGACAACCTCATAGATTACATCCGTATTGTACATGCGCAGCTTTTTAAAAGCGGCGCCCGCGGGGATACCACTTTCGCTGCTCACAAGGTTTTCCTCTGTTTCGGTCGCTCCGTACAGATAGTCGATACCGACCGCAGTATCAATAATGAGATCTTGAAGCTGGTTGAATGTAAGCTGCGCCTCATGCTGCAAATTGACTTCCGTACTCGCAGATGTAAACGAATGCGCGCCGACCACCATAAATCCCAGCACGGCTCCGCCGACAATTGCGGCAATTGCAACCGCTGCGACCAATTCTACCAATGTAAAGCCTTTTTGGTCTGTCTTTATCCCTGTCCGCATCGCTTCCGTCCTTCCTGATCTATTCCAGATACACCTTCCCCGTAGCCGGGGCAATCCTCACCGTATAGGTACGTCCGCCGCCCCTGACCTCTATCCTTTCGACAAACTGACTTACTCTGTCTAAACCACCTATGCTCATTTTAATATTCGTCTCGGCGCCGGATGCGCGGTCAAATCCGATCAGCAGCTCCGCCGTACCGTCCAAAAGATGCCCCGGCAGACTCTCGTCTTCCCCCTTCTGCCAATAGACAACTTCCAGATATGCTTTGCCGATCTGCTCGGGAGAATCTCCATAAGGCCCGCTTCCGTCTGTGTTGTCTATCCATAGCTGCTTAAAATAAGCACCGTCCGCGGAGTCTTTATAAATGGACAGCACAGTCTCCTCCTTGCCCATTGTCGTGATGCGCGCCGAACCGACCGCAGTCTTAATTTCATTTGCGCAGCTTCTCGCCGCCGTTCCGAAGATATAGCCGATTCCCGTAACAAAAAATCCGGCGAGTATTCCAAGAATTGCCAGTACTATTATGATCTCCACTAAAGAAAATCCACGATTCTCATTCTTCATAGTCCGTTCCTATTTCTTGATCCAGTTCTGGTATCTGACCAGCTGTGTTACATCGATGGCCTTTGCAACGGTTCCGTCCTCAGAAGGAGAAACTGGGGTTCCGTCAAGCACATATTCGCCGCCGTTCACAAAAAAATCGATCGGCCGGCGCGGATCCGTATCACTCGCTTCACATTGCAGCACACGGACAAGCTCCGATTTCGCATCCTTGCTTTCGGCGCTGTTCAGCGTCACACCTGCCTCAACCCTGATCACACCGCCTGCAATAATCATTCCGGTAAAATCCTTGGATACCGTCACATCGTGCAGCGCAACGATCAAACGAGTCTTAGAATCTCCCGAGGTGCCGTATTCGTATACAGCCGCACCGGTAATTACCGCATTCATGCCATCTTCAAGTGTAAAACGTCTCGTGCCGTTTCCGGCAAACAGCTCTGCTTCCGGCTTTTTAATAATATTTTCAAAAACTGTTTTTCCCATTTCCGATTCGGTCAGGCCGTAATAATTTTCGATCAGCTTTCTTGTCAGCGCCGTATTAATTTCCGTATAGCGTCCCGTTTCCTCGGAAAGTGCCTGCTCATCCTGCGGCATGGCATCGTGCAGCGTCACCGCCTGGGGCATATCGGGCAGACCGGTCGCCTCCGACGTCATATAATTACCCTGCATATGAATCCGTGCAAACGTACCTGCCAAAATACCGCCGGACGAATAGATATTAAAATAACGATCAAAGGCGCTTTTCTGCAGACCGTAAAAATCTTTAAAAAAACGATTCGCATTTTCCTCGTTCAGCACCATATAATAATACACCATTGTTTCGCCGTTACTCGGCGCAAAAATTTTTCTGAAATCGGAAGCATAGGCGCTCAGGGAAGTCCCGCCCCCATATTTGGACACGGTCTTTGAAAAAGAGACCTCATTGAAAGCGGCATCACCGCCGTACTGCGTCATCATCGCAGTATATTCGGTGCCGGAAAGCGGATTTTTCCCGATAACGGTATTTCCGTCCACAACGCCGATGCACTCCTCCGGTATGAGGTACGCGATTTGATTTCCCTTCACCGCAATTGACTCACCCATAAGGATATCCGTATTGGATGCTGCATTCGCATCGGATACTTCCTGATCGGCAGCACTGACAAGCGGCTTGCTGTCAACGGATGCCGCTTTGGATGTTCCGATATAGGAATGTCCCGCTATCAGCAGCCTATTCAGCTTCGTCATATCCAGCGTATTGTCGATGCCGTTAATCATGATTGCGCTGCTCTTCGCAGAATCTGACGTTGAACTGCCGTAGCCGTAATACTCTTCCTCAAGACTGACCTTTGTCCCAACGCCGTTCATCGTTAAATCGTCTGCCACATAGGTCTTTGCATGCAGCACCGCCTCTCCCGCCTTCAAATCGATATTTTCCGCCCAAAACTGCGGGATATCATCCGTTTTCGCACCGCCGACAAGCAGTTTTGCATTGCTGTTTTGCAATGTTACCGGCCCTTTTGATACGATGTGTTCTGACTTTTGCAGGTGCATTTCATGATAGACAAAAATCCCCTCTTCGCCCGCATACAGATTTCCGTTTACGGTAACACGGCCGGAGCTTGCGGTATTTTCAAATCGTCTGTCTGCAATGATACAGAACTCAAACACATCGGGCATCACCGAGGACTGTGTGAATTCAATCGGCGGTGCACTGATCATGATGTCCGTATCAATGACCGACAAAAAGCCCCTCTCATCTACAAACTCAAGATGAAAGCCCTTCAGCAGCAAATAATCCTCATCCGCCGGACGCACGATCTCACCGGTCGGCTGTGAATAATCAATGCTGCCATCCGCGTTCATATTTGCCGTCTGCAGAAGCCGCTTTGGATCACCGGGCACAGCGGCATCAATACTCAGTCCGATGCTGCCGTCCACATAGGCGGCAAGACGGCTGAGCTGATAACGGGTCACATCCGCACCTGTTCCTCCGGAAAGAATTTTTTGGAGCTGATTTAAATATTCCGCCGCAAATTTACTGTTTCTCTTCTGCTCGTTCCAGTTTGCATAGTTCTGCATCACATAGCTGTACGAATGCTCCGTCGCATCAGACGCATCCTTCTGCAGTCCCGCCACAATCTGTTCAAGCACCGCTTCTGCCGAATAAAAGCTTTCCTTCGTCCTGCGGTCGGTCGCCTTCATCAAATAATTATTGAGTGACATCCACATAATCGTCGCACCAAGAATACCGACAAACGCAAGCGCCACAATGACGATGACAATCGAAGAACCGCTATTCTCTTTTCTTAAAAACCGGTCAAGCCGGCCAAGCCATTCTCTCAAATGCCGCCTCCCACCTTAATTCTTGCTTCCGGAAATCGAAATGAGCCGGTCTTTCGGCGAGATCGTACCGGCAGCAAACGCCTTCGCAATGGTTCCCTCCCCATAGAGATCAATCGTCACATCGAATACCCTGTCCTCATTCTTTTCACCATAAATCGGCGCCGCCAAAAATGACTCCCTGTCGGTCGTTGAATAGGCGTTGTAATAATAGGTCGCCTGATTCGGCGCAGAAAAGGAAGGATCATAAACAGCGTACAGGTTCGTGTCCAGATTTGTGCGAAGCTTCGTCACCGAAGCGGCACGATCCGATATCTCCGGTTCGTTGATTTTTAAATCGCAGCGGTAACCGCTCTCATAGGAGGCCAGATACGTATTGTCAGACAGCTCCTGCTTAGCTACCTGCAGCGTTGCGGGCACGGAATCCTCATTATTATAGATGATGATATCTCTCTTCACCGCTGCCTCGCCCGCTTCATGATAAAGTGGCTGGTAAAATAAATACACATTTTTAAGCGCCTGTCCCGTCGCAATATTGTCAAAGATATCTTCCGTCTTCTTATATTCATAGGAAGGCGTTCCCAATGTCCGATAGGTGATCGTAATCTTCACTTGAATACGATCTGTATTGCCTATCGCTTCGCCCGGTATTTCAGCAGTCGTGAGCTCAATCATCTGCTGCAGATCTTTTTGGGTTACGGCAGGTGCCGGATTGTGAAGTGCATTGATGCTCTGAACCGCCTCCTTGAGCAGCACCTCCTCCTGCACATAAAACGCATCACTCTGATTATTCATATCGGAAATATCTACAATTTCATTTGTATTATGTGTTGCCGCCGTGGCCGACGCCTCATCCGGCGCACGGTAAGCTGCTGCGTCGACCGCAATCAGCGCATCCACGACAAAATCCGGATCACCGGTATTCTCGATATTCATATTCTGCAGCACAAAATAATACTTGCCGTCATTTTTAGGAAGAAAAGAATAGGTCTCACCGCCGTCATTGGAAACAACGCTTGGCGCCTGATCAGCCTCCGACGGATCCGAACTTCCAAATTTTTCTTCCTGACCCGCCGTCGTTACAAAACCGCTGACCGACCGATCCGAGGCAGTAATCTGCGCACGCACCTCATGAATACCGTCTTCCATGGCTCCGCCGCGGTTAATCAAACTTCCGCTGACGAGATGAAAACCGTCAAGTCCATTTGCCGCGTTTCCTGCCGGATAATTGAACTGATAGGCAAGCTCTTCAATCGAATCGGCCTTCAGCCCCTCCATAATGTCCTGTGCCGCGGTCGTCACCCGCAAAAGCCTTCTCGCCTGCTGATTTGCCCGTGCCGAGGAAAGAAAGGTATGCAATAGAGGAACGACAATAATGGCAAGGATGACGATTGCAACGAGCAGCTCCACAAGTGTCATGCCGCGGTCATCAATTCGTTTCTTCCGTCTCCTCTGTTTCATTTAATGACTCCTCAATCGAAATCGTTCCGAAAATATTGTCCGTCCCCTGCTGTACATAGGGAATATCCGGCGCAATATACTGCTTATCCGTTCCGGTCACATAAAGTGTTCCTGCCTTGATGCCGGCCACTAAAATTCCCGTTGTAATATCATAGCTTGCCGTCGCCGCAACACCGGTGCGATCATTTCTGTCCAGTACATAAGAAACCGCCCGTTTCAAGCCTTCATAGGTCGTCGCGCACAGAATTGTCACGTCCTTCTCATACAGCGCAGGGGTATGGGTTACCATCTGTGCATCTGCTGCAGCAGTCTGTATCTCCGCACTTTCCGCCGCAGACGCCGCTGTCTCCTCCGCCTCTTTTTCTGCCGCATTGCCTGATGCTCCGGCTGCTGCCTGATTCGCATCTGCCGACGGCAGCCGCTCCTGTACAATGCTCTCTGTCCCTGCGATCACATCCGCAAACTGATACTTCTGCTCGGCCGCATCGATCGTCACGGAATCCACCGCTTCAAACGGCGCATAATTCTGCAAATTGACCGCAAGCATAATCAAATCTTCTTCCCGCACCTCAGCCGGAAACCGCTCCATGATCAGCTGTGCCTCCTGCGTGTCGGCAAGTGTACTTTCTGCGAGTGCCTCCTGCTGATTTACAAGCTCCTGCAGCGTATCAACCCGCGTCTTAAGCGCCGCATTTTTGCTTTCCAGAGCAGCCGTCATATCCGTAAAGCCCGTATAGACAAACCAATAGGTTGCCGCCGTAGTCAAAATGCCGGCCAATGCGATCAGAAGTGCTCTGTCTTTTTTTGAAATTGTCATATCCATATGGTAGCCTCCCGTCACTGTGCGGCATCGCCTTCGGTACTGTCCTGTTCTGCCGTTTCGCCATCCTTTAAAATCGGTGCATAAGTACAATCCACCGTAAAATTGACGGTTGCGGAGCCCAGCTCATCTACAGACTCATTCAACGCCGTCACCGTCACCGTATCAAGGCTTTTAAACGTACGCAGCTCTTGAATCGTCTTGGCCGCCGCTTCCTTGCTCTCGACATTCATGTTGAGTGACACTTTTTCTGCTTCCACGGAAAAGGAGAGCGTATTTACCGAAGCCGGCAGCACACGCTCAAGCTCCTTGAAAAACTCCGGAAGCCGGTCATTCTGCGTCCGTGTCACCTCATACATCGTCTTCACTTCATTCAGATACTGTTTGGCATATACGCTTTCCCTGTAGACCTTTTCGACCGGGGCAAGCTCCGACTCCCTGCCTGCAAGCTCCCTGTACCTTGCCTTTGCTTCTAAATAAGGCACGAGAGATACGACCGCCAGTACGACAGAAAGCAACACACAGCCGACGAATACAACGGCTGCAATTCGCGTATAATCAGTCCCCCCTGCCTGAGCACCCTTTGCGGTACCTGTTTTTGCTTTTCTTTTTTTCTTTTCGTTATGTACATCGGGAATGAAATCCATCGGTTCCAGAGCGGCGCCGATGCAGCCGATAAACGCACCGCTGTTTTTTAATCCGCCAACTGAGGTCTCGCCTCCCGCATCCGAAAGGCATGCGACCTCCGTTCCCAGCTCATGACTCATAAAGGCGGTTAAACCCATAAAATTTTCCGCATAGCCGGTCAGATAAATGCCCTCCATCTGCTGTCCGGCATTTCTCGAATTATAGTAATCAATTACGCGCAGAACCGAGTTTGCAAGCATGCTCAATGATTCTGCTATACTGAAGCGAAATTGTTTAATTTCCTCATCATTTTCATCCTCGCTTTCCACCGCCTCCCTGTCAAGGGAGGTGCGGATACAGGATCGTCTTCTGAGCAGCTCCAGAGCTCTTTCGTAGGAAACCCGCTCTCCGCTCTCCTGCTCCTCTAAATCAATCATCGTTTCGATAGCAGAATCTCCGCCGTAAGGAACCGTCCTCTGCAGCACAAGCACACCGTCTGTAAATACGGTCAGCAGGGAAGACCGTTCATCTATTTTGATTGCCATATGCGTTCCGCTGTTTAATACTTCCCTTGCTGCCACAGCAAGACTGTTGCCGCTGTAATCAAGTGCGGTAACTGTCAGCCCGGCGAGCTTTGAAAGCTCATAATAGGACTCAAGCAGCTCGTTCGGCGCTGTCATAAGAGACAGCCTGTACTGCTTTGTACCGTCCGGATACTCCGGCGTATCGATAATCTGGTAGGTCACCTTGCAGTCCGAAATGTCCACGGGAAAATAGTCACCGACGCTCGCCTCTACGAGTCCCGGCAGCTTCGCTTCCTTGACAAACGGTAAAAATGCCTCCCTGCTCGCAATTTTTGCGGACGAAATCGAATAGACAGCCTGCTTTGTCCGAATTCCGTTTTGATTAAGCGCCTCTCTGATTACTTTTCCAAGCTGCTCCGGCTGACGGATATAGCCGTCCTCCAAAACCCCCTCCGGTGTCGCTGCCTCGAAACTGCTGTAGATTCTCGGATGCTTGATTTTATAGTCCAGTTCACATATTCTGACAAGGGAATACCCAACCTCTATGCTCAGAACCTTTGCCATGTTTGTTGTCCTCTCTTACTTAATACTGCCGACATACCAGCTCAATACCGGCTCTCCCCAAAGAATCGCCAGCGCGATGCCAAGCGACAGATAAGGTCCCATTGCCAGCACATGCACCGCGCCCGATACGCGCATGCGGATGAGATGAATCACCGCTCCGAGCACACAACCGAACACAAACGCCAATAGTATTAGCTTCCAGCCGAGCAGCAACCCACACACGGCCATCAGCTTGACGTCTCCGCCGCCGATTCCGCGCCCCTTTGTTGCGTAATAAATTAATAGCAGGAATAAGCTAACCGAAAGGAGGCCGATTACATACTGTAACCAGTTCGTGTAATCCATTGCCAGATGTATCAGCCCCACGGCCAGCAATAACACATTGCACCCAAGCGGGATTTCCAATGTGCGAACATCAATCATACTGAGTACAAGAAGCGCGGAAAACGCCAGACAATAGAGAACACTTTCAATTTGAAATCCACACACCGCAAACACAAGGCAGTAAAGCAGCCCGTTTGCCGCTTCAACGATAGGGTATTGTATGGAAATCTTCTCCCGGCACGCACGGCATCTCCCCCTCAGGCGGAGATAGCTGAGAAGCGGTACGAGATCGTACCACCTCAGCATATATCCGCAATTCATGCAATGGGAACGCTCCGTCACTATGCTTTCCTGCTTCGGAATCCGGTAAATGCAGACATTTAAAAAGCTGCCGATCACGATGCCGAATAGGAAAATGATGATGTATAGAATGAATTCAGGTGGCATAGAGGCGGGGTCCTTTCAGATATTATCCTACATAATTTGAAGATATTAAACCATATCATGTATTCTATCTATGGAGGCGTCGGAACTCCAGTCTTGGTAAGAGCAAACCCAGATGTACCATCAATTACAATAACAATGCTAGTAGCTCCTAAATTTTTAAATGTAGTAGATGTAAAAGCCAAGTCAAGACCTGTAATATCTTCTAATTCATCTTTCAAAGAAGTTACATCACAAGTTACCACACCCGCACTCGAGATTGTAATTGTCGCTTTTTTCCCTGTCGTTCCTAAAACATCTGATGCAATTTTTTCATTTGAAACTGCAATTTTGGCTGCATTTTCAACTTCTCCTATGGCAGATAAATCCTTTTGAAACCTAGAGCGCTCAACATATTTCAAAAACTGCGGTGCAAGCACTGCAATCAACACTGCCATGATAGCGATGACGATAATCAGCTCTACCAGGGAAAAACCTTTGTTATTCATTTTCTCTTTCATTCTGACTTCCATTTTTTCTTTCATTGTTCTCTCTCCTTCTTGGCATATCATGTTACCCATTTTATTCTTAAACAGTGCCGCCCCTATTACGGCTCCGCTTAATTCGATTATAAATTGTCAAGTCCCGTGTACATGGACGCCATCGGCGCCATGACCGCACCGACCAAAACACCGACAATACCGGCCAGCACAATGATAATCATCGGTTCCATTGCAGCCATCAGTGACTGCGTCGCCATCTCAACCTCCTCCTCGTAATAGTCGGCGAGCTTTTGAAGCAGCCCTTCCAGATCACCCGATTCCTCTCCGATGCGCGTCATATGATAGACCATCGGCGGAAAGATGCCGCAGCGCTGAAGCGGAACGGACAGCGGCACCCCCTGGATAATTTCCTCCCTGCAGCCGTGCAGCGCATCCCTAATGAGCTTATTGTCCATAATATTGGCGGTGATCTCAATCGCATCGACGAGCGACAGTCCCGCCGCAAGTAGCGTACTTGTTGTACGAGCAAATCTGGCCGATGCCGTCTTAATTGTCAGTGCACCAAACAGCGGTAGCCTGATACCAAGCTTTGCAAATAAATATTCACCCGCCCTCGTTGACTTGAACCATTGAAACAGCAGAACGATCACGGCAATTGCGGCAATCACAACATACCACCGCGTCATCATAAAGTCGCTCAGCACCACAACTGCCTGCGTAATTGCGGGCAGTTCCATATCCATGTCCTCAAACATCGACGTATAGCTTGGGATAACCGTGGTCAGCATGACAATAACAACAATGACCGCGACAATACAGACAATGACCGGATAGATTGCCGCCTTTTTGACAAGCGCTTTGACCTTGGCATCCTTTTCAAAATGCGTCGCCATCCTGTCAAGTGCCGTATCCAGACTTCCCGATGCCTCTCCGGCCTCCACCATGCTGCACAGCAGAGAAGGCAGAAATTTCTGCGCCTTCATGGAATTCGTCAGGGACTCTCCCTTTTCCACCCCGATCTGTATTTCCTTGACTGCCTTTGCAAGCTTCTTATTTTCGGTCTGCTCACCCAGCATATTCAGTGCTTCAATAAGTGTAACTCCGGCTTGTGTCATACTGACAAACTGCCGGCAGAATACGCTGTAGTCCCTTGCCTTCGGTCTGCCGCCGATATCAAATGAAATATCCTTTGTCAGCATATTCTGTTCCGCCACATTCAGGGGAATGCGGCCCTCTGCTTTCAGCGCGGAAAGCGCCTTTTCCTTTGAATCTGCTTCAATACTTCCTTTTTGTGTCTTTCCTGCTCTGTCGATTGCTTCATATGAAAAACTGGGCAATTTCCATCCCTCCTACATGATTTTCCTGCTCAGATAAGCATAATCCTGCGCGAAGGTCAGCGCAGTCTGCGCATTGATTTTCTGCATCACATATAACTCATACAACGCATCATCCAGCGTAATCATTCCCGCCTTGCGGTTTGTCTGCATCATGGACGGAATCTGGAACGTCTTTCCCTCCCGGATCAGATTCCGGATCGCCGGATTCGTTACCATAACCTCAAAGGCCGCGCACCTGCCGCCCTCCTGTGTCGGAAGCAGCGTCTGGGAAACGACGCATTCGAGCACGGTCGCAAGCTGAATGCGGATCTGCTCCTGCTGGTGCGGCGGAAATACATCAACAATACGATCAATGGTACTCGCCGCGCCGATGGTATGCAGCGTGGAAAATACAAGATGTCCCGTCTCCGCAGCCGTCACCGCAGTCGCAATCGTGTCCAGGTCACGCATTTCTCCGAGCAGAATAATATCGGGGTCCTGTCTGAGCGCCGCACGCAGTGCGGGCGCATAGCCCATTGTATCCAAGCCGATTTCTCTCTGATTGACGATTGCCTTCCGGCTTTTATGTAAATATTCGATTGGGTCTTCCAATGTAATGATATGTCCGGCATAGCTTTGATTGATTACATGAATGAGCGACGCAAGTGTTGTGGACTTCCCGCTTCCGGTCGGTCCCGTAACGAGCACAAGTCCCCTCTTTTTTGTTGTCATCTCAAGCACTGCCTTTGGGATATGAAGTTGTTCCGGAGTCGGAATCTCAAATGGTAAAAGACGCAGCGCGGCAGCATAGGTCCCGCGCTGCTTAAAAATGTTCAGGCGAAACCGTCCGACTCCCGTAAGGGAATACGCGAAATCCAGTTCGCCATGTTCTTCGATTGTTGCACTTTGCTTTTCCGTCAGGATCGGCAGAAGCATTTCCTTGACATCCTGCGGCTTGAGCACCTCTTCATTTAACTGAAGAAGCGTGCCGTCCACACGGATCATGATCGGCCTTCCGACCGAAAAATGCACGTCTGATGCACCTCGTTTCATCGCCATTTCCAACGCAGATTCCAGTTTCAACACGGCTATTTCCTCCCACTTTAGAAAACCGTTAGCTTTACCTATACGTCAAATGATACCTTTGTCATCTCAGAAATAGAGGTCGTTCCATCCAATACATACTTTGTCGCACTCATACGCAGCGTGTTCATGCCCTGTGAGAGCGCTATCTTCTTAATTTCCTCCGCAGAAGCCTTGTGTGAAATCAGCGGTTTTAATTCCGGTGTGATCTCCATAATTTCATACACACCGATCCGCCCCTTATAGCCCGTATTATCACATTGTGTACAGCCGCACGGCTCATAGATCGTAAGTGGCTTGTCCCAATCGGCAAGCAGCAGCTCCTTCTGATCGGCATCGGCCTCAACCGCGCGTTTGCAGTTTGGGCAAAGACGCCTGACAAGACGCTGTGCAATGATACCGACAACCGCATCCGCAAGTAAATAGGACTCCACACCCATATCAATCAGACGTCCGACGGAACCCGCCGTCGAATTCGTATGTAATGTACTTACCACAAGGTGTCCCGTGATAGAAGCCTGCACCGCAATGCCCGCCGTTTCACCGTCCCGGATCTCACCGATCATGATGATATCCGGATCCTGACGCAGGATCGAACGCAGGGCCGTCGCAAAAGTCAAGTCGGCCTTCGGATTGACATGAACCTGATTGATACCGTCTATATTTGCCTCCACCGGATCCTCCACCGTAATAATATTGACATCCTCGGTATTCAGCTCACTGAGTGCCGTATACAGCGTCGTAGATTTTCCGCTTCCGGTCGGTCCCGTGACAAGAATGATGCCATGCGGATTTTTTAAAATATGATCAAATTGCCTGAGCTCATCCGGTCTGAAGCCCAGCTGGCTTTTCTCCCGCGTCAGCCCGCTCTTGGAGGTCAGACGCATAACGGTCTTTTCGCCGTATACGGTCGGCAGTACGGAAACACGGATATCAAATTCCTGCCTGTCCACAACCTGTGTAATCCGGCCGTCCTGCGGCTTTCTCTTTTCGGAAATATCCATTCCTCCGATAATCTTAATACGTGCGGTAATAGCCGGCAGCAGCCTGGGGCTGTACGCCATTTTTTCATAAAGCGCACCGTCAATGCGGTATCTGATTCGAACCTGATTTTCCATCGGTTCGATATGGATATCACTTGCACGCTGGCGCACGGCCTGCTCGATCATCGTCTTGACGAGCTGCACGATCGGAGAATTGCTGACATCTTCGCTGTACAGCTCCTCATTCTCCTCCCTGAACTGCTCCTCGCGCTCTCTGGCATACAGGTCGGCGGCATTCTTGACATCCGCCGTGCTGTAATAACGGTCAATAAAAAGCAGAATCTGCCTGGTCGTCGCAACGACCGGCTCGATCTGCAGATTCGTTATAATCGCAAAGTCATCAATCGCAGCCATGTCCATCGGATCAGACATCGCTACCTTGAGCACATTGGCATTTTTTTCATCAAACATGTAGGGGATTGCCGTATATTTTTTGACAACGGCAGAATTGATCAGACTAATAATTTCATCCGGAATTTTGACACCGTTCAGGTTGACATAATCCATCCCGAGCTGACTGCTTAACGCATGCGCGATGGCTTCCTCTGTCGTGATACCTTCGTCCACCATGACCTCTCCGAGCTTGCGCCCGGAGCCAGCTTGGCGCTTCAGTGCCTTGGCGAGCTGTTCTTCGGTAATGACCTGCTGGTTAAGTAATATATCACCCAGACGCAGCTTGCGCCTGCTTCCATCGAATCGTTGCTCCATCTTTCCCCCACTAAGAAAAACGTTTGTTGTGTATATTGTATATTTTACATGGATTTTACAATAAAACCTTTTACGATAATGCTAATTATATCACAATATTTTCCTTTGTCAATTTTTACTATTCGTCATTTTGCACAATAATTCTCTTTGTTTTTCAATTATTCTTCAGAATCCCCCTGTGCCGGTTCAACATTTTGGCCATCCTCATCGGCACCGGCCGGGTCATCTCCCGTGGTACTATCCGATGCGATTTCTGTCGTGGAATCCGTCGATGGCTCTACCGCCATGATCTCTCCGCCGGAAATCACAGCTTGTCTGAGCGCAGGCACGAAAGATGCATAATCAACCATGCTGATATTTAAATCAACTTCACCGTCGATGCCTGGTATAAAGCCGGCTTCCGTATACTGCCAGATCGTAAAATCGTACATAAAATCGTTTTCCTCCAGATATTGCGGCGCCCAAAAATCATATTCCTGCAGCATGTCCAGATTCAGATCCCGGCGCATCCAATTTTCACCCGCATAGATGATCGGATAGTAGCCCGCTTCTCTTATTCTTTCACAGAAAGCAATACACATCCGGCTGCGCATCTCATCCGTAATATCTGCCGAGCGCGTGCGTGCCTCGCTGTCCGATACAAATTCGGTGTCGAATGCGACCGGATAGCTGATCTCATAATCCTCGATGAGGGAAATGACAAATTCAGCCTCTTCCACTGCTTCCTCCTCTGTGATCGCCTGCGTAAAGAAATAAACACCAAGCGGTATTCCCGCATCGTTTGCCGCCTGCGCATATTCCTTAAACTTTTCGTCCACAATCAGGCCGCCTTCTGTATAACCGCGGTAGCCGCAGCGCAGCATAACAAATTCGGCCTTGGAATTTTTTAATTCTTCCCAGTCAACCATTTGCTGATGATAGCTCATATCGACACCGAGACGCGAAATTTTATTGCCTTCTTTGTCATAATAGGCCATAAAACCATCTTCCAGCTGAAAATTTTCCAACTGGTAGGAATTAACCGGTATCTGCCCGTAAATGCGCTTGCGCTCCGGTACGTAGACATTGACTACCGGCTGATCTTCTAATTCCTCCGCCTCTTCAAGCTTCTCATTCAGCTTCGCCGTCTTCGTAAAATGAATGAGCAGCATTCCGCTTACAACTCCGAAAAAAAAGACAGAAATCAACAAACAGATAACAACGGCACTTCCCCTTTTTTTGACACGATTACCCAATCACTCTTCCTACTTTCTTCTGTTTTTAATTGTTACTTTTAAGTCTGTACTTCTTATTGTACCCCTTTATTTTAACCCGTCGGCTGACATTTTTCAACAAAAATGGAAGCGGAATTCATATTTCTCCGCTTCCATTGTTACTGTTCACTCCGTTCGTAGCAACGCATGCTTTCTGCATTTAAATTCGCTCTGCGAAGCAGAAATTAGCTTTTGCGCCTTTTATTGTCATTCGTACTGTTTCCGTTTTTTTGTGCATTCACGTCAAGAAAATTAATATCCTCATCTTCTTCTTTGCCGGGTTCTTTTGCAGCTTCTGCACTTGCAGTCTCTGTTTCCTTCTGTTCCGCAACGGAGACATCCGTCTGGTCAGGACTGTTTTTGCTGTCCGCGTTTTCGGCGTCCTCATCTGCGCTGCTGCTTTTTTCTTCCGCTCCGTTATTTGACGGTTCCGCTTCCTTACTTATAGTTGCAGCCGTCTGTACTTTAGCGGCTTTTGCGATATTCTTTCCGACTTCTTTTTTCCCTGCGGCGACAGCTTTTTCAAACAGACTCTTTTTTTCGTTCTTTTTCTCGTCCGTCTCGCCCTCGGCATTCTCCTCGCCAAAGCGAATTTGATCAGCCTGCTCTTTTCTCTTGGCAATTTCTGCCTGTTTGTCTCTGTTCATATAGCAGTTGCCCTGGAAAATAGATTCCTCGTCGATTAACAGCTTTTTTGTCGTGATATCGCCGTAAATTTCGCCGGTCGGCTCTACATCCACCTTATCGCGGATCTGCATGTTTCCTTCTACAACACCGGCAACAATAATATTTTCTGCCATAACATTTCCGTGAATCTTTCCCTGCTTCGTCAGTATGACGACTCCCTCTGCCGATACGCCGCCAACCAGTGTGCCGTCGATCCTGACCGAGGACTTCGTGATGATCGTCCCTTCCACTACCGTATCACTTCCTATAATCGTCGTTACTGTGTAATTCGCCAAATTAATTTTATCTTCCCGTTCTCTTCCAAACATGTTTTTGTTCCTTTCCTTACTTATATTATTTGTGAGTAAGCAGCTTATCCCGCAATTTCCATCAGATCCAGCGGTTCGATTGCCTCGCCGTCTTTTTCTATTTCATAGGCCAGCAGCCCGTCATCCTCTGACATCACACCAAGCATATCATTTTTCCTGACGACATCGCCGGACTTCACCCTGACCGATGCCGACGTGCGGTAGGTCGTCATATAGCCGTTTCCATGATCAATCACCACAACATTCCCGTAATTGACATCTGTACTGACAGAGGAAACCGTGCCGCTTCCCGAAGCGACTACCGCAGTTCCGGCCATGGCCGTAAATACGACCCTTCCCTTGACCTCGCTGCCCTCCGGTGCGTTCGGATCCTGAATAAGCACCGCCGTTCCGTCAAGCGGAAGGCCCGTCGGCACCGCCTCCGCTTCCGCCGCCTGAGCTGCCTGCTGCTCCGCACTCTGCTTTTCTTCCAATACGCTGCTCAGAGACGCAATTTGCTTGCTCAGCTCCTCTTTTTCCGCCGCAAGCTTTGCATTCTCGTTTTCCAATTGTTTGAGCTGTACTTTAACGCCGCCGTCACCGTATGCAAGCTTATAATTCTTCACCGCGGAAGAAATAAGCAGACTTACAATGATCAGTATCACCGCCACAGCACTGACCAGCCATTTTGCAAGCTGATCAAACGTGAGCTCAAACGAGCGCGTCATATCTGCCGAATCCGGTATGAGCATGACTGTAAAACGAGTCAGCCTTTTTTCCGCCCGCTTTTTATGACCTGTCAAGTGTTCCGACAGACCCTCCTTTTTTCGATTAATCATATTTCTCTCCTGTGTTTTTCCCTTATTATTATGTAATGGTGCAAGGGAGCGCAATCCCGCTATACCTCCAGCTTCATGTCGCCCTCCTGAATGAGGCCCCTCCTTCTCATCAGTTCTGAAACACCGAGGGCAATCACACCCGGCAGAAGGATGTGCAGCAGCACTATCTTTCCCAAAACAATGGCCGGAGCCTGCGTCTGCGTCATCACCTCATAGGTCATCAGCTGGCCGACGAGTCCCGACGTTCCCATGCCGGAACCTGTGGCATTATTTTCCATCCGCAATAAGACCGTTGACACCGGACCCAGCACTGCACTCGCAATGATCGCAGGCAGCCAGATGACCGGCTTCTTTATGATATTGGGCATTTGCAGCATGCTCGTCCCGATGCCCTGTGCAAAAAAACCTCCCCAGCCGTTCTCTCGAAAGCTTGCAACCGCAAAACCGATCATGTTTGCGCAGCAACCGACTGTCGCGGCACCCGCCGCAATTCCGGAAAGGTTCAGGATAAGGCCAAGAGCCGCAGAACTGATCGGAAGAGTCAATACAATCCCCATGATGACAGAGACGAAAACACCCATTAAAAACGGCTGCCGCTGTGTGCTCCAGTTTACGACTCCGCCGAGCCAAGTCATGAAACCCGCAATCGGGGGGCCGAACAGAATTCCCAGCGCGGAGCCGGCAGTAATCGTCACAAGCGGAGTTACAAGAATATCCACTTTCGTCTTTCCGGCCACAAGGCGGCCGACCGTAATGCCGGCAAGCGCCCCAATATAAGCCCCAAGCGGCTCTCCAGGCCCTGCATATTGGATTACACCCTCAACGAATACCGTTCCGGCGATCAGCTTGCTCGCAAACGCACCTACCATGCCGCATACCGCAGCCGAAAATGTCACGAGCGGAGATTCCTTGAATTTGTAAGCGACACCGCAGCCAACGCCCGCACCCGTTACGCTTGAAGCAATCTGGCCTATGATGACGAGATAGTTTCCAAGCACACCGGGTATATAGGAACCGATTTGCTTAATGATCGTACCGATGACCAAAGTGGCAAACAACCCAAGCGTCATCCCGCTGAGCCCGTCGATCAGTATATAGTTTAAGAACTTCTTTGCCTTTTCCACAATTCTCCTCTCTTTGCTTCCTCATATTCCCCTGTAAATAGAGATTTTACATGATTATGCACAGAAATGCAACCTGATACTGAATTCTTTTTTGCAATTTTCTCATATTTTTTCACATTTATGTTTACTTTTTAAAACAGTTATGCTATGATTGCAGTGATATAAATAACTATATCGCTAATATATTATTTTCGGAGGTATCTACAATGAAAGGTACAGTAAAGTGGTTCAACAACCAAAAGGGTTACGGTTTTATCTCTGATGAGGCTGGAAACGATGTATTCGTACACTATTCAGGACTCAGCATGGACGGTTTCAAGTCATTAGAAGAAGGCGCTTCTGTTGAATTCGACGTAGTAAACGGAGAAAAAGGACCTCAGGCTACAAACGTAATCAAATTATAATCTAGTAGTTTTACATGTGCCTTTTCTACTATATACTAGTATTTATGTTAGGGAAATAAGCAATAGTATTAACAACAGATTACAAACAAAGAGATGTGTTGACCACGTCTCTTTTTTGTTATATAGTATAGCAGTTTTTTACAGTCCGAGTAGCCTCTGCGGATTTTCCCCTGTAATCTTTTTTATCATTTCTTCGGAAAGCGACATACTTCTTAACAGTGCCAATCCGGTTCCCTGGTTTTCCCATGGACTGTCGGTACCAAACAGGATTTTGTCCGGATTGTGCAGCAGAAGCATTTCCCGCAGCGTTTCCAATCCGAAATAGTGATGCCCCATGCTCG
This sequence comes from Bacillota bacterium, assembly GCA_023402845.1. Classification (GTDB taxonomy): domain Bacteria; phylum Bacillota; class Clostridia; order Lachnospirales; family Lachnospiraceae; genus JAEYFP01. The sequence continues at coordinate 90,597 of JAEYFP010000010.1, forward strand.
TATCAATGTAAAGATCCTTACCCGCAAGAAACTCCTTCGCTTCCTCGACATTCATCAGGCCGCCGAAATGGGATGCTATGAGAACACCGCCCTTTAAACGGTTCAGTGATCCGGAAATCCGCTCAGGTGTACAATAATGAATATCCCTTGAAACAGGATCATCTCCCGCGTGCAGCATGACGATCAATCCGTTCAGGAATGCTTCCTCTATGACCCGCAGCGACCGCTCGTCATCAAAATAAAGCTTCATATAGTCATGATGCAGCTTGATCCCCTTGACGCCGGCTTCCTTTAAACACTTCAGCTCTTCTCGGTATCCTTCATAAGCACAGTGCATCGCACCGAAGGACAGCAGGCCGCAGCCTTCGGAAAGTGCCTGCGCGTTGACCTCAATTGCATGGTCGTTGATCACCGGCACCTGCTGCGGTTTTGTGGCCACCGGCAGCATGACCGAATAGGTGATGCCATATTTCTCCATGGATTTTTTCAGCGCCGTCTCTGTTCCGTCTGAATGCGGCGTTGTGCCGCTCGTCTCCGCCAGTTTTTTTAAAGCCGCAGCCGCAATATTTTCAGGAAATGTATGTGTGTGAAAATCGATAATCATGTTATATGTCTTCCCTTTTCATTCGCGATGATAACGGGCTTTTGTCCGCAATCAGGATTATACGCGCCGGATGACCTCTTCAAAATCAAGCTGTCCTCCGAACAGACTGAGCGCGCTTCCGATCGTAATATTTACACGGTTGTTTCCGATTTCTTTTATTTTAGCAATATCGTCATAGGAAGAAATGCCTCCGGCATAGGTAACCGGGCCTGCTGCCTTTGCAAGCAGACGGACAACCGGCTCCTCAATACCGGAATTTCTTCCCTCCACATCTACGGCATGCACGAGAAACTCGTCGCAATATGCAGAAAGTTCCCTCAATAATTCCACGGAAAGCGGTGTCTGCGTGAATTTCTGCCACCGGTCCGTCACAATATCGTAACGGCTCTCACGCTTCCTGCAGCTCACATCCAGCACAATATGCTCTTTCCCGACTGCGGAACGCAGCTTTTCCAACCGATCAAAGCAGATTTCCCCGCCGCAAAACACATAGGAGGTAACAATCACATGGGAGGCACCCGCCTCAAGAAACAGCTCCGCGTTTTGCGCATGAATCCCGCCGCCGGCCTGCAAGCCGCCCGGATAGGCTCTAAGCGCCGCAAACGCTTCCTGTTTTGTCGCTTCATAATATGGAGAATCTGCTCCGTTTAACAAAATCACATGACCGCCCCGCAAGCCATGCGCGCAATAAAGCCGCGCATAATAAGCCGCATCGGCTTCAGACACAAAGTTCGTTTCCGCCCGATCGTCCAGATCTTTCAGTGTCCCGCCGACGATCTGCTTCACTTTTCCATTATGTAAATCAATACACGGTCGAAATTCCATAGCCGCTCCTCTGCGATTTATCGGTGAATCAGTCAAATCCATGTTCGACAAGCTTTCCCTCGCGGTAAGCACGCAAAAGCGCCTTAAGCTGCGCGATGGATTCCCTGATTTCACAGCCGGTATCCGTATCCGCCACGCGCAGACGCAGGGAAGCAGTTTCCACTATAACGGAATCCGAATAAATATCCGTTTCCTTTTTGATCGCGGCCTCCGCCGACTCAAATGGTTCATGAGCCACAAGCCGCATTCCATGAGAATTATAAATAAGCGTATAGCCCGCAATCCCTGTCTTGCTCTGATATGCCTTGGAAAAGCCGCCGTCGATAACCATCAGCTTGCCGCCGCATTTAATCGGACTCTCGCCTTTCTTCTGCTCAACCGGCACATGACCGTTGATAATATGGGAAAAGCGTTCGTCCAGTCCAAATTCCCGCATGATCTTTACAATCGTGGCATCGTCGTCCAAAAGCTCGTAATATTTATTTTTCTTTTCCTTATGGCATTCCTTGTCCGCAATCAAATAACGTTCAAATGTCGTCATCTTATCCTTGCCGAAAACCGGAGAATTCGGACCGGCCCAAATATACCAAAGGATATCCTGTCCCTTAGAGCGCTCCTCTGCATCGTCGGTCGTATAATAGCCCTTGCGCGCATAGTGCTCCAATACATCATACAGCGCCTTGCCGGCGTACTCTTTTCCAAAAACATTTACCCGCTTAAACTCGCCGTTCTCTTCTAGGGGCACACATCCGTGATACAGCAGATTGGAATTGTATACCTGGTAAAGGCCTCCCTTTGCAAATAAGAAGCGGATATGCTTCTGCAGCTTCTCACACCTGACAAACGCATGCCGGATGCGTTCCATCAACTGCGCTTCCTCCGGTGTCAGCTCATAGGGATTTTGCGGATCCACGGTAGGAAAGTCCGTATCCTTCAGTGCATACTCTTTTCCGTCCACAACGACCGTCTTTTTTTCATAGTTAATCTGATCCAGCAGCAGCCTGTCCTCCATTCCAAACTCCGGACGGCGCAGAATAAGCTGTCCCTCCAGTTTGAACTGAATGACCGATATCGCCTTGTGCATCCGCGTATCCAACTCCAGATCCTTTGTATCATAGCCGGTATGACAGGAAATGCAAAATGCGTCACAGTCGGCATGCCCGTAAACATCCAGTGCAAATGTGGCAAGGGGGATCAGATTGATTCCGTAACCGTCCTCCAGCGTGTCCAGATTGCCGTATTTGGCCGACATACGCAGGACGTTCGCGATACAGGCCAAATGCCCTGCCGCGGCTCCCATCCATACAATGTCATGATTGCCCCACTGAACATCAACCGAATGATAATGGCGCAGCGTTTCCATCACAATATGCGCACCCGGCCCTCTGTCAAACACATCCCCTACAATATGCAGATGGTCGATGACGAGACGCTGGATCAGGTTGCTCAGCGCCGTAATAAATTCCGGCGCACGCCCGACCCGGATAATCGTATGAATAATCTCATTATAATAGGCTTCCTTGTCCTGCACCTCAACTTTTTCGGTAATCAGTTCCTCAATCACATAAGCAAAATCTTTTGGAAGCGCCTTGCGAACTTTGGAACGCGTATACTTAGAGGCCACGCGCTTCGTAATCTGTACAAGGCGGTGCAGCGTGATTTTATACCAGTCCTCGATATTTTCATCCTCGCGCATGATGATATCCAGCTTTTCTTCCGGATAATAAATCAGGGTCGCAAGACTTTTTTTATCCCTGACACTCAGTGTATTGCCGAATTCCTCATCAATCTTACGCCTTACGGAGCCTGAGCCGTTTTTCAGCACATGCAAAAACTGCTCATATTCCCCGTGAATATCCGTCATAAAATGCTCGGTGCTCTTGGGCAGATTTAAAATCGACTGCAGATTAATGATTTCCGTAGAAGCCGACGCGATCGTCGGATACTGCTTCGCAAGTATCTTTAAATAGCTTCGTTCTGATTTTTCCATTCCGTTTTATCCTCCGACGGCAATCAGCCGATCACATCGCTCATTGTATAAAGTCCCGCGGGCCTTCCCTTTAAAAATTTTGCAGCTTGTACCGCTCCTTTACCGAATATGGCACGGGAATAGGCCGAATGGGAAAAGGTGATGACCTCATCCTGTCCCGCAAAAATGATATCATGCTCGCCGACGATGCTGCCGCCGCGCACCGCAGAAATACCAAGCTCTTTTTCACCGCGTATGCTGCTTGCCTGACTCCTGTCATAGACATAGCTATATTCGTTGCCGCGCGCCTCGTTGATCGAATCCGCAAGCGCAAGTGCCGTTCCGCTGGGTGCATCCACCTTCATTTTATGATGCTTTTCCACAATTTCAATGTCAAAACCGGCCGGAGCCAGCACATTTGCCGCTTCCTTCACGAGCTTCAGCAGCATATTGATGCCAAGAGACATATTTGCCGAACGCAGGATTGCCACTTGTTTGCCTGCCGTATTCAATTTATCTATTTCTGTTTCGCTGAGTCCCGTTGTGCAGACAACGACCGGAACCTGTTTTTCCACGCACCAATTCAAAAGACCGCCGATGGCGGATACCGCGCCGAAATCGACGACAGCGTCCGCCTCGACCGTACAGTCCTCAATCGATTTGAATACGGGATAGTCATTTTTCTGTACATCGTTAATATCCACGCCGGCAACGATGCGAGCCTCTTTATCCTCGGCTACAATGCCGGAAATGATCTGTCCCATCCGACCGTTGCAGCCATGCATAATGATATTTACCATGCTTTCCTCTTTTCTTATTATAAAATACCGTATTCCTTCATCGCCGTCTCAAGCTTCCCGGCATTCTGCGGCTCCATCTCAGTGAGCGGACTGCGCATAATGCCCGCGCCTCTTCCCTGCAGATTCATCGCTGTCTTGACCGGAATCGGATTGACCTCACAGAACAGCGCATCGCAGACCGGAATGGCCTTTAACTGCATGTCACAGCTCTTCTTGACCTCTCCATCCAGATAGTTCTGTACAATCTCATGCGCCTGCTTTGGTGCAACGTTGGAAAGTACGGAAATCACGCCGATTCCTCCGAGCGCCATAATGGGAACAATTTGATCGTCATTGCCCGAATACAGATCCACACAGCCGTCTGCCATGCTCATCAGCTTTGCAACCTGACTGATATTGCCGGATGCCTCTTTGATGCCGACGATATTCTCTACATTTTTGCAAAGAGCCACCGCCGTTTCCGGCTGAATATTTAATCCCGTTCTGCTCGGCACATTATATAAAATCATCGGTATGGAAACACTCTCGGCGATCTGTGTAAAATGCGCGATCAGCCCCTTCTGTGTCGCCTTATTGTAATACGGGGTCACGACAAGAATCGCGTCCGCACCAAGCTGCTCCGCCTCCTTGGAAAGATAAACCGCCGTCTCCGTACAGTTCGAACCGGTCCCTGCAATAACCGGAATCCGCTTATTAACCGTGTTCACACAAAACTTAATACAATCCAAATGCTCCTCATGGCTTAAGCAGGATGCCTCTCCTGTTGTCCCGCAGATGATGATCGCATCCGTCTTATTTGCGATCTGATATTCGATCTGCTCCGCAAATCTTTCATAATCCACATCTCCATTTTCCTTGAACGGAGTCACGATTGCAACACCCGCACCTGTAAAAACTGCCATAACTTCTTCCTCCTTATTTGATTTCAACTTTTTCACGCAGGAAACTCCTCCGGATTTCCTGTGATAGAACAAAACTCTCACAGCCAAATAGTCCGGCAGCACAGCTTTTGTTCCGCGCGCGTAGCTGCGCATAATATTTTGTTATATAGGAAATCCGAAGGAATTTCCTATATAACAAAAAATAAGCCAACGGACAGGTTGGCTCTAAAAATACAATCATAATCATTGTTCCTTTAGATAGCTCCCCATCCTGCAACACTTCTGTTGAAAGATGACAGTCATACACCTCTTTGATGTATGCCCAGGAACAGGCTGCTCCACTCTGTTCCTTCGGCGCCGTTTCCTTTCCATCTTCCTCTCCCACACGAGCAATGTCCGAAAATGTACTGATAAAAAGCGCAACCTCTATCCCTTTACTATAAAATTGTTATTAGCATCATAGCATTCCTTACAGGTGTTGTCAACGGCAAAATAAAGAAGTCCATCATTGACATTTTGATTTTATATCAATAATATAGAAATCTCCCTCCCAAAATGCTCTGCTTATCGCGGTACTTTTGAAAAGGAGATTTCTTCTGTCTTAATTAAAAAGAAACTTTAATCAGCGTCTTGCCGACCTTTAGATTTTGTCCACAGATAATATGCCGGCATACCTGTAACAACAACTACTACAGCCGCAATAATACTTCCGAGAGCTGACCACATAAATGTAGAAACTACCAAAATAAGACTCGATAATATGGATAAAACAGCGGTGAACTTCCATAACGGCGCTTTCCAGAGCGGATTGTAATCTTCTTTTTTACGATGAACAAAAATGGTGAGGAATACCAATGTATTCTTCAGCAAAAGAACAACCGTAAAATATCCCAGTAAAGATGAAATATCAGAAACAAATACCATTATAATCGCAATACAGCTCTGCGCGATAATAGAAAAATAGGGAGTCTGATATTTGGGATGAATTTTACCAAAGCTGCGGAAAAATAGTCCGTCTCTTGCCATCGCATATTCCTGTCTCGGCTGAAACATAATAACCGAAGAGGTTGCCCCCATTACAACAATAATTCCGGCAACCGCAATAAATTTGCTTGCGACATTCGAAATAACCGGAAGTCTGGCACCGGCGTCCGCAAGCGGCGCTGAAGAGTTGCACAACTGGTCAAAAGGCAGCACACCGGTCACTACGGTCGTCAAAAAAACATATAGCAGAATAATAACCAGAACAGAACCGATCAATGCCCTCGGCATGGTTTTCTTAGGATCCTTGATTTCTCCCGTCATGGCACAGCAGGAACTCATTCCGTCATAGGACCAGGTAGTTGCGGATATTCCTGCCAATAAAGCAAGAATGCCGACCGGTGCTTCCTGTACTGCAGGTGCGAAAAGCAACTCATTCTTAATGAAAAAAATACCATAACCAATGATAATAATAAACGGTATGATCTTTACAGAAGTCAGAATCGCATTCATTTTGCTCCCGTCCTCTACCGAACGTACATGCATCACCATAAAAAACAGAATAATTGCAACAGATATAAATTTAACAGCAATGCTTCCCATCGGAAACAAAAATGCGATATACTGAGCGGCAGCCAAGGCAACTACAGCAATTCCCGAAGGATCATTTGCCCAAAAGGTTGCCCATCCGCATAAAAACGCAAGTTTCTTCCAGCCCGCATATTTAATATATGTATAATGCCCTCCATCTTCCGGATAAGCAGTTGCAAGCTCGGCATAAATCAAATTCTGAGGAATCATGATAATGCCTCCTATTAAAAATGCCAAAACAGTAAAAAGTGCGGAACCGGATGCCTTTGCGACTTCACTGATGGACGAAAAGATACCGGCTCCGATTGTAGTCCCCACAGACACTCCAATTGTTGCCCAAAGTCCCAGTTTTCTTTTTAGTTCGTGACTATCATTTCCCATAAATAGAATCCCCTTTCAATTTAGTAGTTTTACATTATAATCCGGATTATATTAACTCTATTTCGATTATCTTTGTTCCGATTTCTTCTCTACCTGTCCTGAGAATAATCCTTGCGTTTCCTTTTTCTCCATTTGCTCTGGTTTTTATCCAGAAAGCCGCCGTTCCGCCCATTGCCGGTATCAGGTTTGGTCCGATCAATTCAATCTCTCCCTGCGTCTCAACCACAACAACGCCCTTGTAAAAATATAGTCTGTTTTTATTTTCATCAACAAAAGTACACACAATCCTGGTTTCATCCACACGATCGTTGTATAGCACTGTATCATCAGCCTTGACAAGCATACTATCCAGTCTCGGATTATCTGAGTAAGTCCGTCTAGCCACTTCCCTTCCATCTATATATCCAACTATGGATGCACCCTTCCATCTGTTTTGCCAAAATTCTCCATTCTTGTCAACTTCAATCGGAGGATGAGCGAGCTGCCTCAGAATTTTACTGGGATAGTACCTTCTTGTAATGTCTGTCGAGAGAGTAACATCAATGTAATCGCAGTTTGTCAGCACATAAAACGGTACCGGCTCCGTGCGCTCGCCCCTGCCAACCATAGAGCAGGGCTCCAGTACCACCTCCTCCGCCGGATCCTTTTGACTCTTATAAAAGTAAGCCGCCCATTTGGGTACACGAAACATGTCCAAAACCCCGTGAAAACATATTTTTTCTTCCGAGTTATGGTCATTATGCGTATTATAATCAAACATACACCAACCCAAAGCACCCAAATATCGATCATCCATCCTTACCTTATTCAGCACCTCCGCATGGTACAAAGCAAACTTTTCCTGCCGTTCCTCATTGTCATCAGGTTTGGTCGGGAGCAAAGCACCTACATGCTCACTAAGAAGATAGGGAACTGGGGAAAGGGCCTCCGTCACCTCTTCCGGCTGTTGCAGCAGGAATTTTCCGTTTTCCTCAGGCGTATAATCATTATAACTGTAAATATCTTCAAAAAGTCTGCTTCCCTTCTGCCACCTGACTCCGGTCGTTGGCCTGTCCGGATCCAGCTCTTTGCATCTTTGGCTTGTTTTTTGGTATAATTCATCATCATCCGCACTCTCATTCAAACGCGTCCCCCAAATCACAATGCTCGGATGATTATAATGGGTCAATACCATGTTATCCAAATCCGACATCACCACTTCCTTAAATTTCTCTCCTCCGATGTGACCCCAACCCGGTATTTCCTCAAAAACAAGTAATCCAAGTTCATCGCACCGATCAAGAAAATGACGTGACTGCATATAGTGTGAACACCTGACCATGTTAATACCCAGATCTTTCAATATTTCAGCATCCTTTTGCTGCGCACGCTTTCCCATTGCGTAACCGATATAAGGATAGGACTGATGTCTGTTCAAACCGATCAACTTTATCTTTTCCCCATTCAGAAAAAAACCGTTCGGAGTTACGTCAAGCGTTCGGAATCCGATTATGACGCTGCTTTCATCCAACAGCCGGTCACCCTCCCAAAGACTGATTTCAACCCTGTATAGATTCGGTGAATCGACCTCCCATAGACGGACCTGTGAAATTGCTTCCTTTTCTAACTGTATTGTTTTGTGTCCGCTCTCTATTTCAATCGTCCTTTCATAATGGTAATACATCTGATCAGAATCAAAAATTTTCACCTCAACTCTTCCGATAAGTGCCGGTCCATAATTACTGAATTTAATTTCCGGATATAAAACAGCTTCATTTTTTGCCAAGTCATATCTGAACAAGACCTGCTCAATATAGGTTTTTTCCTGAACAAAGAGCGTGACATCACGGTAGATTCCCCCGTATATCAAATAATCAACCGTTGAACCATTCGGAGGAATATCCCCTCGCTCGTTTGAGTCCACAACCAGTGTAATTTTATTTGTGCCTTCATGTACATAGGTACTTATATCAAACAGTTTTCCTGAATAGGCGCCTTTATGGTGCCCAGCCAAATGTTCATTCACATATAGCTCATAGCTTGCAGAGACCCCTTCAAAAAGCAGCAGAATACGCTTGTTTTCCGTTTCTTTCAATTCCACAAAACGGACATAGGTAGACAAACCGCAGGTAAGTGTCTGATCAAAACAGTCATAGGGGATTTCCTTAACTGTGTGGGGAATATGAATATTCTCAAAATCATCATATCTCTCCGCCGTTAAGTACTCCGGAATAAATGCATTCTTAAATTTCCAATTTAAATTGATTGATATTCCATTTTTCATAGTAACCTCCATGCAACCGCCCTTAGGCAGTTTTTTTGCTCCCTTCTGTAGTAATTTCAAATCTTAACCGGCCGTTAACTGCATTATATCAGTCAGTTCTGAGTGTTTCAAAAATCGATTTCCAATATTTGATATTATCACTTGTAAACAGTAATATTTTTAGGTATTTTGTATATTTTTGTTCTATTTTTGCTCATATTTTGTATATTTAATTAAAATTTGATAAATGGTTTTATAAATAAATCCAAATATTTTACTATATTTTTTAAATAAATGATCAGTTTTATGGTTATTATTTATAATCACTTTTTTTAAACAATAAATATTTTACTATTCTGTTTTGTATAAATACATAGTGGCATTTTTTATAATCTTGTCTTATAATTATAGAAACAGAGTATGGAGTGGTTCAGCATGATCCCTTATAAAGTAAACATTCATGAGGCGAAAATGATGGATATATTGAATTTGCTTTCAAAGGCAATCGGGTATCCGATCTTATTTTATGGCTTTGAAACAAAACAATGGATCTGTGCGTCAAAACGGAACCGTCCATTCTGTCATATATTGGAACGTAACCCTCTTACAAATAAATACTGTTGCATCTGCGATGACAAAGCGCATGAATACTGCACAAAAACTCAACATCCTTTTTCCTATTACTGCCACGCAGGATTGCTTGAAATTGTGTGTCCCGTTTATTATGAAACTATTTATATTGGATTTTTGGTAATAGGACAATTCAGAACCCGAGAAAAGTCGTATGACAAGGATTATATACAAAAACTTGCCTCGGCATGTAAAATTAATTATGATTTGTTAATTCAGAAATACCGTTCTCATTCAATTTTAAGTACGGATACAATTGAGGGACTGAAACTACTGGAGTCTCTTTGTGTCAGACATCTGATAGATTCCGGTGTATTTACGCTTAATGAGCATGAGATTATCAAAAAAATAGAAAATTATATTCAGAAGAACATCAATCATCCCTTGACTTTGGAAGAAATTGCAGATCACGTATATCTAAATCCTTCCTATCTCAGTCATATTTATAAAGACATTACAGGCAGAAATCTGTCAGCACATATCCAACAACAAAGAATCAGCACCGCATGCCTTTTAATACGGACAACCAATCTGTCCTTTATCCAGATTGCAAAAGAAACCGGATATCGTGATGCTAACTATTTCACGAAGGTATTTAAAAAAGAAACATTAATGACGCCCAGACAATATAAGGGGAAATGGGAATCCGGAGAATTGATTGCAGAAAAAAAATAGACAACTTTTTATTTATACCAAAGCTGGAATACTCCTCATGAAACAATCCCCCTCGTCCGTCATATAATAAAAGCAAAAGAATATAATTGCAGGGGTTCATTATGAGCAATGACAACAGAGGAACCATTTCCCAGCAGGGCGGCGTGATGTCTGTAAAAAACGCCCTTGCAGAAGAGATCTTCGTTCAAAGCGGATGCAATGGATACTTGACAGTCTCCTATGCCGTCTGCGAAACAAATTCCATGACCGCCATCAAGCTTTTAAGACTGGCTGTCGGCAAAAATACAGTGCTCCTTAATTCACTCGGTCAAACGATGTGTTTATGCAATATCCGCAAAGGCATGTGGATAGATGCTCTCTTCTCTCCGATCATGACAAGGAGCATCCCTCCTCAGTCAAATGCATTTTTAATAATTGCGAGAAATGATCTGCACTCGTATGCGAGCGTCACCACAGACCGGATTATTTCGGTAGATGTGAACAATCGTTTTATTTATACAGGAAATCCCAATAATATTAACAGTCAAATGAGATTTGTTCTCCCCCGTACTGCCACAATCAGTGACAGCCACGGAAATCCTACCGGTCTGCGTTTCCTGCGGCCGGGACAGTTAGTCAGAGTCACTCATGCCAACTTCCAAACGGCCAGTATTCCGCCGCAGTCAACAGCCTTCCACGTACAAATACTCTAATACGGTAAAAAGGGGATCGATTTGCATTTCAAATCAATCCCCTTACTATTTTATAAACTGTTTTATCTGTATTACATCCTATCCGGTGCGGAAAAACCAAGTAAATCGATACAGGTTTCCAGAATTTCTTTTGTCAGCTTCAGCAAGGCGATCCAGCCCGCCTTTTTTTCCTGATTTTCCTCTGATAGGATCTTATTTTCATGATAGAATCTGTTAAAAGCGTTTGCCACATCATAGACATAGGCACAAATTTTATGCGGCGCAATTTCTTCATAGGCTGTCATGATCACGCTGTTAAACTGTGCCAGCTCTAACATCAGCATTTTTTCCGACTCATTCTGTGCCTCCCTGATCGCCGCTGCCTCCGGTGAATTGCCGGATTCCCGGTATTTACTCAGAATCGACTTCATGCGAACGATCGTATAGAGGATGTACGGCCCGGTATTTCCTTCAAAGGAAGTAAATTTATCGATATCAAATACGTAGTCCTTTGTCGCCTGATTGGACAGGTCTCCGTATTTAACAGCCGCAAGTGCAACGATCTTTGCAGTCCTGCGCGCTTCGCTCTCTTCAACAGCATGGTTTTCCGTAATCTTCTTATACATCTCCTCGTTGATATCGGAAATCAATGTTTCCAGGCGCATGACACCGCCCTCTCTCGTCTTAAAGGGCTTGCCGTCTCTGCCGTTCATCGTGCCAAAGCCCAGAAAATCAAGCCGCACCTGCTCACCTATGATTCCTGTTTTTTTTGCACATCGGAACACCTGTACAAAATGCATATCCTGGCGTTTATCCACAACATAAATTACCTGGTCGGGATCAAGCTCCCTGCGGCGCTCCACAAGTGTAGCCAAATCTGTCGTCGTATAAAGGGCCGCGCCGTCTGACTTTAGGATCATGCAGGGCGGCAGTTCCTTCGTATCTGTCTCTTCCACGACATCAACAACGAGCGCACCGTTACTCTCATAGGCATATCCCTTTGCCTTCAGCGATTCCACCATTTCCGGAATCTCGTCCTGCACATCCGATTCTCCCTTCCACAGTTCGAAAGAAACATTCAGATTTGCATAATTTTTCTTTAAATCCTCTACGGAAACCGCCATAATATGGTTCCAAATAGAACGGTAGGCCTTGCTGCCGTTTTGCAGCAGAAATGTCGCGTTCATTGCCTCCTCGCGGTATTGCTCGTCCTCCTTTGATTTGGCGCTGGCTGTCGGGTAAATCTCCTCCAGCTGAGAAATCGTAAAAGGTGCCTCCTTCGGATACTCGCCCGTAAAGGTCTCGTCAAAATACGGCAGCTGAGGCGCACGCCGCTTCAGCTCCGTAATAATCAGACCCATCTGCAGACCCCAGTCTCCCAAATGAATATCGCCCGTTACATGATTACCCATATAACGGCAGATCCGCTTGACACTCTCTCCGATAATCGCAGAACGCAAATGCCCGACATGAAGCGGCTTTGCCACATTCGGTCCGCCGTAATCGACGAGAATTGTAAGTGGCTTTTCGTTCTCCAAAAGACCATACTTTTCGCTCGACTGCATCCCTTTCAAATATTCCTTCAAAAATCCCTCGTCGAGCTTTAAATTCAAAAATCCCGGAGGAACCGCACTGACCTCGGAAAATACCTTCTGCTCCTTTAATATCCCGGCAGCAGCATTTGCAATCGCAATCGGCGCCTGTTTGTATTCCTTCGCGGCAGCCATTGCGCCGTTACACTGGAATTCACACAGATCCGGCCTGTTCGACAGCGTGACCTTTCCGTATTTTTTATCATAGCCCGCCTGTTCAAAGGCATGCTCCATTTCTTCTGAAATTTGGGCAAGTAATGTTTTCATAGTTTCCGCACTTCCTCTCGCATCATTCACTTTTACCAATTTACCATATTTTTATGAAAAAATATAGTCCTTTCTGATGCCAAGCCGTGAACGGTTACAACTTTACAATGCCTTTGTGTACAATTCTTCGATTTCCTCCCGGCTGAAGGTGCGGGGATGATTTGCGATGCCGGCTGCCGATACCTTCATACAGTTTTGCGCCATCCACGGAACGTCTGACTCCTGAATCCCAAGCTGCTTAAGGCCGGTCTGCATATTGAGCCACCCCAGGAACCTTCTGATCTGATCGCCGCAGTCCGCTCCGTCTCTGCCGCCTAATATCCGGCTGATCCGTGTATATTTTTCGGGCGCGGCTTCATAGGATGCATCACAGATCACCGGTGTCAGTGCCGCAAGCCCCTTGCCATGCACAATATCCTTCAGACCGCTAGCCGGGTGCTCCATTCCGTGCGGCAGCACGACTCCCGCCGAATGGATGACCATTCCGCCGTAGGTACTGGCAAGACTCAGCGCCTCAAATGCCTCTATATCCTGATTGTCTTCATAAGCGCGAAGCAGATACTTTGCAATCAGCTCCATCCCGCTCACACACATGGTTTCGACAATTGGCTGTGTAATTTTGGACAGATATGCTTCCATGCAATGGCAAAAGGCATCAAATCCTACGGATGCCAGGATGCTCTTTGGCATCGTGAGCATACATGCCGGATCAATAATGGAAGCCTTCGCGATAATCGCATTACAGCGAAGGGACTTTTTATCTCCGTTTTCCGGATTGGTAAGTACCGCAAAGCCGTTCCCTTCGCTTCCTGTTCCGCAGGTTGTCGGAATCAGAATAATCGGCAAGGCAATATTGCTCGTTTTTTTGTTGAAGATATAGTCATTAATATCTCCGTCATTGACCGCCAGAAAAGCAATTGCTTTCGCACAATCCATAATGGAACCGCCGCCCAGTCCCAGCACAGCATCGCAATTTTTCTCCCTCGCAAGTGCTGCGCCCTCGATAGCCGTTGTTGTGAGCGGATTCTGCATAACCTGATCGAATATTTCATAAGAAAGACCCTCTGCCTGCAGGGCCGATGCGACCCTGTCCAGAAGTCCTGATTTTTTTGTGCTGTTTTTCCCGGTTACAAGCAGTACTTTTTTACCGAACCCGGCTGTTATTTTTCCTGCTTCGCCGACCTTCCCTACGCCGAAAATGAGATTGACCGGCAGATGATAGGAAAATTCCATCTGTTCTCCTCCTCTTTATTTCACAAGCTGTTCTGTTGTTATTTTAAGGCATTTCTCGAAAATTTCCAAGCCTGCGTTTAATTGCGCCTCCGTCATTACAAGCGGTGCCAGAAAGCGAATGACATTTCCGTAGGTTCCCGCGTTTTCGATCAGAAGTCCCTGCTCAATTGCATTTTTAACCATTGCCGCCACAAACTCCGGATAGGGTTCTTTTGTTTCTCTGTCTTTTACAAACTCTAATCCAAGCATACCGCCAAGTCCTCTGATATCTCCGATAACAGAATACTTTTTCTGGAATTCCTCATATGCCGCCTTCACTTGATTTCCGATTTTCATAGATTTATCGGCCAGGTTTTCTTTTTCATAAATATCAATTACCTGCAATGCGGAGGCACATGCCAGCGGATTGCCGCAATAGGTGCCGCCGATCGTTCCCGCAAGTGCAGCATCCATTATCTCCTCGCGAGCCGTAATGGCACTGATCGGCATACCGCCGCCCAAAGATTTTGCCATTGTAATGATATCCGGAAGCACACCTGCCTCAAGCCAGTATTCCGACGCAAATAATTTGCCGGTTCTGCAAAATCCGCTCTGCACCTCATCCGCTATCAGCAATATCCCATGCTCATCGCAAATCTTCCGAAGTGCTTTCACATAACTGATCGGAGCCGGAACAAATCCGCCCTCTCCCTGAAGCGGTTCTATGATGATGCAGGCCACATCCTTTGCCAATGCGGATTCATCAAATAACCGGTATAGCTTGTCAAGGTAATACTGGATGGCTTCCTCCTCCGAATATCCTTTCGGTGCACGATAAAGATAAGGATACTCTGCCCTGTAAATGCCCGAAGGAAAGGGACCCATATCTGTCGAATAGGCTCTTTTTGCTGTCAATGCCATTGTCAGATTCGTCCTTCCGTGAAAAGCACCGGAAAAACAAATAACACTGCTTCGCTTTGTATAGGCCTTCGCAATTTTGATCGCATTTTCATCGGCTTCGGCTCCTGAATTTGCAAAATAAGTCTTTTTTACCTCTCCTCTGACCGGAACAATCTGGTTCAGCTTTTCCGCTAATGCAATATAGCCTTCATGAGTAATGATATTAATAATCGTATGGAAATAATGCTCCGCCTGCTCCTTAACAGCCTCTACAACCTCTGGCCTGGAATAGCCGATATTGAGAACCCCTACACCGCCGATCCAATCCAGAAAATGATTTCCGTCAAGATCCTCCACCATGGCCCCCTCGCCTCTGGCGATACAAATCGGATAGACGGAGCTTCCCAAGGCTTTGGGAAGCGCTTCGCGCCTTCTTTTCAACAGTTGAGACGATTTTGGTCCCGGAATATGTTCCGTAATAATTTCAGGTAATGCTTCTCCTAACATGCTGCCATCTCCTCCTTCTACAATGTGAATTCTTTTTTTGTATCCTTCAGTGCTTCTTCCATTCTCTGCAGCACCGCATTCATCTGTTCTTCCGTAATAATCGCCGCCGGCTCAAATCGGATGCACTTCGCATTGACGAGCGTCCCCGCCGTCATAACACCTCTTGCAAACAAGCCCTTTGCGACCTCGTATCCTGCCTCACAGCTCACGAATTCCACCGCAAGCATCAAACCGGTTCCTCTCACGTCCATAATCAGCTCGGGATATTTTTCTTTGAGTGCCTTTAACCCCGCGATCAGATATTCCCCTTTTTCCTTGCATTGACCCGGTATATCATGATCGATCATATATTTGATCGTAGCCAGAGCCGCCGAACAGCAGACCGGATTTCCGCCGAACGTAGGGGATCCGAGCAGCCATGGATTATCGATCAGCTCCTGCGTCCACATATGAGGCCGGCAGATAATGCCTGTGATCGGCATGATTCCTCCTCCAAAAGCTTTTCCGAAGGTCAGAATGTCCGGAACAACATCCTCGGCCTCGCATCTCCACATCGTACCTGTACGGCCCATCCCGCATTGAATTTCATCAAAAATCAATGCTACTCCATATTCATCGCAAATACTGCGCAGTTCCTTTAAATATCCTGCCGGCGGAATCACGATCCCTGCTTCTCCCTGAATCGGTTCCACAATAATTGCAGCGACCTTTTCTCCGACAGCAGTCAAATTTCGGATCGCCTTTCTGGCATCCTCGGCATTGCCAAACTCCACATGCTGAACCTGCTGGATCATCGGCGTATAAGGAACTCTGTAGGTACTCTTTCCTCCCATGGAAATCGCCCCCATTGTTTTTCCGTGAAATGCCCCTACCATGGAAATATACCATCTTCCGCCGGTAGCAATTCTCGCAAGCTTCAGTGCCATTTCCACTGCCTCCGCACCGCCGTTTGTAAAGAAACATTTTTCCAGGTCTCCCGGCGTAATATCGGCTACCGCCTTTGCCAGATATCCTCTTAAGGGATCCAGCAGCTCCTGGGAATGCAGTGCCTGATGCTCAAGCTGCGCCTTGACCGTATCCAAAATGTATGTATTTCGATGACCGCATGTATAAATACCAAAACCGCCTAAACAATCAATAAATTCCTCTCCGTACAGTCCTTCACACACGCCGTCATGATCTCTCCATTCCAGCACTGCCGAATTTGTGGATACGGACTTTCTGTACTTCAGCCATCCCGGACTGACATACGTATCAAAGTATTCGACGGTTTCTTTCGTCATCGTCTCCTTTTCTTCTTCAGACAGCTCTTCACTGTGAATATATCCGATCACCTTTTCCAAATCCTTGCTTACCTGTTCAAAACTCATATAACTTCCTCCTATTTTCTGCTTATCTTTGACTTTCCTATGAAATGAAAAGGACGAAGCGGTCTGACGACTGCTCCGTTGCTTTCTAATACTACTTTACGCTTAGGCCGCAGGAAAAACAATACTATCCGGACACCATTTATCTACTTCTTTAGTACTATGCATAATTTTTTTTAATTAGTTACCATTCCCAGATTTTTAATGGCTCCCGATACATTTTTCCCGAATTTACTTCTTTTATTATTTTGCCCTCCACCGCCACAACTCCTCCGATAATGACTGCCGTGATTCCCTCCGGCCTTGTATCGGTATCTCCAAAGCAGGGATATTGCGCTTTATCCTCGATTTCCTCCGGATCAAAAATTACCAGATCAGCGTCCGCACCCTCGGCGAGAATGCCTTTATCAGGAATATGAAAGCGCTTCGCCACCTGCCAGGTACAGCGGTCTATGGCATCCATCAGGGAGATCCGATTCTGCTCACGCAGCATTTGCTTAAAAAATTTCGGATAGGTGCCTGCATCCTGGGGATGACCCGGACGCCCCTTATCGTATTGTGTACCCGCGTCTGTTCCTACCATGACATAAGGACGCTCCAGTATTTCATACACCTCATATTCCTTTCCCACCATACCGATTCCGCTCTCATGCGGGTAATGATTTCTAAGCTCATAAAACATTTCCTTATTCAGGCGCTGTCCGCGATACTTCCCTGTCCCGGCCACAATACAGCTGTAATCCCTGTTCCATTTTTCAAAACAGTCCTCATCAAATACGGCGCTTCCTATTTCGGTTGCAAATGCACTGTAAAGACCGCTGTCCACAGAAATATCAAGCCCTTCTCTCATGGCTGCTTCTATGATGTGAATTGCCTCTGCGGCCATCCCCAATCCAAACATATAAGTCAGATGGGAGATATTCACCGCCGCTCCCGTCTGTCTGCTGATATCAATCGCCTCCTGCAGAGAAGCCAGGCCGGCATAACAGTCTTTTCTTGTATGAATGGAAACGATTTTATGATAGGCCGCTGCCACCCGCGCCAGCTCCAACACCTCCTCAAAGGAACTTCCCGGTACATATTCGAGCCCGAAGGACAAGCCGTATACTCCGCTTTGCATAGCCTCTGTGGCAAGCTCCTTCATACGGGCAATCTGCTCCGGCGTCGAAGCGGCATAGCGGTCGGTATTTCCTGCAAGGACACGCAGCGTCGTATGTCCCACCTGCTCAAACTGATTAATCAGAAATCCCTGCCGCTCCTGCTGCGCTAAAAATTCCTCCAAATGCTCCGGCGAGTTTCCGCAGTTTCCGTTGATCACCGAAGTGACTCCCATTGCAGCCATCACCTTGGCGCAATCGGCATTCCCTTCCACATGTGCATGAGGATCAATAAATCCCGGGCAGACAATTTTCCCTTTTGCAGAAATAGTCGTTTTCCCTTCGATCTGTTCTCTTGTTATTTTGACAATCTTTCCTCCGCAAATTCCGACATTCGCGACGGTACTTCTTTTACTGCACGGATCCACCAAGGTTCCTTCCCTGATCACAATTTCAAACATAAACTAGCCCACCGCACCCTTTCTCAATTGTTTCACCTTGAAACCGGTATTGATACTGATGATAATCATCACAGTAAACATGATGATTGTCGACAATGCGTTTACCTCGGGCGTCACTCCCGTTTTCACCATGGAGAGAATTTTCAGAGGCAATGTTGTACTGCCCGGCCCCGTTACAAAAAAACTGATGATGACATCGTCCAGAGACAGGGAAAAGGATAACAGGGCGCCTGCTGCCACACCCGGCATAATCAGGGGCAGCGTGATTTTAAAAAAAGTGATGATGCGGTTGGCTCCCAGATCCATTGCTGCCTCCTCAAGACACCTGTCAAACCCGGCAAGTCTTGCACGCACATTGATGACTACAAACGGGATACAAAAGGTAACATGCGAAAGAGTAATCGTTCCGATTCCAAGCTCCATGTGCAGGGAGGAATAAATACACAGAAGCGCCACACCTAATACAACCTCCGGTATGACAACCGGAATATACAAAAGCTGGTCAATCAGATTTTTTCCCTTAAACTGGTATTTACCGAGACCGATTGCCCCAAGCGTTCCTACAACCGTGGAAATCACCGTACTCAGCACCGCAATCAAAAGGCTGATCCAGAGAGATTCCATTAAGGTCCTGTTCTGAAAAAAGCTTCCGTACCAGTTCAGGGTAAAGCCTTCCCATACGATATTCATCTTGGATGTATTAAAGGAAAATAAAATTACCATGAAAATCGGAATATATAAAAACAGGAACACCAAAATAATAAACAGGTTTTGAAATAATTTTTTTGACATCTCATACACCTCCCAGCTCGTCCATATTCCCGCCGTTGCGCTGATATGCCTTAACCAAAAGCAGGGTAATGATAATCAGGAACAGAGACAGGGACGCTCCAAGCGGCCAGTTTTTGGCTGTAATAAACTGATTTCTGATCAGGCTTCCCATCACGAGAATCTTGCTTCCGCCCATCAGATCTATTACGAAAAACAAACCGAGTGTCGGAATAAAGGTCATAATCGTTCCCGCAAAAATACCCGGCATCGTCAGCGGCAGCGTCACTTTCCAAAATGTAGTAACCGGCTTTGCGCCCAGATCACTGCATGCCTCCAGCAAGGATTTATCCAGCTTTTCAATAGAACTGTACAAAGGCATAATCATGAATGGAATCAGCGTATATACAAGTCCGATAATCGCTCCGGTGTTATTGTAAACAAGCTGCAGCGGATCCTTGATCAGGCCGAGCGCCATCAGAATGCGATTGACCATTCCTTCCCGGCGCAGAAGATTAATCCAGGCAAACAGACGGATCAGGGAACTGATCATAAAAGGCACCATAACCAGAGCCATTAACAGCGTCTTTGTCACCGCGGACTTTTTTGCGACGAAATAGGCAAACGGATAGCCGATCAGGATGCAGAGCAGAGTCGTGATAAAAGCCATCAAAACGGATTGTCCGAAAACCTTCAAATTAGACAGTTCAAATACCTGCAGCAGATTTTCAAAAGTAAACCCGAGCTCTACTCCTCCATAAGTGCTTCTTTTCATAAAGCTGATAATAAAAATATAAAGGAACGGGATCAGTACAAACAACAGCATCCAGGCAGACACCGGCCCTACCGTGACCAAAAATGCAGGATTTATTTTCTTTCTTTTTATACTCTTCTCTTTCATTTCTCTTCCTCCCTTCCCTTTATTGCGGATTCTCGACTGCCTGATAGACCTGATTGGCCGCCGAAGGAAGGACTACAGCGTCTTCCTTTTCCCAATAGAGATGGACGGACGTGCCTGCCGGAAATTCCTCAAGTTTCGGAGATTGATTAATCCGAAGCTCTTTGCCGTTTGCAAGCAGCACAATCACCTTATGTACATTTCCGATGAATACATACTCCTTGATTACACCGGGACAATGGAACCCATCCACAGGCTGAAGCGACAGCTTCAGATTTTCCGGCCGAACCGAAATATCGACAATTTCACCGATTTTGGCCGTCTCATCAACTGCAGTGACACTTCCCGTCTCAAGCGTTACCTCGATCTCGTTTCCGTTCCTGCTGTTTACCGTGCCGTAAAACAGATTGGATTCCCCGATAAAGTCAGCGACGAATTTGGAATTCGGTCTGTTGTAAATATCCTTCGGACGATCAAGCTGCTCCAATACGCCTTCAGAAAGAATCGCAATCCGGTCGCTCATTGCCAGGGCCTCCTCCTGGTCATGTGTCACATAAATAAAGGTGATTCCCAGTTTTTTCTGCAGTCTCTTTAATTCAAACTGCATCTGCTTGCGCAGCTTTAAATCCAGTGCGCCCAGAGGTTCATCCAGCAAAAGCACCTTTGGTTGGTTAATCAGCGCTCTTGCAATTGCCACACGCTGCTTCTGGCCGCCCGAAAGCTGGTTCGGTTTTCGGTTCTCATATCCGATCAGCTGCACAAGCTCCAGCATCTCCCCGACTCTTTTATGGATTTCCCCTTTGGGTATTTTTTTTATACTGAGTCCGAAAGCAATATTTTCATAGATCGTCATATGCGGAAACAATGCATAATTTTGAAACACCGTATTGACCTCTCTGTGGTAAGGCTCTACTTCCTGAATTTCCTTGTCTTCAATATAAATATCGCCGGATGTCGGCCTCTCAAACCCGGCTATCATACGCAGCGTCGTTGTCTTGCCGCAGCCGGAGGGTCCGAGCATCGTAAGAAATTCTCCTTCAAAAATATCCATACTCAGGGATTTGACGACCCTGTTCTCTCCATAATCTTTGCATACGTTTTCTATTCTGATCATTGCCTTTTTCATGACTGTTCCCCGCTTTCCTTTTCCGTTTATAAGGAAAGGACAAGAATGCTTTCCTTATATTCTTGTCCTTTCATCCTTTGAAAACCGAAACTCTAGTTCTTCAGGTTGTTCCAAACATCCACAACCTTCGTCATATCGTCTCCAATATCCTTCAAATACACGATCTTGCCTCTTTCCTCTTCGGGCATATTCTTGATCGGATTGCTCTTATATGCCTCATCCAGATAATCCAATGCGGCTGTATTCGGATTGAAATAGGGGAAAACAGTAGAAATTAATGCGCTGTTTTCTGCATCCAAAATATAGTCAATCAGCTGATATCCGTTTTCCTTGTTCTTTCCCTCTTTTGCAATGGACAGCATGTCAAAACCAAAATAGACACCTTCCTCCGGATAAATTCCTACAATTGCAGGATTTTCATCCATTGCCAGCGCACACTCCGCACCGTAAATCAGACCGATCGGACACTCTCCGTTAATCATCAGAGTCTTGGGTGAATCACCGTTAAACGCATGAATATTCGGTTTTAATTCATCCAGATATTCTGAGGCTCCCGCAAGCGCTTCATCACTCATATCATTAATATCATAGCCTGCCGCCATACTGGCCATACCGACAACCGCTCTTGCGTCATCTATGATAACAATGGAATCCGCATACTCCGGATTTAACAGGTCTTTATAGCCCGTAATTTCATCCTGAATCACATCGGTATTCACTGCGATGACCGCATTGGCGCCCATATACGGGATTCCGTACTTTCCTTCCGGATCATATTCATTGACCCGAAATTCCTCGCTGATGTTATCCAGATTGCTTAATTTGCTCAAATCCATCTCCTCAATAATGCCATCCTCAAGAAAAGCATTGTAATAACTCGTCCCGTCCATAATGACATCAAACGTATCTTTGGAGGAGGAAGTCACCTTTGCAAGCATTTCATCCATTGAAGAGTAATACGTTACATTGACCTTAATTCCCGTTTCCGTCTCAAAATTATCAAACAATTCCTGCGGAATATATTCGGTCCAGCAAATAATATTTACTTCGCCCGGACCCTTTGCACCCTTACTGCCGCAGCCTGTGAGCATGACCGCCCCTAAAGCAGCGACCACACAAAGAAGAACCACCAATTTCTTCATTTTTTTTCTCATAATATCTCTCCTTTTCCTTTTGTTATAAAATCTTCTTGCACGGAGTGCTTTTGTGTAATAGGAGTACTTTCCTATTACACAAAAGACGCACAAGCTTATGCCTGTGCGTCTTTACACAATGAAACGATATCCTAAATTGCTTTATTGCCTCTTTCACCGGTTCTGATACGGACAACCTCTTCGATATTCCTTACAAAGATTTTTCCGTCTCCGGCATCTCCTGTTGCAACCTTCTCGCTGATTCTCGTAATCAGATCCTCAACTTTTGTATCCTCCACCACCACATTTACCTTAATTTTAGGAAGCAGATTAATATTCGTTTTAAAGCCCTTAATGACGTTTGTTCCTTCTCCTACGATGCCCCTCTGGGTTCCGCAGCCCATTACACTTGCTATTGTTACGCCGCCGCAGTGAAATTCATCCAGAATCTCCTTTACTATCTCAAGTCTTTCCGGTTTAATAATTACTTCCAGTTCTTTCATTGCTATCCCTCTCTTTCCGCCAAAGCATCCATTTTCTTTTCCTCATTATAGAATTCCGGTTTTTTTGTGTCCATGCACCTCCCGACTTATTTTTATAATCCAAAAGAATAATAACTGCTTATTTTATAGTATTTCCATTGCTATTCAGCCAAAGGTTACTCAGCAACCTTTTTTTGAAAAACAAACCGCCCATCCATAACTGTTGCCAATATATCCGCATTTACAATATCCTCTTTGGGTATTGTCAGCAGGTTACGGTCGATTACAGTGATATCCGCATATTTACCTGCTTCCAGTGTTCCTATTTTGTGCTCCATGCCTACCGCATAAGCAGAGCCCCATGTATAGGCCCGTAAAGTCTGTGCTACAGTCAGGCACTCATCCGGCGTATACGGACCATACTGAACTCCGTTTAAGCCCTTGCGGGTAACCGCCTGATAAACATTCGGAATCGGTGTGTAATCGGCAATCGGAAAATCTGTTCCCAGAGCAAGTGCCGCATCCGTGTTCAGAATCGATCTATGGACCCACTCATAATGGCTTCTCTCGATACCGCAGTGATTGATTTTATCAAATTCATCCAGCGGAAGATGAAGCGGCTGCATGGACGGAACAACATTCAGCTGTGCAAACCGTTGAATATCCTCCGGTCTGATCATCTCAATATGCTCAATGGTATTGCGCAGATTCCGCCTTTCATTTACCATGCCGGATGCTTCATAGGCATCCAGCAGGGCATGCACGGCATAGTCTCCGATGCAGTGCACCCTTGTTCCGTATCCGTGTGCATTTGCTTTCAGCACCCATTCTCTATACCGTTCCTCGGGATAATTCAGATAGCCCTTATCCTCTCTTCCCTCATACGGCTCTGTCATCGCCGCCGTATAGGTTGATGTGACTCCGTCCGCAAATGCTTTTAGACCTGCGATTTTCAACAAATCCGTATGATAAATGTCTTGATAGGCATCGATTTCCCCAATCCTTGAAGGATCGACATCCGTCCCAGGATACAGAAACAGCCGAACGGTCAGCTCTCCTGCCTCCTCCATTTTCTTTACATGCCGGTAAACATCCGTAATTGCATCCGGCAGAACCGCACCCATTTCCGTAAAAGAGGTAATTCCCGCAGCATTCAGGCTTTTGACCATCCTTCTCTGCAAAAATTCCGCCTCCTCTGGCGGGAGCTTCGTATCATACTTTCTGCAAAGTGCATCTCCGCCTTCCCTGACAAGCCCGGTTGGTTCTCCGTTCGGAAAACGATCCACCGATCCGTATGCCGGTTCCCATTCGCTCATATAGCCGCTTTCCTTCAGAGCTGCTGTATTCATCCACTCCGAGTGTCCGTCTACAGCCCGTAAATAAACGGGTGTATCCGGAAAATACCGGTCCAGGGAATGCTTTGTAGGAAACGGCGCATCATTCCAATAGGAGGGAAGCCAGCCATATCCAAAGTATCTCTCCAAGCCGGGATACCTTGCCGCAAACGCAACCATCATCTGGACACAGGCTTCTTCGGAATCGGCCTTGCTCAATTCCCCGCAAAAATGCTCGCTGGTCATCTGCGCGCCATCCATAAAATGCGCATGTGCATCTATAAAACCCGGCATAATCAAGCCTTCGGAAAACTCTCTGATCTGGGTGTCATTCCCTATCAGCGGTTCGATTTCTTCCCGCGTCCCAACAGCCAATATCTTTTTTCCCGCTATCGCAACCGCTCCGTAAAAAGTACGGTCAGTCGTCCCTGTAAATAAATTGCCGCAAAGCACAAGTGCGGCTTTTTTTCCTTCTGCCATCCGGACACCGCCTCCTTTCCCTTTTATCGCTGACAATTAATGCTCATACCACCCTACGACGCCGGGCGTTAAATTAATATTAATCTGTTTAACCTCTTGATATTCCAAAAGGCCGTGAATTCCCAACTCTCTGCCGATTCCGCTCATTTTATAGCCTCCCCACGGAGCTTCATTAAATGTTGGATTATAGCAGTTGATCCAGGTAATTCCCGCCCGGATTTCTCTGATAACACGATGTGCCCGGGTAATGTCCGAGGTGAATACGGCTCCGGCCAAACCGTAATCCGTATCATTGGCAAGCGCAAGCGCCTCTTCCTCCGACTTGAAGGTCATTACCGCCACAACCGGCCCGAAGATTTCTTCTTTTACAATCTTCATCTCAGGCTTGCAATCCGCAAAAATCGTCGGCCGGATAAAATATCCATCCGCACATTCTCCCTCCGTATACCGCTCACCTCCGCATACCAGAGTAGCACCTTCCTCCACACCGCTTTTGATATAGTCAAGTACCCGCTCCATATGCTCTTTCGTGATAACAGGTCCCATATCGGGATTGTTAACCGGATTACCCAAGGTCATGGCATTTGCTCTTGCCGCCAGTTTTTCCACAAATACATCCTTAATGGATTCTTCAACAATAATTCTGCTCCCTGCCGAGCACACCTCACCCTGATTAAAGAAAATGCCGATCATTGCCCATTCCACCGCACCGTCCAGATCAGCATCGGCAAAAATGATATTAGGGGATTTTCCGCCGAGCTCCAGTCCGATTTTTTTGAGATTTCCGGATGCGGCACGCATGAGGCTCTGTCCGACCTTCGTGCTCCCTGTGAACGTGACCATATCCACATCCTTGTTTTCTCCCATCTCCGTACCGACTTCAGCATCTCCCTGCACCAGATTGACACAGCCTGCGGGCAGCCCGGCCTCTTCAAATAGTTCAAACAGCTTGATCGTGCTTAACGGCGCTTTCGGACTTGGCTTGAATACAATGCTGTTTCCCGCTGCCAGCGCAGGCGCCAGCTTCCATACACTCATTAAAAACGGGTAATTCCAGGGAGTAATCTGTGCACAGACGCCTACCGGCTCTTGAACCGTATAACTGTGCATTTTTCCGAAATTTCCATTCACATCATAAACTCCGCCATAGGGGGCCTTTATTAATCCTGCATAATAGCGAAATGTATGAATGCCGTCGTCAACATCCCCTTCTGCCTCACGCAGGGGCTTTCCGTTGTCCAATGTATCCAGCATTGCGATTTCTGCCAGATCCCTTTCAATCAGAGCCGCAATTTTTAAAAGTACATCTCCCCTGGCCTGAGAATCCATCTCTCTCCATTCCCTCGAATGGTAAAAGGATTCCTTTGCCGCATGAACCGCGGTTCTGACATCTTCGATACTGCTCTCCGAAACCTTGGCAAATACTTCTCCGGTAGCCGGATTAATCACATCAATGACCTTTCCCGATGTTCCTTCCACCCATTTACCGTTAATAAAATTCTTTTTAATTTCCATCCTGGCCTCCGTTTTGTTTATTTTTTCAATTCTGTCCACATTTGATCATATAAAGCCAATGTATCCACATCCAGATTTTCCACATATTCTCCATTTGCGATTACCTCTGACGGGGGATTTTTTGCAGGATTACCGGAATAATCCTCTCCCATAGCCTCCACAGCCTTACTATTGGGATTCAAATACGGGAATTCTGCGGATACCATTTGCGCGACCTCCGGCTCCAGCATAAAATTGATAAACTTCATGGCATTTTCATAATTGGGGCTTTCCTTTGTAATACACCAATTATCCATAAATACATAAGGTCCCTCTTCCGGAAATACAACTTCGATGTTATCGTTTTCTTCCATTGCCAGAGCAATTTCGGCATTCCAGATCATTCCCACCGTACAGTCACCCGATATCAGCGCCGATTTCGGGGAATCCGAATCATACAGCTTTACATTTGATTTTAACGTCAGCAGTTTTTCCTGGATCTCGGCCAATTTAGCAGGATCTGTTTCATTCATGCTGTAGCCCATGCTTCGTGCCGTCATTCCGATGATCGCTCTAAAATCATCGAGTACTACCAGCGAGTTTGCAAGAGCCGGATCAAACAGATCTCCATAGCTCGTAATCTCCAGATCGACCTGATCCGTATTTACGGCAATCGCAGCCACACCGCCCTGATACGGCACCGAATAAACATTGCCCGGATCATAAGAAGGATTCAAATAGCTCTCACCTATATTTTCAAGATTTGCAAGTGCTTCCTTGTCAAGCTCTGCCACCATATCCTGTGAAATCAGCTGTGCCACCATGTAGTCGCTCGGCTGAATAATATCGTAGGCACCCGCCGATTCCGATTTCACCTTTGCAAGCATATCCTCATTGGATGAAAAGGTCGATACATTTACCTTGATTCCCGTTTCCTCCGTAAACTTTTCGAAAACCGAATCCGGCACATATTCAGTCCATACAAACAGATTCAATTCCCCGGCATCTGCCGATGCCTCCTTGCTTGTGCATCCTGCCATCACAACCGAACATCCTAAAACAGCCGCGATCAGTGCATACAATTTCATTTTCTTCATAACTTTTTCCTCCTTTTATTTTTTGACAAAGAGTCCGCTAACTGCGCATCTTGCGCGGAGCGCTTTGCGTTATAACAACCAAAGCAGCGGTTGCAACTAAAATCAGCGTTGAAAGTGCATTGACATCCGGCGCAACGCCGCTTTTAATGCTTTCCATTACCTTCAGCGGAAAGGTTTTGACCTGTCCGTTCGTAAAATAGCTGATGATGACATCATCTATCGAAAGCGTAAAGGCAAGAAGTGCACCGCCGCCAATACCGGGTGCCAATACCGGCAGCGTAACATGGAAAAAGGTGTACACCCTTCCCGCCCCGAGATCCATTGAAGCCTCCTCGATCGAATTATCATAGCCGGAAAGTCTTGCCCGGATATTAAAAATCACAAAAGGAATGCTGAAGGTGACATGTGCCAGGACTAAAGTAATCATCCCCCTCGGAAGCTTTACGTTTGAAAAAATTGTCAGCAGTGAGATACCAAGTACAATTTCAGGAATGACAACAGGAATATAAAGCAGACCATCGATGATATTTTTTCCCTTGAAATGATATTGATACATACCGACTGCCGCAAGTGTACCGATTGCCGTAGCAAGCAGCGTACTGATCAGCGCCAGCAGCATCGTATTCCCGAACGATTGCAGAAGCACTTCATTCTCGAACAGCTTTCCATACCAGGAGAATGTAAAGCCCTTCCAGGAAAGGTAAGGCTTTGTTGTGGCCGCATTAAAGGAATTCACTACAATGACAATAATCGGTAAAAACAGGAATAGATAAATCAGCCAGCAATATACGATTGAGATTCCCTTTTTCCATTTTTTTTTCGTTTTTTGCTTCATATCCTACACCCCCAGATTTTCCATATCACCACCGCACTTTTGGTATATCTTCACCAAAAGCAGGGTGATTGCGATCAAAATGACGGATAGTGCGGCTCCCAGCGGCCAGTTATTGCCGCTCTGGAATTGTCTCTCAATCAGGTTGCCAATAACATCTGACTTTCCGCCGCCTAAAATATCGGCTACAAAGAAATATCCGAGACACGGAATGAATACCATGATCGAGCCGGAAAAAATACCGCTTGCGGTTAACGGAAGAATGACCTTGCAAAACGTACGTACTCCTCTTGCTCCCAGATCTGAGGAGGCCTCAATCAGATTCTGATCCAGCTTTTCCACGGCCGTATAAAGAGGCAACACCATAAAAGGAAACAGACAATAGACCATACCCAGAACAATCGTACCTCTGTTAAAAAGAAATTCCACCGGTTCTGCCCGAAGATGAAGTCCTGTCAGCACCGTATTCAGCCAGCCGTTTGTGCCTAAAAAGGTTCTCCAGCCGTAAATGCGGATCAGTGAATTCGTCCAAAACGGAATAATCACCAGCATATACAAGATTGCCTTTCTTTTTGTAAATACTCTCGCAATTAAAAATGCGAACGGATATGCCAAAAGGATGCAGATGACTGTCGTCAGCAGCGCAATGACCAGAGACTGCCCGTATATCTGCATATAATCGGCATCAAGAAGGCGTTTATAATTATTCAGCGTAAACTGAAAGACAACATTATAGTTTTCATCCAGACTGCAAAATGTCATGATTACCACATAGAGCAGCGGAATTGCTACCAATGCGATCAGCCACAGTGTTACCGGTCCCACCATTACCATCGCCGGAATCTTATTGGAACGCATCTGATTCTTTCCTTTCATCTTATCTCTCCCTTTCTGCTCACAGCCGCCTTATGCCAGCCGCATATTTTCTATGGCAGTATAAATCTTGTCATCAAGAGAACGAATGATTTTGGCATCCTCGTTCTTCCAATAAAGATAAATGACACCGTTCTGCGGCAGCTCCTGCCCGGCCAGCCTCTCAATTTTAATTTCACTTCCGTCCTGAAGAACAACGATTGCCTTTAAAATAGAACCAATATAAACCTGCTCCTTCACAATCGCCTTCAGGGAAAAGCCCTCAACCGGCTCCATGGAATACTGCATCCTTTCGGGTCTGACAGATACCGTTACCATTTCACCTTCTTTAAAGTCCCTGCCGCCTCCTGTAATCAAGCCGCTTTCCACCGTCACCTGGACCAAATTTCCGTTCACCAGCTTCACTCTTCCGTCAAACAGATTCGTCTCGCCGATAAAAGAGGCTACAAATCTTGTGGCGGGCTTCTCATAGATTTCTTCCGGCGTGCCGACTTGCTGCAGCACTCCGTCGTTCATAACCGCTATGCGGTCACTCATGGATAACGCTTCCTCCTGGTCGTGTGTCACATAAATAAATGTGATTTTTAATTTTCTCTGCAGGCGTTTTAATTCCAGCTGCATCTGCTTGCGGAGCTTTAAATCAAGCGCCCCCAGCGGTTCATCCAAGAGGAGCACCCGCGGCTCGTTGATCAATGCCCTGGCAATGGCGACACGCTGCTTCTGCCCGCCGGAAAGTTGGGAGGGATACCGTTTTTCAAAGCCGCCCAGCTGTACCATCTCCAGCATTTCCATCACACGGGTTTGTATCTTTGCTTTTGATGCTTTTTTCACCTTCAGGCCATAGGCAATATTGTCAAATACCGTCATATGCGGAAATAGAGCATAGGTTTGAAAAACCGTATTGACATTACGTTCAAAGGGCTGTTTATTTTCAACATTTTCCCCTTCTACGAGGATTGTTCCGCTTGTAATGTCTTCAAATCCGGCAACCATGCGCAGCGTCGTCGTCTTTCCGCACCCGGATGATCCCAGCAGTGTCAGAAATTCTCCTTCATAGATGTCCAGATTCAGATCTCTGACAACTGTGTTGTCCTCTCCGTATACCTTATTCACATTTTTAATTGCAACAATAATCGTTCTTTCCACCCTTACACCTCGCTTTAATTCCCTGCTCTGTTTATTTGAAAAAATCTTAACAAAAAGCGACGAAACCAAATGCAGCTTCGTCGCCTTTTATAATTACTATTTATGTTATAAAACTATAAACCATATCTTTTCAGGAAACAATCATCCGCCTTAATTATCTTTCTACTCTTTTTGGATTATTTTCCTCGACCACTCTGTCCTTTTTCCGTCTTTTTTCAGTCTTTTTCCAAAATTTTTTTAAATAACTGCACGCGGCTGCTTACTCCAAGCTTGCGATAAATATTCAGAGAATGCTTTTTAAATGTATTCACACTGATCACAAGCTCCTCGCATATTTCTTCCTTCTCTTTTCCTTCCATCATGCACTGCAGCACCATTTCCTCCCTTTTTGTCAGATGAAAGTCCTCCGCTGCTTCAAGAATTGTCCATTTCCTGGGATTGTGCATCCGTTTGTTTCTCTCCATGCTTAGACGCAGGGATAAATGATCCCGCAGCATATCCACAAGAAAAATATCATCATACTCAAAATTATCCTTGCCAATCGTCCGGTAAAGCGTTGCCACTCCTAAAAATTGTTTTTCCCGTGCCAGAATGATCTGCATGGAATAGTGCCAGTTATTCGGCTTATATACTTTTTTGTAATACTCACTGGCCTTTCGTTTCTCATCATCAATGATGTCCGTCTCACGATAGACCATGCTCTTTCCGCCGTATAAAATTCCTCTGCTGTAATCCAGCTCATCATATTCGCCGGATACACAGTCGCAGTTATATGCAATGGGCACCTCCAGTCCGGTTTCTTTTGTTTCGGAGGCAAGATAGAAATCGGCTGCATCAAAATCAATCATCATTTTCAGCCGTTCCAAAAAAGACCCCCTCATTTCGCGTTCGTCGGGTGTCTCATAAATTTTGTAGATGATGCTGTTAAGCACAAGCCAGTCATTCGTGTCTAAGGTTTTCATAGTCTTCCTCCTTCTGTCTTTCTGCGTTTTGGCTGCTGCTGTGTGATGCAGTGAATATTTCCTCCTCCGTAGACAATTTCTCTTGTAAAGACCCCAACCGCCTTTTTATCGGGAAACAGCTTTTGAATCTGTTCCAATGCGAGACCGTCGTTTTCATCCCCATACTGAGGTACGACGACTCCGTCATTTACAATCAGAAAATTCAGATAGGAGGCAATGCACAAATCACCCGGCCTGCGGGGGATACTTTCTCCGCTGTCATCCAGCCGGAAGTCTTCTCCGATCCGGACCTCCTCCTTCGGACAGCAAACACGGTGTACCTTCAGCTTTCTTCCTTTGGCATCCGTCATTTGAAGAAGCTGCTCATAGCTGCGCTGTGCCGTCTCATAAAACGGAGACTGCACCCTGTCGGTAAAAATGCAAGCCACTTCACCCGGTCTGATAAAACACGCGACATCGTCAATATGTCCGTTTGTCTCCTGCGGATCAATCCCGTTCTTCAGCCAAAGAACCTTGCTGCAATTCAAATAGGCGCACAGCATTTCTTCTATTTGTGTTTTTGACAAATGAGGATTCCTGCCCTCGCTCAGCAGACACATTTCCGTTGTCAGCACTGTCCCTTCTCCATCCACATGGATGGAACCGCCCTCCAGAATAAAACTTTCCGTGCGGTAAGAATCAATTCTTTCCAACTCACATATTTTTCCCGCAATCTGATCATCCAGATTCCACGGAAAATAAAGTCCGTCAAAAAGTCCGCCCCATGCGTTAAATTTCCAATCACAGGCTCTTAATTCTCCTTTGCCGTTTATTAAAAATGTCGGCCCCGTATCTCTTGCCCACGCATCATTGCTGCTCATCTCCACCACGGCAATCTGCTCCGGCAGCCTGCTCCGGCAATTTTTATACTGGACGGCCGATGTCAGCATCACTACTTTGGCAAATTGGCTGACTGTCTTTGCGACCTCGGCAAAAGCATCCTGCGCATTCTTGCCCCCATTCCTCCAATTGTCCGGCCTTTCCGGCCAAATCATCCATACCTGCTCCTGCTCCTCAAATTCTCCCGGCATCCAAAACCCGTCTTGCTTTGGTGTGCTTCCAATGATTTTTGCCGCCATATCCTCCTGCCTTTCCGCTGTCAGCAGCCGTTTTCTTATTTTCCGTGAGAGGACAGTATTTCATACATCTTCGGTCTCCTGTCACGAAAAACTCCCCATTCCCGCCTTCTTTGAGAAATTTTATCCAAATCAAGCTCCTGAACCAGCACACCTTTGTCTGTCCGATTTAACTCCTGTAAGAGTTGACCGGTCTCATCCGTAATAAATGAGGATCCGTAAAAGGTCATGCTGGAATCCCGGACTGTTTCTGTTCCGATCCTGTTGGAAGCAATGACCGGCATAAGATTAGCTGCGCTGTGTCCCTGCATACATCTTTGCCAGTGCTCCTTGGAGTCCAGTTCCAGGGTTGGTTCGCTGCCGATCGCGGTCGGATAGAGCAATAATTCCGCTCCGAGCAGCGCCATTGCCCTGGCCGCTTCCGGAAACCACTGATCCCAGCAAATTCCGACGCCTATTTGGGCATACCTGGTCTTAAAGACTTTAAAACCGGTGTCTCCCGGTGTAAAATAAAATTTTTCGGCATAAGGAAGTCCATCCGGAATATGAGTCTTTCGATAGCATCCCAGCACACTTCCATCCGCATCAATCACTGCAACGCTGTTAAATGCTGTATTTCCTGCTTTTTCATAAAAACTTACCGGAATTACAACCTGCAGCTCCCGGGCTATTTTCTGAAAATGCAGGATGGCGGGATTTGTGTCCGGTTCTGTCGCCAGCTCATAATATTGAAAATCCTGTTTCTGGCAAAAATAAGGCGTCTCAAACAGCTCCTGCAGCAGAATGATATTAGCGCCAAGCCCTGCTGCCTCTCTCACCAATTCCTCCGCCGTCTTTAAATTTTGTTTAAGATCCCATCCGCATGTCATTTGTGTTGCCGCTGCTTTTACGATTCTCATCCCTACAGTTCCTCCTTCGCAGTAATTTTCTATGGAACAAAAATTCTCATCAAATAAAAATAGGCAGTCATATCCTCACGGACATCACTGTCTATTTTGTCTGTCTATTGACTTTATTATAATTATCATACTATATCTTTGCGTTTTTGTCATCCCCGATATTTTTCCATTACAAAACTGATTTTCAAAAGAAGGAGGCCGCAAGCTGAATTTCTCCGATATACGTAACTGCTCCTGTCAGGGATACGGAACCGTCCTCATTTACCAAAACCTCAAGCGTTCCCCCCGGCATATGGACCGCCACAGCCGCATCAGTAAGACCTATTTTATAAGCGGCAGCCGCAGCCGCACAGGCACTTGTTCCGGAAGCCAGCGTGTAGCCTGCACCTCGTTCATAAATTTCTATTTGCAGGTTACTCCTGTCAATTACATGGCAAAGCTGCAAGTTCATCCGTTCCGGAAACTGCGCGGCATGCTCCACATAAGGGCCCAAATCAAGCACCTCCTCTTTTGTCACCTTCTCCATCATGATGACACAATGCGGATTGCCGACGGACACACACGTCACATTATAAAGCTTATCCCGAAACATCATGGAATCGTTGATAATTTCCCGCTCCTCGCCCACTACGGGTATTTGCCCTGATGCGAAAGATACCTTTCCCATATTGACGCGGATATCTGTTCCCCGCAGGTTCAAAAACTCCACCTCAACCACTCCTCCAAGCGTTCCGAGCAAGAAGGGACTTTTTCTCAGATATCCTTTATCCAACAGATATTTACCGAAAATACGGACGCCGTTTCCCGACTTCTCCGCTTCAGATCCATCCGGATTAAAGATTTTCACATGTATCGTATCATCCTTAAAAAACGGACCGTATAAAATGCCGTCGGAGCCCACCCCAAAATTCCGGTCACAGATTTGTATGATTTTCTCCTTTGTCAAATCAATGTCGGACCGGTTTGGATCAATCACAAGATAATCGTTTCCAAGCCCCTGATATTTGCTCATCGTCAATGCTTCCATGCAAATACTCCTAATTATCATCTTCTCTTTCAGTATATAAACGCGATCTGAAAGATATGACATCGTACTTACTCAGTCAGACGAGAAACAAAGGAAAGTGCTCATTTCAACCGTTTTATGCTCTCCTGCTTTGAAAAAACGCAGCCGCAGTAATTCTGCCGGTACAAACCGTATTTTTGAGACAAAGCAACCGACTGCCGGTAGCCATCCCGCTTTTTAAAATCAGAGGGAAGATACACAATTCCAATATTCTCTCCGATCCGCTGTCCGATATCATTCAGCTTTGCCGCATTTTTTAGAGGACTGATCGAAAGAGTTGTCGTGAAATAGTCGTAGCCGCCCTTCTTTGCCAGACAGGCAGCCTCCCGAAGGCGCAGTTCATAGCAGCGAAAGCAGCGTTCTCCACCCTCCGGTGCCTGCTCAAGCCCCCTTGACAATTCCAAAAAACGTTCCGGCTCATAGACTCCTTCCACAAATGAAATTCCACAGCCAAATTCCTCATTCAGCATTCCGATCAGACGCCTCTGCTCCTCCGATCTTTTTTGAAATTCCTCCTCCGGCCCGATATTCGGATTATAGTAAAACACCGTCAATTCAAAATAAGGCGCAAGGTACAGTAAAACATAGCTGCTGCATGGTGCGCAGCAGCTATGTAAAAAAAGCCTCGGCTTTTCCTCTCTTTTTTCAATTTCACAAAGAAGCTTATCCAATTCTTTCTGATAATTCACCACATTCATTGTCTTTCCCCATATTATATTTTTCGATAAACGTCTCAATCGGAACCGGTCTGGAATACAGAAAGCCCTGTGCATAAATGCAGCCGATCTCAAGCAGCATTTTTACCTGCTCCGGTGTTTCCACACCCTCGCAGATCACCCGAACACCAAGTCCCTCGGCCATCTCCACTATTTTTCTCAGAATCCACTTGCCCGGATCGCTTGTTTCGGTCTTATCCAAAAATCCCCTGTCGATTTTCAGCACATCAAACGGCATATCCCGCAGCAGATTCAAGGAAGAATAACCCGAGCCAAAATCATCAATCGACAGCTCCATATTCAATTCCTTCAGCTGCTTCATGACATCTAACATCCGCTCACGTTCATGAAAAAAAACGGTTTCCGTCAGTTCCAGCTCCACAAGACCCTTTGGGATTTTATACTTTAAAAGAATCTGCTGCACATGAAGCGTGTATCCCGGATCATGCAGCAGGTAGCGTGACTGGTTAATTGAGACGGGATAAACTTCCCGCCCTTCATCCAGCATTTGACGTAAATATCCGCAAATCCGCTCAAGCATATAAAAATCTATTTTTTCGATAAACCCATTTTTTTCAAATATCGGAATGAACTCATTCGGAGGGATGATCTGGCCGTCTCTCTTCTTCCAGCGCACCAGCGCTTCCGCACCGGCGATCTTATCCTCCTTCATATTCCACTTCGGCTGTAAATAAGGGACAAATTCTCCGGCCTCCAGAGCTGCTTCCATTTTAGATTCCACATCCTCGCGCTTTCTTGTCTCCTCCATCAGACTCTCCTGATAGCCGCCTACCAGATCCTTCGAATTGGTATTGACAGATTTCCTTGCAAGGTTTGCTTTATCCATCATGCCCGAAATATCTTCCTCATAGTCATTGACAGTATAATATCCGCTTTTGATCCGGACGGGGTAAGTCATATGGATTGCACTTGCCGCTTTGCTCAGGCGATCTTCCAAAAAACGCTTCCGTTCCCTGTCACGGCCGTCATTTACAGCCAGACAAATAAAACAGTCCGCGCTGATTCTTGCAAACGTCTCATTATAGCTGAAACTCTCCCTGGAGGCCTCAACCATTGCCCGCAGCAGCAGATCTGCCTTTTGATGCCCATAACCCTCATTGATATAACGGAAATTTAAAATATCAAAGCAAATAATGACATAAGGCAGCTCGCGATATTCCTTCAGCAGCTCCGATGCCTTCATTTTAAAATGATTTTCATTCGGTGCATCGGTCAGCACATCTCTGTATACGAGTTTTGCAATCTGCTTTTGATCCTCACTTACAAATTTTTTAACGGCATTAGCCAGAAACAGCAGTAACAAAATGAGTCCGACTGCACAAACGACTGCCTCAAGCACGGCGGGGCTTACCAGACGGTTGATTTCGCTCCTGGAAACACGATAAATAAGATTGACTCCCTCAGTCTTTGGCAGCGGCATATAAAATAAGTAAATCCCGCCATCATCCGGTTCGACCTTCATACTGCCCGCCTCACCTGCCGCGAGACTTTGTCTGAGGGACGATTCAAAATCCGCAGCCTTCCCTTCGTCGGAAATATGAGCCATGATCTGCATATAAAAATTGCTGTGTCTGATCTCCTGTTCATCCGATACCGCAGTAGAGGCAATGACCACACCGTTATCATCAATGAGGTAACCTTCGGCCACCTGCATCAGATAACCGGAATTCAGCCCGTCAAACAGCTTTTCGGTCTGATCGGCCCCGATCACATAACCCCGCACAATGCCGTCTGTGACAATGGGAGCAATCAGAGAAAAGGCAATATTCTCTTCAAAAAATTGTTTATCTACATAAACATCCTTCGTCTCAGCCGCATTCAGCTCCGCCATGAGTGAAGACAGATCTGCAGAAGAAACCTCGCCTGTTGTATCATAAAGTGTGCCTGAGAGATCCAGATAAAATACTTGATCAAACAGTTCTTTTTGCTTAAACTCCGACAGAGTCTCCAAAATATCAGCTTCCGTTCTTACCTTACTTTTAGAAAAATTCTCCGCCTCCAGGCGCATCACCTGACAGTTTTTTTCAAGAGTTCTTCCAAGCACCTGGGCACCGAACTGTGCCTGAGAATAAACGGAATCATAGGCAAGCTGTCCGCAGGTATGTATCGCACTGTAGATGTGAAAGCCGCAAATACCGACACTAATCAGGAATAAAACCAAACAGACAGCAGACAGTCTGATAATTTTATACTCCGGTATCCTTCTCTTTTTTTGCCTTTTTGCCGGTGTCTTCTTATTAGCCATTTTTGTTCCCCATCACTGCCCTATCTAAAATAAGCAACCCCTGACTCAAACAGCTTCATATCCTGTTCTCCGTAAATATTCATAGCAACGGCATCCCCACGTCTTTCGGAATGCGCCATCTTGCCCAAGCATCTGCCGTCCGGGCTGGTGATTCCTTCGATCGCCATGTAGGAGCCGTTGACATTCCATTCTTCATCGAGAGAAATAGTCCCGTTAATATCCACATACTGCGTTGCAACCTGTCCGTTTGCAAACAGCTTCTTTAACCATTCGTCATTCGCAACAAATCTGCCCTCGCCGTGGGACGCCGGAATTACATAGGTCGCACCAAGCTCCGCCTTTAAGAGCCAGGGTGATTTGTTGGAGACCACCTTCGTATAGACCATTTTGGACACATGTCGGTTGATCGTATTAAAGGTCAGCGTTGGAGAATCCTCGGTCTGGCCCGCAACTTGTCCCTCCGGCACAAGTCCAAGCTTAATCAGCGCCTGAAAACCGTTGCAGATGCCGAGCGCCAGACCGTCCCTTTGATCCAGCAGCTCTGATACGGCTTCCTTGATCGCCGCATTCTGAAATGCGGTCGCAAAAAACTTCGCAGAGCCATCCGGCTCATCACCTGCGGAAAACCCGCCGGGGAACATGATAATCTGAGCCTGACGGATACTCTTTTCAAATACGGCAACGGAATCCCTGATATCCTGTGCCGTCCTGTTGGTAAATACCTTTGTCACAACAGAAGCTCCCGCGCGCTCAAATGCCGCCGCACTGTCATATTCACAGTTTGTCCCCGGAAATACCGGAATAAATACAACAGGCTTTGCGACCTTGTTTTTACACAGATAAACACTGTCCGCCTGATATAA
This sequence comes from Bacillota bacterium, assembly GCA_023402845.1. Lineage (GTDB taxonomy): Bacteria > Bacillota > Clostridia > Lachnospirales > Lachnospiraceae > JAEYFP01. The sequence continues at coordinate 128,800 of JAEYFP010000010.1, forward strand.
CCTCGTTTCAAGCACATCCGTCTTCTTTTCAGCCTTTGTCGGGAATACCTTTTCCAATGTTCCCTTCCACACGGATAATGCTTCCTCCATTGATATCGTCATGTTTTTGTAAGCAAACACAGCCTCGCCCGTAACCTCGCCAATCACCGTATAACTGACGGCAAGTTTCCCGACTCTGTCTGCCGGAACTTCCGCGAGCAGCGCTCCAAAGTCCGCCCTGAACAGGTCTTCCCCTGCAAAGCTGTGTTCAATTTTCACGCCAAGACCATTGCCGAATGCCATTTTGCTGACAGCAGCCGCAATACCTTTTCCGTCCAATGCATACGCGGAAACGATATTGCCGTTCCTGATATCCCGATGAAACTTTTCATAAGTATCCTTGATTACCTCATAGTTTGGAAGAGAATACTCATCTTTTTCTATATCAATGAAAATGAGCTTATTTCCGGCCATTTTCAGCTCCGGTGTCAGGATGTCCTGCTGCTTTGCCACATCGACTGCAAAGGATACAAGCGTCGGCGGCACATCAATTTCATTAAAGGAGCCGGACATACTGTCTTTTCCGCCGATAGACGGAAGTCCAAAACCAAGCTGCGCTTCAAATGCGCCGAGCAGGGCGGCAAACGGCTGGCTCCACTTTGAAGCATCCTCCGTCATCCTCCTGAAATATTCCTGAAAGGTAAATCGTATTTTTTTATAATCTCCTCCCGCAGCCACAATTTTGGCTACAGATTCGAGCACAGCATATACTGCGCCATGGTAGGGGCTCCAAGAAGACAAATACGGATCAAAGCCGTAGCTCATCATCGTCACGGTATCCGTTTTTCCTTTTAAAACAGGAAGCTTTGCAACCATTACCTGCGTTTCCGTAAGCTGATATTTACCGCCATACGGCATCAGCACGGAGCCGGCTCCGATCGAGCTGTCAAACATCTCCACAAGGCCTTTCTGGGAGCAGACATTCAAATCGCGCAGCGTTGTAAGCCATGCATCCCTGATGTCTCCATCGGCAAGCGCCTTTCCGACACCTGCAAGCGCAGGGGTATCAAAAAATCCTTCCGTCTTAGCCGGAACCTCCACGCTGACACTTGTCTCCTGATGTGCGCCGTTAGTATCCAAAAACGCACGCGAAAGATTAACAATCTCCTGTCCTCTCCAAAGGAGTACAAGACGCGGAGATTCTGTCACTGTCGCTACCTCGACCGCCTCTAAATTTTCTTCCTGCGCATATGCTAAAAACTGTTCCACATCCGTATTTGCAATGACAACCGCCATTCTTTCCTGAGATTCTGAAATGGCCAGCTCCGTTCCGTCCAAACCTGCATATTTTTTCGGTACCTTGTCCAAATTGATTTTAAGACCGTCGGCCAGCTCACCGATTGCAACCGACACACCGCCCGCTCCGAAGTCATTGCATTTCTTGATCAGTTTGCTGACCTCTTCCCTGCGAAACAGCCTCTGGAGCTTTCTCTCCGTAGGCGCATTGCCCTTTTGCACCTCTGCACCGCAAGTTTCGATGGACTGCTCCGTATGCACCTTTGAGGAACCTGTCGCTCCGCCGCAGCCGTCGCGTCCGGTTCTTCCGCCAAGCAAAATAATACTGTCGCCCGGGTCGGAAGTTTCTCTAATCACATTTTTTCTCGGTGCCGCACCCATGACCGCACCGATTTCCATCCGCTTGGCCACGTAGTTTGGATGATAAATTTCTTTTACAAAACCTGTCGCCAGACCGATTTGGTTGCCGTAGGAGGAATAGCCGCTTGCCGCACCCCGCACCAGCTTTTTCTGAGAAAGCTTGCCGCGCAGCGTTTCGCTTAAAGGAGCCGTCGGATCGGCCGCTCCCGTCACCCGCATGGCCTGATAAACATAAGAGCGTCCCGAAAGCGGATCCCGAATCGCTCCGCCAAGGCATGTTGCAGCGCCGCCGAACGGCTCAATTTCCGTCGGATGATTGTGTGTCTCATTTTTGAAGCTCACAAGCCATTCTTCTGTCGTTCCGTCGATCTCTACAGGTACGACAATCGAACAGGCATTAATCTCATCCGATTCCTCTATATCCTGTAATTTACCGTCTGCCTTCAGCTTGCGCATCGCCATCAGTGCCAGATCCATCAGACAGACAAATTTATCGCTTCTCCCTTTAAAAATTTCTTCCCGTACCGCTAAATAATTCTTGTAGGTTTCTTCAATCGGCTTTCTGTAATAACCGTCTTCAAAGATGACGTTCGTAAGCTCTGTAGAAAATGTCGTATGACGGCAGTGATCCGACCAGTAAGTATCCAGTACGCGAATCTCCGTCATAGAAGGATCCCTGTGTTCCTCACTTTTAAAATAATTTTGAATGTGCAGAAAATCCTTAAACGTCATGGCCAGCCCCAGGGAATCATATAACTCCTTAAGAGACGCCTCTCTCATATCCTGAAAGCCCTCAAATATCAAGATGTCTGCCGGCTCCTCAAACTCCGTTACGAGTGTATCCGGCTTTACCATGCCGGTTTCGCGAGAGTCCACAGGATTGATGCAGTAGCTCTTGATCCGCTCAAATTCCTCATCCGAAATCGATCCTTCCAGACAATAGGTAACGGCCGTTTTAATAATCGGCTCCTCATCCTCCTTTAAAAACTTCACACACTGGACAGCAGAATCCGCTCTCTGGTCAAACTGTCCCGGAAGATATTCTACGGAAAACACCCGTGACTGTCCGTTTTCAGGAAACTCCTCCTCATAAAGCAAATCTACCGGCGGCTCGGAAAAAACAGTGGAACAGGCACGCTTGTAAGTCTCCTCAGAAAGATTCTCGATGTCATATCGGATCAGCTCCCGTACACGATCGATTTTCTTGATATCCAAATAGCTTGTGATCTCCTCACTCAGTTCCTTTGCCTTTACCGCAAAAGGCGCCTTTTTTTCTACATAAATCCGCTTAACCACTGTTCATTTCTCCTTTTTGTAGGTTATAATATAAAATCCGTCCGGCTTTTCAGTCGGCGGAAACTCCTTCCTCATCCCTGCTAAGCACCTGATAAGCCGTATATTCCTTCTTATCACGATCCGTAAACACAAAACCGAGGATTCCTCTGCCCGTATGGGCGCCGATTGCACAGCCTACGCACGAGCGGATCACCCTTGCCGGTTTGATCTGTTCCCGCATAATTTCCTCAAACAGTACGGCCGATTCCTCATCCTCTCCGTGCACAATCCCAACAATGGTATCGGAAAAATCCAAGCGATTCTTCAGAGCTTCCTCGACAAGCTTTTTCAATGCCTTTTTTCGTCCTCTGACCGAATAAAGTGATCTCAGCGCCCCTGTCTCATCTACCTCAATGATCGGTTTGACATCCAGCACCTCACCGACGGAGCCTTTCACCTTGCTGATTCTGCCGCCCTTGATCAAATAATACAGCGTATTAACCGTAAAAAGATGTTTGATATGGTTATCTGCATAATATGCGGCTGCCTCCTTAATCAATGCATCGGGCGCGCCCTGTTCCTGCATCAGCAGAAGCTTATAAACAAGCAGTCCGAAACCAAGCGAAGCGCAGTGTGAATCCACAATTGTCATTTTAAAATCAGGATATTCCTCCAGCAGATCGCGGTAAGCAAGCGTAGCCGCGCCAAACGTACCGGCGATGCCTGTTGAAAAACACAAATACAACACCTCGTCCCCATTTTGGGCATAGGTGCGGAAGCTTTCCGTAAACATATATTCATTAATATGGTAAGTCTTGATATCGACTTCTTTATCATCCAGCAGATTATAAAATTCCTTTGTTGTAATGCTGACTCTGTCAAGATGGTCCGTTCCATTAATTACAACCGGTGTCGGAATGATTTTTAACCGGTATTTTTCCTCGATCCACGCCGGCATATCCGAAGCGGAATCCGTCACTATTTTTATCATACGATTCTCCCTGCAGTTTATTCCTTACCCTATTCCTTTTTAACCTGCGACACAGCATCCAAACACATCATCAGGAAATATAATCCATTGCTTCCCGCAGCGTATGAACCCCTAACAGTTTCATATTTCCTTTATACTTGATCTGCCCCATTGCACTTTTCGGTAAAATGCAGGTTTGAAAGCCGAGCTTTTCCGCCTCCGAAACACGCAGCTCCGACATACTGACAGAACGCACCTCACCGCTCAAGCCGACTTCGCCGAACACAATGAAATCCTCAGGGATTACTTTATTCTTATAGCTTGACAAAACAGCGAGCACGATCCCTAGATCAACAGCCGGCTCCGCAAGGCGCATGCCGCCCGCCACATTCACATAAGCGTCACAGTCCGACATCTTGATGCCGATTCGTTTTTCCAAAACCGCCATGAGCAGATTGACTCTGTTCAAATCCGCACCCGTGGCCTGGCGCCGTGGAATACCGAAGCTTGTCTGGCATACGAGCGCCTGTATTTCTATCAGAAGCGGCCGCGTCCCCTCCATCGCACACACAACAACCGAACCGCTGGCATTCAGAGGGCGTCCCGAAAGCATATATTCCGAAGGATTTTTCACCTCGATAAGACCTTCGCTTCTCATTTCAAACACACCGATCTCGTTCGTGGAGCCAAATCGATTTTTGACACCGCGCAGAATCCTATAGGAAGCATGCCTGTCCCCTTCAAAATAGAGAACGGCGTCCACCATATGCTCCAAAACACGCGGGCCCGCTACCATACCTTCCTTTGTTACATGTCCGACAATAAAGATCGCGATGCCGAGACCCTTCGCAAGCTGCAGCAGCAGTCCTGTCGTCTCACGCACCTGAGAAACGCTGCCCGGCGCTGCGGAAACGTCTTCACTGAACATCGTCTGAATCGAGTCGATGACGACCGCCTCCGGTTTTTCCCTTCGAATGACTTCCTCAATATCAGACAGATTTGTTTCGCAAAGCAATGACAGGCAGTCGTTAAATTCACCGATCCGCTCCGCCCGCATCTTGATCTGTTTCAGCGATTCCTCGCCTGAAATGTATAATACCTGATGCTGATCATCAGAAAGCCGTTTGCATACCTGCAGCAGAAGCGTCGATTTTCCGATGCCGGGATCTCCTCCAACTAAAACAAGGGAGCCAGATACAATACCGCCTCCTAAAACTCTGTCCAGTTCCTCGATGTGGGTCTTAATTCTCTCATCCTCAGTCAGGCGGATTGCCGAAATCCTTTCCGGCATTTTCCGCTCCCCAACCCGGTGAGGGGATGTATCACTCTTCCCCCTCACCGATTTGGAAACTGTCTCCTCGACAAGCGTATTCCACTCCTTGCAGGACGGACACTGCCCCATCCATTTGGAAGATTCATAGCCGCATTGGCTGCAATAAAACACCGTCGTTAGCTTTCCTTTTGCCATGCTTCTCCTACTCGACAATCTTGACCGGAATTTCTCCTTCTCCCGCGAGCTCCACGCTGATGCTCAGCTTGCCGCCAAGATTTGTCTTCATCTTACCAACACTCTTTTCGGACACAAACACTTCATATATCGTATCTTCTTTTAAACCAACCGTAATTTGCGCGTCCATTGTTCCGCTTACGGTAAATTCCACACCCTTTACAGTCAATTTGAACTCATTTACACTGGTGCCCGGTACGGATTCATACACAAACATACCATCCCGCTCCAGCTTTGTTATTTCAGAAAATGTCTTTACCTTATAAAGATTTCCGGCACATTCATAATCCTCGAGCTTTGCCTTTTGCGGCAGCTCATGATTACCGAAGCTCAAAGAGCCGTCTTTTTCCGTACGAATAAGTTCTTTTACCACTGACATGATGTTCAGTCCTCCTAAGTAGATTATACTTCTTTTAATAGTATACTCTATATCCGGCTTATTTTCCAGCCATTTTAATCTCATTTTTACCGTCGATTTTCACGAGGGAAACGATAACCTCCTGCCCCTCTCTCACGCGTCCCTCAAGCACCTCCTCCGCAAGCTTATCCTCTAACATTGTCTGAATTGCACGCCGAAGAGGTCTTGCACCATACTTTTTATCCGCACCCTTCTCAACAATATATTTCTTAACCGTATCGCGCACTGTCAGTGTAATATTCATCTGTTCCTTTGCACGGGCTGCAAGGTTATTTACAAGCAGCGTCACTATTTTTTTCATGTTTTCCTGATTCAACGCATGAAAAACGATAATTTCATCGATACGGTTAATAAACTCCGGCTTGAAAATATGCTTTACTTCCTCCATCACACCGGATTTCATTTTTTCATAATCCTGCCTCTCGTCCTCCACAGCCGCAAATCCAAGTTTTTTCGGATCAATAATCCTTCCGGCACCCGCATTTGATGTCATGATGATCACACAATTTTTAAAGCTGACCTTCCTGCCCGAAGAATCCGTAATATGTCCGTCATCGAGCACCTGCAATAAAATATTGAACACATCCGGATGCGCTTTTTCGATTTCATCAAACAAAATTACGGAATACGGGTTTCTGCGCACCTTTTCGGAAAGCTGCCCTCCTTCATCAAAGCCGACATAGCCCGGAGGCGAGCCGATCATCTTGGATACGGTATGCTTTTCCATGTATTCGGACATGTCCACACGGATCAGCGCATTTTCCGTACCGAAAAGCACCTCGGACAGCGTCTTTGACAGTTCGGTCTTGCCGACACCCGTCGGTCCCAAAAACAGGAAGGAACCGATCGGACGATTCTTTTCCTTTAGCCCGATCCTCCCGCGCTTGATTGCCCTGGACACCGCGCTCACCGCTTCCTCCTGTCCGATGACGCGCTTGCGCAGCACCCTTTCCATACGCAGCAGCTTTGTACTTTCACCCTCCGCCAGCTTTTTCACCGGTATTTTTGTCCATTCCGAAACAATATCAGCGATTTCATCCTCGTCAACAACCGGTTTCCTTCCGTTTAAGCTTTTTTCAAAACGCTTTTTCTTTCTGTCGTAGGTCTTTTTAATTTCTTCCTGTTCCTGCTTTGCGGATGCATATTCTTTCAGCCGATCTTCTCTCAGGAACTGTTCTTTTTCTATTTCAAGCTCCTTTATTTCCTGTTCCATCTCACCGAGTCCAGCCGGCACCTTTAAGCCGTTCAAACGCACCTTCGCTGCCGCTTCATCCATTAGATCAATTGCCTTGTCCGGCAAGAAGCGGTCATTGATATAGCGCGCAGACATCTGCACCGCGGCAGTCACCGCCTCATCGGTGATCTCGACACCGTGGTGCTTTTCGTAATTTCCTTTAATACCCTGCAGAATCTGAATCGTTGTTTCCTCTCCGGGCTCCTCTACGGTAATCGGCTGGAAGCGCCGTTCAAGCGCCGCATCCTTCTGTACATACTTCCGGTATTCGTCATAGGTCGTGGCTCCGATCAACTGAATCTCACCCCTTGCCAAAGAAGGCTTTAAAATATTGGACGCATCAATCGCCCCCTCTGCACCGCCCGCACCGATAATCGTATGCAGCTCATCCAAAAACAACAGAATATTTCCGGCTTCCGTGACCTCCTTCACAACCTTTTTGATACGTTCCTCAAATTCGCCCCGATATTTGCTTCCCGCAACCATACCTGATAAATCCAGTGTCAGCACACGCTTATCCCGCACGGTCTCCGGCACAAGTCCATCGACAATCCGTTTTGCAAGCCCTTCGACAATTGCCGTTTTTCCGACGCCCGGCTCTCCGATCAGACACGGGTTATTTTTTGTACGCCGGCTCAGTGTCTGGATAACCCGCGTAATCTCCATTTCTCTTCCGACTACAGGATCCAGTTTTCCTTCCGCCGCAAGCGCCGTCAAATCCCTGCTGTACTGATCGACAAGAAGTCCGGTTCCTTTTGCCTTTTTCTTGCCGTTTCTGGCATTCTGCAATTCTTCCTTGTATTTAGAAACATCCTCCCCCATCGCGACGAGTACATCGACATACAGCTTCTGCGGATTTACGGCGAGCGTATTCAACAGGCGGATCGCAAGGTTTTCTCCGTCCTTAATCAGAGAAAGCAGCAGATGCTCCGTTCCGATCTGCTTCGCCCTAAAATGAGCCGCTTCCTCCTCACTCCTTGCAAGAATCTCATCAACCTTCGGCGTAAAGCCGTCCCTCTCCTTGATGCCCACATCGGAGCCCGGCGCAATCTGCTGCTCAATCAGCTCAACAATGCTTTCCAAATTCACGCTGTTTGCCAGCAGTACCTTGGCCGCTACGCCGGTTCCTTCCTTAATCAATCCCAAAAGCAGATGCTCCGTTCCGATATAGCCATGCTTTAATTCTTTTGAAAGCTTCCCTGCCAGCACTAATACTTTTTCTGCATTTTCCGTATATTTTGATGCCATACTATTCTCCTTTAAACCATATTCTATTTATCCTTGTTATTTTTGTTTTCCTGACAGCTGCAGTCTGCATACCATTCAGTCGTTTTCCCGCTGTGCACCGGGGCAGCCGTATTCCGCGTATATTTCATCGATCATTTCATGTACCTCAGCCGCCGTAATATTTTTAAGACTGGCCCTCGCAAGCAAAATGAAAAGTTCCTCCTTCATATCCTCCATCGCCTGCAATTTATCAATATCAATTGCAATCACCGCACCTCTGCGTCGGTCGATTTTGATATAACCTTCTTCCCTCAGTACGGAATATGCTTTATTCACCGTATGCATATTGATGCCGACGACCTCGGCAAGCTGCCGCACCGACGGAAGCATCTCACCTTCTCTTAACTGGGAGGTTGCAATCCCGATAATGATTTGGTTGCGAAGCTGCATATAAATTGCCTCTTCACTATTAAAATCAATTTCCACTATCATATGTTCACCTTCTTTTGTCGTGCCCCGCATACAGGCAGACGTTTCTCTGTGATATCTATACTAACACAGCCAACATATTTTGCAAGTAAAACATACAAAAGCAGCACTTCATTTAAGAAGAGCTGCTTTTGTATGTTTTCGCAAATAGTTATATTGTCTGTTTTCTCTATTTTACATATTTTTTTAATTCTTCTGCTGTTTTCGCAATATTTTCGAGCAGCACCGCAAATTCATGCATGGAATCAACTGCCTGATCCGCTGTATGTACACCCTCTAAAGAGCTGGACGCCACCTCCTCGCTCGTTGCGGACAGCTGGCTGATATTGTCGGAAATGATCGTTGTACTCCTGATAATATCAGTAATAAAAGCATCTGTTTTGCTGATGATTTCCGCAAGCGAGGAAACCTCCTCTTCAATCAGCATATACTTTTGACGGCTGACATCGATCATATCATTCTGCTTTTCAACGGAGGAAATTGTATCACCCACGCTGTCATTGGCGTGTTTTGCATAATCACTCAAATCTGTAATAATATCCTTAATCTGATTTGAGGACTCTTTTGTTTGTTCGGCAAGCTGTCTGATCTCATCCGCTACAACAGCAAAGCCTCTTCCCGCCTCGCCCGCTCTCGCAGCCTCGATGGAGGCATTTAACGCAAGGAGGTTTGTCTGCGAAGAAATGCTGAGGATAGTCGTAACGATTTTCTGAACCTCTTCCACCTTCGAGGTCAAAAGCGCCGTACTCTCCACCGTGACACCGCTCGCTTGGCTGACAATTTCCGCCTGCTCCTTAAGCAGCTTTACCAATTCAACTCCGTCGCTGACCGTCTTTAAAGTATCCTGCGCCGCTGTGATCATTTTAGTGGTTTCCTTCTCCACAGTATCCGTATTCTGACGAATCTCGGTGCACATAACAGCCTGCTTCTGAATCGATTCAGCGGTATTTTCGGTACTTTTGGCGATGTTCAGCATCGCGAAGTGATTTGTGTTGATACATTCCGCCAACCGCTTCATCGTCCCCTGCGCCTCATCAAAATGCGTTCCGATGTCATTGGCAGCCGTAAGCATCCTTTGGGATGCCTCTTTCTGATCATCCGCCGCAGCCTGAATTGAGTCGTTGTTTTCCCTGTTGAAGCTTTGCAGCATTCCCGATATAAAAATGGAGCTGAAGCAGCATAAAGCGGTGGCGATCAGCTGTATCATCACTTCCGAAATAATTATAGCCCCGCCGGCAAGTCCCATTCCGACTTTAACGGCCGTACAGATCGCAACAAAGCTGCAGCCAACAATAATTAAACGCTTGTTCAAATACACCATCGCCATCAGCATGATTGGAAAGCCATATACATAAGTTGCATAGGAGCTGCCCACCAGCATCACAGCCACATAAGAAAGTGTGGCTGCACCTGTAATCAGAATCCCTCCCAGCTTTATTTCCCGAAATTTTGAAAGGCCAATGATTGTCAGAATGAAAGACAGAATACAAACCGCTATTTGAACATAAGCGGACGGCGACGCCTTTCCGGCGAAAATATCAAATGCCACTGTAAGCATGATGCCCAGAATAATGACCGCCGAAATGCGGAAAACCAATGAATTGGCACGACTGTACTGCGATTTGTTCATATCAGGTATCCTCCTTCTGGAACACGTAATCTGACACTAATCCTCTAAATTAATAAATTCAAATTCAAAATCCTCATCCAAATCCAATTCCGGCTGCGGTGCAGGCTGCGTATAAGATTGTTGTTCATATTCAGGCTGACGAGGAACTGTTTTTTGTGGTGCAGGCTGCTCATTCACCGATCTTTCCGATCTTTCCGGTCTTTCCGGTCTTTCCGGTTCTGCCGCAGGTTCTCTCCTCTGCTCCCTTATCTCCTCCCTGTAAATCGGAGGCAAGTCTTCCGGACGGTTTCCGCGGGGTCTTCTCTCATCTCCAAGGGAGTCCTTCATCGTGTCTTCCAACTCCGACCAGTCGATTGCCTGCGGTTCTTCGAATTTGGACTTGTCCTTCTTGCCGGGTTTTTCTTTTTTCGTTTTCTTTTCCTTTTTCTCCTTACGGCGGGGATGAAAGAAATCGTCCTCCTCGTCGTCCTCATAATCGTCAATCATTTCCAGATCATCATCCGCTTCCCCATCTGCTCTACCGGATGTCATCTGCGTATAGCCGTCCTTTCCATACTCCGGCTGGGCTTCCCCGTTCATTTGCATTTCGGCGAGCTTGCTTGCCTTGATCGGCCCATCCCCTTCTTCTTCGTCCTCCTCATCAATATAGTCATAACTTTGGTAATCTCTGAGTTTCAAAAACATATTCAGCATGATAATCAGTAAAATCAGCAGAACAGCTGCCATAATGCAGATAACCAGCAGTCTTCTGTTGGATTGTTCTTTATATCCTCCCGAATCGGACACACCGTCGCCTGTATCAATTACATTTCCGTTCTCGTCCGTCGTCGTACGGATCGCCTGCAAATAGCGCTGGTAAGTACCTTCCGCCTGATCATATAAATACCATCCTTTATTTCCCTCGGAGCTGATTGCATAAAGCAGGAAAAAATCTGCGCTTGAAACATCCTCATTAGAAATCGCCGTATCCTCCTCTTCTCCTTCCGAAGCGGATTCCGCGATCATATATGCCTCCAATGTCTGATCATTCCACTGCAGCGTCGCCTTTGTAAAGCCTGTCGGAACAGACACCGTTTCATCTGCGGGAAGAACGATGATAAATCGGTTTTCAATTCCTTGAATTGTCCGAAAATCAGAAAGTCCGCCTGTCGTCTGATCATAAATATTAAAAACGCCATTGTTTCCGGTGGTATCCGTCACGTAAAGCAGCAAAATATCTCCCATATCGAACTGAGCCGCCTCAACCATCTGTTCCTCATAAGTAACAGTCGTCTTATGAAACAGCGACGGCATGAACTCGTCCGCAAATACGGTAGATACAACCTTCGTTCCATCGGAAGACATAATTGTGCCTTCCTCCACGCCTGTTTCCGTCTGCCCGCCGCTGCCTGCCGCAGCTGCAGTATCTTCCCCGTCCACGGCAATCTGCACAGTGTCCGTCGGCACATCGGCACCGTCTCCACCCAAAACAGCGGATACCGTTACCTCCGCCGTCCCGCCGGAAAGTACGGAAAAGGAAATGTCGGCCTCTGTATCCGAAAGTGTAATTAATCCGCCTCCGCCTCCGCCATACTCCTTATCGCACTCCAGAAATGACAGACGGTTTGCGTCATATTCAACCGAAATCTGCGGCGCATCCGCCGCACCTGCCGGATTTTCCGCCTTCACACTCACGGTAACTGTATCTCCCACAGCAGCAGTCTCCTGATCTGCTGATATTTTCACACTCCCGGCTGCATAGACCCTGCTGCCTGACAGAATACAGAGCACGATGGCAAACGCAACAGCCCCCATCCTCTTTAAGTTTCCCTGATACATATAAACTCCTTTCGCGTCCAACGCATTCTTTCCTTCTTAATGTACGAGGCCTTCCGCCGACATCAACAGTTTAATTTCTCTGTACCGTCAGCGTATAAGTCTTTGTATTTCCGTTTTGTGCCTTGCAGACAATCGAAATGACGTTTGTACCGACATTTAAGTTCACCTGACCGACGCCGCCGACACTCGATGTATCTGCGACCGGCGTTGCTCCGATATTAATTGTTCCAACACTATTATCTACAATTAAATAATAATTATCTACAACAGGACTGAAGCCCGGTGCAAATGTCTGATTGTCGATCCAGAGTGCCGATAAATAATTGTTCGGATTCGATTCGGAGGCCGGCTTTACACATGCCGTTTCCGGCATATTGTTATAGTACGGAATTTTGAACACAAGCGAAGTGTTCAAATCCGAATACGCTTTTTTCATCCTTGCCGATTCTGCGGAAGCCGCAACGATATTACTCATATATTGATGGGAATAAATTCCGTTTTCACTGTTCACAACATTGAACTTTTGGAAATACAGCGTATTTTGTCCCTTCTTAACATATTTTTCACTCACATATTTAGCGCTTCCCGTAATCGATTTATAACGGGAATTCCATGGCCGGTAATAGGCATCCTCTGTGCCCTGCGCATAGATCAGTCCGTTGATAATCGAGCTGTTGCCATTTGCCGCATAGGCGCCGATATTAAAGAAATTAAAGAAATTTTCATAACCCGATACCGTACCCGTCACACTCTGGCTCGTTCCGTAAATGCCCTGCTCCTGCAGACAGCGGGATGCGAGATGATACGGGCTGATGCCGGAAGCAGATCCCGCTTCCATGAAGGTGCTCGCATAAGATCTCGTGGCTCCGTCCGTATCCGTATAGGAACCGCTCATAAATGTCGATGCCAGAATACTTAAGACGCCCGCCTCATTTTGATAGCCTTGAGATTCCAGAGTTTCAAATTGAAAGATACCGCTTTCATCTAAAAAGTTTCTCGGATCCATGTAATATTGGATCAGCTCCCTGGAAGCCGAAGCCCAACTTCCTCCATCAAAACCATACCACGCATTCTGCGTCCAGTCATAGGCCTGTGGCTCCGTCGATTTCCACGATGAAATACTGGACTTGGCGACAAGATTCTTGCCTACGGAGCTTTCCGCCGTCACTGCGGTATTCCAGTCCAAATTCGTATTGACTGTTTCAAACTTCCAATTGGGATACTTTTCATGCAGCGCGCGGAGATTGTTTTTGTAGCTTTCCGGCAAAGATGCAATCGATGCTTCAAAATCTGCCGAGCCGACGGCCGCCTGCTGTGTTGACGTCGTGATAACAGTTACCAGATCCGAACGGACATAGCCGTTCTTTTCACTGCCCTGGTAGGCAAAGCTGACCTGATACCATTTATATCCGTCACTCCCCGTTGTTTCCCCGAGCATCTTAAGTGCATGTCCGAAATCAAGCTGTACAACAACCGTCCCGTTTACGGCACTTTCCCTGATTCGAACGCCCATACCTTTGATCGATCCGGTGGAAGCAGCGCTTGCTGCCGTCTGCACAGGCGTTTCCTCAACAGTCACATAGTCCGAACGAATCCAGCCGCTTAAAGCGGTATTGTTATAGGAATAGGAAATCTGATACCATTTTTTTTCGTCCGTTCCGGTTTTTTCGGATTTTACGGTCACAGAATGTCCCGTGCTCAATTTGCACTGGACCTCTCCGTTTACCGCTTCTTTTCTGACATTGACATTAATTCCTTTCACCGCGCCGTTTCGGTCTCCGGTAACGGTCGTTGACACCGTATTCCCGGAAACGCTCGCAGAGGACGTCATTGTCACGCCCTCCACAAAATCCGAACGAATATAACCGCTCTGTGCTGTCATCTGATAGGTGAATGAAATTTTATACCAGGTAGTCCCGTCATTTCCTTTCGTCTGCTCCGTCACCGTCACAGTTTGACCGCTGTTCAGTTTACAGAGAATCTCACCGCTCACCGGCTCTTTTCTGATATTGATCCCGCTTCCCTTTACCGTTCCGATCTGGGTTCCCGCCGAAGACGAGGGCGCCGTTTCTGTCACAGTCACATAATCCGCACTCACATACCCTGTCATTGTCGTCCCATTATAGGTAAACTGTATCTGATACCAGTTTTTCCCGTCTCCGCTCGCCGCCGCAAGCACAGTCACCTCTGTGCCGGCATTCAGTGCGCCGGAAACAGCAGCTGTTGTCGATGCGGATGCCCGTATTCGGACAGAATTTCCTTTGATCGTTCCTTTTTTTGTCGAAGAAGCACCTGTTCCCGTCGCCGCTCCGGTCGTCTGTGTGACAGTCGCTTCCGTCACCGACAGCAAATCTGCCCGAATATAGCCGGTCACCTCCGCGCCTCCCGTCAGCGCCGCAGGAACAGTTACCTTGTACCATTTTTGAGAATCGTCGCCCGTGACAGTTTCGGCTACGGTAACCGATGCACTCTTTGTCAGCGTCGCCATCACGGTACCGGTCGCAGCAGCCGTCTTTCTTACCCGGATGCTGTTTGCGGTAACTGTTCCCGTCAGCACCTTTACCGTCGAAGAAGAAGTTCCGGCACCGGAGGAAGCAACACTCCCGCTCGTGCTGACCAAATCCGACCGGATATAGCCTTTATAACTATTTTCGTTTTTAGTAAAACTCACATAATACCAGGTACTTCCGTCCGTGCCTGCCGAAGAAGATTCTACCGTAACGCTCTGCCCCCCGGCAAGTGTCGTCCTGATGCCGGATGTTTTAGAGGCTTCTTCGCGCACAATAACGTTTGTGCCTTTGATTGTTCCTGTATTGGTATTGACTTTCGTATCGGTTGTATTCGCTGTAGCCGCAGCCGGTGTAGTGGATTTTTGGACAAGATCGGAACGGATATAGCCTGTTGAACCGGATATGGTAACCTGATACCATACCTTTCCATCGGAACCGATCTTTTCATCCGTGATCGTTACAACCTCATCCTTTGTAACTCCAAACGCAAAAGCAGAAGCCGTAGATGCGTCCTGACGCACCATGCCGCTTTTGCAAAGAATCGTTCCCTTTACTGCCGTATATCCGTAAACCTGCTGACTCATAACCTGCGTAGCAATCAACGCGCCGCCAATAACACCTGTTATGATAAACAGCAGCAGAACGAAGCGGCGGTTGCCCTTCTCCCGCATTCTTCGTGCATTTGTTTGCATAAGTATCATATACCGTTTCCCCTTTCAGTATATGCAAGATACCTGTTGACTCTCCTAGTCATTATTTATCCCCGTGGCATTGCCACCTTTTTTCTCTTTTTTATCATACAACCTGTTTCTGCTTATGTCAACCATATATTGTCATATAACGCATTTTTCTACAATATTTAGCGGCGGTTTTCGATCTTGTCAGACAAATTCAATCCGTGATAAAGGATAGAGAGTTTGCATCCTGTACAGAATGTTTTTTATCTTATCCGGACATTCACAGAACTTTTCTAATAGAATAAAAACAAGCGAACATGTTTTGACCCAATCAGTCATCATGTCCGCTTGCCTGTTATCCATTCAGTTTTCAGTTATCGCATAAAACGCCGTTCACCCTTCGCACCCGCCCCGGTGCCCTTGGCAAATCCCTGAGCCGGCAGTAAACGCCTTGCATCATCCTCTTTTCTTGCCTTTCCCGCACATGCATCACAGTATTTTCCCGAACGAATTTTTGCACCGCAACTCTCGCATTGAAGAAATACTACGGAATTAGGAGCAATCTCAATTTTTTCCTCACGCAGCATCTGACGAATTTTATTGACATCCACTCCCGTCGCCACCGAAACTTCAGACTGTGTCGCACCGTGGTTTTCCTCAATATAAGTGCGCACCTTCCCATAATCGTCAAGCTCAATATTTCTGCAGCTTTCACATTCATATTCACCGATACCCACATACCGCAAATTGCCGCCGCATTTGCTGCAGTCAGCAGGTCTTCCGTATTGTAACGATTTTAAATCGAGCGCCATAAACAATCCCTCCTTCGCAGTATTTTCAAATATTTCTGACAGGGCAGTTCCATTCCCCGGCTATGCCTCATCAATCGCTTTCCCAATATCACTCCTGCAATATTTGTTGTCAAAGCCGACCCAAGTCACCGCCTCATAAGCATTGCGCCGTGCCTGCTTCAGATCCGCGCCGGTTGCCGTAATGCCAAGAACACGGCCTCCGTTTGTCACGACTTTTCCGTCTGAAAGCTTTGTTCCCGCATGAAATGCGAAATAACCATCCTTTTCCCCGAAGCTTCCCAGTCCTGTGATCGGCAGCCCCTTTTCATAGCTGCCCGGATATCCCTTCGATGCGAGCACAACACAAACCGCCGCATTATCCGCAAATGCAAGCTCTGTTTGATCGAGAGTCCCGTCAATACAGGCTTCGATCACATCAATCAGATCGTTCTCCATCCGCGGCAATACGACCTGTGCCTCCGGATCACCAAATCTTGCATTATATTCGAGTACCTTGGGGCCGTCCTCGGTGAGCATCAGTCCAAAGAAAATGATTCCTTTAAATTCCCGTCCCTCGCTTGCCATCGCATCGACAGTCGCCTGATAAATATGCTCCCGGCAGAACTCATCCACTTTTTTTGTATAGAAGGGACTTGGAGAAAACGTTCCCATTCCGCCTGTATTTAAGCCCTGATCTCCATCCTGCGCCCGCTTATGATCCTGAGCGGAAGTCATCAGTCTGATTGTCCTTCCGTCTACAAATGAAAGCACGGATACCTCTCTGCCCGTCATAAATTCCTCTATGACGATCCTGTTGCCCGCGGAGCCAAACTGCTTGTCCAGCATAATTGTCTTGACGCCGGCCTCGGCTTCCTCAAGCGTATTACAGATCAGGACACCTTTTCCGAGTGCCAAACCATCTGCTTTTAATACAATCGGCAGCCTTGCCGACTTTAAATAAGAAAGTGCTTCTTCAGGCGTATCAAAATTTTCATAAGCCGCTGTCGGGATATTGTACTTCTTCATCAGATCCTTAGAGAACGCCTTACTGCCCTCCAGAATCGCCGCATTTTTCCTGGGGCCGAACACGCGCAGCCCTCTTTCTTCCAGTACATCTACGACACCGCCTACGAGAGGATCATCGGGCCCGACAATCACTAAATCAATCCCATTTGCCTCGGCAAAGTCCGCCAGCCGATCAAATTCCATCACGCCAATATCAACACAATCTGCGATCTGCGCAATCCCTGCATTTCCCGGTGCACAATAAATTTTATCCACCCGTTTGCTTTTGGCTGCACTGACAGCAAGCGCATGCTCCCTGCCTCCACCGCCTATAATTAACACCTTCATTGCACTGTCTCCTTATGTAGATTTCTGATCCTTCCATTTTCCAACGCAAACTCACCATTTGCAATCGCTTGGATCGCTGCGGGAAGAAGCTGCCACTCCGCCTGCTCCATCACGCGCTTCTGCAGCCGTTCAGGCGTGTCATCCGGCTTCACCTCAACCGCCTTTTGCATAATGATGGGTCCGGTGTCCGTCCCTGCGTCCACAAAATGAACTGTCGCGCCCGTCACCTTCACGCCGCGCTCCAAAGCCTTTTCATGCACCTTCAGCCCATAATATCCCTCTCCGCAAAATGAGGGAATCAGAGACGGGTGAATATTGATGATCCTTCCTTCCCAGGCTCTTACAAAACGGGAAGACAGCACGACGAGGAAGCCGGCCAGCACGATCAGCTTTGTATCCGCTGCGGAGAGTGCCTTTAGCATCGCAGTATCATAATCATCCCTATTTTCATAGTCCTTCGGGCTGATACAGCGCGCGGGAATGCCGTTCTCAGCCGCGCGCTCCAGAGCATAAGCATCTGATTTATTGCTTATAACAAGTGTTATTTTAACACCCGTTATTTTTTTCTGTTTAATCGCATCAATAATTGCCTGTAAATTCGTACCGCCTCCTGATACAAGCACCGCTATGTTCAGCATATCGTGACACCCTTTTCTCCGGCTTCAATCATCCCAATCCTATAGGACTTCTCTCCTGCCCTCTGAAGTGCCTCCATTGTGCCCGCAGCATCACATTCCTCCACAACAAGCATCATGCCGATCCCCATATTGTACGTATTATACATCATTTCATCGCTGATGTTTCCGCTCTCCTGTAACAGTGAAAAAATCGGCAGCACCTCAAAAGAATCTCTATTAATCACGGCTCGCATGCCGTCCTGCAGCATTCTCGGTACATTTTCATAAAACCCGCCGCCTGTAATATGACTGCAGCCCTTGATTGTAATGCCGGCCTCCTTCACGCTGCTTAACGCCTTCACATAGATCTTTGTCGGGGTCAGAAGCGCTTCACCCAACGTACAACCGAGACTTGTCACATATTCGTTCATATTGGACTCCCTCATCGGAAACACTTTACGCACGAGAGAATATCCGTTGCTGTGCACACCCGAAGAAGCAATGCCGATCAAGACATCCCCCTCCTTGATTTCCTTGCCGGAAATCAGTTTTTTTTCATCGACAATACCAACCGCAAAGCCTGCCAGATCGTATTCCTCCTCCGGATAGAAACCCGGCATCTCCGCCGTCTCGCCGCCGATCAGCGCCGCACCCGCCTGCCTGCAGCCTTCGGCCACGCCCTTTACGATCGAGGCAATTTTCTCCGGTTCATTTTTTCCGCACGCAATATAATCGAGAAAAAATAACGGCTCTCCTCCCGCACAGGCAATATCGTTGACACACATAGCGACACAGTCAATTCCGATCGTATCATGCTTATCAAGAAGAAACGCCAGCTTCAGCTTTGTACCGACTCCATCCGTACCCGATACGAGCGTAGGCTTTTCCATTGTTTTATATTTTTCCAGGGAAAACGCACCCGAAAATCCGCCAAGTCCTCCGAGCACTTCAGGTCTCATCGTTCCCTTCACATGCTCCTTCATCAATTCCACCGCTTTGTACCCGGCTTCAATATCCACCCCTGCGCTTTTGTAATCCATTTTTTGTCTCCTCTTTTTCCGTTACTATTCAGTTTTCGGCTTCTGTGCCATATATTCCTTATACCCGACTTCCTCGAGCTTTGCCGCTTTTTTTTCTACAGACTCCTTCAAGCCCTTTGTATATTCCTTCAGCTTCCCAAGAAGGGCCTCATCCGATATCGCAAGCATCTTGACAGCCAGAATCCCCGCATTTGCACCGCCGCCTATAGCAACTGTCGCCACCGGGATCCCGGACGGCATCTGCACGATGGAGTAAAGCGAATCACGTCCGCCCAGTGATGTTGTATGCATCGGAATTCCGATGACCGGCATCGGAAAAATTGCAGCGCACATTCCCGGCAGATGAGCCGCCATTCCCGCTCCCGCAATAATGATCCGAAAGCCCTTTTCCTCGGCGCTTTTGGCGTATTCATAAAATACGTCCGGCTCTCTGTGAGCGGAAATAATCGTGATCTCATAATCCACCCCAAACTCCTCCAGAATATCCGCTGCCTTACTCATGACCGGCATATCGGAATCACTGCCCATTACAATGCCTACCCTTGCCATCTTACTCCTCCTTGTGTTCTGTCTCTTCTGTGCATTTCATGCCTTTTTTTATTATATATGAATCTTATTGATTCTTCAACGGTTTATTCAGCTCTTCCAGTCCCGCAAGGACAAACAGGCCGTCTTCAAGCAGTGCTGTCTCTGTTGCGTCCTTATGCACCGCATAGATACCTCCCAGCTCATCATAAGGAATTGTAATGTCCGTATGGCAATGAAAATAAGCCTCCTTCGGGCTGCTATTCCTAAGCGCGGAAACCTCATTTTCCCTTGCAATGATTTCCTTTCCGTCAGGATTATAAGACTTCACATCCTCCTCATAGCTGTAGCAGGTATCACCAACCGCAAAATGCGGACCCGTTTTTTCACTGATCAAAATAGGAAGCTTCTCTTGAATCCGGTATTTTCTCGCCATTCTGTAAGCTGTCGTATTGGTTCCGATCGCGAACTCACCAAGCGGCAATGTATCGTGATGGAACAGCAGATTGTCTTTGATATATCTTTCATTTTCCTTTTCATCATCAAAATTGGAGCAGCTATAAGAAATGATTTTTCCATCCTGAAAGCTCAGCTTTAGGTTTTGGTAGTACAGACCCTCCAAATAAATTTCCCCGACATGCAGCAGGCCCTGCGTCCCCTTCAGCTTCGGTGACGTGAACACCTCGCCGACCGGAATATTCACATCCGCCACACAGTTTTCAAACAGCGTCTCTGTTTCAGGATTTTTCAGTTCATGAAGCGCCACGGTCAGCTGTGTCAGGTTTCCACCTTTTCCTACGATCCTCACGGCCTGTGCCTGATCCAGCACATTGATCAGCTTCTGCTGCATCGCCTCATAACTCACATAATCAAGTGTATTAATTTTGACCGTTTCCGCAAAAATCTCTGCGAAATCGGGACCAATCTGCGGGGTCGGATAGGCAATAATCGTAAAACTGCGCTCCTTTCCGATAATATACTGGTTCGTAAGGCGTCCGCTCAAATCCGCATATTCTACGGAAAGCTTCTGCTGTTTTTCGCTAAGGGAAAGAGCGGCTTCCTTTGCCTTCGGCAGAAACGGCTCCTCACCGAACACCTCCATGACAGCAGGGCCGGCATGCCATGACGCCAGCTCTTTGCGTTCCTCAAATGCCGCCTTTAAAACACTGATTTTCCGGTTGATAAAATCCTTGTCCAGATAAATTGCTTCATCCTCTTTATGGTCAAAATCATATTGTTTGTTCGCAATCGCACCGTAATAGCCAACCCGGTGCTGCCCCCGCTTATTTAAAGACAGAGATGCGGCACGGTAGATCGTCGGCGAAAGCCCCATCTCTTTATAATTCTCAATTGCTTTTCTGACAATCCGTTCAAAACCGAGGCAACAGCGGATGTTCACAACACGTTTCTTTGACAGATCCTTATTTCCTTTTACAAAACCAATCCGGTAGCCCTCTGTGTATGTGGAGGCCATCGCCGCAATCTGTTCTTCCGGCATCGCGTTTAAATAGGCAGCAAGCTCTAGTTCGTTCTGCGTAATATACTCGCCGAAAAAATAAAGATAACGCAGGTCTGTCAAATCTGTATTCATAATCAAACGAGCCGCAAAATCCTCCTTTGGATCAAGCTGCTCATCAAGGCGTCTTGGAACAAGAATATCGCAGTTATCACTTTCAAACCAGTAAATGCACCGGCGGATTTCCTCCGCAGCAGGGACAGTCCGAACGGTCTGCTCTGCTTGTTCATAGACAAATAAATCATAAATTTCAATAAACAGCTCCTGATACAGCGTAATAACCGTAAGGCAATTCTCAAATGCAAGCGGAATCAACCCGCGTAGTTCCGTATAGAGAAAAGACAAATACTGACCATATTCCTTTTCATAGCCCTTCTCTGCACATAATTCCACCATATTGGCAGGATTCGCAATGCTTTTTTCATAATTCTCCGGCAAAACATCCGCATACAGCTTCTGATTCAGCCGTTCTAATTCTTCCATGCTAAGTTTCCATAACTCGCCTTCTTCAATCAGCACACTGACTTCCCGCAATAAAAGAAGAAGGGAAGCCGCCTTTTTAAAATAAGACAAAAAGGGTTCCCCAATCAATTCTTCCTCATAAATCCCTCTGATTCTTTTTATTGAAAGCTCATACCGTTCCAATTCCATTTTACACACCTCTGATACCCATCATAATTAAATAAATCCACAATGCCAATGCAAGCAGGTTAAGGATCAGTGCCGCACGCGGGAGCCACACAAAAATATCCCGCTCCTGAAGGCTCATACAGCCCGCTACAATTCCGATCACATCCGCAAGCACCGCAAACAATCCCACTCCGCCAAGCCGCAGTGCCGTTTCGCCGCGTCCGAGAAACGATACAAGGATCGCACCTGCCATTCCGCCAAGAGAAACAACGCCAAGCACCAACGATAAAATACCGATTTCCGACTGGTGTCTGGATGAAAACATAAAGCTTTTTTTCTTTTTTATTTTCTTTGGCTTTGCCATTCTACTTTACTCCATACTGCTCATAATAGCTGTCAATTGCCTCTTTCAGCGTATCGTCAATCAATAGCTTGCCCCGATACGGACGATTATATAAATAATCCACAACCTCCTGCATTGTCACAATCGCATCGGCTGCAAAACCATAAGTCTCCTTGATTTCATCGAGAGCACTCTTCTCTCCCTTTCCGCGCTCCATACGGTTCAGCGAAACGATAAGTCCCAGTATTTGCACATCACCCTGCTCACGGATAATCGGAAACGTTTCTTCAATCGACTTTCCGGATGTTGTCACGTCCTCGATGATGACAACCCTGTCACCGTCCCTGATTGGGCTTCCAAGCAGGATACCCGTATCTCCGTGATCCTTTGCCTCCTTGCGGTTGGAACAGTATTTGATTTCTTTTCCGTAAAGCTTGTAGAAGGCCATCGTCGTTGCAACCGCAAGCGGAATTCCCTTATAAGCCGGCCCGAACAACACATCAAAGTCCTCACCATAATTGTCATAAATCGCTTTCGCATAGTATTCACCAAGTCTGCTTAGCTGCGCACCTGTCACATAAGCACCCGCATTCATAAAAAACGGCGATTTTCTGCCGCTCTTCAACGTAAACTCTCCGAATTTCAGCACATCGCTGTCCACCATAAATTCAATAAATTCCTGCCTGTACTGCTCCATTCTCTCAAATCCTCCTGTATTTACGGGCTTTGTGGCCGTAGGTCTTTCTTTAAATTTCCGTGTTCCCTCAATTTTGTTACTTTTCAATCTTACCACACCTCACCTGTATTTTCAATTCGGGAATCTGATTTCATACATCAAGTTGAAACGTTCGTCATGCACCCCAGGCGGGATTATCCGTATGGAGATGATCAATCATTTCTTTGCAGATCAGTTCTTCCCTTGATGCCTAATTTCCCTTGTAATGAATGCTTGTACAATTAACATCAAGAAGCTCGGCAACAACAGAAACAGAACTTTCTTTAGTCTTCAAAAGGCCTTGGGCTAAACTTACTCTCGTACTCGAGGTCGCGAAGTTCTTCTAATTTTTTTGAGCCAATCAACCTATATGGTTACCCGATCGGCCATTTCTGCATACTCCGTTTTCTTCCTGTGTCCCTCGACAAGTCTGTCTTTGAGGTTTTCCTCTCATTTGTCGTTGAATACTGCTAATTCATTATTTAAGAACTCTTTTTTCCAGTTACGGAGCAGACTTGGTTGGATATCATTATCAATTGCAAAGGAATTGATATCTTTTTTCCCTTAAGCCGCTCGTTCACAAGGTCTGATTTAGATCTGGCGCTAATGCTTCTTCTTTGTTCGGATATCATCATGAATCTTTTTTTCATACTAATTTTAGTATATCAGATTTATTAAAAACTGTCCGAAGATATGTCTTAATTTATGAGCAATTTGTGAGACCATTATGCCTTGTGTTAATTACTATTTAAAAACATCTTTTGTTACTATTCATCTTTATAGCGATGAAAGCTGCAGGATTCGAGATCATATTTAAAAACATCTTTTGTTACTATTCGTCCGGAAACAAGCCAAAATCCGCTAGTTAAAAAGGGATTTAAAAACATCTTTTGTTACTATTCATCTTTCATCCCCGTCCATTGTTGGAGTGAAAAGTCCTGATTTAAAAACATCTTTTGTTACTATTCATCTTTCAAGAATATCTCTTTCTGCCCAATATACCTCGATTTAAAAACATCTTTTGTTACTATTCATCATGGACGAGAGCTTGATGCGACGTCGCATATCACATTTAAAAACATCTTTTGTTACTATTCATCATATGTTCCCGGTTCCGGCATGGGCTGCGGATGAATTTAAAAACATCTTTTGTTACTATTCATCCTTTTGTCCGCCATTCTTTCCGCCCACCCCGCGGATTTAAAAACATCTTTTGTTACTATTCATCTACAATTAATGTCTGCCCCTCACGACCTTTCTTGATTTAAAAACATCTTTTGTTACTATTCATCTTCACCATTCTTTGTGTACCGCTGCTCGATTACTCATTTAAAAACATCTTTTGTTACTATTCATCGTTTATCCGATGCCAAAAAGCATCACATCATAGAGTATTTAAAAACATCTTTTGTTACTATTCATCGTAGCTGCTCATAGGCCGCTCCAATCTAAGCCATTATTTAAAAACATCTTTTGTTACTATTCATCGGTAATGACTTGTCATCTTATGCGGCTGCAGTTGAATTTAAAAACATCTTTTGTTACTATTCATCGCTTTAAAAGATGCTCTAATTGTGCGTACTTATTATTTAAAAACATCTTTTGTTACTATTCATCTCAACAAAATTATACCCCGTTGTGAGATACCCCTATTTAAAAACATCTTTTGTTACTATTCATCGTCCTGCGACGTCTCCGCGTCGAATGCCGCGTATGGCATTTAAAAACATCTTTTGTTACTATTCATCATCTCTGATAAGCATACATATAATCAAAGCCTTTGCATTTAAAAACATCTTTTGTTACTATTCATCCACTGATTTTTCATCCAATTCGATCCGTTTTCTGAAATTTAAAAACATCTTTTGTTACTATTCATCTTTGCATTTAAATTTCCTTTCTATCCCCTTAATTAATTTAAAAACATCTTTTGTTACTATTCATCTCTACAGCAGGATATATAAACGATTCCATTTACGAATTTAAAAAAATCTTTTGTTACTATTCATCACTATACAGCTGCCCGTCGCCTCATGCAGATGAAATTTAAAAACATCTTTTGTTACTATTCATCGAAACGCTGGAAGACGGCAAGTACATGCCGGAGCCATTTAAAAACATCTTTTGTTACTATTCATCCAGTTGATTGGTGTAGAGATCAAGGGCTAGAATTATTTAAAAACATCTTTTGTTACTATTCATCCGTATACCGTTCCTCACTCCGTTACCTCCTCCGTTATTTAAAAACATCTTTTGTTACTATTCATCCAGCGTTAAAAGTATTGTTTGATGAAGTTGTACCACATTTAAAAACATCTTTTGTTACTATTCATCGTAAGGTAATGTATAAAAATGAGGTTATGGATATTATATTTAAAAACATCTTTTGTTACTATTCATCCGTCAAGCCCGTTTCTGATGCCAGCGCACAGATGCTATTTAAAAACATCTTTTGTTACTATTCATCCGAGTTTTGTCCAGTCCGAATTAGTGATAGCCCAAATTTAAAAACATCTTTTGTTACTATTCATCCAGCCGTCAAAAGGAGCAAAGTAAAGGTAACACAGTAATTTAAAAACATCTTTTGTTACTATTCATCATCATACATATATTTATTTTCGCCATCGGACGTAGATTTAAAAACATCTTCTGTTACTATTCATCGGATTTGGATCATGGAGCCACGTAGTTTATGTTTTATTTAAAAACATCTTTTGTTACTATTCATCGGTTCCCGTCATCGTCGTAAATCATGGTTTTTTCTTATTTAAAAACATCTTTTGTTACTATTCATCAAAAATGCGCTGAATGAGCAGATTGCAGCACTGGAATTTAAAAACATCTTTTGTTACTATTCATCCCGTTAAATCTTCCCCGCCAACAGTAAAGGTCTGCATTTAAAAACATCTTTTGTTACTATTCATCAGAATTAAATTTTATCCGGATCCACTTCACAATGGAATTTAAAAACATTTTTTGTTACTATTCATCTAAAGCGAGGAGGGAACTAATACGATGGAGAGATTATTTAAAAACATCTTTTGTTACTATTCATCCTGACTTGCGACGTCACAATCGGGTTTACTCAATTATTTAAAAACATCTTTTGTTACTATTCATCCTTCGGCATAAATTTAATCTCGCTTTCGTTCAGACATTTAAAAACATCTTTTGTTACTATTCATCCGTGCTTATGGGTGTGCTGCCCTTTGTACTGGCATATCAAATTTAAAAACATCTTTTGTTACTATTCATCCTTGATGAGGTGCTTGATTCGATGGGCGGTGTTATAATTTAAAAACATCTTTTGTTACTATTCATCTTCACAGATCCCTATGGTAGTATCCCAAGAATCAAATTTAAAAACATCTTTTGTTACTATTCATCAACGGCAGATATATCTGTCCAGTCGGCTCCATTATGATTTAAAAACATCTTTTGTTACTATTCATCACAACGTCCGTCACGATGGTGATCATTCCAAAATACATTTAAAAACATCTTTTGTTACTATTCATCTCATAATCTCCCAGCGCTACGACATCCTCCGGAGATTTAAAAACATCTTTTGTTACTATTCATCCAAGCTCTATGCAAAATAAAAACCCCTCAAAATTTAATTTAAAAACATCTTTTGTTACTATTCATCTTGCAATTTGAGATTGCAAAAACCCATCCCAACTAATTTAAAAACATCTTTTGTTACTATTCATCTTTCTGGTCAGTTTTGGACTATTTTATTTATTTTATTTAAAAACATCTTTTGTTACTATTCATCGCAGGCGCATACAAGACAGCCGGAATGTCAGCAAAATTTAAAAACATCTTTTGTTACTATTCATCTCCCCCTCTCGCTACTTACAAAAGCCTTGGAAACGTATTTAAAAACATCTTTTGTTACTATTCATCATGCCACCATATGTAGCGTTCATACCAACTGTAAAATTTAAAAACATCTTTTGTTACTATTCATCTGAAAACGGAGCATTTACGATCGTTCCAACATTCGGATTTAAAAACATCTTTTGTTACTATTCATCTATTGGAGCAAGAAAAGGAACCAAATATAAAGTAGTATTTAAAAACATCTTTTGTTACTATTCATCATTTAGAAGGTAAATCGGGTTTCTCTAGTATAAAAAATTTAAAAACATCTTTTGTTACTATTCATCCCCGTATTTATCGACTTTCTGCACTACCTCTTACTCCCCTAATGCCCATGAAAAGCGACTTTTAGTCTATTTTTACCAGCAATTTATTTATTTTGTGTCTTTTCTCAAATGTTCAGTATTTATCCGTCTTTTCTATTATTTCCTGATTTACCGATTGGTAAATTAAAAGCAGTTGATAAAGACTTCCTCATTACTATGGATATGAGATTCCATTCAAATAATTAATTCCTCACCAGACTCTTTATCTGCATTTCCAAGTAACTCCTCTCCAAACACATTATCATTTTTTAGTTTAATGATGCACACAAAATCTTCGGCGATATCAATAATTTTATTTAATTCGGTTCGTAATTTTATTAAACGGGAAGGAGTAATTTCTCCCCGGAAAACAGAATATTGAAAATGCGATAAATATTTCTTACATACTTTGAAAACTTTCTGTACTCTTTTTTCTCCGACATCATAAAAGAGAAACGCATAATTAAAATTCATTTGTTTTTTCATCTACATTCCCTCTTTCAGTGAAAATGGCACAAATTCCTTACCCTCCAAAATATATTTAATCAATTTATAACAATCCAACTTTAATGCTGTACGGTAAGTGATTTTACGTTTTAATTTAGGGTGCATAAAAACTGATTCCATTCGATTTTCAAATGCCTCAACAAAAATTTTCCGACCTTCCTCATTTAATAGACAATAATTAACCTTTTTATCAAAATGCTTATCAACCTGAAGCCTTCTGTTATTCACCAGATCAAATATTGTGCGATAAACGATCACAGGCTTAAATACTTCACTTAAATCCAAGCTCAATGAAAATCTACGTTCTGAGGGCTGATGTAAGAAGCTGATCCTTTGATCCAGATGTGTCCGATAAATTGCAGAAATCATCTTGGTATACAACAGCGTATTTCCAAACGAAATCAAGGCATTAATTGGATTATCCGGGGGACGCTTCACTCTTTTATTCATCACAAAATCCTCAGGAAGAAAAAATTGAAAAGACGCATAGAATCGTCCCCATGCGTCTCCCTCATATTTCATCAGTTCCTCGATTGTCTGAGCGGATGATACCGACGCCGGAAAATTCTTTTTCAGCCAATTGATCGTCTCTTTTACCTCCTTCTTTTCATGCTTGTAATAATGATACAGTACCTCCGTCATATTTATTCCTATACCGAGAACAATGGAGCGTGCCACTTCCATCCTGGAAGAAGAAAACTTTTCCGCCTGTTTTATCAAAAGTCGTCCGCTTTGATATTGATCCTTTGGATAAAAGGTTCCGCTATAACCCTCATAATAATTAAAAAAATGTACAACCACATGATTTTGGCTAAGAAAATCAAGCAATTTAGAATTGATAGACACTTCGTTCATACAATATATTTCTTTTGTATTTTCGATTGGTATGTAAACATTTTTTCCTTCTTTTCGGAAACAGAGCGAATTATCTTTTCTTGTCAGCTCCCCCATTGACATTACATATCTTGTGCTTCCCATAATGTTTTATCTCCTTCACAAATTTCCATGCCGTAACGCGTTTAATTCCTTTTCTAAATATCCTCGTCCTTAAAATCACTTCTATATATAACAATACTCATAGTATGCACATTTTTTGCAACTTGCTTTCTCAATCCTTTCCGGTATTTCATCCGATAAGAGCAGATTCTCCAATTCTTTTATATAATTTTCTAATTGATTTTCTTCTGCCCCTGTGAGTTCTAAAATTATGGTTCTTGTACTTTTAGTCTTTTTTTCAACAAACTCTAATTTTCCCTTTCGGATAATCCCCTTTTCCTTTAACACCTTTAAATAATATAATAACTGCCATGTGGCTGCCTCCACATCCGCATCCGACTTCTTTATTTCTGTCAAGTAATCTGCGGTAAGCTTGTCCAATCGAATATTTTCAATTGCAATTTCACTATTTTCGCCCTTAGCACGTTCTTCGTGAATTGCCTTTCCAATCTGAACAATCTCGCTATTATCTTCCAAATTCAAGCGATTCCCATGCAAGTAGCATTGACGCTTGCAATGAAAAAAATAATTGATTAAAGTCCCATTCACATGCATATACCGCCTCCTCAATCGAAAAACAGCATTCCTTCTCTTTCCAACTTCTCCCTGTCCAGTTTTCCGTTCGCAAAATATTGTTCACCCTCGTAAATGCAATACAGCTCACCAATCATATCATTAACCGCCAAATTCACATTTTTCTTAATTTGATAAGTAAAATAATTCAGCTTGCTCCTGACTTCGGATAATAGCACCTGCTTTTTCGCATACTCCATTTCCTGATCCTGCAGAAGTATTTTATAATCCTCCCAAACCAGTCTGCCTTCCAACGAAGCACCAGCTTCCGTTTGCAGGGTTCTGCACAGCACAATGCTCATGCTCCAGTTCTCATCTTCTATCAGTTTCATTCGTTCTTCAATTGCCGGATAATCCAGAATTTTTACATGTTCCCTGAAAAAATAATCCAACCCGTCTCTTCCTGTATTCAGATTCCTATTTTGCTGTAAAATTTCAAATACTTTTTTATAGTAGAAATCAAATGTTTTGTCACGCAAGACCTCTCTCATCTGTTCCGACTCCAATGTTAAAGTTTCTTCTACCCGATAATCGTCTCTATAAATAGAGGAA
This sequence comes from Bacillota bacterium, assembly GCA_023402845.1. Lineage (GTDB taxonomy): Bacteria > Bacillota > Clostridia > Lachnospirales > Lachnospiraceae > JAEYFP01. Next base: position 158,538 of record JAEYFP010000010.1, read on the forward strand.
GCCTTATCCATATCAAAAAAATACACCTCTCCCTCCCTTCTGCAGGAACGATTAATTCTTCCCATGAACTGTTCTTCACTGTCAGTTTTGGAGATATCCTTATATCCAATATCCATATCAATATCAACACCGGCTTCAATCACGGTTGTCGCTATTAATAAAGTCCCCTCTGCGCTATTTTTCCGGATGGAATCTAAAATTTTTCTTCTTTCATATAAAGAGTCGTCCCCTGTCATACACAACACCGGAGCAGAAATATCTTCTGACTCACAAAGCATTTGATAAAAAATATTTGCTGTTTTCTTTTTTATAAATTCAATCAGTATTTTTTTCTTTCCATTGCATTTGGATTTTATATGACACTTTAATTCTTCCAGTGATAATTTAGCACCAAGCAATTCATAGGATACTTTTACCCTATCCCGAAATAGAACATGAGAAAAGAAAATGCTGCGGTTTGGCAAAAGAGACATCGTTTCGCACTCCGAGCCTCCCAGAACCTTAAGATCAGGCAGTGTAGCTGACATTACAACGACCTTCATTCCGAGCAATTCAGCACATGCTTTTAAAAAAATAATAATTTCCGCCCAAATAGCGCACCGATAGCTTTGTATTTCATCTAATACGACAACCGCGCCCGATAGCTGCAAAAATCCAAACAGATCATCTTTTCGACATCCAAATAGCATTCCAAAAAAACTGACATGAGTTGATAAAATAAACGGATAATTCAGAAATTGTCTGTCTAATAAAGCCAACTCGTAATATTCTTTTGTACCCTCCTCCTTATTTTCCATTCCCCGAATTGGGGTCAATGAATTGACGACTGCAATTTGACAACGCAATTCTTCTTCCGGGAATATCTCATATAAGGATTGCAAATTCTGCTCTACCAATGTATTAAATGGATAAATGTAAAATAGCTTCTTACCTATCCCCATCATATGAAAGCTTAGATTCAACGCAATATTGCTCTTTCCGCCGCCAGTCGGTGCTTCCACAAAGTATATATTTTCGCATGGCCTTTCCCGAAAGTTTTTCTCAACTTCTAAAAACAATTCACTCCGCAAATCATTAATATCATGAATGTTCAATTTTCCACGAATATCCCTCTCTTTTTCATAGTTTCTTATTGATTGCATGATCTTTGATTTCGAATAAGCAATTTTAAATTCTCGCATACCCGTCATTGTCCCAAAAGATCTCTTTTTAATTCCATGAATAAAATCCGTGGTTGCATAGTAATCACAGGCAACTAACACAGAATAGGTCAATCGGTTAAAAAAGTATGACGTAATATCCTGCATTCTGGTTGTTTGGAATTTCATTTTCTGATATTTTCGAATAAACTTACTCAGACCTTGTTCGGAAAGGCAGCGCAGTCCGCGGTATCCCGGCAATTCTTCTTGCAGCTGCTCAAGCAAACGATTCGTCTCTTCACTCTGTAATTTTGCTACATAGGCAGAAAAGCTTTCCATGTTGCTGTGATGTCTTGCTATTACAAAGGAATTTTCAAGCACGAGCCGTTTCCAGCTTTTCTTCTCTTCCTTTTCAAAGTCTGTCCGTGCCTCAATTTCATTCCAAAAAAAATCCAAATAAATAATTGCGGATAGAAAGGAGTGTTCCGAACCGAGAACTCCCTTATAACTGCCCTGGCACGAGTTGTTCTTCATCTTTTCCCTTTGAAAAACAGGATTGATCTTTCCAAAATCGTGAAAAACAACCACCTGTGCCAGTAAATAAGCTGCAAACTCCTGAGCGCTGTTATTATTTTCGAATCCCATCCTACTGCAAAAACGGTTAATCACCTCGTTGAGATTTTTGTCATCAAACAGCTTTTGAAAATAATATTTACAGCGCTCAATATGCTCGTCTAAAAACTCCCTGCTCTCATCTTCTTTCCGATGAGCATAAATAGGGGAAGCGGTTTTTATTACATCATTTAAATTAATAAAATACAATATTTTTCTCTCCATCCGAATATACGGGTTTATTTGCAGACTCCAGGATTGCGTCCGTTAAAATGAATTTCTGCATCTCATAAAGGTTTGTAGATGGCTTTAAGGCAATCGGCAAATATTCCTCATATTTAAATCCGGCTTCATCCCAATCAAATTCCATCATATCTGCAGGTGCCAGGCTGTGAAGTCGTTCTGCTTTCCCGATTTCCTTAAGCTCTGTCAGAAGCGTATCTCCAATCGTTGCCGGATGATCATTTTTACCTAGATACGGCATGTAAATGCATCGGTTTTCCAACAGCATGTCCGCCAGCTTTTCACCGATTTCATCAATCAAGGCCACATAGATTATCCATGAGGAATTTTCAAGCCATTGTTCTTTTATAATCAGATTGCCTCCCTGCTCCTGAGATGCATATCCGACAGAATTATTAAAATGCTGAATTTTTTTAGGGAAGTAGCCGTTAAAAGAAGACGGTACAACGGAAATTTTTATATCCCTCAGCACTTTATAATATTCCGGGAAATCCACATATCCGGCTTCATATCCATTTAACCCGAGTATGGCACCAAACATACCCAAAAGAGCCGGTTTGTGGATATTTCCATACGTAAAATAAAAATAGGAATTTACTTCCGGATTCTTAAAGAAAGCCGTTTTCCCCTTTAAATTAAATTTTAAAGCATGCATAATCAGACCTCTTTCCGGGTGACAATGTGGTAGTACTTCGCTCCTTTGATAGTTTGGTTTATTACAGTTGTATTCGGATTATAATATACTTCCACGGATTTTATTCTTTTATCAAATGCTTGAAGCAAATCGCCGCAGTTTATCTGGATTTCATTTTTTTCTTCCTTTTTGATAAATTCAATGTATTCCGTCAGGTTTGGAAGATAAAGATCCGGCTCTGTTTCTACAAACAGGGCAAATTCGTTCTCACAGCCCTCCTTGGAGTTTGTTGCAAAGGCCGTTGCAGATACAAGTGATGTTTCTTTAAAATTGTCATAGTCTTCCTGTACATAGCCCTCTGTGACCCCAAGCTCCGCAAATTCTTTATATGCGAGTGGGTTAACTACAAACGGATAAAAATAATGTGCTTCATCACTGACGATTTTCGTACCCAACGTCGAATTTTTTGCTTCTTCTCCTTCTTCCGTTTTCTTTGTAGCATCCCTAAACGGCGAAAGAATAGACTGTTCTTGCGGCTCTGTGTCTTCATACTTATTAAATCCTTGGCCGAACTGAACCGCACCCGTGATGGAAATATTCATTCCGGACTCGGCGAAGGTTGCCCCGAAGTTCTTTACATCAACAGCCTGAAATAAATTTTTAAGAACCTCCTTAATATCTTTGCATTCTTTTAAATCTTTCGCGTCAAATAACTGCTCATATCTCTCCTTCAGGCTTCTCGGTATCAGCACCGTCTCCCCCTTCTTTTCTTTCGATAGGTGCATAGACTTGATATAAACAACTTTTTTTCCCTGATTATCCCACATCTTCTTCATGGGGTATTTTAGTGCCTTGTCGCTTCCATAGGTATCTCCGTTTGAGGTTGTTTTGGGATAACCCGAAAAATCCGCATTCCAATTTGCCATAATAGAAGAGATCCCCAATACTCCATGTACTCGCTTATTCATTTTCCATATCCTCGCTTTCTTTATTTTCTATCTTTTTATTTTGTATATTTTTCTTTTCATACACTAAATTTGAGGAAACAAATCCCGCAAGCATTTCTTCCCTGCTTAACTTCTGTGGTTCATACAGCAGAATGTGTTCCAACAGCTGAGAAGCACGGTTTGCACCAATATGATTGATTTGATAATTATATTTCTTATACATCGTTACTAAATACTTTTTAATTGCCATAGCCTTTCTCGCATTTAAATATTGATTAATCACCGCTTCCGACTTAACATTCGCCTTGCTTAAGGAAAGCAGATAAGATACCATCTGTCCCACCGCATATGCAAATTCTTCGTCTGATTCAATCTTCCAATCCTCTCCTTTCGGCAGATTAATATGGGTTCGCAATACATTTTTGACCTGTTCCATTTTATCGATTATCCTCCTGTTCGAATCAAAATAATCCAATAGTGACCATCTTAAATTAAACTGATGCTGTGCTCTTATTTGGTTTCCTTTTCGAATTGAATTTTCAATTAGCTCCAAAGAAAATTTCTCAACCATCGGCTGCGCCTGCCTGATTTCATTTCTATAAAACCAATTTTCAAGACTGCTTCTGCTTTGCAGCAGACAGCGTTTCAAAACAGCATCTTGAATCACGAAATCTTTTGCATCCGTATCAAAATTATAGCTTAACTTCCTTTCAAAAAAGATCTCGTCAATCAACCCTTTCAGCTTCCACATTTTATTGCAAGCCGTACTATAATAAATGCTTGACTTCTTCAGATCCGCTTCCGATATGCCAATTCCATTTTTCAAATAAAATTCGGATTTCATATTCGGATCATAATTTGCCACTACATCTGCCTGCAAAATCTTTACTTCATTCTTTTCTTTTTGAAACCTTATGTAATAGCCACTTTCCAAAAACTGCGGTTCCTCAGTATTACTGTAGAACAACATCCTGGGGCAATTAACATCATTATCGATATACAGATGTGTTCTGCCCTTTGATACCTCCCCCATAAAATAATCAAACATCTTTGACTGTATCATCGCTCCCTGCTGTTTCAATAAATGAGGTACCCTTTCCTTTCTGGACTTATTTCCTAAAAAAGGCTTTTTACTGTTCATTCCCATATTATTGCTTGGTAAACCAATGATTTCGCCATCTTCCTCTTTATTAAACTCATTATTATTATAGATATTTGGAATCAAGTATCGTTTATTTTCCCGCTTATATGCCAGGATTGTCCGCTCCCTATCGGGAAAAACAAAAAAAAGCTTCACATAATCTTTTTTATTAAAATCTAGACCTTCCCATATATTTTCTGTCAGTACTATTTCCCTGATTGTATCAATTAACTTTTCATCCGGTTTCCCGATTTCCGTTTCTATCGTTTCATACAACTCCTTTGTCTTTGCTCTTTTTTCATACTTCAAAAGAGGATCTTTTAAGATTGCAAAATAAGCTTCTATCACGCCGGAATCTAATTTTCCACCGATAATACTTTCTTTTTTTACAGCGACAGAAAAATAATTATTGCAATGTATTACCTTTGATGAATCGATAGGTTTGTTCATCTCTAACAACTTACTGTAATAATCCAGCGTCTTAATATAGAGATAATCCGGATCGGTCTCCCCGATGATCGTTCTGCTTTTTTTATCATTACGGATATCCAATGTCTTATAGATTCGGAATGACCCACCATCGATTTCTATCAACCGATAGGTTCCGTCCTTTGGAATATGGCTGTCCAATACGAGACGCTCTCCGCTCTCCTGCTCCAGCATCCGCTCAAATACTTCCAGCGCTTCTTTCAGCATGTTTTTTCACCTCCCATATTTGCCGATTACAAATAACGATAATTTATAAATCCAGCGCCTCTACTGTTGTTTTCACATAGGCCTGTCCCGATAGCCATATACCAAATTTTCTGGGCTGTTTCATTCTTAGCCGTAACAAATCTAAGCTTATCTCCCAAAAGACAGATGCCCTTATAATAGACCTTTACCGGTTTTTTGTTCTTAAATTCGAGCAACTCATACAACGGAAAGTTTTCATCCAACTCCTCACCTGTCAATTGACGATACTTATTAATTAAATTGAATTTGAGTCTGTTTTCATATTCCGGTAGACTCATGTGTTCCCTCCAGTATCCGTAGTCATTCTTCATAACTGCCAAAGTCAGGGAATAAACGGACTCAATGATCTTTTGGGGAATAATTTTCAATTCGCCTCCAAGACACTGGATCTCACCAGATTCATGGAACGGCAGCATTTTTGAAAAATATTCAGCAAGATTTTGCTTTACAGTCCTGATTCGCAAAGTATAGGTTTTGTCCGTTTTGTAAACCTTTTCCTTTTCAAAAGGATACGGAAGATCAAACACATAATACTTATAAGCCTTACTTTCATGAAACTCAAGGTACTCCTGCTGCCTTCCTAATGCGCTGTCTATAAAGTAGGAAAACGCCTCTGAGACTTTTTCATATGGCAGCGGCTTTTTAAAACAAATTCTACATTGAAATTCAAATACTAACACAAAAACCCTCCTTTCTTTTGTTAAAATTCATTGTTTTCGAAACACCACAACCCGTATCAATACGAGATGTTTTATTATCAAACAAAAAACTCCTCACCGGCTTATGGCAAAATTGTGTCGTAAAACAACAATTATCCATACCCACCAGTAGAGGAATTGTATTTATATTATTATACCACATAAATATTCTTTTGTGGTAATATTTTCATTAATTTCCAATATTTATCTGTCCCTCTCACTCCACATCCAGGCTGTTGCCCTCCCGGTTCATGGCTTCTACCATCGTTTTATCCACATCCTCCTCGTAATTTTTCATGCCGACCTCGATGGGCGTCGGATCATTTGTAAGGCGCCTTCCGCCGATGTGATTGAAAAATATAATGATACCGGCCGCTAATCCAATCGAATACGAGATTTCCAAAGCTGTAAATCCGCTTGTTTCCTCTCCCATGACAAGATAGTAGACCTCTGCGAATACATCCCGGATGCCGATGTCATTGTGGAAAGCGATAATTGTAAAGGCCGATCCAAAAAAGCTGATCAGACAAATAAACACAACCTTTGCCATTTGCCAGATTTTATTGGGCAGCTTCGTTTTATATTCAAGCAGCAGATCGCTTTCCCCGAGATTAATGATTTCCAGATGCGGATACTGCTCCTTTAAAAGCTGGATCAGCTTCATCATACTGACGACACAGTGCTTGGAACGGTAATCCTGAAAATTCAGCACCGGTATCTGCTTTATGGCAGCAAGAAGCTGACTGTCGCTGCAATACAGCTTTGCAATATCACCGACAGTCACTGTTTCCCGCTTGACCTGTGTGTTTTTTTCCGCTTTCATATAGAGCCATATTTTTTCTTCCATGCGCAAAGTATCTGCAATGGCTGTAAAACTATTCATTTTTTCTTTCGTTTAGAAGCATTTTGGAATTTCCTTGAAATTTCGCATGTTATCTTATATAATGAAACGTGGAGTATTATCACAAATGCAGAATGATGTCACAAAGTCCAGCGGTGTGATGTCAAGTGAGAAATGAAATAAAAATCATATATTTTTATACTATTTCTTAAAAAACAAAAAACGACTACCTAAGCCCTGTCGACCAGGTTTTTAAAAAATGAGCAGGGC
>JAEYFP010000016.1 GCA_023402845.1 Bacillota bacterium
AGTCTCCGTAATAGAGTAAAATGCTTGCATTCTCGCAAAAGATTGGAGTAAAGCGCTTGCATTTCCTGATAACAATTATAAAGGTAAACGGCGCAATTTAAAATCCACCCTTAAATTAGGCGCTTACAAAACAAATGTACACATTTCAATCCACGCTCCCCGCAAAGGGAGCGACTCAACAGCTGTCTTAGTTAATCCGGCTGCTTCTAAATTTCAATCCACGCTCCCCGCAAAGGGAGCGACAACGGGGCGAATACACCGCTTTGGAATATGCGGAATTTCAATCCACGCTCCCCGCAAAGGGAGCGACCGTCTGCTTCTGTTTCATTCAATTCCTCTAACTGATTTCAATCCACGCTCCCCGCAAAGGGAGCGACTTCTAATCAAATTACTGTAGCCGGAGACGTTAGTATTTCAATCCACGCTCCCCGCAAAGGGAGCGACCTCTCTCATCCGGGCAAATACAAGCCGGTACTGATATTTCAATCCACGCTCCCCGCAAAGGGAGCGACGTTAAATACAAATACCAAATTATCCTTAGACCAATTTCAATCCACGCTCCCCGCAAAGGGAGCGACCACTCTCTTCCACTAATTACCTAACGATTTTATAATTTCAATCCACGCTCCCCGCAAAGGGAGCGACAACTTCTACATCTTGCTTATCATCCTCAACAACAATTTCAATCCACGCTCCCCGCAAAGGGAGCGACACGATGTCGCAGGGTACGCTTAAAAAGCTAAAAATTTCAATCCACGCTCCCCGCAAAGGGAGCGACGAATGCCGTGTTTATGTGGGTTACAGGGATTTTAATTTCAATCCACGCTCCCCGCAAAGGGAGCGACATGAATAAAAAAACAATCGCACTGACAGAGGATATTTCAATCCACGCTCCCCGCAAAGGGAGCGACAATGACATTCTCCAGTTCCTGTTTAGCGCATAATAATTTCAATCCACGCTCCCCGCAAAGGGAGCGACTTTGCAACGGTGTTATCCGGTGACCCGTCTGCAATTTCAATCCACGCTCCCCGCAAAGGGAGCGACGCTATCTATGCCGATCAATGGAATACCTAGCTTTATTTCAATCCACGCTCCCCGCAAAGGGAGCGACAGCAAATATAGCCAAAAAAATTATACCATTTTCTCATTCTCTCAGCATCATTCACAATTTTTTAGCATTATCCTTCATTTATACAACTTATCTTAACATCAAACTACCTCTTTGCCCATTATTACTGGTGCGAATCTCCCGGGGATTTTATGTGTGCTTACGGTTCGCACTACAAAATAAGCGGAGCCTCCACATCAAAGCCTGGCTTTGTTCCAATATGCTCCACTTTCTTCTTATAATTATTACCGAGGTAGTAAAAACGTAAGCTGTCGTGTTCCTTATCTATAATACCCTCCAGTATAGCCTTTACCTGCCTACATTTCGTTTCATCAATAATGCATTCAAACACGGAATTCTGAACTCTCTGCCCATAATTTACACATTGCTTTGCAACCTTACGTAAACGTCTTTTACCGCCTTCGCTTTCCGTACAAACATCATATGTGATAAGCACTAACATCTACTTCACCTACTTCCATAAAAACGGTGGATATTCATCCAAATCTCCGCGAATATATCTTGCTAATAATAATGCTTGTACATAGGGTACCATTCCCCATTCAATTTTTTCATCCAAAAATGGGTGGCGAATTTCTTCCTGTTTTCGTGTTTGCCATGCATTTAAAAAGATTTTTCTTGCCTCATCCTTCATGATGACTGCTCCGTTTTCCTTTTGATCAAAACACCTGCCATCCATAATCTTCTTATTGATTAAGGTTAACACGAATCGATCTGCCATGACTGAACGAAGCTCTTCCATCAAATCAAGAGCAAGTGAGATCCTCCCCGGGCGATCCTTATGTAAAAAGCCCACGTAAGGATCCAGTCCAACGGTTTCCAGCGCAGAGGCGCACGAATTTGCTAATAACGAGTATGCAAACGACAGCATTGCGTTCACATTATCAAGCGGCGGACGCCTATTGCGTGTATTGAAATAGAAGTTGTCCTTTTGTTGTAAAATCATATCATCAAATACCGAAAAATAGATGCTTGCCGCCTCTCCCTCTATTCCTCTAAGTCGTTCGGTATTCTCACAGTTTTGAAGAGCTTTCATCGCAGTACTCAAAAAGCCTGATTTTAATTTGAGCTTTTCAACATCCATCCGCAAGGCATAGTCTCTGATTGCTCGCTCAATTACCCATTTTGAATTATACAATTTCCCCGTAATAAAATTCCTTGCTACCATAGTACTTCTTTCTTCACTGTCAGAAATCCGATACTGTTCTTTGCGTAGCGTAACATTTCCCCGAACCTCTCCCGTTACCCTGGCAAGGAATTTACCGTATTCTGTCATAAAGGATAATGAAATATTTCTCTGGGCACAGGCTCCCATCATCTTAGGGCTTGCACCGGTATAACCAAATGTCACAATTGCTTCCAGGTTATGCAGCGGTATTCTGGCGATTTCTTCCTTTTCACTCAAAATCACGACATTTTCACCATCCAGAGAAAGATATCGATTCGGAGTCGTTATATATAAGGTATTAAGTAGCTTCTTCATGCTCATCCTCCCTGACGGCATTGGCAATATAATCCTTTACCGATCTGCTTTTGTTTAGAATTGGTAAGCATAGATTCTTCAGTGAACAGGCATTGCAGGCTTTTGTTCTTTTTACCTTGGGTGTATATCTTCTCTGATATATTTGATGCATCTCCTCGAACAGCTCCTCTGCCTTGCGATGCAATTCCTCTGTGAATTCTACCGTAATTCTGCGCCGGATCTCTTCGTAAAAAATATATCCGGTTTTCACTTCACAGCAAAGCATCTCTTCCAAACAAATTGCCTGTGCTGTTAATTGCAAAATATCCATATCCTCTGCCTTTGGCTCCCCATGCTTATATTCAATGGGAATCGGGAGATACCGTCCAACTCTTCCAAACAATGTGATCCCTTCCATGTCATTACGGTGAAATTCTACCACATCACACTCTCCGCTTGTTCCAAGAAGAGACGAGTGTATCGGCATACCTCTGGAAATTATAATGTCACCACGTTTTTCTGACGAAGATGCATCGTGTGCATTCTTGTGCAAAAGATTGCCCTCTACCGTGCGAAGATTTTCCTCCCATTGCTGCTCAATGTGAATGAGTGCCCACTGCCTTCTGCAAAATGCAAAATGCTGTATTCCCGACAACGCTATATAATCCTCTTCCCGATACATAATTAAATCCTGCGTGAAACGGTGACACCTTCCGGAATGATATCAGTATTCACCTTCACCCTATAATCAGAATAGGCTCTGGCTGCCTGTTCCGTAATTCGTTCCACCGAGACTGCATCAAACAAGCGATATGCCGGGCAATTCCCTAATTCACTCTCATGCTGAAATACTATCAGCTCTCTTACCGACATCTTTCCTCTTGCCGCAGAATGATCAATTTCAAACATATTGATAAGTGCCTCCCACAGTAAGGATAAATCCTCTTCGCTAAATCCGGTTACTTTTCTTGCGAGATTTGCTGAGATATAACCATCCAGACGATATAGGGCATAGGGAATAATATGCTTTCTTCCCATTTCAGTTTCTTTTTTCTTGGCATCCTCTTCCGTTGTGATAGCTACTCTTGTTATGGTGACCTCCTGAGGAATGATAGGCTCTATGCTTCTTGCAAATCCAAGCTGAACCGGGCCTCTTACCTGTCCGCAATTTAATTTTGCCTTCACAAAGGTCGTCATAACCGCTCCAAAGGTTCTGATATCAAAGAAATTCGCACACATAAAATCCCTCAGCTTTTCATCAATATCTCCTTTTTTTGACTGAGCATCTTTTTCCTCAATACCAACATGGGCATAGGCTTCCCTGTCGCTCTTATTCAACGGAACTCCATCCTTTATATAGATACGGTATCCTGTGCTATCCTCCTTCAAGGTCTCCACATAGTTACGTATTTTTCTTTTGATGCATACATCTGTGACCAACCCATATCCGGTCTCCTGATCAATACGCGGCATATTTCCCGCATCGGGATCACCATTGGGATTACCGTTTTCCACATCAAATAATACCGTAAACTCATATCTGTTCTTAATCGGCTCACTCATATTCATTCCTCCATTCTATTATTTGCTTTTTCCTTCTTGCGTTCACTGGCTTCCTTGATATCTGTAAAATGCTTATTTCTCTGATGATAATATCCTAATACAAAAATACCTTGATTCTCCAACGTCAAATTTTTTGGAAAGGGGTTTTCTTCAACCTTTAATAATTGCATAATCTCCTCAATACCGGCTTCGTTTCGCGCTCCATACTCAGCCTTTGCTATGTGATAATTTGATAATTTCAGTAACACCGGAAATATCTGAGCGGGATTCGCGCAGGCCGATGTAAAATAACGGTCTTTAATGGTTGTATTAATCGTTGGATTTGCATCCTTCTGCGCCTTTTCCAGGGCTGCAAAAAGCCGGCCAAGTACATAAGCCTTGTTTTGTGATTGCGTATTTAATGACATCTCTAAAACCCCCTCCTTTTTGTATTTCTCTGCGTGAGTGCTGCGGGAAAGATATGCTTTTATGATTGCCGCCTTCACATAATTAATTTCCTTTTCTGCACGAATTCGTATCATAATCGCTTGAAATAAAGCCGTAGGATAAGCACTCCCAGTAAAAATGGCTCTCATAACCGAACCGGACAGCAACGCAGAGGCAGCCTTATTCGTCGATGACGGTGCTACTGTTTCATTCAGCATTCTCCATATGGATATTGCTTCAGGCTCTTTTTCAAACTGCTTCTCAATTGTCATATTCTCATGATGCTTCTTCAGCATATCAATAAATACTCCAAATTGATTACTAAGCATAAACCGTATTGAGATTCTCGCGGCATTCGGTGACAGTGCCAGTATATAGAACCTTGCATCCTCTTTTACCGAAAAACCCCCGCTTACCTCGGTTCCATTGGCAAGCTTCGTAAAAATTGATTTAACCTCCTCTACTGCTACCGGATCTCTGACATAGTGCTGCTCTCCATTTGATATCTGTATCAGCTCGTCCGGATTATTCATCAAAGCAAAGATATCCTGATATTCCTTATTATCCTCGCATTCTGCCCAATATACGATTGTGGAGTCTCCTAACAGCATTCTATGACTGGAATCTGAAAGCATATAATTAAGTGCCGCACCATAGGCAAAGGCAGCATATTCACTTACCGGTGCATTCAGTCCCTGCGCCTTGGTATTCCCATAGGATTCATAGGCTGGTGCGTTAAAGGATACCAGTGTATTGCCCATTGGCTGACCGCCTCGTATTCCCCTTATGCTTGGATGTAATAAGGCAATCTTCCCATATTTTCCGGTAACCAGGCAGGTGCGGGTTTCCCCGTCAGCAGAGGAATCTTTATACGCTTCCCAAGCATGTCGAATGCTGCTTTCTTGATGCACATACCCTGTCATCCCCTCAAGTCGAAAAACCAGATTGGCTCCCTTACAGATATCCTCTAAATACTCTATTAATTTAGGATGTTCCTTAGCCTCCTCTGTCTTCCACTGCTCCAGAAACCGGCATACAGCCCTTGCCTCTTCACATACAACCTCCTGTAAGACAGTCTGATTATGCAACTTAAATGCCTCAAAGCATTCCTTCGAGCGTTTTTCATTTCCCTTATTATCCATTCCCAAAACGTAACTTGCATTATCACAAAGAAAATTTGCCGCAACTCCGACAGTTCGTTTTACTTGCTCCGGAACATCCAGTTCTAAGGCAATTTGTTTCTTACCGCTTGCATCCGGACGCTTTAGGGGTAGAACTCCTACTAATTCACCTGCTCTTGATATCGTCAACGCATAGGATACCTTCGCCCTGCCGTAACCTAATTTCGGAATAGTACTGTTTTCTTCTTCTGCAAGTATCTCATAATAATTCAACAATGACTGCAGTAACATACTTACACCCATACCTTTCACTTTCTGATGTCCTATTCAAAAAGTGAATAGGCCTTAATAAAGAGTTTGAAGGTGTTCTTCCTTTAAAATTCACCGGACAATCCTCGCTTCCCCCAAATTTATCACTCCGTTCACCATCCTTGCCCTAAAAAAAGTAGGCACAATTTCATCCTCATTCCCATTCCTTCCGTCACTACCCCACTCCATATCATAGAGCATGTAGCCTAAATCTCGTTCTCCTGTCAACGGGCTTTCCGGCACCTCTCCTTCTATCAGTGTAACAATTGCCGGAAACTCCTTACAGCCAAGATAGGGCTGCGTAAAGCATTGCCCGTTTCTCAATCTGCGAAGCAAAATATTATAATGCTTTTCTTCACACTCATCTTCATTCTCACTTTTCTTCCCAGTCATTTCAAAATGTCCTGTGATCGCATAGTGAACATCTCTGAGCACGGTTGATGCTCTTTGCTGTATGATTTCCTTCGTGTTAAGATAGCCTTTCCCTCCTTTTTCTTCCATCAGCTTACTGATATCATGATGACTGATTTTCTGGCTGACCTCATTGCGTCTGATGTTTGTAAATTGCGGTTCGTTATATACATGGATTGTATCAATAAAAAATTTTATAGCCGGTTTCCAGTAGATCGATTCTATGATTGCGCGGGCTGCGGATGGGGTTATGACATCATAGCTCACTCGTTCTACCTTTAGATCCACGCGCGTGAATAATGCCAATTCCCCTCTGACATCAATGCTAAAACCATATCCCATAATAATTCACCTCCTTTCTTTTGTTTTCATGTTCAATTGTATTATAAATAAAATTGAATTTCAATATTAATACAATACAAAAAATGTATATTTTTTTGTGCAATACTTCCATATATTTTTGTGCAATCATATATGTATAGATCATTTTTGAAATCTGCTAGTGCCAATCTGGTACCGCAAAGGTTACAGTTCACAGGCAATGTCAGTAACCCGCAAAGTTTTAATATATTTGCTTGACCTGATTCCTACTTGAAAATCCAAATTCTTATGCTATAATACAATAGTCGTGAAAACATATCACGTGGGTTGAAATATGTTAAATTGTATTATAGAAAAATCCCATCTCAGCCATGATGGGATTTTTCTTAATAAAAGACTCCGATACCCGACTTTATATCAATCGCAATACCGGTTAAATCATTGTAATCCTCTCGGCTCCTCAAAACCGCCATATCGTTTGCGACCGGCTTTAGCTTGCCCGCACCATTTAACGCTTCAAATTCATTGCTGAAAACATTCACAGAATAAGGCTGAAGCGCTCGTAAGATTCCCTTCATTTCCTCTGCATAGTCTAGCCTTGCAATCAATTTCACCGCCTTTTCATCATATGGGATAATGATTGCATGGGTATTATCCTCAATCAGCTTGAACTCCTCCGCTATTTTCTTGAATTTATACTGAAAGGTACTGCTTTGATTCAGCCTTCCGGGCGGCATTCCTTTTTCTATCTCCTTCATGATTTCTTTCACATCAAGTCCTTCTTCTCCCTTGCTAAAATACAGCTTTTCAAAATACTGCCTGATTGCCTCCGGAGACATTATATCAGAATAGCACCGTATAATTTCCCTTGTTATCTCAATGGGTAGCTTCATAGAGGAAGGCATATGCTTATAATATTCTTCCTCCGGCTTAAAGAGGTAGACTCTGCCTAATTTGGCATTTCCAAATTCGTCCTTAAGCTTGCCCTCACGATTACATCGACCTGCTGATTGAACGACCGAATCAAGTCCGCAAACGGAACGGTATACAACCGGAAAGTCAACATCTACACCTGCTTCAATGAGTCTCGTGGATACAACTGTACAAGGCTTGTTTTGGAGAAGACGCTCACCAATCTCTACAATAACTTTCTGCCGATGCACCGGACACATCAGCGTAGACAGGTGGTAATTCCCCTCTCCCTCCAAAAGCGAATAAATTCGCTTCGCGTGCTTTCTTGTATTTACAATCGTTAGTGACTGCCTTTGTTTCATAATTAACTCTGCCAGCTCCTCAGAGACCACCTCACCCAAATCCACTACCGTTGTTCTTTCAAAGACCCGAAATAATTCCTCTGTATTTTCGCAAATTTCATTTATTTTCATCTCAGGAGGAAAAAATGGGTCCAGGGCAGGCTGGGTAGCACTACATAAAACCGCAGTACAGCCGTAGTTATAAACCAGTTCCGATATGGCTGCCAGGCAGGGCTGTAAGTACTCAGTTGGAAGCATCTGTACTTCATCAAAAACAATAACACTATTTGCAATATTATGAAGCTTCCTGTTCTTTGAAGATTTATTTGCAAACATGGATTCAAAAAATTGAATGTTCGTTGTAACAATAATTGGCATGTCCCAGTTTTCAGTTGCAAGATGCTTTGATTTTTCTATTGGGTCTTCGCTATGATTGAAATCATAATTGGAATGATGCTCCAATATGACCTCCGCTCCGAATAAATCAGAAAAGACCTTTGCGTTTTGCTCAATAATACTGGTGTAGGGTATCACATATATAATTCTTCTATGTCCATTCTCCAGCAGATGATTTAAGGCAAAAGCCATCGAAGAAAGAGTCTTTCCGCCACCGGTTGGAACAGCCAGACGATATAAACCTCGTTTCTTAACCGCTGCCGACAAACAGCTCTCCAATATTTCCTTCCGCTTTTTATTTACCCTTCCACTATGACAGGAAAATTGATTCAATGCTTCTTCCAACTTATTTTTTAAGCATTTAAAATCATATTCTGCCTCATCTCTTCCCTTCCCTCCGGACATAAAATATTCGGTATCCAAAAAATCGCTATCGGTAAGACAGGAGTAAATCATATGCGTAAAAAAGAAGAACGTAAATCCTTCCTTTTTCTTGATTTGTTTTAAACCTTTGGGAAGAAGCTGTATTTGTGACAAATCAATTTCCCTTGTGTATTCGAAGTATTCGGGTATTTTCTTTTCATATTCTTCCGATAAGCGACCATACAAGGTTCCTTCGCCACCTGTATCCGCTTTAGTTCCGCTGTCTTGAAGCCCACTATGATGCCCAGCTATACAATAGGCTGCCAACTTTCCAAAAACTGATTTAGCATATGCAATTTTAGCTCCTACAGTGGTATGGTCACATTTCCCACCTGCTCCTCGAATACGGGACTGAAATTCCTTTGAATATTTTCCCAAATCATGCAAAAGACCGCACGCCGCCGCAAACTCTCCATTTCCAAATTCTTCACCGAATTGTCTGCAGCGTCTTTGTGTTTCATAAAGATGCTCTGAAAGAGGCTGTAACTCTTCTTCCTGACCATTGTTTCTAGAATGTCCGGCAAACATAATTGTTTATCCCCTCTTCCTATTTATTTTATGTGGTCTTTTTTTTTGATAAATAAAAATAAGACTAATTAGCTCTGAGTTCTTATACTATATATTACCATATATTTTTACATATTTCTACACAGTACCAGAGTCTGTTTGATAACTTGTAAGTGGTAAACAATAACCGGCAGATTTAGGCAAATAAGATCCGGCAACTATTGCGAATGCATCGACAAATGATATACAGTTATTTGGAAGTGAAGGAATGATTGTTGATTGGATAGATTATTTAAAAATTCAGGAACAAAAAAGAAAGGGATCCAAGAAGAGTCAGATCGCCCGAAAATTTGGGATTAACCGGAATGAAGGTATACATTGATTTAGTTGATGAAAAAAATCAACGAATTATTATTTATAATCCACAATTAAAAAAACTAGAAACTGCAATATTAGCTGATAGGAATTGAGAAGTTGCAGATATAATTCGGAGCAGGAATAATTCCTGCTCCATTTTAATCTCTATTTGACTATGAATAATAACTATAAATATAATTTCAAAAATTTTTATTTTTCTAATCAACATACTTATGTAAATCCTACGACTAATCTCCCTACCCCACCAAATCATAACTCTCCCCAATCATCCTCTTCAAATCTTCTTCGGGAATCGTTCCATCCAGAATCAGTGTATTCCAATGCTCTTTATTCTGGTGATAGCCGGGCTGGACCGCTTCATACCGGTCACGCCAGAAGTCGCGCCATTGGGGATCAGCTTTCACGTTGACGCAAAGATGGCCGCCGCGCTCATAGGTCCATACAAATGCCTTTTTATTTTTCCGTTTTCTTAAAAGCACCCAGTTGTCGTCATGAAATGGGGCATCTGCATATACATTTGCAAAGGTCATGCCGTAAGCCAGCACTTCTTCCCTTGTTGTCATTTTGTTCCGCCGCCTTTCACCTGTCTTGCCAGCAATTCTTCAATCACCTGCGCAACCCCATGCTCTGTATTGGACGGAGCAATCCTTTGAGCGACGGCCTTGATTTCCGGATCCGCATTCTCCATCGCAAACGTGCCGCCAAAATCCATGCTCAGCATGGAATAATCGTTTTGGCTGTCTCCGAAGGCAATCACTTCCTCCATCGTATAACCGAGGCTCGTAATAAAATTTTTTAGTACAGGCCCTTTCTGTGCGAGCTCGTCCGTGATTTCAATATTATTGGAAAAGGAAGAAGCAACTGCAAGACCGGGGATGCGGCTCAGAATCTTTTTCATTTCCGTAATCGTTGCCGTATCCTTTGCGGTCATGGAAATCTTGTACACAGATTCTTCAATATCCTCAAGCTGCGGAACAATCGTTGTCCTGGAAAGCATCAGCCTCACAAACTGCTCCTCGTCGAAACGGTCAGGAAGCGCACGCCTGTAGAAATTCCTGACCTCATACACAATCCCGTCTCTGACTTCCTTACTGCCTCCCACGCGGTATTCACTATTTTCCGTATTATAGCTGAGCGGATTAAAAAAACCGCTCAGCGCTTCAGTCACCAACTTCACTTTATGAAACGGAAGCGGCAGTCGTTTGACCACCACTCCCGCAGAATTTCTTGTCTCGGCACCGCTTGCAAGAATATAATCACAGTTTAAATCAAAGCCTTCAAATGCGTCCCTCGTCATCGAATAGTCCCTGCCCGTCACGGCGATAAAACGCATTCCCGCTTTTTGTGCACGGATCAGCACCTCATAGGTACATTTGTCCAGAACATGATTTTCATTTAAAAGCGTACCATCCAAATCGGACGCTATCACACGTATCAATCTCAGTCACACTCCCTAATCGCTTTTCTGACCTTCAGTACCGATGGAGCCGCCACAGACAGTTCATCCACACCCATCCTCAAGAACGTATCCGTCAGATCCGTATCTGCTGCCAGCTCCCCGCAGATGCCTGCCCAGATACCTGCAGCGTGCGCACTCTCAACGGTCATTGCAATCAGCTTAAGCACCGCCTCATGGCGAACGTCACAAAACTCCTCCAGCTCCGCATTCTGCCGGTCAAGTGCCAGCGTATACTGTGTCAGGTCGTTAGTCCCGATGCTGAAAAAATCTACCTCCCGCGCAAGCCGTTCGGAAATCAATGCGGCTGCCGGTGTCTCAATCATGATGCCTTCCGGCACATTTCGATACGGTACGCCCTGTTTTTTCAGCTCCTCTTTCACTTCCCGGACAAGTTCTTTAACCTGCCGTACCTCGGACAGTGAAATAATCATCGGGTACATCATAAATATATTACCATAAGCCCCCGCGCGAAGCAATGCACGAATCTGAGTTTTGAATACCTCCTTTTGTTTCAGACAAATGCGGATGGCCCGAAGACCCAGCGCCGGATTTTCCTCCGGCTTTAATCGGAAGTACTCGCACCGCTTATCCGCGCCGATATCAAGTGTCCGGATGATGACCGGTTTTCCGGCCATCATCTCCCCGGCCCTTTTATAAATTGCAAATTGCTCGTCCTCGCTTGGGTAGTCCTCCCGTTCCAGATAAATAAATTCACTTCTGAAAAGTCCGATACCGGCTGCATCGTTTTGCAGCGCAGCAGCAATGTCGGATACATTTCCGACATTTGCATAGAGCTTTATCTGTTTGCCGGATTTTGTTTCATCCGGTTTCCCGCGCAGCTCCTTCAAAAGCTCCTTTTCCTGACGCTGCTCTTTCAGCAGCGTTTCGTATACTTTCAGAGTCTCTGTATCAGGCTCCGTAATCAAAAGTCCGTTCCCCCCGTCGAGGATGCCGGTCATTCCATCCATAGAGGCATCGACATCAATCTGAATGACGGCCGGAATATTCATCGTTCGTGCAAGAATGGCCGTATGGGAATTTGAGGAACCTTTTTTCGTTGCAAAGGCAAGAATTTTCGATTTATCCAGCTGAACGGTCTCGCTCGGAGACAAATCCTCCGCGGCCAGAATCACCGGTTCCTTTACGTCGTGGATAAAGCCCGCCTCTCCGGTAAGATTTCTGATTACCTGCTCAGAAATATCCTTTACATCGGCGGCTCGCGCTTTAAAATATTCATCCTCCATCTGCGCAAAGGTCTCTGAAAAATTATCTCCGGTCGCAGCAACGGCGTACTCCGCATTCAGACTTTGGCTTTCGATCATATGATATACGGAATGATTGTAATCATCATCCTCCAGCATCATTGCGTGAACCTCGAAAATCTGTGCATCGGCTTCGCCGAGTTCCTGCCTTGTTTTTTCATAGAGCCCCCGCAGGCTGCGGACTGCTGCATCCCTCGCTTCCTCATACCGCTGTCTTTCGGCGGCAGGCTCTGCCACCCGTTTCCGGATGACAGTCTGCTCCTTTTTGCCGAGGAAGGTAATCCGGCCTATGGCAATTCCTTCATATACTTTCTTTCCTTTATATTCTGTCATGGCACCTCCGTTACAGCGTTTCCGACATAAATTTCTTTACGGCCTCAGAAGCCTCAGCCTCATCCGCTCCTTCGGCGGTAACCTTCACAGAAGCACCCTGCCCGACACCAAGGCCCATCACCGACATCAGCGCTTTTGCACTTGCACTTTTCCCGTTACACGTAATTATTATTTCACTTTCAAATTGCTTTGCGCACTTTGCAAGAAGTCCTGCCGGACGTGCATGGATTCCTATTTCGTCTGTAATGATGTACTCAAATTTCTGCATAGTACCTTTTCCTTCCCGCAGATCTCACTAGATGATTTCTCCGTTGCTTTCGATTACTTTTTTGTACCAATCAAAGGATTTCTTTTTTCTTCTCGCAAGCGTACCGGTTCCGTCGTCATACTTTTCCACATAGATAAAGCCGTAACGCTTCGCCATTTCTCCCGTTGAAGCACTCACAAGGTCAATGCAGCCCCACGGTGTATAGCCCATCAGGTCTACGCCGTCCTTCACTGCCTCCCGCATTTGAAGGATATGTTTTCTCAGGTATTCAATGCGGTAATCATCACAAATGCTGCCGTCCGCCTCGATTTCATCCCGCGCTCCGAGACCATTTTCCACAACCATAACCGGAATGCCATACCGATCATAGATCTCATTCAGCGTATAGCGGAGCCCCTTCGGATCAATCTGCCATCCCCATTCACTGGATTCCAGATAGGGGTTCTTCTTCCCGCCAAGCAGGTTGCCTCCCGTCTTTTCTGCGGTTTCATCTGCCCCGGCACAGCTGCTCATGTAGTAGCTGAAGGTATAAAAATCAACGGTGCCTTCTCTTAAAATTTGTTCATCACCCGGCTCAGTCCTGACTTGTATGCCCTGCTCCTCAAAATATCTTTCCGCATAGGAGGGGTATGCTCCCCGTACCATTATATCAGAACAAAACCAGTTTTTCATCTGCATTTCCTTTTGCGTGCAGAGTATATCATCAGGACTGCAAGTGGCGGGATACATTGTGATAAAGCAAATCATATTTCCCACTTTAAAATCCGGATAATTGTCATGCGCATATTTTACTGCCATAGCACTCGCAACAAATTGATGATGCAGCGCCTGAAATCTCGTCTGCGGATCATCCGGCACTGCCATGACGGATCCGGAGTATCCCTTTACCGTACCGAGTGAGAGCACGCTTCCAAAGGGCATTGTGCCGGCATTGATTTCGTTGAATGTCAGCCAATACTTTACCTTTCCCTGATATCTGTCAAAAATCGCTCTGCAATAGTTCATAAAAAGTGTGATGCATTCTCTGCCTGCCCATCCGTTATACTTTTCAGCAAGGGCATACGGCATTTCATAATGAGAAATTGTTACAAGAGGTTCTATCCCATATTTCAGGCACTCGTCAATTACATTGTCATAAAAGGCAAGTCCTGCTTCATTCGGTGTCTGCTCCTCTCCTGTCGGAAAAATTCTTGTCCATGCAATGGAAAAGCGAAATGTTTGAAAGCCCATCTCTGAAAAAAGCCGGATATCCTCCTTGTAATGATGATAAAAATCAATTGCTTCATGACTAGGATACAGCGTACCGGGCTCTATCACTTTCGTAATCCGCTTTGGCTCATCCTTTGTACCGTTCGTACACATATCTGAGGTGGAGGGACCCTTGCCGTCTGTGTCCCATGCACCCTCAAGCTGATTGGCGGCTACTGCGCCGCCCCATAGAAAATCACTTCTGAATGTTTTCATTATATCCTTCCTTTCCGGTTTAAAGTACTGTGATCAGCTCATCTCCGATCACTGCGATATCGGCGTCCGTAGGAACAATATCCGTATAGGCGTCCGTATTCGTTATGATGACCGGCGTATCAACCGGATATCCTGCCGCCTGAATCACATCAATGTCAAATTCCAGCAGCAGATCACCCTTATTTACATGCGCCCCCTCGCTGACCTTTTTTGTAAAGCCCTGTCCGTCCAGCTTCACCGTATCCATTCCGATATGAATCAGGATTTCAGCGCCTCCGTCCGACGTGATGCCAAGCGCATGTCCGGTTTTAAAGAAGGTCGTAACCGTACCGCTCACCGGTGCAAATACCTTTCCCTCTGACGGGACGATCGCTATGCCAAGCCCCATTGCCCCGGAGGAAAATGCCTTGTCGGAAATTTCGCTCAGCGGCTTGATCTTTCCTTTGATCGGGGCTGTGATGACTTCATTTTTTGCCGTGCCGTTTTTACCTTCTGTTATCTGTTTCTTTACCGGTTCCTCATCCTTATAGGTCATAAAGGTCAAAATAAAGGCAATGGCCATTGCAACCAGAACTGCTATAATGATCCAATACATGCTGTATGCCGAATTTGTCGCATTATCAATATAGCTTGGCAAACCGAATAGTCCAAGGGCTCCCAGCGAATAGCTCTTTACCCCCATAAATCCGATAATACCGCCTCCTACCGATGCAGCGATGCAGGAAATCACAAACGGTTTTTTCTTTGGAAGCGTCACACCATAAATCGCAGGCTCGGTCACGCCGAACATGCCGGATATAAATGCCGGTATTGCAATTTCCTTCAATTTTTGATTTTTTGTTTTTATGATGATTGCAAGCACAACCATAGATTGTGCGAAGGAGGCCGCAAAGTATGGGGAAAGCACAAAATCAGAGCCAAGCGTGGAATAATTGATCATTGCAAGCGGAACCAACCCCCAATGCAGACCGAATATGACGAGAACCTGCCATACGGCACCAAGCACAAGACCCGCAATCAGGCCGCCGACAACCGGAACGCCGTACAGTGCGTTGAACAGTGCGCCGATAATAGAACAAAGCGCTGTTGAGATCGGTCCGATTACAAGAAATGTGGCCGGAACCATGACTACAAGTGTTAAAAACGGGACAATAAACAGCTTGATCACATCAGGGATGAGCCTTTTCCATATCTTCTCTACCTTAGCCGCAAAAAATACCGCCAGAATAATCGGAACAACGCTGGAAGGATATCCGCTAGCAGGTATTAGCACCGGAATTCCCAAAAACTTGCTATAAAAACTCGTTTCAAAGATTGATCCGGTAAACAAAGTGCCAAGTGCCTCTCCGCCGCTCAAATTAACCATCGCCGGGTAGCAGAGTGCGCTTCCGATCGCCATACCGATAAATTTGTTGCACTTGAATTTCTCTGCCGCCGTATAGCCGAGTATAATCGGCAGGAAATAGAAAAAGCCGTCTGCGACAGAGTAAAGAGTGCCGTAAGTACCGCTTGCACTGCTCATAATTTTGAAAAATACCAATAGCGCCAGCACACCCTTGATAATACCTGTGGCTGAGAGAACACCCAGAATGGGCTGAAATACGCCTGAAATAATATCAATGAGTGCCGCCCCCGCACTCAGCTTTTCCTTTGTTTCTTCATTGACTGCCGTTTCCGCAATATTATTGAAATGCCCGATCTCTACAACAGCATCATAGACATCCGGAACATGGTTGCCGATGACTACCTGATACTGCCCGGCGCTCTGAATGACTGTCACAATACCGTCCGTACTTTTTAAGATATCCGTATTTGCTTTGGACTCATCCTTCAGCTTAAATCTAAGCCGTGTGATACAGTGAGCAATACTCTTTACGTTGGACTTTCCGCCCACATTCTGGATAATAATTCTTGCCAGACCATCATATTTATTTGCCACTTTCTTCTCCTCCATATGCATTGGTTAATTAGTTCTTCTATCTTATAAGCCGTGCGCATCGGCCCATAATCCTATTACATAAGAAAACCCGGAAAGGCAGAATGCGCTGCTGCCGCAAACGCTGTCTGTCACTCCGGGTTTTGCCGGTTATTCACCGTAACAATCCCTTTTCAGTTGTAAAATGGTTTATTGTCTTCCTGTGATTCTGGAAATATGTACCGTAAGATAAAGCATCTCATCCTCTGTGATCTTCTGCGGATATTTTGTTTCCATATAGCTCTTGATCCGGCAGGCACATTTATATGCCTCCGGAAATTTTTCCGTAACGATCTCATAAAGGTCACTGCTGTCCGGCGGATAGTATACATTCCGTTCCGCCCTCTGCAAAAAATATTTCAAATGAGTGATAAAACGTTCATAAGAAAGCGAATTTTCATCGATTTCCGCCGTAAATGAATACCGGACAATATTCAAAATATCCTTTATGATCTCAGGGGCTTCCATCGTATGGTGGATACTGCCGTCCAGTTCCGCATTGACAATGTGCAGTGCAAAAAATCCCGCTTCATCATCGGATAACTCTACGTCCAAACGCTTTTTAATAATTGCAAGTGCATACTTCCCAATCTCATACTCTTTTGCATAATATTTTCTGATTTCCCACAGCAGGGCATTTTTGATTTCGATTCCTTCTCTTTTGCGTTGAACGGCAAACCCCAAATGATCGGTCAGGGTAATATAGATATTCCTGCAGAGACGCTTGCCGAGTACATCAGAGGCATGACTGATAATTTCATCAGCAACCTGAATCTGCTCATACGGCAGTTCCTCTACCAGCTGAATAAACTGTGCATTTGCCTCCTTTGACATAAAGAGCTTTTCCACTTTTGTTTCATCGATCGCATCTCCGACCTTTCGCCCGAAGCTGATGCCGCGGCCGGTAGCAATAATTTCATTTCCCTCACCGTCGGCAGACCATACGGCATTATTATTTAAAATTTTCTTAATTCTCATATGCCGCTTCCTTCGTAAGGGTTCTATTATGAAATGGAAAGTGTCGTCGAAACTTTTCGCGCCGAGCACAGGCAGCATCGCTGCCATATACCTCGTGTGCGAGTGCACCTATTCTTTTATTTCACAGGAAATTCTTTTGGATTTCCCATCAAATAAAAAAACTGCATTATACCCATCACTCCAATAAATCAACACAATCTATCTTCATGAGCATAACCCAGTCTTGCCTGCTAAGTAACAATCCGGAAATATTAATCTTACAACTAATTTATAATTATTTTGGGCAGCTGTCAATAGCAATTATTTATTTCGTACATTCATACTAATTTTGAATGCTGTATTTTGTGAATATTGCTCAATAACTTTCGCTGCCCATTGCCGATATTCTGTTATCGATCCTGCCGAATAAAATTCGTCATGATTTTTTCTTCATAAACAGGAAACTCCACACCGCTTTCTTTACCTGCCTGAATGCACTTTATCAGCCACGCCATATTCTGGCCGAGCGTCCGCATCGTCTGCATGCCTTCTTCATCTCTGCGGACGTCCTCAGGAGTAAATCCATGCACTTGATTCCAATACTGTGAGGAAACGACCGGCATATTTGAAATCGTAAAATACTTATTCAGACGGTCAAACGCGGCTGATGCGCCGCCTCTTCTGCACGATACAACTGCTGCTCCGGCCTTTCCCGCCATTCTCCTGCCGGCGCAATAAAACAGTCTGTCCAGAAATGCGCAGAGCTGACCGCTAGCACCCGCATAATAAACAGGAGAACCGGCTACCATACCGGCGTAGTCATCAAGCTTATCAATCATTCGATTTACGGCATCGTCAAACACGCATTTTCCGGTATCAAAACAGTGTCCGCAAGAAATACAGCCCGCAACCGGCTTCGTACCGATCCAGAACAATTCCGTTTCAACCCCATTCTTCTCAAGTGTCTTTCCCGCCTCCTGCAGTGCCGTAAAGGTACACCCCTTTTCATGCGGACTTCCGTTAATCAACAATACCTTCATTTTCTTCACTCCTTTCTGCTTCTTGAATAATTTCCCTTTATTAATAATCTTTCTTTTGCTATACTTGATCTATGATTTGAATCAGTTAATGATACCACTTACCGGTATAGAATTCAAATTGTTCAGTCACTTTAAGAAACACTTATTTTATTTCATTCCATGGGAAAAGGGAGGTACTTTATGGATAATTTTACATTTTACAGTCCGACTTATTTTGTTTTCGGCAAAGACGAAGAGAACAATACCGGAAACTATGTGAAGCGCTTTGGCGGAAGCCGGGTGCTGCTCCATTACGGAGGCGGCTCTGTTGTTCGCTCCGGCCTGCTGGATCGCGTTAAGCGGTCTCTGGAAGCCGAGGGGATCAGCTTCGTGGAGCTTGGCGGTGTAAAACCGAATCCAAGAAGCGGCCTTGTATATGAAGGAATTCATCTTTGCAGAACAGAACAGGTCGATTTTGTGCTCGCCGTAGGCGGCGGCTCCGCGATCGATTCTGCAAAGGCCATTGCGGCAGGCGTTCTGCATGACGGTGATTTCTGGGATTTCTATCAGGGAACGCTCGTGGAAAAAGCACTTCCGCTTGGTACGATTCTCACAATTTCAGCTGCGGGCAGCGAAGGTTCCCCCGACAGCGTCATCACGCTTGAGGACGGTATGTTTAAAAGAGGGGCGACCGGCGAAGCGCTGCGTCCCAAGTTTTCCATTCTAAATCCGGATCTGCAGAAAACACTGCCCGCCTATCAGACAGCCTGCGGCATCACGGATATTCTTGCACACCTGTATGAACGATACTGCACCAATACAAAGGAAGTCGAAGTGACAGACAGGATGATTGAAGGGCTGATGCTGACGATGATCCATGAGGGACCCCGGGTGATTGCAGATTCTGATAATTATGAGGCCAGAGCAAATATCACCTGGGCGGGTATGATGGCCCACAACAATTCCTGCGGCGTCGGACGCACCCAGGACTGGGCAAGCCACCAGATCGAGCATGAATTATCCGCACAATATGACTGTGCGCATGGCGCCGGACTCGCTGTTACGATGCCCGCTGTTATGTACTACAATAAGAAGCATGATATCATGCGGTTTGCGCAGCTTGCGTCCCGCGTCTGGGGCATTCAGATGGATTTTAATGATCCGGAAAGCACTGCGGAGAAAGGTATCAAAGCCTTTCAAAGCTTTTTAAAGGAAATCGGAATGCCCTTAAGCTTTTCGGAGCTTGGCGCCAAAGAAGAGGATATTGAAAAAATGGCGCACTCTGCCTGCTACGGCGACGGCGGTGATGGTACAGTCGGCGGCTTCGTAGCTCTGACAGAAACAGATGTCATCAATATTTATCGGTTAATGCTCTAACTCCATCATTTTATTTTATGAGCATCTGTGCTCCCAAAACAGCCAGCACGCCTGTCAAAACGCTTGTCAGAACATAGGCCAGTGCAACGGCGGATCTGCCATTTTGCAGCAGATCCGCCGTTTCATAGGCAAAGGTTGAAAACGTCGTAAATCCGCCGCAGATCCCGACCTTCAAAATCAGAAGAAGCTGCGGATTGATGGATTTATTTTTTGCGGCAAATGCCGTAATAATCCCGACCAAAAGACAATTTAACATAAATCTTTCCTCGCCTCCGCCAAAACCCGCATTACAATCCGGCTTTCCTCCAGCGTCTTTTCCGCAAACGTCAGATCCTGTTCTCTGACCACTCTCTCGAATTCCACAAATTCATAGTACATCCTGTGGCGTTCTTTATTTAACGAAAACGTTTCTTTCTCCTGACCATTCAGCAAAACCTCGAAGCAATCACAGGTGTTGGTCGGCGTCGGCATATGGATGCAGCCCGCATCTCCCTGAATATTGGTACAGACCGGAGCTTCACAATCCTTAGCGCCGATCAGAACACATTGAAACGTATCATACGAAAGTATCAGAATACCGGATACATCAACGCCTCGCTCTATGTTTGGATAATAACGAACCTGAATCGGCTCTCCGAACAGATCCGTCACTACATGAATGTTATAGACATTCAAATCCATCAGTGCCCCGCCTGCACATGCCGGATCAAAGCAAGGCTTCACAATCCCTTTTTTAAAATCATCATAGCGGCCGGAATACTGAGAAAAATTGCATTCCACGATTCGCACTTTACCGAGCCTTTTCACCTGTTCCTTTATTTTCAAATAATTCGGCAAATAAAGCGTCGTGATCGCCTCCAGAAGCAGAAGTCCTTCCTCAGAAGCAATTCTGCACAGATCCTCAAAGTCATCAAGCTCCACGGTAAACGGCTTTTCGCAGATCACATGCTTGCCTCTGAGCAGTGCTTTTTTTGCAAATTCATAATGAAGCTCGTTTGTCACTGCCACATAAACCGTATCAATCTTCTCGTCTGCAAGCATCTCCTCATAATCCGTATAATAGCTGTGAATTCCATGCTCTGCACAAAGCTTTGTCAGTCGATCTTCCCTATTATCCCGCGCATAAATCGCCTGCAGAGTGATGCCGTCCACTTCATGAATAAAGGACAGCAAATGCTGTACGATTAAACCCGCGCCCGCAATTCCAATTTTCATTTTTCTTCTCCTTTTTTCTTCTCTTTGTTGCTTGATGTATACAATCTTATTTTATCATGATAAAATAAGATTGTATACATCAAGAAGTTTTTATGAGCCCATGAAAATACCATATTAAAAAAGACGTTGATCTATTGAAAATCAACGCCTTTTTTAATATGCCCTTGACAAAGGTTACCATTTTTATTTTTCGCTTATATCGCCATTCATGCATGAAACCTGCACATGTCCGAATACTGCCACTATCTTCGGCCTTCCGTCAGACGAAAGACTGTCCGAAACCTGTAAATAGGTGGCTGTGCCCTTTCTTAACTCCTTCAGACACTCTAATAAATCAGGCAGTACATTCTCAGCCAACGGAGAGCCAAAACCTCTGAAGTCATGGTGAGAGTTATATACCTCAGCATAGCACTCCCGCTTGTCATAAATGCGTCCGAGAGCCTCTTCCGCGCGCATTGCGGCTTGTTCGGTGCTCTCTCCCGCCTCTCTTTGAAGCAGAAAGTTACGATTGCATGCATCCCCCGCGAAAAGAATACCGCTTTTATTATCGATAGCGACACATTCTCCGGGTGTATGTCCCGGACAGTGAAAAAGCTGCACACTCCGCCCTCCTAAATCAAAGATTTGACCGTCCGTAAGCTCCTTCACAAAAGGTTTCTTCTCCCACTCTAAAATATCCCTTTTCTCATCATAAGAATAGTTTTTATCCTCCCTGTCCCGAATGAGCTTTGCGTAACTTTTGCGGAATTCAAGGCTGGGGCCCGTGTCCTTGTTTTCCCAATTCATGTCGTTTATATGTATCCACACTTCTTCAAAAAAGCCTGCCCCGCCGATATGATCTCCGTGATTATGTGTCAGCACTACATCGTAGGGCTTATTTGTAATCCGATTTTCTATGACCCAACGCAGATCCCCGATTCCGGTTCCCGTGTCAAGCACGAGTGCACGTTTTTCTCCTACAATAACAAATACGGAAACACAGTCAAATTCATCTATTTCAAAAACGCCTTCGGCAAACTCATAAAAGGGTAATGACCTGCTTTTCATCGTAATTCCTCCTGTTACACTTATCTTTATTTAGCCCGTTTCCCTTTGCCCTGATAGCAATCAATCGCCACCGCAATTAAAAGAATTAATCCTTTAACCACACTTTGAAAATTAGAATTCACTCCCATCAGTACTAATCCGTTGTCAAGAATTCCAAGGATAATAACACCCACAACAACACCGCTTATTTTCCCCTCACCGCCCTGTATACTGATGCCGCCCAAACAAGCCGCTGTCATACAGTCAAAAGGATAACTAGAACCGGCACCCGGCTGTGAAGCATTTGTCCTGCCTACCATAATAAGCGCTGCGATACTGGCTGTAAAGCTTGCAAACGTATAAACAAATATTGTAAGACGATCCACATTGATGCCTGCCAGTCTGGAAGCCTCCTTATTACCCCCCAGTGCATAAATATATCTTCCCAGATATGTCTTATTCATCACTATCCAACCAAAAATGATAAATAGAATAAAGATAATAACCGGAATTGGAATGACACCTACATACCCCTGTCCGATTCCCACAAAGCTCTCAGGCATACCCGTAATTGGATAGCCACCAGTGATAAGATAGGCTGCACCCTGCAAAATAAGCATCATTGACAATGTGACAATAATTGGCGCTATATTCAACTTAATGGCCACAATTCCATTAATTACCCCAAACAAGCATCCTAGTGCCACCGACAACACCACTGCCAGAAAAATATTCATATTCAGATTCACCATAAGATAGCCAAGTGTCATACCAACTACGGCCATCTGTCCACCCACTGATAAATCCATACCGCCGCCTATCATAACGAAAGTTACGCCGATAACGACAATGCCAAACATGGATACCTGCCGCAAAATATTTATAACATTTTTGGATGATAAAAAGTTCGGCGCAGCAATAGCAAAAAAGATAAATACCGCCGCAAGAAATATGTAAATGCCATATTTTTTATAATAGTCCACCCATGTTTTTTTAGTTTGAGTTTGTTCCATGTTCTTTTCCTCCAGACGCTAAATCGAGAATATAATTCTGCTCAAATTCTTCTTTTTTTACTTCTCCGGTCTTTCTTCCTTCGTAGATGACCGCAATCCGATCCGACATTCCCAAAAGCTCCGGCATATCGGAAGATACCATTATGATGGAATTTCCTTTTTCTGCTAGTTCATTCAT
The DNA here is from genome assembly GCA_023402845.1 of Bacillota bacterium. Classification (GTDB taxonomy): domain Bacteria; phylum Bacillota; class Clostridia; order Lachnospirales; family Lachnospiraceae; genus JAEYFP01. The sequence goes on from JAEYFP010000016.1 coordinate 23,247, forward strand.
AAGCTTATAAATTTCCTGCTTGGCTCCTACGTCAATTCCTCTTGTTGGTTCATCGAAAATAATGATTCTGCAGTTGGTTGCCAGTGTCTTGGCAATTACAACCTTTTGCTGGTTACCGCCGCTCAAATTCATTACTTTTTGCTCTAAGGAGGGTGTCTTAATGTCAAACTTTTCCCGGTATTCCTGTGCAACCGCCTGCTCTTTTACTTTATTTACAAAGAATCCATTTGAAAAGCTCTTTAAATTATTAATAACTGTATTCCATCGGATAGACATACGAAGGAATATACCCTGTGCCTTTCGGTCCTCCGGAATATACCCGATTCCCAGCTCAATAGCATCCTTACACGACTTAATATGTACTTCTTTTCCATCAAGAAAAATCTTTCCTGATTCCACCGGATTAGCCCCGTATATGACACGCATAAGTTCTGTACGTCCTGCTCCTACCAGCCCTGCAAATCCCAATATTTCTCCCTTGCGCAGGGAAAAAGAAATATCCTCATTTCCATTTCCGTACAGATGCTCAACACGCAGTACCTCTTCTCCTACCTGTGTTTTCCGGAGCGGGTAACTTTCCTTTAATTCTCTGCCTGCCATCATACCGATCAGTTTTTTCCTGTCGATATCCTCAATATTCTCTGTACCTACATAGCAGCCATCACGCATTACCGTTACTCTGTCTGCAATTTCAAACAACTCCTCCAGCCTGTGAGAAATATAAATAACGGTCACGCCTTTTTTCTTTAAATCTTTGACGATTCCAAAAAGAATATCTACTTCACTCACTGTAAGCGGTGCAGTAGGCTCATCCATAATAAGAATCTTCACTTCCCTGCTCACTGCTTTTGCAATCTCTACAATCTGCTGACATGCCGGAGAGAGATTTCTTACAGGAGCGGAAACATCTATATCAACATTCATCTGTGCAAAAATGTCCTTTGCACGCCGCTCTCTCTCTTTCATATTCACAAACGCCCCTTTAGAGGTTTTTTCACCCAAAAAGACATTTTCGGCCGCACTGATACCCGGAACGAGAGTGAACTCCTGATAAATCACCTCGATTCCCTGCTCCTTAGAAAGCTTGGGGTTCATAGAAGAAAAATCCTTTCCATTTATGACGATAGTACCACTGTCGGGCACAATTGCTCCCGACAGTGTTTTAATTAAAGTGGATTTTCCCGCTCCATTCTCGCCGATTAAAGCATGAACTTCGCCTTCCCTTACATCGAAGGACAGATGGTCGATGGCTACTACACCAGGATACGTTTTAACAATATCTTTTACACGTAATATCGTATTCGACATTATATCTCTTCCTCTCTACTGAGCTGTAATAAACTCTGACACGTTTTCGCCTGTCACCTTTGTTGTCTCAAAGGCAATCATATCCGGAAATTTTTCCCCGTTCAAAACACGTTCTGAATACTCAATCATAGCGGGAGCAATGGCTGCAAAAACAACCGTACCTCTCATTACATCACCATTTGCAATTCCCGCCAGTGCCTGTTCCGTACCATCACACGCAAATATTCCGAATTTCTCACTGTTTAAACCTGCAGCCTTTACTGCTTCCATTGCTTCTACAGCAGCCGCATCACCATAACATACGATGGTGTTCAACTCAGGATATTTCTGAAGCATGGTTTCTGTGGTAGAAGTTCCTGCACCTACAACATCCTTACCGATATCCACAGCCTCGAGTATCGTTGCATCAGGAGCGTTTTCTTTAATCGCATCCTGAATACCCTGTCCTCTTTTCTGCATATCCTCGTTTTGGAATGTAGTGTAAACTACAACCTGTCCCTTGCCGTCAAGCTGGGAATTAATCCATTCTGAAGCCATTTCTCCGATTTCAACACCAATTCCATGCTGGTCTGTATTGAGGCATACATCGTACACTTCTGTCTGAACACCGCATTCCATAACCTTCACTCCCTCTTCCTGTGCGGCACGAAGCGCATCATCACAGGAAGTATCCGAGATCATTGCAATAATTACATCGCACTGACTGGTCACCATGTTTTCTATAGAAGAAACTGCAGCAGCGGAATCATTATCAAAGCTTACAGCCACATAATCCCACCCCTTAGCTTCACATTCTTCCTTTAGTCCGTTATCAATACCAATAAAAAACTCTGTCTGCAGAGTGGGGGCCAAAAAGCCAATTTTTACGTCCGTGAGCCCCTCCGTACTATCCGCAAGTTCTTCTTTAATTTCTTCTGTCTTCTCTTCTGCTGCCTGCTCAGGCGTACTCTGTGCCGCCGCGCTGCCGCATCCTGCCAGCATGGTTGCAATCATAGCTACACTCAACATTACACTTAATAATTTTTTTTTCATAGTTCCTCCATCCCGCCCTTTCAGGCATTTTCTTTTGAGTTTTGTGTTGCTGTAGCTATATCTTATATTTTCCCATAACAATTCTCAATGAGAGTAATTTCGGAATTAGGGGGAGTAATTTCAGTTCTTTTCTGACTGCTTGGGTAAAACTGCAAACAATATAATGAACCCTTCTATAATTCCCTCTAAACGGCTCAGATATCCACTGCTTGTCAGCAAAAAAACAATGAATATTATAGAAACAGACCCCGCCAGCATTCCGGAGAGCTTTCCCCTGCCGCTCCGATAGCTCACGCCGCCCAGACAGGCCGCTGCCAGCACCTTATACAAATAATTTGTTCCCATGGCCGTGCTCCCACTTGAAGTCCAAAGCAGCATAATGATAGCCGGCACGGCAAAAAACAGGGATGCCAGCACATGAATAACTATGAGAACCGCAGTGCAATTCAATCCGCTTCTCTCCATAAGATCCATATCCTCGCCCAGCATCCGGCAATACCGTCCATAATATGTTTTCTCTAAAAATATAAATGCACCGATTAGCAAGACGGCAAATGTTGTCCATATTACAATTTCAAACATGAAATGATGATAGTATCTGGTCTCCGATTTAAAAAGAATACTGTTTCCTCCTGTAAGTCCGGCAAATAAATCAGTAAAAATAATTCGCAGGGCAAGCGTCATGATAATAGCTGGAATATGTATTTTCGCTATGAGAAACCCCTTCAGTGCTCCTGCCAATGCATGGAAAACAAAAATAAGAAGACAGGCAGCCCATAAAGGACTGCCTTTGCTTAAAAAATATGCCGCCAGCACCGTCGAAGACGCTATCTGCGCAGCGAAAGAAAGGTCAAAATTCCCGCATAGCATCTCTATAGACACTCCAACTGTCATAAAAGACATGATCAGGAACTGTTCGGCAAAAAAAGTCCCAAAGGATGTGTAGCTGTTTCCGGAATAGATAAATAAGAACAAAACCCATAGGATAATATTTTTCTTATTCTCTTTTACAAATTCGAAAATTCCACTTAAACATAGATTGTTATTTTTCATTTTTATATCTCCATAGCCAGACTCACTGTCCCATCTCCAGTACACGATGTGCCAGTTCCTGCACATCCCGTTCTGCCGGTTCGAGTAAAATAACCGCAGTTCCCCGGGCTGCCATCTCAACAAGCTGTTCCTTCAGCCACTCCTTCATATCGGCATCCGTCCGCGATAGAATGCTGTTTAAAATAATTACGCGAGGGTGAAACAGCTTCCATTTGTAAAGAATTGTTTTTAATACATCATTCTCCGACATCTTTTTATGATCGGAGCGGCAATTTACTCTGGACGCAAACGCCTCCTCCATAATAAAATTGTCTTTAAAAATATAGTCCGCACCTGCTCGATAGCCTCCGCAACTACTAATTCTTTTTAATGAGGGTAAAAGGATATTATCCTTTATGGAGAGATTATTAAAAATCTCTGCGCATTCTGCACAATCCCCCCAAAAAGTGATGCGGTTTTTCACTAACCTGTGCACATCATGGTACTCTATCACTTTGCCGTCGATTCGCACTATCGGTTTACAGACACCTTTACCAAGCAGACCTTCCCAAAGCTCCGCCTGCTCAAAGGCATCCAGGTCAGCAATTCTAACAATTTCTCCTTCTCTCACCATGATGGACTGAGGATTCCTCCTGCTTCTTAATCGAATTCCATCAAATTCTACTCTTCCTTCCATTCTCCAATTTATGCAAGGTATACTATCCGCTTCATGATCCAGCTCTTGCCTGCATCCTTTTCTTTTTTCGAACTCCGGATAATCCGAAAGATCCTTACGATCTATAGTTTTTTTTAGAATTTCTCCCTGTCTCATAAAAAAAATATGATCCGCCAGATCCTCAAACAGCTCCGGGTGGCTATCATAAATAAGCAGGGCAATCCCTTCCTCTCTCAGATTCTTCAAAAGCTTTTTCAACAAGATCATATCCTGCTCAGAACACTGAGGCGAAACGTTGTTCAGCACAAGCATTCTGGCCCCCTGTCCGACCAGCCTTACTATGGAAAGTAAAATTCGGTCGGCTGCACTCAGATCCTTCATTCTGCTCTTTGAATTAAAACTCTCCAGTCCATACCCGGTAAGCAAGGAATCTGCCTGAATATGCACCGCCTTTTCGTTAAAAAAAATTTTACAAAGGCTATTTTTTTTCAATAAAAAAAGATTCTCGGCCAAATCAAGAGAGTCCATGAAGTCCTCACTGCCATCCACATAAAATAGTTTTCTGCTTTCTAGTAAAGCTCTGCTGCATTCGGGCAGTTCTTCGTTTTTGATGAGGATGCGGCCTTCAATGATTTGTCCCTCGCCCTTGAAAATATTGCTGAAAATCCTCCCTGTATAATCTTTACCCCAGAGCAGACAGCATTCACCTCTGCGCACAAGCACATTGATATTTCTGACACCCTCTTTATATTCATTAATCGTGGAAAGATTCCAGAGCTGCAAAAGTCCTTCTTTCATCACTTACTCTCCCATTATTTCAGCTTGTTACCATGGGCAAAATAATTTCAATGTCCGTGCCCGCTCCTAAAGTACTGTACACTTGAAGTCCATACATGGCACCAAATGACAGTTTAATCCGCTGATTTACATTGTACAGCGCAATTCCGCTGCCCTGCTCCGACGACTGATCTTTATCCTCTCCCACATCTGCCTGCGCTTTCTGTCCGCTCTCCATACGACTTCGAAGCTCTGCAAGACTCTCCTCAGACATTCCGATTCCATTGTCCGAAATCATAAGCAGCACCTTATCCTCCGTGGTGCAAATGCTTATTTTTACCTGACAATCCCCCGACTTTGTCTCCAGACCATGAAATATGGAATTTTCCACGATAGGCTGGATCGTCATCTTTGGTATCATATAAGAATAGACTGTCTCTTCTTCATCCTCTGTATGAATAAATAATTGAAATTTATTTTCAAAACGATAATTCTGGATCAAAAAATAATTTTTTATGTTATTTAACTCATCCGCCAATGTAACAATGTTCTCACGGCGGCTTATGCTGTACCGAAAAAAGGAAGCCAAAGATTTGGCCATATTGGCAATACTGTCGCAGCCTTGAACAACAGCTTCACTCCTGATGCATTCCAGTGTATTGTATAAAAAGTGAGGGTTAATCTGACTTTGCAGAGAATTAATTTCGCTCTGCCTGTCCATTACCTTAGCGGAATATCTTCCCTTAACTGCAGCAGTTTGCTTCTCAATCCCCTTTAGTATATCGTTTGCCGTCCTGTCACCGGAGGCTCGCACATGGGTACGAAAACTCTCTAAGTCATCCATTTTTTCTATTCCCTGCTCCAGGCCTCTCGCCCAGTAAAGGACATATGCCCCGCCCGAAAAAGCAAGAAATGACCAGAGTGCCCACAAAGCCATTCTTATATTCCCTCTTGCATACATTCCTGCCAGAAAAAGAAGCAGTGAAACACCCATATAGATTCCTGCTCTTCCAGATAGTTTCATATCAAGTAATCCCTTCCCTCTTCCATCATTAAAAGCCTTAATAATATAACTTTCTGTATTCATTTGGCTTGATTCCCACAATCTTTACAAACTGCTGACTAAAAAATTTAGCATCCCTATAACCCACTTTTGACGCAATTTCGTACACAGTATCCTTTGTATCCCTAAGCAGTTCCTTTGCCGCTTCCATACGCACTTCCACCAGATAGACGGAAAAACATTTTCCAGTTTCATTTTTAAATATTTCACTGAAATAATTGGAGTTAAAACCAAATCGCTCTGCCATGTCCTCCATTAGAATTTTTTCGCCATAGTTTTTTTTCATATACGCAATCGTTTCCTGAACAGGTCGTATCTCTTGTGCCTGTCTTTTTTCATGAAAAATATATAAGCAGCGTCTGAACACTTTTTTCATATAATTTTCCAGCATAACAGGGGTTCCGCAATGATTAGCTGCTTCCAGCCATTCCTCCTTCTTTTCATTCAAGTTTTCTCCAAAAAAGTCCTCCATCATTTTACAAAAACTCTCTGCCATTTCTCTTGCAAGTTCATAGAATTCACAGGCCATAACATTATCGTTCACCGCCGTCTCCATACAAGTTTCTGCATATTGAGCGGCCATTGCTCCATCCATAATAGAAATTGCCTTTTCAAGCAATGCTTTATGTTTCTCTGAAATATCTTTGGCTCTTATTTTCCTGTTTCTTTCCTCAGAATAATTTTCGATCCGTTTACCGCTTCCCATATATATCCGGCAATTTACTGCTTCTCTCGCCATCCCAAGCAGCAGGTTGATAGAAGAAAAATCAGTATTTTCTACACTCACTCCAAGAGTAACAGCATAATTTTTAAAATCATTAATATAGTCCTTTATATTATAAAAAAGCTGATTCAAGCTCTTTTGAATATCACCCTTTTTTTGTTCTTCATAATTTAAAAGAGTAAGGATTCCCATATAATTCTGCTCTGAAATCACCAGATCAATTACTTCTCCTTTAAACTCCCTTTTCGTGACTTCCATCAGCTTCTGTATGATGAGCCTTTCCTGCTGTTCATTCCTCTCTATCTGAATATCCCGATCTACCTTAATATGGATACTCCGAAAAATGCCGTTCTCCAATCTTACACCGTAATCATTGTTGATTTTTTCCAGTGGAACAGATGCGCCCGCTTGAATGCTGTTGATGAGCTCCCTGTGCAGTACATATTTGCTGCTTTCCAGCGATTTCTGCATATTTTCCACCCGAGTGTACTCCATCTTCCGATCCAGCTCTTTTTCACATACCTTTAAAAGAATGCCATTCAGTTCCTCCTCATCGATGGGTTTTAGTAAATAGTCTTCCACGCCGTATTTTAATGCCTTCTGTGCATATTCAAAATAACGATACCCACTTATTACAATAAAGTGTACCCTCTCCCCCTCAGATACCACCTTTTGAATTAACTCCAGTCCGCTAATTCTGGGCATTCTTATATCCGTAATCACGATATCCGGCTTCTTATCCAAAATCATATCATAGGCTGCCTGACCATCCTGCACGACACCCAGAAGCTTAAGCGGAAGATTCTTCCAATCAATAAGTTCTTTCACGAGCACCCCTACTTTTTTCTCATCATCAGCTATCAAAATAGTAAGCATTCGACTCTCTCCATTTTCCTTTCTAGTTACCTTTTTTCGTTTCAACCCTATTTTACATAAAAGCTACTATTTTTCCAATATAATTTGTAAAAATAATTTGGGATATCACTTTTCAGCACATAAACAAAGCTGTTGCTTCGCAGATGATGACCTATCTGCTTTACAACAGCTCATTTTAATTACATACCGCCTATAGACGTCTAATTACTTCCTGAAATTCTTTTTCCTCCCAGATCACAGGCACCGGATAGGTCGGATTTGCCTCCTTCAAGGCTCTTCTGATTATTTCAGCAACGTCTTTTTGCTGAATGATTCCAAGTTTTTGCGGGATTGCCATATCGTCATTCATGGTTTTTATCATAGCAATAAACGCTTTCGCTGTTTCTTCCGCCGTGCTTCCATGGATGCCGGCCGCCTCACCCAGCTCCGCAAGTCTTTGATAGGCCGCCTTTCCATAGTACTCCAATACCACAGGAAGAATGACGGCATTTGCTTTTCCGTGTGCGATCCCATATAAACCGCCGAGCGCATGCGCAATCGCATGCACGTATCCGACATAGGCATTCGTAAAAGCGATTCCCGCATAATAAGATCCAAGAAGCAGCTTTTCCCGTGCCTTAAGATCTGAGCCGTCTTCATAAGCTTTCTTTAAATTGCAGCTTATCAGCTTTACTGCTTTTTTTGCATACGCTCTCATTTCTGCGGAAGCAAAACAGTTCGTATAGGCCTCCACGGCATGAGTCATGGCATCCATGCCGGTAAAAGCAGTCATATCAGGCGGCAGGGATTCTGTCAGAACAGGGTCCAGCACCGCATAGTCGGGAACAAGGCAAAAATCCATAATCACATGCTTGTAATGCGTCTTTTCATCGGTAATAACAGCGGCTACCGTCACTTCGGAGCCTGTGCCCGCAGTAGTAGGAACCGCCACAAGCAGCGGCAATCTTTTTCTGATCTTCAAAAGTCCCGCCATATCCAGCACAGACTTTTTCGGCCTTACAATTCTGGCAGCCGCAATTTTTGCACAGTCAAGTACCGAGCCACCACCGATGGCAAGAATTCCCCCGCAATGCTCTCTCCGGTATAATTCTGCAGCTTTTTCAATACATGCCGTCGTCGGATCGGGCGGCACCTCGCAAAAAACAACAGAATCAATTTCTGCTTCCCGCAGAGATTTCAGCAGCGGCTCTATCGCTTTTCTTCTGACAAACCCTGCCGTGGTAATAATCTCAACCTTACCGACATGCTTTGCCATTAAAATCCCGGGGATGCGGTAGAGACATCCATCCCCGGTCAGAAGCGTTTGCTTTTTCTTTGGCATAAGTCTGATACCTACGGCAAAAACAGCCTGATAGATCCGATAAAACGCATGTTTTACCGTCATCATCTTAAATCAGTCCTTTATCTGTTTTCTTTACATGTTTAAATACTTCGTCAAATCTATTCAGGGCCTCGTCTATCACCTCCGGCGTATCCGCAAGGGAAGTGTACAATCTGCTGCCGGCAAGTGTTACAATCCCGTTTGCCATATAGGCTGCTCCCATTTTTTCCATGGAATCCTTTCTCACATACATCATCTTCTTATGCTTCAAAAGTCCGAGCGCAGATTTTGCAAAGGACATCGAGGAGAAATCAAAGCTCATTGCACCAGTGCACTCCAAATGCACAATAGAACCTTGATTATAAGCAACGAATGGCATTCCATATTTGTCAATTAACTGTTTCAGTCCATCACAAAGACGATCGCCCATTTTGCCTGCAATTTCACAGGCATTTGTTTTTTCGATTTCCTGAATTGCCGTATAACCGGCAAGGCACGAAAGAGGGTTAGCCGCAAGAGTTCCGCCTACGTAAGCTCTGTGTTTTCCGGTTGCAAGTCCGGCAGCCATCAGCTGGGCATACTCTCTTTTGCCGCCGACACCGCCTGCAGCGGGATATCCTCCGGCAACGACTTTACCAAAGATCGTTAAATCAGGTACAATGTCAAAGTATCCCTGTGCTCCGCTCAGTGCAACGCGGAATCCGGTTACTACTTCATCAAAAATCAGCAATGCTCCGTACTTGTCGCAAAGTGCACGCACACCCTTGTTATAATCCCTTGCAACAGGCCTTGTTCCGCTTTCAGGTCCTACAGGCTCAAGAAGCACCGCGGCGGTTCCTCCCTTAATGCGGTTCCTTTTCAACATTTTTTCAAGCATCTGCAAATCGTTGGGACGAACCTCGTCCGTATAGCGGTAAGCACCTGAAGGAATACCATGAGATTCAAGCAAAGCTCTGCTGCCCGGAATCTTAAGCCCGTAAACCATTTGATCCGACCAGCCGTGATAAGCGCCGCCTATCTTGATCACATGTTTATTTCCTGTTGCGATTCTTGCAATACGCAAAGAGGCCATGACTGCTTCGGTTCCCGATCCAAGCATACGGAACATCTCCACATTGGGCATATGCTTATTGATTTCCCTTGCGATCATCAGCTCCGCTTCATGAAGCAAGCCCGTAACAGGTCCGCATTCGTTCAAAAGTTCAATAACTTTTTCTTTAATAACCGGATAGTTGCTCCCGAGGATCGTCGGTCCCCCTGCCTGCAGAAAGTCAATATACTGATTTCCGTCCTTATCATACAAATAGGCACCCTCCGCCTTTGACATGCACATCGGAAACGGCTTATTAAATGCAAGGTTATGCTGAACACCTCCCGGAATGTATTTTTTTGATTCCTCGTAAACAGCCTTTGAAGCCTTACACTTCTCATCAAAATATTTCATGATGACGCTTTCATAGTAACCGTCATCCACTTCCCATATTTCCTGACTTGTAAGCTTCTCCAAACTTGCATTAATTTTTGCGGGATCATCCCATCTGCTAATTCCACAATTCTTCATTTTTTTATCCTCCTGTTTTAATTACTATGATTTCGATCTGCCCGATTATTTGTATCAATCGTTTTTCCAAATACATAAAATCTGTCATAGAGATACTCGGTCGTAAGGTTCAGAACCATATTGATCGCTGTTACCAAATACTCATTCCATTGCAAATCCTCGGCCAGATAATTTCCAAGCAGAGCCGTAACAGGCGTAAAGATGCAATAGAAAATTGCGATCTTTATCATTGCAACCGGTACGTTGGATGCCGACTGAAAAGTAAAATTCCTGTTTAAGGTGAAATTCCACAGAACCGACAGCGTCAGCGCGATTAGGTAACAGGGCCAGTAGGTCCACGATGTCAGCTCATTGAGCAGCGCAAAGGCGCTCATCTCGATGACCCCTGCCGAAACAGAGAACAGGAAGAATTTCACCATGCGTATGATTTCCTTTTTCTTTTCCACCCTCATATGCTTCTCCTAGTTTTTTTGCTTTGAATACTTCTTTTGATAAACAAGTCTCATCAAGCCTGAATCAATGACACCGATTCTCGCCTTCACATTGCAGGCAGAGGCATGAATACTGCAAACTGCCGCTTTATCTGTCAGCAGCTGAAGCGCCGTTGTATCATCCTCAGCCTCTGACCTCACAACGGCCCCGATACCCGGCACAAGCACGGCATTCACTTTTTCAAGTGCTTGAATGACATTCTTCTTTTCTCCTGATACCACAGGAATTTTCCTGCCGATCATCTGCGCCATATCATCCACCTGCGCATAAATAGGAAGTCCCCTGCCGGCACAAACGACAGCAGCGGGAGTCTGAACAAGCGCCGCATATTGAAACTTTTCTTTCACTGCATTTAACAGTGCTTCCGCTTCCCTCTCCGTTGTTCTCCTCGCTACCTGAAAGCTGCCTTTGATATTTCTTTTGCAAATTTCCTCCAGGAGGATTGACTTGCTCATTGTTTCTTCCTGCGTATCACCGCATATCAAAACGCCATGATGAACCATAAGCACAACCTTCGCTCCGGTTTGAAGAGCTGCTTTCACAGCATTTGTCAGCTTTTTCATTCCCGGAAGCCCATAATCTGCCAGCATAATGCCGCCAAGCTTTTCCTTTTCTTCCTTTGTAATATTGAAATTCGAAAATCCTGCCAGACCCAGAGCCGTTGCATAGGTCTGATGCGTATGGATCACAAAATTCACCTCGGGAAACACCTGATATGCGGCAATATGAATCCCTCTTTCCCCGGATGGTTTATGAATGCCCTGCCACTCCCCGGTTGAAAGATTCATCTTTACAATGTCCTCTTCCTTTGTTTTGGTATAATCCAGTCCGCTCGGTGTAATGACAAAGTGATCTGCATCCAGCCTGCTGCTTACATTTCCCCAGGTTCTCGCCACAAGTCCCGTTTTCAGCAGTTCCCTGCCGGTGTCTACAAGCAGTTTTCTCGCTTTGCTTTCTTCCATTTCTCACGCCTCCTTTTCATAACCGTTCATCACGGCAAAATTTTTTTTATTTGACTGATACAGCTTTTTGAATACCTCATAATTTTTGTCATATATTTTTTTATTTTCAGGATCCGGCAAATATCTGTCCCTCACCGGAATAAACGACTTGATTGCCGACATTCCGTCCAGACTGCCGTTTCCAACGGCAACGAGCATTGCTGCCCCCACAGCGCCGGCATCCTTTGTCGCCTCGACCGTTTCGATGACTCTTCCCGTTATATCCGAAAGAATCTGACAGGTGACAGCCGATAAGGCTCCGCCTCCGACGAAACGTATCACCTGAGAAGTTTTAATTTTTTTGTCCTGGCATTCAAGCATCCAGCGAAGATGGAAACAAATACCCTCTAACACCGCCCTGATCAGTTCTGTCTTTCCCGTTTCCAGCTTTACATTAAAAAATATGCCGGCCGCATTGGGATCCTCAAACGGACACCTGTTTCCGTGAAGCCATGGTGTGAAAATGACACCGCCCGCTCCCGGACCTATTTTTGATATGGTATCCGACATATAATCATAGAGACTTTCATATACACATTCCTTGCTTTCCGTAATATGCGTCTTTTTTAAATAGATTCCGATTTCATCCAGAACCAAATGCTCCTTTACCCATTCAAAGCATTTGCCCGCCGTCTCCATTTCCGCAAAATAATTATACTTTCCGTCCTCCGCACCGATAATACCGCCGATCATTGCGAAAATATCTACGACCTGTTTATCGATTACCGTATTGACCCAGCCTGATGTTCCGCAATAAATATGTGTGTCCCCGGCATCAATGCATCCTGCCCCGACGCCCATCAGCGTCGCATCACCGCCTCCGCCGTAAACAGGAATTCCGGGCTCCAGTCCCAGATCTTGTGCCGCTTTTAAGGTGAGACTTCCTGCCTGATCCGAACAGTCAATCACTTTCGGAAGATGCTTCGGGTTCACACCGTACATTTTGCAAAGCGCCCGATTCCATCCCCATTTTCCGGGCCTTGTATCATAGAGAAACGTGGCATATGCGGAATCCTTCGTCATGATACATTGATCCGTACAGCGACAGATTAAGTACTCCTTCACATCCAGCCATTTATGCACTTTTGAGAAAATTTCCGGTTCATGCTTTTGAACCCACTTGTATTTCCACAGAGGATCCTTAACACTGGTAGATGCCGCATGGGTAATCATCAGACTTTTCAAAAGCTTATGTATGCTGACCCCTGAGATGGTGAGTCCATGTCCCTGGCACTCTTTCATTTCTGAGAATGCCCTTTGATCCATATAGCTCATCGGCCGCCTGAGCGCTTTTCCTTCCCTGTCTACCAGTACCAGTCCCTGCATCTGAGAGCAAAAGGAAATTCCTCCGATCTGCTCCGGCCTGATGTCCGTTTTTTCAAAGAGCTGGCGGGTCGTTGTGCACATCGCACTCCACCATTCCTCTGTGTCCTGTTCCGCCCCTCCGTTTTCTACAATATACAGTTCATAGACTCCATATGCGCTGGCAAGCAATTCCAGCCTTTCTCCGATACCGAAAAGACAAGTTTTCACCCCCGTAGTTCCGAGATCATAAGCAATTACGTACAGCAATGTATTCCCCCTCCTGAATTTTCATTCTGTTTCATTTCAGCAGCCCAATGCGGCGCCAATAAATTTAATAAACTCTTCCGCAACCTTTTCATCATTATCCAAAATATCTTCCCCGCAGAATAGTTTCATTCTTTCTCTGTAATAATCGCAGCTGTATGAAAATTGCAGCATCATCAGCAGGTTATCAAAAAAGAAAGCAAGCATACGGGAATCAATATCTGTTTTGACCGTCCCGGACCTTTTGGCATTTTCCAGCAGCTGCGCATATACCGATGCCGTACTTGTTTCGATTTCTTTTGCCAGAACGACGGCATATTGTCTGCAGCTGCCCGATGTAATTTCATTGTACATCACATTATAGTTTCTATGCTTCTTGGAGTGATCCAGCAGCGCATAAACAACCCGCCTGATACACGTCATCACATCCGTCTCATCCGAAACCGTATCTCTCAGAACCTGTTCCAAAAGCTTCAGGCTGTGGCGTACACATGCCAGAAAGAAATTGTCCTTATCCCCGTAATACTTATAGATCACGCCTACACTGACGCCTGATTTTTTCGCTATTTTATTAATATTTGCACGGTCCAGACCGTTATCGGCAAATTCATCAATTCCCGTCTCAAGAATGGTGTTAAATGTATTTTCATCCAATTTTTTATACATTGCTTCATCCGCTTCATAAAATTTACTTTTTCGTGACGTGAGCCGTCGTTCACAAGTTGTGTTCATTATACTACTTTGCTCATACTTTTTCAACAAAAAAATTAAAGTTTCTCCTTTGTTAAATGAAGTGACTGCATCGACCTTCAACAAAGAAGAAACCTTATATTTATCATATACCTGCAAGCAACAGATCAGAATTGAAAACCATATACCAACGGATCGGCCTCGTCAAGAACCCAGTTATTAAAACCTGTTATATAAGCGCTTCCTGTAATTTGCGGAATAATCGCTTTCTGTCCGCCGATCTCCATTTCCTGCATAACCATGCCCCTGAAAAGAGACCCCGTAATGCTTTCATAGATAAAAGGCTCCTTCAGCCCAATTTTTCCTCTGGCATATAAGGCCGCCAGCTTTGCACTGGTTCCTGTTCCGCAGGGAGAGCGGTCCGCCTGGCTTCCGCCAAAGATAACTACATTTCTTTTATGAGCGGACTTATGCTCCGGCTTCCCATAAAACTCACACAGGTCTACGGTATGGATATCCAGAAACGGATGACTGATACATACTTCTTCGTTGATTTTTCTTATCATGGTCATTCCCAGTAAAGTCAGCTCCTCGATATGATCCATTGTGAGTCTTATATTCAGTTCTTCTGCATCCACAAGAACAAAAAAGCTTCCTCCAAAGGCTATATCATAAGAGATGTCACCATATCCGTCAATCGTAATCTGAAGATCCTGTTTATAGAGAAAGGAAGGAACATTCAGAAAGCTTACTTCAACAGCTTTCCCATTCTCCACCTTTACCCGGGTTCTTATAATGCCGGAGGGTGCATCCAGTACTACGCTGGTATAAGGCTCCGTCACTGCTACCATTCCGGTCTCCACTGCTACCGTGGCAGTTCCTATACTTCCGTGTCCGCACATATTCAAGTATCCGCCGCTATCCATAAAGATCACCCCAAGATCCGCCTCTTCATGAACCGGTGCCGTAATCAGGGCTCCGAACATGTCTCTGTGCCCTCTTGGCTCCAGCATCAGCGATTTCCGGTAATGATCATAGTGCTCACCCAGAAACTTCTTTTTTTCCATCATGCTGCTGCCCATCATGTCCGGAAATCCTTCCAGAATAATTCTTGTAGGTTCTCCCATCGTATGAGATTCTATTGTCCGGAAGGAGTTTTTATATTTTTTTTGCTGTAACATTATTTGTTCTCTCACAATCTGTCCCCCTTCCGCCTTTTCATACCCTATACATTATGTCTGTATTCATAGGGAAGCACTTTGCACATGCCGTAATGATCCGCCTCATCTGCAATAAAGTGCAGCGTATCCTTTAAAATGGCGGTTTGCATTTCTATATTATTCGGCTCTCCCGCATTCGAACCAATCGGTACATGAGGGGCTGTAATTCTCGGAGCTCCCTGCTGCCGCGCAATAGGCGGCAGTGCCGCGATCACACAGCAGGACATCCCCGCTTCCTCGCAGCATCTTGTCACGATTGTCGCGGAACGATGACAGGTTCCGCAGCCGCCCGTACAAAGAACGATATCAACATTCTGGGCTTTTAGCTTCCGCGCGATCTCAGGACCGGTTTCTTCTCTGAATCTGTCAACATTCCCTCCGCCTCCCATAAATCCGTACATTTCCTCCGCAAGGCTTCCGATTACCCCCTCTTTTACAAGCTCTCTGAGCCTGTCAAGAGGAAACATGGCGTTTACATCCTTATTAATGTCCGAGTTGTCGAAACCCCCATGTGTCACCATGAGCTCGGACGTTGAAATATCTCCCGGTATCGTGCGATAGGAAAAATCTCCTGACGTATCAAAGGGCGTCTGGCTTTTGCGGTGAATACCTCCCGCCGTAATAAAAGCTACCCGACATTCACTTAAAACCTTTTTAAGGGGTGTCCAGACCGGTCCCGGAGTTATCGGAACAAAAATTTCCGACTGCATCCCCTCTACTACTGTTAATTTCATTTGATTACCTCCCTGTCTTATACTACCTGCATATAGCTGAAGTAAAATTCGACGGCAAGACCGGGCTCCAGATTGCAGTCTGTCAGCACCCAGCGTCTGGGAACTGTTATCACGCCGAGTCTTCCCTGAATATCTACTTTTATGGCCGTATCGTTAATTGCAACAATTTTCCCTTTTGTCAGAATCGGATTCAATTCGTATTGCATCCTGACCCTCCTGTTCTTTCTGTCTATAAGCCGAGAAGGCTGTTATTTCTGTCGATGACCTCCTGCGACCATTTCTTGGAGGCCGGCTTGATCTCCACTCCCATCATTTTATTTTTTAGCATCTGCACCGCGCGTGCGGCATCCTTTGGGCAGATTTCAGAACAGCCCGCAATTTCATTTTCAAAGCCGTCTTTATCCTTGTTAATTTCAATCATGGCATCTGCATATGGATTTCCTACTACAAGCTGACCCTGATAGGCGCAGAAAGATACCCCCGTTACCGGAATTCCCCTTTTACCAATTTGTTCAATATGAGACGTGAAATCGATGTGATTATTTCCAAAGCCCTCGGTAGTCACAATAGCTCCATCCACTGCCATAGACTCAATCCAGGCGCCGAGCCTTTCTGAAACAAAGGTTTTTTCATCATTGACCTGCGGACTCCCCACAAAAATGACTCCCGTCAAATACAATTCCTCATCCTTTGCCAGAGCCTCTACCAGCGGCTCCCTGAAATAATGACGGGTCATCTCCTTTGTTGCGGGGCCGATACATGTCAGCGCATGAATTCCTCCGTCACGCACTTCATTTGGAGAAAGCATCAGCGGAACATTCCCCAAGTCCACATTTTTCTGTCCTCCCGGTACACCGCAGGGTTCTGCAGGACAAAGGATATTATCATGCATGGCTCCCTGACCCATGATTTCCTTGATGAGTACGACCCTCGGCCTCCCATATTTTTTTACATCAGTACAGATCTCCTCTTTGACGGGCGTATCATTTGTTATTTTCAATACATCTCTTATGGCCTGAATGATGACATCCTCACATTTATGGGCGGCATAAGGCCCTCTGCGTTCCATGCCGGTCAACCGCTGAATAATTGTTTCCACCCGAATAATGATATCATTTTCATCCGCACAGCCCGGATTTCCGAATGCCATCCGCTCATCAAGAAAACCTTCGGAAGATCCGAACTCATGCACCTGCGTGCCGTCTTCATCCACTCCCGTCAGCATAAACACCACTCCCTCCGCCACATTGGTAACTCCCTCTCCCAAAGTACCTTCCACCTTTGCGGCAATAGGGCAGACATCCATAATTGTATCTGTATGAATATGGCGTTGCGCAGGCCTGATTACATCAATTCTAATCTCCTTGACAATACCGTCTGGCGTAATCGCTTCCTTCAGCAATTTTTGGTCAATTGAAATTACTCCGTTTTCAAAGTCGGTTTTTTCTCCGATTACCACGTCTGTTACCTGGTAATAACGCTTTACCAATGTTCGAAGTACCTCGTCTTCCTTTCCCGACTCTCCCGGCAGAACCTCCGGAGTAAATACACCGGCTGTCTTTTTTTTCTTATCCGGCAGCTCTTCCTCCTTTACCGCATCGACCATAAAGGGTAAAATCGGAGTCAGTGCATCACAGTCCTGCAGCAAGGTGGCACCAAGCACCTGACTGATTGTCAAGCCGTCTTCACTCAGTGCCAAAAGACCTGCATCGGCCAGATCTTCAAAAAGAGAGGGGTCTTCCAGATCCGCGCTTCCGATTACAAGACCTTTCTTTCTCTGGCAGCAAAAAATTGCCGGATCCTTCAAATGCGCCTTAAGGGTTTCATTGCTTATTGACATAGTTTCTTCTCCTTTTCATTCATTCTCGTTTTTATGCATGCGGCGAATTAATTTTTGGTTGACAGCTCGGAGAGCACCGTCCGTACAGTGATATACCGGCAGTCCCATTTTAGGTGCGCATGCCATGACTGTATTGGTACAGTCCGTACAATTGCTGATTAAAAGCGCCTGCGCCCCCTGCTTTTTGAGTTCAAGCACCTTTCCTGCCTGCCCCGGGCAGCGTCCCGGATTTTCACATTTATAAGTGCCGTTTCTTTCCTGTGCCTGCTTGCAATAGGTCACCCCCGCCACCTGACTCCCCATGCTTTCTGCCATCTGCTCCAGCCGGTTTCTGTCTGCTCCGCAGGCACAGACAAGAATACCTATTTTCTCCGGACCTCTTAAGAAAGTCTCTGTCACAAGAAGTCCTCCTGTTGTTTTTCTGATTCCCCGATCCGGCCGGGACCGCTCTCCGGTAAACGGTCCTCCCATTATGATCTCTCCATATTCTTCTGAAGCTCCGCCCGCAAGATCTATGACATCAGACACCTTCATACCAACCGGAACATCTCTCAATACTTTGACCAGACCCGGCTTCTCCTTCAGCTTGCCGGCCACCGTCAGATCCTTATCTATGAGCGGCTTTCTTTCCTCTACAGCCTCACGAATGCGAAAAACAGTCTCTGCGTTTAATACGAGCATATCCTCCTTGGCCGGAATTGTTCCCGGAGGAAGAAGTATTCCTGTTACCTCCCTGATTACGGCTCTTTCCTCACCAATCGGATAAATATCCTCAAGTTCAATAATTTCAAATCTACCAGCCGCATCTGCCTGTCTTAAGCACTCTATTTCTTTTTTATGACAGCCCTTAATTACGATGACTCCGCGTTTGACCCGCTTCATTTCCATAATAATTTCCAAACCCCGAAGCAGGAGATGCGGTTCGATTTCAATTCTTTGGATATTATGTGACAAGATAGGTTCACACTCCGCCGCATTTACAATAATAAATCCATTTTCTGACAGGTCCGCTTTCAGCTTTTCACCGGTCGGAAAGCCGGCTCCCCCAAGCCCTACAATACCTGCCTCCTCCACCAGCTCAATCGGTGTATCAGACTTTAGTTTTTCATAAACGGAAAAGTCCGTCTCCTCCGCCTCAATGATAATTTTTTCTTCATCCGTCCTGAGTACGGTTCCATTCACACTTGCATGGAGATTTGCCCCTGGCTTATCGCCCCGCTTAGCAGCCAAAAGCATTCCCCGCCTGACCCGGTCGCCGACTTTTACCTTAGCTTCAGCCGGCATTCCTACACTCTGCTTTAAATAAAAGATAAACTCGCCGATCATAGACTTCCCTTCTTTTCAGTGTGTTTTAAAGTTCCGTTTTTCGTATCATATCTTTTTTTTTAATATCAGTAAAGTTCTGATTTTGAATAGATGCCATTATATTTTTTCATGTCTGCCAAAAAAATTATATGAAAAAAGAGAATAGCAGAAATGACAAAATGGAATCCATCTTTTTTTTGAAGCAATTGACAGATATATGTCTGCATGTTATGATACGTTCTATATTAGTTATCATTTCGAAATGAACTATAGGCAATTCAGTGCAGAGAACAAGGGCGTTAAAAGCAGATTATGCTTTTAACGCCCTTTTCATATAATAAAAATCCGCTGGGATTTTTATTATATGAAACACCATGATTGAAAGAGGAGGAAGGAAGTATGATGAAAAAATTCATAAGACAATTAACAGCCGTGACACTTGGAGCCACCATGATATTCTCTTTGGCCGGATGCGGCACACAGGAAGCAGCATCGGCTCCGGCAGCGGAGGAAGCAGCGCCTGCCGCACCCGCCGAAGAGGAAACGGCGGCGGCAGAACCGGAAGAAACGGTTGCTGAAGAAGCGGTTACTGAAGAGACTGAAGGCAGCCTCGACGGGGCATTGTCCGGAGTCACTTTAAAAGTCGGCACCTCCGGCTTGTTTGCACCATTCTCTTATTATGATGAGGACGGCACAACGCTGATCGGCTATGATCTCGATTTCCTGTATGCACTTCAGGATCTGCTTGGCTTTGAGATTGACAGCTCGGTACAGGCAATGGATTATTCGGCTCTTACCACTTCGCTTGCAGAAGGAAAACTGGATATGGGAATGGCCGCTCTCTGTGCCACTGACGAACGCAAGGAAGTCATGAATTTTTCCGATACCTACTATGACTCCGGCCAAATCCTGTGCATTAACACCGAAACCAGTCCGGCAGAACTGAAAAGTGTGGAAGATCTGAAAAGCGGCGATTACATCGTTGCGGTAGAAAAAGGCACCGCATCTCATCTTTACTGTACAAATAACGGTGTGCCGGAAGCTGCTCTCCAGGTCCATGACACGATTACCACCGCATATGAGTCTTTG
Source organism: Bacillota bacterium (assembly GCA_023402845.1). Lineage (GTDB taxonomy): Bacteria > Bacillota > Clostridia > Lachnospirales > Lachnospiraceae > JAEYFP01. The sequence goes on from JAEYFP010000016.1 coordinate 43,557, forward strand.
GAACAGGGAAAGGTTGACTGCCTGATTCAGGACACTCCCGGTCTTGCTTACTATATTAAGACTACCGAAGGATCAAAGCTGGCAATGACAGGTGACGAATTTAATCAGGGGCAGGCTCCCTATGCCATTGCAATATCCTTTGACTGTTCTGATGCAAACCCTGAGATCGTGTCCATCATCAACGAAGGGATCGCAGAATTAACTGCCAACGGTACTATGGAGCAGCTTAGAGTAAAGTGGTGTGAATAAAAAAAGCTCCCTGACTGCAGGAAGCTTTCAGCGGGCATTGCATTGTGACAGATGAAACTGTCATGGGGCAATGCTCCTTTTTTCAGCAAAAACTATTCCGTCAAATCGTTTTCTGATAATACTGTCCAGGAGCTCCGCTGTCCCGGTAACGCCAAGCAGACTGCTGTCAATCATGAAATGCCGGTGTTGATAATTGTCCGGGGAATAGGACGCATACCGTTTCCAATACAAGTCCCTTGCCCTGTCAACTTCCCGGATCATCTTTTTCGCATCCTCGGCTCTCATCTTTAAGACCTCAATGCAATTTGTAAGACGCGCCTGCTCGGATGCATATATAAAAATATTAAAACAGTTTTTATAATCTTTCAAAACATAATCGGCACATCTTCCTACAAATATGCAGGAGTTTTTATCTGCCAGATTAAGAATAATCTGCTGCTGCGTCCTGAAAATCCTGTCCTGCTTCTCTATGGAATCTGTTCCCAGCGGGAAGAGCATGTTAAAAAGATTGGATCTGATGCTCTTCTCTTCATAATTGCTGACTGCCGACACGGGCAAAGACATTTTTCTTGAGGTTTCCTCTACAATATCTCTGTCATAATATTCAATACCAAGCAATTGGGACAGCTCATGGGCAACAGATCTGCCAAGGCTGCCAAACTGGCGTGAGATTGTCACATAATATTTTTCCATCACATTCCCTCCGAAAATAAACTATGGCACATTCTGATTCCTCCTACAAAATCCTGGCAAGAAAAGATCTGGTGCGGTCGTGCGCGGGATTCGTAAATATCCTCTCGGGCGTTCCCTCCTCTACAATATAACCGTCCGCCATAAAAATAACCCGATCTGCTACATCCCGCGCAAATTCCATCTCATGCGTCACCACAACCATTGTCATTCCTTCTTTGGCAAGTGCCTTCATAACGTCCAGAACATCCCCTACAAGCTCCGGATCCAATGCGGAAGTAGGTTCATCAAAAAGAAGTACTTTCGGATCCATTGCCAATGCCCGAGTAATAGCAACACGCTGTTGCTGCCCGCCGGACAGGGTGGCCGGCATTACATATGCCTTATCCTCCAATCCGACTTTTTTTAGGAGATCCATTGCCATTTCATCCGCCTCTGTCTTTGACCGCTTCTTTGTCAGTGTCGGCGCAAGTGTAATATTTTTTAATACATTCTTCATCGGAAACAGATTGAAACGCTGAAACACCATTCCAACCTCTTCCCGATAATCACGCAGTGAAATCTGTTTATTATCCAGAATGTTTTTTTCTTCATAAAATATTTTTCCGCTTGTTGGATTCTCCAGAAGATTCATACAGCGAAGAAGCGTACTTTTACCGGAGCCCGAAGGGCCGATGATGCAGATTACTTCTCCTTCTGTTATTTCTATATTTATGTCCTTCAATACCATGAGATCTCCAAAATATTTTGATAAATGTTCAACTTTCATCATGATGCTCATTTTGTTACCTCCTGATCTTTCTTTCAACCTGTTTTTGCAGCAGCATTAATAAAGAAATAATTACCAGATAAAAAACGGCTCCGGCAGTATAACCTTCAATCACCTTAAAGCTCATTGCCGTATAATTTTGTATCTGCTTTGTGATCTCATTTACAACAATGACAGAGAGCAATGCCGTATCCTTTACGGATATGATAAACTGGTTAAATAAGGCCGGAAGCATAGCATGAAATGCAGGAGGGACAATCAGATGAATCAATGTCTGTGTCGGCGTAAGTCCCAGCGACAGACCTGCCTCCCTCTGCCCCGGATCAATTCCCTCAAGCGCTCCCCGCACAATCTCCGCAATAAAAGCACCCGAATTCAATGTAATTACAATGATTCCCGCAGCATTACTGCTAAAATCTATCTTGATTATTTTTGGAATTACATAGTAAACATATAATGCCTGCACGATCAACGGCGTACCCCTTATCAACCAAATGTATACATTCGCCAGTGTCTTTGCAAACTTATTCTGACATTGGAGGGCAAAGCCGGTCAGGCTTCCCAGGAGAAATCCCAGAAGAATTCCCGCTGCGGCTATAAATAATGTGAACTTTAATCCTCTGAATAGCATCGGCAACAATACCGATAAAAAGCTCAATTCCATAATGTCTTCCTTTCTGGTTTCATAATTTCCGGATCGGCTGATTACAGCCCTTCTCCAAAGAAAAAAGGACATCCTTTCCGTGTAAAAGGAAAGAACATCCTCGTTCAAATATTGTAAAAAATATAGCAAACTATACGGGATTTGTCAATAAAAGCCTAAATAGAAGTTACGATAAAGATTGTGATTGCACACGGAATATTCTATAATAAGAAAAACGAAACTCGAATATTACATGATCCAGACTGCATACATCGAACCCGGCACAGGAGGCGCTATGGACATCAACAAATACCGACTATTCGCAGATATCACAGAAACAAAAAACTTTACAAGAAGCGGAGAGCGACTCGGATATTCTCAATCCGGGGTAAGCCATATTTTAAGAGGTCTCGAGGCCGATCTTGGTTTTCCTTTATTTATCCGGGCGAGACACGGCGTATCCCTCACACCAAACGCCGCCCTCATTCTTCCTCTTGTCCGCAGCATACTTGCCGATTATGAAAAGCTGGATCAGACCATTCATGCCATTAACGGACTGGAAGAAGGTCAGCTTACCATCGGAACCTATTCCAGCATTTCCGCCCACATTCTCCCTCCGATTCTCCATGAATTCAAGGAAATGCACCCGCATATCAACATTTACTTAAAAGAGGGAGGTGCCGAGGATATTATGCAGTGGATTGATTCGAATATGGTAGATATCGGATTTTTAAGTCTTCCCAAATCACGCTCCTATCACTGGATTCCGCTCGGAAAAGATCCCCTTGTTGCAGTGCTGCCCAAGGATCATCCTCTTTCCACAGACGATTCCTTTCCCATAAAAGATTTCGAAAACCAGCCCTTTATTATCTCGGCTGCCGGTACGGACTACGACATCCACGATGCTTTGGAGAGCACACATGTCAACCCCGATTATAAGTATTCCTCCATGGATGATCATGCCATTATCTCCATGGTAATTCATCATTTGGGCATCAGCATCCTCCCCAGCCTGATCCTGACAGGCTTTGAACAACAGGTCACCGCCCTTCCGCTTAAGCCTTATTTTTATCGGGAGCTGGGAATCGGCATGCGCTCTTACACCGAGTTATCGCCCGTCGCCAAAAAGTTTACCGATTTTTCCAAAGAACGCATTCCCTTCTATTCCACTCTTCAGCATCAATGAAAGGTCTGCTCTGTTCTTTCTATAATTTCGTCCTGAAGCTCTTTGCTTAAGTTGCGAAAATGATCACTGTACCCGGCAACCCTGACGATTAGTTCCTTATACTCCTCCGGTCGTTTCTGTGCATCAATGAGCGTCTGCCTGTCTATAACATTAAATTGGATATGATGACCATCCAGCTCAAAGTATGTGCGGATCAGATTTGCCATCTGCTCCAGCCCGTTTTCCCCCGCAACAACAGACGGTGTGAATTTTTGATTCAATAGAGTTCCTCCCGTACGCAGATGATCCATTTTGGAGGCAGATTTTATGACGGCTGTCGGTCCCTGCATATCGGCTGATTTTTCCGGAGAGATTCCTTCGGAAACCGGCTTATGTGCCAGTCTTCCATTTGGACTTGCAAGCATTACCTCTCCAAAATAGACATGGCAGGTAGTCGGAAGCATATTAATGCGGTATGTCCCGCCCTTTACGTTAGGTCTTCCTGTCACGCTGCCGCAAAAGTAATCGAAGACCTCTTCCATGATCTGATCTGCGGCATCTTCATCATTTCCATACTTAGGAGAATGATTGCTCACCATATTCCGTATCCGGTCATGCCCTTCAAAATTATCCAGCAGCGCCTGCATAAGCTGAGCCATAGTAAATTTTTTCTTCTCAAATACCTGATATTTCATCGCCGCCAGAGAATCTGTAACGGTTGCAATCCCCACACCTTGAATATAGTTTGTATTGTATCTTGCACCTCCGTCATTATAATCCCTTCCCTTTAAAATGCAATCATTTGTGATGACCGACAAAAAAGGAACCGGCATGTATTTTCCGTAGATTGCCTCAATTATATTATTTCCCCGTATTTTGATATCCAGAAAATAATTAATCTGTTTTTGATAGGCTTCCATCAACTCCTCATAGGATCTGAAATCTTCGGCATTTCCCAGCGGAAGTCCTATCTGCTTTTTATTTATCTGATCAAACCCATTAAACAGCGTCAGCTCCAAAATCTTCGGCAGATTAAAGTATCCTGTCAGAATATATGCCTCGTTGCCAAACGCGCCCGTTTCCACACACCCGCTTGTTCCCCCCTTTCTTGCATCTTCTATGGTTTTTCCCGCATTCAAAAGCTCCTGGATAATTGCCTCGGTATTATAAAAAGCAGGCTGCCCCCATCCTTTCCTTGATATTTCACATGCTTTTAAAAGAAAAGCCCGTGGTGTTTTTCTGCTGATCTGAACGTTGGAGCTTGGCTGCAGGAGCTTCATCTCATCCATGCACTCCAATATCAGATAACTGATCTCATTCACGCCATCCTGACCGTCTGGCGTGATACCGCCGGTATTAATATTTGCAAAATCCGTATAAGTACTGCTTTCCTTTAAAGTAATACCGACCTTTGGCGGCGCCGGCTGATTATTAAATTTGATCCAAAGACACTCCAAAAGCTCCTTGGCTCTTTCTCCCGTGAGAATTCCGGCCTCCACATCGGCCCTGTAAAAATAAATCAGATGTTGATCCAGCCTTCCCGGAGAAAAGGCATCCCAAGGATTCAATTCCGTTGTTACTCCCAAGTGAACAAACCAATACATCTGAACAGCCTGCCAATAGGTTTTTGGTTTATAAGCCGGAACTACGGCACAGTTTTTTGCAATCTGCAACAGCTCCCCTCTGCGCACCTCATTTGTTTCTTCATCGGCCAGAGCAAGCGCATAGTCATGATAACGCTTTCCAAGAATCAGTACCGCATCACAGGCAATGCTCATTGCCCGCAGCTCCTGTTCTTTTTCAAGTGCCTGCCTGTCATGGGTATAATCCAACTGTTTGATTGCCGACTCGATCTCTTCCTTATATTCAAGAAATCCCTTCTTATAAATATTTTCAGACCCAACTGTATGACCGGGGCCTCTCTGCTCCATAAACTCTGTAAAAATACCGGCTTGGTATGCCGCCTTCCAGTCTTCTGACATATGAGAAAGAATCCTGTGGCGAATGGAACGCTCCTTCCAAAAAGGGATGATCTCCTTTTCCTGAAACTCGAAATCCTCCTCCTTTACAAGAAAGCGGATCAGTTCTCTGCCATTCATTGTATGAAGATCCTCCTGTGTATGACAGCACAGTTCCGGAAAGGTAGGCGTTGCCTGAGGACCTGCACCCTTTTCGCCTACGATCAGTTCCTCCCTGTGAAGATATAACGTCTTGTTTGAAAAATAATGCTTCAGTACTAAAGCACGCAGTTCCGGAACCGACACGCGTCCTTCCCATCTCCGATAAGCCTGCGTCACTAACCTTGCGCGTTCCATATCAATATAAGCCGGTGTTTTTATACTGATCTGCCTCAAATTTTGAATTCGTTTATTCATTCCGCGTTCCATTTTAACCTCCTATCATTATCTGATTAAATCCATATTTCTGAAAAACAGATTGAAAGGTTTCCAGTTCCTCTTTGTTTGGGGAATAGAAGGCAGCTCCCTCGTATTCCCTATTCAGACGCTTATATTTCCCTTTTCCCGTATTATGATAAGGAAGCAAATGAATCTGCCTTACCGCTATTTCTTCGCGTTTTAAAAACATGGCTGTCTGTTCCATATTCTCCGCCGTATTATTTACACCCCCGATCACGGGAATGCGGATCCACAAGTAAGCACCTTTGCGGCTCAGTCTGATTAAATTATGAAGAATCAATTCGTTGTTTTCACCCGTATACCGCTTATGCAGAGCCCCATCCATCATTTTAATATCATACAAAAAAACATTTACGTAAGGCAGAAGTCTTTCCATAACAGTAAACGGAGCATGCCCGCACGTATCGACATTAATCCTGTATCCTTTTGTATAAAGTTCCTGAAAGAGCCTTTCCAGATAATCCGGATTCTGTGCCAACACCTCTCCTCCGGAAAACGTCACGCCTCCCCCCGATCTCTCGTAAAATGCTCTGTCTTTTTCCACCTCCCGCACCAATTCCTCTACCGTGTACTGTCTTCCTGACAGGTGTCTTATATTTTGAAGACAATCATCCAAACAGATTCCACAACGTCTGCAGTGCTCTTCGTCTGTTACGGCCCGGCCATCCCTGACAGTCACCGCCTTTTGCGGGCAGACTGCCGCACAGTTACCGCAGCCGGTACAGCGATCCTCTTCAAATAGTAATTGGGGCATATAACTCTGTGTTTCGGGATTATGGCACCAGACACAGGAGAGTGGACAACCCTTAAAAAATACGGTCGTACGTATGCCGTCTCCGTCATGTATGGAATATTTTTGTATATCCGTTACTAATGGAAGTTTCATATCTGCTCCGTTTTATATTTCATTTTATACCTTGTTCTAAACTGCGGTCTAATTAAATCGTATTCTTTTTTGCTTTATTTGTCAAGAAAAAAGCGATGCCGTCATTGCTGACTGCTTCGCCCTTCTAAACTGAATTATATAGTTCTGTTTCAAATATATACGCAATAGAAAAAAATTAATGATCCCTAAATGCACACATCATCAGAGGCAAATACTCTCTGCTGTATTCAGACAGCGAATAGCTTCCTTTTTCCAGACACCAATCGGAAATCAGTGCACGCTCACAAAGAGAATAATATTTGGATATCTCCCTGACTGATTTCTCTTTCGTAATCTGTCCCCGTCTTTGCCCTTCTTCGATAATTTCTGCCACCAGCTTATAGTAAACGCGGTTCTGATCTAATAGACTGGAACTTCCTTTTGCCAAAAGCTGAGTCGAATAAAGGGAGGCCAGCAGATTCCGATCAATCTTCTCTTCAATAAACCGATGCATCGTATTATTCATAAACAACAGCTTTTCATAGCTGTCAAGCTCTAAGTCCATACTTTGTCTCAGCTTCTCATATTCGTGGTCAAAAATCACAGAAAGCGTATCCAACAACGCGTCTTTACTTACAAAATAATAGTAAAATGAGCCCTTCGAAATATGCGCGGCAGAAATAATATCTTCCAATGTTGTGTTTTCATAGCCCTTTTCATGGAACAAGTCCCATGCCGCCTTAATAATTCTGTCTTTCATTTGAATTTTCTCTGGCATCATCCCATATTATCTCCTTAGGTTTTTGCACTTTGTTCCGGTATTCCATCAAGTTCAATAACATTGTATCAAATCGCCGGTGTGATGGCTAGTCCTAATCACAATGGTTTCACTTGACAAGACAAAACTTCTCATGCTATGATAAACAACGTTAGCTAACTATGTTCGCAATGCAGGAGTGATGAAATGCCAAAAGATAAGAGCGATACACTGAAAAGAATCATTCCGTGTGCGAAACGGGAATTTTTAGCTAAGGGCTTTGAACGGGCTTCTCTGCGGGCAATTGCCGCCGATGCAAATATGTCTGCGGCAGGATTATACCGGCATTTTGAGAGTAAGGAAGCGATGTTTGATGCACTGGTGGCTCCCCTCGTGGGCACTTATCTTCGTAATTATGAGGAATCTCTGCTGAGCAGCTATTCGCTTCTGGATACGGAAGAAATCAAAAAGTTCTGGATGATCTCCGAAGAAGAAGGACTGAAATATGTTAATTTCATTTATGACCATTTTGAGGAATTCAAGCTCTTGTTGACTTGTTCGGATGGTACAAAATATCAGAACTTTGTGCATACCATCTCGGAAATGGAAGTCAGGGAAATGCTCAGGCTGATGGATGAGCTGCGAAGAAGAGGGTTTTTGGTGAAGGATATTTCGCGGGACGAGCTTCATATGCTGATAAGCGGGTATGTCACCTCGATATTTGAAGTGGTCATTCACGACTATCCCCGGGAAAAGGCTGTTACACATGTCAAAACATTGATGAAATTTTTATATCCCGGCTGGATAAAAGCCTTCGGTATGGAAGGCAGTATTTAAATAAAATGGAACAAATGAAATCTCGGGGATTCGTCCCCGAAATTTTTCGTTTATAGGTTAGTTAACGCTAACCATAATTGTTCGCAAACAAGAAATGAGGTGAATGCCTATGGAAAAAGAAAAGACACAAAACCCCTTCGGGAGGCTCATGGAATTTGCATCGCGTCATAAAGGAAAATATGCGGCCTCCGTGCTTCTTGCAATTGTCGGTGTTGCCGCAGGACTGATTCCCTATGTTGGCGTATCCAGGATTATTATTCAACTGCTCGCCGAAACCGGAAGCAATTTGAAATTTTATTTGATATGGTGCGGCATTTCGGGCAGTGGAATGATCCTTAAAACAATTTGTATGAACTGGTCGACAGCCCTGTCCCATGAGGCAACATTTTCAGTTATTGCCGAGGTACGCACCAGACTGGCCGAAAAGCTGACGCTTGTTCCCATGGGGTATGTACTTGAGACGCCGTCCGGCGCGTTCAAGAACATTATTGTGGAAAAGGCAGACAGTCTGGAAACCCCGCTGGCGCATGTGCTTCCTGAAATGACCTCCAATCTTTTAATTCCGCTGTGTATTATGATCTATCTGTTTATTCTGGACTGGCGAATGGCACTGGTTTCGCTGATCACACTTCCGCTCGGATTCGTCTTCTATCTGATGATGATGCGGGATTATCCGGAAAAATATGCTGCCGTTATGAAAGCAGGCAAACACATGAGCGGGACCATGGTAGAATACATAAATGGCATTGAAGTCATTAAAACCTTCAATCAATCTGCAAAATCTTACGCCAAGTTCACCGATTCAGTAAATGCGAATGTAACTATCGTTTTGGACTGGATTCACTCCACGCAGATCTACTCCGCCATTTCACAAGGAGTTTGGCCGGCTGTACTGCTGGGAGTGCTGCCTGTCGGATGCCTGTTTTACACGAACGGCTCATTGGGGGGCGGAGAATTTATTACAGTGATGATTCTGTCCCTTGGTATTTGTGCGCCGATTTTATCTGCCATGATCTATACGGATGATCTCGCAAAAATCGCCGCTGTTGTAAGCGAGGTGGGGCAGGTGCTGGATTTGCCGGAGCTGAACCGTCCGAAGGAAAACCAAAAGCTTAAGAATCGGAATATTGTACTCGAACATCTTTGCTTTTCCTACGGAAAGGAAGAGGTTCTCTCGGATGTAAATCTGGAAATCAAGGAGGGATCCGTTACTGCCTTTGTCGGGCCTTCAGGCGGAGGAAAGTCTACCATTGCGAAGCTGATTGCTTCCTTCTGGGATGCCGGCAGAGGACGTATTACACTGGGCGGTACAGATGTCCGGGAGATAGCCCTGAAACAGCTGATGAACGAGATTACCTATGTATCACAAGATAACTATTTGTTTAATGATACGATACGCAACAATATCCGCATGGGAAAACCGGATGCCGGAGATAGAGAAGTCGAAGCTGCTGCAAAGGCGTCCGGCTGTCATGATTTTATTATGAAGCTGGAGCACGGCTACGAGACCGTTGCGGGAGGTGCCGGAGGACGGCTTTCCGGCGGAGAACGACAGCGTATTGCAATTGCCCGGGCGATGCTCAAGGATGCAAATATCATTATCTTCGACGAGGCAACCGCCTACACCGATCCGGAAAACGAAGCCGTCATTCAGGAGGCGGTATCCAAACTCATCCGCGGCAAAACGCTGATCGTCATTGCACACAGGCTTTCCACCATCATCGATTCGGATAAGATTGCGGTAATTGAAAAGGGCAGGGTTGCTGCGGAGGGAACACATGAAATGCTGCTGGCGGACTGTGAGCTGTACCGCCGTATGTATACCGCACATGCGGAAGTACGCGACGCATCTTGAGAGGAGGGATCGCTTTGCTTGCTATCTTCAAAAAATTTTTTCGGTTTGCGGACAGCCAGAAGTCAAAGTGGATAAAAAGCATTATTTTTACTCTGTTTAAGTCTGTTTTTGCAGCGGCCCAGCTTCTTGCCATCGCTGTCGTGCTGCGCGCAATTGCCACAGACTCCGTAACCCGCACAACTGCACTGGAATCTTTTTTAATTATGCTGGTGAGCATTATCGGTACTATTATTATGCGGCATCTGGCTCAAAGCAGCCAGTCCACCGGATGTTATCTCATGAGCGGAGATCAGCGTATACAGATTGGTGACCGCCTGAAACTGATGCCCATGGGATATTTTAACAGCCACAGTCTGGGCAATATCACCGCTGCTGCTACCTCCACCATGGAGGACATTGAAAACACCGCGCCGCGTATTATAGTAAGCTATCTCAACGGTCTGATCCATGGATTTGTCATGACCCTTGCGCTGATTGCCTTTGAGTGGCAGATCGGACTGATTGCCATGGCAGGACTGGTACTGTTCCTGCTTACTAACAGCCTGCTTCATAAGCGTGCGCGCAAGGCATCACAGCTTCGGCAGGAGACTCAGGCCGAGCTGGTAGATGCGGTGCTGGAATACATACAGGGCATGAGCGTTGTAAAATCTTTCGGAACGGAGGCTGCAGCCGGACAAAAAATTCACCGGACAATTGCCGACAGTGAACAAAAAAACATCGGCCTCGAAAAAAAGACTATTCCGTTTATGACTGTACAGCAACTTATCCTGCGTGTGATCAGCACAATGATGATCACTTTGTCGGTGGTTCTCTGCTTTTATGAAGCTATGGAGCTTTCTGTCTGCCTTCTGATGCTTCTTTCCGGTTTTCTTGTGTTCAGCGAGCTGGAGAGCGGCGGCAGTATGTCGGCTTTCCTGCGTCTGATCGACGCCTCTATTGATCGGGTGGAGGAAATACAAAAAATTCCGGTCATGGACCTTGAAGGAATGCGGCAAAAACCCGCTAACATGGAGATTTCCTTCCATGACGTCTCCTTCTCCTATGGTGAGAAAACAATTATCGACCATGTCAGCCTTACGATATCCGCAAAAACGACCACCGCGATTGTCGGGCCGTCAGGAAGCGGAAAAACCACACTATGCAGCCTGCTCGCCCGCTTTTGGGATGTGGACAATGGCAGTATTGTTTTGGGCGGTACGGATATTCGCAAGTATAGGCCGGACAGTCTTCTGCAAAACATCAGCATCGTATTTCAGCAGGTATATTTATTCAATGATACCATCGCCAATAATATCCGGTTCGGAAAGCCGGAAGCCACGCTTAAGGAAGTCATGGAAGCTGCAAAAAAAGCCTGCTGTCATGAGTTTATAAACCTTCTCCCAAACAGCTATGACACGGTCATCGGCGAAGGAGGCGCCACGCTCTCCGGAGGAGAAAAACAGCGTATTTCCATTGCCCGTGCGCTCTTGAAAGATGCGCCCATCATTATATTGGACGAGGCAACCGCAAATGTAGACCCGGAAAACGAAAATGCACTTCAGCAGGCAATTGCTCAGCTGACCAGAGACAAAACTGTGATTATGATTGCACATCGTCTCAAAACGGTACGAAATGCCGATCAGATCATCGTTCTGGACGCAGGAAAAATTGTACAGTCCGGCACTCACGATGAGTTGTTCGCACAAAAAGGACTTTATGCGGACTTTATTCACATCCGCAAGAGAGCTGCCGGCTGGAAAATTACCGGCTCATAAAAATTCACTATCACTTTAATGGAGGATATCAAAAATGAATAAGAAAAAACTGGACGTCAAGGATTTAATCAATGTAGGAATCTTCACCGCAATGTATTACATTTTATTAATTGCAGCCGGATTTCTGGGATATATCCCTATTTTCTCGGTGCTGTTTCCGCTTGTAGTTGCATTTCTTTGCGGGATTCCCTTTGTGCTTTTTTTAACAAAGACAAAGACCTTTGGCATGATTACGATTATGGGTGTGCTTTTGGGACTTCTGAATTTTGCCTTTGGGCAGGGTTGGTACTCAATTGCTACCGGCCTCATCTGCGGTCTGCTGGCCGACCTGATATGCAAGGCCGGAGAGTATAAGAGCTGGAAGCATATTGTTGCGTGCTTTTGCGTATTCAGCGAATGGGTAATCGGTTCCATGCTTCCCATGTGGATTATGAAAGACAGCTATTTTGCAATGATGCGTGACATGCAGGGGGCCTCTTTTGCGGACTCGCTAGAGACTTTGATTACCGGCCGGATGCTGGCGCTGCTTATTGTACTGACGGCTGCCGCTGCCGTCATCGGTGCCTATTTAGGTAAGGCTGTACTTAAAAAACACTTTATAAGGGCAGGTATCTCCTAATGCCGCAGACAAAATCGGGCAAAACAACAGCCGGAATCTCGCTTGACCCGCGAACAAAGCTCTATCTTCTGATACTGATTAATATTGTGATCTTCGCCACAAATCCAAGCGGCAGTCAACTGATCGCAAAAGGAGCATTGGCAGCCATACCCTTTGCCCTGCTGTGCAGTACCGGAAAGTGGAGGCAGGGCTTCCTCTTTGCCGTTTTCTATGTCGCGGGACAGCTGGCCGAAACCTATCTTACCGCAGATTCCACCGGACTGTGGGGACTTCTGATGCGCTTCAGTGCGCAGATGCTTAACCGGTTTGTTCCGATCGTCCTCATGGCTTATTATGTTATTCGGACGACGAAAGTCAGCGAGTTTATCGCCGCAATGGAACGGATGCATGTCACAAGAAAAATCGTCATCCCGCTTGCGGTAGTGTTTCGCTTTTTTCCGACCATCGCGGAGGAAGCGCATGCGATCAAGGACGCCATGCGCATGCGCGGCATCAGTTTCCGCGGGGGACCTGTCGCAATGCTGGAATACCGGCTCGTTCCCCTGATGATGTCGGTTGCCAATATCGGCAACGAGCTGTCTGCCGCCGCGCTCACAAAGGGCTTGAGCATCACGGGAGCGCGCGTCAACATCTATAAAATTGGGTTTGGCATGGGGGATGCCGTGTTCGGTTTCTGGGCGACGGTGTCGGCCATACTGTTTTTCATTTTGTAGAAGAAATTGTGCTGTCGATTCCTGCAATTATTTCAATTGCCTCCCGGATGTCTTTCATCACAAGCGGCCGCATGCTGTCGGCATAACGGGAACTGTCGGCATGCTTCAGCGCGGCAATGATATCCGCTTTCAGCTCCGGCTTATCCCATGCAATTTGAGGCAGGGCTTTTATACACTGTCTTGCCGTAATCGGCTTTACATCAGTGATATGCCGTAAATAACTGTCAATCACTTCATCGATTTGATTGTCAACATCCCATTTTGCATTAGAAGCAATCATTAGCAGGCCTCTTGTTCGGATGTAAGAATTACCGCTTTCTATCATACCCGTAAATAAATCCATATAAGCATAAACCGCATTCTTATCTTCACTGATTTCCTGCAGCTCCTTTAACGCCTGATAAGCGGCATTATGATCCTTACTCAGCAGAAGCTCCGTCAGCTCCCTGATGTGATCAGTCATTTGCGAACCTCTCTATCCGTCTTTTTTGGTTTATAAATATCCTGTCTGATGATATCATACCACTAATCTCATTCCAAAAAAAGTGCCGTATAGTTTTGAGAGCAGGCATCGCGTCCGTCTTCCGTCAGCCTTACAATTCCGTCCGTCAGCCGGACAAATCCCTTCAGTTCCAAGGACCTGATAATTTTAGATGTAAATTCTGCTGTCCAGTGCAAATGCACCTGAATGGTATTCATTCCGGATTCGAAAGCCTCCTCTTCACTGTTTTCGTGATTGGAAAGGTGAAACAGCAGCGTTGCCCTGGCAAACTCTATCTTCTGATTTCTGCGCCGCAAAATTGAGCTGATCAAGCCGCGGCGGGGTGCAAAAATAAACACAAGCAAAAATACAAGACCGGTCATCACCGCCATACTGCCTGCAATGGATACATCCAGCAGGGCCGCTGCCTGATAGCCTAAAATTCCGTTGATCGCACCGATCCCTCCGCTTATCAGCAGCATTCGTTTCAAATCATCGGTCAGCAAATATGCTGTTATCGGCGGCCCGATCATAAATGCCACCACCAGCACGGAGCCCACTGCCTGAAATGCACCAACTGCTGTCAGTGATACAAGTGTCATCAATCCGTAATGAACCAGCAAGGGAGAAAATCCCAATACGGCGGCCAGCATGGGATCAAAGGTCGCCACCTTAAGTTCTTTAAAAAAAAGGAGGATTGCCACAAGATTAATCAGCAGCAGCACTCCGGTTGTATAAAGTGCCTTTGCGCCGATGTCCGCACCGCCGATCGTCATACGGTCGAATGGCGCAAAGGCCAGCTCCCCCAGCAGTACCGAATCGGTATCCAGATGGACCGCCCCGGCATAACGCGTAATGAGGATAATGGCAATCGAAAAAAGGAGGGGGAACACCACACCGATGGAGGCATCCTCCGCCAGCAGCCGGGTTCTTCTAAGCGTTTCCGTCAGCCAGAAGGTTACCACTCCCATCAATGCCGCTCCTACAATCAACAAGGGGGAGGACAGATCATGGGTTACAAAAAAAGCAAGCACGATACCCAGCAAAATCGTATGAGTGATGGAATCCGACATCATGGACATTTTGCAGAGAACGAGAAACGTTCCCGGAAGGGCACAGGCAACTGCGACAATTACTGCAATGAGCTGTATTTCAATTTGCGGAGTCATTCGGCATCCCTCCTTCCAGCTTATATAAGATCCTGTTTCTTCTGCGCCGATAAATACGGTGCAGGACACCCCTGCCGGGTGCAAATAAAATGCTGATTACCACAATAATGCTGACACAAACCACAATCGCCGGACCTGTAGGCAGCTTTGGTACAAGCGAGCTGGCGGCAGTTCCGGCCACGCCCGACACACCGCCGAACAGTGCCGAAAGCACTGCCATCACCCAAAGCCGATTCGTCCACTGGCGGGCGGCAACGGCAGGGGTAATCAGCATGGCGCTCATGAGGATTACGCCCACCGTCTGTAATCCGATAATAATGGCCACAACGATCATAAACGACAACAGCAGATTCAGCTTCTGTGGCGAAAATCCAAGGCTCTGTGCAAAATCCGTATCAAAAGTGAAGAGCTTAAATTCCTTCCAAAACAATAATACCAAAATCAGCAGAATAACACCGCAAACCACCATCAGGAAGATATCACGCTGCAAAAGAGTGGACGCCTGCCCGAAAATAAAGCGCTTAAGCCCCGCCTGATTTGAGTTGGGAATTTTCTGCACGTAGGTGAGCAATACTAAACCAAGACCAAAGAAAACCGACATCACCAGTGCCAGTGCACTGTCAAATTTTATGCGGGTGTGACGTACAATGCTAACAATAAACAGGGTCGCTGCAAGTCCGGAAAGAAGCGCTCCCAGCAGCAGAATTTCTGTATGCTTGCTCTGCAGCAAAATAAAAGCCATCACCACACCGGGCAGTGCGGAATGAGAGACGCCGTCTCCCAGCAGGCTTTGCTTGCGAAGCACCGCAAAGCTGCCCAATACGCCGCTGATGAGTCCCAGCAAAGCAGAGCCTAAAGCCACAGTTTGAAATGTATAATCCGATAACAAAGCAAATATGACATTCATGTTAAACCACGCTCCTTAGAAGTGTACCGGAGCTGTGGTAGGTCTTTTTCAGATTTTCCTCATGAAAGACCTCCTTCACCGGTCCGCTTGCGACGATGCGCAAATTAATAAGCGTCACCCAGTCAAAATAGTCGGGTACTGTCTGCAGATCATGATGAACCACCACTACCGTCTTTCCCTGCTCTCTCAACTCTTTTAACAGCTCCACAATCGCCCGTTCCGTTTGGGCATCTACCCCTTTAAAGGGTTCATCCATAAAATAAACCTCCGCCTCCTGTGCCAGTGCGCGGGCGAGGAACACTCTCTGCTGCTGCCCGCCGGAAAGCTGACTGATCTGCCGGGAGGCATAGTCCTGCATTCCAACCTTTGCAAGTGTCTGCTTTGTCAGCTCGATGTCAGCTTTGCGGGGACGGCGAATCCATCCCAGCTTGCCATAGCAGCCCATCAGCACCACATCCTGTACCGTGGCCGGAAAATCCCAGTCCACGCTTCCGCTCTGAGGTACATAGCCAATACGGTTTTTCTGGGACCGCAGATCACCGCTGCTATCCATAAAACGAACCTCTCCGGTAACAGGCTTTAACAAGCCCAGCATTGCTTTGATCAGCGTTGTTTTCCCTGCCCCGTTGGGTCCGACCACCGCCATCAGTTTTCCCTTTGGGATCTTTAAATCAATATCCCAAAGGACAGGCTTTGCATCATAAGATACGGTCAAATCCTCTACCTCTACCGCGTAATTTTGTTGCTTTTCCATATGCTTCCCTCCCGTCACTTCAAGGCATCTACAATCGTATCAATATTGGCCTTAACGGTCAGAATATACGTATCGGCTCCGGACTTTGCATCCCCCAGCGAGTCTGAATACAGTTCCCCGCCGATCGCAACATCAAAATCTTTGGCCGCCACCGCAGCCTGCAGCGCTTCAATCGTCTTAGGCGGTACAGAGGATTCCACGAAAATTGCCTTGATCTGCCGTTCCACAATAAAATCGGCCAATTCACTTACATCCGCGGTACCTGCTTCCGCATCGGTGCTGATGCCTTGAAGTCCACGTACCTCAAATCCATAGGCTTTGCCGAAATATTGAAATGCATCATGGGCAGTCACCAGCACACGCTGACTGTCAGCAAGTTCAGCAGCCCGGTCTCGGATATACGTATCCGTTTCCTCAAGTTCCTTCAAATAAGCATTTAAATTAGATTCATAATCCGCCTTTCCGTCAGGATCTGCTTCAGCCAATCCGCTTGCAACCGTTTTTGCGGCCGACATCCACAAAGAAACATCAAACCAGATATGAGGATCGTGAACAGAGCTGTCCTCCTCCCAGGACAGGAGTGCGGATTCGTCCAGACCATCTTCGATACAAATCACAGCGGGACTCTGACCGGTAAGGTTTTCAAATATTTCACCCATTTTTCCTTCCAGATGCAGTCCGTTATATACGACAACATCCGCCTTTTGCATCAATGAAACATCTCCGGCGCTGGCCTGATACAGATGCGGATCGATCCCCGGCCCCATAAGGCCGTCTACGGCAACTCTTTCCCCGCCGATCACTTTAGCCAGGTCTGCCAGCATGGTAGTGGTGGCAACAATACTTACTTTATCTTCTTTGGCATCCATATTCGCCGCGGGGGCCGAGCAGCCTCCAAGCAGTAAAGACAGGCTCAGGATTGTGCCAAGAATACCTTTTGTTGTTGTTTTCATAAAGAAACCTCCTAAATCATATTTTAGTATCAGGACTCCGCTGTCTTGTCTACATAAATTTGACAGGCAGCCTTGTAACTGATTTGAACCTGCTTACCCTCAAGCTCAAGAGTCAGCGGTCCTTCATAGGCAGCGGCATCCACAATACGAACAGGGCTGCCGATCGTAATTCCACTCTCCTGCAGATAATCCAGCAATTCCTTCTCCTCTGTTACACGGCGGATGTGAGAAGTCACTCCCGCCTTAAGCTGATTCAGGGGCTCAAGCGGAATAAGATTAATTTGACCGTCGGGGTGAGGGATAGCACTGCCGTGAGGACAATGCGCCGGATAATTCAGAAATTGATCCAGCCGGGCGGTCAGACGCGGCGGAGTGATATGCTCCAGCAGTTCCGCATCCTCATGGGCTTCACTCCAGGAATATCCCAGATGCCGCATCAAAAAGACCTCCCAAAGCCGATGGCCGCGCACCAGAGAGATGGCGACGCGGTCGCCCTCCTGTGTCAGACAAGAACCCTTGTAGGGTTCATAATGAATCAGTCCCTCTTTGCTGAGCTTTCCCAGCATTTCAGTTACAGAAGCAGGGGCAATTTGCAGTGCCTCCGCAATCTTTTTATTACTCACCAGCTCTTTCATACCGCCAAGCTTGTAGAGCACTTTTAAATAATCCTCTTTATTTGGTGTCATGTGATCCTCCTCAAAAATATTACCCTAAAAAAACTTCATTGCAGTCCCGATCAGCAGAACAAGCGCCGTTACAATTAAAGTAGGTATCTTGCGGCGGAAAATTCTTTTTGTATAAGCATCCATAATTTTCTCCGTTCGTACTTTTATTTTTAGGTATCCCTAAATTTTATTTTATTATATTCCTAAACCGCAAGAAATGCAAGTGATTTTCTAAGGAAATTATTTTTGCACGCAAATTTCCCCCTGTTCATGCTTGTTTCACAGGGGGAAATTCAAGTATTTTTAAATAGTAAAAAGGAAGGGATTATCTAATGAAAATCATACGAATAACAAATATTTCTGATTTTTGAGATCAATTCCGGGTTGCAGTAGCCGCATCGCTGCGTCAAAAACAGAATCCCTGTCTGATCCTCCAAATTGACTGTAAAATAGGGTCCGCTCCACCCGTCCCAGCCAAATTCATTACTGCATCCGCAGGTACCCGCTTCCTGCGGATCCATGTACATGCGCATAAAGCTTCCATAGCCGTAGCCTGCCATATGATCAAAATAGATGGTTCTTTTCTGGGCATCATTCAACTGGTTTCTGCATAGGTACTGAAAGGTTTTTTCTCCCAAAAGGCGGACACCGTTTCTTTTTCCCTGATTGAGAAGACACTGAATAAAATGCATAAAATCTTTTTCCGTCGTGAGAATTCCTGCACCGGCAGATTCAAAACACGGCGGCTCAAATCCCTGCGTTAATCCAAGATGTCTTTTTTGTGTAATAAAAAGCCCTTCTTCCGGCTCATAATCATAAAGAGGAACATATCTTTTCCATTTTGGCTTCGGAACAAAAAAACCGGTATCCTCCATTTCCAGCGGCAGAAACAAATTTTTTTTATAATATTCACTTAAACGGCATTCTGAAACGATCTCAATGACAGCTCCCGCCACATCCACGCTCAGACCATACCTCCAGGCCTCTCCCGGCTGGAATGCCAGCGGCTTCTCTGCAATCCTTCGGCAAACCTCTCTTGTCGATAAGGAATTCCCGCCCTTTTCAATATCATCAAAAACATCCTGCATTTCTCTTCCGGCTTGATCCTCATCCGGATAAACCAAACCGGAGGTCATATTCAGCAGGTGCTTAATTAAAATAGGTTTTTCAGCACTTGTTGTTCCGTCGGGAGTAATCACTTTCATCTGTTTATATTCCGGCAAATAATCTGATAAGGGACTGTTGAGAACAATTTTTCCCGCCTCCACCAACTGAAACAGCGCGATTGCCGCAAGGGGCTTCCCCATGGAATAAGCTCTGAAAATGGAATGTTCGGTCACGGCTTTCCTTTTCTCTATATCCGAAAATCCGGTTCGAATAGTCAGGACACTTTCCCCTCTTTTGATAAGTTTTACAATTGCCCACGGCAACGCTCCCTTATCAATTTCTTCTGATACTACAGTGTTCAAATTCTCTTTTATTTTTTCTATTTCACGCATATCGTTCTCCAAATCAGAAACCATTGATCAATATTCCATCACCACAATCTGATGACAATTTACTTCAGGCACCGTATAGACAATCGCCTCTTTTTCCTTGTAAAAGGGCAGCTTACTTCCCTGCGGCGCCAAATAAATATTTTTGATTTCTTCTTTTACCCTAACTTTCACCTTCACATTGTAAACAGGAACAAGCCCTTCGATTGCCTCTACCAGGTTTTCAGAGCCGTTACGGGTATAGCGGCCGCGGATGCTCGTATAAGCAAATAATAAATGATTGATATACCGCTGCTCGCCTTCCTGTTTCGTCAATGTCACAATTCCCTTGTCCGGAAGATCGGTCTCTATTGTTTTTTTCGTATCCAGCAGCTGATCCAACGCCTCCGTGACCAGCTCCTTTGCATGAAGAGCCCCGATTGTTCCGTAATCTGCAAAAATACTCCACCCGATATACACTGTATTTTTTGTTGTTACCACAGCCGCTTCCATTTGCGATGGATCGTTAGGGGTATGCTGGTGAGAAGAAAAATGAAGAACATCCCTGTTAAAATAAGAATTCTGACGAAATGCCGCTGCTTTTCCTTCTGTTTTCCGGATGCGGATGCCCTGTGCGTACATCACATGAGCCGACCCATACGCGCCATTCCTGACCCTGATCAGATAATCCGGCCTATATTCATTGATTCCAAGAAATTCGGCACCGACCGGGATACCAAATGCATTTTCTTCCTTCCGCAATCCGCTTGTTCCGGTGGCCAATATTTTACCGCCCGCATTCAAATATTCCCGCAGCCGGCCCTCCAATTCTTGATCAAGACGAATCGTATCCGGCAGAACAATCACTTTAAATTTTTTCAAATCGTTTTCCCGATCGATAAACCGGTACAAATAGCCACCCTCCAGCATGATCCGATTTGCGCCGATATCACCGTCGTGCTTCGTATTACAATCGGAGTTTTGAAAATTGACCGCTTCCTCTCCGAGAATACCGATATCCGCACAATTGACCGCATCACGGCAATATTCTTCTTTTCGTTCTACTTCCGAATAGGCGGCACCGATAAGCCTGTAGGTTTCCTGATCCATAAGCCCGGACGGATGCAGCTGGTCACCTACGGAGCATTTTGCTCCAAAGGCAAGCGACAGTGCCGTTTCATAACGCAGGGCATTGGGATGCTTGAAGCCTCCGAACTCTCCCCAGGTCGTATGAAATTTACCGGTCATTCCAAGATATTCCATTCCAAGATTCATCACATAGGATGCCGACATCGGAAAATGATCATATCCCCACCCTCCTGTAGGCAGGCTTTCCAGTTCCAGATGGGTATTGTGATGGGCAAGATCACGCCGTCCTCTGACGATATGCCCGCCATTATGAAAAATTGTACAGTCGGGACTGTATTTCCTGACAGCCTCCTCTACCCGTCTCGTATAGTTCTCATATACGGCTTCGGCCTGTTCCATCACTGCCATGGGATCTCTGTAATCTTTTCCCCTCGCTATGATATCACTGCGGCATTTTGCACAATAACACGGCTGAATTGCCGAGATATCAAGAAAAATCCCTTCCGGATGATACTTGTGCATAACCTCTTCAATCTCTGCCAGAAGCAGCTCCAGATACCCGGTGTTATAACACATTTTATGATACCCGGCCGTAAAAAAATCCGGCGATTCCGTCAAAGTCTCATCCTCCAGCCTGATCAGCCACTCCGGATGAAGGCAGGCCTGATTTTCATCAAAGCCTGCGGAAAGATAGACCGGCGCTTTTACTCTGATTTCTCTGCAGGCCTCAAGCTCTGCTCCCAAAAGATCAAATGACAGCTTTGGGTGCATTGTATTTACCATGGTCGGATGATAGGACCAGCCGTGATGACATTTAGAAAAAACAGTAATCGAATCCACATGACCTTCCAGCAATGCATTCTGAAATTGCTTTTTATCAAAGGCTGCTCCGATTCCATCAATTTGTCCTGATGTATGAAAATCAAGATGTACTTGTCTGAACCGCATATTTTATTCTCCTTATCCCTTTACGGCACCTGCCGTAGTTCCCGCAACAACATATTTCTGACAAAGCAAATATAAAACAGCAATCGGCAGCGCAGTCAGAACCAGATCGGCAAATACATAATTCCAGTTGCTGGAATACTGTCCGAAGAAGTTATAAACTGTCAGCGGCATCGTCCATTTTGATGAAGAATTAAAGAAATAAAGCGGTACCATGAATTCATTCCATGCACCCATCGCAGTTGTTACGACCGCAGTTGCCACGATCGGTTTTAGAAGAGGGAAGATGACGGAAAAAAACATCCGCATCGGTGATGCACCGTCAATAAATGCGGCCTCATCCAGTTCCCTCGGCACATTTTTAATAAACCCAGACAAGGTAAAAATGGTCCATGGCATCTGCAATGCGGTTTCGACAAAAATAACCCCCACATAGGTGCCTGTCAGATGCAGTATTTTTAATAATGCATACGTTGTGACAATCTGTATGGGTGCGACCATACCAAGTAAAAATAAATAATAAACAAATTTGGTATATACGGTATCTTTTCTTGAGACAACAAAGGCAGAAAGACTGCCCGCCACAATTACGATTGCCGACACTGCAACTGTAATAATTAAGCTGTTTTTAAATGCGGTTAAGATATTTCCCTCTACCAGTACATGGAGATAATTCTCAAATAGCCATTCGGAAGGCAGGGAGAGTCTGAATTCCTGCGCTTGTGCGGGATTTTTTAAGGATCCGAGTACCACGATCAGCAGCGGTACTAAAATAACCAGACTGAACAATGCGGAAATGACCGTCAGTACAATGGAGGTCAGCCGCGATTTTTTTCTCACACCAAGTCTTAACATCACATCTGTACCTCCCGCCGTTTCAATATTGTGTTTAACAGTAATGCAATGATTGATATTGCTATGAAAAGTACGAGATTCATCGAGGAGGAGCGGCCCAGAGAGCCTTTACTGAATTCGCTGTATATGTACGTATTCAGCACCTGTGTGGCATAGCCGGGACCGCCGTTTGTCATCACATAAACCTGTTCAAACACTTTAAATCCGCCGATGGTGTTCATTGTAATAACCACGGTGAAAGCCGGTGCCAAAAGAGGAAGCGTAATTTTTCTGAATTTATCAAGTGCGGTCGCTCCGTCAATGTTTGCCGCCTCATAATAATCATCGGAAATCCCCTGCAGACCGGCCAGATAAATGGCCATTGCAAAGCCGCTCCATTTCCAAATCTGCACAAAAATAATACAGTACATTGCTGTTTCGGGATTCCCCAGCCAGTCATTGGTAAGAGAGGACAGGCCCAAAAGTGTCAGTATATGATTTAAAATTCCCCCGTCCATCTTGAAAACTGCCTTAAACATAATTCCCACCACAATAAGGCTGAGCACTGCAGGAAGATAAAAGACTGTCCTGAAGAAGGACTTTCCTTTCACGGCCTTATTCAATATGAGCGCCAGCAGCAAACCGAAAACAACAATTCCCACTGTTGAAATCACCGCGAACAGAAGGGTATTTTTTAAAGCCAGCATAAAATGCTCATCACTGAAAATTTTCACAAAATTTTTCAGTCCGATAAATTTGGGCGTATATAACCGCTTAATATGCCAGTCTGTAAAGCTTAAGGCAAAGCCTGCCAGAATCGGTATCACATAAAAGATTGAAAAAAGAATGACGGCGGGAAACGTAAAGTAATTTGGATATAATTTTTTCGACTTCATGATCGGTCTCCTTTTTGTATCACCCAGACAGTACGGTATGCCGGAAGCAGATCCAAACTCTGCTTCCGGCACGGCACTGTGCTGCGTACATTTCATACTGCGGCAAACGAATGCTGCTATTGAAATGCCTCATATCCCTGCTGTTCCATATAATCTTCGTAAATGGGCTGGTATGCCTTCCAGACCTCGTCTGCGGTCTTTGAACCGGATGCCGCTTCTACATAGAGCGTAAACAGATCTCCGAGACAGCCGGAGGCCTCCGCCATTTGGCCGTTCTGTTCATAGGAATAGTTATTGGTAGCGATATAGTTATCCACCAGATCCTTTACACAAGCGGTCACATCACCGCCGTTTACATCATTAAACGCCGGGAATCCGGGATTTTCCGCATAGTACAGATCCTGATACTTCGGCATTGACCATACCTGAAGAAATGCCTTTACGGCATCTACCTGTGCCCCTTCCTTCGGAACAAACAATCCCTGTACATAGTTGCCCGTAGGCAGACTCGGCTTGCCTGCATAAGGAATGACAAAGGAGCCCAGTTCTGTTTCATAGTTTTTCTCAAAGTCCATTGCCCACTGCTCAATCGTCAAATACATTGCTGCCTTGCCGTCTGCCACAATTTTAGCTGCATCGTCATACCCGATAGACAGATTGTCCGCATTGATATAGCCTGCACTGTACAGGTCCATATACTTCTGGAGAATTTCCTGCGCCTGCGGCACATCCGTCCACTTGATCTCATTATTCAATAACTGATCATACGTATCGGCAGCACTGTCTCCGAGTGCCACGGCAATTCCGCCCGTCATAAAGATCTGTGTTGTCCAGCTGTCCGCATTCGTCTGCAAGAAAGGCGTCGCATCGCTGTTTTCCTTTATTGTCTTAAGAAGATCCAGGAATTCTTCATAGGTCTGCGGATTAGGGTCGGTGATTCCGCATTCCGCGAGCAGTGCCTTGTTGTAGTAGACTGCCTGATATCCGGAAGAAGACTCCTTAGGAAGCGCATAGATACTGCCATTGCTGGAATCCTTGCACAACTCCGGATTCACCAGTCTTGAGATCCACGGCTCGCCGCTTAAATCCACACAATTATCGTACACGCCGATCGTCACATTCTCAGACGGGAAATTCTGTTCAAAAACATCTGGAACCTCACCCGTTGACAGCTTCAAATTAATCATAGAGCCGTATTCATCATCCGGAATTACCTGAAATTCCACTGTACAGCCATAATCCTTTTCAATTGCCTCAGCCATTGTCTGGTAAACATCAAAATATTTAGCCTGCGATGTCATAAAGGAAATCGTTTTTCCTTTGAGGATGGAAAAATCAGCCTCACCGGACTCACCTGCTGCCGCCGGAGCCGATGCTTCCGCGTCCGATACCTCCGCGTCCGATACTTTTTCATCTGAAGCCTCCGCGCTTTGCGCCGGTTCTGCTCCGGACTCACTGCTGCCGCATGCAGAAAGACCAAATGCCATTGCGGATGCCAAGAGTACGGCTAATACTTTTTTAGATAATACGTTTTTCATATCTTACCTCCTTGGTGGTTTTTTCATTACGACCCAATTATACAGTCGGCATGGCCAAACAAGAATGGAATATCTCCGACAGAAATATGGAAAAATAGAATATCGGATTGCATTGTACCTTTGTTTTGTTATAATGATACTATTCATTTGCCAAAAGTAAATCAGGTCTTACGGAGAATTATGATGGGATACGGTTTTCATAAAAAAATTTTTTTAAAAATTGCATTGGTAATCATGCTGATTGCAGGAGCCGTCATTATCGCCCTGTCTGCCACCAACGTCAGCAAAATTATGTCAAATTATCAAAAGAGCTTTACCGAGATTTCCTTGCGTACCTCCAGCGAATATAACTCGCTGATTCAGGATATGAATAGCCTTTCCATCTCTATCGTTACGAATTCATCCATTCGGAAGGCTTTCAAGGAGGCCTCCTCCATCCCCATGTCCGATAAAGCGCTCTACTCCTTAATCAATGATGCCATGGTTCCGCTGTTAGTTCCGTCCGAAACCGCACGTTTCAGAATCAATATGTATAATGATCAGGGTAATTTTATTACAATGGGAATTCCCTATTCCAAAGAGCTTGTCCAGGCCTACTTAAACTCAGACGGTTTCATGAAACGTTACAACGGCATTACTTTTGACACAAAGGGAATTTATATCTCTCCGCTGCAGGAAGACGTATACTCCGACCGGGACTCTTTATGCTTTTCTTTATACCGGGAGCTCAATTATTACCAGTATTCCATATCAAAGGACGGCATTGTGGAAATACAATGTCCCTATTCTCAGCTAGATAAGGTTTTATCTGCAAATAATAACAGCTATATACAGACCTTTCTA
Source organism: Bacillota bacterium (assembly GCA_023402845.1). Classification (GTDB taxonomy): domain Bacteria; phylum Bacillota; class Clostridia; order Lachnospirales; family Lachnospiraceae; genus JAEYFP01. The sequence continues at coordinate 69,439 of JAEYFP010000016.1, forward strand.
TTAGATGAAGCTTTTGAAGTCATTTACTCTTCCGCCTCCATCGCGGACGAAAGTCTACAGCAGTATATCGATCAGTACAAAATTCATGCCGGGGCCACAGATTCCGATATCGCCCCATTTTCTTATAAAAACAAGGAATATTTCTGCAATATCATACCTCTGGACAGCGGCGGATACCTTCTTCAGACAGAAAACCTTTCTATTTTATCCAATTTATTCCGTGATTCTGTTCTGGTGATCTGTTTTATTTCGGCTTTCATCATTGCCGCCTGCCTGTACACCATTTTTCAGATTATTAAGATGAATACAAAGCCTCTCAGGGAGCTGACAGACAAGGCCGCCAATATTTCAATCGAAGACGCGAGCCTGACTCTTGACACCTCCGGATATCCCGCTGAATTTATCGCCCTGACCGAGGCGTTTGATGATATGCTTTCCCGTCTGCACAACTCCATGGAGGAAAATGTAAAATCAAAGGAACATGAGCTGCGGGCAAATATGATCGCTTTACAGTCCCAAATGGATCCGCATTTTCTATTCAATATGCTCTCTGTCATCAAAGCCTTCAGTAAAGAAAATGATACGGCAACTATTGAACTGGTTTGCGATTACCTTTCCTCCATTCTGAGATATATCTCAAATTATCTGGATCATACCGCTACGATCGGGGATGAACTTGCCCATGCCGAAAATTATTTAAAGCTCATGAAAATCAGGTATGAAGAAAATTTTTCTTATACAATCCATAATAATGCTTTTCCTGATATCAGTACCATGCAAATTCCCAAGCTGGTTTTGCAGCCGATCCTGGAAAATTGTTTTAAGCATGGATTTAAAAAGACATTGCCGCCCTGGCAGATTACAATTCATTGCTACTGCGTCAATCATTATGACTGGGTCATCAGCGTATCCGATAATGGAATTGGTTTTGATGAGGCGAGCAGGAAAAAATTATATGAAAAGGTGGACGAATTTTCCCAAAGTCCTATTGATTCTTTGGAGTCTTTTAAAATAGGAGGTATGGGACTTGTCAATACTTTAATCAGACTCAAGCTGAAATATAAAGAAAATTTTTTCTTTCAGCTTGATAACTTAGAAGCAGGCGGTACCTGCATCAGTATAGGAGGCAGACTGGATTATGATGAATTTATTGCTGGTAGAGGATGAACCCCCTATTTTACGGGCTTTAAAATCAAGCATTCTTTCCTTTGAGGAACATTTTATCATTGCACAGGCCTTTACAAACGGAAAAGCAGCTTTAGACTATTTGGAAAAAAACGCCGCCGATATTGACGTACTGATTACCGATATACAAATTCCGGTCATCAATGGGCTGGAATTAATTGAAGCGGTAAAAAAACAATGGCCGCACATTACTTCTGTCATTATTACAGGTTTTGATTCCTTTGCCTATGCTCAAAAATCCATCTCCTTATCCGTATCTAATTATTTACTGAAACCGATTGATGAGGATGCGCTTTATCTGGAACTGATCAAAATTATGGAACAAAAATATCAATCGGCCATCAACACTCCTTCTTTGAATCAGACTGACAATATCGATTTTATGAGACAAAATCATGAAACCGGTCATTTTTGCATTGCAGTTTTATGCAGGGGAAACTATCCTTATCCGGACGTTGATTTTTCAAAATGTGACAGTTCCTATCTGCAAAGGAGCTGTGCCGATTATTTACTGCCCTGCAGCCAGATCAAAAATTATTGGTGCTTTCCTTTAAATTCATTAGCGGGAGAGTTAGTCGTTATCGCTCTCGATGAACATTTACCGGAAAATAAAAAACAGGCGATTCATGAATTTTTTGAGCCGCTCCTTCATCTGGATACAGCCATAACGGTCGTTTATTCCTTTCATACAACCGTTATGAAAAAAATGAATCTTTATATCAATGATCTGCTTTCTTATCTGAGCAGGAATATTATAATCGGAGAATCTCAGCTTTTATGCCTGGATCAGCAGCCTGCCGCAGAAAAGAAGTATTCTTTAAAGGATCTCAATCTCTATACTTCCCGTTTAAGTGAGTTTTACAAAAATTCAAATATAAAGTTATTCAGAGCTGAATTAAAACAGCTGATCAAGGAGTTGAAGCGGTTAAACTGCAGTCAGCTTTTTGTTTCTCAGTACTTTATCCATTTGCTGAATGTTTCTCTGGCCGGTGCGGAAGTTTCACCGTTTCGTTCCATGGAAACAACGGAAACGATCCACACTGCCGTTTTTTATTCCGATCATTATGAAGCTCTTTATGAAAATCTGCTGTCAATTTTCAGTGACTATATTTATGACCAAATTGACAGTATCAAAAATAATCTGGATAAGCAGCAGATTCTTTTAAAAATCGAGCACTACATTTATGAACACTACACAGAAAATATCGGCATCCAGCAAATAGCAGAGGTCTTCCATTTCACGCCCTCCTACCTCAGCAAGATATTTAAAGAGTATCAGCACGTGACACCGACAGAATTTATGATAAAATTAAAAATCGAAAAAGCAAAGGAACTTTTGCGCCTGAATCCTTCATTAATTATCAAAGAGGTTGCCGGCCTTGTCGGATATGAGGATTCCTTATATTTCAGCAAAGTATTCAAAAAAGAAACCGGTATCTCTCCCAAACAATATGCAAAAGAATGGAAGCAGAAAAGTTCCTTCCCCGACTGAATCACGCGAGTAAACAAAAACTGGAGCATGAATATAGTAAAATAAGCATTTTATCAAAGAGGCCGCGAATTATGGATGTGGACTGCCGGCAAATGATTTTGTCAGAAGATTATTACGACTTTTTGTTATATGACACACCGCCCAGACTTGAAAAAAATCTGGAGGCCGCGAATGCTCACTGTTTTCAGAATCTTGATGTCAATTATGATATCTTATATATCTCCCATACCGATGTTCCCCCTATCAATTATGAAAACTATCTATACACCGAAATCCCGACACTTTATGGACTTGTTCTGGATGGGGCGGAACAGCTTCAAAACGGGACGAGGGCAGGCGCATCCCTCACAACTGTTTCCGGTTCTGAAAACAATCCGGACTATGAGTCACTGAAGGCCAGCGGAATCCTTGATCTGCAGGCATCCAGGCTTGCCCTGAAGGGACGGGGGGTTCTGATCGGCTATCTTGATACGGGAATTGATTACCGCAATTCGGTATTTCGTTACAGCAACGGTGACAGCAGGATTGCCGCGATTTGGGATCAAACAATCCAGACCGGAACCCTGCCTGAGCTGTTTGCTTACGGAAGTGAATATAAACGGGCGGATATTGATCTGGCCCTGGCAAGTGATACTCCTTATGAAATCGTGCCCAGCAGAGATGAGAACGGACACGGCTCCGCCATGGCAGGGGTACAGGCTGCTCCGGAGGCAACGATTGCCATGGTAAAGCTGAAACCGGCCAAACAGTATCTGCGTGATTTTTACTGTGTAAAAGAAGATGCCATTGCGTACTCGGAAACCGATATGCTGACGGCAATCAAATATCTGGATCATTTGGCACTCAGCTTGAATATGCCCCTTGTGATTGCAATCGGTCTTGGCACAAATCTCGGAGATCATAACGGAAATTCCCCAATTGCAGGCTACTGCGACCATCTGCTGCAAAGACATGAACGAGCCATTGTGATTGCAGGCGGAAATGAGGGTGCCTCCCGTCACCATTACTTCGGTGAAATGACCGTATCCAACGAGATTAATCCAAACAGCACCCCAGGAATTTCCAGTGTTGCAGAATATCAAAATGTAGAAATAAAGGTCGGAGATGGGGAAAAGCAATTTATGATCGAGCTCTGGGGAGGACGACCGGATATTTATTCCATCTCCGTACAATCTCCGGGAGGGGAGATTATTCCAAGAATTCCGGCACGAAGGAGACTGAATGTCCATTATCATTTTCTTTATGAACCGACCACCGTCACTGTAGATTATATAATCGGAGAAAGATGGTCGGGAGCAGAGCTGGTTATGATCCGTTTTCTCAATCCGACACCGGGTATCTGGACGATTGGTGTCTATCCGGAAGGGAGCGCGACTTCCTTTCCGCTCGCCAGAAATGTCATCCAGACCTTTCACATCTGGCTCCCGATGAATGGCTTTGTATCAGAAGATACTTATTTTCTTCTGCCAAATCCCGATGTAACGCTGACCGAGCCCGCATATGCGGTTCAGCCTTTAACAGTAAGCACCTACCAGGTCTCTAATAACAGCTTTTATGTAGGATCGGGAAGAGGCTACAGCAGATCTGAAAAAATCAAGCCGGATTTGGCAGCACCCGGCGTAAATGTACTGACGGTAGGCGGACGGCGCACGGCCTCCTGCATGGCGGCTGCCATTACCGCAGGCGCGCTCGCGCAATATCTGGAATGGGCCGTCGTACAGGGAAATGAACCTTATTTTAGAATGAACGATATCAAATACTATTTATACAGGGGCGCAGACCGAAACAGTCCTCTTACCTATCCGAATCGTTTATGGGGATATGGCCGTCTGAATATCAAGGGAGCATTTGACACTATGCAAGCTCTTTTTTAATGTATTCCTCCAGCTTCTCTTTATTTTGAGAAGCCAGGCCGTTAGCACGATCGGCAAGCGCCAATGTCGGACCGAGATTGGGAAGCCTCTTTTTTAAATCCGCTATGCAGCTATCGTTATCTCCGCCGCCGCTGCATGTAAATACCGATTTCACAAGAAGATTTACATCCTTATCCTTCAGGAAAGTGTTGATATACGGGGCGCATTTACCCGCCCACACAGGACAGCCGAGAATAATCCTTTCATACCGGCTAAAATCAATACCGCTCTTCTCGATTGCAGGACACCTTCCAAACATCGCCTGCATACCGCCAATCGCATATTTCTTTCCGCCCTCCTCCGGCAACGGTTTTGCCGGTCTTAACTCCAACAGATCTGCTCCAATCCCCGCCGCAATTTTTTCTGCCGCTTCCTTCGTATTTCCATTCATAGAATAATAAACAACGATTGTCATGCGATTCGCCTCCTTAAGATTTTCATGCACAAACAACGGACTACCTACCAGATCTGCAAAAGATCAGCCTCTTGCGTTGTGTTTTTATCTCTGTATTTTTATTATAGCGTACCTAAAAAAAACCTGCTACTTTTATTTTACTTAACAGCAAGTATTCAGTTGACCTGTGAAACAGTACCTCTGCCATGAATTTTAAAATATCACAACTCAAAAAATTAGTATTGACAGATCTCAAAAAACATTATAGACTGATAACATAGTTATCAATAACGTCGTTATCGCAGAAAGAAGGAACACATGTCAGTATCTGATAACAGCATCGATCCTAAAATACTCAAAAGTGCAAAAGAGGAATTCTTGCAAAAGGGGTTTGCCAATGCTTCATTACGCGAGATCTGCCGAAAAGCCGGTGTAACAACCGGTGCTCTGTATAAGAGGTTTTCCGGAAAGGAAGAGTTATTCGCAGCCGTATTAAAGCCTACAATAAATGACATTCAAGTGCTGAAACAATCAGTTGAACGAAACAACTATCAACATCTGGAACGGCAGGAAATGCAGCTTGTATGGAATATGTCCGAAGAAACCCATAAAGGCTGGATTGAATTTCTATATGCAAGATACGATGGCTTTAAGCTGCTTTTGTGCTGCTCTGAAGGTTCCTCATACTCGACCTTCTTAAATGACTTTGTGATGGAAAATACCAAACACACCATGTCCTTTATCGAAAAAGCATTTTCATCCGGACTCACAAAAAATCAGGTGGATCAGGATGAACTTCATATCCTTCTGACAGCATACTGGTCTACTTTGTTTGAAACGATTGTACATGACTTTCCAAAAGAGAAAGCGCTGCATCACTGCGCTATCATTACCAAATTTTTTAATTGGCAGGCAGTTTTAGGGTTATAGTTTTTCCTAACCAAAACGGAGGATTTAGACATGCAAACAAAACAATATCACAGCAGTGTTGCGGGCAGTATTCTGTCCTATGCCGGGCCTTGCAGAGGAAAGCTTCTGCTGTCCGTGGTTTGCGCACTGATCTCGGTGGCCGGGAGCATCATTCCATTTGTTGCGGCCTACCATGTAATTATCCTGTTTTTTGACAACGCGGCTACCTCCCGGGCCGTTATTTACTGGAGCCTGATATGCGTGACGGGATTTTTATTAAAAATAGTGTTTCACGCCATCTCCACCACACTCTCTCATGTGTCTGCTTATACGATCCTAGAAATCATGCGGATCAGAATTGCGGATAAGCTTCTTAAAGCTCCACTGGGAGTCACACAGGGATTGTCTGCCGGCAAAGTGAAAAGTATTGTGGTCGATCAGGTGGAAACCATTGAAATCCCGCTGGCTCATGTCATCCCGGAGGGTGCGGCCGCGCTTGTTCTGCCCGCTGCAGTATTTTGCTACTTATGCATGATCGACTTCCGGCTGGCACTGGCTTCCCTGATCACGGTGCCTCTTGCTATGATTCCCTACGGTATCATGCTGGGCGGTTACAACAAAACCTATACAAACTATATGGAATCCAATGAGCACATGAACAATGCTGTCGTAGAATATGTGGAAGGAATCGAGGTTGTAAAAGCATTCAATCAATCCACCACTTCTTATGAAAAATACCACAGAGCGGTGGAGAGCTTCAAGAAAACGACTCTGGACTGGTATCAATCCACCTGGAAATATACGACGCTGGGTTCGGTTATTCTCCCTACAACGCTGCTCGGCGTACTTCCCATCGGTACGCATATGGTACAGTCGGGCGATGCCAGCCTCCCAGAAGTTACGATGGCAATGCTGCTCTCCATGGGTCTTGTCAGCAGCCTTGGCCGGTTTATTCTCTTTTTTAACCAGCTGAAATCCATTCAATACTCGGTCAACTCCATCAACAAGACCTTTGATATCGGAGAGCTTTCGCAGACTTTCGAAGAAAAACCGATTACTCATCACACGATCGGGCTGGAGCATGTAACCTTCTCCTATACCGGCGAAGAGGATGTTCTGCACGATGTCAGCCTGACGCTTCCTGAAAACTCGTTCAGTGCTCTGGTCGGACCTTCCGGCGGCGGAAAATCCACATTGGCAAGACTGATTGCCCGTTTCTGGGATACGACAGAAGGACGCATCACGATCGGCGGTGTGGATATCAGGGAGATTCCTCTGACTCAGCTTGCAGATCAGGTGAGTTTTGTCACACAGGACAATTTTCTGTTCAACTGCTCCATTATGGAGAATATCAGGCTGGGAAACCCGAAGGCAACCGATACGCAGGTGCTGGAAGCGGCGCGCAAAGCGCAGTGTGACGAATTCATCGGCAAGCTGGAGCAGGGATATCAATCCACTGCAGGCGAATCCGGTGACAAGCTCTCCGGCGGGGAGCGGCAGCGCATTACGATAGCCCGTGCGATATTAAAGGATTCTCCCATTATTATACTGGACGAGGCCACCTCCTTCACCGATCCGGAGAATGAGACTAAAATTCAGGAGGCCATTGCCGAGCTGACGAAGGGTAAAACACTGCTGGTCATCGCCCATCGGCTTTCCACAATCAAAAATGCCGACAATATCCTGTTAATCAATGGCGGAAGAGTTGAGGAAACCGGAGCTCACGAAGAGCTGCTTCAAAAAAGTCCGCTTTACCGCGAAATGTGGCAGGCTCATATCGGGGCAAAAAAATGGTTTGTAAAAACAGAGGGCAAGGAGGTTTTGGCATGATTCGAATTCTTGGAAATCTTTTTCGTATGATGAAAAAATATAAAGCAAGACTATATGCCGGCATTATTTTTTCTCTGGTCGGTAATATATTGGGTGCGGTTCCGGTGATCTGCGGCACCTACACCATTCGGGTTCTTCTGGATGATCGAAACGGTACGGCAAAGCTTGAACAAAACTATGTCCTGCTGCTGACCGGCATCATTGTCGGCTCCATTTTACTTCGCTGGCTGTTAAGCTACCTCCGCGCCACAAAGCAGGACAGTATCGCCCATGAGGTAACCGCTGAGCAGCGGTTGAAAATCGGGGATATCCTGAAACGCGTACCGCTCGGGTTTTTGCAGAAAAACAACACAGGAGAGCTGAATACTGCCGTAACGACAGATCTTGCTTTTTTTGAAATGCAGGCAATGGGCGTCATCAACAATCTTGTGGACAGCTATCTATTTCTTGTAATTACCATTTTATTTCTGTTTACCATTTCCCCGGCAATTGCCTTTGCCGCGGTACTGGCCGTCATTATTTCATCTATGGGATTGCAGATGATTGAGGGGCAAAGCAGAAAAAACTCTCCTGTACGGCAGGAAAGCATTAACGAAATGGCAGATGAAATTGTACAGTATGTCAGGGGTATGGCCGTTGTCAAGTCATTTAAGCAGGAAGGAGTCGCTTCTGCGGGAATTCGGGGAGCTTTTCAAAAATCAAAAGAAATCAATATAAAAATGGAGAAAAACTATGCACCTTTTGATGGCCTGCATCGATTGGGGCTTTATCTGGGAACCAGTTCCATTATGCTGATTGCCGCTCTTTCTGTAATACATGGCTCAATGCAGCTTCCTATGGCAATTATGATTATTGTATATGGCTTCATTATGTTTAATTCCATTGAAGCCGCCAACAATTCTCTGCATATCTTGGAAATGCTGGATGCCATTTACGAAAAGATCAAACAGATAGAACATGCGGAATTTATTGATAAGGATGGGAAAGACATTGCCATTACACATTATGATATTGCATTTCGGAATGTATCCTTCGGCTACGACAGCAGGGAGGTTCTGCGCAACCTAACTTTCCGGATTCCGGAAAATACAACAACGGCGATTGTAGGGCCTTCCGGCAGCGGCAAAACAACCATATGCAGTCTGCTTGCCCGATTCTATGACATACAGAAGGGGGAAATAACCATAGGCAGCAGAAGCATCCGGGATTTTACATGCGACTCCCTTCTGAAAAACATAAGCATGGTCTTCCAGAACGTTTACTTATTTCACGACAGTATCCGCAATAATATTCTGTTCGGCAATCCGAATGCATCCGAAGAGGAACTGATGGCCGCGGCGAAAGCAGCGCAGTGTCACGATTTCATCTCGGCTCTTCCCAATGGATATGATACTCTGGTCGGTGAAGGCGGCTCCACCCTCTCCGGCGGCGAAAAGCAGCGCATTTCGATCGCACGGGCCATGCTGAAAAATGCTCCCATCGTTATTCTGGATGAAGCAACCGCCAGCATAGACCCGGAAAATGAACACCTGATCCAGCAGGCCATCAGCAGCCTGACTCACGGGAAAACCATTATTGTAATTGCGCACAGGCTGGCTACTGTCGAACATGCGGATCAGATTCTCGTCATAGACGAGGGTACGGTCATGCAAAAGGGCACCCACAGCCAGCTGCTCACTCAGGATGGCCTCTATCGGCGTTTTATCGGTATTCGGGAAAAAGCCGAAGGCTGGGCCATCGGATAAATCTGCAGGGTAAGCAGCTTCTATCAGCGAAAGCGTATGCGGAGCGGAACGGATAACCGCTCCGCATTTATGATACAGCCTGTTTCTCCAGCAATTGCTTCCATCGCTCCTCATCTCTCATATATCCAAAGCTTTCTTCATCCTGAAAGCATGCAACCAGATTTTTTCTTAATTCTTCGCCGAATTCATCAGATGGTTCTTTAAATGTCATATGCTCATATAAAGGCGCTCTGCAATATGCAACGATATCATGCACACTTGAAAGCATCTGCCTGGCACAGTGCAAGGTGCCTTCCACATCTTTCTTTGCTGTCATCAACTCCAATTCGGACGCATATTCTTGATAATTTCCCATCTCAAACAAATTCACCATTTGCTTTAACTTTCCAACCAGATAAGCTGCTTTTTCAATATTATTTTCCTTTAATCTCATAATCAGCATACTGTTTACAACCATATTCAGCATCTGATAACCGGAAAACAAGAGTTCCTCATAGGTTTGATAGGCTTCCTCCATACGCCCTGCCTTCTCGTATAATGCAGCCTGCTTTCTCTTCCTTTCTGGATTCTGCAAAGAAAAGTACTTCAAATACTTCTCCGCCTCATCATATTGCTCCTTGCGCATATAAAACCCATATAAAGAATCTGCGGCGGTTGTCTTAATTTCTTCCGCACTGCTGCTTAACAGTCTTTCATAGGATGTTTTTATAAAATCATCATAACGCTTTGCATCCGGCACTTCTTCAAACATACGCCGGGCATCCAGAACTACTGTCATCCATAGAATCAAATGCTCACAATTTGGGTACGCTTCCATCTGCTTCTTTGCCCACTGAAATACTTCATGATAATTTTCTCTCTCAAGACGGTCACTTACCGTCTTTACCAAATCATTTGCTTCCTTGTCTGTTAATTCTCCCCGAAAAGAAAGCAGAGTATCTATAGAAATATCCAGTAAACGGGCAATCGGCGCCAGAAGCATAATGTCCGGCATGGAATTGCCATTTTCCCATTTGTTGACTGCCGGTGCCGTTACCCCCAGTCGGTTTGCCATCTCTTCCTGTGTCATATTATTGTCTTTTCTATATTTTCGTATCACTTCTCCGATCTGCATAAGAAAGTACCTCCTTTACTGGCTCAAGCATATCAAACCCGCCTTGTACATTCAACTGAATCGTCGTAAGTTTTCGATTAATAAAATTAACTGTTGCTCATATGCTTTTCACCGTCCATGCCAGACTCTCCTTCTGCAGTGTATAAAGCCGGTGGTATAAGCCCTGCTGCTCCATAAGCTGATTGTGCATGCCTTCCTCCGTAAGCTTCCCTTCCTTGAGCACAATAATTTTATCGCATTCTACAATGGATCTTAATTTGTGGGCAATAATCAGTACCGTCTTATTTTGGATAAGCGTCCCGATTGCTTCCTGAATTTTTGTTTCATTCTCCGGATCAATAGAGGCCGTGCTTTCATCCAGAAGAATAATCGGTGCATCTTTCAAAAATGCACGGGCAATCGACAGCCGCTGACGCTCGCCGCCGGACAGCGTCTTGCCGTTTTCGCCGATTACGGTATCATACCCCTGCTGCAGCCGCTCGATAAATTCATCGCAGCGGGCCAGCTTTGCGGCGGCAAAAACCTCTTCTCTTGTCGCATTCTCCCTGCCGATCTTAATATTGTTGAAAATAGTGTCATTGAACAAAACCACATCCTGAAAAACGATAGCAAAATTTTCAAGCAAAGCCTCCGGCGCAATCTCATTGACATTGACTCCCCCGATGGATACGCTTCCGCGCTGCACATCCCAAAAACGCGCGGCCAGTTTGCACAACGTGCTTTTCCCGCAGCCCGACGGACCTACAAGCGCCGTAATCTCACCTTGTTTGGCAGTAAACGAAACATCATGAATGACCTCCTCCTGATGATAGCCAAAGCTGACATGGTCAAAGGAAATATCGAATTGAGACAGCGTAACCTTTTCGTTCCCGGTTTGTTCCGGAGAGTCCAGCAGGTCACTGATTCTTTTTGCGCTGACCAAAGAATAAATCAGTTCACCCAGCATCTCACAGGCTCTTGTCAGCGGTTCATAGATTCTGGCTGCGATCAGCAGGAAAATCAGGAACGTAAGCATACTGATCCGGCCCGAAATCAATAGCGCAGAGCCGGTAATAATGGTGAATCCCAGCCCGATACGCATCACATTATAAGAGACGGAAATTGATAAACCCGCAAGAAGCTCATACAAAACAAGGCCTGGAATGATTCGCTTGATTCTATATGCAAGCCCCTCCTGATAGTCCTCCATTTTCTGTGAAGTCCGCAGAACCTTCATATTCTCCAGGTATTCCTGCAGCCCATCGCTGATACTTAATTTTTTTTGTTTATTTCTTTTATTCGCACCTTCCGAAATCGCCTTGGACAGTGACATTGCAATTGCTGCAAGCGGCAGACAAACGGCCAGGCTCAAGGCCAGACGCCATTCATAAATAAATAGGGCAATCATAATCATCACGCTGGAAAGTAACCCGCTGATCAGTTCCGTTACAGCCGTAGCGAGTGTATTTGTTGTGACCGCAACATCATCCATGATAACCGAAGTCAAGTCGCTCAAATCCCTCTTTCCAAGTTAAGAAAGGGGCAGCCGCCGTATTTTATCCGCGAGCTCCATGCGCAGGCGCATATCCTCTTTTCCTGAAGCAGAATACTTTTTTCGGTAGGTGATCTTATAGGTCACGAAAATCACGGTTAGAAGGACAAGCGCCGCTCCCCAATATGTCCAAAGCGGAATAGGACCACTGGCATCACCGAAATAGCGGTTCAGCATCTCATTTGTCACAAGCGCCAATAAAACGACCGGCAGCAGGGAAGCCAAATTGAAAAGAGTCATAAAAAAACTTGCTTTCAAAAAGGAGCGGTTTGCTCCGGAACTTAAACGATAACTATTTCTAAACATACTGTTTTCCTCCAATCCGCCAGGAAATGCTGCTTTGATATTCTGCGAACATACGGGCGTAAACACCGCCCGCCTGCAAGAGTTCGGCATGTGTTCCCCGTTCTGTAAGTTTCCCGTGCTCCAGCACGCAAATCTGGTCGGCCTGGATGACAGTAGACAGCCGGTGCGCGATCATCAAAACAGTTTTTCCCCTGAGCAGCTCATTCAGTGCTTTTTGGATCAAGTGCTCGTTTTCCGCATCGGCAAACGCCGTCGCCTCGTCCAGCACCACCACGGGCGCGTCCTTCAGAATTGCCCGTGCCAATGCAATACGCTGCATTTCCCCGCCGGAAAGGTAGCTCCCCTTTGTGCCGATGACCGTATCGGCACCGCCGGGCAGCTTCTCTAGAATATCATCGCATTGTGCCAGATGAAGTGCATGCAGGATATCCTCCCGAGAAGCCCCGGGCGTATAAAAAGCCACGTTGTCCAAAATAGACATTTTGAAAAGGTTCGTATCCTGAAAAACGATACTGACCTGCTTCATCCATGCACCATAATCCATATTCCTGACATTCGCACCGCCGATTTTGACAACGCCGCCCTGCGCGTCCCAAAACCTCGCAATGAGGTTGGCAACCGTACTTTTCCCTCCTCCGGATTCCCCGACCAGGGCTGTGATCGTTCCCTGCCTTATGGTAAGAGACACATCATCCAATGCCTTTTTTGCGTTTTCCTCATAGGCAAAGGATACATGCTCCAGAGTGATCTCATAATTTGACGGGGTTTCGGGATGAGAGGACTGAGAAAGCGCTTTTTCACTTAAAATTTTGTCTATGGCATCCAGAGCGGATTTTGCAACCATCAAATTAGAAGAACTCTTCATAATTTTGTTTAAAATTGTAACAACGGCCGGAATCAACACGGCAAAGAAAACAAAGCTTAAGATGATACGTTCCGTATCGGCACCAAAATTGAAAAGAAAGATACCGCCCGGTATTAAAAAGAAAAAAATCCCATTGATGGCAGTATTGTATATGCTGTCGCTGTTTTCCATGGACAGCGCATATCGAATGACATAATCGCTGTATTCCTGTACAGCATCTTTATAACGCCGGAAGGAAGATGCCGTCTGCCCAAACGCCTTGACAACCGAAATTCCCCTTACATACTCCGTAGCTGCGCTGCTGATATCTTCCGCCGATTTTTGATATTGCTTTGCCAGACCCTCGCTTGCACCTTTGAGCATGGACGCAAGAACTCCAAATCCGATTAATATGGGAAGCAGACATATCAGAGACAGCCGCCAGTCATATAAAAACAGAAAGACCAGAAAGGCAATCGGAAGCACCAGTGACTGTACAAAATCAGGAATTTGATGTGCAATCAGCGTTTCTAAATAATCTGTATTTTTTTCGATGATTTTTCTCTGTTTGCCGCTCGGATTGAAGGAATGGTATCCCAACGGAAGTGTCCCTGTATGGTAAATCAGCTTTATTCGAAGCTTCGCCACCGTATGATAAGCCGTGATATGGGAAAATAACAGTGCTGTCCCATACAGCCCGAACGACAGGGAAATCAAAAAAACAGCCTGCCATCCAAATCCCTCCAATCGCTCTTGATTCAGTCCTGCAAAATCCCCCATCGACTGTACAATCTCTTTTGCAACCTGATAAACACAAACAAATGCTTTTATATTTACTACAGCCGCAATCGCAGCCATAACGGCGGATAGCGCCATTGTTATTTTGAATCTTCCCATGTAACTGAATAAGCGGGATAATACGCTCTCTTCTTTCATTACAACCTATCTCCTCCTGATTTTTTATGTAAGTTAGTTTTGGCTAACCTATGCTTTAAAAATAAATGCCATTTCAGGCATTTATTTTAGTGAAGTATATCCGACCATCCGACATTAAAGAAATATTGAAGCTGTTGTGCATAAATCCGTGCATCCTCACGGCTCCTATTGTGAATAACCGGCTCAAACAGTCCGTTTAAGTGTGATGTGATCAGAATATGAATGATTTCAGGCGTCAATTCTTCTCCCAGAATAACTGCCTGACGGTTCGTTTCCTTTATAAACCGCATCGTGGATTCCACAAGAATATCCACCAGCTCGTTCATATAGTTCTCATAGGAAGAACCCTTTGAACACTCGATCAGCAGCTTAAATACATCAAAATGTTCATAAACGAAATCAATAAAATCCACATAGCCATTTGTCTTTGATTTCAGAGCAAATGCGGCATGATTCTTCTCTTCATCCGCCAAATCATGAAAATCCTCATTAACGTCTTTGAGTAATTCCTTAAATTTATCTGCCGCAGGCGAAACCAAGGCGCAAAATAATTCATCCTTTCCCGCATACCTTTTATATAACGCGCCCGAGGTGACTCCCGCGTTTTTGCAGATTACATTTGTTGAGGCTTTTTCATAACCGCATGATAAGAACTCTTTTTTTGCGGATTCCAAAATGCGCGGGTCGATGCTGATATCCGGCTTTGACATGAAGGTTCTCCTTTTACTGATATTACTACTATCGATAGTTATACTATCAGTATAAGAGGATCTGTTTGATTTGTCAACATATTTATAAAAATGAGGTTCATCTCCTATTCCAGTAATCGCTTTAATATCTGCTCTCTGTTATTAATGAACATTTCGGTAATCTGATAGCTGTCTGTCTCCTCATATGCACAGGGATGAATGCCTTCGGCATCAAACGACAGAATTTCAGCCCCCGGCATTCCCAAAAGAATCGGCGAATGAGTAACGATTATAAACTGTGACTCTTCGCGCACACATCTGTCTATTTCCATTAACAGTGTCAGCTGCCTTTGGGGAGAAAGCGCCGCTTCCGGCTCGTCCAACAGATAAATTCCATTTTGCTTAAAGTGCTTCTGTGCAATCGCAAGAAAGCTTTCACCATGAGATTTTTTATGCAGCTCTTCAGATGGTGCCGGAGAATATCCGGCATATTCCTCTTCCTGCGTGGCAACATTGTAAAAACTTTCGGCACGCAGAAAATATCCCCAGCCGGCCTTTCTAAACCCCTTTGTAATTCGTGCCGCATCACATAATTCAGAATGAGAATCATAGGTCGAAAAACTATAATTCTTCGTTCCGCCTTCGGGATTAAACCCCGCTGCAACCGCTATTGCTTCCAGCACAGTGGATTTCCCACTGCCATTTTCACCGACAAAGAATGTAACAGGCCTATGAAATTCTAAATACGATAAGTTTTTCAATGCTTCAATTTTTCTTAGATAACTATTTCTGTCTATTTTATTCCAGTCAATGGAAACACCTTGTATCAGCTGATAATTCATAGAATCTTTTCCCCTTGCAATTGCATAACGCCGTAAATGCTACCAAAACTATTTAATTCCAAACAATACTCTCACATAAGGTATTCTTTTGATCAGTTCATAAATACCGAGCGTCAATAAAAAGCTTACTGCTAAAATACTTACTGCTTGAATCAATATCCCATCCACATATAATAATACATAATAACCCACTGCTACCAAAATAGATTGATGTAAGATATATAGCGGAAATGATGCTTTCTTAAAATAAACCAACAGCTTCGTCCTTTTATTGAAATGCTTTTTAGCAAATGGTATCAATGAGCAAATGCCAAGCCAACCTATAAAATTAACAGCAATATCGCCATAATATGAAAAATAATAATAGAAAACAAATAGCATTATTAGGCAAAAACAAAATAACCCAAACAAAATATTTCTGTATTTCTCAAGTTCATCTAAAATAGTTTCGTTACTTAATATATAATATCCTAATAAATATAAAACCATATTTTTACCAAGGCTAAATCCACCAAAATTGCCTATATAATATGCCATCCATACACAGATAAACAATCCAACAATTATATAAATATTCATTTTAACGGCCCATCGGGCGATTTTATCATAAGGGACCATTTTAAATAACAATAGGCTTACCAATGATATAATAAACAAAAACAATAGAAACCATAATTGTCCCGGAGTAAAACAACCATCATACCCGCTTAAATCTGTGAAATGACTAAAAAAATATAAGATATTTTCCTGTAGTGTACCGCTGTAATTGTAAAAATATTTTCTGGCAAATAATGTTTGAAATGGGACAAGTAATATGATACCACTTAGGAATGGAACAAATAATTTAATAACTCTCTCTAATATAAACTCTTTTTCCGTTCTTTTTTCTAACGAATATCTTGCACACATCCCTGCAATAGCAAACAGGAGCGGCATAAACCATGGATTAATCAGAATAATTAAACTACTTAACAGTTTGTTTTCTCCACTCCAAACATAAAATTTTTGACCATAATCATTCCAAATCATAAATGTATGAACCGGAAATAATAACAAGATGGATATGATTCGTAAATAATCTAAATAATAACTTCTTTCTTTATTCATCTCTTCCTCGCAGTTTATAAACAATTTTCGCTTCAGCTTCCAAGTTGTCCCTGCTTCTTTGTCATTCAGGTGTCCCTCTGAAAAACGGTATTTGTATCCTTGCACAAGAACTGAACCGCCTTCCGGCCGGTCTGTACAGCCACAGGCAGCCCTCCGGGCGGCATCAGGCGCTGACCCGCAAAGTAAAGATGCCCGATCCCCTCCGGCTTTGACGGATAGCCTCGCATGCCCTTCCCTTTACCCATGGTCGTCATCCAAGAACCCTTATAGGAATGCAGATACCGTTCGTAGGTTAAGGGCGTCGCAACATCCCACACCGCTATTTTTCCTGCAATCCCGGGAATTTTATCCGATAATAGTTTCACATAGGCATCAGCCAGCTTTTGCTTCTCACTCTCATATGTTCCATTCTCACGACACTTCTTCCAAAAATCATAGCTGTCTCCCCCGATTGCTGTGGTTACAGCGGTACAGCCTTCCGGAGCATAGCCCTTGAAGGATGCATAGTTATTAAAACCGATTACCGATTCAGGAACTCCTGCACATACTAAGGGTTTCTCCAAGGTAAAGAGCATACTCTCCGGCTGCTCCGATAAATCAGCTTCAATTCCAAGAGAAATAAAGGTATTCAGCATAGGGATTGTATTTTCTCGCATTTCCACAGTCCATTTTTCGCATAGCGGCGTGTCAAACAAGGAATCTATCGCGCAAAGCGTGTCCTGCGTCACAATCACCGCATCCGCCGCTATGCGCTCTCCGTCAACGATAATGCCGCAGGCAGCACTATTTTCAACGACAACCTTGCCGACAAGCTTTTTGTACTGTATACAGCCTCCCAGCTCCTCGAAATATTTGGCCATACGGCTTGCCATACCCAGTGAGCCCCCTTCCGGATAACCTCCGTCCCCGAACACAAGTGTCGAAAGAGTAAACAGCAGTCCGACGGCAGAAGTTTCAGGGCCTACTATATTTTGCAGCAGCAGCTTAAGCAGCGGGCTTTTGAATCGCTCCGAATAGTCCTTTGAAGTCAGTTTTGAATAGAATGCCATGCGAGGCATGGCGGGAATCATTTTAAGATAGACCGACACCGGCACCGATTTCTTGTTTTTAACGGTTACACCTTTGATATCCGTCATAGTCATACAAATTTTCCCGAACTTCTCCAGATCACGGAATAAAGACAGTATTTCATCCTTGTCCTCCCCGGATAACTCTAAAAAATGCCGCTTCAGCTTTTCCACATCGCGATAGAGATAAGCTCTCTGGCCCTTGTGCTCAAATATGTAAAAAGGATCGCGATTTAATATTTTTACACTGTCATCCAGCGCCCCTACTTCCCGCCACAGCTGATTCAGCGGTACGGTCGGCGACGAACCTGTAAGCCAGTGCATCCCGCCCTCAAAAAGATAACCTTTCCTTTTCCAACTGGTGGAGGCACCGCCCGGAATCGTATGACTTTCATAAATCGTGACATCAAATCCGCTTTGGCGGGCGTAAATCCCCGCTGTCAAACCCGCAATTCCTGCCCCAATAATTATTACCTTCTTCAATCCTATCTCCTCCTTATCATATCAACAATCCACTCACCATCCGGCAGTGGGTAAACAGGATTCAGGGCATATTGCTCCGCAATTCCCTGAATGGCGCACCAATAAGCAATGCCAAGTGCCATAGGATCACCCTCTCTGATCGTTCCGTCGGCTTGGCCCTGCTTGATCAGATGTGAGGTCGGCGTATAAATATCAAAATCCTTGAGAAGCTCCCTTACCTTTCCCGGCACGGCATCATTATAATGTGCCTGACTCATTAGAACAAACATTTTTGCGACAAACGGCTCGCTTTGTATATATTGAATAATCTGTTTTGCCACCAGCTCAAAAAAAGCAAGCGGTTCCCTGTCCGCCTGCGCCATTGTTCCCATCGGACCCGAAATACCGTATTTAATCAGTTCTTCATAAAGTGTTTCCTTGGAGTCAAAATAGTGAAACAGCAGTCCCACACTCATCCCGACTGCATCGGCAATATCCTTGATCTTTGTCGCCGCATAACCCTTGCAGATAAACAGGTCAAGGCTGGTTTGAAGAATTTCTTTTCTGCGCTTTTCTTTCTGTTCGTCACGAATACCCATTTTTGAACCTCAATTCATTGAACCATTATTTGTTGAACTATTATTCATTGAATATATAATCAACACTATATCTAAGTATCCTGACTTTGTCAAGATCATTCTTGCATCTTACTATTTTCCTGTTTGTTTTGAATATGATTATGCACATTAAAACACAGCACATCACAATATTGCTTGAAAATGAAATCCGTCTTAGCTATAATAGAATAAAGCATTTGCCTTGGCAAACTATACACGCGAGTGCGTATTCTGCACGGAGTGCTTTTATTTCATAGGAAACCAAGACCTTACTGCTGCAACGTAATACGCTCCTATGAAATAAAAAAAGGAGGGATGATCCATCAGGAAAAGCAGGAAATATTGTGCATAGCAAGGGCTATTGCATATCACTTAAACAGCATATCAATAGCTTTTGCTACCCTAAAGAATAATTTTTAGGAGGACACAATGAGCTATGTTCACGCTTTGGAAATTCTGCCCGAGGGATTGATCGAAGAAATCCAAAAATATGTTGACGGGCAAGTTCTATACATTCCAAAAATAAAATCTAAAATAAGTAAATGGGGAGAAAAGACAGATACGAAAGCATATTTCAAAGAAAGAAATTTTGAAATATACAATAGCTACAAAAATGGCACGACCATTTTTGAACTGTCCGAAAAATACTTTTTAACCCCCAAAAGTATTCAGCGAATTATACGTAGTATGTAAATTTTATGAGTAGATGTGCCGCTTTACAAAGTGGCACATCTATTTTTTATTTAGCAGGGAAGACCTTGTCACATTGCAACAGTAAAGTTTTGGGTTCCTATGGAAAAAGCTATGCTGTCGGAGCATAAGTCCGTAAGAGTGGGCGACGCATACTTTTTTCCCAATGATGTGTGTTCCCCTTTCTCAAATCCAAAATGGTAACATGGAATTATAAAGATAACAAGGAAAGGAAAATATCAAATGAAGATTGTTAAAATTATTGACAACGATAAAACAAAGTACATGGAATTGCTGCTTATTGCAGACGAACAGGTAAGTATGATAGAAAAATATTTGTATCGCGGCGATATGTTTGCCTTATGTGATGATGTTGTTAAAGCGATTTGCATTGTTACACAAGAGCAAGCCGGCATTTACGAAATTAAGAATATTGTTACCGTCCCTAATTATCAACATAAAGGATACGGGCAACATCTACTCTCATTTATCGCTGATTACTACAAAAAATCTGGTGAAGAATTATACGTTGGAACAGGCGATAGTCCTGCGATACTTCATTTCTACGAGAAATGTGGATTTAAAAAATCACACATCGTTAAAAATTTTTTTATAGACAATTACGACCACCCTATGTATGATAACGGACAGCAATTAGTAGATATGATTTATCTGAAAAGACCTCTGTAAAATGGAGCTTGTGCCTCCAACAGTGGCCTATCAAGATGCAGATGCTTCCCGTGAGCATCTGCTTTCACTTATTCAAAAAAAGTCAGCTTTGTTGTCAATCTGATAAATCAATAACCGGAATCCATCTTATTTAAAGGAAACCAGTTCTTCTACTAACTTTCTTTTCGGTGCATCAGGAATAACGGCAGGATACCCGACAGCAATAATAGCAGCCAGCTGCTGACCTTCTGGAATCGCTACAACTTCCTCAACCTTGGCTTCATCAAAAATACCAATGATTACTGAACCGATCCCTTTTTCATGTGCGGCTAAGCACAATGTTTGGGCTGCAATACCCGCATCAAACATTTCCCACCGATCTTCTTTAGGCGTGGAAAAAGAACCATCTTTTTCGTATCCGCAACGCCCCTTTATCATTGTAACAAGGATTAAAGCTGCGGCATTTTTCATTGTCTTAGTATTGTATTCAAATCCTAATACACAATCCTGAGCAACGTTATCTATCTTTTCCCGATCTTCCAGCACTATATAACGTACAATTTGTGTATTTTTCCATGATGGAGCATAAGAAGCCGTTTCAACAAGTTCTTTGATCACCTCTTGAGGGATCTTCTTCTCTTCAAATTTCCTTACACTTCGTCTTTCTTTTATACAACAAGTTATTGCATCCATAATTTTACCTCCACAAGATTCTAATTTTATGTCACATCTTAATATTATACTCATAAAAAAACATCTGACAAGATAACTTAGCCTTTGATGGATTGTCTGTCCGGTTTGTTCCCAAAATCTTCATCAGGAAGGTCGGACAGATACTGCTTGATCTTATATTCCATGAGTAATGGCAGATAATCTTAAGAAAATCTGCCATTAAAATTTATTTGTGTAAAATTTTAATTATCCAAACTCTTGCCGGGCATTTTACCACAGCTCATCGAATGCTGATAAATGGCGGTTTCTGGTATATCTATTCCATGAAATGTTACGCTTTCCGCATTGTTTTTCGTTCTTTTAGTAGCAGAATAGTAGCAGACTTTTAACTTCTAAAGATTGATATAATCTACTTTTTATTATTCTCTAGGCAGTTGTACTCAGCGGCTTACAAGTCACTGTTAATCCGCAAATATCACCATGAATTATGGCGACTTGTCGCCACTTTTAAAAGGAGTTTGCTATGAGCAATCAACATAAAAATCCAACCATAAGTTTTCGTGTATCTGAATATGAACGAAAAGCTATTGAAGCACGCATCCTCGCTAGCGGTATGATGAAGAAAGATTACTTTGTTCGTTCCTGTATCTATAATCGAATCTGCGTTGTGGGCAAGAAAGAAACGATATATCCTTTAGTTGAAGTTTTAAGAAAATTATATCTTCAACTTTATACCATGCATACTGCTTTTACCAGTGATGCTACGAATACTCTTCCAACTTCCGAGGAAATCTTGGCACTTCAAACTGAATACGAAATTGCATTAAAAGCTATTATTGATATGCTTGATGGTGCCAAGTATCTGTGGGAAGGAGAATATTATGAATGACTTTAACTTTCAATTTGCTATGTACAATCTAGTAACTGATACTGTTGAAGTTAATACTGGCACTGGTACCGCTCTCTTTATCCGTTGCAAAGATTTCAATTCCACTGTCATGTTTGATGATCCAAATGATGTTGTCTATCTGTATCATCTAGCGGAAGAACAGCCATTGACTTATGCTAAATTTGCTTTGTCTGAAACTGGATTGCAAGATTATGTGGATGCTATGAATGAACTAAATTGAAACAATCTACCAGTCTCATAATTGAATGGGGCTGGTAATTCTCTTCGTCACTCTATTATTTCCGAATTCCTCGCTTTGATAGTGTCTACAATACATTTCAAAAATTCTTTATACTCTGTTTGCGTCATACTAAACAAATCATTTATCTTCGAATATCTTTTACTATTTTCATTATTAATCACATATTTCAATGCTCCATTATTATACTCATTGTCTAGAGCCCTTGCCATTCTTGGATATTTCATAAAATATATTTCAGGCAAGTCAAAACAATAACTTACACCACGATTCACATTGCTTCCTGGAAAAACCGGTATAATATTACCAATTGAACTAAGTTCATTCAAAAATCCCTTTATTTCTTCCAATTCATTCAATTTATTAAAGTGTCTTCGATTGCTCTCTAAATAATTAAATGAATATGCTGTTGTTTTCGTATCACTTCTCATTATACAATAGTCGGTGGTATACAAATTTTCCTTATAAAAAGTGTATACACCTATAAGATATATCCCCAAAAAGGAATACAACACATCTGTTACTTCCCATCCTAATTTATCATGCGTTATTGAAAAGAAATAGTCTTCTAAGGTAACTCTTTTATCATCTTTTCTCCAGTTAAACCAGTCATCAACAGATAAAAAAGCTTTTTCATATCTCCAAGTCTTTTCCATAGGGTTTATTTTATTTTTCATATCATATACCTTTTCTAGTCAAACCTCCATAGTTTTAAATGTTCTTATATACTAAATTCCTACACAACAAGTACATTTCCTAAAACTTGCAGATCTTTTACTCTTGGTTTAAATATTTTCTCAATATACCAACATCTTTTTTAATATCCTTCGGTTTAATTCTTTCCAAAACATCATGTTCTACCTCTGGAGTCCAATAAATTTTCAGTTTCTCTCTTGCCCTTGTTATTGCTGTATAAAATATATTATGTGTAATAAGTTCATCTATTTCTTCTGTAATTACCAACTTTACTGATCTGTACTCCAGTCCTTGTGCCTTATGAATAGAGACCGCATATGCTATTTGGAATGGAATCTCTGTTCTCTGATTTCCATCATCGTCTTCATCTACATTTTTTAACTTATTTACGGTAAAACGTATGACAGAATTTTCTGTATCATAATCTTCAAGCAGCTGAAAATCTTGTCCGTATGCATCCATACCATTAATCACTTTGTCTAATTCAACATCAAATTGTATATGTTCTGTAACAGCATCTTGGTCAACAATTCGTATTTCAAGAATTTTTCCCTTCATATTATTATAAATTACTGGTGAAAAACGTTCTGAATCATTAAATAAAATTGGATCGTCTATCTTAAACTGTTGTATGCCCCAAAAAAATGAGTTATTCTGATTACTTTCCTGCAAAAACCTATTAATATTATTAATCCCATACAATCCATCATAGTTTAGGCACAAAATAATTTCATCTTTCTCCGCTTGCGAAAAAATTGAATCATCTAAAGTTGTTGAATATCCCTTCTTAGCAATTAATTCCGTTATTCTATCATCTGATTTTCTCACTCGATCCCAAAGCGTCAAAAGTCCTTCATCGTTGCTTCTATACGGATTTTTTAATTCAAACACCGATGTATCTGGAATAAAATATTTTGCAATACTAAACCAATTACCAAATCTAATTGAAGAAATCTGATATATATCGCCAACCAGAATTAAAAGTTTAAATGAAGCCGTTTCTAGTATTTCACGCATATCTTTATTATTAACAGTACTACATTCATCAATAATCAAAACATCAAATTTGGTATCATTATTCCTATATGATAAAAATTTTGCAATAGTAGAAAATTTTGAATTTGAAGCTGTAACTCTTCTTTTCATATTATCTACAGCAGGATTTGTCTGCGCCAAAAACATCTTATCTCTATCGGCAAAGAAATGTGCAAGATGATTAATCATATAGGATTTTCCAGTTCCAGCCGCCCCATAAATAAGAGCTACTTGTGATTTATCAAACATCTGCAATAATGCTATTCGTTTCTCTTTTGAATCAATTACATACTTATCTTCTTGAAGCCATGACTCAACAGATTTCGTGTAATTCTGAATTCCTGTCTTTGCTCGTTCTCTTAACTGGTTAATAATAAAACATGTATCTGTTTTATATCTCTCTATGAAAATTTGACCATTTTCAATGCTCAAATCACTTTCTGGTCTATGACCTGACCATAGTTTACTATTATATATTTTAACCAGTTTTTCTATATCATTGAAACAAGTTATTTCACTGACCGAAGTAAATAATTGTCCATTTATTTCAATATTATTTTTTACAAATCGTGCAAGAAGTTCATGTTTTCTATTTCCAGATGGAATACATTCAAATAAATCTCTAAGTTTTGGATTATGACCTATTGGTGCATTTATAAACGGCATTGTATCAAATGGAATACATCTATTTTGCAAGTATAATCCTGAAAGCTTAGTATTTGAAATATGTCCACTCTGATTCTTCATTATTTTGTTATTCATATGCAAAAGTAGATAACGTAAAATATTAGCTCCTTGCCCATTCTTTCTGACAATACTCCTACACTCATCAAAAATCGTGAAAAACGTTATAGTTCGCGACTTGTCAACACATATATTTTTTACTTTTTGATATTCATCTTCTTCAAACCCAATTAAGTCAGATAAGCAAAATCCTGTATTAGTAAGAAATCTCGAAATACCTTGCTGCTCTGTGTATGCCACAGTTTGTTTAGATCCATTTATTATCCTTATAAAATTTTTATACTCACAATCTCTTATTGCTACTTCCCATCCTGTAATTACTAGAATAGGCATTGTTTTCCCCAGCAGTTCGATTTTGTCCGCTCTAAATGAAAACTTAACAGCATAATAATCAGTGATATCTAAACTAGTAAATGCTATTACTCTATTAAACTTGCTGACGTTATCTGCCGCCGGCATAAATGTAACTTCATAATATATTTTTTCGTTCACAAAAAAAGGCTTAATTTTTTGCACATAATATTTGTCAGATTTACCAACATTCTCTATTATATGACTATCTATTCTTCCAGCAATCTTCGAATAATATTCTTTCAACTTGGGATCTGTTCGTAAAGGAAATTTTTCAAGATTCCCCAATAATTCCAGCCCATACTTATCTTTTAACAATATCCGTATTTTAAACAGATATGTATAATACTTCAACATCAATCGCTCAGAATTTTCTTCATCTAAAGTATAATGTGATGCCACAATCTCTAGATAATCATAAAATTTGTTTAATACTTTTAATTTTGCATTTGTTTTTGAATATTTAACAGCCTTGCATATGTTTTCATAGGAGTCATTTATATCATTTCCCTGTGCATAAAATTTAAGCATGATATGTTCAACAAAATTCCTTAACTGGGCAAGAATATCTTGTGATACTGCCCCTCGTGATGAAAAATCCGTTGCTCCAATATGTCTACAAATAACTTTATCAATATTTATGATTTGCTCATCTATACCCAGCATATTTTTCCTCCGTCCCCTTTTTTCTATTAATACTAATCGTATTATATGTTTTTACCAAACGTAATCTCCATAATCTCCTGTGCAATTTCTCTACTCACAACTCGCATTAAATTATCATCTTCTTTTTCTCCAGACAATAAATTCATGCTTCCATACCATACAATTTCCTCATCAATAATCGCATAGTGTTCATGCATGATTGGTTCCTGCCTAACCTTTATTCCAACCACCATAAGCTGATTGATTAATTGTCTGGTCTTCTCAACTCTATTTTCTGGATAACTTTCTGGCTTCAAAGTTATGACTGTCACAGCAACACCAGATTCTTGCCTTTTTCGTATCATGGAAATAATTCGTTTCACTTTCTTTTCATTGATACCTGTACTTGAAATAATAATATTGTTATTTGCTTCAAGAAGATCTTTTTCATAGATTTCCCCATAGGATTCATTGTCGTATATAGCATTTGCAATCTGCTTTTTATCTGTTAAAGCCAAGCATATTTCATAACCAATTTTCTTATATGCACGAAGTCTCTTATGGTACATTCTCTCCAGTACTCGAATATGCGAATCTACATAATCATAAATGATTACATCATGTTTTCCTTCAAAATCTCTATGTAATCGTCCTGCATATTGTTCTACATTTCCCTGCCATGCGATTGGTGTGGTTAACATCATGGTATCAAGCCTTGGATAATTGAATCCTTCCCCTATATATTGTCCTATTGCCACGAGTACAATTGTTTCATTTTCTGGTACTTCCTTCATTTGCTTTCTGATTAAATCTCGCTCTTTGGCACTTTTTCCACCCTGCAACAAGAAAATATGATCTGCTTTTCCACTTAACTTGTCATATAAATACGCTGCATGATCTTTGAATTTTGTTAACACTAAAGGTGTTCTTCCATTTTCAAGACACTCTTCTACATCAGAAATGATCTGATTATTTCTAATGTCACTCTCTCTAACCATTTGATATGCGTCATTTATCTTCAGTGTTTCTCCTTCAGCATGTACTAGCCTTGTAAAACGTGGATATACAAAATGGTCTATTCCCTGCTCTTTTGCCTTATCCTTTGCTGTGTAACGATACCTGATTGGACCAAACTGCATAAATACTTTCTGCTCCTGACCATCATCACGTTTTGGTGTTGCAGTCAGACCATAGACATATTTTGCATTTACTCCATTTAATACTTCTTCCGCTGTTTGCGAAGCTACATGGTGACATTCATCCATGATAACTAATCCGTAATCTTTCACTAATTGGTTAATTTCTCCCTTTTTACCAAGAGATGATATCATTACAACATCTATAATTCCAGTAACCGAATTATGTCCTGCATACATACGTCCGATTACACTTTTTCTCTTTTTTATCCTACCTGTAGCCGTTTTATACTCTGGTAGTTCTTCATCTATATGTAGAAACTTTTCAAAATCCGCTACCCAGTTCTTCATAATTTCTGTATTATGAACCAATATCAGCGTATTCACTTTACGTGCTGATACCAGATATGCTCCAACCGCTGTCTTTCCAAATGCAGTAGCCGCTCCAAGTATCCCAATATCATAAGAAAGCATTTTATCAGCTGCTTTCTTTTGTTCTGGATACAGTTCTCCTACAAAAGAAACTGATATGCTTCTACCAGCTTGTCTACAATCTTCTTTATTAAATGATACTCCTGAATCTGTAAGCCGTTCAACAAGGCTTTCCTCACAACCACGAGGGATGCAAACATAATGTTCAACATCTTGACTACAAGCTATTATTCTTGCAGTTCCCTGTGTTGAAAATCCCATTGCCTGATTTTTATAAAACTCTGGGTTACTAAATGCAGCCAATCTTCGAATTTGATTCTGCAAACGTGGCTTTACATTCTCTATATCTATATAAATCTGATTCGCCAATGTAATGTTTAAAATACCATTAACATCAGATGTCTCAAATCTTTGTTTCTTCTTTTCCCATGGCTTTGATTCTTCATTTTCACTTTTTTCTACATTCCCACTCATATCTTCTGCAAGAACTCCAAGTAATCCATCTGCCGTCCACTCATTTACTTTTTCTTCAATATAAGCTTTGGATATTTTGCCAGTCTCTTTGAGAACATTCCATTGATTCGGATATGCATTCCATTTTTCATCAATAAATGCACTATTTCCATTTTTCAAAGCCAGTCCTTGTAGTGGCAATGCTATCAGATTCCCCAATCCGCCCTCTGGCATATGATCCTGCGCTGGTAGCATTCTATCATAAGACTTAAAATTCTTTTGATTTACAGATTCCGCTCCTTTTGTAAGTAATGCTGTTCCAAATTTCCGAGCAAGTGATGCTGGAATAGATTCTTCAAAAAACATCCAAATATGTGCGCCCGTACCTGAGCGTGACCGTTCCACCAGTACCTGAATATCATTATTTTTACAAATGGCGCGCATTGCATTTACCTCTTCCATCCATTCATCATCAGTATTTGCAAAATCGTCTCCATTTGTTTTTTCATCATGATTATCGAAATCAAACACAAGGAAATTACATGTTTCATCTGGAAACATTGGATATAAGCCGATTACATCAGAACAGTCTTCTCTTTCACCTTTTAGGTGATTCATTATATTTTCACCAGTCAATGGCTTATAGTTTTGATTCTTACATTCGCCACACTTAATCTTGTTACCCGTTTTCTTAGGACATATCCCATCTTTCCAAAAGTTCCAACACTGCGTATAATAACCAGTCTTTCCTGTCTTAGGATTAGGCTTGCCACCACGTTTACTATATACATCCATTCTTCCTTTAAACATAGAATAAAAGTATTTCGCATAATTTTGGGTTATCACTTCTGGAAGTATGCGTGCTCCTTGATTTTCTTCTGTAGAATCAGAATGCAATACTGTTTCTTCTGGTTGGGCAATGTCATTTTCATAAGGAATCTTTGCTTCCATCAAAATACCTTGAAGGTATTCCACTCTGGATTCCAGATTGTAAACTTTTTGTTGTAATTCTTGTATTAATTTATCTTTATCATCCATTGGAATACCTCCTTTACTTTTCCTATCGGGCTGCAAGTTAAACTTATGCCCTGTAAGAAATATCATTTTATATGCTTTCTATGCTTGACCGACACTTAAACGACATTTTAACCGACACCTTGACCGTCATCTTCGCTCAAAACTTCGGTCAAACTTCGCTCATTTTTTTAAGAGGAGTTTCGATTATTTTCAATTATATTTGATCTATAATTGAGATTTTTCCAAAATTACTTTCATCTTTACATTTATATTGAACCTCTCAAATATGCTTCTTACTTTAATTTATACGTCCTATTACTATTTCCACCTAATGCTTCAATATCCATCATCTCTGCTATAATTGCTCTTGTTCTTGCGGAACTTAGTCCAATATATTCAGAAATATCGCTTGCTTTTGATTCACCGTTTTTCTGTAAATACTTTTTGATTTTATCCATGTTTTCAACGGTTTTCTTCGCTTGTTTTTTATCGCTTGTTTTCTTCGCTTGTTTTTTGTCGCTTGTTTTCTTCGCTTGTTTTTTTATAAATTTAAGCGTTAAAATCATTCGATCAGGATCAAATTGTTCTTCAATCGCTGGTTCAATCCATCCTTCGTCTTCCCACACATTAAAAATATTTGGAACTCCGCTTCCTGCACGTTCACCGATATTTATAAGATTAAACATCTTCATAAGAGTTTTATTACGAGGATCTGATACTCCACCTTTTCGCATTTGTTCTTTGCCAGTCCTGCTATAACCCGGATTTTCCATAATTATCTTATCTGGCTCTTTTCGAATAACCACACCTCTGATACCGTAAAAATCTGTATTGATAAGGCAGTTTGCAAGCGCTTCTCTCAAAGCTTCATGCACTGGAGTGTCATCGATACGATCTCCTCCCTTAGTTTTAAACGGTACCTTTATATCCTTGGTAATTTTGTTATATGCCCTAAAGTAAAAATCGCATATATTACCTGACCATTCACCGGAACTTGACTGTAATCTATCTGTCCAACGAATTGTAGGGTCAAGTACTTCTCTATAATCTAAAAAATATTCTGGAAAATGTCGCACAATATTATACTCGTTTCCAAACATCAACATACCTGCGGCTGTTGGATGCAACTGTTTATCCACATCAGATATAGCTACTGCACCAATGCTGCGAAGATACTCTGTATCATCTAATCTTTCAAATGGATGTCCAGCTTTTAATGTTCTATGGCGATTTCTGTATCCCTGAATTGTTTCTTTATTCAAATCTTCCATCAATGCATCATCTAAGACTTCCATATCCATTGTATTATCTGTCTGGTCACGCAACATAGCTTTTACTTGAAGTCTTGTACAATGATAATCACCTGAATGATCTCTTCTGAAAGTTCCGCCAAACATATCGTTATTAATAAATACAGGCTTTTGTTCACGTTTTGCCATTGGAACATAAATCACGAAAATTAAATCTTCTCCGACTTCGTATACCTCCACATCATTTTCAGATAAGAGATTGATATTTACCTTTTGACTGTTATGGATTAAATTCCAGAAATTATCCAATAGCTTCTCTTTATCAGCTGCTTTTAACCCTGTCGTTTTCCAACTTTTATCATCCAGTTCTTTAATCCCAAGAATAATTACTCCGCCATAGGTATTAGCAAATGATGAATAGGTATCCCAGAGCGCAATGGGAAGTCCGCCATTTGCTTTCTTTACCTCTCGGCGATTATCTTCTTTGTATGAATCAAACTTTGAAATGTCAAATAATTCCCTCAATTTGTTCACCTACCTTTTCGCTTTACTATTTTTAATCCTGTTCTTGCTGAAAATATCTTTGCATCATTTGATGTTCCATTGTTTGTAAAACTTGAAAGTATTTTCTTTTGAGATTCACCAGTCCAATATATTTTCAAGTTTTTCTTTGCACGTGTTATTGCCGTATAGAAAATATTGTGAGAAATAAGCTCATCAACTTCCTTTGTAATAATAATTTTGACAGAATCATATTCTAGCCCCTGAGCTTTATGAATAGAAACAGCATAAGCAATTTGAAATAGGACATTCGTTTCAGCATCGCTATCATCATTGTCGTCATCCCCTGCCTTGCTTTTCCGAAATTCATGAGCACAAGCCTGTCATGAAATATCTTTAATAATGTACCGTCATCACGCCATTTACAAAAGCGGCTGTATACCGTTTTCCATGAGCCAAAACGCTCTGGCAGGTCACGCCAGGCGGAGCCACTTCTTGCAAGCCATAAAATTGCATTGAATATAAGGCGGTTATCAATAGGAGGACGTCCTGCCTTAGCTACGGGGAATAAATCTTTTATTTGCATCCATTGTTCTTCTGACATTTTGTAACGCTTTTGTGCCATAATAGTAATCTCTAAGTTTTTTCTTAAATTTTAACAAAAACTTGGATTTTATGCAATTTTTAGTTTTCAGACACACCCTAGTATCGTCTCAACATGAGACTAATCATAAGATTTACATCGCTTTTTCTTTGTTATCATGTAAAAATCCATTCATTATGCCCACCCAGTCTCAAATCTTCGTTGAGACTGGTGAGACTATCATGCGACTACTGATACTCATATTGAGACTAATACTTCCATTCCCCAGTCTTCTAATCATAAACTGCTCCTGTAATCTTTCTAATCTTCCCATAATCTCTAAATACAGTAGCTCTTGATATAGAAAGTTCTTCCATTACTTCTTCAACTAAAAGAGTCTCATTCTTTTTAATCATATCAAATATCGCTTTTTCTCTTTCAGATAATTTATTTTTTCTTTTGCCTCATTTGTAGCTTCCACATTCAATGGAATAGAAATTTTAAACACATCATCCTCAAATAGTTCAGGTTTTGGTTTTCCACCATCAGAATAAATTGGTGTATATTTGTATAAATTCTTAACACCTGAACCAATTGTATCTGTACGCCCTATATTTGCAAAGAAATTGTATATTAATGGATTCTTTGGATATGGTGTGAATTCATCACTCATAAGGTTTCCATGTTTTCTTGGAATACACCAATTTTCTGTTCTCAGCCAATCCTTTTCAATGATCACCTTTGCAGGATAAGCACGGGCATAATCCCTGTGGACTAAAATATTACCTATGATCTCTCTTGCAAGTAAATCCCTGACTATAATTGGCAGGCATTGAAAATCATAATTTCGCAACCGGGGGTGCGGAATTTACTTTTTCAATTTTCGCCTATAAAAATCTTTTTAAGTTTTTCTTTCTTTTCCATACATGGCATGATAGAATACAATTGTGTCTCACAGATACTTTTGTGTTTTATCTGTAAAATGATTTCGAAAGGAGTTTTTACATGACAGTTGGAGAAAAAATAAAGACATACCGAACCATGCGTGGCATTTCTCAAAAGATGCTTGGAGAACTTGCAGGCGGTATTAATGAAGTGACCATAAGAAAATACGAAGCCGGTGACAGGAATCCAAAACCTGATCAGCTTCTTAAGATTGCCAATGCACTTGGCATAAGTATTAATTTATTTATGGATTTTGATATAGAAACAGTTTCAGATGTGCTGTCTCTTATTTTTAAGATGGACGAACAGATAGATGTGGAATTTCAGGGAAAGAAGAATTCAAAAGGTGTGATTGATCCAAAGACTTTGACTCTGTGCTTTAAAAATCCACAGATAAATGAAAGATTGGCAAAATGGGCACAGGCGAAATCAGCTCTGCAAAAGACTTTTGATTCCACGGATGAATTCGCAAGTGTTGAGGAATACAATGCTGAAGTAGCGGAATTAATGGAAATGTGTGAGCGAATTAAGCAGAGCTTGGTGGATAGTAATTTGGTAGTGAAGAAGGGAACGGAAGGGATTAAAATTAAACAAAATTAAAAGGAGTGCAACAATGATATTTATTAGTTATTCATGGCTTAATCAAAAGCCTGACGAAAAAGTGTTAAAATTAGTTAATGATTTACGTAAACACGGGTATGATGCTAAATGTGATATAATGGACATACAGCAAACTACTTCCATTAGTTTTCCCCAAATGATGGCACAAAATTTATCATCAGCTGAAAAAGTAATAATTGTATTGAGTTCATTGTATAAACAAAAGGCTGATTCATTTAAAGATGGCGTTGGAGACGAATACAGATATATAATTACCGATATATCAAAAAACCTTAATAAGTATATTTTAGTTTCATTTATGCCTCTTTCTACACAAAATATTAGCGACATAACACCTGATTTTCTTAGTGGCCGTGAAATTATCGAGTTATCTTCTATTCCCTTAGAAGCATCAAAATTGTTACATCGACTTAACGGCTTAGACGAATATAAATTTTCTGAAGTTAATCAAAGTAAGACCCTTCCAACTACATCTAATATAGACCTAGAAGATAATCTAAATGAACTTTCCGATAGTTTTAACGTTTTTTATGACTCTACACCTTTTTTTGATTCTAGAGTAAAAAGTGCATTTCCGGGAGTAAGAGGGTTAAAAATATATGATGATCCAAAAATCTGTGTTGATAGACTAGAAATTTTACTTCGACAACCATTAAGCAATTCAAAAGGTGTTGATCCCATTTGGTATTTTCGTGGTAGTAGCTGTTTAGATATTCCAAGTCTTATGCGCTTGTCAGATACCAAATGCTTAATTGGATTTAATGAATATGAAATAGATAAGATAGGTGTTTATATAGATTCATATTATTATCGAAATTTTGTTTACATACAAACAAAATCTGATAAACCATCAGGTGTTTATCCTAGTGAAGATTATTATAATAATTTATTTTATCAAGAAATAGGATATTATCACGAAGAATTTGGATTATATAATGATATTCCAATCACACGCCAAGAATATGATGATGGTGCTGCTGTCATAAACGGTAAAGTAGTACAATCAAATGGAGAATTCAAATTGCGTGTACGCTATTTAACTCCATATAATTTTGTTATTTGTGCTAAATTTCATCCTATTAATTGCAATCAAGGAGATATCCTAACAAAAAAATATCTTAATGATATTTTGAAAGGCTATTCTACTATAGAAGAGTTTGTCAACGCCAGCAACAAATTGCCAAGACATCAGAAAGATATTTGAATTAAACTTAATATGAGTCATCAACACAAATTACTATTTAACTACGTTATACATGTAATATTTACCAAATTTAATAAACTTGAAAGGAAATACAGATGGACAAACTTACATTTATTTTAATTCCTATTGCAGTTATAATAATCATGATTTTTTGTTTATTGATGTATATAGATACCAACTAACACATAAGTGAGGATAAATTCATGAAGAACAACCGAATTCTAGCAACGTTTGTAACATACAAAAATTTATACAGAGATAAAACTACTGATGTTTATGACATTATTAGTGAATTTGCTCGCTACGTCATTATAAAGGAGCACAAAACATCTTTTTCTCAAAGTATTTTTCCTTCTTTAATTGAAAAATACTTTGATTTTCAAATTCCAACGTTAGTATTAAAACCGGCAGTTAAAAGAATTGACGGTGTTTCTTTTGAAAATAAAGAGTATAAGGTAAATTACAATCTAGTTGAGACACATAACAATTTTGACACTTTACAAAGTGTTGCACTTTCAAAAACTGACAGAATTATATCGGATTTGATATTATATATATCCAAAAAAACATCTATTAATGAACTTACTAATGAATTTACTAATGAAATAACAATTGCTTTCCGAAAATATATTCTAGATGCATCAACTAACGGACCTTATGATGCATTAATAAGTGCATTTATAATGGAAATGTCAACTAATGCAGAATATACGAATGATCTTAACCAGATAAGAGAAGGTCATATTCTATACAATGGATTATGCCAAAATAATGAAATTATTGCTCAAGGATGGAAAGATGAATTAACAATCTATTTAGATACAGAAATTTTATTCCATATTGCAGGGTATAACGGAGTAACCTTTCAACAACTTGCTAATGAATTTTTAAATTTAGTCTCTATTGCAAATGAACATAAAAATTTAATTAAACTTAAATATTTTTTAGATACTCAAAATGAAATTGATAAGTTTTTCTCAACTGCTGAGACGCTGTACAATAATAATTCCGTAATACGTCCTGGCGAAACTGCGATGATTTCTATTTTAAGTGATTGTCATTCTGTAATAGATATAGAAAATAAGAAAACTTCTTTATTATATATGCTAAACAAAATACATATATATTTAGAAAACAAAAATGATTTTTATGCTGAAAAATATAATGAATTTAACCTTGAGACAAAGGAATCCATCGGAACTCCCAATGAAAAAAGTATACGTCTTTTAAGTCACATAAATAAATTACGCGGACATAATATATCTTCAGACTATTCTAAATCTATTGCAATATTAGTGTCCGAAACAGGTTCAGCTTTAGAATTTTCACGTTCATTTACTAAAGAAAAAACAGAACAAAACAAGCATGCAAAAAATATTGAAATCACCTCCTTGGCAGTAAATCTTTATTCCATCACCAACATATTATGGTATAGATTAAATAGATCACTTAGAGACCGCTCTACACCTTCAACAATAGACGCTGTCATTCGAGCACAAATTATTTTATCTAAATACATTAATGAATCCATTACCACGGAATATGATAAAATAATGAAAGACTACAAAAATGGAGTTATAGAAAAGGAAGAAATTGCTGCATTGGTATTAGGTATGCGTCAAAGATCAAGTAAACCAGAAACAATCATTAAAGAAGGAGTTGATGATGCATTAAACTTAATTTGTGAAAAGGACATAAATAGATTTAAAGAAGATTATGAGCTAGAACGTCATGCTCACAACGAATTAGAAGAAAGCTACAACCGTACCCTTGAACAACTAGCTGCCACAAAAGAGGATCTTGAGTTTTTGAAACAAAAAAATGAAGAACAGCAAAAGCTAGATCAAATTGCGCTAGAAAAAATTAAATTAGAAAATTTGCAAGAATGGCTTGGTTCATCTGCAAGTGCCTATAATAAAGAAGAAGAAAACTTAAGGCACTCCATAAAAATTAAAAAATTCTTCATAATTTGTACTTACATTGTATATTACATAATTATAGTAGGATGTATTTGTCGATTTGGTTGGAATGTTATGGAACCTATTACTTACATAATTGGAATCCCACCAATTGCAATACCATTCATTCTCAATTTAGTAAACTGCCAATACACTCTTAATACATGGATTATATCATATAAAAAAAATATAAATTATCTAGCTGCTAATGAAAAATATAATGAGTACCAAGATAAAGTTTCAAAACAAAAGATCTTTATTTCAGAACTAAATCAAGAATAATATTCATTTCACTTTTTCATAGTTCAGGTATCAAAAAGGTATCACGCCCCAAAGAAAAGCCCCAAGAGCCGCGTAAATATGCCATTCTTGGGGCTTTGTTCTTTATTCAAACTCAATCGTCCCCGGCGGCTTTCCCGTCAAATCATAAAGCACCCGGTTTACATGCGACACCTCGTTTACAATTCTGCTTGTCACTCTCTGGAGCACTTCCCATGGGATTTCCGCGGATTCGGCAGTCATAAAATCTATTGTATTGACTGCGCGGAGTGCAATTGCGTAGTCGTAGGTGCGCTCGTCACCCATGACGCCGACGGAGCGCATATTGGTTAGGGCGGCGAAGTATTGGCCGATACCGCCGGCAATGCCGGCTTTGGAGATTTCTTCGCGGTAGATGGCGTCTGCGTCCTGTACGATCTTGACTTTTTCGGCCGTGACCTCACCGATGATGCGGATGCCGAGACCCGGGCCCGGGAACGGCTGGCGGTATACGAGGTTTTCAGGGATATCGAGCTCGAGGCCGGCCTTTCGAACCTCGTCCTTGAAGAGATCGCGCAGCGGCTCAATAATTTCCTTAAAATCTACATAATCGGGAAGTCCGCCTACATTATGGTGAGACTTGATGACGGCGGATTCTCCGCCGAGACCGCTCTCCACAACATCGGGATAGATGGTTCCCTGTACGAGGAAGTCCACGGTACCGATTTTCTTGGCTTCTTCCTCGAATACGCGGATAAACTCCTCGCCGATAATTTTGCGCTTTCTTTCCGGCTCCGATACGCCTGCGAGCTTGGAATAAAAACGTTCCTGTGCATTGACGCGGACAAAATTTAATTGATAAGGGCCATTCGGGCCGAATACCTCTTCTACTTCATCCCCTTCATTTTTACGGAGCAGTCCGTGATCCACAAAGACACAGGTCAGCTGTTCGCCGACTGCTTTGGAAAGCATGACTGCGGCGACAGAAGAGTCCACTCCGCCGGACAGGGCGCAAAGAACCTTGCCCGTTCCTACTTTTTCACGAATCGCACTGATGGAGTTTTCCACGAAGGAATCCATTCTCCAGTCACCGGAGCAGCCGCAGATACCGGCCACAAAATTATGCAGGATTTCCTTTCCCTGCACGGTGTGAAGCACCTCCGGATGGAACTGAATCGCATAGAGCTTCTGCTCTTCATATTGTGCCGCAGCCACGGGACAGTCCGCCGTATGGGCGGTGACCGTAAATCCCGGTGCGACCTTTGAAATATAATCAAAATGGCTCATCCAGCAAATCGCAGGGTTATGAATTCCTTGAAAAAGAGCCGTTTCATTTTCTATAAATACTTCCGTCTTTCCGTATTCGCGCACTTTGGCGCGTTCAACCTTGCCGCCGAGAACATGCATCATGAGCTGTGCACCGTAGCATAGTCCGAGAATGGGAATACCCAGTTCAAAAAGCTCCCTGCTGTACGTCGGGGAATCCGGTTCATAGCAGCTGTTCGGACCGCCCGTCAGGATAATTCCTTTCGGATTTATTTCTTTAATTTTCTCAAGCGGTGTTTTATAGGAATAAATTTCACAATACACATTGCATTCCCTGACGCGTCTCGCTACAAGCTGATTGTACTGTCCGCCAAAATCCAGCACAATAACGGTTTCTCTCTTCATGCTTCCTCCTCTGTTGTCATACCGGTCTCTTAGATAAAGCCGGTAAAGCTCCGCATCTGAATGGCCAAATCATTTCTGTATGACAAGCATTTATAATTCAAATTCATCTTTAATAGTTCAATGGCAAAATGAAAACTACGCTGTCCAGCTTCATTCCGACAAACTTATTATAAAGAAAACCGCTCAATTATACAAGTTATTTTCATCTTAAGTAACTTGACAGCAAGTGTTAGGCTGCTGTGTAATATGTTTTTTATTTTAGAAAATAAAAGTTCTCTCAAATATTATCTTGCATATTTACAAATTACTGCTAGAATATGTGTTGCATGGTAAATTACAAGAGATGAGGCAGTTAATGGAGACAGAACAAAAGAGCCTTCTTTTTTCAAAAAAGGCATTAAATAAGTTGATCGGTCCGCTTGTGATGGAGCAGATTCTGGAGGTAACTGTCGGAATGCTCGACATCGTGATGATTTCGGGTGTCGGAGAGGCGGCGGTATCGGGCGTTTCTCTGGTGGATAATATCAATATTCTGCTGATCGGGCTGTTTGGAGCGCTGGCGACGGGCGGCGCAGTGGTCGCCGGACATTATCTCGGACAGGGAAACAAAGAACAGGCATGCAAGGCGGCAAATCAAATTGTACTGTTTGTTGTTGTTTCCTCCATTGCTATCATGATATTGTATCTGCTCGGCAAAAACTTTATATTACGGGTTGTATTCGGTAATATTGATCCGGATGTCGAAAGCGCGGCAAATACCTATTTGATTATCACAGGTCTTTCGATACCGGCACTTGCATTATATAACGGATGTACGGCGTTGTTCCGTACGATGGGCAACTCCAAGGTAACGATGTGGATTTCGTTTATTATGAATGTCATCCATGCTGCCGGAAATGTCATTTTGATTTTTGAAATGCAAATGGGTGTGGCCGGAGCCGCTATTTCAACAACAATCGCCCGGTACGCGGCGGCAGCTATCATCATGGTAATGCTGTTTAATAAGAAAAATACGATTCATCTTGACCGAAAGACTTTTGAATTTCGCTTTCATAAGAGCATGATTTCCAGAATTTTATATATCGGTATCCCGACAGGTCTGGAAAACAGCATTTTTCAGCTTGGAAAGATTCTTATTTTAAGCCTCGTTTCCGCCTGCGGCACTTATGCAATCGCCGCCAACGCCGTTGCCGGAAATCTTGCGACATTAAATGTTATTCCCGGAAACGCGATGTCTCTCGCCCTTCTTTCGGTCGTATCCGTCTGTATCGGCGCAAATGACTTCGAGCAGGCAAAATACTATACGAAAAAACTTATGGTAAAAATACATATTTATACCGGAGTCATCAGCATGGTGCTCATTCTTCTGTCGCCCATGATCGTGAAGATATACCAGCTTTCTCCGCATGCATCCTCGTCGGCAAAGGTACTGATTTGTCTGCATGCGGTCTGTGCGATGCTGTTCTGGCCCGAAGCCTTTGTGCTTCCGAATACGCTGCGCGCTTCCAATGATGTCAAGTTCACAATGGGCATCGCCATTTTTTCCATGTGGGCGTTTCGAATTGCCGCAAGCTATCTGCTCGTCATGCAGTTTAACATGAATATTGTCGGCGTATGGATTGCAATGGTCATCGACTGGCTGTTCCGTGCCATCGTATTTGTTATTCGCTATCTGCACGGCGTATGGCAGACAAAATATAGTGATGACTGACGCTTGATCCGGCATGCTGCTTTAACGCAATATCCGGCACCTGTTAATCCGGTATTTGGCCGTGTTTAACAGACAATGAATAAGAAATGGGGGAATCAGAATGAGTCAGGAATGTAATAGTGACTGCGGCAGTTGCGGTGAAAACTGCAGTCATCAGGAAAAGGGAAAGCAGGATTTCAGACAGGCACCAAACGACCTTTCGCATATTCATAAGGTCATCGCTGTAGTCAGCGGCAAGGGAGGGGTCGGTAAGAGCCTTGTAACTTCCCTGCTTTCCGTCATGATGCGCCGGGAAGGATACCGCACGGCCATTCTGGATGCGGATATCACAGGCCCGTCCATTCCGAAGGCTTTTGGGATCAAAGAAAAAGCTTATGCGGATGAACTCGGCATGCACCCGGTTAAAAGTTTGAGCGGCATTTCTGTCATGTCTGTCAATCTGCTGCTTGATCACGAGACGGATCCTGTCGTATGGCGGGGACCGATCATCGCAGGCACCGTTACACAGTTTTGGACGGATGTTATCTGGGAAGATGTGGATTATATGTTTGTGGATATGCCTCCCGGAACGGGTGATGTGCCGCTGACCGTCTTTCAGTCTCTGCCCGTGGACGGTGTGATTATCGTTGCTTCTCCGCAGGAGCTTGTCGGCATGATCGTGGAAAAGGCCGTCAACATGGCAGCCATGATGGACATTCCGGTGCTTGCGCTCGTCGAAAATATGAGCTATTACAAATGTCCCGACTGCGGCAGCATACATTCCATTTTCGGAGAGAGCCGCATAGAGGAAACCGCCGCCAGACACGGCATAGATACCGTATGCAAAATCCCTGTCGATCCGGCTCTCGCTGCCCTGACAGATGCCGGACAGATCGAGGCAATGACCGATAACAGCCTGCTGGAACTTATAAGTATGCTGCGTAACATTTAGACCGAAG
Organism: Bacillota bacterium; assembly: GCA_023402845.1. Lineage (GTDB taxonomy): Bacteria > Bacillota > Clostridia > Lachnospirales > Lachnospiraceae > JAEYFP01. The sequence goes on from JAEYFP010000016.1 coordinate 109,750, forward strand.
CTAAAGCAAAATGCACAAGTCCGCTCAGGCTCCTGATGCCTGCATGGGTGGGACTTGTGCATTTTGCGTGCGAAGAGCCTGGAAACAGGCTCTTTATTCTTTATATATGTTGGTGCAGATATTTTTCCTTCGTCGCAAGTCCGCCACGGATATGCCGCTCTGATTTGTTTACATCAAGCACTTTCCTCGCCTGACTTGCCAATGACGGATTAATTTGTGCAAGACGTTCCGTGACATCCTTATGTACTGTGCTCTTACTGATTCCGAATCTCCTCGCAGTCTGCCTGACCGTTGCGTTTGACTCTATAATATAATTAGCAACGTCCACTGCCCTTTCCTCAATATATTCTTTCAAGGAAATCCCCCTGATAAACTTGTTTTTACAGTTTATGCAAGGGCAATAGAGGATATTCTAATAATCCGAATTCGGCCCGCTGAATACATATTTTAAATAGGCAGCGGAGTCCTTCGCATCCTGATCAAGACGTTCCACAGATGCCCCTTCACTCAGATCGCGCCATACTTTGATATCCGAGCCTATTGTTCCGCCGCTTTTTACAAACGGCTCCATAACAACATTTTTATTGTACCCGATTGCACGCAAAGCACTTCCGATCTGATACCACGGCAGACCTCCCTTGCCGGGAACACGGCGGTTATTTTCACCCACATGAAAATGTCCTAATCGGTCACCTGCCAGTAAAATCGCGTCCAGCATGCTGTCCTCTTCTATGTTCATGTGAAACGTATCCAGCATAATCTTGACATTGGGCTTATCCACCTGTTCAACGAATTTCTTCGCCTCCGCACAGGTATTCAATAAATAGCCCTCAAAACGGTTCAGCACCTCCAGGCAGTATTCCACACCGCAGTCTCCTGCAATTTTTCCTACTGTGCGGACATTATTCACACTCCGCTCCCAATCGCCCTGCTTATCAATTTTCTTTGTATAATCCACCGGCCAATAAGAGTAAATTCCTCCGCCAATCGTATGAATGTTAAGGAATTCCAGTTTTTGCAATACAGAGGAATAAAACGATACCGCATTCTTAACAATTGCCGCATCTGCCGAAGCAAGATTTTCCTCTGCCGCAGGGCCATACCCCGCTGTAAGCATGATATCGTAAGCCTCCGCTTCTGCTTTCAGCTCACCCAGTTCCTTTTTCTCCATTTTGGCGATCGCCGCACAGGATATCTCCAGAATATCGAAACCCAATTCCTTTACCTTTTTTACATACCTTTTGTAATCTGCCGCCCACTCTTTTTCCCAGTAAGCAAAATAAATACCGTACTTCATTTTGATACCTCCTGTTTCAACTTGATTTTCACTTTTATTTATTCTACAACAAATATTTGAAAAACATCCAGTCTTGGCAGATAAATTTTAGTAAAGCCCCCCGAAGCTTCCGTTTTGAGTTCCTCTTTGCCCGGCAGCATTTTTCCCTTCAGGCCTTCCCCCTTTACCTTTACAAACAAGTCATACATCGGCGCGATCGGAGACTCCTCCTGTTGATTAATCACTGCAAAATAATCTTTTCCGCTCTTTTCCCAGTTGATGACCTCGACAAATTTAGGAGCATTGGAGGTAAACTTCATCGACTCGCAAAGTGATTTTACCATCCGGCAGAATACCTGCTTACTGCCATATGGCTGCGACATTTCTATCGGAGCCGCCGTCCATATAATAACGGAGCTTCCAACCTTTTTTCTGATTGCGCACGGCTTATCCGTGTAAATTCCGGGCGGATTTGAATGAATAGCAGAAAACTGTGCGGTTCCCGTCAAGGTATATGGCAACGTCAATGTCGCCAAAACTGTGCAATCCGTATCATCCTCTATATCGATCCGGTATTGTGCGGACGAAATTGTCAGCGGCACTTTCCTGGAAAAGCCTTCAAAGAATACCTCTCCTGCTTCGGTAGGGCTCATATAGGTGAAGGTATGCTCCGTTTTTCCGACACTTTTTACGCCAAGCAGCTTTTCCAGCCGTTCATTTCCGATCGGACCGCTGATAAAAAGATTTTTACCCTTTTTAATATAAGCCTCTATATCGTCCATTTCAGTTTCCCTGATATTGGCCACATGGGAAAGGATCAGCACATCCGCCGCCTCATCCGCAATATTTTTACTGCCGATCACATCATAGGATATATTATTTTCGCGCAGCACGGCAGTCGCTGAAACCGGCGCCTCCATGTATATTTTCCGGTTAAAGCTCTTTTCCTCCATGCTGACGCCGGTTTCATCAGGATCATACTTTGCATGGCTGGCAAACCACACCGCCGCATTATGCTTAATATTTCCGCTCACATAGTCCTCATAGGGTCTTGTGATATCATAAATATCCTTAATCACTCCATGGTATACTTCTGGAACGATCGTACCGTCCGGGTTAATGGCATCCACAAGCAGAAACGCGCCATTATGTACAAGTGCCGTGATTACATGCAAAAGCAGCTCTTCTTTCGTTTTTGTCGTCGTATGAAACATCAGTTCCGGATCGCATCTGGAAGTATGGTAAATAAACGGCAGACTTGGAGACACGTTCTTATAATATTTATTGATAAAAGTCTGCTGCAGAAAACCGCCGTAATAATCTCCTCCCGCATAATCGACCGCTTCCATCAGAAGCTCGCTGCTTGCATTGATCCAGGGCGACGTAATCATCGAAAACTGATGCTCTATCGTGACCTCTGGATTGATCTCCTTTACGGCGCTTGTCGCAAAACGGGCATAGTCCGCCATCCATTGTTCTCTGCTATAAACATACTCTTTGAAATCCGGATCTTTCCAGTCAACCATGCGCGGCAGCTCCCTGCCCGTCTCGGCAAGATATCTCTCCCTGCAGCTTGGGCAAAAGCAAATATCTGGCCAGAAGGTCATATCCAGAAACATTCCTTCAAATTTATAATTTCGATTCAATTCCTGCAAATTTTCTTTTACATACTGCCGATATCCTTGATTGTTCGGACATACAATTCCATAACGGCCTGTTTTAAAATTATTTCCATTCCTGTATTCCCGAAATGTTTTTCCGTCCGGTCCGATGCATCTCCATTCAGGATGGTTATCATACGCCCAATTGTCAAACACCTGTGTAAAATAAACCTGTACGGCAATTCCTTCCGCATGGCATTTTTCTATCATTTCCCCCAAAAAATCGTGTCCCTTAAGTCCCTTATGCATCCTTCCGATCTTTCCCGGAAAATAATTCAAACCCGTATGCGACTTCGCCTTTATCATTGCCGCCTGCACACCGGCAGCCTTCAGTGCTTCCACATATTCATCACAATTCAGCTTTGATAAAAATTCCTCGCTCCAATCGTCAATATGCATATCCAATAAATTACGTCTATAGTTTCCCTCTATCCACATGTCAGCCTCTTTCTATGATACTGTTTTTTTCACAGATTTCATTTGCTCTCTTTTTTGATATTACTCGGAATAATGGTTTCCTTTTGCGCTGCATAATTAATGTATTCACTCGGCGTCATGCCAATCACAGATTTAAATGTCTTACTAAACGCATGGATCCCGGAAAATCCTGCTTTTTCCGCCGTCTCCGTAATGTTCATTTTTCCAAGTGTCAATATCTGCTGCGCTTTTTCCACCTTTAAATTAATAATATATCTATGAAGAGAAATGCCCAGATAATCACCAAATACTCTTGTCAGATAATTCGGCGTCACTCCGATCGCATAACTGATCGTTTCATTGCTTAAAGCTTCCTCCATATAGTGCTTATTGATGTATGCAATTGCATTTTCTATATGGACCCATGATTTCGTTTTTCGGAAGCTGCTCATATCCTGTTTTTCCAGCTCCTGCATGCCATTTCGCAGACATAAGATCAATAGCAGCGTTGCATAGGCTTTTAATGTTATGTCTTTGTAATCTTTTTCTTCCGCAAACTCTTTATACATGCTTAAATAGAGCTTCTTGATCTCTGCCCTGTCATTTTCATTAAGCGAGGATACCACGACCTGGTCCCCGATCAGCTTTTCGCCCTTTGGAATTTCATAATCAATTCCCTGTTCCAATATATCCTGATGTTTTAATTCTTTACTGATTTCCGTTTCGAAAAAATCAAAATGAAAAATAAACTGCACGAGCGGTTCCTGTTCGAGAGACATGACGACATGCGTTTTAAACGGCGGAATAATAATCACGTCCCCGACGCCCAAAACATACTTCTTTCCATCAACAACAAACTCGGCCGAGCCTTGCGCAATGTAGGTAAATACATTGTCGATATCCCTCCACTTTCCGCTCATGGTCAATGCCTTCTTTATTCTCATCATCCTGACATAAGGACTGATTATTTCATATCCTTCAACCTTCACCTTATCACCTCATCAGCCTTTTACCGCACCTGCCATCATTCCTTCCATAATCTTGTTATGGAAAAACAAATATACGACCAGTACTGGGATGGTTGCCATTGAAAGAGCTGCCAGCAGCAGTGTATATTGTGTCATATATTGTGATGTAAAATAAGTAAGTCCGATCGGAATTGTTTTCAATGTTTCCTGGTTGATCATAACCTGCGCAAACGGAAACTCATTCCATACATGCATAAATGTCAAAATAACTACGGTCATCATGATCGGCCTGCATACCGGCATCATAATGGAAAACATAATTCTCGGCATGCCGGCACCGTCAATCGTAGCCGCTTCCTCAAGATCAATCGAGATCCCCTTTAAATATCCGTCAATCAGAAAAACGGAGGTGGGAAGCTCAAACGCCACATAAATCGGAATCAAGGTAAATCTGCTGTTTAAAAGGTCAATCTGCTTAAACTGGATAAAAATCGGCACGATCAATGCATAAACAGGAATCATGATCCCTGCCATTAAAATCATATAAATCAGATTTCTTCCCGGAAAACGGTACCGTGATAAAATGTAGCCGATAGTAAATGATAAAACTAATACAAAAAATAAAGATAAAACGCTGTTAAACACACTGTTGAAAAAGAAAACGCCGAATTTTGCCCGGCCAAACGCGTTCACATAATTCTCAAAATGTAATAATTTTGGTAATGCAACAGGGCTGACCGCAAATTCCTGATCCGTTTTGAGCGATGAATAAATCAGCCAGAAAACCGGAAATATGCACGAAAGCGATAGCACCATTATCGGGATATTTACAGCAAAATCAGTTCCATGATGTTTTATTTTTTCTTTCACTGTCAAACTTTTTTCCTCCCCATAATCAATTGTATAACCAGGCTGATGCCGACGGCAAACAGGAGGATAAATACCGCGATTGCGGCACCCATTCCAAAGTTGCCGAATTTGAATGTATAATCATAGCAATATAATGCCAGAGAGGAAGACGCTTTTCCCGGGCCGCCGTTTGTAAGTGCAACAATATGGTCATATATTTTCATTGTGCCAGAGGCGCATAGGATAATGCAGATTTTTAACGTATCCCATATGAGCGGAAGCGTGATATAAATGGATTTTTTAAATCCCGTTGCACCATCTATTTCCGCACATTCAAATACTTCCTTTGGAATTGCCGAAATTGCACTCATTAAAAGAATCATATACAAACCGATATACTGCCAGATGACCGGAATCGAAACCGAATTAAGCACAATTGCCGAATCATCAAGCCAGCTTTTGATCCATTCCTTTTTTCCTACCGACCGCAAAAAGGTATTCAGCAATCCATAATTCGTATTATAAATAAATCTCCATACATAGCCTACAACGATCGGCGCCATAACGACCGGAAAAAAGATGACCGCCCTATGAAACGATTTCCATTTCAGCCTTCTTATCGTCATCAAAAAAGCGATGATAAGCGCAATTCCAACCTGCCCCAGCACACAAATGGCCGATAAAATAAACGTATTTTTTGTCACCAGCCAAAAATTATGATCGTTCAGTAATGTGATGTAATTATTGAATCCGACAAATTTGGGATCTCCGACTCCTTTCCATTTTGTCAGGCTATAATATACTGATGTCCCTAAAGGGATGATTAAAATATACAAAAAATAGGAAAAAGGGATTAAAACTAATGTATAAATAAGCGCATATTGCCTCTTAGACCTCACCTGACGTATATTCATCCGTCATACCTCCCATTTCGAAAAAGAGTGCGTCCGGAGTACCAATTCCCGCACGCACTCAAATTCAGTCAATCTATTAATAATTTGCTTCCATCGTAGACTGGCAATCCGCCGCCATGTCCTTTGGTGTAATCGTACCTGCAATTAACTGCTGCGTATCGGCAAACAGGACACCGCTTCCGATCTCGGCGGGAAGCTGACAGTCAAATATCGGAAGGAAATTCATCGTAGCCTCCAAATTGGCATATTCCGCAAATAAAACCGGCATGTCTGTCTCGGACACATTGCCCGATGCCTTCGCCGCGGAGAAAAATCCGTTGCGCAGCGCTTCATCCGCATATTCACCCGTCGTAACCTGCTTTAAGAACGCCAGCGCCGCCGTTAAATTTTCACCTTCCAAATCTGCCTTTATGACATAATTCCAGCCTGCACCTGCTGCCGTATCAAACTTTGTTCCCGACTCGCCCGTTACGGCCGGCATTAATCCCAAATGTGTATTTGCCAGTACTTCCTCGGGAGCATTCTCTGTTATGGTACCGATTGCCCATGCACCGTTAAAGAACATCGCCGCCTGTTTATTGTAATAAAGAGAATACATTTCATCCTGATTAATCGAGTTGACATCGCTGTTCAGATAGCCCGCTGCCGCAATTTCCTGAAATCCTGTTAAAGCTTCAACAAATTTCTCATCTGTAAATTTAGCTCCCTGATTGTTTTTCAAACTGTCAAACCAGTCTCCGCCCACATATTTATATGCATATGTATTAAATACGGCCGACTCAGCCAGCCACTGATCCTTATTTCCCATCGCGATCGGTGTATATCCCTTGGCTGCAATCTTATCACATGCATCCAGTAATTCATCCCATGTTTCCGGCCAGTTCTCTACGCCGCACTCTTTAAAGATTTCTTCATTGTATACGCCGATACAGTTTGCCTGCATCTGAAACGGTACGCCCCATTCCTTTCCGTCATAAGTGCAGTCACTAAATACACCTTCCGCATAGGAAGCCGCCCACTCTGCGTCAGCTTGTACATATTGATCCAGCGACTGTATTAAGCCGGCATCTGCAAGCGTTCCGAGCATATCTCCCTTTGTAAGAAAAACATCCGGCAACTCCTCTCCCGCCATTAAAGTTGTCAGCTTTTCTTCATAATTATTGCTGTCGGTAAACTGATACTCGATTGAAACGTTTGGATTTGCTTCTTTAAAGGTATTCGCGGCAGACCAGAATGCCTTTGATGTTCCGGCTCCGTCTTCCTCATGAAAATGAAATAACGAGAAGGAACCTGCTGCTGTATCTGTTGTTGCTGCTTCCTCTGTTCCTATCTCTTCTGTTGCAGCAGTTGTTTCACTTAAATTGTCTGCCTGCTCTGCAGAAGCATTTCCACAAGCACACAATGTAAATGACATTGCGGCACTAAGTAACATACCTGCTACTTTTTTGTAATTTTTCATCTTTTTTATCCTCCTGAATTTATCAAAATCAACACCTCTCAAAATTATAAAATCACAAAAATTGTTGTAAATATAAACAAGAAACGTTTCCTTTAAAAAGAATTATAAAACATTATATACAAATATTATTTAGACAGAATTATTTTTATTTGTCAATTTCTATTTAATATTTTATAAAATAAACAAAAATAGGTTGCAAAAACTATACTTTTTATAATTCTATTTAATAGGGAAATCCGCAGGACTTTTCTATTAAATAAAAAAAGAGCCGGCAATTTTTCACATTGCCGATCTCTCAATCCGGAAAATATATCTCACCCAAATAAATCCTCAAGCTTTTGAAAATAAACTTCCCGTTCCCATCTTGTTTCCTCGTCCAGCCCTTCGTACTCGTTTTCCGTTTCCCGCAATACATATTCATCCCGCAGACGGCTCTGCATTTGATTCTGATGCCCGGCACGCACCGCACGTGCAAAGCGCTCCAAACAGGTTTCCCTTAAATAGTCAATGTCCCCGAAGCAGACCTCGTCAAACTGTATCCGCATAAATTTAATCAGTTCGGTATCCGTCAGTCCATCCTGAGATTCGTTTTTATACATATAAAACAACTCCTGCAGCTGTCCCAGTGTTTCGGTATAATTATCCTGATTAATAAAATCCGAGTCACAGAACGCAAAAATGAGCTCCGGCAGGATTCCTTCTCCAAATTCAATTCTTCGGGCTTCCTGCAGAGCATCACTTCTGTACACCATCAGTTCCTGCGCATCTTCCACTGTCAAGGATAAGCCGTACTGTTCGGTTTTTTCATTGCAGGAAATGACTCTCTGTACTTCCTTTTTCTGCTGCTCCACAAGCATCAGGTCAAACATTCCGTCTATATTGCTCTCCTCCATAGTGTCCTCCCTCAGACAATCTTTCAAAAAATCTGATAAATTTTATGTCTCGTATTGCGCAAACATACCAAGTCGGCCAAAGCTTCTTTTATTTCTCTTCTGACACCCGATTTTACTACATTCGCAAACACATTTAAAGACTGGAAATTAATTAAAAAATGTTGTATAATAGAGGTGGATAAAAAGAAAAGCCGATAACATAACGTTACCGGCTTTTCTTTATTTTATACAACCAGCCCCCGATGACTGTATCTATACAAATCTTCTGATCGTAATAATTGTCCTGTAAAGCGCACTGCTGTATTTAATACCGGTCGCAGCCGTACTTGCATGTACGATCGTTCCGTTTCCGACATAAATTGCCACATGCCCTCCATAATAAATAATGTCTCCCGGCTGTACATCGGCATAGCTGACCTCTGTCCCCACACACGCCTGTGCATAGGAGCTTCGCGGAAGATTAACCCCAAAATGCTGATAGACCGCCCAGGTAAAGCCGGAACAATCCGCCCCCTCTGTCAGACTCGTCCCGCCCGCCAAATAGGGATTACCCACAAACTGGCTGGCATAACCGGCAACCTCCTGTCCCGTACCGGAACCTCCCGATGAACCGCCGCCGGAAGAACTGCCTCCTGAGGATGCACTTGCTGTCTCCTGTTCTGCTTTTCTTTTTGCGGCCGCTTCTGCCTCAGCCTTTTTTCTGGCTTCCTCTTCGGCCTTCTTCCGGGCCGCTTCCTCTGCCTCAAGCTGCTTAATCGCTGCTGTCTGTGCCTTTATTTCCGTCTGGTAAGCACTCGCCTGCTTTTTCGCCGCAGTAAGCTGCGTATCGAAATCATCTATAGAACCCTGCTTTTCATCAATCATCGACTGCAGGGAATCGGTCTGGGAAAGATAATCGGCCTGCATCTCTTCCATCTCGGCCTTTTCATTTTCCAGACTTGTCTTTAATTCCAAAACCTCTTCCTTAGTTTGCTGATAATCTAATAAAAGCTTTCTGTCATAATCATAAAGCTTCTCCACATAATCTACTTTATTAATTAAATCGGAAATACTTTGAGACTGTAAGAAAAGTTCCAGATAAGTTTTATCGCCCTTTTCATACATAAATTTGATGCGCTTTTTCATCGCGGTATGCTGTGCCTCTTCCTTTGCCTTGGCATCATCATACTGCACCTGCGCTTCCTGAATCTGACCCTCTTTGTCGCTGATATCGCCTGACAGAATATCGACTGTAAGCAGCAAATCCACCAGCTGGCCGTCGATTTCATCAATCTCGCCTTCGATTTCCTCTTTGCCGCTTTCTATATCTTCAATACTTTCATTAACGGAATTGAGCTTACTCTCCGCGTCTTCCTTTTGTTTTTTCGCATCGGAAATTGTCGTCGCATTTACCTGCATAACAGGTAAAAGACCCAGGACAACTGCCAGAGCCGCACATAGTATTCTTTTTTTCATTTATACTCACCCCTGAGACGAAGCTTACACCCCTTATGTAAACTCATTATTATTATACACAACCTGTCCTTATAATTCAAGAAAAAAGTAAACTGTGCTCACTCTCACGGCCAAATACTCCGGCAGCACAGCTTTTGTTCCGCGCGCGAAGCTGTGCATATTATTTTATTTAATAGGGAAATCCGTAGGTATTTCCTATTAAAAAAATACCGGATCAGCTCCGGTATTTTTTAACAAAATTACAATTCACAATTGTTTACCGTCCTCGGGAACGGAATCACATCACGAATATTTGACATGCCTGTCAAATACATGACGCAGCGTTCAAAGCCGAGTCCGAAGCCCGCATGCCTTGCAGAGCCATACTTGCGCAGATCCAAATAGAACTCATAGTCCTCTCTCGGAAGTTCAAGCTCATCCATACGTGCAACCAGCTTTTCATAGCTGTCCTCCCTCTGACTGCCGCCGATAATCTCACCGATCCCCGGCACAAGACAGTCCATTGCCGCAACAGTCTTGCCGTCCTCATTCTGCTTCATATAAAACGCCTTAATTTCCTTCGGATAATCCGTTACAAACACCGGCCTCTTAAATTCCTGCTCGGTCAGGTAACGTTCGTGCTCCGTCTGCAAATCGCAGCCCCAGAACACCTGATATTCAAACTGATCGTTATGCTGCTCTAAAATCTTAACCGCTTCCGTATAGGTCACATGTGCAAAATCAGAATCTACAACATGCTTAAGGCGCTCTAGCAGACCTTTGTCCACAAATTCATTGAAAAAATTCATTTCCTCCGGTGCATGCTCGAGCACATAACGGATAATATATTTGATCATACTCTCCGCAAGCATCATGTCGTCCTTTAAGTCTGCGAATGCGATCTCCGGCTCTATCATCCAGAATTCTGCCGCATGACGCGTTGTATTGGAGTTTTCCGCCCGGAATGTCGGTCCGAACGTATAAATATTCTTAAATGCCATCGCATAAGTCTCACCATTTAACTGTCCGCTTACGGTAAGATTCGTTTCTTTTCCGAAAAAGTCCTGTGTATAATCAATTACGCCATCCTTAGTCCTTGGCAGGCTGTCCATATCAAGTGTCGTCACACGAAACATTTCTCCTGCACCTTCGCAATCGCTGCCTGTAATAAGCGGTGTGTGCACATACACAAAGTCCCTCTCCTGAAAGAACTGATGAATCGCATATGCGATCAGGGAACGGACGCGAAATACCGCCTGAAATGTATTCGTCCTTGCGCGCAGATGCGTGATGGTGCGAAGGTATTCCATCGTATGGCGCTTTTTCTGCAGCGGATAATCCGGCGTAGACATTCCCTCTATCGTAATCTCCTCCGCCTGAATTTCAAACGGCTGCTTTGCCTGCGGCGTTGCGACAAGCTTGCCCTTAATAATAAGCGCCGTACCGACATTCAGCTTTGAAACCTCTGCAAAATTGGAAAGCTGATCCGAATAAACGATCTGCAGCGTCTCAAAAAATGTTCCGTCATTGATCACGATAAAACCAAAGGTTTTCGAATCTCGCAGACTTCTTACCCAGCCTCCCACTGTCACTTCTTTCTCCAAATATTGTTCTCTGTTTCTGTACAGCTCTTTAATTGATACCAAATTCATGTATTTCCCCTGCCTTTTGTTCTATTTTCACAGAAACGCTGCCCGTCCGCTTGTTCCTGTTACTGTTCCTCTACCGTAATGATTGCCTGATCTGCAAGAAATTCCTGTACCTTCGAGGTCAGAATGTATTCCTTGAAATCGTCCATATCGTTATCTTCCTTGAACGCATCCTCTGACTCATAGCCGTAAAGTTCTACATAATCCTTAATTGCCTGATCCAGCTCCTCGTCAGTCACTTCAATATCCTCTGCCTTCGCGATCGCAAGCAGCACCAGGCTTTCCTTTGCTGCCGTTTCGGCATATTTAGAGGTTTCTTCCTGGAAACCCGCTTCATCAAGTCCCATATAATTTGTCAAAAAACTCTCGAAATCCATACCGTAAGCTTCCGCATAAGACTTCGCATTTTCCGTCATTTTATCAATCTTTGTCTGCAGGTATTCCTGTGGAATGTCCTTCTTGATTGCCGCATTGGCAACCGCCTGATTCCATAGATCCGCATACATTGTACTGTCCGCATATTCCACGTTACTTTTCTCGATCTCCTCAAGCAGATATGCCTTATAATCTTCTACAGTTGCATATTCCCCGCCGGTCGTCTCCTTAATGAAAGCATCGTTCATCTCCGGTTCCACCTGCTTACTGATGGAATTAACCTTTACCGCAAACACAACATCCTTCCCTGCCATATCCGGATTGTTTGTATACTCATCCGGGAATTTCAGATTCAGTGTGGCGGTATCACCCACATTTGCCCCGATCAGTCCTTCTTCAAAGCCATCTATAAATGTGCCGGAACCGATTTCCAGTTCAAATCCCTGCGCCGAACCGCCTTCAAATACTTCACCGTCCAGCGTGCCGGTATAGTCTATATTAGCCACATCGCCTGCCTGTACATCCGTCCGGTCCGTAATTTCCTCTGCCGTTGCGGAGCTGGTAAGCATATTGTCAAGCTCTGCCTGTACTTCCTCCTCCGTAACCTCGGTCGACATCCTCTTCACCGGTAATCCCTTGTATTCTCCGAGTGTAATATAGTCCTCCGCACGGACACTTCCCTGACTGCCGCATCCCGACAGACAAACTGCCATACCAAGCACCCCTAAAACCAATAAACTTTTTTTCATAATAGTTCCTTTCTAAATTAGTTGATCCTACTCCGAACATCTCTGATAAATTATCTTATCACACCAGCCCCGCAAAAGGAAGGCTTTTCTCACAGCACCGGCGAAAACAGGCGGCAGAGCTGTTCCTTGAAGCGTACGAGCAGACTCCTCTGTCCATATACATAAGCGGTGATTTCCGTACATTTTGATAAATCCTCCATGAAAATTTCCTGCATCTTCGCTGCGGTATTTTCATCATAGATTGTGGCATTCACTTCAAAATTTAATTTAAAGCTGCGGATATCCATGTTGGCTGTCCCAAAGCTCAGTGCCTTTCCATCGGAAATCAACCCCTTGGCGTGCAAAAATCCGTTGTCATACGTATAGCATTTCGCGCCGGCCGCGATCATATCCCCAATATACGAATAAGTTGCCCAATAGACAAACGGATGATCCGGCTTGCATGGGATCATGATCTTAACATCCACACCGGACAGTGCCGCCACGCGAAGCGCATCAAAGATTGTCTCGTCCGGAATGAAATACGGAGTCTGAAGATAAATGCTGTCCCGTGAACGCGTGATCAGTTTCAGATAATTATTCTTAATATTCTCGTAAGTCGAATCCGGACCGCTTGATACGATCTGGATACCCGTCCTGCCGCGCACCGCATCATCCGGGATTTCAAAATACTGCTTTTTTTTAAGCAGGTTTTCCTTTGCAGCATAATTCCAGTCCAGAATAAAACGAAGCTGCAGAAAAACAACAGAGGATCCGGTAATCCGCAGATGTGTATCCCTCCAATAGCCGAAGCGCTGATCCAGCCCCAAATATTCTCTGCCGACATTAAAACCGCCGACATAGCTGACCTTTCCATCAATCACAACAATTTTTCGATGGTTGCGGTAATTCAGGCGAAGCTGCAGCCGCCCCAACAGTGCCGGAAAAAACTCTGCCACCTGGATTCCATGCATCCGAAGCTCTTTCCACAGCTTTCTTCCCGTACTCCTGCACCCCATCGCATCATAGAGTACGCGGACCTCCACACCGTTTTCAGCACGCTCGGTCAGCACGTCCTTAATTCTCTCAAACAGTTCATCTTCGCGGATAATATAATATTGCAGATGAATATAGTGTTCCGCTTTTTTCAAATCCTCAATCAGCGCATCAAATTTTTCTTTGCCGTCCGCATAAATCTTGACGTTGTTGTCATCCGTAAACACCGCCCCTGCGCTTTGCAGGTTATACAGCACCAGATCCGCATACCGCTTGACAGAAGGCTGCTTCTCCTCGAATTCTCTTCTTAAGATGCTGTCCTCCTGCCTGTGGATCGTGGAGTTGATTTCATCTTCAATTTCCTTGATATGGAACATTTTACTCTTGTGAAAATCCTGTCCGAACATCATATAAAAAGCAATACCCAGAATCGGGACAAAATAAAGCAGCAAAAGCCAGCCCCAGACGGATTTCGGATCACGCCGCTGAAAAAAGATGATGATGATAGAACAAACCAGATTAATATATACAAGGTTATCCATCATCCAATCCCAGGTAAGCTGAAAATCAATTAATATCTGCTCCATCTTGATACCCCCTGTGCGGGCGTCCTGTACATTTTCCGCTGCCCGCTGATTCTTACTTTATCTATTGCATACAGCAATCTGTTTGTGATACAATACTCATTGTCCAATCTACAATTTATTGATGAAACGAGGAGGTATATCGTGTCAACCTTAACTATTACATTAATCATCATCACCGTCGTATTGCTCGCCATTTTGGTTGCTCTTTATTTTTTCGGGAAAAGAGCGCAAAAGAAGCAGGAGGAACAGCAGTCACAGATCGATGCCGCAAAGCAGTCTGTCACGATGCTGATCATTGATAAAAAGCGAATGAAAATCAAAGAATCGGGATTACCCGCAGCTGTTATCGCGCAAACGCCGAAGCTCCTGCGCGGCTCAAAGCTGCCAATCGTAAAGGCGAAGATCGGCCCGCAGATCATGACACTTGTCTGTGATGAAAAAATTTTTGATGCCGTTCCCGTAAAAAAAGAGGTAAAGGCGATCGTCAGCGGTATTTACATCACTGATGTCAAGGGCCTGCGCGGCGGAAATCTCAAAGTCGAGAAAAAGAAAAAGGGCTTCTTTAAAAATACATTGGAAAAATTGCAGGAAAAAGCCGGCGCCAAGTCGATCAAATAAGGCTTACTTTTTATTATTCATAATTCAGCATTTCTTCCATATTGTCATGCAGGGAATTGATATACTGGAGCATTTCTTCCTTTGTTTCCGGATTGCGCAGGGCAAATTCAATATTTGCCTGAATAAATCCGAACTTTGTTCCGACATCATAGCGATGTCCTTTAAAATCATAAACATACATCGCCTCATCCTTTGCCATCCTGCGCAGAGCGTCCGTAAGCTGGATTTCTCCGCCGGCTCCGGCATCCTGGGTCTCTAAATAAGAAAAGACGGTCGGCGTGATAATATATCTGCCGAGAATAGCAATATCAGACGGAGCCTTCTCAACAGAAGGCTTTTCTACCAGGTCGCGCACCTTATAAACGCGATCGTCGATCGCCTTGCAGTCCACGATACCATATTTATTTACGACCTCACGCGCCACACGCTGTACGCCGAGCACCGATGTCTTATATTCATTATATACACTGATCATCTGGCTTAGGCACGGCTGTTTGGAAACAACAACGTCATCGCCGAGCAGTACGGCAAACGGCTCGTTTCCGATAAAGTGCCTTGCGGTCAGAATCGCGTGACCAAGTCCTCTCGGCTCCTTCTGCCGGATATAATGGATATTTGCCATATCAGAAATCTTACGAACCATTTCCAGCATTTCTGTCTTTTCACTTTTCTCCAATTCCAGCTCCAGCTCAATGGAGCGGTCAAAGTGATCCTCAATAGAACGCTTATTCCTGCCCGTTACAATAATGATGTCCTGAATTCCGGAGGCAACTGCCTCTTCAATGATGTACTGGATCGTCGGCTTGTCGACAATCGCCAGCATCTCCTTCGGCTGTGCCTTTGTTGCAGGTAAAAATCTGGTTCCGAGACCTGCTGCCGGAATAATGGCTTTTCTCACGTTCATTCTGTAGTCCTCCTTCATTGTTCAGACGGCTTATTGTAATGAAAACACTTCGTTATTTCTGGGAGTAATGTTCATATGAATCTTGCAGTCAGCCAGATGTTCATAATTTACATCCAGCGCATAATCAATGTTGATCTGTATCTGTTCCTTTGATTCCTGTATATCCACCCTGCTTGCATCGATTCCAATCAGGATGTTTCCATAAGGTGTGATATAGTTCGTAATGTTGCGTTTATTCTCTTCAAACACCATATGTACGTTTGTGACCCCGCTTTTCGTCAGGTTAAAGACGCCGTCATCAAAATTGATGACATTTTTCGTCACACCATCAAAGCCCTCCATGATTTCTTCATAGAGCACATAATGCTTGTTTTTCTTTTTATAATAATTACCCCTCGTGATCACTTCTATTTGATCACTGTCCGCATCATTCCCGAGCTGAAGCCCGGAGACGGATATCAGCACATCTTTAGTCATACTTTCCTCCGGATTGTTAATATCCCTCAATATCCACCTGCGCAGTCGTCAGACTGCCGTTATGCAGGATGTTAGACGCAAAGTTACTGAATTTATCGGCAAGGTCACTGACATAAAACTTATATTTTCCGCCATCCTCTTTTCCGGTCTCTGTATTTAATAGCTTCCCGGAAGCGAGCAGTCCTTTTAATTCCCGTGCCGTTTCATAGGCCGGATTAACAAGCCGCACCTTTTCTCCGGCAATCCTTCCGATTGCGGGAGCAAGCAGCGGATAATGAGTACAGCCAAGGATCAGCGTATCTACCTCCTGCTTCATCAAATCCTTAAGATACCTTCTTACGATTTCATCGGTCACAGGATCCTCTAACATGCCCTCCTCGACAAGCGGGCAGAGCAGCGGGCATGCCTTCCCAATCACGTGCAGCTTCGGATCGATCTCATTGATAAAATGTTCGTACATTTCACTATGTATGGTGCTTTCCGTCGCGATGACGCCGATTCGCTGATTTTTCGTCTGCTCCGCCGCAACGCGTGCACCCGGCTTGACAACACCGATAATCGGAATTGAAAGCTCCTTCTCAACCTCCTCCAGTGCACAGGCACTCATTGTATTGCAGGCAATTACAAGTGCCTTCACCTGATGCGTCATCAGAAAACGGATGATCTGTCTCGTATATTTGGTGATCGTCTTTTTGGATTTACTGCCATATGGCACCCTGGCCGTATCTCCAAAATAAATAATTTTTTCATTGGGAATCTGTGTCATAATTTCTTTTGCGACGGTCAGTCCTCCGACACCGGAATCAAATACGCCGATAGGAGCGTTGCTGTTGCTCATGCTTTATACCTCATTACATCTATTATTTCATGCCTATCCATTCTATCCCTTATTAAGGAATAATTCAAGTAACAGTTCAAGGGGTCTTTGAAAGCAGCTCCTTCACAAGTTCATAGGTTTTGCATTTCACATGCACCTTTTCACGCGGAGCGGTGAGCAGGCTTTCATAATCCTCTGCCAAAAGCATGTCCTTAAGCTTCTCGTCCGTTTCTTCGGAAAATGCCGCATAAGTGCCTTTTGTCAGACAGAGGTTGGGATACATGACTCCCCACCAGTTAGAGCCCTTGGCATCGCCGATAAATATTTCAATTGCATCATAAGAGCCTTCCGGAAACACATAATCCTCAAAAATCTTTTCCGGAAAATAGGCCTTTTCACATACAGCTTTTACATCATATGCAAAACCTTCTGTTTGAATTCTGCTTTCTGCCAATAGTTCCAGGTCCGGAAGATCCTCTTTTATCTCCTCAAGGAATGCCTCCTTTGTCGGCTTGCCCTCCTGATTCAGAAGCTCCTGTTTGATTGCAAAATATTCCAGCAAATCATTTCTGACAAGCCGTTTCAGTTCCTGATCCGCCTCGCTGTCGTTGTCCGGTATCACATGAAAACGCACGATTTTATCTGCAATCCTTGCAGACGCCGTCACCCGCTGCGCCTGAATCACCCCTATGTAATAGCTTCCTGCAATACCGAGAATCACTGATAATACCCCGATCAGCAGCCGTTGATAACGCTCTTTTTGTTCTGTCATATTGTGCTCCTTTTTAAATGTCCGCCGTCCGGCGGCTCTACCTTAATAAGGAGCATTTCCCGTATGGTTCTATTTTATTCAGGGCAAAGAATTTGTTTGCAGACTCCCGCCAAAAAACTGCCTGTTATCTACAACTCCAATTGGCTGATAATGTTCTTCTCCTGATTGTCGATATGTGTCTCAATCGCGGTCTGTGCCCTTTCTTTTTCTCCCAGCTCAACCCATTTGAGGATTTCTTCATGTTCATCAATCAGACGCTGGTGGTTTCTGCTGTCCTTGATATACTCAAGCCTGTAACGGTAAACCCGTTCCGCCAGATTGTTGACAAGCTGCATCAGGCGCTTATTGTCAGACGCCTTCAGAATAATGTCATGAAAACGGACATCGGCCTTCGCAATTGTCGTTGCATCCTTTGTTTTTGTAGAGCGCTCAAAATTTGCCGCGGCTTCTTCCAGCGCCGACTTCTCCTCCGGCGTAATCCGTTCGCAGGCAAGGCGGACCGCTAGTGCATCAAGCGTCCTTCTGACTTCAAGCACGTCTCTCAGATCCTGCTTGGAAATTCTGGAAACCTCTGCGCCCCGCCGGGGAATCATCGTGACAAGTCCCTCCAGCTCCAGCATTCGGATCGCTTCCCGGATCGGCGTTCTGCTGACCCCCAGGCGGTTTGCAAGATGGATTTCCATCAGCCGCTCACCCGGTTTTAATTCTCCGGTTAAAATCCCCTGTCTCAGCGTGTTAAATACCACGTCCCTCAACGGAAGGTACTCATCAATATGCATTTCCAGCTTATGTTCTTCCATTATACATCCCTCCTGTTATAAATGTCTGTTAAATAAACCTGCTTCGCCAGTCCCTTGTTTTTTAAATCCTGATACGCACGCTGTGCCGTTCTTTCTTCGTCAAACAGTCCAAAGACCGTCGGTCCGCTTCCGCTCATGATCGCATTCAGCGCACCATGCTCCTTCATAAAGTTCTTAATTTCTTCAATTACCGGATATTCCCTGACCGTTACTGTCTCGAGCACATTTGACAGCAGTTCGGCTACTCCTTTTAAATTCTGCTCCCTGATTGCTTCGATAATCCCGTCAATGTCAGGATGGAATGTGAGCCCTGGCACATTTAAGTTTTCATATACAAATTTGGTCGACACGCCGACACCCGGCTTTGCAATCAGCACATGACAGGGAGGCATGGGAGGCAGCGGCGTCAGCTTTTCTCCGATTCCTTCTGAAAGCGCCGTGCCGCGCATAATACAGTAAGGTACATCCGCTCCGATTTTCACACCCCGTTCCATGAGCTGCTCTGTGGACAGGTCGAGTCGAAACAGGCGGTTCACCCCGTACAGCACCGCGGCGGCATCCGTGCTTCCGCCCGCCATGCCTGCGGATACCGGAATATATTTTTGCAGCCGGATGGAAACACCCTGTTTGATTTCAAATTCTTCCATTAAAAGCTTCGCGGCCTTATAGACCAGATTATTTTCATTAGTCGGCAGAAAATGCAGATTCGTCTCGACAAAAATACCTCTTCTCTTTACCTTTGCAATGCACAGCTTATCATACAGATGGATATTCTGCATGATCATCCTGACCTCATGATACCCGTCTTCTCTTTTCCTCACAACATCCAGTCCGAGGTTAATTTTTGCCATTGCTTTTAAATTCATCTGTTCCATAAAAATCCGTGCTCCCTTTTGTACTTTTTTTGCACCCTATTGTACTTTGTATACCGGATTGTAATTATTTTACCATTTTTTTATATAACTTTTCAAGGGGCTTTCTAATATATAGAAAAATAACAAGCAATTCAGCCTTTATCTTCCTGGCACCGGAACAAAAAAGGATATAATGAATTTACAAAATCAGCCGATATAATAAATGAAAATAATTATCCCATTCACTGCGGCAGCAGGATGAATGCCGCATTTGTTAACCAAGGAGGGTCAATACTATGAGTGTAAACGGAATTTCAGGATACTCACAATCAGATGCTTACAGCGCCTATACGAAAGCTGCAAAATCAACTGAAAAAACAGAAAAGAAGAATCAGACGGCCGCCTCTTCCTCAGCGGAAGAAACCGGCGTCATTTATGAAAAAAGTGCCGATACGGATGCCGTTTCCGCAGTAAAAACAAAGTATCAGCCAAATACGGCGGTTATTGAAATGCTGAAGTCTGATGCCGCTTCCCGTCAGGAAAGTCTGATGAAGATCGTGCGTGAAGCAGTGACCGGTCAGGGAAATGCACTCGCACAGTCCGACGGTATCTGGAGCTTTTTAGCGAGCGGTAATTTTACCGTAACCGCTGCTGCAAAGCAAGAGGCGCAGAAGGCAATTTCTGAGGGCGGTTATTGGAGCGTGGAAAATACATCCGACAGAATTATTGAAATGGCAAAGGCTTTGACGGGCGGTGATCCCGACAAGCTTGAGGAAATGCGCAGTGCCTTTGAAAAAGGCTTCAAAGAAGCTACAAAGTCATGGGGTAAGGAGCTTCCTGAAATTTCTTCGAAAACCTATAATTCTGTCATGAGCAAGTTCGATAAATGGGCTGCTGAATCCCAGGCACAGAATACAGCCGCCGGTGTAATTTAATAAATAGGATAAGAAAGACCTTACTACTGCAGCGTAGTAAGGTCTTTCTTATCCTATCAAATAATTAGCTGTGCTTAATAAACTCACCACGGCGCAGCTCCTCAAAAGCATGTGAAAGCTCCTCCTGCGTATTCATCACAATGGGGCCGCCCCACGCGACAGGCTCATGCAGAGGCTTCCCTGAAAAGAAAATAAAACGCAGCGTCTCCTTCTGCTGTGCCATTACAGTGATAAAATCCCCCTTATCAAACAGTACAGCCGTTTTTTCGGGTATTATCTTCCCGTCGATTTGAGCACCTCCCTCAATCAAAAATACAAAAACCGTCTCATCAGCCTTTGTCGGAAGCTCAATTTCTCCGCCGGCACACAGTGCCACATCATAAATAGTCGCAGGAATATGCTTTGGCGTCACTCCGGCAGCATCACCGAATTGTCCGGACAGCACACGAAGCGCCGCGCCTTCCAGTTCAATCTGCGGAATCATTTTATTTGTGATACTTAAATAAGCAGGATCCGTCATTTTTTCCGCACCGGGCAGGTTCAGCCACAGCTGAAATCCAAGCATTCGGCCTGCCTGCTTCGGCATTTCCTGATGCAGGATACCGCTGCCTGCCGTCATCCACTGGCTTTCTCCCGCGAGAATTGCATCCTTATTTCCAAGACTGTCCTCATGCTCTATCCGGCCGGAAATCAAGTAGGTGATTGTCTCGATCCCTCTATGCGGATGCATCGGAAAGCCTGCAAGATAATCCGCAGGATCCTCCGTATCAAAAGAATCCAGCATCAAGAAAGGATCAAATTCTTTCACATCACTTTGCCCCAGCACACGAACAAGCCGGACGCCTGCGCCGTCAATCGTCCGCTGTCCCTGGATCGTTTTTATAATTTCACACTTTTTCACTGTTTACACCACCTTTCTTCTTTTTTGAGTATAACAGGATCCCGCCTGCAAGTCCATAATATTTAAAAGCGCCGCAGATAAACCGCAGCGCTCTCTTTTATTTAATCCAGTCTCTATTTTATACTCTCTTTTCCATAGATTTGACAATGATCAACTTGTCGCCGCGATGCAGCTCCTGCGTTGTCAAATGATTGGCCTCCGCAATCTGGCTGATTGGCACGTAGTATTTCTTACCGAGCTGCCAGAGGGTATCTCCCTCCTTCGCGATATATCCGATCATGCTCGGCAGCCCTTTCATCTTCTCTGAATTCAATTCACTGATCTGAATACCGTTTAAAAACTCCTCCGCCATATTTTGAAAAGCGGAGAGATGCAAATTGACCTGAATATTCACCTCAACCTCTTCATTGCTCGGCATGGAGAAGGTAATCTGGGAAATTGTCGCATTAAGGAAATGCGAGGTCTGGTCATTCATATTTTTTACATCCATTCTGCACGTAAACGGAACAGAACCGCTTGCGGCAAAAAACTGATTCGGCTCTTTTAAATCCGTATACAGAATTTGCAGCTCTATTGCGCCATCCACCTGCATTCCTTCTTCTGTCACGGTCGTATCGTCAATCGCAAGCTCCCCGGATACGGCGCATACCTGCAGCATCTGCGATTTTAAAGGATTTAGCTTAATCTTGCCTGTCGCGATGCATTTATTCCGCTCATCGCAAAGCAGTTTTCTGTAATGTCCTGTTTTGAATACACCCGTGACCTCTTCTGTCACTCCATAGGCGTCCTCCAAAATATCCGTTTTCTCTTCGCGGTAAAGCTTCATATCCAGCTCCACATTCATATCGAGCTCTGCAATTCTGTCCTCGCCGTCCTCGTCCGGTTTGATTTCCAGCCTCCTGTCAAGGATATCATAACGGATGATTGGAATCATATCCTCCATACAGTCACTGCAATCAAGCTGCATGTTGATCGGAAGCCTCGTTTCATAATAGGCAAGTTTTCCCTCTTCTCCTTCTGCCTCGTACAGGAAAAATACCTGTACCTCCCCCTGCACATAGATTTTTCCGTCTCCGATCCTGAATTCCATCGTACAGATGCGCACCATATCCCAGATAACTTCAAAAATATTCGGCAGATTGGACGGAAGCTTGACTTCCTCCCTGATCCGCAGCATATCCCGCCTTTCAACAGCCGCCTCTGTCGTCAGAAGCTGCTTTGTCTTTTTTTGAAGCATCGGAACTTCCTCTACATCATACAGCACCTCTTCATCATAAAGCTCTTCAATTTCCGGTTCGATGACCGCTATTGCGCGCACACTTATTTTTCTTGAGTTGATCATTCCGATGCTCAGATTCTCAAGCTTCTTGCCTACCCTTACAGTGTCCTGACCGCTCGCACCCTCGACATGTACCATTTCTTCGAATGGTATTTTCCCTTCCATACAACTTACGTTCCGGTCTCCGTACTCACACTGATAAAGAAACGCGAAGCAGAGATTTCCCCGCACGAGCACCTGATTTTCAAGGGCCTTCACCTCTTCTATTTTAATCCATCCCTTTTCCAGCAGGATTTTTGTTACATCAGGTTTCGAATCCGGAACGTTTACATCCGCGTCAATTGTCATCTGCGTGGAAGCGCTGCATTTGATTCTATCCATATGTATGTTTTTTCTTTTAACTACCACAAAAAACCTCCCTGACTGATTTCCTTTATTCATTTTATTCAGTCAGAAAGGTTTGTATGCGTGCAACTGCCATTTCATTATTTAATTGGCACAGCCGATCAACTCTTTGATATCCGCCACACCGTATTGCTCCATATAGGCTTCAATCCCGTCAATCACCTCTTCCGTTAAATATGGGTTGTGGAAATTCATCGCGCCCACCGCCACGGCTGTTGCACCCGCCATCATAAATTCAATTGCATCCTCGGCATTTGCAATGCCGCCCATGCCGATCACCGGAATTTTTACTGCATGAGCTGCCTGATAAACCATCCGAACCGCAATTGGCTTAATCGCAGGTCCCGAAAGTCCTCCCGTTTTGTTCGCAAGTGCAAAACTTCTTTTATGGATATCGATTTTCATTGCTGTCAGTGTATTAATCAGGGAGATTGCATCCGCACCGGATGCCTCTGCGGCTCTTGCCATTTCAGAGATGTCCGTCACATTCGGCGAAAGCTTCATGATGATCGGCTGCTTTGCCTTTTTTTTAATTTCCTCTGTAATCCTGCACAGCGCCTCTGTCTTTTGTCCGAAAGCAATTGCACCCTCTTTGACGTTCGGGCAGGAAACGTTAATTTCCAGCAGATCGGCTGTTTCTCCGGAAAGGCGCTCCACGACCTCGACATAATCCTCGATGCTTTTTCCGCATACATTGACGATAACCTTCGTATCATAGTTGTTTAAAAATGCAAGATCCCGCTTAATAAACAGCTCCATGCCTGGATTCTGCAGACCGATGGCGTTTATCATGCCGCCGTATGTCTCGGCCACGCGGGGCGTCGGATTTCCTTCCCACGGTATATTGGACACCCCTTTTGTAATAACTGCCCCCAGCCTGTTCAGATCTACAAACTCACAATATTCCATACCGGAACCAAATGTTCCCGATGCCGTCATAACCGGATTTTTGAACTCGACGCCCCCAATGCAGACCTTAGTGTTTCTCATAGCTCGACCTCCTCTGCCAAAAATACCGGGCCGTCTTTGCAGATACGCTTATTATGCACAAGAGAATGGCTGTCCTGCTCCTTCGACTTGCATACGCATCCGAGACAGGCACCGACGCCGCAGGCCATGCGCTCCTCAAGTGACAGCCATGCCTCCATCCCATTTTCAGCCGCATACTGCTTAAGCCCGCGCAGCATCGGTGTCGGCCCGCATGCATAGAGAACCTTTGCGGACAAACCCTTCTTTTTGATTGCATCAATGACATTCCCTTTGATACCGGCACTGCCATCCTCCGTTGCGACTGTAACACGTCCGTATTTTGCAAGCTCCTCCTGTAAAAACAACTCGTCCCGGTAACCGACAATGATCTCCTTCTCACAGGACAACTGCTTTGCAAGCGCAAGCATCGGCGGTATTCCGATGCCGCCGCCGACCAGAAGAGAAGGAGTTTCTTTCAATGGGAAGCCGTTTCCAAGGGGACCTAAAATCGAAATACGATCGCCCTTTTGATAACCGGCAAACTCCTCCGTTCCTTTTCCGGCCTTCCTGTATACAATGCGAAGTGCGTCCTCTCTCATTTCACAAATACTGATCGGTCTTGGAAGCAGCCTGCTGTCGGTTTTTGTATATACAGAAATAAATTGTCCCGGTCTCGCATCCCCGGCAATGGACGTTTTGATCCACATGCTGTATATTTCCGATGCAATCTGCTCCTGTGACAATATTATTCCCTGTTCTTTTTTTGTCTCTGCCATGTTTGTCCCTCGTTAGCAAATAGTTTTTTCATCATCCTGATAGACAATGCGTCCTTCGCATATTGTATATTTTACCCTGCCGGTCAGCTCCCTGCCCGTAAACGGAGAATTGCTCGATTTAGAAACGAATTCTTTTACGGTCCACACTTCGTTTTCATCAAACAACACAATGTCCGCCCTTGCCCCGGCAGCAAGCGTACCTTCCTCAAGATGATAAAGCTCCGCCGGTCCCGCACTCATACGGGCAATCAGCTCCGGCAGCGTCAGATACCCTTTTTTTACAAGCTCGGTAATACCGAGTGCCAGTGCCGTTTCAAGTCCGATGATTCCGCTCGGCGCTTCCGTAATGGGTCTTGCCTTTTCTTCCCGGCTGTGCGGCGCATGATCCGTTGCAATCAACCCGATCGTACCGTCCTTCAGCCCTTTTATGACTGCGAGCCGGTCCTCTTCTGTCCGAAGCGGCGGGTTCATCTTGGCAAGTGTACCGTATGCCGCCACCGCGTCCTCCGTCAACGTAAAATGATGCGGTGTCGCCTCCGCATAGATATGCGGACTCAGCTTTCTTGCCTCTCTGACGAGCCCAACTGCTTCCTTCGAACTGATATGCTGAATATTGACATCAGCCCCCGTTCGAAGTGCAATCTGTAAATCCCGCTCTACAAGCGATGCTTCCGCTTCTCTCGGCGAGCCTCCTATATGAAGTTCCCTTGAAGCCTTCCCGGCATTGATGCCGTTATCGCTGATCAGCCTCGGATCCTCTTCATGCAGGCTGACCGGTACATTTAATTTCTTTGCACAAAGGAAGGCTCTCTCCAACAGCAGCTCATCCATAATCGGAATGCCGTCGTCTGTAAAGCCCGCCGCCCCCGCTGCCTTTAAACATTCCATATCCGTCAGGCACTGTCCCAGAAGACCTTCCGTGACGGCCGCGGTCGCCAGCACATGAATCGGGGTATTTTCTGCTTTTTTTAATACATCCTGCAGCGTCTCTACGGAATCGACCGCCGGTTTTGTGTTTGCCATCATCACAACCGTCGTGTAGCCTCCCTTTGCAGCCGCCTTTGCACCTGTTGTGATATCTTCCTTATAAGTAAAACCCGGATCTCTGAAATGGACATGCACATCAATCAGCCCGGGCGCTGCCGTCAGCCCCCGTGCATCGATGATCTGCATATCCTCTGTATTTCCTTTCCATTTCGCCTGCAAATGTTCCCCGATTTGACTGATCCGGCCGTCCGCCGTTAAAATATCCTGTACCTGATCTGTCTTTGTCTTCGGGTCAATCACACGCGCATTTTTTATCAGCAGCATCTGAACTTCGCCCTCCTGTCAGGTGATATAAGCCATCTGTTCTGACTTGTTGTCTCTGTCCTGATCAGTAACATTATATTTTATTTTCCGTCAAATTACAATTGGGACTATCACTCAAAAACAACCGTTTTATCCTTTATATCTTCCATCTTCAGCACAATATAAGGATAAGAAGCGGCTTTTTTTAACTCCTCCTCTGTGGTCGGACCCATCAGACTTGTATCGCAGTAAATGGCATTGGAGGTCAAATACAGGTCGTTAACCTGAATACTGTAACCGCCGGTCAGCTGCATGCCATAGCCAACTGCAACATAAAGAAACTCCCCATCGGAAAACGTCAATTTGAAGGGCGCCTCCTTTTTCTCCTCAAGCACCGTAAGAAACTCGGCAGGCACCTTTTCTTCCAAAAGTACCGTAAATTCGACATCCTTGATTTTTTCTGTTCCTAATTTTTCATTTTTACAGCCGATCAGGTTCATAATGCACAGCACGGCAATCAGCAGCACTGCTAAAGTCCGTTTTTTCAACTCCAATACAACTCCTTAAAATAGAACAATCCTTCTTTGTTCAATTTATGTCCGTGCCAAAGCTTTTATTCATAGGACGCAGAAGCTTCTTGTATTTTGTATGAGGGTTTACTATAATAGAAAAAGGTGATTGGAGGATGAATTTATGATTCGAATTATTTTTGCTGCAACGTTTGTTGTCTTATTTCTTGTATTGAGTATCCCGCTTTTGATTGCGGAATTTATCATCGGCAAATGGAATCCGTCTTTGAAGGACAAAAGCTCTCTTGTGATTGTCAACTGGGCGTTTCGTGTCGTCCTCTTTCTGTCCGGTACAAAAATGCAAATCATCGGTGAGGAACATGTGCCAAAGGATACGGCGGTGCTTTATGTCGGAAATCACAGGAGCTATTTTGATGTCGTTATGACCTATACAAGAGTCCCGAGACCGACCGGCTATATCGCAAAAAAAGAAATGCTGCGCTACCCGCTGCTTATGCATTGGATGAAAAACCTGCATTGTCTGTTTTTGGACAGAGATGACATAAAATCCGGCATGAAGACCATCCTCGAAGCGATCGGTCTGATCAAAAGCGGGATTTCTATCTGCGTATTCCCGGAGGGCACACGAGGGAAGACCGACAGGATGATGCCATTTAAGGAGGGAAGCCTGAAGATGGCCGAAAAGTCCGGCTGTCCGATTGTTCCGATGGCAATCACGAACTCTGCCGAGATTCTGGAAAACCATATGCCGAAAATCAAAAAAACCACAGTCATCATCGAATACGGCAAACCGTTCTATCCAAAGGAGCTTACCAAGGAGGAACAAAAATTCCTCGGCACCTATACACAAAATTTGATTCAGGAAATGCTGGATTCCCATACAAAAAAATTATTCCTTTAGAAATTCTACAATCCTGTCGAAGCCCATTCCGTGAGAGGCTTTGATCAGGATCGTATCCCCCGGACATAAAAGCGGTTCGGTCCGCAGGGCATTTAACAGTGCTTCTCTTGTCTCATAGTAATGAATCTCGTTTCCGCATAGGAGAGGTGCTGCGGCTTCATATAGATGCCTCGCCTGTTTCCCAGCACATAAAAGCAAATGAATGCCCTTTTGGGCAGCGTAGCGTCCGACCTTTTCATGCAATGCATCACTGTCTTCGCCAAGTTCAAACATATCTCCCAGAATTGCCACCTTGCGGCCATTTGCCTGGCTCAGAAGATCGATCGCCGCCCGCATGGCCTTCGGATTTGCATTATAGCAGTCATCCACAAGCAGATAACTTTTTGTCCGTATCAGATTGCTGCGGCCGCTGAGACTTTTGACTGATTCAATTCCCTGTTTGATTTCCTCTGCAGTCAGAGAAAAAATCAAGCCAACCGCTGTTGCGGCGAGTGCATTGTCTACCATATGCACACCCGGAAGCGGGATTGTCACGGCAAACGTGCCGGCCTCCGTATGAATGATACAGGAGCTTCCTTCCAGTCCATGACTTACGACATCTGTGGCAAAAATATTATTTTCCGCACCTTTTCCGAAATAAACCGGCACCCTGCCGTTCACTTCACGAATCGTCCTAAGCTGGGGATCGTCGCCGTTTAAACAGACATCTCCCTGTCTGTTCATATAATGAAAAATCTCAGACTTCGCCTTCAGTACACCTTCCAGCGATCCGAGAGTCTCCAAATGGCACTGACCGATGTTTGTCATGACACACACATCCGGCCTCACGATCTTACTCAATCGGTCCATCTCCCCAAAATCGCTGATTCCCATTTCCAGAACAGCAATATCATGCTCCTTACGCATATTGAATACCGTCAGCGGAACGCCGACCTCATTATTAAAATTTCCCGCCGTCTTCAAAACAAAATAACGCTGCTCAAGTACGGCGGCAATCATTTCCTTCGTGCTCGTCTTCCCTACACTTCCGGTGATCCCAACCGTTTTTGCGGGCAGAACTGTGCGATAATACTCTGCAATATCCTTCAGTGCCTGGAAGCTGTCTTTCACAAGTATATAATTTCCGGCCGGACTTTCGGGTTCTCTCTCGCAGACGACACCGAGCGCGCCGGCTTCCCATACGTTTGAAATGAAGGAATGTCCGTCTGCGTGCTCCCCCTTTGTCGCAACAAACAGGCAGCCGGGCTCTGCTTTTCTCGAATCGATCACGACCGATACGGCCTCTTCTTCAGATTTGCAGAAAGGTCCGTTGCCGGTCTCGCACAAATGAAGCCGGCCTCCGCATGCCTCGGCTATTTTTTCTAAAGTCATTCCCGTCATATTTAATCTCCGTTCCTGTCATCTATATTCATGAACTCCCTGAAATTACCGGTTTTTATATTTCTTTAATGAAATCTCGATAATCCATTCGCATAATTCTCCAAATGATTTTCCGATTGCGGCTGCCTCCTGCGGAATGAGACTCGTCGGCGTCATACCCGGCAGCGTATTAGCCTCAAGGCAATAGCATTCTCCGTTATCGTCCACCATAAAATCCATCCTCGCATAAGTACTGATACCTAATGTTTCATAGGCAAGCACCGCCATTTTTTGTATTTTTTCTGTCAGCTCTGCCTCAATCTGCGCCGGACAGGTCTCAATTGTACTCCCTGCCTGATATTTATTTTTATAGTCATAAAAACCGCTGACCGGTGCAATTTCCACAACCGGAAGTGCTTTCCCTTCAATGACGCAGTCCGTAAACTCCCGCCCCTTGATATACTGTTCCACCATGACCTTGCCTTCATAACGGAACGCCTCGGCTATCGCCTTTTGATATTCTTCCTCATTCTGTACAATATAAACACCCACACTGGAGCCGCCGCCGCAGATTTTCACGACACACGGATACACCGGCTGCATCCGGTCCTCCGGTCCGTTCAGCAGATAGCTTTTCGGTGTATTGACCCCATTCATGAGAAAAAGCTGCTTGGAAATAGCCTTATCCATCGCAAGTGCGCTGCTCAGCGAATCCGTTCCGGTATATTTGATGTCAAATAAATCAAATGCTGCCTGAATCTTTCCGTTTTCTCCGCAGTCCCCATGAAGCGCCAAAAACACCAGATCTGCCTTCTGACAGATCGGTATGACATTTTCTCCAAACAGCA
Source organism: Bacillota bacterium (assembly GCA_023402845.1). GTDB lineage: Bacteria > Bacillota > Clostridia > Lachnospirales > Lachnospiraceae > JAEYFP01. The sequence goes on from JAEYFP010000016.1 coordinate 139,391, forward strand.
CGTCAGACTGATCCTTCCTCGACGCCTTCACCTGTCCGATATCCGGCGCAGTCTCGCCGACCGGAGCCACCTCTCTGATCCAGTCCGTATCTGACTCAAAAATCATATCCGCATTTCCTTCATAACCTAAAAACACATCCAGCAAAATCACCTGATGTCCGTTTTCCTTAAGCGCCTTGTAGATTTGTGTTCCCGAGCTTAAGGAAACATCTCTTTCCGTGCTGATTCCTCCTGCTAAAACTACAATTTTCATAGTACTTCTCTTCCCTTCTGACAAATCTTATCATATCCGGCCAATCGGGCAAACCCAGGCCTTATTCCATTATGAATCACCGTCAAGTATGTAAGAATGGATCATCCCCGATAAAACAAAAGCTTCCGGTTCATCATAATATGCAGATTCCTTATCACCTGCGTAATTTTCCATAAAAGGATTTCTCCCATAGAGATATTCCAAATGCCATCCGGCCGTATTCACATAATCTACACTCTTGCTGATGACATTTGCAAGCGTTAAAAGCCTCGCATTGGAAAATGCCCGCTGCACACTTTCTTCATTATATGCATCTCCGACCGCCGCTAGGTATCCATCCTTTTCCGACTCGTTTACGATCGCAATCGCATCATCAAATAACGCTTTCATAATCCGGTTGCTGAGCTTCAGCTCTGTTTTGTAAGATGTCGTCAGATAGGCAAGTGATCCGAGATACCCCGTCTCTTCCTCAGAAAAGCCTGTGGGAGGGCCGCCGTTTACGGCACTTTTCACAACGGTCAGATAAGCAGCCTCACCTGTCAGCTTATAAAGCTGTGCAGCCGCCCAATAATGTTCGTCCTCAGCCTCTGTCTGCCTGTCCTGTTTTCCCGCATACTCCCATGCATACACTGCACTCTCACGGCACTTTTGCGCATAGTCCGTGTCATATTCCCCATAGATATCCGCAAACATCGACAACAGCGCCGCATACCGGTAAGCCTGTGCCTGTGTCACAGGGTTACCTGACGTAATGCTTCCTGCTTTCACGTCCTGGCAAGCCCGCAATGCTTCAATCTGCTCCTTTGCAAGCGTCAGCAGCTCCGGCGTTCCGCTTTCCTGTCCCGTTTTCATAAAATACTCATAGGTCAGAAGCCAGTCGACCGTCTGCATAATACTTCTGTTAAACTCTGTCCCATCAGATATTCCGGTAATATGTTCGGAAAAATATTGCTTTCGTTCCTCTAGAATTCTCTGATAAAAGCCTTTTTCGATCGTAAACGGTGCGGAGCTGCCATGATGTTTCGTACGGATATAATAAGTGCCCGGCTCCGTCAGAGTGCTGAAATCACCCCGGGCATTTGTCTCCCCGTTCTTATTATTATGCTTTGTCTCTACAATATAGCCGGAAAAAACAGTCTTCTCCGTCTGAACATCCACAATCTCGAATTTTTCATCCGGCACTTCACCTCTGAATACCGCTATTTTTTCACCCGTACTTTCATATCCCGACAGGTTGACAAGCACTTCCTGTGATACCTCCGCCTCTCCGGCCTCATCTTCCGGCAGCAGGGAGTGCTTTTCTCCCTCGTCAAACCCGATTGTTCCGATATCCGGCTCCGATACGGTACTTTCTGCTGAACTAAGCTCCGCAGTGGCCTGTACCTCTGGCTCCGTATTCAGCAGGGACAGCGCGGTGTCCACAATTACATTCTCACAGCCGCACAGGGCAAACGCCATTACGGTCACAAGCGCAGCAATGATACTTTTTTGTCCGTTCATTCTGCCTCCTTTTTATGCCTTCCGAAAAGCGTTCTCTTTTTTATCACAATTAATCCGGCCGACATCAGTATCGCAGCAGTAAAAATGCCGGCTGCAAGGCCCTGCGTAAACGTACCGTCATAAACAACCGTCAGGCTGCCTCGCATTTGATCACCAAGATAAACCCGGCAAAAGCCGTTATTTCCTTCCCCCGTAACAGGAAGCTCATTCTTCGTTCCATCCTCCTTGACAAGGTAAGCCGAATAGCCTTTGTAGTAAATAAACGGAACATCCACATAAGCATAGTCCTTTTCAATCAAAACCGTCACTGTATTTTTTACCCGTTCAAAGGGGAGTTCCTCTTTCGTATCAGAAACCAGCCGTCCGCTGTCCGTAACAAGTGCGTCCGCATCCGTAACGGTCTGAGGAAGCCATTCTCCTGCGATGACATTTGCCGTATACGGCTGATACGTATAATAATTATCCGCATAATCATAATAACCTTCCGTATTTTTGGAAAGACCGCTCAAGGCTCCCGCTGACATGATAAAAAGCACGGCCAGAAGTGCCGGCTTTTCCATAGAGATCCCGGAAAGCTCCTTTTTTGTGCAGCAAAACAAAATGATCGCATCCGCAAAGGAAAAAAGCACAGAGCTCATGACAAAAAAACGCCACGGAAATTGAATAAACGATAAATAACTGCCGATCCTCTCCCACGGGACAAGATCTGTCGCAAGAAATGCAAACAGCACGCCTGCCGCAGCCAAACAATCGGCAAAGCCCAAAAGCATATTTTTTTCCGCATCTTTTTTCAAAAAAAGGCGTGGTAACCAGAGCAGAGGAATCAGAAATCCGAGAGAGGGAAAAACAGGATAAAGAACTTCTGCAAACCGGACTGCCTCATCCGCGGGCTTCATCCATGGAATGCTGACATAAAACTGCGCCGAAAAAAGCTGCTCCATCACCGGAAGCCAGTAAAAACTTGTGACGGCCGCCGTAAATACTGCCGTCAGTGCAACCCTTCCAATCAGCTGCGGCTTTTTCATAAATATGCGCCATTTCAAAAGGAATGCGGCAATTCCAAGCACAAGACACATCACAAAGGTGCTTGTATGGCAAAGCAGCACGCCGCCAAAACCGATGCCGAGTACCCAAGGCCTGTCCATCTCCTCATAAAGCACATTGTAGATACCATAAATAACAAACGGCAGAAAAATAAATGCAGTGTACTCACCGGCTGCACTCCTGATATAGACATCATCCATATGATACTGGCACAGCGTCAGTAAAATCCCCGCCGCCATTCCCGCATAGCGGGAACCGGTCATCCGCTTTGTACAGTAAAAAGCAGCACCGTAGGAAAGGCAGAAGCAAAGCGCAATCAGTAAATGGTAGCTGGCATTGATGCCCACACCGCATACGCGCAGAAGGGCCGGAAAATATAACAAAAAATCCGGATAAAACAAAGAGCTCGCATATCCCGCTCCTCCAAAGAACAGCACGTTTATTTTCAAAAACGGCTTTCCCATCAAAATCCCCTCCTTCAGACTTTCAATCCGAAGAAGATGGTATTCCGCATCATGTCCGTTGATACAATAACGGGTAATCAGCGGACTGCATGCGATCAGCATCGTTATAAGAAATACTGCCGCCGTGATTCTGTTTTCCTTATCCTGAAAATATGCTTTCATAGAGATCTCCGCACTTTTTTATAACAAAATTTAGAAGCAATTCCTTGGAGCGCAAAACTGGCATGCCGGACCTCATTGACCAACATACCAGTTTTTATTATACTTCGTTATTCTGATTTTCACAAGGAAAATGCATCCTTTTCCGTCATTGTGCCGCAAGCTCTGAAAACGAAAATGTGACATCGTTTCCGTCATTATCAATATTGACCGTATAGCTCTTCGTCTGATAACCGTTTCTGCTCAGCGTAATCACATGGGAGCCTGTCACCTTTGCCGCGCTGACCGGCGCAATCCCGACATAGTTTCCGTCCAGATATACTTCCGCCTGCGCAGGTCCTTCGACGTACATCTTTTTATTTTCCGACAGAACATTTGTCGAGCTGGAGGATGTGCCGGCCGTGCTGCTGCCCGATGAAGAACTGCCCGAAGAGCTGCTTAAGCTGCTTGATCTGCCTGAGGAGCTGCTCTTATTAGAGCTGGAGGAGGAAGCACTTTCCGCATCTTCTTTTTCTTCGTCCAGTTCGATATCGATGTTGGCAAATTCCGAGCCGACTTTGATATTCGTTTCAATTGTCTCATAGCCGGGCAGTTCTACCCGAATTTGATGAGTTCCGAATTCCAGCGGCACACGCTCCGTAAAATCTGTCATATCGCCGTCAACATAAAGCTGCGCGTAATCAGGACTAATCTGAAAGGCAATATGGCCAATTGCGACTTCCTCGATATCAATTTCCGACAGGTCGATTTCCGTTTCCTGATCACGAATCACCTTTACATCCTTCTGACCCGCGTAGCCTTTATTTGTCAGGCGTACCGTATAGCTCCCCTCGGGAACAGGCAGCAGCATTTCCGACGTGATCGGCTTGATAACAGCTTGTCCTACCTCGATCCAGCCGCCAATAAAATAAGCGTCGTTTAAAAGTCTGAGATATCCATGCCCCTTTTCTACAAGAATCGCACAGATTTTCCGGTTATAACCCTTGATTGTCAGCGTATCAAGCTCTGTAATATCCATCAGCTGCGCCGGCTTGCCATCCGAAAAAATTACAAGATCGTCGGTAAACTGATACTGCTCCCGGCCGATCTCCATAATTTTTTTATTTTCATCCACAGAAAACTTTGTGACGCCCGTATTTGTCCAGGTGTTGACTGACACCTGGACAGTGTTGAGCCTCCGGCTGTGAGTCGAATAGACAACGTCTAAAATTTCCCCTATTTCCAACTGTTCCATCGAAAGGCTGTCGCCGTGCCTTCCTAAAATAGCAGTCGTTCCGTCATAGGAAAGCTCCTGCTCCCTGCCACCCGTCACCAGGCGGAGTATCAGCAGCTTTTCTTTCGTATCCTTCCCGAGCAAAATGACCGTATCCTCATTTGTCAGTTTCTCCTCAGGCTCCTCGGCCAATGTTTCGCTAACTTCATCTGCAACCTTGCTTTTCAAATATTCCGTTGCGATCAGGTAGCATCCTAGAAATGTCAGCAAAATCATTGTCATAATGGGAACTATCGCTTTTTTCATCAGTACCTCACTAACTGTTTTAAAAACCTTTCTCTTGCATCATTTTGGTTGACGAGTGTCTTCAGCTTATCGATATTTTTATCCGGCACAAGCGCCTTGTTGGAATTATAATAATAGTTTGCTACCTTCCAAAATTTTTCCGGATAGGCAAGACGGAAATACAGGTTTCTTTTTTCCTCCGAAAGAAGCTGAGACTCCTCCTCATAGCTTTCCAGAAGCAGAAAGCCCGTTCGTTCTTCCCAGTTGTTTTTCTCCAGCACCTTCCGCATAAATTGATATAAATCCCTGACTTTTGTATCGGCCAGAAACCTTTCAAAGTTAATAACGGAAAGTCCCTGCTTGCCGATCATAATATTGTGGTGAACATATTCACCGTGGCAAAGCTGACCGCTTTCAAAAATCCCATGAAGAAAGGTCTTTTCATCCCAATCAGTCATTCTGCCGCTTACTTCCAGCGCCTGCCCGTAAAACAGATTGAAATTTCTAATAAAGTACAGCTCAAATTCTGATTTTTTACTCCTTGCCTGTATAAAATCCCTGATTTTCTTAAGTTCTCTCGTGTGCTTCTCTGATTCGCGCTTAATTGAATGAAAATACATCGGAACTGTGCAGAGCTGCGGAATCTGCATCGCCTGATGCAAAAGTGCTAAATTTTTCGCCGCAAGACGAAGCTCTGCAGGATTTTTTACATCGCATTCCTTTCCCTCACAGCAGTCCTTCAGCACATAGGGGGTACCCGAAGCATCCGTTGTCAGCAGACCGCCTTCTTTGTTGTGAACAAAAAAGTCCACTCTGAAAAAGCCCTTCCTGCCTATATGCGAAAGCATTTCATCCTGCATCTGCAGCTTCGCAGCCGAACCATGGTATTCCCGCAGAATTTTCAAGCCCTGATTTGTCTCACAAATTAGCGCACCGCGTCCCTTATAGGTCCTGTTTACTGTTAAATCATAGGCTTCCAGTACACTGCTTCCTTTATCGCCCACTTAGATCCCCCTCACCCGGTAAGACATATAGTTTCTCTATAGTTTGTTCACTACCTATCTTATGAGAGGGCTATAAAAAGTATGCTGACCTCCTATGGTTTCTTCTCTATATTTATTTTGGAAAGCAGGTATTCCTTCGTGTTGTGGGAAGGCTCCTCAAGCACATGCAGAAACAATTTCTGCAGCGCCTCACCGAGCTCTCTGCCGGGCTGCATCCCGGCTTCTATCAGATCCTTTCCCGAAACAGCAAGCATCCTGATAGAAATGCAGTCGCCGTCCTCAAGCACCTGCTTGTATCGCTGTTCAAACTCAGCGGTATAAGCAAGCTTTTCCGACCGCTTATAATCGCTTTGCGCCGCAATATCCGCCTTTTTTACAGAAAACAGCACCGGCATCAGCTCAGGACTGATTTCAACGATGGCACGGCGTACACGCGGCATTGTCAGCTTTGGCCTGTAATCATGATATTTTACAAGCTTTGCCGTCTTATTAAGCGTATCATTATCGAATTTCAGCCCCCGCATGATACGGACTGTCAGTTCCTCACTCCTGAGTGCATGTCGGTAAAAATGGGAAATTCCCTGTTCGTCGACCGTATGCTCCTCAGGCTTTCCCATATCATGAAACAGCAGAGACAGCCGCAGCAGCTTTCTTTCCTCCTCATCAATCCGCTCATCCTCCACACAGGAGGCCTGCAGCGCATAGAGTGTATGTTCTCCGACATTAAAGCAATGGTATGGCGTATGCTGCTCCGTATCAAACATCCGGTCAAACTCCGGCAGTATGACGGCTGTCACGCCTGTCTCATAGGCAATTCGCATCCTGTCAGGGTGCTTTGACAACAGAAGCTTCACAAGCTCCGTCCTGATCCGTTCCGCACTGATCTGAGAAAGCAATGGCGCAAGCTCTTTGATTGCCCGCATTGTCTCTTCCTCAATCTCATACCCAAGCTGCGCCGAAAACCGGATCGCCCTCAGGATACGAAGCGCGTCTTCCCTAAATCGTTCCTTTGCATTTCCCACGGCGCGAATCATTCCGTCTTCTAAATCCGCAAGGCCGCCGAACACGTCAACGATCCCTGTCTCTTCACTGTAGGCCATTGCGTTAATCGTAAAATCACGCCGCTTCAGATCCTCGGTCAGTTTTGTTGTAAAAGTGACCTCCTTTGGGTGCCTGCTGTCCTCATAGTCCCCGTCGATCCGGTAGGTCGTCACCTCAAAGCCCTCATTTCCATACAGAACGGTGACCGTACCATGCTGAATCCCGGTATCCACCGTCCGGCGAAACAGCGCTTTAACCTCATTTGGCCTGGCACTTGTCGTAATATCCCAATCCTCCGGCAGCCTGCCCAAGCAAGAATCCCGTACGCAGCCGCCCACCGCATAGGCTTCATAGCCGCCATCCTGTAATGTACGGAGGATACGTTTCACCTTTTCTGGTAGTGTTATCTGCATACGGGACACCTCCCTACAAAACAAGTCTGACTGTTTCCCTTGCAATCGCAAGCTCTTCATTCGTCGGAATCACAAGAATGGCAACCTTCGCCCCATCCGCTGACAAAACAGCCTCTTCACCTTTTACGTTGTTCTTTTCTGAAACAACACCGGTTCCCAAATAACCGAGATAATCTCCGATCATCTGTCTGACCTGCGTATTATTTTCTCCGACGCCGGCCGTAAATACGATTGCATCCACGCCATTCATCGCCGCCGCATACGAACCGATATATTTTGCAACACGGTATGCATAAGTCTCAAGAGCCGTCTTTGCCTGCTCATTTCCGGTATCCGCCGCATTCCCTAAATCCCTGAAATCACTGGAAACACCGGAAAGTCCGAGCACGCCGGATTTCTTGTTGAGAATATCGGTCACCTCTGAGATCGTCAGTCCTTCCTTCTTAACAAGAAAATCAAGTATCGCCGGATCCAGATCACCACTGCGCGTGCCCATAATCAGACCCTCCAGCGGCGTCAGGCCCATACTTGTATCCACGCATTTTCCGTTGCTGACCGCACTGATGCTCGCACCGTTTCCCAAATGACAGACAATCACTTTAAAATCGCTTTTATCCTTTAAAAGCAGCTCCGCGGCGCGCTTGGATACAAATTCATGGCTCGTGCCGTGAAAGCCGTAACGGCGCACCTTATATTTTTGGTAATATTCGAACGGAATTCCATAAAGGAAGGCTTTGGGCGGCATCGTCTGGTGAAACGCGGTGTCGAATACACCGACCATCGGCACATCCGGCAGCACCTTCATACAAGAACGGATACCGGTTAGGTTTGCCGGATTGTGAAGGGGTGCCAAATCATTGCACTCTTCAATCGCCTTCATCACATCCTCCGTAAGCAGTGTGGACTCTGAAAAACGCTCTCCTCCGTGTACCACCCGGTGTCCGACCGCGTCGATTTCACTCAGCGATTTGATTACGCCGCTATCCTTGTCTGTCAGACTTTCGATCACAAGCTTCACCGCAACGGTGTGGTCCGGCATATCGACTGCCGTCTTGATTTTGTCCCTGCCCTCCGGCTGATGTGTCAGCATTCCGCCGGCGATCCCGATCCGTTCGCAGATCCCCTTTGCAAGGACCTCCTCGGAATCGGAGTTGATCAGCTGATATTTCAGGGAAGAGCTTCCGCAGTTTATTACTAATACATTCATGTTTTGATTGCCCCCTTTGTCCTTAATAAGCTTTACCCCAGTATACCATTGTTTCGGCTGGTTTTCCACAACAAACACAGGTATCTGCCACGTGTTCTTGTTCAAAAGGCATACAGCGGGATGTTGCGCCCGTTTCTTCCTTGATTGTATTCTCACAAGCTTCTTCGCCGCACCACATGGCTTTCACAAAGCCTGGCTTTTCCTCAATTATTTTTTTAAATTCGGTATAGCTTCCGGCCTCATAGGTATGCGATGCAAGGTGCTCTCTCGCATGAGCAAGCATATCGTTTTGGATGCTGTTCAGAAGCTTCGCCGTCTTCTCCTCTACCTCATCAATGGAAACAATAAACTTTTCCCTCGTATCACGGCGGACAATAACACACTGATTCTGCTCGATATCCTTCGGCCCGATCTCAATACGGAGCGGAATGCCGCGCATTTCCTGTTCGCTGAATTTCCAGCCCGGACTCTTGTCCGTATCATCTACCTTCACACGGAAGCCGGAGAGTTTTTCTCTGATCTCAAATGCCTTTTCAAGCACGCCTTCCTTCTTCTGCTGAATCGGAATAACCATGATCTGACAAGGAGCGATTCTCGGAGGCAGCTTTAAGCCGCTGTCATCGCCATGTACCATGATAATTGCGCCGATGATTCTCGTCGACATTCCCCAGGACGTCTGATGCACGTGTTTTAACGAATTATCCTTATCCGTAAACTGAATGTCAAATGCCTTTGCAAACCCGCTTCCGAAATTATGGCTCGTGCCGGACTGCAGTGCCTTGCCGTCATGCATCAGGGCCTCTATCGTATAGGTGGCTTCCGCACCCGCAAACTTTTCCTTTTCCGTCTTTCTTCCTTTTATTACAGGAATTGCCAACACCTCTTCGCAGAAATCGGCATAGACATTCAGCATCTGCTCCGTTCTTTCCTCAGCCTCTTTCTCCGTCGCATGTGCGGTATGCCCCTCCTGCCATAAAAATTCCCTTGAACGCAAAAACGGCCTTGTTGTCTTTTCCCAACGCACAACAGAACACCACTGATTATATAATTTCGGCAAATCCCTGTAAGACTGAATTTCATTTGCATAAAAATCACAGAACAGTGTTTCGGACGTCGGCCTGACACACATCCTCTCCTGCAGGGGCTCCAGTCCGCCGTGTGTCACCCATGCAACCTCGGGTGCAAAGCCCTCCACATGATCCTTTTCCTTCTGCAGAAGGCTTTCGGGAATAAACATCGGCATATAGACATTCTCCACTCCGGTCTGCTTGAAGCGATCGTCAAGCTGCCTCTGGATCAGCTCCCATATTGCATAGCCCGCCGGTTTGATCACCATACAGCCCTTAACATTGGAATAGTCAATCAACTCTGCCTTTTTTACAACATCCGTGTACCACTGAGCAAAATCCTCTTCCATCGAGGTAATTGCTTCTACAAGTTTTTTGTCTGCCATTTATTTTCTCCTCTTACATTAAAAAATAAGCCCACATCTGCAAGGGACCGAATATCGGCGGTACCACCCTTATTAGCATCTGTGCGCTCTCTCCTGCCGCGTTAACGCCGCTCTACGCCGTATTTTTATACGGAACTCCAAGGCCGGTTCCGGATTTCCACGCAGGAATTCTCAGCAGCCATTCCCTCTCTGTAACGCTTCGGCATCAAAGTGACGCCCTCTCCGTACTAGTTCTTTTCACAGTTTCTATCTAACGCCATTCTATTTTATTTAGTTTGTTTTGTCAAGGCATTCATCCATTCATAGATAATCAGAGCGCTGACCGGACCCAGCACGATGCCGCTGATCCCAAACAGCCGGATGCCCACATAAATCGCCATGAGTACTGCAAGAGGATAGACACCGAGCCGCTTACCGATGAGCTTTGGCTCAAGCAGCTCTCTGGCAAAGGAACAGGCAGCAAATAGAATAAGCAGAACGGCCGCCTCCTTATAATGACCCATGGTCAGTTCGATGACCGCCCACGGCACAAGGATCGTACCTGTTCCGATAAATGGAAGAATATCAAAAAAGCCGATTAAGACTCCGACCAGCAGGGCATACGGATTCTTTAAAAAATACAGTGTGATCACACATAAAGCCGAAATTAAACTCATGATGATAAATTGTGCGCGAAGATAAGTGCCCGCCGCCGTCAGTACTTTTTTTACAATTCCATACATTACTTGGCAGCATTTGCTGTGACGGCACTTCTCCTTCATTTTTCCAACATCTTTTACAAACAGGAGTACAGAAATAAATGTCACAATAACGATAGTAAAACAACCCGCAGTCTTTTTTAAAATCGTCATAGAATTTCCCATCAGCTCGGACATTTTTTCTGTTGTGGCATTCTCTACAAAAAGGTTAAAATTATCCATCACCTGTGTCTGTATTTTTACGGCATCGATACCGGTCAGATTTTCCATCCAATCGCAAAGCCCCGTAAAATTCTTTTCAAGCTCCTCCTCATAGCACAAATAGCTGCAAACCAGATCCTCGATCTGGACAAACAGCCGCCCGAACAGCAGCCATAGCAATCCCAGAAACAGCAGGCAGACCGCGATCATTAAACAGGCCGCCGAAAAACTTCTGTTCAAATGCAGTTTATGATAAAGCCAGTCCACCGCCGGAAGTATCATGGCGCTGATCAGACCGGCAAATAAAAAAGGAATAAAGACGGGGACCAGATACTTCATTCCCAAATAAACGACGGCGATAATCGCAGCCGCAGTTATTATTTTTTTCTGTTTTTCATTCAACAGTCTATCCATACAAATCACCCATGGATAGTATTTGTAGCCGCAGACTTCCTAGTCTGGTAATTGCGACCTCAATTGCCGAATACTATCTTGTCTGGGTTCTATTTCAAAAATCATCTTTTTATTTGTTTTTGGATGAAAAAATTCCAAATAATACGCACATAGCGCAATTTCATAGGAATTCCGGCTGCTGCTGTTTTCAGGCTCTCCATATTTTGTATCGTTGAGAATAGGGTGTCCGATATTTGCCAATTGTACTCTAATCTGATGAAATCTTCCTGTTAATAAATGAATTTTTAAAAGGCTTCTGTCCGCCTTTTCATCCGTCACCACACACTGATAGAGCAGCTCTGCTTTTTTAGCTGCCTGCACCTGTTTTACCACAACCTGGGCTTTTCCCGACTTTGCATCTTTAATCAGGTAATCTATCAGACGTACTTCTTTTCCCACATCGGGTACGACGCCATTCACGGCCGCAAAGTAATACTTCTGCATCTGGTTTTGGCTGATCTGTCTGCTCAAAGCGGCAGCAGAAAACGTATTTTTTGCAAAAACAAGAACACCTTCAACAGGCTGGTCCAAACGATGGACCAGCCCTGCATAAAAATCTCTGTTTCCCTGTGTTTTTAAATAATTCCTGACTTCCCCGATCAAATCCCTTGCACGGATGTCCGCGGTCTGTGTCGCCATTCCCGCCGGTTTCCTGCAAACGAGGAGCTGTGTGTCTTCAAATAAAATTTCCATTTAGTAGTTTTCTGCCTTGCGTTCAAAATAAGCCTTCGGATGTGCGCATACCGGGCATACTTCCGGCGCATTAATACCGTCATGTACGTAACCGCAGTTACGGCACTTCCAGCCAAGCGGCGCATCACCCTTAAATGTCTTATCATTCTTCATGCTATCCAGAAGCTTTAAGTATCTTTTTTCATGTGCTGCCTCTACCCTTGCCACGCCTTCAAACTTCACGGCGAGCTCCTTGAAGCCCTCTTCCCTTGCTTCTCTGGCCATCCGCACATACATGCTCGTCCATTCTTCATTCTCACCCGCTGCCGCATCTACAAGATTTTCCTCCTGGCCGCCGATTCCATGAAACTCCTTGAACCACATTTTTGCATGTTCTTTTTCCTGATCCGCTGTCTCTAAATACAGTGCCGCAAGCTGCTCATAACCGGCCTTCTTTGCGGCAGATGCATAAAAAGTATATTTATTTCTTGCCTGAGATTCTCCTGCAAATGCTTCCTTTAAGTTCTGCTCTGTTTTAGTTCCTTCATATTTTGACATACTTTTTTCCTCCAAATTGATTTTCTATCTGAATTGATTAACCAAAATATCTTTCAAGCAAACCTTTGAATGCTTTTCCGTGGCGAGCTTCATCGCGTGCCATTTCATGAACGGTATCATGAATTGCATCAAGATTCTGTTCCTTCGCGCGCTTAGCAAGATCAAACTTACCGGCTGTCGCTCCGTTTTCTGCCTCTACTCTCATCTCAAGATTCTTCTTTGTGCTGTCAGTCACAACTTCGCCTAACAGTTCCGCAAATTTTGCGGCATGCTCTGCCTCTTCATGAGCTGCTTTCTCCCAGTATAAACCAATTTCCGGATATCCTTCTCTATGGGCAACTCTTGCCATTGCAAGATACATTCCTACTTCCGTGCATTCTCCTGTAAAATTCATTCTCAAGTCATTGATGATATCCTCGCTGACTCCCTTTGCAACACCTACCACATGCTCTGCAGCCCACTGCATTTCTCCTGACTGTGCCGTAAACTTAAATGCAGGTGCCTTACACTGCGGACAAAATTCCGGTGCCGCATCCCCTTCATGAACATAACCACATACCTGACATACAAACTTCATAACCTTTGCTCTCCTTTTCTTTGAATTTCATTTTTAATCATGTGTCTGGGATTTTTTAATACAGTCTTTACACAGTCCGTAAAAATGAGCATTATGCCCATCTATCCGACCCGAAAAATTAGTTCCCGCCGTCTCATTGATACCGTCAAGATCTGTCATATCCAAATCCATAACGCAATGACAGGCTGTACAGACAAAATGATAATGCAGCTTCGTATTTCCGTCGAAATGATCGGCACCGTCTCCCAGATTCAGCTTCATGATTTCACCAATATCAGAAAGCAGCGTAAGATTCCTGTATACAGTGCCCAGACTGATATTGGGAAATTCTTCTCTGACATTCATATACACGACATCTGCTGTTGGATGATCGTTTCTTGTCATTAAAAACTCTTTAATAGCTTCCCTCTGTCTGCTGTATTTAAGATTCACATTACACCTCCTTAATATTAGTAACTGTTACTATTTTATTATAATTGTTTATTATCAGATGTCAATAGATAATCATTATTTTATAATTTTTTTATAATTTTTTAGACTAATTATAGGTACGGATTCCTATAAATATGCTATACTTGAAATGTCTCATCTGCCGCGCCCATCTTTGTTTTGGCCGGTATGCCATGAATCACGAGGAATCATTTATGAAATTAAAAACCCGGCTGACGCTTACCGCGTTTGTAACCGTAATTCTGCCTTTGGTTTTGACTGCCTGCGCTTTTATTATTTTAAGCATATATCAGCTCAAATTTATCTATAAAAATTACGGAATTGAAACAGAATATAACTATGAAGTACTCACGAATTCTGTGCAGGCCTTCAGCAGGCTGACACGGACGTCATACAATACGCTCCGGCAAATTGCCGGCAGCGATCCCGACCGGTTACAGGATATCAGATTCCTTTCAGAATTTAATGAAAAGCTTTCTTCCAAATCCTCTTACCTTATCCTGCAGGCAGGTGATGATTTCTATTATATGGGCAATGAGGAGGACAGTACGGAATTTCTAAAGAAGCTGCCCGGCTTTGGCAGCGGTGACGTTGAAAACGATACAAGAGATTATTATTTCGGAGAGGAGCAGCGTCTCGTCAAAAAAGTGGATATTACCTTTTCCGACGGCTCTATGGGAATTGCCTATATTATTACAAAGCTTTCCACGCTTACGCCTTCCTCCTATGTTGTCAACTTTGTCATCGCAGTGACTGCCATTTTGATTATCACGAGCATTTTTACAACAAGAGAAACCTACAGAAGTGTTGTAAAACCCGTTCGAAAGCTCAGCGAGGCAATGCAGAATATTTCCGAAGGAAATCTGGATTTTTCCATCGCTACCGAGGGCAAGGATGAATTTTGCCTGCTCTGCAACAATTTTGACGAGATGAGAAAACGCCTGAAGGACTCCACCGAGACGAAGGTTCGCTATGATACGGAAAACAGGGAATTGATCAGCAATATTTCCCACGATTTGAAAACACCGATCACGGCCATCAAGGGCTACGTCGAAGGCATTATGGACGGTGTCGCCGATACGCCCGAAAAAATGGATCGGTATATCAAAACGATTTATAATAAAGCTAACGAAATGGATCGGCTCATCAATGAGCTGACACTTTATTCAAAAATTGATACGAACCGCATTCCGTATAATTTTCATCGGATTAATGTCAGCGATTACTTCAATGACTGTATCGAAGAAATCGGACTGGATCTGGAATCCAAGAATATTACGCTCAACTACAGCAATTATGTAGACAGTTCAACCCGAATTATCGCAGATCCCGAGCAGCTCCGGCGTGTTGTCGGAAATATTATCGGAAATTCGGTTAAATATATGGATAAGCCGGACGGCAGCATTGAAATCCGCATCAACGATAACAGCGATTCGATTCAAGTCGAAATTGAGGACAACGGAAAAGGAATTGCACAGAAAGATCTGCTGAATATCTTTGACCGGTTCTTTCGGACAGATGCCTCCCGAAATTCCTCACAGGGCGGAAGCGGCATCGGGCTCTCCATCGTAAAGAAAATTATTGAGGATCACGGCGGCTATATCTGGGCGACAAGTAAGGAAGGCGCCGGAACCACAATTCATTTTGTTCTAAGAAAATATCAGGAGGTACTGGAAAATGAGTAAAATACTTATTGTTGAGGATGAGGAAGCAATCGCAGAACTTGAAAAAGATTATCTGGAGCTTTCCGGTTTTGAAGTGGAAATAGAAAACAGCGGCGATTCAGGCCTGGCAAAAGCCATGGGGGAGGAATTTGACTTATTTATCCTCGACTTGATGCTTCCGAAGGTTGACGGCTTTGAAATCTGCAGGCAGATCAGAAAAACAAAGAACACACCGATCATTATGGTTTCCGCAAAAAAGGACGATATCGACAAAATCAGGGGATTAGGGCTGGGTGCCGACGATTACATGACAAAGCCCTTCAGTCCGAGTGAGCTGGTAGCCCGCGTGAAAGCACACCTTGCCAGATATGAACGTCTGATAGGCAGTAATGCAAATACCAACGAAATTATCGAAATCCGCGGCTTGAAAATCGACAAGACCGCTCGCCGCGTCTATGTAGACGGTGAGGAAAAGGCCTTTACGACTAAAGAATTTGATTTACTTACCTTCATGGCGCAAAATCCGAATCATGTATTCACAAAAGAGGAGCTGTTCCGTAAAATCTGGGATATGGATTCAATCGGTGATATCGCAACAGTCACTGTGCACATTAAGAAGATCAGGGAAAAAATAGAGTTTGATACCGCAAAGCCTCAGTATATCGAAACAATTTGGGGCGTCGGGTATCGATTTAAAGTATAATGGTACAAAGTCAATCTCATGCTATATGGGCAAGTCCTTTTTTAAAAAAGAACTTGCCCATTCTTTTAATTCTATAATCTCTTTAATAACTGCTCTCTTGCTTCTTCATAGCCCGGCTTCCCTAACAAAGCAAACATATTCTTCTTGTAGCTCTCCACTCCCGGCTGATTAAACGGATTCACTCCGAGCACATAGCCGCTCACACCGCATGCAAATTCAAAGAAATAGAAAAGCTGACCCAAATAATATTCGTTCACTTCGGGAATACGGATGACCGTATTAGGTACATCGCCGTCCGTATGTGCAAGGATTGTTCCGTTCATCGCACTTTTATTCACAAAGTCCACTGTTTTTCCGGCCAGATAATTCAAACCATCCAAATCGACAGGCTCTTCCCCGATCATAATTTCCTCTCTGGAGGCCTCAATGTCAAGTACTGTCTCAAACAGGTTCCTGGAACCGTCCTGAATAAACTGTCCCATGGAATGGAGATCTGTCGTCAGATCAACCGATGCCGGGAAAATGCCCTTCTGATCCTTTCCTTCACTCTCTCCGTAGAGCTGCTTCCACCATTCGGAAATGAAATGAACGCCCGGCTCATAGTTTGCCATAATTTCAATCTGTTTTCCCTTCCTCAAAAGGATATTTCTCACGGCTGCATACTGAAGCGCATCATTATTCTTAAAATCGGCCTTCAATGCCTGCTCACGCCCCGCCTGTGCGCCTTCCATCAGCTTATTGATATCCGCTCCGCTGGCCGCAATAGGAAGCAGACCGACTGCTGTCAAAACGGAAAAACGTCCGCCGACATCATCCGGCACAACAAAGCTTTCATAGCCCTCCTCTGTCGCCAGATTTTTCAGCGAACCTCTGGCCTTATCCGTCGTCGCATAAATTCTCTTTGCCGCCTCAGCCTTACCGTACTTATTTTCCAGCATCTCCTTAAATACGCGGAATGCGATAGCCGGCTCTGTCGTCGTGCCGGATTTGGAAATCATATTAATAGAGAAATCCCTGTCTCCGATCACATCCATCAGATGCCTGATATAGGTGCTGCTGATGCTGTTTCCTACAAAATAGATTTCGGGCGTCTTTCTGATCTCTTTGGACACCGCATTATAAAAGCTGTGTCTTAAAAATTCAATTGCCGCCCTGGCACCCAGATATGAACCTCCGATGCCGATTACAAGAAGCACCTCCGAATCACTTTTTATCTTTTCCGCTGCCTTCAAAATTCTCGCAAACTCTTCCTTATCATAATCTACGGGAAGATCAATCCAGCCCAAAAAATCATTTCCTGCGCCTGTCTTTGCCACGAGTAATTCTTTCGCATCTCCTACAAGTTTTCCCATCAGCTCAATTTCCTGCTCACTGATAAAGGAGGACGCCTTGCTATAATCATAAGTTACTTTGCTGCTCATCTTATTCGCTCCTTTGCATGATAACTGCGTATGCGCAGTATACCAGAATTTCCACACAGCCATTTTTGAATCTCATTGCTGCATACGCATCTAGTTTAGCAAAAGGCATAGTTTTTAGCAAGATAAAATTTCGCTGAGAAGCTCTTCGATCAGCTTATCATCTTCTATCCGTTCTGTTTTAGTTACACTTTTTTCCTCTTCCAACGGAGTCAGCAGCATATGGAGCTCCTCCTCCGAAAGAATGGACGCCCGAGGCACGTGATTTGCCTCTATCGCACTGGAGACTGCCATACCATGTACAGACAGCTTCTTATCGATATATTTATATAAAAGTCTTTCTTTTCTTCTCATTTCGTGCGTAAAATAAATAATGAGAAACGCCTGGCAAAAAAACAGCAAAATTCCGTATAGATACCCCTGATTGCTTACAACCATGTCCAATATTGCTCTCATTGTTCAACCCCTCCTGTTGATTATCTGACATTAGCATGTAATGGATTCTTATACGAGTCAGTATACCGCTGTTATTGCGCGAAAAACCTCGAAACGCGGAGACTCTTCCAATTATTTTTCAAATATGTTATACTTTGCGCATAGTATTTTTTTTACAGGGAAAACTGTAGGAATTTCCTATTTAAAAAGGAGCATCAAAATCCATGAAGCGAATTGTTCTTACGGGCGGCGGTACGGCCGGACATGTCACGCCCAATATCGCCCTGCTTCCGCTACTAAAAGAAAAAGGGTATGAAATCCATTATATCGGTTCTTATGAAGGAATCGAAAAATCTTTGATCGGTGACTATGGAATTCCCTATCACGGTATTTCTTCGGGAAAGCTCCGCAGATATTTTGATGTAAAAAACTTTACGGACCCGTTTCGTGTGATAAAAGGTTTTTCAGAAGCGAATAAACTAATGATGGAATTAAAGCCGTCCATTGTCTTTTCAAAGGGCGGTTTTGTGTCGGTTCCCGTTGTCATTGCGGCCAAAAAAAATAAAATACCTGCCATTCTCCACGAATCCGATATGACACCGGGGCTTGCAAACAGGCTTTGTCTGTCGTCCGCCGCAAAGATATGCTGCAACTTTCCGGAGACACTCAAGCAGCTTCCCGCAGAAAAGGCTATTTTATCCGGTTCTCCGATCAGAAAAGAGCTTCTGGAAGGAAATAAAATAAAAGCGCTTGATTTTTGCGGTTTTACCGCAAACAAGCCCGTCCTGCTCGTTATGGGCGGCAGTCTTGGCGCCGCGGCGGTCAATCAGGCCGTCCGAGCAATCCTTCCAAAACTGCTCGGTGAATTTCAGATTGTCCATCTGTGTGGTAAGGGAAAAACAGATTCTAGCCTTAACCATATGGACGGCTACAGGCAATTTGATTATATCAAAGAGGAATTAAAGGATTTGCTGGCACTTGCCGATCTCGTCATTTCAAGAGCCGGTGCTAACGCAATCTGTGAGCTTGCTGCGCTGAAAAAGCCGAATCTCCTGATTCCGCTTCCGTCAGGAAACAGCCGCGGCGATCAGCTGTTGAATGCCCGTTCGTTTGAAAAACAGGGCTTCTCGCTCGTATTAGAGGAAGAAACCCTGACCGATGAGCTGCTTTTATCTGCTGTTCGTCTGCTCTACGAACGGCGTACCGACTTTATTGCCCAGATGGAAAAAAGCCCGCAGAAGGATGCGATCTCTACAATTATACAACTTATAGAAGAAACGGTAATTGGTTAAGAGCTTTTCTTAACCAATTATTTTATTTTGAATTGCTTCGAGCTCCTCTGCGTCCGGCGAGGTTGGATTCCATCCGATTTTCTGATTATCATCCGCATATCTCGGAATCAGATGCATATGAAAATGAAAAACAGTCTGTCCTGCTGTTTCACCATTATTCTGAACAATATTAAAGCCATCACAGCCAAGCTTCTCTTTCATTTGTGCGGCAATCCGTTTTGCGAGCTTCATCACCTTTCCCGCCATTTCCTCATCCAACTCATAAAGATCTGCATAATGTGCCTTCGGAAGCAGCAGCGCATGTCCCTTGGTTGCCGGTGAGACATCAAGAATCACCCGAAAATCATCATCCTCATAAATAGTCTTAGACGGAATTTCACCGTTCGAAATTTCACAAAAAATACAGTCATTTTTTATCATTTTTTAACATCTCCCTCGACAAATTTTTCGTTTTTTTTTATTTAAACCTTGTTAATATATACCTATACATAAAGCATTACGTAATTATAACGAATGAAAGCATCATTCAAAAGGAGGAATTCTATGCTTAGTTCATATGAACAAAACACATATAAACGTGCAATGCACGACATCATCAACCCGCTTTCCGTGATATACGGCTCATTGTATGTCATTCAGCTGCAGCACCCGGAAGTAATGACTTATAAATACTGGAGTGAAACGATGGAGGATTTGGAAGCCCTGAAGTCTCTGCTCGCCAGCTACAGCTATTCTTCCGAACCAAAGTCAAATACCTGATCCAAAAGACGCAGAATTCTGAAATCACCTTTCACCTGCATCTCTCCGGACATAAATGCACGCTGGAAGCTCATTCTGCCTGATATAATATGGTTCATGACATCGGAATCCAACTTACATAAGACATCCGGATTTTCAAAATTACCATAAAAGCAGTTGAGCACACTTTCTTTAATATCAATCACAAGCGGTTTCTTGCGCTCCTTAATTAAAAATTTATAGCTTGCATTCACAGTTCCGTGCGGCGCAAAATTCTTTGCAAAGTCTGACACGAAAATTGTATTTTCATCCACGTTTTTTTGATCAAGCCTATCCTTGAAATAGCTTGTCAGCTCCTGAATGTCCTCCTTCTGCTGCTGCACATAAGCTTCGTCCGCCACATACTTTGAAAGCTGCTCTGTCTCCTGTGGGGTCAATGTGATATTATTCGTTACCTCAACCATCTGCTTAACCGCCTGATTGCTTGCGGGCAGGCTTGTCAGCTTTTGTGAAATTGTGCGGTACAGATTTTCCGCTTTTTTTTCAATAATAGTTTGGTAGTCCTTATTCATTTCAAAGGACATCATATCATTTACATAACCGCACAGGCCGCTGCAGGGCAGACCGCCGAGAATTTCCCAAGCGACCGCAAGGCTTGTTTTTGCCTCTCGTTCCCCGGAGGTCGTCGACATAACAATCGGACTCATATACGTCGACGCTATTTTCTCCTTATTGCCATACAGCCAGCAGGCATCCAGAAACTGAAGCAAATATCCGCCTATGCCAAACCACTCTACCGTAGTGGCAAGGACGATTCCATCCGCATCGTTGATTGTAGCCGGAAGCGTTGTGATCGTATTTTTCAGCTCATACAGATTGAACCTCTCCACCTTAACATTCAGCTCTGTCAGCACCTCCTGCATCTTATTGATAACAGAAAGAGTCGGATCGTCTAAGATCCCCCTGCCTCCGTAGTAAATATTAATTTTCATTTGTCCTCTTCCTCTCGTATAGAATCACCGCCAACAGGAACCCGCCAAGCAGTCCGGCAATATGTGCGGCATTATCGATATTCTCGCCGGTTATTCCGGAATACAAAGCATAAAAAATCAACAGGCAGACTTTAAATGTTGTCATATCATCCAGACGCCCTTTATTGCGTATAACAACCCACAGAAGCGCGCCGATAATACCAAAAATAGCACCGGACGCACCTGCCGATACAATATTCCGATTAAACAAATAAGCAAATGTAAACGAACCCGCACTGCCAAGTAAGCCGCTGCCGATATAAACAATCAGATATTTGACTTTGCCTAGCGCACGCTCCACATTATCTCCCAGGAAGAAAAGTGCAACCATATTTCCTGCCAAATGCTGAATACCAAAATGCAGAAACATACAAGAAAAAAATCTATAATATTCATTATATTTCATCACATACGGTACATACATTGCCCCGTACTTTAACATAAATTCCAAATCGAATGTCGAGCCGGCAATGGACAAATATATAAAAACAATAATATTGATAATAATCAGGGAAATATTTACCGGTGCATAATTCCTTTCAAAAATACCCTTTCGCCTTGAGAAAGGACCGGACCGCCATGATTCGGCCTCTGTCTGTATCTCCCGCGAATACCTCCCATTTCCGTCGGCTTCCCCTGACGGTTCGCATGCGCTTTCAATAATACTGCGAAGTCCGTAAAAATCGGCCGGTTGGTTTTCATATATAATAAGTCTGTTCAGGGTCATATCTACGATCCAGCAAAACTTATCGTCCAGCACAAATTTTCTTGCCTCCTGCGCTTCATCAGTCAGGATAACTGTCAGCAGATGAACTGTCTCATAACCTCCGTTATGAAAAAAATCTCTTGCACGGCTGTTCACCAAAGCATACTGCTCCTTTGTAAGCAGCTCTGCCCCCCTGTAATCCATTACCTGAACTGCCTGAACGCTGCCTCTCATATAATTGGCATACAAAGTAATCTCAGGAACATTGGACGGTATTTTCCCATATGCACTTTTCATTAATAAATATTCCAGACGCTCTTTCACCGGTTTATACTCCTCCATAAAAGGGTATCATTTCCGCAAAAAAGTGTCAACGAAAATAAAATAGTTCCCCGGCAAAAGAAACCTCATCATTATAAGCAAGAATCGTACTTTCATTTGCATTCAAGCGAATTCCGTTTTTGCTTGTCCCGTTTGTCGAATTCAGATCCATTAAATAATAATTATCCCGTTCAAAATAGATTTTAGCATGCATTCTGCTGATTGCCGGATTTGTCAGTACGCCATCTGCCACCGACTTTTTCTTTCCTATAATAAATGGTGTTTTATACAATCTGAATTCGGTAATTTCTTCATTTTCAAAATTTACAAGCCGGTGTACCGGCTCCGTCTCCTGTACGAGATCTTCCGTCTCTCCGCAAAAGCACTTTTCCGCTGATGCCTCCTCCCTTTCTCCATTGATTTTTTGTACCTCCCTTACCCTCCTTCTCTGTTTGCGATCGAGTGCCCGTCTTATTTTCTGCTGCCTGCCAAACAGCAGAATTGCTAGAAAAAGCGTAACTGCGCCTGTTGCCGCAATTAGGACTGTCAATGTTTCATAAGGAAGAACCGCCATGACCGGCACCGGCTCATAGATATGCAAGTATAACACAAAACCGGTCAGCAGCAGCAAGACCGAAGCGCTTATCAGAAAAATCCTTTTTTCTGTTTTACTGTCCTGCGCGTCCTCAGAGATTTCACAGTAATCGTTTCCGCATTCTGCCTTATTTTTCCCCGACTCCTGTGCTTCTTCTTTCATCACTGTCCCATGCTCTGTCGTTATGTCTGTTGATACTCCATATTCCTTTCTTCCGTCTGCAGAGGCCTCATCCCCGAATGTTCTCAGGATCAGCTCTTCTTGTTTAATCGATTCATAATCAGCTGTTCTATTCATTTTCTGTACCGGCTTTTTTACAAATAGGCGGTGCAAATCGTAGTCCCCGCTGATAATCTGTTTGTAGAAGGAATATGCCAGTACAACCGCCTTCTCATCCGTATGATCTGTCTTCTGCAGAAGAAATTCTGCAAATTTCTGAAATGACTGATGGATGTCTACATGATAAAGCGGATAAAAGCAAAGAAAGGCCTGTTTTGTTTCAATATCCGCATAAATATATTCCGGAAGAAGAATAATATTTTCTTCATTGAGTAAATAATCGGAAACAGCCTCAAAGCCTTTCATTAATCCGAGAAGGATACTTTTCATATCGGAACAGCCGATATCCTGCTCCTCATAAAGACGTTTCAGACTTTGTCTGGATGTAATATCATAAGCAAATTGCTCTTTTCCATCCACATATCTGACCATGCACCTCAGAAAACCCGGAATATTATTTTCCTGCAGCATTCGGATTTCAAATTCGTTTTTATCCGCTGTCTGATGCTCTTCTTCCAGTATCAGATAATTTCCGTTTAATTTCCGTTCATAAGCTTCCCTGAACAATATCCGTTCCCCTGCTTTCTTTGTGATCGTATAAAAACAGGCTCCTCTATCCGTTTTGCGCAGCATTCGGCAGAAAACGCAAATGGCTGTTCTCCCATCAATAATACAAGCAGGCCCTCCTTTATCTGCATGCTGCCGCTTCCCGACACGCGCACCTCCTGTTTTGTCACCTCAATCTGCTGTTTCAGCTCCCAGCTTCCAAGCAGTCTGTCCGGAAGCACCTCATTAAACGCCTCACGTGCGGCTCCTTCCATATGTTCCGGCTCCTTCTCCTGACTTCCCCGCAGTGCTCCGGCGTAACACGCTTTTTCAATCATGCACCTGTCATGCATATAAGCTGCCAAGAAAAAAATAAATAAAATTATACCGATTAATAATGGCATTAAAAGTGCCAGCTCCATCGTAAAGCTCCCTTTCAGATACCACGACTTACCTTTTTCGTCCGCAATCCTCATATTCTTATTCTGCCTCCTCTTTTACTTCTCATAATTCCATTTATTTTTCATTTTTTAACCTATTTATGCCTGAATTATAAAGGAACGCTCCATTTGGCAGCCGGAATAATGAAAAAGAGGAGGATATCTGACAAAAATAAAAACGGTACAAATGGAATCGTGGTTTTTTTTTCTTTCTGTCTGACAAGGAGGAGAAATGCCGCGCAGACGGCAGACAAAAGCAGGCCGCCCAGAAGAAGCAGATTATTCTCTCTGCCAAGCATCAGTCCTGTGAGCATTATGAGATAGGCATCCCCCTCACCGACGGCACCCTTCATCAGCTTGCTGCAAAGCAAGAGCACAATACCCGGCAGCAAACCCCCGATTATGCTGTCCATTGACAATCGACAACAAAGATTTCTTTCCAGCCAGATTGCCGCTTTATCTGCTGAGAGCCATGACAAGCCAAACAATTTTCCTAACTGCGGCAGCCTCACAAGAGCGATCCACAAAAGGGTAATTGAAAGAAAAAACAGCAGTACCCTCATTGAAATTATTCTCTTTTTCAGATCCGTATAGCTGCTTATTCCAAGTAGAAGAAATACGAGTATTTTCACCTTTTCCCTCCTTTATGATTACTATTAGCCTACCATCCGCATCTCAAGCAGGGTCTTCGATTTCCGGCTTCGGATAACGGAATTGCAGTCACGGTCCGTTTCAATCCGCCGCAGGAAAGACTGTTATGGTATTTTACCCCATCCTTTGTAATATACAACAGTTCATTTCCGATACTGCTGTGACAGACTTCACAGCTATGATATTTTCCGCCCGAATTATTTCTCAGGTTCTCAATTTCCTTAGGGGAAGTCTCATGAATGCTTAAACGAATATGACTGCATTCCCGGTCACGGTGATAAACCTCGCTGTCTTCTGTAATATAGACATATTCCTCTTTATCATTTTGCACCCTGCCGTCGAGTCCCTTTTCATAGCCGATCCATGTATGCATGAGACAGCTTTGGGAAAATTGATAATCAAATAGATCAAGTACGTCGTATGGCAGCACGGCTTTATAGTCGATTGCAAGCTTGATAAATTCTCTGTCCGACAGATCCGTTTTCGTAAAATCAAGTCCTTCCGCCCCATCTTTAATCGGCGCCCCCCTTAGCCGGGATATCCCGATTTCTTCTATGAAGGCTTTCTGTATGGCTGTCTCATCAGTTTCCCATTTGACATATGCCTGCTGTGCCAAATATTTTGTTTGCTGATGCAGCACCTCCTGTACACGTACTGAAAAAAGCAGCAGACTTAACAGTGACAATAAAGAGAGCATAGCAAATAGAAACAAAGGCAGTACAAGCGCCGCCTCGATCGTCAGGCTGCCCGCAGGCTTCATAATGACAGATAATAACACTCTCTTTCTGTTGCTTTGATCATGAAAAGGTTTATGTCCGCATATCCGGAGAGATATTTTTTTATTTTCCCAGAAAGAGAGCATAATTATCTACCACTCCAATTTCTTTTTTTAGTTTTAATAATGATTGCTTTATTGTAATTCATATCCGAATTCGCGCCTGCTTTGATAACGGTATCCATACCTGCTCTCAAAAAGGACTTCCGCATCCAGGTATTCAACACATCCATCAATCCGAAACGATTCATTTTTTGACTGCCGAATATTTATTTCCACAAGATCCATGCATCGCACTATTTTTTGATCCGCATCTGCCCCTCGCAAAAAAACTCCCAGGTATTCCTCATATGAAAGGCCGTTTCCGTCCCTTCTCCCCATGTACTCGCACAATTCCGACAGTTCCTCTAACGGAAGAATCCAATCTTTGCCCTGTTTTTTTACCATGACTTTTCCTCCAGACAACAGGCGGCTGACTTCTATTGCTGATTCTGCATATGCCCATGCATAAATGATAGAATCCCGGACGGCCTCCGTAAGATCCCGAAGCTCAAATGCACCGACAAGCTGTTTGGATATTTTTTCTGCCTTTTCATATTTCCCTTTGTCAGACAGCAGGCAGCTTAAATTTTCACTTTCTCTGAGCTGAAGCAGTTCCTGCACCGCCTGTTCCAGATTTTCCCTGTCCCCCGGATTTCCATACAATATATATTCCAGTTCACAGTACAGGACACGGTTTTCATATGCATCCGTATAGTCCGCACACTTTTGCAGTAAATATTCGTCAAATAAAGGTTCTGCTTCTTCTGCTTCCTGAGGCTTATTTGGCAGGCTCCCACTCTGCAGGCTCCTCGTAGACGGTACCTCCTGATATGGGAGTGCGGAAAGCACAGCGATTTTTTCCCCCGCTACAAGCTCTAAAATATTTCCATCACTGTATTTTTTGATCTTATCCGCAGGGCTGTAAAAGGATTTTCCATATTCGTCGATCCGGCTTTGGATGATATCCCATTCACCATGGAAGTCTCTCTTTTTTATTTGTGCCGCCTCGTCTGAGGCCTGCTCTGTCACCGCCCAATGCGAGCAGTCTCCATAATTTTTTAAGTACCGCACCGCTTGGTTGCGAAATACATGTCCGTTGAAATCGCTTGCAAGAAGATATCTTTTCGCTGTTGCCGTCTCAACTGACAGCTTGAACCAGTCTCCCTCCCGCAGCCCGGCTCTTCCCCTTTTTCCGCTGCTCCCTCTGCCGGCGCCGCTTTCTTTTCCGGACTCTTCATCCTTGCCCGCATCTTGACTTAGATTTTCCTCCAGATACTCTTCCAGATGCTTCAGCACATTATCCGCATTACCAACAGTTTTATTATAGGAGGAATCTATATAAAGCAGATCATAACGCTCAAACAACCCCTGATGATATTCTCCAAAGCAGGAATGAAGTCCTATATCCATCAGTATTTCTATTTGCAGCCGCATTGCCTGTGTCCGTGCACTCTCAATAATGATGCAAAGCAGTGCACAGACTCCGGATAGCAGCAATGACAGGAAAATCGTAATTTCTCCCCTTTTCATATATTCACATTTTCTACACGGCCGCACTGTCACTGACAATTCTCTCAAAAATACCGTTGATTAATGTTGTCAGCTGATCTCTGAATATAATGACAAGTCCTATCAGAACCACCAATACCAAGATCAGCTCCACAACGCCTGCCGCTGATTCTTCTTTTATAAATCTATTAATAATTGCTTTCATTTGCTTCTTCCTTTCATGTTTATTCATTCAGTACCTATTAATCCTGTCAAACTGTATCTTCGAATGAGGCCTTTGATAATCTACTACATTCGAAAAACTGAGAATGCCGGAACCACAATAACAAAAAGTATTACAAACAGCATCAGGAACATTGGCAGCAGCAGCTTTGTTCCCGCCTCTTCACCTCGAATTCTCGCCCGGTTTTTTCTGTCCAGAAACGCTTCCTGTGCTTCCTTTTCCAGAAGCGCACCCATATTTTCTCTTCCCCTTTGCAATGTCTGCTCAATCAAATTGATAAACAGTCTGTATCTTGGCAGCTGACAGCGGGATGCAAAGCCTTCATAGGCCGTAATTTCCCCGACACCGTCTTCCATGATCGCATTTGCCGCAATCATTTCTTCATATACAAAATGGCGGCTCCCATTTCTTTTAAGTCCTTCCTGATAATCGGTGCAAATTTTCAGCCAGACCTTTCTGGTCGTCATCCCGGCGCCGTAATAAAGTGCATACTTATTCACGATCTGGGGATAATCTCTGATCATTTCTGCGTTTCTTTTTTCTAGTCTTTCATGAATTTCCTTTCCCTTTCCAATGTAGACTGCCGCCCCTGCGACAAGACTGAGCAAAAGAAAGCTAATACTGTCAAGTCGGTGTACCTCATTAAAACTGACTTGCATATCACCGATTTGTTTGGGCAGGCTTTGGTACTCCTCCTCCTTTGTCTTCTCGTCTTCCTCGGTAATGGCAGCCCGCAGCCGATCCAGACGTTGCTCTCTGGCATTCCTTTCCTTTGGATATGCCCGTACAAAAATAGGAATCTCATACGTAAACTCCTCGTAAGACAGCTCAGCCGTCAGCCCAACGAGGATGCCATCCTCTGCATCCGGAGTTTCCTCCAGCTTTTCCTGATCCAGCCTTCCGCTTTTGGAAAGCAGAAGCGGATGGTCGGATTTCCATCGGATTTGAAACGGATACCCGTCTAAGAAGGTAACAAGTTTCAAGCTTTCGGTTACTCTGTCGGGGGAAGCATGTTCGCCCATAATTTCTCTGACCAAATCATTTTCCGCTTTTTCTGCCAACTGCCTGACTTGCTCCTGTGTATATTTTTGTTCTGCAACAGTAAGCTTTATTTTTTCCCGCCATGTATTCGCTTCTCCCGATGCCCAGAGCCATAAATATTTTTCCCCCTCTCCGTATGCATTCCTCTCGATTCGGATGCCCTTCTCCAGTACCGGCAGCTGCAGCCTGGATAATTCGTAAAAAAATGCCGTCAAGCAGCCGATGCATAAAATCAGCAGACATAACTTCAGCCGCATTGCGCAAAACTCCCTGCTTTTCTTACTGGATTCCCCCCGCGGATATAACTTATTCATTGTCTGAAAAAGCTGTTTCGGCAGGATGCGTTCGATCAGCCGCTCCTTTTTTATTTGATTACCGTATTGTAAATACAGCAGGGCCATTACACTGCTTCCCGCCAAAAGCACATAAATCACCAGCATCTTTACCATCCTCCTTCTGTTAATTGTTTTTATATAATTTTCCTTCGATCAGATTAAACCTCTATTGCAGCAATCCGCTCCGACAGCAGATATGCAGCCGCATAAACAGCCAAACAAAAACTCATTCCAAAGATGCCCGCTGCGTTATGATAAAGCACCTTTGAAAATTCATTTGTGCTGTACCGTAAATATCCAATGATTGCAAGAGGAATGATGCTCATAATTTTTTGTTCATACCGTTTACCGCTAAGCAACACCTCGATTTCCTGCTCGATTTCCTGCTTTGTATGCATGATATCCACATTTCTTTGGATAATCCGGCTGAAATTTCCCCCATTTCTTTTTGCAGCCGTAAAAATGCTGCTAAAATCCTTAATATCCTCTATTCCTGACCGTTCCGCGAATTCGGACAAAAATGCTTCCAGCGTTCCGTTGAAGGACAAATGCTGCAGCAGCAACGCCAGCTCCTTCACAATCATACTATCTTCTCCATATAACCTTTGCATATCCTTAAATGCCTCCCGAAACGCATTCTCTGCGGAGCATCCTGCACTCAGCGCTGTTGCTGCTGCCGCAATCGCTTCCTGAAACTGCACACTGAGTTCTTTCTTTCGTTTTATTATTAACTGTGATTTTTTCTTTTTTAGAAATGGAATGAACCCTGTGAACAAAAGAATAAATAGATAAATAGAATCATAAAAGAGATATGCAATCAGACCTCCGACCGCCATGTATTCCAGCGTAAAAAGCAAACCTTCTTTTGCAGAAAAGCGGTATTTCTCATATCTCATAAGCAATACCGGCCCTTTGCAGCTTCTGTGTACGTATAAGGGCCCTGCGCCTTACAATTTCTCCATAAACTTCTCCTTCCACCTCTTTTTGCTCTTCAAATTGATACAAGAGCTCTGTCTCGATTTCGTTGCCATTCAGACCACAAAGCTCCCTGATTTCCAACAGTCGCCTGCTCTTATCCCTCAGCCTTCCAAGATGAACAATCAGATCAATGCCCGAAGCGATCTGCCTGCGAAGCGCCGTCAGCGGAATTTCCGTGTGCAGCATAATCATCGTCTCCAAACGGCTTAACGCATCCTGTGCACTGTTTGCATGAATAGTGGAAAGTGAGCCGTCCTGTCCGATATTCAGCGCCTGCAGCATATCGATTGCCTCTTCGCCGCGCACTTCCCCTACAACGATTCGGTCTCCCATCTGAATAAAAAAGAGAGGAGTCGGGGCATACCGCTCCGACTCAATTTGGCTGCTTACTATAATTATAATTTTCGCAATATTGCTTTTACTTCAAAAACCTTGATTCCATGTAGATAATTTTCTGATTATTAACAAACTGTAAAATTTATTTTTAGACTATACATGAGGCGTATTGCTTATTTTTCTAGTTCAATATTGAACAAACTTTTTTCTAAATGCAGGATGTATATCAAAAACAGATACCTTGTAATTGATGGAAGGGTCTTGATAATAAAGCTTATATCTATCTCGCCCCGAATGCTTGTTATTGACTTTCCTTAAAAAGCCGATTTTATATAATACTTCAATACATTCTTGATCGTTCATAACCCGCAATGTAGTACTATCTTGGATTTTACTTTCTGCACTTATTGTTGATAAATGAGTTTGAATATCTATTGCGGGCCAATTCCATGTCTTTTTTGCTCCCACAAATGAGAGTATGCAATTATCAATGTTTAAATATGATTTTGAATATTCACCTGCCAAGTCATTTAACTTCCATTCGGAATATATAATCTCAGCTGGTGAAACTGCATTGTACTCCACAGGTATATTTTTTGATTTTCCCTCAGTGAGAACCTGTCTACAGAACTGAAGTAGTTCGCGAGGTCTCCGAAATGTTCTATCTATTAAATAGTTTGATAAAGGAACATTGTGCGCGTAACCATAATTTAGAAATTGGGGAAAAACCATATTCCATAATTGTTGAATTTGCTCAATCGATGTTGGAAATTCTCTTTTAAAATAATATGCAATTCTATTTGCCACCAATAATTTTAAGTTGTAAAAGTTATTGTCGTCCCATGTTATTGTAGTTATTTCGCTTTTTGAATCAAATAAATCACTACCTTTTGAGATAATATCGTATATGTCTGTTCTTAGAAATGCCACGAGTTTCAAGTTGTTGAAGTCACGCTTTAACTGTCGAATTGCATATATTAAGCCACGTAACCAGCTATTCATATCCGGAGTATTTTTCCATGGCTCATCAAGATTGTCTATAAGAACAATAAAACTATTACTATGGATCAATGCATTAATAGATTCATTTAATTCTACACGATCTTGTTCTAATAGCTCAGATAAACCGGCAAAATCAAATTCGATTTCTCCGGTTGAGCTTTGCAGTTTTGCACCTTTTATTACTTTTATAAGAGAATTTGCAAACTTTCTCCACGTTTTTTCCTTCGTGAAGCCATTTGTGGATAAAAAATTTGACAATTTTTTATCTAATTTGTCTACGCGGTTTAGGGCGGATAAGACGATTTCGGATATGATAAAGTCTTTCCAAGCTAACGAATATTTAAAATCATCGTCTACTAATTCACAAATATTGCTACTCTTTAGAGCATTTTGAATAAAAATAAAATCTTCACCATCAAATGAAATTTGAACTGGAATTGTTTCTCCACTTTCTGCGCCTAAGACTTTGAACAAAGCACTTTTACCAGCACCCTTACGGCCCAGAATAAGTTCTCTTGCACCGGCGGCAATTTCCTTATACTGATTCGTTTTCACAAAATAGTGCATAAGATTTTCATCCTCTTGGGCACGATCTTTTCCGAATAACTTTACGACATCAATTTCATCGCGTATGTAATTCATGTAAATACCTCCTGCATATATCTGTAATTAGTTATATATTTTAAAGTGCACCTGTTTGCTATACCTTACAACTGCCGAATTGCTTATTATTGCTATAATATTATCATTATGGATTACATTTCTTACAAGGCTCATAACCTTGACCAATTATTTCATCCCGGCTCATATTTGTATCACTTCTATTAGCTGTAGGCAATGACCCACATGTCAACTTATGAAATTTCTTTGATTTAGTGTTTAGGACATATGTGATTGTGGCTGGAGTCTGCGTGATCTCCTGCTGAGGTACTTCCGCGACCGCAGGTGTTTCCACTATATTACTTGTCGTCGCTGCTGCGCTGCTTCCAGTTGTTTTTGATGTCGAGCTGGCTTTTGCTGATTGTTTCGATTCTCCGGCCTGCCATGTCTCTGTAGGACTTGCGTTCCAGGTAATGGTTTTTCCATCGGACGTGGCCATGATGCTGCCCTGCTCATCCGTCCGGAACAGCTTCACATCCATTGCTCGTAAAGAATTTAAAGTCTGCGCATCAGGATGGCCGTATTCATTGCTTTCACCACAGCTGATTACAGCATATACCGGATCAATCGCTTTTAAGAACGCGGATGAGGATGAGGTTTTGCTGCCGTGATGGTTTACCTTATAAACGTCAGCTTTGATTTTTGCTTTATTGCTTACTATATCTGCTTCCGCATCTTCCTCTGCATCTCCGGTAAAGATGAATTTTTTCTTTCCGTGTTCCAATATGATGCCTACGGAACTATTATTCGCATCTTCGTAAACATCGTTGGGTGCAATTATGGTAAATTTTGCATCATTGAGCTTATATGTATTGCCGACAACCGGAACTGTAATTTTATAATTCTTATAATCCAGCGCATCAATTACATCGCGGTATGTATTGGTGTCTTTTTCATAATCCGGCATAATAACCTTATTAATATCATATTTAGTTATTATGACATCGGCTCCGCCGCAATGGTCCGAATCTGGATGCGTTACAATCAGATAATCAAGATTTTTTACTCCCTGTTTCTTGATATAATTCTGTACTAAGGTACCCTTGTCATTTTCGCCGGCATCTATAAGCATTGCCGAGTCGCCGCACTTAATCAATGTAGCGTCTCCCTGGCCAACATCAATATAATGCACTTCCAGCTTGTCTACTGTTGTTGTTTTGGCCTCTACCATTCCGGTAAGCAAGAATAGAGACAGAAAAAATGAACTCAGTAATAATAGTGTTTTCTTCATAGTGATTCCTTTCCTTAAAGATACAGTTTTTATTTTACAACAAAAAGGATTTTATTTCAGTTCTTTATATTAAATTATTACTTTGTAAATAATCGCATATTTCGACATTACTCTTTGTGCATTCAAAAAAAACCGGGGCACACTGCCCCGGCTCCCACTATTTCACCCTAAGCTACTACTTTATCCCATGTCTTAGCACCGACAATGCCATCCACCTGCAGACCGCGCTTCTCCTTAATAATATTACAGCATCCTACATAAAAATACTATACGGCACCTTGTTTGGCTATACGTATTGAATTTATTATATAATGAGCTTTTTACGGTAATTTAATCCTCTATTACTTTTTCCTATGTAAGCATCATTGATACAACAATAAATATTATCTATATGTATATTACAATTATTATGAAATTCTATAAACTGATCGTTGGTCATTCTTGGATTAGCTAATACTAAATAGTCTTCAAACCCCTGTATTGTCGTTAATAATTTTTTATAGAAATTATTATCACTAGATTTAAAAAATAAAGAACTCTTCCTAATATTTCGTAGCACGTCTATTAATTTCTCCGTACCGCTTAATTCATTATTATTAAAATGTATGTATTCTCTTGCATTCGGCAAGTCTTCCATCAGATACTTTCCGTAAATGGTCATAAAGTATTGTGATTGTAAATTCTTCACATTAATCTTTCTATTCCACCAGTATTCAAATGCAGGAGACGCCACGGATACTCCTAATGCTAAGATCGACACGACGATAGCTACCATTTGTATTTTTTCCTCCATATCATATCAAATCCCTATAAATACTTTCTTCCAAGCTTTCATTTGAAGCTTTGATTTTTACCACTCTGCCAATGTTAGAATATCCAATCTGTTCTACAATTTCCGCAAAAAACCCTTGAACAAATGACGAGGCTGCCTTTTCAATATTATCAGGAAATTCAATAATATTAATTTTACTATAATCTATTTTGTCTTCAACTTGTTCTTTATATACACTCACGCCGTAAGGATTCCCGGCTAATCGAGTTGTCGATTTATTAAAAACCAATTTAATTACATTTATATCATTCATCAAAAATCTTATCCCCTTTCATAATGAAATTAAAATTATACGCAGTACCTGGCATATAAATAAAACAATCTGTCGTCACGTCTTCGCCGGGAATGCCACTTAAATAATTATGAGAGCAATTGAATCCTATCCATCCATCTTCATCATACTCTAGCATCTTACTATAAAAATTTATGCACCTACCTCCTGAAATCACATAGCATCGATACGCCTCTGACCTTTCTTCTAGAGACTTAATAAATTTAGCTAATCCCGTCCCGCCTGTATTAAACTTTGCTATTCTTCCAGAGATTTTTTTCTGGAAGGCCGTTATATTTCTAAAATCCTCTTCTTTGTAATCTTCGTTAAACATACTTCTATGATTTTCGAATGTATCAAATATCATTTTATACCTATCGCTGAAACCGTTCTTATCGCAATCTAATATATTGTTTCCAATATCATTGCCTAATAATTTTTCTGAAAAATTCATAATAACAATATTTAATCCGTAGTAATAATTATCATCTAGTTTTTTTCCTGTAGTTTTATTATACTCTCTTGTTACATCAATATCTACAAGACAATCACTATTTGCATGCTCTGCTGAATTTCCGATTAATTCTGACACAACCAAAGATACATCATCGCGGCAGTCATTATCTATTCCGAATACTTTTAAAAAACTATCTACCTCCTCATAAATATCCCCTAAATAATTTGTACCTTCTTTGTTATGACTATCTACTACTCTTCTATAATGATATCCATATGTATCTTTATGAAATTTTTCGATGAACATTTTCACCTTATCATTAGAAGTTTCGTTGAGAAGTAATAACGGAGACGAAACTATCCCCTCGGTTCCTATATCTTTTTCAACTCTCATAAATATTTGCACCCTAGTATTATAAACCTTTATTAAGTAATAGCATATGCATTCAACAAAAATATATGTAAGTTTGTCAATAAATGTAACTTCATTAAAATAAAAATATATTGGAATCTTCGTCCCTTTATAATATTCATGTATCGAATTTACGACGTTTAATATTTTTTTGATTTCTATTCCAGAGAAAGGACGATCTTCTGAAGATATTTGGATTCTTATAATTCCTTTTTCTATTTTGGGCTTTATATGACATAAATTGTTCTTTTGAAATAGTAACACTAAATTCTTCAATCAGGATCCCTCCTATTTTTTTACTATTCTACACCAAAAGTTAAATTATTACAATAACCCCACGAACTTCCTTGTTCTCTTTATAATTTTTCTTTTTTTGAATCTCTTTCGGTCTCGCAATACCATCTACTTATAGGCTATTCTCTGCCCGCATCCCCCGAGCGGCAGATATGCATAATCACACACCTACCGCCTAATAGGAGGCCTTACTTAATTGACGCCCAAGTCTTAGCCCCGATCACACCATCATCGTCAAGCCCGCGTGATGCCTGGTACGCTTTTACTGCAATTAATGTATTGCTGCCAAATATGCCATCCTCTAACCCACATGGAAATCCGGCCAGATTGAGAAACTTTTGCCATGCAAGAACATAGTCGTTCTGGTCTCCCAGCCGCAAAGTTGGGTATGAAATCACCGGCGCGATATCCGGCACCTTACCGCCCAGAACTTCCTGATCCCACTCATGCAGCTTGTACTTTAAAATTATATTTAGAAGGGTTGTATCATAGGTTGGTGACGTCGCGTAGCCGTCCGCTTTGACGTTTAGGCAGGCTTGCCTATAATCTGTGCACCCTCTGAGGTTTGCGTACCTTGCAAGACGGTTAAACAATCCTGAGTGATCCGTAATGCTCTCCTGCCAGGATGGATATTTCCTAAAGTCTGCATAGACCCTCTGTGCAACGCCGTTGTAGTATTCTGTAGTCAAGAATCGCCCGCTCTGACCGTTGTATTTGCCCTTGATCCCAAATAAATTATTACACTTGACCGTTAGTCTGCTGTTGCCCTTATTGCTCTCGATAAAGGCCTGCGCGGCCGTTAGGGATGCCAGTATTCCACTGTCCCGCATATCCTGCAGGACGTACGGCTTCAGCGCCGCAAAGAATGTTTTATCTGTGTATGACATACTGTTTATTCCTCCTCATCAGCTTTGTCCGTCAGGATGTCAATGGCCTTTGTGATTACTTTTGGCAGCGGCACTCCCATCAGTCCAGCATTCTCTACGATGGAAATCAGCTCATTGCAAATAAAACCAATAATCAGTGCATCTCGAATATAGTTTGTCCCAATCACCAGATCGAGCCGGTACGCGATCAGTACAAACAGCAGCTCCATACCCTTCCTGCACAGTCCTTTCCAGCCGGCCTTAGATTCAAGCGCGCCTGTCTCCGATTTGGTACTATTATGGAATACTCCGGCCACGATCAGCCCCGTTACGTAGTCAATGCACATGAAAATCGCCAATGTAATCAAGCCGCTGTCCCATCCTCCGAATAAATAAGTAATTGTTGCTCCAAACACTCCTGCTAAGGAGCTTAAACCTTTCTGTTTCATCTTTCTTCCTCCTGATTTTCTGTTTCCGGTTGCACCGGTGCAATTTTTTTGCACAATAAAAGCACCCGTCATAGGTGCTTTACTACAGCTGCATTTAATTGTATTTACATGTCTCCTACACCCCGCTTTCATAGGTGCCGGTAACGCCGAGAATGTTTATGCCGGCTTTGATATTTTCGGACTTAATATCTGCATCTATGTCGGATGTTACAGCCTTTACCAACAGTTTCCTGACGTTGTCCGTCTTTTTAATATACAAAGTGTTGTCCATTGCCTGCGGCAGGACTGTCAGCTCCCTATCACCTATCTCCATATCAGCTGTTACTATAACGCCGCCTTCGCAAACACAAATGATTCTGTTTTGTAACTGCATAACATTGCTTATTTTGATGCCTGGCACAACGACTGTATAGTTTGTTTGCCCATTATAATCATAAATGTCATCCAATTGCAATAAGTTGTAATCGGAAAACAGCAAATATTTGCCGTTGCTATATATAGCCTTATGATATAGGGGCAGGTTCTCTACAACCGTACCTGCGTAAGGTTCTGTAATTTCACATATTTGTGACCAGTTCAGACCACTAACAGACGTGCGCGCAGTATGATAATGGTACGGATTAGCACTGCTGCTACTTCCATGAGAATACTCCGTGCGCAAGAACGTACCATTTACAAACAACATTCTTGTTCCTGATGGGGAACTTCCGATTGACACATAGTCAACTTTCTTCCCATCTGCCGTAACTGTTACGACAGCACTCCTTTTATTATATAGTATTAATCTATTATTTGCCCAAATACTCTCATACACAGGCCCTGTCTGGCCGTACGTGCCGAATGCAGTTCCTGTCGATATTCCTGTGCTGAAGTTGTATAAATCATCACTCGCGAATACAAACACGCCGACGCTACCCGAACTGTATTCACATTGCCCAATTAAAATAAAAGTCGTACCAGTATGCGCTATTGTAAGCAAACGCTGTTTTGCTGCCGTGTATTGGTAGCTTGATACCTGCAGATCCCATAAGTAGTTGTCTTTTGTATCCCAATTTACCAGATCCTGACTTTTTGTTATGACACCCTTATCCTCTGTCTTATTGCTGCCAACAATTATACAGGTGTCATCTACTATTATCATATCGGCAAATTTATAATCTCCTATTTTCCTGCAGGCCCAATATAG
Organism: Bacillota bacterium; assembly: GCA_023402845.1. Taxonomy (GTDB): domain Bacteria; phylum Bacillota; class Clostridia; order Lachnospirales; family Lachnospiraceae; genus JAEYFP01. Next base: position 176,753 of record JAEYFP010000016.1, read on the forward strand.
ACCATCTTCAGATATTGCAATATTCCCAGAGTCACCCAGCGCGACGATCTTGTCACCAAATTGCAATGCTTTTATCAAGTTGTCTGATATAGGCAGGGCATTTGGTGTCCAGTGCAGTGTTGTTTCATCCACATCTGGATCCTTGTAAATAATACCTTTTGGTAAGTTTGTTTTTCCTCTCATTTTCAGCCCACCTTCCTAATAATAATCGTGCAATATAGCGGATATTCCGGCGCGGAGGCACATGTAAATCTGATAAATCCATTTTTACTGTCTATGATGCATCCTGTATCTGTAGCTGCTTCGTAGCTTTCCTCTGTAAAATACACATCTACGATATCCTTATCCGTAATCCGGCTTTCTGTCAGATCAAATGTTGTACCAGACCCAAAATCTAATGTCTGATCGGTCAGAATAAAAGACTGCGCCTCCAGCGTCGCAACTCGCTCCTGCTGATCAGTAAAGCCTGTTTGTAGTGCTTCCACATTACCGGCTACTGCCACTACATCGAAAGCGTTCAGCGTCTGAAGGATCTGATTCTGCGCAGAGACGCTTGAAATCAACTCGGCCGCCTTTATATTGTGTTCTGTCATCTGCGTTGAGATATTTTGATACTGAGCTACAATGGCAAGAAATACATCGTCAGATGGTTCCAGGTCTATCACAATACCTGTTGTTGCTCCTTCTAATATCTCCACGGCTACGACCGTGGACGTGAGTGTAGCGCCTCCCCCTACGCCAAAGACGCCTATGTATAATGTTTTATCATACTGCATTGCTGCAGCTGGAATCATACAGGAATTGTCATTGTCCAGCACTGCGTATTGCACCTGATCTTTCGTCTGATAAAACACAGCTGTCTTCACAAGATCATTCCAACTGTTATCAAACTCAAATATACACCTGTCTGCATTTTCATCACCGGCAGATATCACCACCTCATTTTGCTTGCTCAAAAGCTGCCCTTCCAGTTTAAATTTTAACTCTGTCATTTTATCCTCTCTTTCTATGGAACATATACCTTTATTGGTTCACCCACGCCTGCTGCCGTCTTTGCTATACCTTTTATGGTTCCTGATAATTTTTTGATAATTGATACATCGTCTCTCATAAGGATACTGAAATAGTTTGATGATGTGGTCGTTGAGTGCGCAATTATAAGCTTATCATCTGCCCTAAAAATATTCAGGTCATAATATGCTCCAATATCCTCCGCTCCAAGGAGTCCTCTATCTTCCACTTGTATGCTCTTGTCCTGCTTTATTTTACATTCGATATAACGTGTTTTATTTGAACCAACAGTATTGGTCCGATATATAGAAAAAAATCCGTTTGCTGTTTTTATTGCAGACATTGCGAGCGGTGAGTAGCCGTTTCTGTCTAATAAAGTGTAAGCATCGCTAATAATAACACCTTCTTCTAACGTAAGCACAACTGCTCCTACATTATTACTGTTTGTAGAATAAGTATTTAAAGCACCTACCAATACGACCGTGGTTGCGTTTAACAGTTCTAGCACCATGCATTTTTTTGAATACCCGACAGTTGCCACATTATATAGCATAACTGACTCATCAATAGTATATAGTTGGCCTAAGGTGAGCACTGAGCCCTCTACGGAGAAAATTCTTGCCAAAAGGTTATTTGAAGATTTTGTTAAACAATAGACTACCAGTATTTTTGATTCGGATAATGCTATGGCGGCTTTATATTCACCTGAATATTTTACGGAGTCGATATACATAATAGTGCCAACGGTCATCGAGATGCCATTTATGGTAAGGACATACGCACACAACTGCCTGTTAGCAGATGCTGTTGCGCTAAATATTACCGCTGTGCTTTCTGATAGTGCTACCATGCAGGGCATATATGCAGCACTAAGATTATCTGTTGATATATTGGTTTGTGCCCCCGCTGTTATAGTTCCATCTGTTTCTATAGAGCAGACCCTTCCACATAATCTACTGTTAGTCGTTGTTGTGTATGCAACTACAACTTTATTTTCTGACAATTTCACAGCGTATAAATATATGCCTGTTTGACTTGTACTCGATAAAATAATGGTATTAATAAGTAACCATGAATCAGATACAAAATCATACACAGATGCGCATACCTGAATTGTGGTTGAAAAAGACTGTATGACAAACATGCGAGTATTATTAAGCATGACTGCATGAAATGATTGACCCGTATTAATGGTACTATTTACACTTTCATATTCAGTTTCTGTCCCGCTTATAGATACAAAATCACCAACAGCAATATTGTCTGCTGCCTTTAGTGTTTCCACGGATCCGTTTATAACAAATCCACCGCTGCCTCCTGTTTCAATGTTCTGGATATATTCCGGGTAATTTGCCGTAGGTGTATCATTTGGTACGTCAACACCTTTGTTGATAATAGCGGTTTTGATATTCCCAAAATCGTTGATGGCCTGTGAAATATTTTCTGCTATGGTAGCCATTACGTAACCCCTTTCAATGTATTCTGCAATTCTGTGTTAAGAGTACCGATCGCATTACTAATACTGGTATCACAGTATGATTTCAGATCATCCTCAACGGCCTTTATTTCCGCCGCCGTAAAATAATCTACACCTTTTACTGGATTGACTCCATCTGCACCAGGCAGACCATCCGTGCCGTCCTTGCCATCTTTACCCGGTAGTCCGTCAATGCCATCCTTCCCATTTGCACCATCTTTCCCTGATAGTCCCTGCGGGATTGTGAAATTCAAAACGGCGACCGTTTCAGTACCGGAATTTTCAACGGTTGCCTGACTGCCTGCTGCCCCCGTCTCTACGGTGCCAACGGAAATCGTTGCAACTGTACCATCTGCACCAGGCAGACCATCCGTGCCGTCCTTGCCATCCTTACCCGGTAGGCCGTCATTTCCGTCTTTTCCATCGACACCGGCCGGACCCTCTTTGCCGGCCAAACCGTCTGCTCCGTCCGTGCCATTCTTCCCCTGCAGGGACGCAAGCCAATCTTCTTTTGTTCCTGCATATCCGTTCTCCGCGGCCAGCTCATAGGCAGATTTACCTTCTGGTCCGGCGGGGAGTTCCATGTTGTTGAGGATTCCTTGAATAACTGGTTCTGCACCTTCAGGCGTAATAAAATCAGAATCATTTTCAAGCTCACTTGTTTTGGTCGGCACAACAGCGGCAATCGTTATTACATTATTTTCTTTGGTTATCTCGACATGATCGCCCTGCACCACATTATCGGATGCAACGTAGCCTTCCATTGATTCATTTACTGTTTTTTGTGCCACAGTCTCAATTTCACTGGAAAGATCCGTATTTTTTACGTAGTTCTGTTCAAATGCATCAATTTTTGTACCCAATGCTCCAAGGGATAACTTTGTCTCACCCAGTGTAAGTTTTGTATTTTGCGGCTCCCCGATGTCAATCAGGAGCTTTGATAACAAATAGTATGCCTCAAGGCCGTGCGGCTCTGATTCTATCTCTACATATTCACAATAGCTGAAGGATTCTATGTCTTGATCCGTGAGATTCAGGTCGATTGCCGTAACCTCAATGGTATCTTTGAATTTAATACCGGTTCCGGTGAGCCATGCCTGCGCTTTTGCAAGTAGATTTGCCGGCAGTGTGACATCGTCCCACGTTGATACATCCTCTGGAGCATAAATCACGCCAAATTCAGCCGCCCGATCAGTATTTATGATGTAATCAAGACCATTATTAACCGATGAAATATCAATGCGGGATCCGTCCACCTCGGCACCGACAGGGACCATTGCAGTATAGGTTTCTGACGCGCTGCTCTCTGTTACAATGTCCAGCAGATTTTCCCCAAACCGAATAGGCTGTCGGGCTTTCGTTTTAAAATCTGCCAGATAGTCTATGTAATCCCCGTCCTGCTCATACCTGATATACACATATCCGCCGCTAAGGTCGAGTAATCTGGTTTTCAACGTTTCCCAAGTGCTGAGCTGCTTATCAGAGCTGCGGCTGATATAATCATTTTTGTCCTTCACGGTGATGTTGCCTATCTTAAATTGCTGAAATCGCGATACCTGCGAATTATGGGTATTAATCAACCACCGGAACATTTCCTCCGGCGATCCCTTGAATTCAAAAGGCCTTACCTTTGAATCGTTCAAAAATGCAAGCTTGCCCTCACACTCGATGCTCTTTTCCAGATAAAAGCCTGCTTTTTCAGTTCTTATCCTTCCTTTCCAAATACACACACCTTCCCTGAAGACTTGCACTACTGATGTCAGCTTTTTCAAGCTGCTATAATAAGGATGTCGATTGTAAATCGTAAAGGATAAAGCGCCGGCCTTATTTACCTCTAAATTTAATTTTGGATTGTACACTTTCAGTTCATCGTCTCTTACATCAAACAATATCGATCCATCGCATATAATCTGGTACATTTACAACGCCCCCTCCAGATAGGTGAAAGTAATATATCCTGAACCCTTACAGCGGATTCGATTATATCCTTCCGTGAACTGGATATTTAATACCTTGTGCTTGCCTGCTGCCAGGGAATATGTTTTCCCGTTTAGGGTAATCTCCATCGTGCTGCTAACATCAATAACCGGTATGACTGTTTTTCTGTCGTTGATGCATATAAAATCCTTTTCCCCGGTGATCGATTCCTTGTGTACGGTCACTGCATTGTGATATTTATAAGGATCACAATCCGCCTCAAGCACGAGTTTTGATATTCCTTTGTTACTTTCAAAATCATTGATGCTGCAGCGACCGTAATAGTAATATTGAGGATCTTTATCCATAATGATCTTCATTTTTTTGCCGTGGATTGCATTGGCTATTTTGCTTTTTTCTTTTTCCCACACCCCGATAAGGGTAAAGTTAAATGTAAGCTTCCGGTTTTTCAGTTTGGGGGCGCCGAAGGCTTCCGTTAAATCCAAGAAGCCGTCGCCGCCCTGTATCTCCACCAAATTTGTTTTTACTTCCGGGTACCCGATATCAACGCTGTTCAGTATTAAATTAAAATTTCTGTATGAATGAAATTCATCAAAATAAACACCTTTCATTTAGACACCCCTTTTCCCCTTTGTGATCAGCTCATATAGAGCTTCTGACATAGGGGCAGACAAAGCACCGACTGTTTCCCCTGTATCCATAACAACTTTCAATTGTGCAAGCTGTGAGAGCATTGGCAGGTACTGTCTTAACAGTGACAATAATTCAGATAGTGCCGTTTCAGCGCCTGCGTTCTGTCCAGCGACCGCCTCAGCAATATACTGTTTTAGGGTTTCGATCGGCGCAATTGCCTCTTTCCCCGCTTCCCCTCCTACCATCGTTTTTCCGGTTGCCGGATTGATGCCAAAAGCGGTGGGTCCGTCCATAACACCGCCTTTTGCATACCACTCTACATCCAGATGCGGGATTGAGCCTTTCAGCAGATCACCGATTTCCCAGCCATCCGGCTGGATATCAAAATGAGGCAGCTTAATATCCGGCATCTTCCATTCAAAATGGAAGGCATTTTTTATTTTATCTACCACGCCGCCTATAAAATCTCTTACATGAGAAAATACGGAATCTGTCTTACTCTTAATTCCATCCCAGATAGAGGATGCCTTATTTCCGATAGTATCAAAGGCTGCTGTTACATTGTCTTTTAGGCTGCTCGCCTTTTGTGACGCGTCATTTTTAATCTTTTCCCATGCATCTGATGCTTTTTGGCGAATAGCTTCATTGATCTTGTCGTTGTTTTCTTTTAGTTCTTTGAGCTTATCAATAGCTTTTGTTGCAAGTTCTGATGCCTTTTCAGATACATTTTCTTTCATTTCAGACCATTTCTGTGAGGCGTTTTCCTTCATATCAGACCATGTTTCGGAGGCTTTGCTTTTCAGGTTATCCCATTTCTCTGAAACATTACTCACAAAGCCGGTTACGCCATTCACAATCCACTCGCCAGCGCTTGATATCGCATCCTTCAGACCTAAGAAAAAATTGTTGATAAAAGTTCTGAATCCTTCGCAATTATCGTACAGGAGTTTAAAAGCGCCTACAAATGGATTTACCAACAGCAGCAATAGCCCCTGCCAATTGTCTTTGACGAAATTAATAATGCCTGAGAAAAAGCCCATGACTGCATCAGCTCCAGCGCTGACCGTTTCCTTGATTTTATCCCACGCCTGCGCGCACCATGCACTGATATCATCCCAGTTTTTATAGAGTGCAACCCCGATCGCGATCAAAGCAGTAATGACACCTATCACAATCAGCACAGGCGCCCCGATCGATGCAATGGCCGGAATTAGTGTGGTACCGATAAAGCTGCCCAGCGCACCAATTCCACTAAGGAGCTTACTGCCCACACCAATCACGCCGCTTATGACTGCCGGGGCCTTGCCAATCAATCCTATCACAGTAGTGCCAACACCATGCAGGCTGCCAAATAGCGTTATTATGCTGCTGATACCCTTTGCCATAGAACCGCCAACAATTAATACCGGGCCCACTGCTGCTACGATGCCCCCTATGGTAAGTATCAATTTCTTTGTACCATCATCCATGTCGGAAAACTTTTGAATCATCGTTGTTGCTTTTTGCCCCAAATTTATTACTGTCGGAAGAATAACTTCTCCAATTTCGGTGCCCAGCAGCCTGATTGATTCTTTTAGGTTTCCAGTCACGTTTTCAAACCCGTCTGATTCCCTCGCGGCCTGCCCCATAGCACCGGATAGTTTTTGCGAATCCGTAACCATTTTGAGCAGCGTCTGCTGTTTCTGTATTTCTGATAAGTCATTATACTTCTGTCCAAATAACTCCATTGCGGCTGCATTACGTGTTGTTTCGGTTGCCGACACACCAAGAGCGGCATCATTGGCAAAGTTGCCCTTTAAAAAGCTCTGCAGGCTCTCGGCCGTGTCCTCTAAGGATCGATCATAATAGGCCGCAGAATCCGCCGTTGCCTGCAGGGCTGTTTCCATGAGCGCCATCGCTTCCGCACTGTCTGCTCCTGACGATTTAGCGAATGCGTAAATGGACGTGCCTACTGTATTGAGCCTTGTCTGCAAAATACCGCTTTCACTGGATACTTTGCCTATCGCTTTGGTCGCCGTGCTTTGCAATTCTCCAAATGTCTGCTCAAATTGGGAGTTGGCCGCTTTTACGTCTGCCGCTGCTTTTACACTTGCAATTCCAATGCCTCCAACAGCAGCTGTAACGGGTAAGAACTTTGTGCCCCATGAGGTCATTTTGTCCCCTATCCCCGTCAGTTTTTGACTTAATGCTACGTGAGCAGTGTCGGCTTTTTTTACTACGCTGTCTATATTGCTGATGGCCTCGGTACCGTCAACGGCTATTTTCCCAAATAATTTAAAAAGTTCCATTTACACCCTCCTCAGGGCAAAAGTAAAGAAGGATATCTTCCGAAGATTTCACCGTTTCTTTCATGGATCCCTTCTTTACTTCTATATTTTGTTTCCCCTTTTTGGCATTTAATCCTGCTTTCCAATCGTCAAAGGATTTGTCCGGGAGTGAATGCAGGTACAGATCCCACAACCTTTCCTCATTCCGCTGTAAAACAATCAACTCTATATAATCACCAAATCCCCCATAACAGATGTACCGGTCTAATAGTGGAAACGGGCTTGCATACCGTTTATGCAGCAAGTCCATAAATTCCATTTCCCCTATTTCACAAATCGTAAGGCAGCCTTGTAAAAATCCTTGAATTCCTCTTTTGTACAAAAGTCAATCACCATGTTTGCAAAGACCGCCGCATCCATTTGCCCCATTTCGGCAACCGGAATGCCTGATACGGAAGATAAAAGGGCATATAGCTCCCCTTTGCAGGTGACAATATTGGTAAGCAGTATCTGCGCAACATCAAGCAGAACTCCTCCATAGGCGGCTATTGGATTTCTTTTCGGCTTCGTTTCGTCTGTGGTTTCCTCTTTATTTTCTTCATCCGCAGCTGCCGCAAGCAGATCTTTGCTTATAGCAGGATCCTGCACACAGGATTTAAATTCTTTTATTCCGATCTTTGATAAAAGCCGCACCATAAGAAAAATATCATCTGCGCATAAGCGGCGTAGACAATACTCTTTATTGTCCGTACTCTCCGGCTGACTTTCAGTCGCGGGTAATATTTCGCGGCGAACTCCCTGCTCGAAGCCGTTTAATGTGTCGTTTGAATATTCCATCTATATCCTCCTGATTATTCTTTGGTCACGGTAATGGTGTACAACCTGCTAACTCCATTTTTTGTAACAGTGATGGTAACCGTATTTTCTCCCTCTGCCCAGGTAGCGGCGGCTCCATTTGCCACCGTCGTCTCACCATTTTTGATTTCAACTGTGGCATCGGCTTCCGCTGCCGCTGTAATCGTATTGGTCGCGTTGGTTGTCGTGGCTGTATAATTTGCCATTGTAGCATCAAAGGCCGGAGATAATGCCAAGCTGCCAAGACTGAGGCTTGAAAGTTTTGGTGCCGTATTGGGCAAATAAATCTTAATCGGTAATACATCCATCACGTCACCATCATTATCCGCCGTACACTCGAAGGTCCCTTCAATGACGTTGTTCTTTCCATTTTCGGTTTTATAAGAAAGCCCAGATGTAAAAAGAGCATTTTCCATGATGATAATAATCGGGGTTCCGTCCGCCTTATAGCCTACAAATGCCACATTGTCAAAATAGTCACCATTGTCGATCAAGGCCTTTGTTTCGATCTGATCATAGCCCGGCACATCCGACTCCACTTCTTTACCGATAATGGACATTTTAAGAATATCCTTTGTAAGCTCCACCATCTTGACCTTTAAACTGCCGCTTTCTCCGACCTTTTGTGTCATTCCTTTTACCTTCACGGTGGCGCCGTCAATATCGATATCAATTAAATTTGATATAATCGACAGTTCGCTGCCTCCAGAGGTTGCGCTTAATATTTCACCTTTCCAATTGCCCCCGATAAATTTCAAATTCTTATAAAACGTTCCGGCACCCAGAGGGATATTCTTTGGAGTTCCCGCCGTAATGCCTGATTTTCTTAAACCATATTCCATAAATCATACCGCCTTCCATAATTTGATTTGTATGTTATGCTGCACCCTCTTCACATCTTCGTTTTCAAAATTCAATAACAGCGAAGAGGAATAAAAAACCGCAACACTCGAACCATCTTCAAGGATTGCGGTCAGCCCATCAACAGATGGGAATTTCTTTTTTATTGTCTCTTGGTCAGTTAACAGCTCCGCCCAGTCTCCTCTTGTAAAACCGGTAAGGATAAAGGCATACTCTTCGGCGCCGTCTTCTGTAGATAAGGGTACCTGACTGATCTCGCCTACATAATAGGGATCTGCTAAATGCTTTTTACCCCAGCGCATAAAGCAATAGGGCAATTCGATGTCCGTCATGCAGTTTTTAATAAATTTGAGTACATTAAGCATTTGATATCCCTCCAAGCCGCTGTTCTGCCATTTTTATGATCCGATTTTTTTTGGTATTAAAAGCATTAAATAGTGCTCTCCGGGGCTGCTTGCCTCGGGTATAATGCCACTGGCCCCGCAGATCCTGATACTTCCAGCCGCCCTTGCGGCCATCATTATTCAATGCATATTCTCCGGTTCCAAATTCCTCCCATATGGCATTTTCATAACCGGATCCAACAGTGCCTTCAAGGGCTCCTTCATCTACGGCGTAGCCCCATGATGCTTTTGTCCGCCCTGTGTCAACCTTTGTATTACGCTTCACCTGGGCTTCAAGTTCTCCGCAGGCCTCATACAAAAATGCAATTGCCGCATTGGTGATTGCCTGCTTAACTTTAACGCTGTTATCCTCAAACTGTACTGACATACTGACCACCCACATAATTTAAATAGATTTCAAGTTGTTCATTCATGCTCATGGGATTATCAATTAACTTAACATCATAATACCTGCCGTCTGCAACTGCTCTTGAGCACTCCGGAGTAATTTCCTCACCGTTATATAGCAGAAGTACATAATCACATACAAAAACATGTGTTGACTCCTGTACCTTTGTGTTAAAGGTCTTGTATGACACCGCGCCATCCAGCAGATCCAGCCATCCGGTTAATACCCTTGCGGTGACCCATCCCGCTGCGGCCTCTCCTATGGCATTTTGACCATTTGCCGTTTTTATCTGCAGCTCAAGCTGCTTATTTCCACCTATTTTCATTTTTTCAAAACCTCGGTTTCATATATGGTTTCAGGAAGCCCAATAAAGATACTGGGTATCCCATTACCTGATTGTTCGCATCCTGATCATAGTATGTTACGCTGTGTCTACTGATCGTCTCAGACTTTATCCCTACCTTTTGTCGGTTCTCCGACTCCCACAGCATCAAATCAATAACACCCTGCTGGACATCGGCCGGATACATGATTTTGGTAACCAGATTATAGGGTGAATCGTACAGATCTGTTTCCAGCCTGATTACCCCTCCTGTTATTTCCTTTATTTCATACAGCCCGTCATTCACTGCCGATTGCGACACTTCAACCGTATCACTCACCTTAAAATAAGGTGAGTGACCGATTAACGCCCCGCTCTCGGCGGGTGCTGTGATTCTCATTGCACGAACCTGAAAATTATTATTAGTGTAGGATCTGATAAGACCTTCGACGGCTTTAAGCTTCATGGTGAGGATGTCCTTATCCATATTCTTGAATTTATCCATTGCAATTAAGGTTTCACTTCTTACAATCATCGGGCATCCTCCCTTTCTTACTTCTCAGATACGGTATATCCATCATGCTCCCTGAACCATTCGGCCATCCGCTCGCTTGTGATTTCCGCTTTGCCATTGGCAAATTGTACGCCGCCCGCTCCAATACCGCAATAAGACGGGTTTTTCTTTACCTCAACAATAAAGGCCTTCGCCGCGGAACGCTTTTTCTTTTGTACCGGTGCAATTTCCTGTTCAGTCTGTTGTTCCTTCTCTTCTGCATTAACTTCCGTGCTTTTAGTTGCTTCCATTATGCTTCACCTTTCCTTTCAAAGAGACGGCGGGAATCCCGCCGCCAAATTATTATGCAATTTTAATGTTTCTGAGTACACCGGCGTGCTGTGTATTTTTCAGTACGCTGGCAGCGATCATTTCAACCTCCGCGTCCTTTACGGTGCCAGGCTTTGAAAAGTCCGGCAGATACTGATCAATGACAGAACTGCCTGCCAGGCTAATGCCATGAAAACCATCGTTAACATCAAACTTCACAGCATAGATATCTGTCAGTCCGGTTGTATTGGTCTCTGCGCCATTGATCTTGCGTGATTGTCCTTTCTTCACCACCGGCGCTGATACCGCTGCGCTGGACTCGATTTTGTAATGGTTCTGCAGATCCATGAATTTTACGCCATCAAGAGAGATTACTTTTTTTCCAAAGGCATCCTCTGTCTCTGTCTTATAGCCAAGGACACGCGCCACCGTCTGGACCTTAGTGATCATATCCGTGTTCATGACCAAGGCATCCGCATTTGTCGACTGAACCAACAGCGATAAAGCTTCATAGAACTCATCCGCATTCGCCTTTAGGGCGGTAATCGTTGACAGGTCAATAGCCGAGAGCTGCCCGTATTCCGTTGAAGTTCCTGCAAGCATGGAATCCAGTCCCTGGAATTCCGGATGATCACCTGCTGCCGTTGTTGTGGCGTCACCATTAATTAACGTATAGTGGAACAGGCTGACAATCGCTTTAATATGCTCCTCGATCTGATAAGCCATGTTATCAAAATTACCAGCAACCTTATTTAGCACGCGGTCCATCTGTACCGCGCCTCCCATAATAGCAAGGGCTGCCTCAAATTCTTTCTTCGTTGCTGCGCTGGCCGTATAGGAACCATTCAGCTTTCTAAATTCGGCTGTAGCCGGCAACACCTTTCTGAGATACTTGTACTTCATCGTTGACCCGCCGCCTGATGCACTCACACAATCGTCAAACGGCAGCATCTGTAAAATTGCCGATTGACGCAAGAAAATATCCACGATCTGACCAAATACCTTATCGCTCATGCCTTTCTTAATTTCTTCCAATGTCATAATTGCCATAATTCCTCACCTCTTTAACCTCTCTCTATTCTTTTCCATATTGCAGTTTTAAAGCCTCTGCTAATGATTTTGGCTCTGCACCGGCGCCGGCGCCATCGGCTCCGCCTCCCAGTTTGTGTTCCTGAATGTCCTTTGTTTGCTCAGAAGCAAATTGTGCTGGAAACTGTGTTTTGAGGCCTGTGATTAGATCATCCTGTCCTTTCAGCTTGCCATCGTCACCGAACTTCATCTCTTTGCCATCGGCGCTTGCCTTGAACATCAGATAATCAATGTCAGATGCTTTCGCGCCCGCATCAAGAAGTGCGACCTTAAGAGCACCTTCCGTTTTCAGCTTTGCATTTTCTGCTTCAAGGGTGGAAATTGTTGTTTCATATTCCCCGATTTTCCCCTGCAGGCCTTCATCAGCTTTCGTTCCCTTTTTTAGTTCTTCAATCAAACCGTTTGCCGTTTGAAGCTGCGTGGCGATAGAACCATTCTCTGTTTCCAGTGTTCCGTACTTCTCCTTACTGATATAGCCACCCTCCGACAAATCTGTAAACCGTACATGCTTTAACTTATCCGGTTCCTTTGCATTTACGGCGTCGATTGCCGCCTTGACCTGTGCATACAGTTCTTTGCTCAATACTTCATCTAATTTCATAGAATCCTTTCTGCATTTCGTTTTATGCGGTTTCTCCCGCCATGCATCGCCTGTTTTTCACTCTGTGCGAAAGAGTAATTCCACATAGTTTTAACGCCATAATGGTTTCGGGCAATAAAATAGCACCCATCGCTGGATGCTGCTTTCCAAATTATTTACTTTTTCAAATCTCCCACCCCTTTCAGTGTAATAAAAAAGGACCATTTGATAAATTGATTTCAATCAGTCCTTAGTTTTACTTCCCTATGCATATCTTTCGGAGCATATACTTGCGGGGATATTTTTTTCATATGTTCCAGTATCTCATCATCCATTTCCATATCAGAGAATGCTGCCTTGTTCCCGTCATATTCTTGATATGATTTCATGCTGAGAAATAGCTGCTTTATATCTTGCTGCGTCATTTTCCTATCACCTCATCAATCAAAGCAAATAACTCATAATTTTTGCTTTTTAATTTTCCTTTATTTTTGAAGTATTCTTGAAATCCTTCTGAGATAAATTCCTGCAGACTATTTATATTAATCGTTCCGTCTCTGTTTACTGCATCCTCCCAACTATCTATGTACATCCTGCCCTGATACGCAGTTATAAATTTATCAGATTTCAAAAGGAATACATTCACTTCATTCCCTGAAGAATCATAAGCTTTGACAAACTCCAAATCATTAATTTTAAGTCCGCTCACACAACGCTGTTTAATAAAATCAATCTTTTCTTTATCAAACAGTTTATTTTCAACAGAATGACCAATTTCATGAATAATCTCATTTTTAGTAGCTTTTGCACCTACGTATATTATATCCTCGGCAGAATCGTAATAACTTCCGTTTGATCCCGTAACAATCCTTGTATCTATAATTGCATCCTTCACATTTTGGGGCATGTCCGTAAAGGCATCAAAGAATGTAACTTTTGCTTTTGTGTTTGGATTCTTGGAGTCGAAGTCCATCATTCTGTATTCATTTAGCTTTACTGCCGCTTTCGCCTGCTCCTTAAAATCATTATAGGTCTTTGACTCGATTTTTACAAGTTCATCCTTATCGCCGTCCCATTTTTTATAATATTCCTCATCACTGAGTGCCCATTTTGCTCTTTGCAGTACACAGCACCGGCAATTGCAATCTTCTGCCGGATCCCCAAAGCCGCCCGGATACATGGCACTTTTCCCGGCAATCTCAAAAGAATCCTCCAGCTCTCTCAGTTGCCCGTCCAGCTCTACATGATTCCTGCGTGTACGCTTATCAAGCGTGGAGTCCCATTGTTTCATCACATCAGCACCTTTACTTTTGGCTTTCTGTTGGCAATGGAAGGCTGCTTCCTGAGTTACCCTGTGACCTTCCGTACGGGCAATTGTCACAGTGCGGTTGAATGCCTTGGTAAATGGACTGGACATTCCCATAGCAATATTAGCGGCTATCTGATTCCAGGATTGGCTCCCTGCGGTTCCGACTGAAAGTTCTGTGCGGATAGCCTTTTTTAGTTTATCCGTATCCTCTCCCATCCTCTGGTACAGGCCTTGAGATATCTTGGAGTCCACCTGCAGTGCTTTGACAACCTCTTCTTGGTTTATTGGAAATGCCAACGGAATGCCCTGGCCCTGTAAATCGTATAGGGTGCCGAAGAATCCATTTTCATAAGCTGTTCCCAGATAATCCGATACTTTGCCGAATGAATTTGAATTCAGGACATTGATCACACCATCGATCTGCTTTTTCAGGGCTTCCTGATATTGTTTCTGCCAGACAATGCTTTGCAAATTTGCCATATCTGTACGCATGGACAGCTCTCTGATTTTATCTGCACAATCCCCAGACGCCTGTGTGTATATCTGTTTTAGTTCCTGGATAACCTTTGCTTCTTCCTCTGCTATGAGTTTCTGGACCTCAATCTGTCTTTTGTTCATCCGGATCACCATCCTCAGGAACTATATTATCTAAAGCCTGTTTAACCTGTTCGGCGCTCTGTCCTTCATCCAGCTTCGCTTTGACATCCTCATAATCAATATCCAACGCATCGCAAATAAGTTTTAGCACCGTTTCATCGGGCAACGCATTCGCTGCGGCCAGAATGCTATTGATGATTTGCCCCTGTTTTTGCGCATCCACAAATTCGATCTGCGCGTTGTCCTGCGCATTAGTCATTACCTCGCGCTCAAACTTGATCTTGATATCCTCCATCTGATAGTCAGATTCCAGCGTAGCATTGATTTCATCAAGGGCGATCTGGACCATTTGACGGAGGAACTTCTTTAAGCGGGTTTCCAGTTTGTTGCATTTTAGGTCAAGTAGGGCATAACGGCTCTTGATTACAATATTGGTAATATTTCCATCGCCAATCTGTGCGGAATTGAAACCCATGCCGAAGCGGTATATATTTTTTTCATCCAGCTCCAGCTTTATTTTTCTTGCTTCGTAGGGTATGTCTACGGTCCTGATATCAACGTCTCCATCCGGTGCCACGCCGATATGTTTTTTTACCCGGATATTGTTAATCATTTCATCAAGCTCCGTGCCTTGAAATCCTTTTACAACATAAAGACCCTCGCCGATATCCTGCAAATTATTACTCAGGCCGCAGGCCATCAAATCATAATCGTCAATCAGGGCTTTAATAGGCATAAGTCCTGACATCTGTTTACGGTTATTGTCTAACCTAAAGAAGGGAATGAATCCATAACCTCCGTTGCCCTCATAATATAAAGATTCATCTCCGGCCTTTTTGTAAACAATGTGCGGCCGAGGATTTATTTTTTCATCCGTGTCCAGTGTGATCTGGCCGTTTTTGCCCTTGACATAATAGGTTGTCTGGGTGGCGTCCCACACCTGAATGCGGGTGATCTCTGTTTTCCCCTTCTCAATGCGGTCTATGTAATAGTAAATAACATAATCGCAATTATCATCTGTATCCCTTGCCCTTACCTCGACAACCCCCAAGGAATCCGCCGTATTAAAACGAGTCTTACCATCGGCTGCTTTATAGGCATACATATTCTCAAAGCCTTTTGTAATACATCCGGTCACACATTCTTCCAACTCTGCCGCGAAGTCGTCACCGAAATACGCATCTAACTCTTTTTGCAGCTTATCATCAGTAGACTGCACAAAGGATCCATCTCCTGATAAAAGATATTGGGTTTCCTGATCGGCCAGCTCTGTAAAGAACGGATGTGAAATCTTTACATTGCTGCGCAACTTATCCTCCTGCAGCTTGCCGTCCGCGTCTACATAATAGACTTTATAGTCCTTAATATCATGTTTTGCCTCATAATAATCCTGCCCTTTGCGGGCGTGTTTCTTTTTGTCGGAATTTTTGTCATTATCAATAAATCTTCCGATCTCTGCAATAGTTAGCATCTTTTCACCATCTTTCATCAATACAGCCACACGGCCGGCTTTCTCCATCCCTCAACTCCATAACGAAGTGCTGCCATAGCGTCATCCTGGAATGATATCGGTTCATCCAGATATTCGTTTGTACGTTCGTCCTTTTTCCACTTCCATTGCTGCAGTTCTGTTATCGTATTCGTGCAGGATGGATGTACAAAAATTTGGCGCTTAAACGCTTTGTCCTTGGCAACGACACCTTTCAGCCAGTCTATCTGCGCCGTCTGATACTTTTTATCATTTGTGGTTTCCTTTACAACCGGGCGCGCCCGGAACCCCGCTTTCTGCCACATTTTTATCCGATCGGGTTCTGCGGAGTCGCACCACATAGTGACCTTAGTCGGGAATCCTGCTTTGATCGCAATGGGTATAATCTCGGACGTATCTTTTTCAAAAACATATATCTCTTGCAGGATGTAAATATTGTCATCCTTGAATCCAAGCAGTAGAAGGGCATTCGCGTGGTTAAAGCCGAAATCCTGACCGATTGCAGTATCATCGTAATCGTTTAGATCCTGCGATATATCGGCTGTCTGCCAATTATGCAGGATCAGGCCGCCGATTTCTCCCCATTCTCCCAATCCGTATATCTGATAGCCTTCCGGATCAACAATTTTTCTACGCTCCATCCTGCCCCGGTAGGCCATATCAATAAAACGATTATTCAGGTATGTGCTGTGGTGTGTGAGTGTATTTACATCTGGCGTATCAAAAAAGACCTTTTTTATCCAATGGTTTTTATTCACGGGATTAAGGGTCATTTTGATCTGATAAAATTGTTTTGCCGGCAGCTCTCCTCTTAAACGGTCGTCAATGATCTCGAAATCTGCCTGTGTTATCTCCGTGGCCTCCTCGATCCAGACATCTGTGAGTTTGCCACGCTGAAAGGTAATTGATTTTAGCTTCTCGCGCTGTTTTTCATCATTGACACCTCGGAAGATTATTTGATTACCGTTGCCCCTGCAGGTCAATTGCAGCGGGGATTGTTTTACATTCCAGTATTGATCCGCCCGGTCCCCAAACATGCGGTAAATGCTGCCGGTCAGCTCCGCATATGTGCTGTCACGGTTTGTGATATCAGACTTGCGAATGCATACAAGATTCCGGCCCTTATCCTGCATCAACCGCAGGATGTAATTCTGTGCGGTATCGGTGGATTTCCCCGATCCGGCGCTGCCTTTCATAACAATATATCTTTTATTGCTCTGATTGATCTCTCGAAAACAAGAATTGGCCTTTACCGTGACATTCACTAACCATCACCGCCGTAATCAATATTGATGTTCATCTCCATATCCGCATCTATCTCAAGCTTGTCATTAAACATGCCAAGATGCCGCCCCAGGTCCACCAATGCGGCCTTTTTATCATACATTTTTACTTCGCGCTCCGTGCCCCATTCGTTTGGTTTAACTTTAATTGATTGGATACATGCTAAATCATCTTCGGAGGCGCTCTCCTTGACTTGAGCCGTTTTAGGATCAACAGCGTCAGTAATTTTAGAAAGTCCGATTCTGGCCAATTCAAGAAGCACCCTGTCTGCATTAATTCCTGTCCGTTTGGATCGTTCGGCCATCTGTTTATCAATGTGCACACGAACCTTAACATTTGTTAACAATCTACTTCCTTGCTCAGTTGCTGTTTCTGGCGAATATCCGGCTCTTATGGCTGCCTGTGTGGCATTAAGATCAATCAGATATTCTTCGCAAAATTTTTTCTGTTTGGCTGTCAACGCCATAAAGCTCACCGCCTCTCTTTTTAACATAACAAAAGCACCGGTATAAACCGATGCCTTTGAAATCTCTTACCTATGTTATTTCTTTTTTACACTATATCACATATAAAACTATCTTTTACTATCTTCTTTTTTATTATAGTTAATATATTGTAATGCCCAACCGTGCAATTTGTATATCCATGATGTTGCATATCCCGTTTTAAAGGCTATTTCATCCCAGCTCATGCATTGCAAGTATCTTAACCGCATGATTCGCTGTTGTGTTTCGTCCTCCAGCGCACAGATCACATCGGATATCTCCGTGTAAGTCTTTATCAGCTGATACCTGTTGTTTTGTATCTTACCTTCTAATTCATCAACAGCTGCGACATATCCGGACAGGTCCTTCCCCCCGGATCCGCCCGAAGGCATTCCAGTGATTGCGCTTGATGGATATCTCTTACTAAGCCTAAGAGCAAGCAGTTCATCCTCTAAATCCCTTGCGAGTGCCTTTGCATTTTTATACCGCATAAGCCATTTCTTTTTTTGTTCATTTATTTTCCGTTGTTCTGTTATGGATCTCCCCTCCTTCTGTTGTACCGGTGCAATTTGGAGCCTGCTGCCACGGCCGGCAAAATAGCCGGCTCTATCATCTTAGGTGCCTGCTGCCCCTGCAAATTATTTACCAGCGTTTCCTCCTCCTGATTTCGGCTTTAAGCTGGCTCGTGGTGTATCCTTCAAGACCTTGGGTAACCGGTGATCGCTCATCACTTTTTATTTGTTCCTCGTTTTTGTCAAATCCCTGGATTTCGGTGTGCTTAAATTCTTCGATGAGAAGATCAGAAAGAGTTTTATCCCTTTCCTGCTTCTTTTTTCTCTCCGAAGTTCGCAGATGCGGTTTTCCACAATCTTCATCAGGCGAATTTTCGAAATAACTTTCATTTTCCGCCAGCTCCTGATATCCGTCCAGATGTATATCACTTTGCCATAGGAAATGTGTGGCGGTCCCTCCGCAGGTACACGCAACGCAGAAAGGCACCGGCTTGTGCAGCTCTGGATGTTCTTTGTCTTGTTCCCTGTCTTCCAGTCCTTTTTCTAGCCACATTAGATGGATCTTTCCGCACTCTTCGCATTTATAGTACATCGCTCCATGTACGAGGATCGTTCTTTTTAGCGGTTCTGTTTCAATTGGCTTTGGTTCGTACATTCTTACATTTTTCATTTTATTCTCCTTTAGTCCAGCATTGGTAACATGGGTGGCATATGCCCCGTCTGGTATACCGTTTCCAGCTGTGGTGCCATAAATTCTCCTATTGTCTTTCCGTCTGGCAGCACGATGTCATAGAAAAATTCTCGCTCTATTGTCGATATCCCGCTGTCAACTGCTTCCAGCTTTGCCTTGATTATCAAATATAATGCTCTCCACTTTGCTCTGCATGCCTGTTCCCACGCAGTATATGCCTGTTCATCCGTTCTTCGATTGCGGCGTTCAGGTGTAAACCAAAATTTTTTATCTTGCTTGTCAGGAAGCGGAAGGACAAAGCGAATTTGTCGGCCGGTAAGGGAAAAACCTATTACTGCGGTATCCTCTTTATAACCGGAAATAAATTGTCCGGCTCCGGCCTTTTGGATCATATCCTCAATGTCAGCTTTCGTCTTTGCAACTGATACGGATGTTTTCTCTGCATATGCCATCTCTGTTCTCCTTCATTAATTTTTTAAAATAAAATTTTACCGGAGCCGGATCATTTGCAATTAATTTATATCTATCTAACGTCCTGTAATTAACATTATCACGGAGCATCCGGTCATGAAGGCCGCCTAAGTACGTGCGGAAGCCTTCCAGATCTATCGTGCCCTTGTAGTGGTTGCAACTCCTGCAGGCGGGAAGCATATTATCAAACGTATCATTCCCGCCATTGCTTAAAGGCGTCATGTGCTCAACGTTGAATCCTCTGAATGCTATCTCACACCCGCAATAGGCGCAGTGACCGTGGCATTTATCGTATACCGCTTTTCGCTCTTTTGTGGATAGCTTACGGCGTTTAATCCCATCCATCCACTCCACCCCCTCGTATTATATTTACAACATCGTCAGCGACCGGTTGGCTAATCTCATCGCACAACACATCATTTAATTGATTCAATACGGCTTCCACGTCATAAGCGGTGGGAGCCTCATCAATTATTCTTAAAATTGACTTCCTGTACTCCTCCTCAAACTTGGCAAGGACACCTTTCCCTGCCCTGAGTCCTGCAATGCTTATTGTGAGACTTTTTATTTCATCCATTACCGTCTTGCGGCTGATTAAATCATCCATTGGTTTTCCCTCCTATAAGCTTCTCCTGCTGCTGCCGCCGCAGATCTGCAGTGATCTGTGTTGCATACTCTTGGCTTGCGGCAATGATTGCATTGGTTGTCTTTTATGTAGATTTCTCTCTTGATATTTTCCACGATCGCCGTGTAAGCTTCAGGGCTATACGCCCGATCGTCGATATAATAATCTGCAAAAATCTTGCGGGTGTCGTTTTGGTACTGCTCCAGCTGCTCCGGAAGCGGCTCATTTACTGAATCGAATTCTATATTTCGATCCTTACACCATGTTACTGCTGCTTCCAGCAGCTCCCCCTCCCTGCAGGTCCACAAGATTAATTTACCGCCCCACTCCTTTAGCTGGCGGCACATTTTTATTACGGACTCTTTCGGCGGCCCGATGGCCGGAAACTGATCTATGCAGAGAGTCCCGTCGAAATCCACGGCTATTACCATGCTATTTTTCATTGTTGCTCCTCTCTTCAATAATCAAAATCCACTGGTGGAAGACAGTTTTTAACATCTCCCTGCATCATGCTTTTCAAGGCTGTGAGCCTCTCTATGACAACATCTAAGCTTTCTGTGTTAGAAAAACACAGCACTGTATTCTCCATATTGTTTTCAAATCTACAACTGTACTCGCCGATTTCGTGAGGCTCCTGATTTTCTAGCACAACACATCCCATTTTAAAGTCTGTTCTCACTAATGGTGTTACCAGAATGTCCCCTGATCCGAATTTGACAATCGCTTTCCCTTCAATCATGATATACTTTCCTTTCTGCCGCCTGCTGCCCCAGCCGGTAAACAGGCGGCTATCTGCGTCTATAGTGGCC
Source organism: Bacillota bacterium (assembly GCA_023402845.1). GTDB lineage: Bacteria > Bacillota > Clostridia > Lachnospirales > Lachnospiraceae > JAEYFP01. Next base: position 197,673 of record JAEYFP010000016.1, read on the forward strand.
TCTTGTCGTGATACAATGGCACTAGCTGCTTCTTTTGCCTGTTGGCTGGTGTTTCAACCTCTAAGGATTCCATTTAATAGTAAATCTGCGTTTGTAAAGCACTCCCTGATCCCCTGAGCATTCTCTGTAAGTACGTGATGGGGATAATGCTTGATTACTCTGTACTTTCTCTTCTGTAGTTTCTTCCGGCCGGATTGATCGTCTATGTATGCCCGTGTGAGGGTAAGTGTCTGACCGGGTGCAAATTGTTTGCTTTGGCTTATAACCATGATTGTCCAAACTCCTTCCTAAAGTTCTCCCTGCTGCCCCAGCGCTGCTCAAAAGTGGCTTGTCCGATCCGCTTAAGCATAAGGTCATGCTCTTTGTTGAAATGCACTGCTTCCCGGTTCCCGGTTATGTCTCCCCTGTGGTGCTTTTTGCAGAGCCTTACCTTTAAGCCGTACTTTCCGGACTTTTTTCTATTGGCGGTGCCGTAAAAGATGTGGTGCTCCTCTGTGTAGGTATGGAGGCAGTGTATTTGGAGCATATTGCAGAGATAGCAGGTGCCCTCTTCCTGATGAATGATGCTTTTCATAACCTTTTTTCTCCTTACCACATAAAATCTGTTTCCCTGAGCTCTGCCTTTTTCAAATAACCCTTTGAAAGTTCTATTTTTCTGATTGCTTTTTCCACACTCTTTTCGCTATCATCCCATGCGTACGCATATCCATCCGGTGCAAAGGCGCTTTTACATTTTCCATTGCACCTGTCTATTACCGTCTGATAGCTCATGAAATTTTTTCTTCCACATTCCCGCGCTGAGGGATAAACCTCTACGATTTCGCCATCGCAATCAATCTTTGCAACCGGTTTTCTGCCTGCTGCCATCCCGAATCTTTTACCCATCTCTGCTCTGCTTATATAGGCAATGTTGTTTGCATAATTATCACTTTGCACACCATTGATATGATAAGGCACATGACTCTCTGGGCACGGACCAATAAAGGCCGCTGCTACTATCTGCGCAAGTATCTCTTCCCTCCCTTTTTTATTTTTAGTCATTTTCACAACATATTTTTTTGTGGTGCTGGTCTTTTTGATATATGGTGTCAAGGGCTTTACTCTCCCTCTTTTAAGTAATCTTCGTACCTCTCCTTCCCTGTTTACCTGATATTTCCCATCATATCCAACCACGTTTCTCCATTCTTCAATCACCTTTTATCCTCCATGCTCTTGCCGGAAACCGCATTGATTCATTAAAATACATCTCATTCACAAGGCCCCTTTGTTTATTCCCGTCAAAATATATCAGCCTCCGCTCACCGCTTTCGTAAATGTATATTTTTTCTACCATGACAACCTTGTACCGGGCGTGGCTTTCTGTGCTCATATCCATTGCAATCAAATTTCCGATTAAGCTTGTAATTTCTTCAAATGTGAGTTGTTTTCCTAGACATTCAGCGTCAATCCAGTCTCCTGGCTTGAAATTCTTTATCCCCTTTTCTTCTTGCAGGAAATCAAACATACTTATCTGTCCTATCATGGCATTACCTCCGGGAAGTCTGAAAATGATAGCTGCGTATCCTCATAATTCATCCATATCGTCTCTGTTCTTCTCAATCCGTTTTCGGCATTAGTATCTCTTTTCTCTTTCCTCCACCCCGCAAGTATTTGGTCATATAAGCCGTTATCATAGCCACTTAACATTATCTTTCCCGGATGGCTCAATAGGTGGCTTAATAATTCTTCATGATCTTTTCGGTTCATTTCGTGCTTATACAGATAGTTTTTTCTGGTTTCTGGCAAATAGGGTGGGTCAGCATAGATAAATACATCCTTAGTATCGTATCGCTTGATCAGTTCCAGCGCTGGAAGCTGTTCTATTTGTACTCCTTTTAACCGCTCCGACGCTTGTATTAGAGCTTCTGGCAACTTCGCCCATGCCCTCGATGGATTTGGAGAATTGCTCTGTTGTCCGCTCTTAAATCCATTCTGATAAAGATTTGCGGCGCCAAATCCTTGCCAACACCGCACAAGGAACCTTCTCGCCCTCTCCATATCATCCGATGATTCCTTGTAAGATTTTATATATTCTTCCCTGCTGTATGGCGTGTAGTTTATCAAAAAACTCAATTCATCAGATTTTTCTCTGATAACCCGAAACAAGTTTACTACTTCACCGTTCAAGTCGTTTACAGTTTCGATACTACTTCTTTGTTTATTAAATAAGACTGAAAGGCTCCCGCCATATAATTCCAAATAAACATTGTGTTTTGGCATATTGTCGCAAATCCAGCCCGCAATACGAGCTTTCGCTCCAGGGTACTTTAATATTTGTCTCATTTCCACATGGGAACCGATATATCGTTACCGCGGCCGCGGTTTATTTCCCTTTCTGCTCCTTTCTTGGTTAGTTTTCAGGTTAGTTGCTTAAAAAATCCTCAATATTCATCTGTCCTTCGATTCCTTCATTCATTTTCTTCTGTTCATCTTCCCATTGCCGCCTAAATGCCTTATATGTATCGTATTGTCTGCGGTACCGATAGCTATCGCCAAATACATGCCATGCAGCTTTCACTAAGTTCGGCTCGTACGGCTGTATCTTTTCCAAATCTTTCACGGCGTTCGCGGAGATGGAACACCCACAGCAACCCGTCCGCGTTAATCCGTAAATCTCATAGGCATCTGAATAGCGGATTTTATAATAATCTTTGTACCACTGCTTATCTGCATCTGATACATAAAACAGGGGCCGGAGCCTGTATTTTCCGTCAGCCGTCTCGGAAAAACACATCGATGTATTATCCTTTTTCGGGACGGACCTCATGCCTCCCTCATCTCGGCGCTCACCAGTAATCACCATGTCATAGGACTTCTGTACGCTGTGCGCCAACTGCTTTTTGCAATAGTCGCAGCATTTGTTACTCACCTTAAATGGGATCGGATTGTCAGTTATAAAGTCCAGCATATACTTTGATGAATTTATGACTAATTGAATATCTGGCCTTGGCTCTCCCTTGGAATTGCAGCAGCATAAAAAATTAATCGTTGTTTCACATCCGGGATAGCGTTTTTTAAGTTCCGCCCGTTTTGCCACCTTGTCCTCTGCATCTGCGTATTCCTTATGTATTGACAGTGGAATATTTTTACACTGTATGCCCTCAAGACCCGCAGACATAATTTTTGAAACAAACGGCTGGCCATATTCTCTTGTAGCCTGCACGATATTTTTCTTTGGTCTGTGTTTGGTAATTGTTATGTTATACAACGATTCCATTTCGTTCACATGACGTTTTATTGCTTCCATTTCAAGCCCAGTATTGAAAAAGGCGTATTGAATGGGAGGAAGGCCGAACGTCTCACGCACCTGCTCTATCAGATGGAGTAAAATGTCGCTGTCGCTCCCTCCGGAATAGGAACATATCGCATTTGGATGTTCCCTAAGCCTTTTCGCTATAATACTTTTTATTGCTTCAAATTTATTCGGTGCATCGAAGTCCGCGTATGCTGGACGGTCTGTATATACTTTACTTTTATAAGTTTCTTTCATTTTTTACCAAAAGGAGCCGACACGTGTCTTCTGGCCAGAAGCTCCAACTCCTTTCTATTGATTAAATTTTAATTTATTGACTTCTCGTATTCTGTAAGCGCATATATTGCGTCTAACAGTTCATCCTCGTCTATACAGGTTAATTCGTTCGTGATTTCTTTTTCGCTTTCTTCCAAATCAGGGATTATCAATTCTATCTGCTCCACGATGGATTGCTGACATATGGAATCATCCTCATACCATTCTTCTGTAAAATCATGTCCCATAAAGGCTAATGTCTTGTAAATAATTCCATCCTTGATTTCCATTTTATAACTTGCCATTGATGCTCCTTTCTTTACCTGCTGCCGCCCTGTAGGCTCTCATTCAGCAAAATTGCGAGCGGACAGATATTGTTTATGCTGCTCCGCTGCCTTTTCTACTTCTCTTTTCAGCCATTCTGCGTAATCGGCCAGATCCTTATCAATTTTTACGATCTGATGACCTCCCGATTCTGTTAAACTCAATATTTCTTCGTACAGTGATCGGTTATCTACCTCCGGTCCCCGGTGGCTTTTCCAGTTTCGTTCCTTCCATTGTTCAATCCAACAGCCATCGATTACCGTCTCAAACCAGCCATGCACCGAGTGAATGGATATGGTACAGGGCGTTATTAAGTGCCGCAGCGCGTCCACGATGGCAACAAGCTCCAATTCGTGCGAGGAAAAATTATCTCCTGTGTCAAAGTGCGTCCTGTCCACGGGACCCTTACTTGTCATTGTTTTTAGTACAAATCCATAGGCTCCGGCCTGCCGGCGCGGTCCCTTTACGGATTGCTCGATATAAATATCCACTATGGGTTTATCCACCTTTTTTCCTCCTCTCCGGCAGCGGCAACATGGTGAAATGCTGGTATCTGTATCCTGTCACAGGGTTTATCCCTACCTTGATCGATCCCTTATCTATGTAGTAGCCTTTATATGGTACTGGATCATCCAGAAGGAGCTTTGTTTTGATCGGCCTTTTCCTTGGTTCCGGTACCCGCAGATTCCGGGATCTGGTATATGCTGTATGAGCCTCGCCCTCTTCCTTCACGATGTAATAGGCTAAAGCCGCAAAGTCTCCCTTTTGCCGCAAAATCACAAAATCTATATACCCTGTTCCTGTGATCTGCTCCCATGCCTCGTTTAGGATTAGATCCGCATCCGGAATCCTATTGATCACCATGTGGATATGCCCTGCTCCCAGCGTACCGACTCCAAATCTGGCGACCCATTTACATCCGTACCCTCGTTTTTTGTACTGATATTTTATTTTGTCTCTGAATTTCTCGAAATCTTCCCTGACGCCTTCTATGCTTGTCCTATATCCGGCTTCATATGTTAGGGTGATCCAGTAATCTTTTTTAGCATTAAAGTTCTCTTTGATGATCCTACGGATTTTGTTCTCCCGGTTGGTCCTGTTCTGCCGTTCTATTTCTTCCGGAGTTGCTTTTCGCTTTTTCTGCCTTTTTAATCCTGGTGCCCCATACTTGCCGGTATGCATACGTTCGATTTCAATGGATGCGCTGTTGTGAAATCGGAATACCTTCTGCAGGTACCCTTTTAAAATTTTTTCTGACATACAGTACCCCCTTTTCCATAAGATTAATATCTTTATCAAGTCTGAAAAACGTCCCGTAAAACCCCGTTTTTGTTGACTTTACCGCTCTTATTTGGTATACTGTATATAGGTTTGAGAGCGGACAGTTTTAATGTTCAATCTGGCGGATAACACTCCAATGTTATCCGCTTATTTTTTGTCCGGTCGGTGACCGGCTTAGTTCGTTTTCACGTGTCTGGCCAAGCTTTATACATTCATGCTGGGCTTTTAACACTTTTTGCTCAGGGAAAATCCCCTCGGTTAGATCATCGTCGTCTGAAGCATATGGGCGGCTGCCGAACAGCCTGATCATATCTTCCTCCGGAAAGTCCATAAATACTGCAATTGTAAGTGCTGTGTCATATTGGTGTTTGGCTTTCCACCACTCCTTTTGCATATAGTGGTGATTAAAATATTCGGATAATCCGTATACTTTTGCTTTTGTCTGCTCCGGCCGGTGCCGGGCTAAGTGTGCAGATGTCAAATCCTCTATGAGTAAATACTTTTTTATACCCATCATTTAATGTTTTCATGATCTTCTCCTTTCCGATATACTGATCGCTGCCATCATGGACCCCCAGATCAGTAGAAGTACGATTGCCAGCGGCTTATAATCCTCTGCCGCACATGCACCGGCAATTAACGACATGTAGCAAGCCGTATTCCAGATTGTGCATTTCACTTTTTTCATTTTATTTCCTTCCTGTGAATCCTCGAAATATTTTACTTGACCACAAAATTCCACTGACCTACAATATATGTAGAAGAAATACATATTTTTCAAAATATTGTAGAAGGGAGGTTGTATTTATGGCTGATAATAAGAAACAGACTTCATCAAAAGCTGCAACGGCGGCATCTAAAGTTCTTCGCGATGGCCGTACTGGCAGTGCATCCAAAACGGCTGCCGGAAGTGCTTTGTCGCAAACACCCGCTAAGAAGAAAAAATAGCCTGTGTAGTGAAAACTTGGTGTAGAGCAGTCGCAATGCTTTGCACCTTGTTTTCATCCTCCGAAAGTTCATCAAGTCCAAGCAGATCAAATATCCCGTGCAATATTTCATGCATTAACACCTGATTTTTTAGGTCTTCTGGCATACTTTTATCAATCTTAATCACATTTGTAAGATAATTGATTTCCCCTTTTCTCGGCTCATACTTATTTACAACCTCCACTTCCTCTACTCTGTAAATAAGTCCCAAAATATTGATTTCATTTAACATTTCCTTCACCTCCTATACAGCAGTCTTTGTGATCTTATCGGGTACGGCCGGATGGATCTCTTTGCCCATGCTCTCTACTCTTTTCTCAGCCACCCGGATACAGGCTTTTGTAAAACGTTCTTCATAGCCTTCAGTAAATATGACCTTTACTTTTATATCTTTTTTCACGTTTTCCTCCTTTTTTAACCTGTTTTTTTCATTGACTCATCATTATAGAATAGGTAGTCAAGTGTGCAACTCGGGAATTCTTTTTTGATCGCAATCATTTCCGACCTTTTAAATTCTGTGGCACCAGTCATTTTGTTTTTAAGACTCTCGTATCCGATTCCCGTCTTTTTTGCTAACTCCTTAATCGTCATCTTGTCTCTGCCCATTTCTGCATTTAGATTTCTAAACATGTCGTCACCTCCTTTTGAAATTACCCTGCATCGTAATTACCATTATAATATTACCCTGTGTAGTATTTGTCAACCCTAAAACGTAATTATTTTACTTTGTGGGGTATATTTTTCTTTACAATGTGGATAATAGGTAGTAGTATAATTTTATAAATGGAGGTTATTGTCATGAAATTTACTGAGAAATTGGATTATTTGATGAGCGTTAATAATATTGGTAAGGCCGATTTGGCCAGAGAATCAGGCATTCCCTACACTACCATAGATGGATTTTATAAAAAGGGATCTGATAATATAAAATTATCTACATTGCGTAGATTGTGTGCATATTTTAAATGTTCGCTTGACTATTTAGCCGACGATGCTGAGGATGATACACCAAACACCATTGCGGCTCATTTTGATGGTGACGAGTTTACCGATGCAGAGTTGGAAAAAATAAGAGAGTTTGCGGCCTTTGTTAAAAGTAACAGAAAATAGTGAGTACTATCCAGGGAGGTAAGTGCATGAATACGCGAGAAAAACTATTGCAAGAGGCTGTAGATAATAATATTAAAGTTGTTAAGTTTGATTTTGCCGGCACGAGAATAAAGGGATTATATTGCGACAATTGTATTGCGATAGATGAAAACATTAATAGATTGTGTGAAGGTAATGCGATCCTGTGTGAAGAAATGGGGCATCATTTTACATGCTGTGGTGATATTTTGGATCAAACGAATACTGGAAACCGGAAGCAAGAATATCATGGACGGGTATGGGGATATAATAAGGCCGTAGGTCTCACTGGTATAGTTGAATGTTTCAAGCGTGGATATCGTTGCCTTTATGAAATGGCTGATTACTTAGAAATATCCGAAGAATATTTACTTGAGGCTCTAAATTGTTATAAATCTAAATATGCGCCCTGCACCCAAATTGATAACTATATTATTTATTTTGATCCTTTGGGGGTGCTTGAATTATATAAATAAGAGATATTCACAGATTGAAGCTTATTATATGGGGGATATAAAGAAATGGAAAATGAAAGTTCAACTTTAGGTACTGTAACTGGCGTAATCTCAATTGTACTGGGCGTCGCTGGAATTGCGACAGGTGTATACGTTTTCGGCGGCCCGATCGGTATTGTCGGGGTAATCTTTTCATTGATATCTGCCTTGCATGTGGAAAATAGAATAATACCTATGATAGGTATTATATTGTCATTGGCAGCTGTTGGCTGGTTCATGACTCTGTGCGTTTTGTTAAAGATTAATATCTGATAGAGTTAAATTATAAAACAAAAACCGCCTCAGTGTTACTAGCACCGAGACGGCCTGCACTCCGGGGGAACCAGAGTCAGATGTTTGCAAGCACATTGTAACATTTTCCCGAGGCGCAGTCAAATAACCGCGCTATTTTTGCGCCAATTTATAGGAGGAATATTATGAATTTTGGTGTGTATGGCAGAAAAAGTTATTTTAGGGATACTTCAGACAGTACGCAGATGCAGTTTACTGTCTGCAACGCTCATATAGAGCAGCACTTTTCTCCGGATGAAATTAGCAATGTGCAATATTATGAGGATGATGGTTTTGTTCGGTCTAACATGGATCGACCCGGGATGAATCAGCTCAAGGAAGATGTCTCCAATAATTTGATCAACTGCGTTGTGATCTATAAAATTGACCGTGTATGCAGTGATATGATGGATTTCTGCACATTCTACAATTTCCTGAAGGAGCACAGTATAAAATTTATCACTGTAAAGGACGGGATCGATACTACTACGCCACTTGGCGAAGCAATGATGTACCTTGCTGTTATATTTTCCGGCCTTGAAGTTAATACTGATTCTTTGAGAATAACCGATAATATGCAGCACCTTGCATCAAAAGGCTTTTGGTGTGGCGGCAGGCCTCCGGTTGGTTATCATATAGCTCCTGTTTCAGCTGGTGACAAATCTCACAAAATGCTTGTTTTTAATATGGATGAAATTAAATTCAAAAATAACCTTATAGATATATTTCTTTCACACCATTTTAGTTTGCAAAACATGGAGACGTATTGCCGCCAGCGCGGCATCCTTAGTTTGAGTGGCAGTTCACTGAGCACGACGCAGCTTTATGCTATGTTCACCTCTCCGCACTGTGTCCGAAATACATCGGCCATGTATGACTATTTTGAGTCTAAGGGGTGTATTATGGACGAGGATAGTCCTAGGGATAAATGGGATGGTACGCATGGAATAATTGTCTATGGGCGAACGCAAGAGAAGAAGATTAACGGAAAGAAAAGACATCAGATTGCGGATCCTGAAAATTGGCGGGTGAGCATCGGCTATCATGAGCCATATCTATCTGATGAAAAGTTTTTCTCTATTATGGCTCAATTCGGCCATAACAATTTTGATAAGCAGGCCAAATATGATTTACCTTTGCTTAAGGGCGTGCTCCGGTGCAAATGCGGTCGATCTATGAGCATGGCACGTAAGAGGAGAGTTGATGGTTCTATTTCTACTTGGTATTATTGCCCCAAGCGGATGCGATTTGGTACTGATGCCTGTGATATGGGGCATATCAAATCCGAGGTCCTTGATGATAAGGTATTAAATATATTCAGGGAAATCAAGCATGATCCTGCTGCCATCAAGAAATATATGAAGAATGAAAAGGGAGCACCAAAGGATAGCGTCGCTGCCCTCCGGGCCTCTATGGATCGTTGTCAGGTGAAGATAGAAAAACTTACGGCAGTCTTAGCCACCAGTGCCAACAGCTCTGCAGCTAAGTATATTGTAAGCGAAATTGAAAAGTTGGACATTGAATTTAATTCACTTAGGAAAAAGTTTTTAAGTGAATCTGCCATTGAAAGACGTACTGCCTCGTACTTGAAGTCTGCTATGGAAAAAAGGACGGAGATTATAAATCTTCTGGACCATTTTGACGAATTCACGCCAAACGAGCGGAATGAAATTGCTAAAGATGTGCTGCAGGAATGTACATGGGATGGAGAAACGCTTTTTGTTATGCTTTGATCTTCTCTTTTTTATTATGATACCATCCGGTCTCATGCGAAGCGCCGTCCTGATCAAGTCTCTGATTGTAATTTCCCTGCAGCCATCCGCATTTTTGCTGCGCGCTTCGAGTCGAACGAGGTTGCTGATCCCCTGTATTTTTAATTCCGCACTGTCCTCTATTGTAATTACACGTTCCTCCTTCGGAATAAAGCCTGACAGGACATTTAAGAATGTTGTTTTTCCCGCACCGGTTCCGCCGCTGATCAGAATATTATAGCCGGCCTCCACAAGCTTTTGTAAAAAGGAAAGACATTCGCATGATACAGAACCTAATTCAAGCAGCTTCTTTGCGTCTATCGGTTTGTCAGAAAACCTTCTGATTGTCAGTATCGGCCCGTCGATCGACACCGGTTCCAGCACAATGTTGACACGGGCCCCATCGGGCAGCCGTGCGTCCACGATTGGAGAGGACATATTCACTGTCCGGTTAGCACCGGCTGCAATCTGCTGGATCATATCCTGAAGCCGTTCTTTTGATTCAAAGCACTTTCCGCTATTATCTAGCCTGCCGTTTCTTTCTATAAATATCCCGTTAAGTCCGTTTACCATAATTTCAGTAACCGAATCATCCTCAATGAAATCCTGTAAAACATCCAGTCGTTTCATCGCGTTAAACAATTCCCTGCGAATTTGCTTTTTCTGCTCCAGACTCAGATAATGGCTTTTGCTGTCCCTGATAATACAATCATCAATAACAGCCTTCACTTCCTCCTCCGTCATATCCGGCCTTTCTAAAAGACGTTCCTGCACCACTCTTTTGATATTCTGTTTTCGTTCCTCCATGTAGACGTTCATAGCTCCTCCAATGACAGCAATCTTCTGACATAAGTACCCAATCCGGTGTATTTTAAATTTATGAAGCCTTCACCCAAATCCTCAAAATAAGGAAATTCCAATCTATGTATTTTTTCCTGGAAGGATGCCACCTCCACATGTTTTTCCAAGGAAGCCGTAAATGCTTCCAGCTTTGCCTTTGAAACATGATCTGAACGGCATGGCATATAAATCCGGTCACACAGACGCAGAATTTCCATAATTCCGCATACACTGTCGCCGATATCCAACAGAATACTTTGATAACCACTCTTTGCCGCAACCGCTCCAAGCAGAGCAAGCCATTCCTCTTCTGTCACACACTGCAGCTCTGGTATGGATACCGCAGGGGCCAGAACAGAAAGTCCTTCTGCCATTTGTATATAAGGATGAAGCGGCGACGGAAGACGCCCATTGATCGAAAATTCGTATGCCAGGTCTGTCAGGTTCTTCTCCGGCCGCAAAGAAAGCAGTTTTAGAAGTCCCGAACAACCCTCCAGGCTGATATATAGCACCTCCTCCCTTTCGGCAAGAAGCTGTCCGAGTGTGATTGCAAAGGCAGTCTTTAATGTTCTTTTAACAGGAGAATAAACGCCGGTAATAGCTGCCCGGTTTTTTCCTGATTGTACACTGCAAAGGACAGGCATCACCTCCTGTTCTTTAAACAATCTGCAAAAAATTCCATATCCCGACTGATATTTATATACAGCTTCCTCTTTAGGTCCCTCACATGCCTGCCTGTCCTTCGTCAAAAGCAGGATTCTTTGTATTTCAAGCTGCTCCAGTTTATTTTCCAGCAGCAGCTCCTGATAAAGCCTGTCCTCTATCAAGAGTGTTCCGATCGCATTTTGGACCTCATGCTCCATAAATCCGGCTGCGTTAGTAAAGGTCCTGATCTCATAACCGTATGTTTCCTTTCCTCTGAGATAATCGGCCAGCTTTCCCGCATAACCGGCTTCCGAGTCACAAATTACCAGTTGATTTGATTTCAATAGATTCCTCCTTGCTGCAGCAGAACGCTGAATAAAATCGGAACGGCAAAGCGGATTGATATCCGGCCTTCTTTTTTGTCACAAATAAGCAGCTTGAGAGCCGCCATCACGCCACCGAGCAAAAATGCGCCGCCTATGCAGTATAAAAGCTTCACAGGACCAATAAAGCTTCCTATTACGCAAAATAGCTTTATGTCGCCTGCTCCAAGCAGATGCCTGGAAAAAAAGATACCAAGACAGATGACTGGAACGGCTATCCCCGCCAGTCCGATCAGCAGGCCCTGTGCCCCGCTGTCAGATACCTGAAATGCGAACCCGATCAACAGACCGGCTGCAATCAGCCAGTTTTTCACCTGACAATATTCAAGGTCCATGACTGCCGCCACAAAGGCAATCCCCACCAACAAAATTGTTTTCATTAAATTTCCATTCCATTCTGCTGCACTTTCCGTTAGGAGGCGCGTTAGCCTGCCACTAGTAAACAGACTGACGCTGCCTTGAGAAGTCTGTCCAATTGTGAGAACTTCCCTGCAAGAAAAACGCTCAAATAACATTTTGGCTGTGATTGCTCGAACCAAGCTTGATTTGTATAACTTATATGCAAATTAATTTGTAATTAGGATTATATAAAAAGATATGGCGCTTGTCCATAGGTAAATTAAAGATTTTTCATCTTTGGCAGTGTTCCACAAAATTGAACTTTTAGGTATTTTTATAAACACTGAAAATTGTATATTATAACAATAACTTTTCCCAATTTTGCGTTTGTCTGTCTCTCTGCATGCTACAGCAGCATTACCCCATATAACAAAGCTACACCCGGTATTCCGAGAGCGGCAGAAGTCAGCAAACTTACCGCATTGATGCCTACCGAGACTTCCAGCCCGAAAGCAACTAGAATTTCGTTTAAAAAATAAATGACGATCGCACCAAATACACCTCTGATAAGGAAGTTCAAAAGCAGTTCCGTATGCTTTTTGAAAATGACAATACTAAGTACAAGCAGCGCAATTACGAGGATCATGAGCATCCCTTGTCCCATCGATATAAAATCCATAGAAATCTCCTGTCAGCAAGTCCTTTTATTCAAATATATGTATAAACAGGAAATATATGACTATACTATTTATAAAAGAAGTAGAAAGCAGGGATGATATGACCTTCAAGAGAAAAACGACCTATGAAGAAACGCTGCATGCGGAATTGATGCGTGATATTGCAAAGACAAAATGCGCCCTCGACTGCGCCTATTCAAATTTTGACAACGTAGTCGACCCGGATTTGATCGACTGCTATATTTATGAAGTAAACGCGGTCCAAAAGCGTTATAAATTTCTTCTGGACCGCGCCGTCTCCTTAAACCTAATAGCTCCGTTTGCACCGGAGGTGAGGGAATATGCCCCTGAATTAAACGCGGAAACCGCGGAGGAATCCTTCATCACTTAGATTTTCGTTTAGTTGACTCTTTCCATATGTCAGACCTGCATATACGGTCTGAGAATTCTGCATGACAGGCTCCGACAGATCCTGTCCGGCAACCTCAGCGAAGGCTTCTCTCAACTCCCCCAGAAGCCTTTTCGCATGATGGAGTCCGGCAGGGTCTTTCTTTATCCCCGAAAGCGAGATTTCTTTACTGATAAATATATACAGCCTCATCAAAGGATATGCCAGCTCATAGCTAAAATCAAGCGCTTCCAGCAAATCGGCAACGCATCTCCCCGCACAGCCGCAGTTGCTTTTAAATGATACTAAATCCTCTTTTTCATATGCGGCAAGCGCATCCGTGATATAAGTATCTGCAAGCTCATATAAAATAACAATAATTCCGCTCTTATTCGCCTGAGAAATTCTCAGCGTATAGTTCTGAATCAACTCTTTCTTCATTCAAGGAATCCCCCTACTGTAAAAGCTGTAATGCCTGCTGAGGACGTTCGTTCGCCTGTGTCAGCATAGTCGTGCCCGCCTGCGTCAGCACCTGCAGCTTTGTATATTCCACCATTTCATCTGCCATATCCACATCCTTGATTGTAGAATAAGAATTTGTCAGATTTTCAGAAGATACATCCAAATTTGAAATCGTTGATTCAAAACGGTTCTGATATGCACCAAGCTGTGAACGAACACTTGAAATATAGGAAAGTGCTTCGGCTACCTGATCAATTGCTTTAAGCGCATCATCCTTATTCAACATGCTTAAATTTTCAATTCCCATATTTTTAAGAGAGATATCCGGTATAACAACCTGTATTTCCTGACCCTCAGCCGTTCCGACCTGTATTTTCATACCACCGATACCGGTAATATCAAGATTTGCCGAAAGAGTTGCGGGTGGTGTCAAGGCTTTCACAGCTTCTTCATCATAATCAATAATCAGCTCACTTCCATCCGGCATTTTTACCTTTGTAGACCCGTCTTCTGTCTCAAGGGTTGCGGTGGCAGGAAAAGTATGGCTCTTCACCTCGACCTCATTGGTTACTGCATTGACGCCATACTCAATTTTATATTCACCTGTCCGGAAGGAAGAATTATAATATCTCACACTCACCTCAGCCATATCGGAATAACCCTTTAATTCCTGCTCGCCTCCAAGCAGGTTTTGGGTATTGTATTCCGTATCCGCCGCCACTCTTTCTATTTCCGCGCAAAGCTGTTCAACCTCACCCTGAATAGCCTCCCTGTCTGCGGTTACATTCGTACCGCTTGAGGCTTTAATAGCCAGCTCGTTCATTCTCTGGATCATTTCTTGAATTTCTGCAAGTGCGCCCTCGGCTGTCTCTATGACATTAACCGCATTAGAAGCATTCTGATTTGCTCTGTTCAGGCTCTTAATCTGTGCATTCATCCTGTTCGTAATGGCCATTCCTGCCGGATTATCTTTGGCGCTGTTAATACGGTAGCCTGACGACAGCTTCTCGGAGGATTTTGCAAGCAGCTCCTCATTTCTCGTTAATATATTGTTTGTGATCATTGCCTGGATGTTTGAATTAATTTTCATATGCCTTCTTCTCCTTTTTGCTGTAATACAGTAATAAACGCCTTAGCTACGCCGTACAGCTCCTTCATCGGGGCTGTGATGTCCTGATCGGACTTGTCCTTTGTAAGCTGCTGAGAACCGGATGCTCCTGCCTTAAAAAATTGAAGCCCGTTCACAGTTCTGCCGTCACCCGCAAGTGCCGTTTCGAAAGCTCCTGATTTCATTTCCAATTTTTCCAGCCCTTCCGCCTGATCACCGGAAATAAATCCGCTTACCTGCTTATTATAAACTGAAAATTGTGCCTCTATCTTTCCGTAACGTTCCGTCTTCATCGATGCCGTTACCTTGCCTGACTCCTGACTGTTCCTGATAATTTTCAAGTTAATAGAGGTCCACTCTCCGTCTATCTGAACCGGTACTTCATAATTTTCATCTCTGGCAAATCCGGCCGCAACAGAAAGCTGCTTAGATAAGAGTCTCATTTCCTTCACATCGACCGAACTCGCCGCATTCTGAATATTCTCGGACAGAAGCTCTTTTGTGAGAGTTTCCAACTCCCCATATGCGGTTCCTGCCTCCTCCTTGGAGGTTAACCCGTTCTGGATGGATTCCATCGCCTTTTCCAGCTTTTCCTTCCGGCTGTCCTTCCCATTCTGCGTCTGCTTCATGAGCTTCTCAAAAAGGCTTCCCCCTGTATTCATCAGACTGTTCGCTGCCAGCAGATTATTAACCGTCACCGGCTGTCCCGAAGTCTGCAGTGCTTTGATTACATTTTCCTCAACCTTCGCCGCTTCCCTGACATCCATCAGCTGTTCCTGCAGGTACTCCCGATCGGATTGCCGTCTGCCGTCCAGTTGTCTCATATCTTCTGCGAGCGCTTCCAGCGTCGTGTTTGCCGACAGCTCCGACTGCTGCAGAGACTCGGGTGTCATTTTATCCAATACCTCTCCGGCCAAACTCGAATAGTATTGCTGTCTGTGGTCCTTCACGCTGCTTTCACTTCCTGTTTGAAAACCGGTCGTGATCTGCTCTGAAATGGATTCCCCACTTTGCACAAGCTCTGTCAGGGCTCCGAAGCTGTCGTCCACCGAAATATCCATGCCGGACGCACGGTTCGAACGGGACGCTGACAGCAGGTTTTTCAGTGTGAGTGGCTCCCCGCTGTTCAACACATTTCCGACAAGCTTCCCTCCGCTTTTTTCTATCTGCCTGAACAACCGATAAATGCCGAGGAATGACATTCGCTCCGGCTCGGTAATTTCATCGTTTTTCTCTAATTTCCATAAAAACTCGCTGTATTTTTCTGTTTCCTCTTCGGCATCCTTCTTTGAAAGCTGTTCAGAAAGCTCATAAATATTTTCCTCAAGCGGATTCTCACCATCTCTGATCATTTGGAGGGTTTTTGCGGGCGTCATCTTCTCTATAACCCCCGTCACAGCTTGATCAGCGCTGCGGACAGCCTCCACTGTTTCCCTGTTGATCTCCGTCTTGCTGTAACCCAGTATCCGGACAGCCCTTCTGTTTGCCTCATTTTCTTCCAAGCCCATTTCTTCAAGCAGTGTGTCAATATTTTGAAATGCTTTCTTTATAGAATCACCCATATCCGCTCTTGGTGCCGTCATCAGAGCTTCATACGTCCTTCCGGCTTTTTCGTATGTATTCTTTAATGCTGTTCCCGCTTCATACACATCGGAAAGTGTCAGAGATTCTTCGCTCGTACCTAGCTTTCCAAGTACGGCCGCAGGCACGGTCCGAATGTGCTCCAGTACATTTTTCGTATTTTTATATAGGCTGATTTTATCGGAAAGAATACTTTCCAGTGCTGTGCTGTCACTGCCTGCAAGCAGGGGGCGGTAATATTCCTGTTCTGCCGCCTTCAGTTCTTCTACAAGCTTTTCCAAAGAAGTTGTATCGACAGAAAACCCTTTTCTGAGCAGCCTTAAATTGGCCTCCACCGTCATTTGCAGCCTTGTTTCCTCCAACAAACGCTTTGCTGATAAAAAGGTGCTGTCTGTTTCATTTTCTAAAAATACCTGAGCAGCACTTTCCTGCTCTTTTACTCGGTCTTCATTTTTTAAAAGATTGCGAAGCGTCAGTTCCTCGTTACGGGCTACCGTTTCCTTGATTGCCTCGTCGGAAATATTCTCCGTATCCTCAATCAGAGCCACCGCTTTTTCAACGATGCTTTCGTTCTGTGCAAGAGATGCCGCCTGAGGCGTTCCTCCATCCGATACAGCTTTTACCATCGCATTTAAAATTGACGCATCGTCGGCCGGAAGCGGAAGGCTTCTTAATTCCCCCAGCCGGGTAATTGTTTCCCCTGTCAGCGGGATGCCATTTTCAACCGCCCACCTTGCATTGTCCATTGTCTTTTCATCTGCCAGCAGGCCGGCACCCTCGATGATATTCACCGCCTGTTCCCGAAGCTGCTCCCAGTCGAGTGTTTCCGCCTTTTTCGCATAATAACCGGCACCATCCTGATAATAACCCCTTGCTTGCCTGCCGCCTTCATTCCCTGTGCTGTACTCCGCTTTATATAAATTCTCAATCGTCGGCTCAAGCTCGTTGTTGATCATATATTTGACCGCATCATCGGAAAGCGGTTTTAAATTTTCAGCCTGCTTCCAAAGCTCATTTATCTGCCGTACCGTTTCCTCCGTGACCGGCAAATCCTTCTTCTTCAAAGTATCCTCTATTTGGCTCGCCCGGCCGGTGCTTCCCGCAATTTCAGTCAGCTGTTCTTTGGAAAGATCGTCGTTGTAGCCCTCCACAACAATACCGGACTCCGCCAGTGTCACTTTGATTTCATCGAGGATTGTCACCTGCGTCTCTATTTCCATATTTCCCGGGGAATATCCTTCCCTTTGCAGCTCAGCAAAATCTTCTGTTGACATAGAATTAGACATAACTGCCATGTAATCTCTCTGTAAGGCCACATCCTGCTGCCCCGCATCCTGCATAAGGTCCTTGACGGAATGTAATTCCTCTTTTCCATATGCAGCGTTATCCATAACTGTGCCAGAAATGTCTAATGTATAACCCGCCGCCTGCTCCGCTATCCTTGCGGAATCCTTTTGGCCGTGGGTACCGTATGCAATTTTTTCTTTGTCAACATTTTGATTGATGCCCTGCGTTCCAAATTCCACCTTCATATGCATCTTTCCTTAATCAAAACATTTTGATAAATCTGTATTTTATTTCGGACGTTATATGTAAATTCTTAACCCTGCAAAAGAAAATACAGGAATTATCTTGAATATTGAAATCTCAAAATAATTCCTGTATCATTCATAGACTAAAAAACAAACACTGCTGCACCATATGCGGGCAGCGAATACGCGATTGAATACGGCTGTCCGTCACATTCTGCCTTCCGGACCGAATAATAAAGCTCCCGCACTTCGCCCTGACCGCCGAAACGCACTTCATCGCTGTTTAAGATCAATTTATATTTTTTGTCCTCCGGCACGCCTATCCGATAATCCTCACGGGCAACCGGAGTGAAATTCATGACAAACAGCAGGCTGTTCTTTTTGCCTTCTCCGTATCTGACAAAGCTGTAAATGCTTTTGTACGTGTCATCCGCATTAATCCATGCAAAACCGCGCGGATCATGATCCCATTCATACATGCACGGATACTTTCTGTAAATCCGCAGCAGTTCCCGCATATAAGACTGGATGCCGGAATGCAGATCGTCCTCCAGAAGCGCCCAATCCAACTCCTTATTTTCATCCCATTCCGAATCCTGACCGAATTCCTGTCCCATAAAAAGCAGCTTCTTCCCGCAGTGGCCGATCATAAATGTGTAGCCGACACGCAGGTTGGCAAATTTATCTTTGTAATAACCCGGCATTTTATTTAACATGGAACATTTCAGATGTACAACCTCGTCATGTGAAAGCACCAAAATATAGTTTTCCGAGTAATTATAACTCATCGCAAACGTCATCTTATAATGATTGTCTCTCCTGAAAAGCGGGTCGAGCTTCATATAGTCACAAAAATCGTGCATCCAGCCCATGTTCCATTTAAAGCTGAAACCCAGCCCGTCATTTTCCGGTTTTTCCGTCACCCCCGGCCAGGCGGTCGACTCCTCCGCGATCATCATCGCACCCGGAAACAGGCCGAGTACTACCGAATTCAAATGCTTAAAAAATTCGATCGCTTCCAGATTTTTATTCCCGCCGTATTTATTCGGGATCCATTGTCCCCCTTCTTTTCCGTAATCCAAATACAGCATAGAAGCAACGGCGTCCACGCGAAGCCCGTCTATATGAAATTCCTTGATCCAAAAAATCGCGTTGGCAATCAGAAAATTTTTTACTTCGTTCTTTCCATAGTCAAATATTTTCGTTCCCCAGTCCGGATGCTCGCCCTTTCTCGGATCCGCATATTCAAACAGGCAGCCGCCGTCAAAATTGGCAAGCCCGTGCGCATCCTTCGGAAAATGTGCCGGAACCCAGTCCAGAATCACGCCAATATTATTTTTATGGAGTTTATTGATCAGATAAGCAAAATCCTCCGGTGTACCGTATCGGGAGGTTGGCGCATAGTAGCCTGTCACCTGATAGCCCCACGAGCCGTCAAACGGATATTCCGCGATACCGATCAGTTCAATATGCGTATAATTCATATCCAGAAGATACTCCGTCACCCTGTCTGCAAACTGACGATACGTATAAAAGCCGTCGTCTTCCCTGCCGGGATGGCGCATCCATGAACCGATCTGACACTCGTAAATTGCCATCGGCTCTGTCTGCATGACCGTTTCCTCGCGGTGCTTCAGCCACGTATGATCCGACCATTTAAACTTTGTGATATCTGCTGTAACGGAAGCCGTTCCCGGGCGAAACTCCGCCTTGTTTGCAAACGGATCTGCTTTAAACAGTTTTTCGCCGTATGAGCTCGTAATTTCGTATTTATATAGCTCCTCCAACCCCAGCTTTGGTACAAAGGTCTCATAAATACCGAGAGGTTCCAGACGCGTCATCGGATTTGCGCCCTCCTCCCAGCCATTAAAATCACCTACAAGGCTGACGGCTGCTGCATTTGGCGCCCATACCGCAAAGTACACCCCTTTTATCCCGTCCTTTTTTGTCAGATGTGCGCCGAGCTTTTTATAGATATCATAATGCGTTCCGGAACCAAACAGGTACTGATCCATTTCAGTGACAAACGGAGTCAGCTTTTGCACTGCCGCCATCCAATCTCCCCCATTCCTTATTTTGTTATGAAATCTTTTTCCCGAAGAATAATATAATCCTCCTCATCATAACGTTTTGCAAATAATACATCCATAAAATGAGACATATTTTTTTTATCCACATGCTTAATTGCCGTATCAATAATTTCCTTTACTTCGTCGACGGATACGATATGGTCGAGTGCCTGCAGTTCCCCGATCCGTGTATACAGCGCAAGCACGCCCATCTCATCGATGCTGTATTCCTGCTCTTTCGCATATCCTCTTCCGTAAGCCACAAGGTCATCATTTGTATATTCTGCGATGTCAATTCTCGCATTAAACACGCCCTTCATCAGCTTTGACGCGTTAAGAAGCGGCTGCACCGTATCCTTTGTTCCCTCCAGTACAACAAGCACCGGCTCTGTCTCCTCGGAAAGCGCCTCCGCAATCAGCTTCATGGAATCCTTTGTCAAACCGCCTGCATTTTCGACAATCAATGCGCCGTTCTGCAACTTTTTAATCGTCATCTGAATATTTTTCTTATTCAGTGCCTCACCGGAAATCTTTGCAACCTTTCCCGAGAAATTGGAATCCATGATCTGGATCGCCTTCACAATATCAATCGCAAGGCCTTTTCTGCCCGACAGATCGGAGCCCATTACGATGACGTTCCCTTTATCGGCATTCATGCTCATATCATCCATAACATCTACGATTTGTGCCTTTAATACTTCTATGCCTTCAAAGCGGGCAAATATTCTCTGCTCCTCCTCATCAAATTCCCGTCTGCTCTTGGGTGCTTCCTCAAGCGTCATATAGCTCGGATGATTGGATTTTTTCTTTTTATTTTCTTTTAAGGATTCCTCAATATCCTCGGGATCCTCTTCTGCATCCTCCGGCTCAATTCCCGCCTCATAGCTGGCCTGCGCGATCGCATCCAGCGGGAGATCTGTTGTTTTGATAATATCGTCCAGCTCCTCCGGCTGTTCAATATCCTCCAGTTCTTCTACCTCCCCATAATCTTCTGCCTCATAAAGATATTCCGGCGTAACGGGAAACTGCGGCAAAATCGTCTCTTCCGGATATTCCTCACGGCCTTCATTATTATCCGCTGCCTGCTGCAATGGCGGCTCCTGCACGAAAACCGGCGCTTCCTGAACTTCCGCTATCGGCGCAGTTTTTATCGGTTCCTCCTGTATTTGTGTCTCATCCTGTTCTCTGATTCTCGCAAGATTTCCGCCATACTCCTCCTCCAGCGTCAGTATTCTGCCGGAAGGCAGCGTACCGGGGATTGCCATCGTTACTTTGGATTTTGTAATCGGAACCTTTACAACAGAAGGCATTGGCAAACCGGCGGAAGCCTTTTCTTCCTCCTGTTCGTCCCCGATGTCATCCATGCCGAATACGGAATCATCAATCAACACCGGCCTTGGGGCGGGGGCTTCCGGCACGGGAGACGGTTCCCTGACAGGATTCTCCGGCTCCTTGGGAAGCTGAATTCCCGGAATGACGCCGATAAGCTGAGACATAATATCATTTGTCTGTTCCAGTGATCTCCTCTTGACCTCCGTCAGACGTTTCTGTTCATTTTCCCTTTTCTTTTCTTCCCAACCCTTTAAAACATCTTCCAGATTAATCTGGCCGGTGATCTGCTTTTCAACCATGTCTGTATCAGGAAGGCTTAGTGAAATCTGACCATCGTATTCCTGCGAAAGCATGGAGTCATATTTTTTGCCTGCTGTTCGCGGAGCTTCCTCTTCCGGCTTTGAAGTACCGGTTTGCTGCTCGTTTACCGGTTGGGACACCTCCGTTACAGGCGGTTCATACAGTTCCTGCGGCTCCTCGACGGAAAGTTCATACATTTGCTGCGCCTGCACAGACTGATCATAACCTTGCCGATCATATACCTGTTGTTCATGCATCTGTTGTTCATGCATCTGTTGTTCGTATACCTGCTGGCTATATATTTGCGGCTCATACACAGGCTGGGATTCTTCTGTGACGGGAGGTTCATACAGTTCCTCGGCAGCCTGATCATATGCCTGTGGCTCATAACCCGGCTGCTCATACGTTTGAGGCTCATACACAGGCTGGTCATACATCGGCTGGCTGTACTCCGGCTGTGGCTGCTGTTCATATATCTGCTGATAGTCCTGCCCTGCCTGCGCCGGCTCATACAGATTTTCGCCTTGCCCATAATATGGCGCCTGCGCATTCGCATCTTCATTTATCAGGAATTCCTCCATGCTCTTGGCAAGCTCTTCCTGTAAATTCATCGTACTGAATTTTCCTGTGTTGACAGGCTGTACCTGGATATGCTCCGAACCGTAGTTTTGTTCCTGAGACATCGATTCCGGCATTTGTATCAAAGATGCGCTTTCCTGTTGGCCTTCATACTTTATCTTCTGATCGGTTGAAAGTCCCGTGTGTTCCATTTTCAGTTCCATGGCCTTGTTGACATATCTGCCTTCTCCAAACCATAGAATCAACTCGTCACATTCCGCAATACAATTGGTTTCCTGTCCTGTCTTATGATAAAGATACGCTAATTCATATGCCCATTTTTCCCGATAATCCCTCTTTTTAAACTCTTTAAGCACTTCAATTCTTTCTTCCAAAGATACATCCTGTACCTCATATATTTTATACAGCAGAATATAACTGCCGGTATCTCCCGGAGCAACCTGTACAAATTCCTTATAATACTCTACTGCCTGAAGAATATCCTCCATTTTAACAGCAAGCTCGCAAAGTGCATAAACGATCATCCGTCCGTTTGGATAACGTTCATAAGCCAGGAGTAAAATATCCCGGCTTTCTTCATATCTTTTATTTATTTTATATATCTCACTGACTGTACAAAGCATCGAAACACTTTTTACCCTGCGCCAATCAATGGTATCTGCGACATCCATCGCTTCCGTATATTTTCTCTCGGAAAGCAGCGATTTAATCTGATCGGCACAAACCTGGTATTCATATTTGTCCAATTAACTTTCACCTCATGCTTTTATCAATGATTTATTAAATAATTTTTGGATATTTTTCAACTTTTTTCTAACAAAAAACAACAATATCTGTACATTTCTAACTAAGTTTACCATAGGTCTAGTATATTGTCAAAAAATATTCGGCTTAAAGACACATAAAAACAGCCGTTTTGACAGATGTCAAAACGGCTGCTAATCACTTATCGTTCCCACGGGACTCTCCTCCTTCCTTTCCCGACTTATTTATGTAATCAATCTCCTGCTTTCTTTCAAACAAAAGTGAACTTCGCCAATTTCACGATCAAATGCTTCGGCAGCATAGTTATCGGAGTCTTCATGAGGTTCCATTATCATTATAAAAAGCAGGTTCCTGATTGATAATTGTATTATAGCATCAGCCCGTCCCCTTGTCAATGAGTTTACAGTTTATTTATTAAATTTATTTATTATTTATAGTTTATTTTGGATATATTGATTAATTTTTTTAAATTAATTGTATTATTTATGCAATTTCATCAATTTGTATCATCAGATTGCTGAACTCTGCAAACTGTTCCAACGTCAGCGCCTCACCCCGAATATTCTCAGAAATACCCATTTTTTCAAGTGCCCTCAGTATCTGTTCCTTTTCAAATGACAGCTCAGAAGAATTATAAAGGCTGTTTACAAACATTTTCCTTCTTTGATTAAAGGAAGCCCTGATAATACGAAACAGAAGTCCTTCATCCTCCACCTGCACCACCGGCTTTTCATATTTACTCAGACGGATTACCGCGGACCCCACCTTTGGACGCGGAATAAAGCAATTGGGTGATACCAGCGTGACAATCTGCGGCTTCGCATAGTACTGCACCGCCAGAGAAAGCGCCCCGTAATCCTTAGTTCCCGGGCCTACCTGCATACGGTCAGCCACCTCCTTCTGCACCATGACCGTAATACTCAAAACAGGCACATGCGCTTCAAACAACCACATAATAATCGGCGTCGTTATATAATAAGGAAGATTGGCAACAATCTTAACCGGCTTTCCTTCATTTTTCTCCTCAATTAATTTTATGAGGTCAATTTTTAAAATATCCGCATTAATGACAGAAACATTATCGTAGTCTGCAAGCGTTTCTTCCAGTATCGGAATAAGCGCCCTGTCGATCTCGATCGCAGTAACACCTTTTGCGTTTTCGCATAGATATTGTGTCATCGTACCGATTCCTGGACCAATTTCAATGACATAATCTTCCTTTGTAATTTCTGCCGCCTCAATAATTTTATTAAGTACATGTGTATCAATCAAAAAGTTCTGTCCGTATTTTTTCTGGAAAACAAATTGATATTTCTGTAAAATTGCCGTTGTATTTGTCGGGTTACCCAATGATGTCATGTTTTTTCTCCTGATGCTTTCTGTTTTTTCAAAGATTCTCTCATTCGCTGATCCGGTACATCCTTTTTGCGTTTTCCATCGTGGCGCTTTCGATTTCTTCCGAGGAAAGACCCTTGAGCCTTGCCATCTCTTCTATTATATATGGAATATTCAGCGAGGAATTTCTCTTTCCCCTATTTGGTGCCGGCGCAAGATACGGGCTGTCCGTCTCCAGCAAAATCCTGTCAAGCGGGAGCATGCCGGTTACCTCCTTTATCTTTTTTGCGTTTTGGAATGTCAGAACTCCGCCTATCCCAATATAAAATCCCATTTTTAAATATTCTTCCGCAATTTCCGGTCCATAGGAAAAACAATGAATTACGCCCCCGATTTCCTCCGCGTGCTGCTCCTTCATAATCTCCAGCGTATCCTTTGCGGCATCTCTGCTGTGTATGATAACCGGAAGCCCTTTTTCTTTTGCAAGCGCCAGCTGCCGAATAAACCATTTTTTCTGGATATCTCTGTCAGGCTCGTCCCAGTAATAGTCCAAGCCGATTTCTCCGATCGCCACAATTTTCTTTTCCTGACTTTTCTCACCTAGCCAAACAATATCCTTTTCTGTCAGCTTACCCGTATCGCTTGGATGGATGCCTAACGCTCCATACAGAAACGCATGGCTCTTTGTCAACTCCAGCGTCTTTCTGCAGCTTTCTAAATCGGAGGAGACATTTACCGCATAAGAAATCCCGTTTTTTTGAAGCTGTGCAAGCAACTCCTCCCTGTCCTCGTCAAATGCCTGATCATCATAATGTGCGTGCGTTTCAAATATCATTTTATTCCCTCTTTTTTTATTATAAACATTTTTCAAAAAATGCTTGCATTTCTAAAAAGTATATAATATAATAGTCCTTGCGTTACCAATAAGCGCGACTAGCTCAGTTGGTAGAGCACCTGACTCTTAATCAGGGTGTCCAGGGTTCGAACCCCTGGTCGCGCATTGTAAAGTGCTGATTTTGTGGACGTATGTGCCATGGGGTCGGTGCTTTTTTTTGTTACATAGAATATTTCCATAGAATTGATCTCAAATCCTTCACAAACTTCCTTCCGAAGAAGAAACCTTACTCCCTGCGATCTTTTCCTTTGTATCCTCTTTCATCAGCGTCCGCAGCTCCTCAAGGAATGGAAAGCCTTTGACCTCCTCCGTGGCAGCAACCATCTGAAGCTCATACTCAAGGGGAATCCATGTACTAATATCACTTTCATTATGGGAAATCACCGCCTCCAGCTTGTCAAGTGCCTTATAAAACCGCGCTTCTTTCGTCTTAAGCTCCTCCATCTCCGCAAAAAGTGCACTCAGCTCTGCGTAAGCTCCTTCGGGCAGCATCCGGAGCAAACCGTCGACCGCCTGCTTTTCCACTTCTTCATGTTCCGCAGTCTTATCAAAGGAAGGGATATCCCCGGTAACCGCCTCGCCCCAGTCATGAATCAGGCACATCCGAATCACCTTATTCATATCAAGCTCCGGGAACTCCTGATCCAAAAGCATCGCCATCGTCGCAATTCTCCATGTATGCGCCGCAACGACCTCATGAACACCATCCGCGGTATAACTGTGACGAGTATTGGATTTCAGTTTTTCTATTTTTCCTAAAAAATCCAAAAACTGTCTTGTCTCCATAAAAATTTTCTCCTTTCCGAAAAATCCCGTTACACTATTCAAAGTATAAAGCAGTTTTCTCAGAAAGGCAATTCCTTCTGCAGAAAAAAATGGGCTTCGCTCACTCCCGTGATTTAATACTTTGGCAGCACGGTATTTGATACTGCAATTGACACATTCAAAAAAATTGTGCATAATAAACCAAAATAAAGTGACAGGCAAACTTGTTTTATCGGTGGTTACAGAGGAATATGATATGAAAATAAGCAAATTTGGAGGCCTGATTGCCGCCGCCAGTAAAAAAGCAGCATTGCCGATGCTTCGGATCGGAGCAATTCCGGTTATCAAACGGATTGTAATTTCTTTTCAGCAGGCCGGTATTTTTCCAATTGTAATTATTACCGGTGCCGATGAAGATGAAGTCAAATATCAATTGAGCAGTTACGGGGTTATTTTTATTGCAAATGAGCAGCCGGAATATCCGCAGCTTCTGGATTCCGTAAAAATCGGTTTGCAGTATTTGTCCGGCAAATGCGATCGGATCGCTTTTACTCCTGTAAATATTCCCATGTTTATGCCGGATACACTCATCAGATTAATAAATATGGAGGGAGATATCGTAACCCCCTCTTACCACGGACAAGGCGGGCATCCGGTTATGATTTCTAACTCCGTAATCCCTGACATCCTGGCATACGAGGGTGAAGATGGCCTGCGCGGGTTAATCCAATCGCTGAAGGAGAAAAGAAAATGGCTTCCTGTAGAGGATAAAGGAATTTTGACCAGCGTGCATAACGAGGAGCAGCTCCGGTCAAGGCTGTCCGAGCATAATCATGCAATTCTCCATCCGGTTGTACACATCAGTATCGAACGGGAAACATCTTTTTTTAATGCCCGGCTGAAATTACTGCTGTTTTTGATTTCAGATACCCACAATATGCGAAAAGCTTGCGGCGCAATGTCATTATCCTACGGAAAAGCCTGGGACATGATTAACCGTCTGGAGGTGGAACTGGGGTATCCTGTCGTAGAGCGCAGGCAAGGAGGAAGACATGGCGGCAACACCGTTTTAACAGAACGGGGAACTGCATTTCTGCTGGCTTATCAAAATTTTGAGGAGGAAGTATTCCATTTTACACATAACCGTTTTCAGGAATCTTTCTTGAAAACGAAAATTCTATAGAGTATTTTTTATTTTTATTTTTCAAGTTCTTTTTGGAAAGAAGTTGCAAGGCACAAGCCGTTCATTGCATAATGGAGATAATAAACTCTCAATAAAGAACTGGGAAATTGCTTTCAGATGGAGAGGAGGCGACTTTTTGTACTCTAACCAACAGTCTATTTACGGTCTGATCCTTGCGGCAGGAATTTCCTCCCGTATGGGAGACTTTAAGCCTTTAATGCCACTTTTGGGAAAAACGATTATTGAAAATACTGTCGGCAGTGTTCTGGACGGCGGTGCCCGAGCTGCAGTAGTTGTGACGGGATATCGCTCTACAGAGGTGGAGACTGTTTTGCGTCGCCGTTATGAAAATCAGGTTATTTTTATTCGCAATCCCGATTTTGCAGAGACAGATATGCTGCATTCCATCCAGATCGGCTGTACCTTCCTGCCTCCCTGTGACGCATTCTTTTTGCTGCCGGGTGATATGCCCGCAGTCCGCCGGACCACTTTCCAAAAGCTGTTGGATGCAAGACATGCCGACTCACCCAAATTGATATTTCCGACACTGCGCGGATATCGAAAGCATCCGCCTCTGGTGGATGCTTCTTTGATTCCTGATATCATTGCTTTCCGGGGAAACGGAGGACTGCGCCAGTTATGGGGGCAGTACGAAAATCTGATTACTACTGTTCCGGTGGATGATGAGGGTGTCTGGGTGGATCTGGACACGCAAAAGGATTACCGGTTGTGCAAACAAACTTATGAATCTGAAAAATAAATTAGGAGGTTATGATTGAGCTATGGAAAAAATTAGTCAGTCGGTAATAAAAAAAGATCATGCACCGAAAATGTCCGGCCGTTCCGTTTATGTCGGAGATTATCCGAACGACGGTATTCTGACCGGTAAGCTGCTGCGCTCTAAACTGGCCAGAGCCAGACTGCTGGGCGTCGAGCTTCCTGTAATGCCCGAAGGCTATTATTATGTTGATAAAACTGATGTCCCGGGAGATAATAACGTAAATATTGTTTTGGACGATACTCCCATTTTTGCTGCGGATACCGTGGAATACATCGGAGATCCTATCGGAATGGTCGTTGGACCGGATGAAAAGCTCGTGGACCGGATTCTCTCACAGATTAAAGTTTCTTACGAAGAAATGGAGCCTGTACTGGACATACGCATAGCCGACACCGTATTTTTTAACTATGAATATGAAAAAGGGGACTTGAGCAAGGCCTTTACAGAGGCTGACAAAATTTATGAAGAGGAGTTTACAACCGGATATCAGGATCAAACATATCTGGAGCCTCAGGGCATGATGGCGGAGCCCGAGAAGGACGGACGTATGTATGTGCATGGCTCCATACAATGTGCTTATTATGTACACGGGGCAGTGATTCGTGCTCTGGGCTGCAGGCCGGATGAAGTTCATATCTTTCAGGACGTAACCGGCGGCGGTTTTGGCGGCAAAGAAGACTTTCCTTCCATATTGGGCTGTCAGGTGGCTGTGGCGGCAAAGAAAGTAAATGCTCCTGTCCGCTGCATTTTTGGGCGGCGGGAGGATCTTGAATTTACTTCCAAACGACATCCCTCTCTTTGTACCTACAAGGTCGCCGTAAAAGACGGCAGGGTCACGGCAATGGACATTGATGTAAATTATAATTCCGGTGCGTATACCACATTGTCTGCAGTTGTTTTGCAAAGGGGCATTATCTGTGCGAGCGGTGTCTATCGCGTTGAAAATCTGCATGTCCGTGGAAGGGCTCTGAAGACAAATACTGCTCCCACCGGTGCCTACAGGGGATTTGGCGCCCCTCAGACTTTCTTTGCCGTAGAAATGATGATGGATCACATTGCCCGGGATTTAGGAATTAATTCTCTGCAGTTCAAAGAAAACAATTTGGTCCGGCAGGGAGATTCCACTTCCACTTCCGGCAGCTATCATTTTCCGGTGCCGCTGCCCGATATGATCGAAGAAGTAGATCGGATTTCCGATTTTCGCAGAAAGTATCTGGAGTATCAAAAACCTCAGACAGGCCGCTACCGCAAGGGCATCGGCATGTCTTTATGGTTTCACGGAGCGGGCTTCACCGGTTCCGGCGAACGGGATCATATCAAAGCGGTCTGCAAGCTGCACAAATATCCGGATGATACCGTGGAAATTTTGGCATCCAATGCCGAAATTGGGCAGGGACTGCGGACTACTTTCCCGAAAATCGTTGCTCATGAGCTGAATCTTCCCTTGGAAAAGGTATATTATAATCACCCGGATACCGCCCGTGTTCCTGATTCGGGTCCCACGGTTGCTTCCCGCTCCCTGATGATTGTCGGCGAGCTGCTGCGGCGTGCCGCAATTAAACTGCGCGGGCAATGGAAGAGCGGAGAAGATCAGATAGTGGAGGAACACTTTAAAGAGCCGGATTTCATGATCCCGTTTTATCTGGATAAATTTAAAGGCGATGCCTATCCGACTTATTCCTGGGGTGTCGGTGCGATTGAAGTGGAAATCGATACCCATACCGGCATTTCCAATGTTCTGGGTGCCTATGGCTCCTTTGATGTCGGAACACCCATTGATTATAATATTGTAATCGGCCAGATGGAGGGCGGTTATTTGCAGGGTATCGGCTATGCTTCCATCGAGCAGATGGATTACGACAGCAAGGGGCGTATCCGCAATAATTCCTTCTCGGACTATCTGATTCCTACGACAAAGGATGTACCCAATTTAAAATGTATGCTGCATGTGGAAAAATACCCTGATGGTCCGTATGGAGCCAAGGGCGCGGGCGAACTGCCGCTGGTAGGTGCTCCCGGTGCATATGTAGAAGCGGTGGAACAGGCATTGGGATACCAAACAAAGCTGAATCACGCTCCTTTCACCGCGGAAGATACTTTAAAAGTGATTATGAAGGAGGGTGAGCAGAGATGAATGAGATTCGATTCGTTCTAAATGACAGGGAAGTATTCTACGAGGGCAGCGCCTCCGATCGTCTATTGGACGTTTTAAGAGACCATTACCGCACAACCAGTGTCAAATGCGGCTGTAAAGAAGGGGAATGCGGAGCTTGCTCCGTCCTGATGGACGGAATTCTGGTAAACTCCTGCTGTGTAGCTGTCGGTGCCGCAGAGGGCTCCTCTATCGTTACAATGGAGGGCTTTCGTGAAACCGAACGTTACGCGGTATTAGATCAGGCGTTTGCGGAGGTATCTGCGGTTCAGTGCGGATTCTGCATTCCCGGCATGGTGCTGGCTGCGGAAGCACTTCTGGCAAAAAATGCTCATCCCACGGAGGCGGAAATCAGAGAGGGGCTTTCCGGAAATCTCTGCCGCTGTACAGGATATAACGCCATTATCAATGCAGTGTCAAGTGCCGCAAAGGAGGGAAACGGACTATGGTAAATGGATACACAGCGGCCTCTCTGAAAGAGGCTTTGCGCATTCGGGCCGATCAGGAGGTTATCCCCTATGCAGGCGGCACGGATCTGATGGTAGAAAATCGCCCCGGCGCCGTCTATCTGTTTTTGAATAAGATTTCCGAATTAAAACAGATTTCTGTGGATGAGGATTATATTCGCATCGGAGCCGGTGTCACTTTTACCCAGGCATTGGAGGATGAGCGAATTCCGCAGCTGATGAAAGACGCTGCCCTGCTCATTGCCGCACCGGCCATCCGCAATGCCGGCACCTTTGGCGGTAATCTTGGAAACGGCTCCCCTAAGGCTGATTCCGTGCTGATTGAGTTTGCCGCGGATGCGAAACTGCGTTTGGTATCACTGCAGGGCGAACGCATCTTAGATGTAGATCAATTTTATCTGGGCCGCAAAAAGCTGGATCTGAAAAATGATGAATTAATTGCGGAAATTCTCCTTCCAAAAACCGGTCTGGAGCAATATTACTATCAGAAGGTGGGCGGTCGCAACGCATTGGCAATTTCCCGTGTATCCTTTGCCGGAGTGTTTTCTATGCAAAATGACAAAATTACCAATGTGGCCGCAGCCTTTGGTGCAGTGGCAGACACTGTTTTACGCTTTAAGGATCTGGAAGGCATGATGCTCGGTAAATCTATGAAAGAGGCTAAAATCTTGAAAGAGCAATACCTGAAATCATATGCAGACCAAATGGTTTTGACACGCGGCCGTGTATCGGCTGAGTACCGCAAAACTGTCTGTATGAACCTGTTAAACGATTTTCTGACCCGGTTCGGCATTTAACTGGTTTCAAACCTGTACAAAGCAAAAAATCGGACGAATTTTCTGAAAGGAAGTATCTTATGTATACCATTTGGATTAACGGCAAGGAATACGAGTCTGCCCACGATAAAAAGCTCCTTCGGTTTCTGCGTGACGACCTGCAGCTGACTGCTGCCAAGGACGGCTGCAGCGAAGGCGCGTGCGGAACTTGCACAGTTTTGGTGGATGGGCTGAAAACAAAAGCCTGTACCGTGTCTCTCAGCAAGCTGCAGGGGAAAAATGTGCTGACAGTAGAAGGCATTATGCCGCAGGAAATGAAGGTCTATGAACACTGCTTTGCCGCTGCCGGCGCAGTTCAATGCGGATTTTGTATTCCGGGTATGATCATCTCGGCCAAAAGTCTGCTGGATATCAATCTAAATCCGACCCGGGCGGATGTGAAGCTGGCAATCAGGGGAAACCTCTGCCGCTGCACAGGGTACAAGAAAATTGAGGATGCAATTCTATTGGCGGCAGAATTCTTCCGAGAAAAGAAAGAGCTGCCTTCCGCTCCTGCCGTTCTGCACATGAACGAACATGCCAAGCGGATTGATGCGGCAGAAAAGATTAACGGATCAGGACTTTTTGCAGATGATATTACAGTGGCTGGAATGCTGTATGCCAAGCCGGTCTACTCAAAATATCCCCGCGCCCGCATTGACCGGATTGATGTTTCCGAAGCTCTCAGGCATCCGGATTGCGCAGAGATTTTGGTAAAGCAGGATGTTCCGTTTAACAAAATCGGACATATCAAGCAGGATTGGGACGTTATGATGGGAGAGGGTGACATTACCCGGTATGTCGGCAATGTTTTGGCAGTCGTGGCGACTGATAGACCGGAAAAGCTGGAGGAACTCTGCTCACTCGTCAAGGTGGATTATACGGAATTAAAACCTGTCACCAGTCCGTTTGATGCGCTGCGGGGGGACGCGCCTCTGATTCATGAGGACGGCAATATCATGAGCCGTGCCAATCTTGTACGGGGCAATGCAGATGAAGCAATCAAAAACTCTAAATATACAGTTACCCGAAAATACAAAACTTCCTGGCAGGAGCACGGCTTTATGGAACCGGAATGCTGCGTGGCCATGCCTGAGGGAGACGACGGTCTGCTAATTTACACCTCGTGTCAGTCTGTCTATGATGTACAGCGGGAATGCGCTCAAATGCTTCAGATTCCGAAAGAAAAGGTACATTGCCGCGCTACGCTGGTCGGCGGCGGCTTTGGCGGCAAGGAGGATATGTCGGTGCAGCAGTATGCTGCTTTAATGGCCTGGATAATTAAAAAACCTGTCAAGATCAAATATACCCGGCAGGAATCTCTCAACTATCATGTGAAGCGTCATCCTATGGAAATGGAGTTCACGACCGCCTGTGATGAGAACGGTATTCTCACCGGCATGAAGGGAATTATTATCGCGGATACCGGAGCCTATGCATCCTTGGGCGGACCTGTGCTGCATCGCGCCTGCACCCACGCTGCAGGACCCTATAACTATCAAAATATTGATATTTTCGGCATGTCGGTTTATACCAATAATGTAGTCTCCGGAGCATTCCGGGGTTTTGGGGTAACCCAGAGCTGCTTTGCCACAGAAATGAACATCAATCTTCTGGCAGAAATGGTGGGCATCGATCCCTGGGAATTCAGACGACGAAATGTCATCAAGCCCGGTGATGTGCTGCCGAACGGACAAACCGCTGATTTAAACACCAATATGGCAGCCTGCCTGGATGCGGTAAAGGATGTTTATTATCAAAATCCGCATGCGGGAATTGCCTGCGGCTTCAAGAACTCCGGTACCGGCATGGGAAAAAAAGACATCGGCAGGGTTCTGTTGTCCGTGGAACAGGGAAAGATTCATATCCGTACTTCGGCCTCCTGTATGGGACAGGGAATCGGTCAGATGACTCTGACGGAAATCTGTCATGTAACAAACCTGGATCCCGGGTTATTTATTTTTGAGACGGCGGATACCCTGCGTACGCCGGATGCAGGCACATCTACAGCCTCCCGGCAGACAGTTATGACCGGAGAGGCAGCACGGCGTGCCGGGGAAAAGTTAAAATACGCGCTGGACGGCGATAAGACTCTGGCGGATTTAGAAGGCAGAGAGTTTTTTGGCGAATACTCCGCCGTTACAGATCCGCTCGGTGCAATCAAGGAAAACCCGGTCAGCCATATTTCTTATTCCTATGGCGCACAGGTGATTGTACTGAATGAGGAGGGGCGCATTGCCAAGGCTGTCTCCGCATTTGATGTAGGAACTCCGGTTAATATTGAATCGGTAGAGGGGCAGATTGAAGGCGGTATGGTTATGGGGATCGGCTATGGTGTAACGGAAAAATTCGAATGTGTGGATGGCTACCCAAAGAGCAGATTTGGTACGATCGGTTTTATGCGCGCTACCGAGGCGCCTGAACTGGAGGTTATTCTCTGCCAGCCTGAGGAAGCCGATAAACTGCCTTACTCTCTGGGTGCGAAAGGCTGCGGTGAACTGTGTATGATTCCTACTGCCCCGGCCTGCGCTCATGCCTATTACCGTCTGGATGGAAAATTCCGTCAGAGTCTGCCCCTGGAGGATACTCCATATCGCAAGCGAAAGGAGTCTTCCCTATGAAACTTACACATGCGGCTATCTATACATTTGATTTGGAACGCCTGAAAAATTTCTACACTACTTATTTCGGAGGCACGTCCAATAAAAAATATAGCAATAAAACAGGCCTTTCCACCTACTTTATTACTTTTGATGATGGAGAAAAAGGTGCCCGGCTCGAATTAATGACACATACTGATCTCACAGAACACACGCTTACAGAGCGGGAAAACGGGATCGCTCACCTTGCATTTTCTGTGGGTTCAAAAGAAGCTGTCCTTGCATTGACTGAACGAATTACAGCTGACGGCTATCCGCTTTACAGTGCTCCGCGCATAACGGGCGACGATTATTTTGAAAGCTGTATCGGTGATCCGGATGGAAACAGAATTGAGATTACTATATAATTTTTTCATTTTTTTCATTTTTTAAAAAATAATGTTTGAAATTCTATTTTTTTGTGGTATACTAGGACTGTTCGCGAATCACAACTCGCAGAACAGTCCTGATTAAATATCGATGCGTGGCTCAGCTTGGTAGAGCGCTGCGTTCGGGACGCAGAGGTCGCAAGTTCAAATCTTGTCGCATCGACTACTTTTTTTCATCAGCCCATGGCTGGCAAACATAAAAGAGAAGGCTTTTAAAGTCTTCTCTTTTATTATAAAAATATATTAACAATCTATTACAAAAATGAATTGAACTTACATCTGCTCATATAATACAAATTTACCGACCTCGCCGCGCAGCATTTGCGCCTGCGCCGATAATTCTTCACTGGAAGCCGAGCTTTCTTCCGCGGAAGCTGCGTTGTTCTGCACTACGCTGGACAGCTGCGAAAGTCCCTCGGTAATTTCTGTAATTGCCGAAACCTGCTTTAAGGAGGAATCCTCGATTTCTTGGGAGGAGTGTTCCATCAGACGGGCCTTTTCCGCAACGTCCTCTAGAATATTGGCCGTTTCCGTAGCCAGTTTTTCTCCATTGGCAACCATGCTCACGGAATGACTGATCAACTCCGAAGTCTGTTTAGCCGCCACTACGGCAAAGTCTTTTCCTGCTGCGCCTGCGCGTGCCGCTTCAATCGCCGCATTGAGGGACAGAATATTGGTTTGAAGTGCGATAATAATAATCGCAAACACAATTGATGCCGCAAGTGAGCTGAACAATACGATTACTATCTCTTTACGTTTACTATCTCTTGTCATAAAATCAAATTATTACTATAATTACTTATAATAATTTGTTAATCGCTGTAACGAAAAGATAGTTTCCTGCACTTATAATCAGGCGATGAAAATGGAGAGGCAGAAAATGAAGAAACAAAACCTGGAAGAAATATATCAAGAAAATATGTCTGCCGTATATAAATACTTATTCTGTCTGACCCATAACCCTGATCTTGCAGAGGAGTTGACTCAGGAAACCTTTTATCAGGCTGCAAAAGGAATCGATCGTTTTCGCGGGGACTGCAAGGTATCCGTCTGGCTCTGTCAGATCGCAAAGAATCTTTGGTATGGAGAATTGAGAAAGCGCAGGCAGGAGCTTCTTCCTCTGGAAGATGCCGGAGAGCTCGATTCGAACTTTAACTTAGAGGAATGCTATCTCCAAAGCCTTGATAAACTTACTCTCTTTAAAAAACTGCATGAGCTGGAAAGCTCCGCAAAAGAGGTTGTATATCTGCGATTGACCGGTGAGCTTAGCTTTGCAGAAATTGGTGAGATCATGGGAAAAACAGAAAACTGGGCACGTGTTACTTTTTACCGCGGAAAACAAAAAATTGTGAAAGGATGGGATCAGAATGAATAACGAAATTACATGTGCGGTCGTCAAAGACCTGCTTCCGAATTATATTGATAAACTAACGAGCGACGAGACAAACCGAAAAATGGAGGCACATTTTCAAAGCTGTGAGGCCTGTACAAAGGAGCGTGATGACATGCTGAAGGAAATTGAAACAGAAACGGCTCCCGATGTAAAGGATTTCAAAAAGTTTATGACAAAAACAAAATTATTCTATGTGTTAAAGGGTGTTTTTTATGCATTATTCGGCATCAGTGTCCTGACATGCTTTATCGTGGACATTGCCGCCAACAGACGACTGACGTGGTCGCTCATCGTAGATGCTGCTCTGATTTTCGTATTTATTCCCGCTTTTACGGCGATTTACAGTAAAACCCATAAGTTGATTAAAGCGGCGGCGGCTTGCAGTTTTTTACTGCTTCCGATGTTGTATGTATTTGCACTTGTCATTCAGGCAAATGAGTATGCACCGCAATCGGATGGTTGGTTTCTGCATTATGCGATACCAATCAGCCTGATCTGGATCATCATATTATGGATTTTTATTTTGATTGCGGCATTCACAAAAATAAATTTCTGGAACGCAACCGGCATCCTGCTTCTTACGGTCATCTTTGGATCTGCCGCCACGGATGCGATTGCAGATCAGGAAAGCATACTCCTGCTTTACACAACCGGTCTGGAATGGATCGATTCTGTAAGCTACCTTGCCTGTGCCATCATTTGCTTTCTGATCGGAAGGAAAAAATCAAAGAATAAAGAATAGAGGCACGATTCTATTCCCTGTCCGCTAACAGATCATGGTACTCGCTGTTCTTTTCCATCTGTGCCTTCGCATAAGGGCACAGAGGGATGATTTTCTTATGTTCCTTTCTTGCCCAGCCGGCCAACTCATTTAAGAGCAGCTTGCCAACTCCCTGTCCCTTCAGAACATCCGAAACATATGTATGATCAATGATAATAAGATGTTCTCCCGTAGGAACAAACGTCATTTCAGCCAGTATCTTTTCCTCGGAATCATCTATAAAAAAAGAATGATCACCCTTTTTAATTTCCATTATTTATACCTCCTTACTTCGGAATCGTCACCGTAAAGCAGCTTCCCGTGTTCACCTCACTCCTGACGGTGATCTCTCCACTGTGAGCAGAAACTATGGATTTCGCAATGGTAAGGCCGATCCCCGCGCCGCCGGTCTTACGGCTGCGGGATTTATCCGTCCGATAAAAGCGTTCAAAAATAAGAGGAAGCTCCTCCTCGGAAATACCGATACCATTATCCTTTACGCGAAGAATGCCGTTTGACCCCGTATCCTCCGTTTCAATCACAATAATTCCTCCCTCCGGTGTATATTTAATTGCATTTGAAAGAAGATTGATTGCCACCTGACAAAGTCGATCCTGGTCGGCATTTACAAAAGAAGACTCTCCAGATACTGATACCGACAGCCCCTTTTTTCCTGCCTCGGCCTCCAATGCCTCATAGGCAATCCGGGCAATTTCGAGCAGATCTGTCTCGGTCCTGCTTAGCTTCAAACTGTCGCCTTCCGCCTTCGCCAACTGTTCCAGATCGGCAACAAGTGTCCCCAGGCGTATGATTTCTTCATAGCAGCCCGCAAGCCTTTCCGGGGTCGCCTCCCAAACGCCCTCCAGCATTGCTTCCAAGTGAGCACCTACGGCAGCCAGCGGTGTACGCAGTTCATGTGCCACATCCGTCGTCAGCCGCTTCCGCAGATTTTCCTGCTCACTCAGCGCGCAAGAAAGCTGATTGACCGCTGCCACAAGATCATACAGCTCGCGCGTATTGGTCTCGCCTTCAAAACGAAGCTCATAATTTCCCCTTGCAATCTGCTTGGTAATGTCGACAGTCTTCGTCACGGGACGTGCGATCCGGCGCGCCAGCAGACTGCCGACAATCACCGAAAAAATACCTGCCAAAATACCAATTACAAGAAGGACAATGTTCAGCGTATTGATAAACTGAAAATCATTTTCACTGAAAAAATAGGGACCATAATAAGTAATCGACACAGAGCCGACTGCCTGCCCCTCCCGCTCGATATCATACCGATGGGAGACAAAGCCGCCGCTTCGCCTTGCTTTTTCCATACGGGATGAAATTTCATCCATAACCTGCCAGCACCTGGTCATATCGTGATTTTCCGCATCCCACAGCATTGTTCCGCCTGCGTCATAAATTTTCAAAATATAACTGTCATACAACGCGTACATTCCGATTGTATGAAGGAAATCCTGATTCCAACCGCCCGCAGACGCATCATACTGAACCGCAAGATCGCTCACGATATTTTGGCTCCGCTCCTGCTCCTGCTGTGCGATATAGCTTTCAAACTCCCGGTTGATGAACCAATTTGAAAAAAAACTGCTAAGTGCAACCGTGATCAGCACGATCGTCAGGATCGATAAGGATAGCTGCGTTCGTAAGCTTTTCAGCATAGTAGCCTCCTCCTTTCCTTACCTGCCGCAGATTAATTTCAATTTTAACATACAAGTACCTGTTTTGCAAAACACAAGGAACGGAGCAGCCGGTTTTTAATACGACTGTTTCCAGTTGGAAAAAATCTGCTCTGACTCCTGCAAAAAAGCGTACGAAATCGTAATATTCTCTTCTGTCACAGTTTTATCCCCGTCAAAAATCGGCCATGGGTTACATCCGCCCGCCTCTACCTCAACACGTTCCATAGGGAACTGATTGCCGCAGTTCTGGCATACAAGCATACTTCCTTCCTGCTTATAATATCCCCTGCCTGAATCATAACATACCTGACAGGTGTTAAAAGCGGTGCGAATGCTTCCATCCTCTGCCTTAACAGCGATAATTTCCATCTCCACTCCATCCATCGTAATAGGGTAAAAAGAAGCCTCCTCGGTAATATCAGCCACGGGAATCACTAAATCTGTTCCTTCCTCTGTCTCTTTGTCCGTCTCTTTATCCGTCTCTTTGTCCGCTTCTTTACTCACCTCTTTACTTGCTTCTTCACTGCTGTTTTTTGCAGCAGGCAAATTCTGCTTTGCACAGGCAGTCAGCGAAACTGCCATCAGACACAGCAGGATAAATCCCAATCCCCTTTTTGAAAATCGCTTTCCGTAAACATTCTTTAATGAAAACATATTCCTTCCTCCTATTATTATTCACTCTCATTCACTACCGTAATTGTTCCCCGTATCATACCCATCCAGCACGTATACTGAAAGGTTCCCTCTTCCTCGGGCGTAAATACAATGATGTTTTCACCGGTCTGGAATTTGTGTCCGACGCCGTATTCCTGAATCAGCAGTTGGTTATTGCAGCCGTTAATGCTGCCCTGCGGCGCATCGATCACCCATTTTACCGGTACGCCTGCTGAAACGGTAATATCCGGATATTTTCCCGGAGAAAGTGTGCTGGTTACGACTTGAACACCCTCTTTTGTATCCATTTCTGCGGTATCTGTCTGTGCCGTTTTATTTCCGCCGGAAAATGCAGCTGACTGAGAAAAACCCGCCAGATTCATGCCCTGGGAAAACATCGCCAACCCGAGCACAATAACAAGCACGGCACCGGCCTTCATCACCTTCTTCGTGAATCTTTTTCCAAGTGCTGTTCCTGCCGCTCCGAGCAAGAACATCAGCGGCACGGTACCCAGACTGAACAAAAACATCGACAAGGCACCGGCAAAAGCATTTCCGGTCGAAAGCGCATAAATCTGCATCGCCTGCAGCGGGCCGCAAGGCATCAGACCATTTAAAAGGCCTACAATCAACGGACTTTTGCTTTTGCTTTTTTTCATATAGATGCTTTTTGCAATCTTCTTTGGCATCCGCGGAGCAAGCCTGCGAAGCCATGGAAAGCTGCCGAGCAGATTAAGTCCCATAATTACCATAAAAACACCCGCGAGCAGCTTTAATACTCCTTGCAGCGTATTAGAAAAAGTAAGTACTGAACCAAGCGCACCGACAATAAATCCGACCGCCGTATAGGAAAGCACCCGTCCTGCATTATAAAGAAGAGCAGGTCTTAAGGAAGAAAAACGGCCGCCTGTTGTTTCTTCGCTCTGTGGGATGCACTGAGACAAATTAATGCCGCCGCACATCGCGATACAATGTACCGAAGTGATCAGTCCGATTACAAAGAGCATTCCGTATCCCACATCTGACTCTGCCAGCCGGCTCGGTACCAGCAG
Source organism: Bacillota bacterium (assembly GCA_023402845.1). Taxonomy (GTDB): domain Bacteria; phylum Bacillota; class Clostridia; order Lachnospirales; family Lachnospiraceae; genus JAEYFP01. The sequence goes on from JAEYFP010000016.1 coordinate 237,447, forward strand.
GTTTAAAATACCGAAATGGCGAATCAGGACATAGCCGCAAATAATAATCAGCACCAACTCAATCGAAATTCCTGCACCGCCTGTTTCCTTCTCGTCGTAAGGCAGCACCTCGTAATCCAGTCTTTCAATTACTGCTTCAATATCCTTTAAAGAAATGATATCCGTATCGTAGGTAATTTCCGCGATACCGTCAGCGTAGCTTACCGATGCACTTTTGATACCCGCAGTATTCTGCAGTTTCCTTTCAATTGTATTCTGGCAATTCACGCAACTCATACCGCCGATGCGCAGCCTTTTGGATTTTACAACCGTACCCATCCGCCATCCTCCTTGTTGCTTCCTGCATGGATATGAGTATACGAAACTAATTTGTAGAAATTATGTAGAATTAAATTTAAAATGCGCAGCTGTCTAATACCTCAAGTACAGGCACAAAAAAAAGATACCGGAAAACCAGTACCCTTTTTATAAAAGTCATTCTTATTTACTTTTCTTTACCAGGCTGATCTTAATGTCCATGCCCATGCTTTTCGCATATCTGGACAGCACATCCATTGTAGGTTCCGTTCTCCTTGCCTCAAGTCTTGCAACATTCGGACGCATGATTCCTGAACGCTCAGCAATATCTTGCTGTGTCATTTTCTTTTTCTTGCGGTACGCAATTAATTCTTCAATGACATCATCCGAGTAGAACTTCTTTTCTTTTTCCATCACAGCAATTTCTTTTCCTTCCTTAACTACTGAATAATCCACGTTTTTCTTGCTCATAATCTCGCCCCTTTACTCTAATTATAATCCATTATATCCTAGGAAGGCCTGCATGGCCTGTACCTGGGATTCTTTGAATTCTTCCAATAGGTAATCCTGATGCTCAAGACCTTGATTTTGAATCATCGCCTGATACTGCGCGAGCTGCATCGCCTGCACCGCATTCAGCAAATATGCCTGATCCACTGCGTTCGCCTGAATCTTCTGCATCCCTGCCTGCACGGTAAGCGCCGCCTGATACTGCGCTGCAAGTGCCGCCTGATATTGTGCGGCCAGTGCACTCTGATATTGTTCCAATAATGCAAGCTGCTGTGCATAGAGGGAAACCGCATCCGACGCTGTGTCCGCCTTTGCCGTCACACCGCTGCAAAGCGTCACACCTGCCGCCACTGCCACACCGAGCATTACTCTTGATAGTTTTCTTGCCAATTGACGCATATATTCCTCCTTTTGCATAGTGAATCAAACCTATGCCTATGGTAAAAATATATTATATTTTGCCAATTTCCGCAAGACATGAAACCAAAAGATTGTGTGAATTCTTTGTGTTTTTCCTGTGAAACCAAATTATACAAGCGGGTTCTTCTTCATCTCCGAAAACAGCAGCTCTGCTGTCGTAAATGCAAGTCCCGTCACAGTATCCGCACACCCATAAAAAATCGCAATCCGGTCTGTCGCTGCGTCCGCCAAAGCCGCACATGGAAAAGTCACATTCGGCACGTCTCCGACACACTCATAATACTCATAGGGTGCCAGAATATAATTCCTTGTCCTATATTTTACCCTCCAGGGCTCATTGCTGTCAAGTAATGCCGCACCCATCCGGTAAACATAGCCGTTACACGTTGTCAAAACGCCGTGATAAATCAAAAGCCAGCCTTCCTGCGTCTCAATCGGAATCGGACCCGGACCGATTTTCGTACTTTGCCACGCGGATTGATCTCCGGCAACCGCACCCATCATATACCGATGCTTTCCCCAAAACTCCAAGTCTCTGCTCCTGCTGACAAAAATATCACCGAACGGCGTATGACCCGTATCGCTCGGGCGGCTCATCATCATATAATAACCGTTAATTTTGCGCGGAAACAACACGCCATTTCTGTTATAAGGTAAAAATGCATTTTCAAGCTGTACAAATTCTTTAAAATCATACGTATAAGCCATTCCGATTGTCGGCCCGTGGTAACCGTTGCACCAGGTAAGATAATACCGGTCCTCCATGAAACATACACGCGGATCGTAACGGTATTCCCGCTTTAAAATCTCTCCGTCCTCGCCGGTAAACCTCACCGGCTCCTCATCAATTTTCCAAGAAATACCGTCTCTGCTCCTGCCTGCAAAAATATCCATACTGACAGATTTACTGTCGCACCGAAAAACACCCGCAAATCCATCCTCAAACGGCACGACGGCACTGTTGAAAATGCTGTTGGAATTCTTTTGTTCATTACGTCCGATAATAGGGTTATCCTTATATCTCCAGACCGGATTTTCATCGCCGGACGGCCGATCCTGCCATGGAATGTTCGGCAAGGGAGCTCCGATTATTTTTGTCATAAGTACCTCCGATTATTTTGACGTCCAATAACTGTCCGGCTCTATGATGCTAAAATAATCATTAATCGGCAACACTTTATGATTTCTGATTTCAAATGCCCGCCAGATCACGCCGCAATGAGCCATCGGCACATGGTAGGAAGCCAAAAGTCCATCCGCGCTGTAAACCGCAATGACCGCGTTTGAAGTCGACATATTGTAGGAAAGCATATCTCCGCCCGTACAGTTACTGTAATCTGAGACATAATACTGATAGCTGTCCGCTCCAGCACCCCCAAGATTGATAACCTCGGCGGTTGTCAGGCCTACGCTGTCGTTTTGGGATCTGACCACATTCGCCGCATTCGAAGAAAAGGCTCTCGCATCCAAATCAAGCGGCGTTGTATCCCACGACAGTGCCACCTTATATTTATTTTCACCGACATCGGAAACCGCATAACCAAGCACCGCCTGCCGATCCATCCGCACGATAACTGTGAAATAGCTTGTTTCATAGCCGCCCTTTGTTATTTCCGCCGTATAACTGCCCGCACGCATCGGTGCCGTAATCGCTCCCGTTGCATCCAGCGTTCCCGTTGCGATAACATCGCCGCTTCGATTGTTGATCCCATTGCGAAGCTTGAGCGCCGCATCCGAAAGCGCACCTGCGTTACCTGCATTTTCTGCATCACGCACCATGATCTGCACATTATAAACAGCTCCTACCTCCGTATAGGCAAGATAGACCGGCTCAACAGCATAGACAGCAGAACCTGAAACTGCCTTAATTCCATATACCTTCACTTCATCCAGTGTGTTTTTATTAATAGTCAGCGTATAGGTGTCTGTGTCATCCGTCGGCAGCACCAGGCTGTAATACCCGTCTCCGTTTGTCGTCGTCTTGGCGACCACTGCATTCTTCGAATCAGAGGAAAGCTGAACCTGTGCATCGGCCATCGCCATATTGAATTCATCCAGCACATAACCTTCTATCTGTTCTGTTTCCGCAATATTGCTTACGGCATAGTATGTAAGATATGCCCAGTTGAGCAATGTTTCTTCGAGATAATCATATTGCCCTACTGTCCCGCTGCTGTATTTTGTAAGCTCCGATACCAGATATTCCGTTGCCTTGTTGTCTTCGCAGTAGGAGTACTTCACCATGACGTCCTGATTGAAATAATAACGGGACTGCACCGCCGCTGAAGAAATGTCCACCGGCGTATTAATGATTGAACGGTGCTGCGCGATATAATTAATTTTTCCATTATCATAATAATAATCAATTGTCTCAATATCGTCGCCGCAATATTCGATCGCTGTGATTTTCTCAATCTTTCCTGTTTCAGGATTTGTATACACCAGATATTCCATTTTCTTTTCATCTTCACGAACCGCATATTTGCGGGAAAACTGATAGGTGTTCACAAGCGCCTCAGACGGATTCTTGACATTTTCAAGATTCGAAAAAACCCGATCCTCCCAGGTAAGTGTTACATCCCGTTTTGCCGGTTTAAACACTGTCCGGCTGTAATCGATATAATTGTTATCACCGTTTACAAGAGAAGAAACATCAATCAGCGCTTCCTCCATCGGTTCTTCCCCAGCTCCCGGTTCCTCTGCTGCCGGTTCCGTCGGTACCGCATTTTCGCTGCCTGTCGTATCCTCCGGGTCTTCAATCGGATTAATGACCTCTGTTGTCTCGTTTTTTTTCTCATTATTTGAAAAAAAGGATTTAATGCCGAGATAAGTTCCCGCCACAATTGCGATCAGAACCACCCCATAAATAATCATACCGATCAATGTTACGGAAAACTCGTCCTTCTTACGCTTGATTGCCGCATGTTTTTTTCTTTTCTCCCTGAAGCGAATCATCCTTTTCTCTGTATTTTGAATCTCGTTTCTGTCATCAGCTTCTTTATTTTCTACTGTTTCCTTATTATCTCCGCTCATCAATAACACTCCTCACCATTGGGAACCTCTTGCTTCTGCCTGTATCTGTTTCATCATAGCATACAATAGAGAACGCAAATAAAAATATTTTCTTAAAATTTCTTTAAATTAAATATCCGGTTCTATGATTTTCCCAATGAAAATTTACTCCTTCAAACCGGCAGTCACTCTTCGCCGTTCTCTTTTTCTTCTTCACTTTTCTCCGGTTCTGTATTTTCTGCTGCCGCATCCTGATCCGTACTGTCATTATTCGGGTCATAATAATCCTTCTTAATTAAACCCTTTATTGACATGGCCGCAAGAACAGCGCCAATAACCGTGAACAAAACCACGGACACCATCATAAACCAATAATCGGAAGCCTGTGTATCCCGAAGCTTAAAAATATCATATGCGAGATAAACCAGATAACCTCCCACTACAATTCTCATATACAGACTCATTTGTGTCGGTCCCTTGTGATTGTTTTTTCCCATGTCTGATCTCCTTTCCGTTAATCTTCTTTTGCGAGTGTAACCGCTTTGTCCGCATAGGTTTCAAGCAGCCCAAAATCATAAAGCATCTGCAGCAGTCCATAACGATTGCGCAGCTCCTTTGCCGCGATAACCGCGCCCTGTACTTCTTCATCCGAAACGCCTATTTGATCCGGGCGGACAGGCGCATGAACCTCCCTCAGCAGGGAAACAACCTCTGCCGCTTTAGGCAGCATTTCCATGGAAGCTCTGATTTCAGGCATCCGTTCCTTTACGGCCGCAAGCCTCTCAAGCACATGCTCAGGCGCATTTTTCCCGATTTGATCCTCCAGCTTCAAGACACCGCCTGCTGCCGATCGATAAAGCCTTTGCATCAAATCCTCCCATCGATTTCTGTCAAACAGAACGGCACTTTTTTCGGCGGTATTAAAATCCAGTACTTCCTTTTGAAACAATTCATAAAGGCGCAGCACCAGCACCGTGCCGATCCCTACTTTTGTCCCGTGCAGAATCGCCTTTTTTCCATCAAACAAAAACATCATTTCCCAATAATGAGACAAGTGATGCTCACTTCCTGAAGCAGGTCTGGAATTTCCCGCAAAACTCATCGCAATACCCGATAAGATCAGGCCCTCCATAATCCGTTTAACCGCTTCTTCCTTCTGCGTCCGGATTTCTCCGCAGCTTTTTGCAACGACCTCAATCGAGTGCCCCACAAGTCCGGCAATTTCCTCACAGTAATATTCACCTGTCACAGCATGGGCCAGTCTCCAGTCACACAAGCACGTATATTTACCGAATATATCTCCGGCTCCCGCGGCAATCATATTCATCGGCGCATCCTTCAAAATAGTAAGATCCCCGATAATCGCAGCCGGCACCTGTGCAGAATAAGTCGTTTTCAGGCTATCCACGATCAAAGGACTGACATCGGAAGCAAAACCGTCCATCGACGGAGCGGTTGCGAAAATAAAATAGTTCAGTTTTTTTTGAAAACTGACAAACCGGCAGATATCGTTGATTGTTCCCGAACCGACCGCAATAATAACATCCGTATCCTGCGGCAGATTCCGCTCAAGCAGCAAACATGCCTCCATATCGGCGACCGGTGTCTTATACGGAAAGCAATACACCGCATATTCAATGCTGCTCTCCTCAAGAAGCTGCGTAAGATGCTTCCCGGCGATTTCCTTAGTCGTCTCGTCATAGACTAGCAGCGGTCGGCTGTAATGATGCTTATGAAGCAACGTCACAACCTGTCTGAGCGCACCCTTTTCAAGCACAATATCCTTGATATTACAGCGGTGTGTGCGCCCGCAGCTGCATACAAAATCCTTATTCAGATAATCCTTTAATTTTTGCTGTACCAGCATTGTCTTCTCCTGATCAATTAAACAAACCGGTATACGGTCTTTGTCCGGTAACGCTCTCCCGCATCAAACTCCGGCTTCCGGAAGCCCTCCTGATTAATACTGTTCGGAAAATACTGTGTTTCGAGACAGAACGCGTTTCTCGGTCCGTATACGACCCCGCCCTTTCCGATGAGCGCCTGTGTTCCGTTTCCCGTATAGAACTGCACACCCGGAAGATCCGTATAAACCTCCATCGTTCTGCCGTCCGCAGATGCCTCCGCAATTTTGTGCAGTGTTCCGTCATAATCGTCGAGCACAAAATTATGATCATAACCGTTTACCATCGTAAGCTGCTCCCAATCCGTGTCAATTTCCTTTCCGATTGTCTTTGCAGCTGTAAAATCCATCGGCGTGCCTGCAACCGCCGCAATTTCTCCTGTCGGGATCGCGCCCGGAACAATGGGCGTATAATGAGACGCATACAACACGACCGACGTATCCAGAATGCTTGCCGCATCATGACCTGAGAGGTTGAAATACGTATGATTTGTCAGATTAATCAGCGTTTTTTTGTCGCTGATACCCTCATAAAACAGCTCAAGTGCATTGTCATCCGTCAGCGTATAGGTGACTGAAATTTTCAAGCTGCCCGGAAATCCCATTTCACCATCAGGTGAAAAATAAGAAAATTTTACCCCGTTGCCGGTCGGTTCGGCATCCCAAAGCCTTTTGTGATAGCCCAGATCAGCGTCGCTGTGTAAGTTATTTTCATTATCGTTTACCTTTAACCGGTAGGTTATACCGTCGATCATAAATTTTGCACCTGCGATCCGGTTAGCACTTCTGCCGATAGTTGCTCCGAAAAAGCAGGGGTTTGTCAAATAATCCTCACCCTTATCAAATCCCAGCACAAGATCCTTTACCGTTCCGGCTTTATCCGGAACAAGCAGAGTGACAAGAACTGCGCCGAAATTTGTAACCGAAGCCTCCATCCCTCTCTCATTTTTAATGGTATAAAGTAAAATATCTTCTCCATCCTTCGTTTTTCCGAAATACGTTGTTGAAACACTCATCTTTAAAATCTCCTTATTTGCTATTTATCATTACAGTTCTATTCTCGCATCCAGCGCGCGGGAAAGTGTGACTTCGTCGATATATTCCAACTCACCGCCCACCGGTACACCGCTCGCAATTCGTGTCACCTTAATTCCTGTCGGCTTGATCAGCTTGCTGATATACATTGCAGTCGTCTCCCCCTCGATGCTCGAGTTCGTCGCGATAATGACCTCATCCACATCATGCTGCAGTCTTTGCAGGAGCTCTGCCAGCCGGATGTCGCCCGGCCCGATTCCAAGACTCGGATTGATCGCGCCGTGCAGGACATGATAAACACCCTCATACCTTCTCGTCTTTTCATAGGCAGTCATATCCCGCGTGTTTTCCACAACCATGATGACCTTCTGATTCCTTGATGAATCCGAACAAATGGGGCAAAGCTCCCTGTCCGTCAAGGTAAAGCACTGCGTGCAGTATTTAATATTATCTCGCGCTTCAACCATGGTTGCCGCCAGCCGCTTAACATTTTCCTTCGGCATATTGATAATATGAAAAGCGAGCCTCTGTGCCGATTTTGAACCGATACCCGGCAAAACAGACAGCTCGGCAATCAGCTTATTAATATACCCGCTATACAAGTCCATCCTGCTATCTCCTAACAATTGCAAGTCTTTTATAAAATAGGCAGATTTCCCTTAAAAAGGAAATCCGCCGCCCATACCAAGGCCGCCAGTCAGCTTTGACATCGCACTTTGGGACTCCTCTTCCATCTTGCGAAGCGCTTCGTTGGCAGCCGCCATGATCAGATCCTCCAGCATTTCAATATCATCCGGGTCTACAACCTCCTGAGACAGCTTTACCTTTGTGATTTCCTTTTTGCCCGAAACAGTCACTTCCACCGCTCCGCCGCCTGCCGCCGCTGTAAATTCCTTTATTTCCAGCTCCTTCTGGTTTTCCTCCATCTGACGCTGCATTTTCTGCGCCTGCTTCATCAGGTTGTTCATATTTCCGGGCATTCCCATTCCCCCGCCCGAAAATCCACCTCTCTTTGCCATGTTTCTTCCTCCTAATTAATATAATCAATCTTCGGTCTCAATCTCCATATGGATGACCTTACTTAAATCTACATAGTTTTCCTGAAACTTTTGATTTTTTTCCATCATAATAATATCAAAGTCCACTTCCTTGCCGATCCGTTCGTTGATTACCTGTGCAATCGCGGTCCGCTGCAGCTCCTTATTCAAAAAATCTCTTGCAAGTGAATCCATAACAACGATCAGCAGTTTATTATCCTCTCTTGCCGTAGGCTTCGCCATCTTTAAATACGGACGGATGATACCGGGCATTTGTGCCACGATCCCCTGCCATATCGATCCGATCTTTTTAATATCCTCATTCAGTGCTTTTGGAAGCTCAGGCCGCTCCTTGCCCGGCAAAAGCTCATTTATTCCGTTCCCGTTTGTTTCTGAATCACCGCCATCCGGCAGACCACCTGAAGCACTTATTATAACACCGTCCTTTATCTGCTCCTCCAAGGCTCTGATCCGGTCAAGCATAGACTCAGAATCAGTCTCCATGCTCGGCTTACAAAGCTTGATGACGGCCATTTCAATCAACACTCGTTTTTGGGAAGCATATTTGATCTCACCGGAAAGCTCTGAGAATATACGGATATAACGCATCAGTGTCTCCTGATTAATCATCTGGGCTTCTTCCCTCAATCGCAGCAGATTTTCACTCGAAACATCCAGCACATCCTCAATATCCTCTGAGGACTTTACAAGCAGCAGGTTTCTCAAATACCAGGTGAATTCGATGACAAACTGGGATAAGTCCCTGCCCTGCATAATAATTTTTTCCAGGAGGTGGATTGCATCTAAAATGTCCCTCGCCATAACGGCACGCAGCATTGCACTGAACACCTCCGTATCAACTGCGCCCAGTACCTCCAATACATTGTCATAGGTCAGCTCCTGTCCAAAATAAAACGAGACACACTGATCCAAAAGACTCAGCGCATCACGCATTGCGCCGTCTGCTGCCTTTGCAATATAACGGACTGCCTTATCCTCCGCTATGATCTGCTCCTCCGTCATAAGCTCTCTGAGGCGTTCAGAAATGGTTTCTATCGAAATCCGTTTAAAATCATACCTTTGGCATCTGGAAAGGATTGTCACCGGAATTTTATGGACCTCCGTCGTTGCCAGAATAAAAATAACATAGGAAGGCGGCTCCTCCAATGTCTTGAGCAAGGCATTAAACGCTCCTACAGAAAGCATATGAACCTCGTCGATAATATAAACCTTATATTTCCCTTCCGCAGGTGAATAGGAAACCTCATCCCGGATTTCGCGGATATTATCCACACCGTTGTTGGAAGCTGCATCAATCTCGATCACATTCATCGAGTTTCCAGCCGAAATGGCTTTACAGCTTGCACATACCCCGCACGGGCTTCCGTCTTCCGGATGGTCACAATTCACAGCTTTCGCAAAAATTTTGGCGACTGTTGTTTTGCCTGTTCCGCGCGTTCCGCAAAACAGATAAGCATGTCCGATTCTTTCCGAAGTAATTTGATTTTTCAGCGTCGTAACAATCGGATCCTGTCCTTTTACGTCTCCAAAATTATCGGGTCTCCATTTTCTGTAAAGTGCGGTATATGACATGAAAATTACCTCTTTTTCCTTCTTGCTAATCCCCAAAGCTGATGCCGAGCATCTTCGCTTCTTTTACGATCGTGGAATCCGGAGAAACATATTTCAGCTTTCCGGCCACATCCTTTAAGGGTATTTTTCCGACCTCTCCGTTCACGATGCCTGCCATATAACCGTACTCCCCGTTCATAATCAACTCGGCTGCTTTCGTACCTAGCCGGGAAGCCAGCACCCTGTCATATGCGCATGGGCTGCCGCCGCGCTGCATATGTCCCGGCACGGTTACACGGATCTCCTGACCGGTCCGTTCCTGAATCTGTGCCGCAACCTCATAGGACACGGATGGGTAGGCGCATTTTGTCTGCTTCTCCCGCAGCTCCTTTTTGGTGAGCAGCGCATCCTGCTTAGAAATCGCACCCTCCGCTACGGCAAGAATGGTAAATGTGCTACCGCGCTTCGTCCTCTGGGCAATCGCCTCCACAATCCTGTCAATATCGTATGGAATTTCCGGAATCAAAATAATATCCGCACCGCCCGCAACACCCGCATTCAGCGTAAGCCACCCAACCTTGTGTCCCATGACTTCGACGATAAAGACACGGCTGTGGGAAGATGCCGTCGTATGAATGCAGTCTATAACGTTTGTCGCAAGATTCACCGCGCTCTGGAATCCGAATGTCATATCGGTTCCCCATAAATCATTGTCTATTGTCTTCGGAAGTGTAACGACGTTCAGGCCCTCTTCACTCAGCAGATTTGCTGTCTTATGGGTACCGTTTCCGCCAAGAATCACAAGACAGTCCAGATTCAGCTTATGATAATTCTGTTTCATCGCAGAAACCTTGTCCAACCCGTTTTCATCCGGCTCACGGATTGACTTAAACGGCGTTCTGGAACTGCCGAGTATCGTGCCGCCGCGTGTCAGTATCCCTGAAAAATCAGAAAATTCCAGTTTTCTGTAGTTGCTGTAAATCAAACCTCTGTAGCCATTATAGAATCCGTAAATTTCGACTCCCTCCGGTCCCAACGCAAACCACAGTGCCTTTACAACACCCCGCATCGCTGCATTCAACGCCTGGCAATCGCCTCCGCTTGTCAATATCCCGATTCGTTTCATTGTATTCTCCTTATTTTTATTTACTATTTAATTATATCGCATTTTATATCTTCTCACAATAAAAACGTTCAGCGCGCATATTCTGTTAACTTGGAGATGAGGAGGCGGGTAAACTCCCGTTTTCCATCGCCGGACATATGGGTCAAATCAGAATAGTAAGCCGGATTCGTATTGTCAAATTCCAGGTCGTCCTTCAAAATACACTTAACACCCTGCTGCGCAAGATACGCTTCCAAAACCGCCGCTTTCTCCATATAATTTTTGTCAGTTTCCATCCGATAATAGCGCGGAGACTCCAAAAAAATCACCTCAATGCCACTCTCTTTACACATTTTGATGATTTCTCCGATCGAATTCAGCTGCAGCTCATTCACACCCGGATTCTCAGCAAGTTCCATTTCCTCCAGCTCTTCCCTTGTGCAGCCGGGCGTTTCGTCGGTCTGGGTGCTGCCGCCCCGATAGTAACGTCCCGCAATGAGCGGGTACGATACCGGATAAGTCACCATATAATCATTGTTTGAAAGCACAAAATAATCATAAAACGTAAAGAAATCCGTATCCTCTTTTTTTGCGAGTTCCTTCCATAAAGATAGCTTTCCCTCCATGCTGATATCCCAAAGCAGGCGCTTGTCACTCAAATCCGCACCCCGATCCATCATGCTCGGGTTAAAATCTGCGACAAGAAGTCCGATTTCTGTTCCTGCCTTCAGCAGCTCCTTCAGTTCAATCGCCATATTAAGCGGCTCATTTCCGTTGTACGTAAGCGCATAGGACTCCCCCTCAAGCTCCTCTTCGACCAGATACATATCAATTCCCTTCCGATAGGCGGAGGAACCGAGAAACAGCGTGTCCACCTGTTTCTTGGTTGCAATGGAACGAACCCCCATCGCGTCGTTCGGAAGCAGATAGGAGCAGTAATTTTTCAGCAAAACAACGCCGGAAAATACAAACAGCGCCGCAAAAATTGTAATTCCTGTTTTTTTCAGTTTCATATCAGATTCCTCTTAATATTGCATATAAATAAATTCCGACTGTCCAAAAATACCAAACAGCAAAATGAGTACAATCATGACAGCGCCGCTCAGATACCGGTGCTTTTTCACCGTATCCTTACCATTATAGTCCAGCACTTCGGCCAAAAACAGCAAAAGTATCGCCGCAGCCGCCACGCCGAAATAAGCGACTGCGGTATTGTCCTCCGTAAACGGCAGGATGGCATCCTTTAAAGCCGAGATACTGATATCCATGTAAAAAAAGATCTGCTTCATCATAAAAAGTGCGTCACTGACACTGGATGCACGAAACAAAATAAAAGAGATGTCTACAAGAAGAAAGGTTCTAACCATCTGAAACACATGATATGTCTTGGAATCATCCCTGATATGCAGAGTTTCCCGCAGCCGCTTGTAAACGGATCCGAAAAGAATACCAAAAATAATAATTGTTCCATGGTAAAGTCCATGCGCCACATAATGCCAGCTCGCCCCATGCCAGAGTCCGGTCAGAAACCATACCGCAAGCAGGCCGACGACCGGAGGCACAAGCCTGCCGGCTTCCTTCGATACTCTTTTTCCAAGCTTCTTCCCGATTTTCGTGCAAAACTCCGACCGTATGACCGGATAATACAGGTAATCCTTAAACCAGATATTCAACGTCATATGCCAGCGGCGCCAGTATTCCGGAATTGATTTTGAAAAAAAGGGCTTGTTAAAGTTTTCGGCCATACGGATTCCAAAAAGCTCGCTGATACCGAGCACAATATCCATATATCCGGAAAAATCACAATAAATCTGAATTGCATAAAAAACTGCCGCAAACAAAATTGTCATACTCCCATAGGCTTCCGGCATTCCGAAAACACGGTCGACATAAACGGCCAGCCGCTCCGCAATCACAAGCTTTTTAAACAGACCGGTCAAAATCCGATAACCGCCTTCCTTACAGCGCTGCCAGTCGAACGAATGCTCCCCGTAAAGCCGGCCTTCCATATCGGAATAGCGGTTGATCGGACCCTGTGTAATTTGAGGAAAATAAGAAACAAACAGCGCATATTTAAAGAAATCCTTCTGCGGTTCGCAGATCCCCCTGTATACATCCACGCAGTACCCGATTGTCATAAATGTATAAAATGAAATGCCGAGCGGCAGAAGCCAGTTTACACGAGGAATCAAGCTGTCCGATCCGCCCGCCCGTAAAAATAAGTTCATGTTTTCCAAGAAGAAATTCGTATATTTTAAAAGTCCGAGGATCAGCAGGTTAAAAACGAGACAGATGGCCATCACCTGTTTCTTTCTTTTCTGCGTCATCGCCTTTCTCGCTCTCTTTTCCTCCTTCGACAGCACCTCCCGATGTGCCGCAAGCTCCCCGCAAAGAGCCTCATCCTCCCGGCCCATCCATACACCGCACAAATAAGTTGTCACTGTCGAAAGCAGCAGGAAAATAAGATAAAAAGGATTTGCATAAGCATAAAAAACATAGCTGCCGGCAAGTAACAGCAGCCATTGGTGTTTTCTCGGAAATAAATAATATGCCGTCAGAAGTACAATCAAAAAAATAATAAACCGCAAGGAGACAAATGCCAAAGCCTTATACCTCGTCTTCTATCACGTCGGCCATTTCACCGACGTCTTTCAGCTTGATGACCGTTTTCATATCAAACCGGATATCAAACTCTTCTTCCACCGCATCCATTAATGTAATGTGGATCAAGCTGTCCCAGCCGTTGATATCGGCAGCTGTTGTATTCTCTGTCACCGTAATACCGTCATCGTCAAATACATCCCTGAACACCGCGTTCAAACGCTCAAAAATTTCCTCTCTGCTCATTTCTCATTCACCCTTATCCATTGGTTTTGTATTTGGTAGGAATTCGTCACGGCAAATTCCCACGTCGTGTTCCCTGCTTCGTCCTCGTCGGTCTTGGCAAAACCCATCAGCTTATAAAAATCACAGACCATTTTATTTTTTGCGGTCGGATAATAATAGCCTCTGATCAGACGAATGCCTGCCGCTCTGCTTGCCGCCGCCAGCTCGTCCATCATCGCAAACTCCATATCCCGCTTCAGTACGCGGCAGCTCATGATCCACAAATCTATGTGCAGGATCTCCTTTTCCTTTCTGCCGATTACGACAGATACGACCCCATTGTCCCCGAACTTATCCTCAAGCTTGCCGTATAAATCAATATACCCATCGGATTCTGCGATTTCCTCAATCTCAGGCCTCGTATACCTTTTTGTCGTCAGATTAAATTGATTGCTCTTGTTCGTAAGCTGCGCAATACGTTCCAGATAAACCGGCTCAAAACCCCTGATAACTGCTTTCATTTCCAGTGATTCTAAATATTCTCCATAATCGGAAAAGCTCTGCTCCAGCTTGCTGCGCTCTGCATTTTCCTGATACATCTTATTTCTGGCCGCATCGTCGGACGATAAATTCGTCACCTCAAAATAGCCCGCATGATCCAATATCTGTATATAATTTTCCACACTGCCGATGTCCGGTGTCGCCACCCCGGGAATTTGAGAAGCAATGATCTCTCTTTCCGCCGGATTGTCATCCACAAATACAAATGATTCCGGCAGCAAATTCAGCTCGTTCGCGGTTTCAATCACATTTTTGCTTTTAGGCTCCCAATTTGACTTGATTGAAATAAATTCATCCGGCTTCAGTACACTGTCCGGGTGATTTAAACCTGCAAGTGCATTTTCATATTCATTTTTTGAACAGACATTCAAAATAACGCCGATTGATTTCTGTTCCCTGATATAACTCTGAAATTCACTGTATACCTGTCCCATCGGCGTCTCCGGCCCGATTTCCAGATTTTCCGCACCGTCGTCACCGACGATTCCGCCCCAAAGTGTATTATCCAAGTCCAATACGAGCGCTTTTTTATTCTTGCCGTAAATGGACTTGATGATATTGCTGAGATTATAGGCAAGCGTCGGAACAGCCTCCATGCACAGCGCATATTTATACATATGCCAATACAGCGGATCCGCCCATTTATCCAGCCCATAACAGGCAGACAAATATTGAATATCCTGAATAAAAAAATCCCGATGTTCCCTTGCATAGACTGCAAACCGCTCATTCAGGCGGTTTAAATAGCTGACTCTCCCATGAATATCCGTGGCATCTGCATTGCCCAGCAGCCGGTAAAACGGATACTCAAAATTATTCTGAATCACCGGGCAGTGATACACTCCCGCAATTTTCTCCCACATCTTTCTAAAGTGCTCGTAATCCGCCTGAAGCATCGCATCCACTTCCTCTTCAGACTGACCGGGCAGCGGATAATTTCTGATATTCCGGTTACTTGTATGGACATAGATTAAATCAGGTGCAAACGCCTTCAGTTTAGGATTATCAAACATGATATCTTCCCAATACTGTGCATATTCGCACTCATAAAATTCAGCTTTGATACCCTGATTCAGCAAAAACAACTCCATGACCGCGCACACATCATGCGTAGTCGAACCGCCCAAAACTGCAATTCTCTTTTCAAGAAATGATGCCCCGGATGCCAAAAGCTCCCTGCGCAATGATTTTTTCTTCTTTAAAATATATCTTCCGTCAAAAGGATATTCCAGTTCCTTCATAAACTACCTCACCGCCGTAATCATTCTATCCGTCCGATGCTTTGCATCCGCATAAACAAAATACCTCATTCAGTATAACTGTTTTGCATGGTGATTGCAATTCAAAACAGAAACCTGCAGCTTTCTAAAATCGAACAGCTAATCCTGATAATGAATATAATCGCTTTTTTTGTATTCTGCCGGAGAAATTCCCACTATTTTCTTAAATATACGCGAAAAATAATACTGATCTTTATATCCGAGACGCTGCCCCACTTCATATATATATAAATCCGAAGAACGAAGCAGCTTACAGGCTTCTTTCATTTTTAAATTCAAAAAAAATTCTATAGGGGAATGCTTCGTATATTTTTGAAAAATGGCGCTTAAATAGCTTTTGGAAAACTCAAATTCCCTTGAGAGGGCTTCCAGTGTCAGATTTTCATTCAAATGCGTATACATATAGCGCACAACATTGGTCACTTGCTTATTCTGCTTCCGTGTCGAACAATTTTTTTCCCGGTAATAAGTTTCTGCCAATATGAGTGAAAGCACCTGAGAAATATAAATGAAATTCCCAAGTGTATAATTTGCCTCAAGTACCATGAATAACAGTTCAAACAGAAACAGCATTCTATTTGTAGAATTTAGTGTTTCAAATCGTATGACACGGCTTTCTTCCAATGGGTATAACTGAACATCTTCGCCTTTAAAGTGAACCCACAAAATACTCCATGGATTATCTTCGCAGGCAAAATACCGGTGTCCGCAAAATCTCGGAATGCAGCATGCCTCGTTTTCGTGAAGAATAATGTCTTTCCTCCCATTGATTTGTATCACCCCTCTCCCTTCTGTGCAATAAATGAAAATATACTCTTCTATCCCTTCCTTTCTTTCTCTGTAATGGTGAGTTGCACATGGAAAAAACCCCACATCGGTCAAATACATTCTCCTAATCTGGGGATGCTCAATATAGTCTTGAAATGCCTCTGTCGGAAGAACAATCATCCGTTCTCCTTTAAATCCGTCGCGTTTTTTATCACTGATTATATCCATAGTTTAAAATTATCATAGATATAGAATTTTGTCCATCAATTCCCTTAATGTGTCATTTCCATTTACCCCTTATCCTTATATGATAAGGAATACAGAAGACGGTTTTAATGCTGCCGTTAATATCGGCATAATCTTCAGAAAAAACAACAAAAATTGTCTCCCTGTAAGGGAAAAGAAAGGAATGACAAACGTATGAGTAAACAAAAAGTAACTATGTGGGAACAAGCCTGTATCATACCGACCTATCAGGTATATCCTCCGGAAAAAAATCCATTATTTATTGAAAAGCGGGCTTACCAGGGCAGTACAGGAAAGGTATATCCCCTTCCCGTTACTGAAAAAATATCCGATGTGAAGGAGGACGTTTCCTATCATGCAGTGTTTCTTGAAAATGAATACCTAAAGGTTATGATTCTCCCGGAACTCGGAGGAAGAATCCAGCGTGCCTACGACAAAACGAATGATTATGATTTTGTTTATTATAATCATGTTATCAAACCGGCACTTGTTGGTTTGGCGGGGCCTTGGATTTCCGGAGGCATCGAATTCAACTGGCCGCAGCATCATAGGCCCTCTACCTACTCACCTGTGGATTTTACAATGTCTGAAAATAAAGACGGCTCCTGCACCGTCCACGTCGGTGAGACAGACAAGATGTACGGAACGAAGGGCATGGCCTCCATAAGCCTCTATCCCGGCAAGGCCTATATTGAAATCAAAGGACAGTTATATAATCACACAGATCTGCCTCAAACTTTTTTATGGTGGGCCAATCCTGCTGTTCCGGTAAATGACTATACCTATTCCGTTTTTCCTCCGGATGTAAATGCCGTAATGGATCATGGAAAAAGAGCGGTATCCACCTTTCCAATTGCCACAGGTGAATATTATAAATGCGACTACTCGGCAGGTGTGGATATTTCACGTTACAAAAATGTAAAAGTACCCACCTCCTATATGGCAGCACATTCCGATTTCAATTTTATCGGTAACTATGATGAAAAAAAAGAAGCCGGGCTTCTTCATGTAGCTGATCATCACATTTCTCCCGGCAAAAAGCAATGGACTTGGGGAAACGGAGACTTTGGCCGCTCCTGGGACAGAAATCTCACAGAGACAGATGGCCCCTACATCGAATTAATGACCGGCGTATTCACCGATAATCAGCCTGATTTTACATGGCTGAAACCACACGAAGAGAAGACTTTTGTGCAGTACTTTATGCCATATAAGGGTGTCGGCAGGGTAGGAAATGCCACAAAGGATGCTATGGTAAGCATCAGTTTGTGCGATCATAAAACAGCGGTTGTCAACGTATATGCTACGGGAAAATATGATAATTCTACAATCCTTGTAAAAGAAAATAACCGGGTAATCTATGAAGAAACCGTATGCCTTTCGCCTATCAGTTTCTTTCAGGCATCTATCCCTGCCCCGCAAGTATTAACCGACTGTGAGATTACCGTCACCTGTAACAATAAACTTCTCGTGGATTATTCTGTTTATAAAAAGGAACTGCATCCGATTCCGGCGCCTGCCGAACCAATGAAAGCTCCTGGTGATATGAAATCCTTAGAGGAGCTGTATCTTGCGGCTACGCACCTGGAGCAATATCGTCATGCCACCTTCGAACCGGCAGACTACTATTTAGAAGGGCTTCGCCGGGATGCGACCGACATTCGCCTGAATAACGGCTACGGGCTTCTTCTATATAAAAGAGGACAAATCAGAGAAAGCATCCCGTATTTTTATGCGTCTATCCACAAACAGACCTGGAAAAATCCTAATCCTTACTCGGGAGAATGCTACTTTAATCTCGGACTTGCTCTGGAAGCAACTGCACAGGAAGAAAAAGCATATGATGCATTTTTCAAATCTACCTGGAGTGGTGAAACACAAAGTGCAGGATTTTACTGGCTTTCAAATATAGCAGCCCGCAGGGGAAACTATGAAGAGGCTTTAGAATTTGCCGAAAAATCCTTATTGCGCGGCTGGCATAACATGAAAACCCGAAACTTGAAGGCCGCACTTTTACGTATACTTCATCAGCCTGACAATGCTTTTTTAGAAGAAAGCCTTCAAATTGATCCTCTGTATATGGGTCTTTTATACGAAACAGCTCTTGTGCAGAATGATAAGTCTTTATTTAAAACAATAATGAGAAAAGAACCTCATAATTATTTGGAGCTCTCGCTTGATTATGCAAAGGCCGGATTTTATGAAGATGCGGCTGAAATTTTAAATACCTGCGAGTGTGAAGACCCGATGTGTCACTACTATTCAGGATGGATTTCTCTTTTAAGAAAGTGTACCGATCAAGCCAAAGAAGAATTTATGAAGGCCGAAAGCCTGTCTTCTGACTGTTGCTTTCCAAATAGAATTGAAGAAATTCACATTCTGGAATGTGCTGTCCAGACACTTGAAACTGCTCCTATGGCCCATTATTACCTTGGAAATCTGCTTTATGACAAAAAACAATACGAAGCTGCTGTGATTCACTGGGAAGCTGCCGCAGAACAGAAACCAACCTTCTCCGCTCCCTTTAGAAACCTTTCCATTGCCTATTACAATAAGCAGAATCATGCAGAAAAGGCGTTCAGTGCCATAGAAAAAGCCTGTGTGCTAGATCCCTTGTATCCGCGCCTATGGCTTGAGTACGATCAGCTTGCAGCAAAATTAAATATAAGTCTCAAGACTCGGCTTACAATTATGCAATCTCATCCGCAAATTACAGCTGCAAGAGATGATTTATATCTTCGCTACATCACCCTTCTTAACTGCGAAGGCCATTATGAGGATGCTTTATCCGCACTGAAATCCAGAAGCTTCCATCCATGGGAAGGCGGAGAAGGAAAGGTAAGTACACAATATAAATATGCTTTGATTCACCTTGCACTTAAGAAGCTGTCTGAAAAAGAAGCAGGAAAGGCAATTGAACTGCTCTCAAATGCACTTGTATATCCCGATAATCTTGGCGAAGGAAAGCTGCCCAATGTACCTGATAATGAAATTCATTACCACATGGGAATGGCATACCGTATGCTTGGCAAAAAAGAAGAGGCTGAAAAGTTTTTTGAGCTGGCAGCCACGGGATCTCCGGAGCCCGGAAGTGTTTTATATTACAACGACCAGCCCTCCGATTATATTTTTTATCAAGGTCTTGCAAATCAAGAGCTTGGCCGGGAGGATGCAGCAAGGAAATCCTTCCACCAACTGATTATCTACGGAGAAAAGCATTTATTTGACCACGTAGCCTATGACTTCTTTGCAGTATCTCTTCCCGAAATTGAAGTGTTCCAGGATGACATCGGTCAGCGCAATACCCAGTATTGCAACTATTTAAGAGCACTTGGAAATCTGGGATTAGGGAAAAAAGAAATAGCTGCAAAACTGTTTCAGCAAATTCTCAGCAAAGAAGAAGATTATCAAGGAGTACGCTCACACATGTAGTTGATCGAACAAAAGTGTGCTTCGCCCACTCTCGCGATCATTTACTCCGGCAGCACAGCTTTTGTTCCGCGCGCGAAGCTGCGCATAAACTTTTATTATATAGGTAATTCGGAGGAATTGTAGAGTAGGTCAGAGGTCGCAAGACCTCTTTCCCCTCATCAAACCGTACATGAGGTTTTCCCTCATACGGCTTTCCGACATTCTTCTTTCTACAGCTTTACGTCATGCAGCCATTTGTTGCAAACCCTTGTCTCTTAATTTCGCTTTCATTTTATATAACCCTTTCAAACTTCTGCTATTTTGGTGTTTCTTGTTATACCATCTTGTAAATGTACATAGAATATACCAGTCGATTGCTCTTAACCACTTTCCATCATTCTCAGTCCTGTAGTAATTTCTCCATCCTACGATTTTAGGATTCATTACTTGAATCAGTTCCTCTTCACTCTTTGGGAGTTTGTTTCTCTCATTAATGTTTTCTCTGATGTTTAATTTCATTTTCCTCATGGCTTTCTTGCTCGGATATTGGTATGTTTCTCTGTATGGCATCCCATTTTCCCTCATCTTAGTGAATCTTCTATGGTGAATCCCCAGAAAATCAAATCCTTCTTTCCCTTCCCACATGCATACTGTTTTCGTTTTTGTAGGATTGAGTGTTAAGTCAAGTTTCCCCATGATGTATTGCATCAAATTTAGGGCATGATTGGCACTTTTCTTGTTTTTACAGATAATGACACTATCATCGGCATAACGTACCAACTTTCCATAGGTAAGTCCATACTTTTCCCACAATCGGTCGAACGCATTTAGATAGATGTTTGCTAATAATGGGGAGATGACCGATCCCTGGCTAGTTCCATGTTCACTGACTTCTAGTATGTCCCCATATAGAATTCCTGCTTTCAGCCACTGCCTTATTAGTTTTATTATCCGTCTGTCCGATACTCTCTGTTCCATCAATTTCATTAGTTTGTCTTGGTTTACCCTGTCAAAGAACTTCTCGATATCCGCATCTACAACATAATATCCTTTGTTGTTACATCCCTTTCTGACTACTTCTAGCGCCTGTTTTGCACTACGTTTCGGTCTGAATCCGTACGAACAGTCCTTAAAGTCTGCTTCGAATACAGGCTCTATTGCTATTTTCGTAGCCATCTGTACAATTCGGTCTCTGACTGTTGGAATACCCAGAGGTCTCTCGCTTCCATCGGGTTTTGGAATCATCACTCGTTTCACCGGCTTCGGAATATATTCCCCATGCATAAGTTCCTTCTGAATTTCCATCAGATATTTCTCTATTCCATAGGCTTCTATATCCTCTATTCTGATTCCGTCAATTCCGCTTGTTCCTTGGTTTGCTTTCACTCTTTTCCATGCCTCCATTAGTACATCGTTTCGATATACTTTGTCGTAAAGCGCATGAAATCTTCTTGTACTGCATTTCTTGGCTGTTAGATATAGTTTGTTTTGAAGTTGTCGAACTTTCTCTTTGGAGTTGTTAGTCTTCATGACATTCTCTCACTCTTACCCTCTCTGCAAACTTGAATGAAGCAGGGTTCCTTTCCTAAGCAATGTTTTGTTTCATTGCCATCTTCGGTACTATGAACCCCTCCGACTCCCTCCTGCCTAGAATACGATTTCGCTCTGCTTATACGCATCTTCTTTACCACATGGTGGCAGGTAGGGTCTCTCCAGTTCCGAACCACACCTTTCATACATACCGCTTCCCATATACCGAAGGATTATCAGTGGTGCTTCCAGTATCTTCCCACCTTCCATGGTCTTCGCCCAATAGGACTAGGCTCGACTTCCTCTTTTCTCCTCTTTCCAGAGCAGTTTTCTTTACGATACGGCAGAATTCACTTTATGTTACGGTCTGCATGATTGTTAGCACTTCTATCGAAGTTACATTACCCACTCGCTTAGCACCCTGCATTACTGCAACGCACCGAGTTTGACTATACGGCTCACTGGCGATTACCGTAATCGGACTTACACCGACTGGTGTGATCCAGCTTCGCTGGACACGCTCCTATATAATAAGAAAGAATCCCGCCTGCGGGATTCTCCGCCTGCGGTGGGGCGCCTCGCGACATAATACCCTGCCGCCGCAGTGCGATCTTACCGGAGGGTTTTCATCGTATAGGACGTACCTTCCTATACGATGAAAAAAATCGTCTTTTCCCCTTAAATACGGGGAAAAAGACGATTTTTTATTATATAGAACACACTTTATTCAGCTGCCGCACCCATTACATCCTGATAATTATCCGGTGTGCATATGATAGCCGGAACTGCCGTCTCCATCGGCATTTCTGTTCCATTTTTAATGTAATCAGTCAACACCTGAATCGAAGTTCCTCCAATTGAATCAGCAGAAAAATAGCAAGAAGCTTTCATACAAACATCTTTTCCTTCATTCCACTCATCCTTAGCAAGGTAAGCGCCAAGACCAATCACGCATGAATCCGCATCTAAGCCTGCTGTTTCCAATGCTCTCACGCCTCCTATTGCACTTTCCTCATTTGCAGACATTACAAGCCACTTTTTAATTTGAGGATTTGCCGTAATAACTGCCGTTGCTGCCTGATTTCCCTTGTCCGTTGTACCATCATTGTCACCATAGAAAACGCGGCTCTCGTCAAAACCGGTCAGTTCAAAAAACTTATCTTTTTCTCCTTCAGTACGCGGAACACAGCTGGATACCGTATCCATTGTAAGGAATAATACACCGCATTCCTCATCATCAATCAAATTATTATCTTTTGCATACTGTGCCATCCACTCACCGTTAGCCTGTCCAATTACATATCCGTCAATGCCTACCCATGGAGCTATTTTCTCACCATTCGTCTCCAAAGCATCGTCAACAGCAACAATGGGAATCCCTGCTTCAGCACATTTATCTACAACAGCCTGCGACATTGTTTGATCCGGAATACACATTACAATACCATCAGCTTTTTCCGCAATTGCTGTGTCTACAAATTTCAAACAGCTCTCCGGATTCATTTGCGCATCACAGTAAACAAATGTGTCCCCGTTTTCATCGCAAACCGCTTTAGCCGCATAGCCCTCATCAATAAACCAAGTCTGGTCACCGGCTTTGTAAATTCCATAAATTGTAAGACCGGCTGCTGATTCTTCCGCTTTAGCGCCCACAACCGCACTTTCCTCTGCCGCTTCGGAGAGTGCATCGTTCTCCACCGACGTCTCCTCTACTGCCTCCGTACTTCCACACCCTGCTAATACAGCTGCTGTTGCTGCAGCCGCTAAAAACATTGTCAGTAACTTCTTTTTCAACTTTTTTACCTCCGTTTTGATTTTTATACTGCTTATCTATTATTTTAAATAAGGCAATGTCGACCTTACCCTATAAAATAACTTTGTCTATAAATTTTTCATGCTATCCGCAAGCATTCTCTTTTCTCTATTTGTTTTTCTCACATAATCAATTGTCAACGCAATTAATAGGAGTGCTCCCCTCGCTACATACTGCCAAAACGTCGGAACCTGCACCATTGTAAGTCCTGTATTGAATGCTTGAATCAGCAGTACTCCCAAAAATGTGCCTCCCATTTTTCCGACACCGCCCGTAAAGGACACACCGCCTAAAATCACCGCTGTAATTGCATCGAATTCAAGATTCACACAAGCAGTAGGCTGTCCCGAGTTCATACGCGCAGCAAGAATAACTCCGCCAAGACCGCATAATCCTTCCATGATCAAGAAGCAAGTAAACGTAATTCTTCTAGGATTTAGTCCGGCCAGCCGCGCCGCCTCAGGATTTCCTCCGACAGCATAAATACTTCGTCCAAACTTTGTTTTTGATAAAATGAAACCAAATACCAAAAATGCAATGATCAAGATCCATACTGTTAATGGAATTCCCAAAAACCTTGCTTTTCCAATCCAAATAAAGGTACTGTCAGCCACGGCTACTGCTTTGCCGCCGCAAATAATATATGCAAAGCCCCTGAAAATAGCCTGTGTTACAAGTGTAGCGATAAATGGCTGCAATTTAATGTAGCTTACCATCCACGCATTAAATAGGCCTGCAACCATAGCGGCACCTATTGTAATGATCAAGGACAGTCCAAAACTCAAACCAAATGTCCCAACAAGTATCGCACATAAAACACCTAAAATGCCGCTACCGAACCGGGCGCCAAATCATTAAGACCTGCAATAATCAAGTAGGTTTCCCCAATTGCAACTAAACCAACTAAGGCTGCGGCAATTAAAATATTCATCAGATTTGCAAGACTAAAAAAATTCTTATTCAAACTTGTAAAAATAATTGTAACAATTGTCAATGCGCAAATTAGGACTGCAATACTGCCATCTATTTGTATTCCCTTGCTTTTTCCTGCCTTATTCATTTTGAGTACCCTCCATCATAGCCAATCCTAGTAATGTCTCTTCTGTAGCCTCTTCCCGGCTTAATTCCCCCGATATTTTTCTTGACTTCATAACAATAATTCTATCAGACAGCCCCATTACCTCCGGTAACTCAGAGGAAATCAAAATGACCCCGAGGCCCTGCTTGGCAAAGTCGCATATCATTTGGTAAAATTCTGACTTTGCGCCGATATCAATTCCCTTTGTCGGTTCATCCAGAATCAACACCTTTGGATTTGTTGCCATCCATCTGGCAACAACAGCCTTCTGTTGGTTTCCTCCGCTCAGCTCCACAATCTTTTTTTCGGGATACGGTGTTTTGACCTTAAAGCGCCTGATGCCTTCTTCCTGCATTTGACATTCTTTTTCCTTATTGATGATTCCTGCTCTATTCGCATTTTGATCCAGAGAAGCAATGGTAATATTCTCTCCCACACCTAAATTTGTCAAAATGCCTTGCGTCTTTCTATCCTCCGGCACCAATACAATTCCTCGCTCCATAGCCTCGTGCGGTGAGCTGTTGTGAATTACTTTGCCTTCAAGCAATATTTCTCCCGCAATTACCTTGTCGGCCCCAACAATACCTCTCATAGTTTCGGTTCTTCCCGCACCCACCAGTCCGGAAAACCCAAGAACTTCTCCTTTATGCAAGGAAAATGAAACGTCCTTTACCAAGTCTGTCTGAAGATTTTTAACCTCCAGCAGCACTTCCCCTATCGTATGATTACGCTGCAGGTTATCGTATATGTCACCCAGATCACGGCCAACCATTTTTTTGATGATTTCCTGTTCGGTTATCTCGTCTATACAATAGGTTCCCATATAACATCCATCTTTAAAAATAGCGACCCGATCAGCGATCTCTTGTATTTCCTTCATACGGTGAGAAACATAGATAATAATCTTCCCCTCTGATTTTAGTTTTCCAATGATGTGAAACAGACTTTCGATCTCCGTATCGCTCAGACTGGCGGTAGGTTCGTCAAACGCAATTAAATTCAGGTTTTCTCTGCTGTAAGCTTTCATAATTTCCACCATCTGTTGGTATGCAATGCTCAAATCCTTTACCTTATCAGTTGGTTTCATATCAAGTCCAAAATCTTCTATGATTTTTTGTGTGAGACTATTTGCCTTTTTCATATCAATGATGCCAAACGCGCCCGAAGGCATTCTTCCCAAATACACATTTTCCGCAACGGACAAGTCCATAATAATTTGTCGTTCCTGATATATGACACTGATTCCGGCTTCTATTGCTTCACTTGGCTGATTGAAATGTCTGGGTATCTCATCAATTAAATATTCGCCTTGCGTTGGCTGATAATCCCCATTCAAAATTTTTAAAAGTGTCGATTTTCCTGCACCATTTTCCCCCATAAACGCAAGTACCTCTCCACTATTAGCCTCAAAGCAAATATCCTCTAGGGCTTTTACTCCCGGAAAGTATTTTGAAATATGACTAAATGCTACCTTACTTCCCATACACTCACTCCGTTTCCTACACATTTTACCCGTTTAACCTGTAACTATGTTTGATTATATCTCATTTTTTTCCATACTTCATTCTTGATATTTGCCTTATAATTTAAAAAAATTGCTGTTCGTCAAGAGATAGATTGCTATTAAATCACAAAAAATGTACATTAGGTATAAAATAATATTTATCTAAAAGGAAATGTATGCAAATGAGCCTAATATCAAAACCAAATTTCATAGAATCTACAAACATTATGCATAATAGTGCACTTTTTTCGTTATCAAACGCGCATGGAATGAAGGTGTCACTGAGTACCTTTGGCGGTGGAATACGTCATATTTTTTTACCAAATTCAAAATTTGAATTACAAAATATTGCCCTATCTCTTTCAAAAGAAAATGATTATTTCAGTTCTGCTCTGTATGCCGGATCTATACTCGCACCAAATGCAGGACGTATTCAGGACGGAAAGCTAACCATCAACAAAAAAACCTACACACTTTCAAAAAACGAAAATTTCTCACACAACCTACATGGCGGGTATCGTAATGCAGCCCTCCAGAACTGGGCCGTTTTGGACACCACTGCAACTGCACAAAAAAGCAGTGTAACCTTCTATGTCACACTGCCAGACGGCTTAGACGGGTTTCCCGGAAACCGCAGACTCCAAGCTGCTTATACACTGGATAATTCTGATACACTTACCCTGCAGCTCTTTGCAGAAACCGATCAGGATACTTATTTGAATCTATCTTCCCACCTGTATTTTAATCTATCCGGCAATTTTTCAACTTCGGCTCTTGATCATCAGTTGAGGCTTGCGGCAGACCATGTAATTTACAACAGAGCAGATCACATTCCCAGAGAAATAAAAAATGTGGAACACACTCCTTTTGACTTTCAAATGCCGCAAAAAATAAGTTCGCAAATGGAGGCGCTAACATGTCAGCAGCTAAAAAATTCCAATGGATATAACCACGCCTTTATATTAAAAAAACAATCTCTGACACAGCCCCAGGCTGTACTCTCCCTGCCCAGCTGCCGCCGCTCTGTCTCTCTTTTCACAGATGCCTCCTGTATTGTTTTTTATTCCGGCGGATTTATTGAAAATGGGACGCCGCTGTCAAACGAACAATTTGCCTGCCCCTCCTGCGCCCTTGCTATGGAAGCCCAGGATTATCCAAATGCACCGGGAAACTCTTCTTTTCCCTACTCCATTTTAAGAGCAGGCAAAAGCTATAAGCGAACAATACAATGGCGTTTTACTTTCTGAGGCCTTGACTTTGCCTCTATATTTTTCTATAATTTTAGAATATTTTAAGTAATCTGTCCATAGTCCATTAAGGAGATCCCATGATTCCTCATGTGCCGGGTGTTCTCTACCCTTCAGAGATATTTTTTCATACAGCAAGCCCTTTGGCCCAAAAGACCTTTTTTTATCCTCTTTGCGCCGGACATTATTTCTGCAACCAAAATTACAGGGTCGTCCGCGACAATTATGACAGCTACCTGCTGCTCTATGTAATCAAAGGCAGCGGATACATTGAATTAAGCGGAGAAACGCACAGCATTGCGCCTAATCAATTTGCGCTGATTGATTGCTACCATCCTCATATTTATGGTTCCTGCAGTGATTCCTTTGAATTTTTCTGGTTTCATTTTGACGGGAGCAGTTCCCATGAATATACACAACTGATTCTTCAAACCTTTGGATCCGTTATATCCTTACAAAATAATCTGCAGCACCAAAAGCATTTACAAAATATCTTATCCAATATCGGATCTACCAACATGCATCATGAGGCACTTTTATCAAAATATATACTTTTAATACTGACCGATATTCTGACTTATAATGCAGCTTTTCCAAATACTCCCCTTCAAATGAACCCTATTGAAGAAACGATCCAGTATATCAGCAGTCACATTCAAGAAGAATTAAGTATTCAAGAGCTGGCAAAACGCGCCAACCTAAGTCCCTATTACTTTATTCGGGTCTTTAAAAAGGAAACCGGCTATACACCTCATGAATTTGTATTAAATTCTCGCATTAGTATGGCTAAGCTTTACTTAAAATCTTATCCTCTTTCCATTAAAGAAGTTGGGTTTTTATGCGGATTTTCAAGTGAAAGCGGCTTCTGCACTACTTTTAAGCGAATGGTCGGCAACAAGCCCTCCGATTTTCGTTCCAATAACACAAGCTAATAAAAAATCACTGTATTAATCTAATACAGTGATTTTTTAGCAATATATAAATTACATCTTAAACTTTTCAATTCCGGCCATCAAATTATGTGTACTAATCTTCATTTTGGTGACAATTTCCTGAACTTCACCCGCTTTTCTATTTGTATCAGAAACACGGTTTGCAATGTCTGTTGTTCCTGTCGCTCCTTCATTTGCAGAGATGGCAACACCATCAACAGCACCCATCACATTTTGTATCGCCACCATCAGCTCTGATGAGGTATCATGAAACTCCGATACTAACTGATGTATATAACCGGCATCCTCTCTATACTGATTGGCAACCTCCGTTAATACCTTGTAATCGTCTACAACATCTGTAGATACAAACTGCAAAACATCTCCCGCACACTCAGACAGCCTTTCCACAGATCCCGTTACCTTGGCTGTCGTGTCTTGAATTTTTTGAACCGCGTCCTTAGACTGTTCGGCAAGGCCTCTGATTTCATCCGCAACTACGGCAAACCCTTTTCCTGCCTCCCCGGCTCTAGCTGCCTCAATTGACGCATTCAATGCAAGCAAGTTTGTCTGAGATGTAATCTGCATAATGACTCCGGAAAGCACATCTATCTCTTTTATAACTCTCGCTTCTTCTAATGCCTGCTCCAGCCTTTGGCTTGTATTCTTCAATGCCTCCGCAGCCTTTTCCTCGGATTCATTTACCTTTTTCTTAGTCTGCTCCGCTCTTTCATTGATAACAATTGCCTTGCTGATGCCATCCTTAGACTTTGCTGCAATCTGCTCCACAGCTCTTTCTATTTCCTGGGAGGTAGCCGCCATTTCCTCGGATGATGCAGCAGTCTCTTCCATCCCCGCCGCAAGCTCTTCCGTTGTTGAAGATACATCACCAATATGATTGTACAATTCTCCTACATTTTTAACAACGTGCTCCACATCTTCTTCTATTGTTTCAGATTCCTGCTTGACACTGGCGATAAGCTGCATTAATGCATTCTTCATGTCATTAATACCGTTGGCCATCTTTCCGATTTCATCTTTTCTGCGCAGCTTTTTCTTTTCAATCTCCCGTGTAAAATCACCTTGTGCGATACTATGGATATTCTGCTCCAGCTCCTTGATAGGCTTTACAGAATAGTGCATTGACCGTTCAATAATCACTGCTGTCACAAAAATAATTGCAAGAAATGAGATGAATAAATTAATTACCAAATCATCTAAATCTTTTAATGCCTCAGACTCGCCTACAGCAACAACCATGCTCCATCCCGCTTTACTAAGCGGATAAATACCCGCAATTACATTCTCGCCGCCAGCCGTATAATTCACTCTTCCCATTTCTCCGGAAACAACCTGGTTCTGCAATGCTTCCAAATTTGTTCCGCTTATTTCCACTATTTGTTTAGAAATCAACGTATCATCTGAATGTGCCAAAATGGTTCCATCTGTATTATTCACCAAAAATGCATAGCCGCTCTCTTTATATTGAATCTCATTCACTAAAGCTGTGATTTTTGAAAGCTTGACATCGCCCCCGATAACACCTGATACACCGCCATCTTTACCATTAAGTCGTGTTGCCACAGCCACTACCAATTCTTCCGATATCTCATCCAGATAAGGCTTGGAAAATGCACCGCTTTCCTGACTCTTTCCAAAATTATACCATTCGGTGTCTCTCGGATCATACTCCTCGGGAACTTCCCATCCAGAACCATCAATCATAGTCCCGTTCAGGAATCCAATATAAAGATCCGAAAAATTCGTATTCCCTGCCAGCACGTTTCCAAGATAACTCATCCGTTCCGTCTTATCAATTTCAATAAACTGAAATGTGTCACGAACATCGTCAACGTATTGTATCTGGGCTTCCAGCCATCCGTCAATTTTATTTGCATTTGCCTCCGCCGTTCGCTCAAGCTCAGCATACGTGCTTTCAGTAATAATTTCCTTTGCAAAATGGTAACCAATAACGGAAACCAATCCCAGTCCCGCTATAGTTAAAGGTACTAGAATTATAAGTATTTTAGTTTTTAAGCTTTTCATAGAATCCTCCTCTTTTGTAATTAACTACCAACTTGGAAGATACTAAATTTTTCTTATTTTGTCAAATTTTTATTTTATTTCGTTATAAAAATTTTTTTCCTCAGACCTTGCATAGAAGCCACGGGTCCTTTCATCTATCTTCTGCGTATTCATAACCGTCACGCTGTCACGCAGTCTGATATCCTGACTTGATGCACCGAGCAGCAAGGTAATTTCTCCTTTTTCTACGATCCACTCCATCGCTTCATTCAAAAATGCCGTCTGGGATACTTTCATCTGAAAGGTTACCGTTTTTTTCTCGCCCTTTTTAAGGAATATCCTGCGAAAGCCGGCAAGCTCTAACGACGGCCTGACCATCGAAGCCACCTCGTCCGAAAAGTAGAGCTGTACGACCTCTTCGCCATCTCTCTCACCTGTGTTTAAAATATCGGCACTGATTTCAATTTCATCCTCCGCATTCACTGTCTGCCTTTTCAGCCGCAGATCGGAATAGGCAAATGTCGTATAGGATAAGCCGTGACCGAACTCATAAAGCGGGTACGCCGTATCATTGATATATCCGTTCGGATTGCGGATCATACCGGTATGTCCCGCCGAAATGTAGCCGCTGCCCCGCGGCAGTCCATAGTAAACAGGGAGCTGGCCCACGTTTCTTGCCACTGTGACAGGAAGCCTTCCCGCCGGATTATATTCTCCGAACAGCGTTTTACAAAGTGCCTGTCCTCCCATTTCTCCCGGCTGCCATACCTCCATGATTGCATCAAAGTGGGAGGCTGTATATTCATTTGATAAGGCTCTTCCGTCAAAATGGAGAACGACTGTTTTCTTGTTCAGCGCAAACACCTTTTCTGCAAATTCCTGCTGTTTGCCCGGCAGATCAATACTCGTGGAATCCACGCCTTCACCTACGGTGGAGGTAATTCCCCAGCCATTTTTACCGCCAAGCGTCAGCAATACAACATCTGCTTCTGCAGCAAGATTCAGTGCCTCTTCCATTCCGCCCAAATCTGTTCCGGCACAGTTAATCCCTTTCGCAAAAGCGATCCTGCTTTTTGGCAGATATTCACACAGGGCCCCATACAGCGAACGCGCCTTGGGAAATTCCTTTTGCAGCCGCTTTTCTATTTTGGGTGAAACCTCACGCACCTGACCCACATAACTCTGTGCAATATCATAAATAATCAGCCCGGGCTCTTCAAATTCCTGACCATCCTCTTCCCTGGCTGATGTCATATCGAGCACTGCCGGATAGGAAAAGGTGCCGAACAGGCTCCGCAGGCTATCCCCATGCGGACCTATGACTGCAATCTTTTTTATTTCTTTTGACAGCGGCAGCACGTTGTTATCATTTTTCAGCAGAGTAAAGCTTTCCTTTGCCAATTTTTCATTCAGCTCATCCGTTGACTGCAGATGCAGGACACTTTTTAACCTTTTCACATCCGGATACGGGTTTTCAAATAATCCAAGTTGAAATTTCGCTCGCAGGACACGACGTACTGCCTGATCGACCGTATCGATACGCAGTCTGCCTTCCTCAACGGCCCTGCGCATTTCATAAGTAAAGCCCTTCGGTCTCGGATATTCCACATCCAGTCCCGCTTTAATTGCCCGAATTCCCGCATCTTCAAACGAATCCGCAACGCTGAACGGATCAACCAGTCTATCCACTGAAATATAATCCGAAACAACGAAGCCGCCAAAGCCCATATTTCCCCGCAGTATATCTGTCAGCAGTTTTTTTGAACCAACGACCGGCTCTCCGTTTATGCTGCAATAAGAATTCATCACGCTGAAAAGACCCGCTTCTGTAATTGCACACTGAAAAGGTTTACAGTGAATTTCCAAAAGATCTCTTTCCGAAACCATGTTTCTGCCCATATTCAGACCGCCCTCTGTAACTCCGTGTCCGACATAATGTTTGGCGGTGGCTACGAGGCCCTCATTGAAATTCTCAGTTTGAAGCCCTTTCACAAAGGCGCTTGCCATCGCCGCCGTTAAAGCCGCATCCTCTCCATAGGTTTCCGTGATTCTGCCCCACCTGGGATCTCGGGTAATATCAACAACGGGCGATAACGCTTGTCTGAAACCAACATAGAGCATCTGCTTTCGGATGATATCGGCCATATCGGCAACCGCTTCCGTATCAAATGTGGATGCCTGAGCAATTGCACTCGGAAATACGTCTGCCTCTGTAAACTGGGCGCCGGCAGAAGCCTCACAATGAATCAGCGCCGGAATTCCCAAAGGCGTTTCCTCCACAAGAAATTTCTGCAATCTATGTACATATTCGGCGATCGTTTCGACGTTATCAGAGACGGTAAAAGCTCCTACATTGCCGATTCCGTTTGGGATATAGTCTTTAAAATCGGGAATTTCAGGCGTTATCGTCACTAAACAGGTTATTTGATCAATCTTTTGTTCAAAAGACATCCGTTCCATCAAATCATCGATTCTTTCTTCGATTGGCAGTTCTGAATTTTTATATTTATACATGATCACTTGTCTCTTTCCTATGGGATTATAGTTATAACTTGCGCCTGACCGGGGGATCAGGCGCACATACTGCTTATTCCAGGTAATCGTTCACATTGTCGATTGTTACAATTTTAAATGGAATATACACATCATCAATATCCGCCGGACTTGTGCCGCCTTTTAACTGTTCAAAAATATCCGCTCCCGCTTGGGCCTGTGCTTTTGCATCCTGCAAAGCAGTCATAGCCATTTCACCGCTCACGATGGACTGCAGCGCCTCGTCACTTCCGTCTACGCCAAGCACAAGAATGCTGCCATCCAGCTTTCCTGCTGATTTTAATGCTTCCACAACACCAAGTGCAGCGTCATCGTTCTGGCAGACGATCGCATTAAAGGAATCATAGGACAGAAGAGAGTCTTCGGTCGTGCTCATGCCTTGATCCTTGGAATTCTGTACATTGTATTCGTCTAAAATCGTAATGTCATCTCTTGCGGCAAGAGCCTCTTCCAGTCCCTGCTTTCTGTCAATATACTGCTGATCATTCGGTTCACCCGTAAAATATAAAATCTGAGCATTCTCAGGCAGTACTTCACACAGATATTCACCCTGTGCTTTTCCGGCATCATAGTTCGGAGAGCCTACATAAATATATCCTTCATAATCGTCGCCGCCAGATACAGAGGTCAGGAAAGAAACATAAGGAATTCCCGCAGTTTTTGCTGCCTCAAGTGCCGGCACCGAACCATCAAGGTCGTTGCTGATCGCCGATACGGCATTTGCATTCTGTACGATAAAATCATCAATCTGTCCGTTTTGGACATTCGTATCTCCTCCGGCATCCGTTACCATGATAGAAATACCTTTCGCTTCCGTTGCTTCCTTTAAATACGTTCTGAATTTTGCGCAGTAGTTGTAGGTATCACTGTTATTTGCAAATCCAACAAGATAATCACCCTGTACCGTTTCCTCAGACGCTTCCTCATTCTCCGCCGGTGCCGCAGCATCCGTTCCTTCAGACGCTTGTGTACCTTCGGACGGCTCTGCTGCTCCCGTACCCGACGTACCTCCGCAGCCTGCCAGCAGCAATGATACCATTGCAGTTGTCAGTAAAATACTCAATACTCTTTTTTTCATTTTTTCTCCCTTCCGTGTATTTCTCTACACATCCTTTGATTTATATCAATGCATGCTTCCGGTAGCCATGCGTTAATACCCTATTTACTCTTTCTGTCTTCCTTTGTCTTGATATCCACAATAACGGCAACCGCGATCATAAGACCTTTTACAATCAACTGGTACTGTGTGGAAACATGCAGCAGGTTCAAGATATTATTGATCAGTCCGACAATAATAGATCCGATCAATGCGCCTGTAACGGTACCGATTCCGCCGAGGAAGCTTGTTCCGCCTACAATAACCGCCGTGATTGCATCAAATTCATATCCATCACCTACGGAAGGCATTCCGGCCATCAGCCTGGACATCAGTACAACACCGGCAAGTCCCGTCAAAGCACCGCTCAGGGTAAAAATCAGTCTTTTATTGCGGCTTGTGTTGATTCCGGATGCAATAGCCGCTTTCTCGCTGCCGCCGATTGCATAAATAGTAGTGCCGAATTTCGTTCTCTTCATCAGTACTGCAATCAGTGCCACCATGATAAACATGATGATGACCGGAACAGGAATACCGGCAATTGTTCCCTGGCCGAGCCATCTGATGGGATCCACACCTCCGACGCTCTGTCCGTTTGTATAGAGCTGTACGATTCCTTTTAATACGTAGGTCATCGCCAGTGTCGCAATAAACGGCTGCAGCTTAAAATGCGTGATAAGGAAACCGTTTGTCCATCCGCAAATAACACCTATCGCAATTCCTGTCAAAATCGCAAGCGGGACATTTCCGGTCGCCGCCAGAACGCCTGCAGAAAAGCACATCGCAGTCGTACACAGCAAACCTGCAGAAAGGTCAATCATCCCCGATACGATCAGCATTGTCTCACCGCAGGCAATAATCGTCACCACAGAAATTTGTTTTAAAATATTGATCAAGTTCTGCGCTTTTAAGAAATTATGGTTGATAATCGCCGATGCGATAAACAGGATTACAAGAATAATGACAATTCCATATTTCCGGTATAGCTCTCCCATCGTAATCTTTTTCTTTTTTGTATCCATCACTTTGCCTCCACTATCATCTTCATTATTTTGTCCTGCCTTGCCTCTTCCTTATCCAGAATACCGGCCAGCGTTCCATGCGCGACAACCACAACACGATGGCTCATCGACAGTACCTCCGGCATATCCGAGGAAATCAAAAGAATTGCGATTCCCTTCTTTGCAAGCTCCGTAATTAATTTATATATTTCCTGCTTTGCGCCCACATCGATTCCCCTCGTGGGCTCATCCAGAATCAAGACCTTAACATTTCTTACAAGCCATTTTGCAAGAACGACCTTCTGTTGATTACCGCCGCTTAAATTTCCGACAAGCGTATTCGTATCAGGTGCCTTTACGGCAAGCTTGCTGCAAATCTGACTGACGGCTTCCTCAATTTTCTTCTCCTGCCAAAAGCCTCGTTTTGCAAACAGATCTCCGTTCGGAAGCTTAATGTTCTCCTTGATAGACTGAACACCGACAAATCCGAAACTTCCCCGATCTTCTGTTACCATTGCAATCCCGTCATTAATTGCATCCCGGACATTTTTAAATTCGCATTTTTTCCCCTTCAGGAAAATGTCTCCGCTGTCTTTTTTGTCCATACCAAAAATCGTTCTGGCAATTTCACTCCTGCCCGCGCCCATCATTCCTGCGAGTCCGAGTATTTCCCCGGCCTTAATTTCAAAAGAGATATTCCGGTAAAACGGATCACTTGTCAGCTTTTCTATCTTCAGCACAACCTCCTCGCCGTATGCAGGAAGAGGCGGATAGATATCTTCAATTGCACGTCCCACCATCAGTGAAATTAATTGATCCGGGTTGACATCCTTGAGCTGTCCCGATTGGACACCTTTTCCGTCCCGCAGCACGGTATATTCGTCACATAGGTCAAAGACCTCTTCGAGACGGTGTGTGATAAAAATAAAGGCAATTCCCTGCTCCTTCAGTTCCCGCACCTTATCAAACAAAAGCTTTGTTTCGGTGTTTGTCAGAGCTGACGTCGGCTCGTCCATAATGATCACCTTGCTGTTTCTTGACAGAGATTTTAAAATCTCTATCATTTGCCGCTGTGCAACACTTAATGCCCCCATCGGCGCAGAGGGATCATAATCAAGCTCCATCTGGTTAAGCAGCTCCTGCGTCGTTTCCTTTCTCTTCTTTTTATCCAGAAACAAGCCGTTTTTTACCGGCTCTCTTCCCAAAAAAAGGTTTTCGGCGATTGACAGCTCCGGTACATAGTTCAATTCCTGTGCCACGATGGAAATTCCGTGTGCAAATGCATCTTTTTCACTTCTCAGATGCACGGTCTTTCCATTGCAGATTACACTTCCCTCATAATTCTGGTAGGTTCCCGAAAGAATCTTCATGAGCGTCGACTTACCTGCGCCGTTTTCTCCGACAAGCGCATGAATCGTACCTTTCCGGATTTTCATGTTGACTTCATCCAAAGCGACAACTCCCGGAAATTCCTTCCTAATATTTTTCAACTCTACCGCGATAGTTTCTTGCAAAAAATCATCTCCTTTGTTGAAACGTTTTATCTATCTATATTCTTTCATTTGACGTTTCCGTCTTTTTCATTTTCTTTATTATATCTTTTATTTTCGGCTTTTTCAATACACTTTTTATTTTTTGTTACTTTTGTATATAAGCCTTCTTTGTTTATATTTGTTGTAACGTTTTATCTATCTTTTCTTTTGTTTATTTTTATTGAAATCTATCACTGCCTTCATATAAAGAACAAAAGTGTGCTTTGCTTTCTCCCACGGCCAAATACTCCGGCAGCACAGCTTTTGTTCCGCGCACGTAGCTGCGCATAAAATTTCTATCTAATAAAAAAGGAATAATCCCGTACAGGACTATTCCCTCCATATTGATTCCATGCCGATTTCTACTATGCAATCGGGCTTGTGCTTCCCCGCAGCAGCAAGTCAGGTTTGTATAGTACCTCCTTGCGTTTATCCGACTTCTTATCTTCCATCAGCGAAATCATTTCTTTCCCCATAAAAGTTCCCATCTCTACGATCGGTACATGGATCGTGCTGAGCGGAACCTCCATTACGTCCGCAAACGGAACATTGTCAAAACCGATCACCGAAATATCCTTCGGAATACTGATCCCGTAATTTCTGGCTGCCTGATACAGACCGAAAGCCATTTCATCATTAAAGGAAAAAACGGCTGTCACATTCTGGCCTCTCAGATACGACAAGGAACGGTATCCGGCCTCCATCGTATAATTTCCATGATAAACAAGTTCCTCGGAAAAATCGATCCCATGCTCCTTAAGTGCTCTTTTATATCCGTTAAACCGCTCCTGTGTGACCTGATAACTGATTTCTCCGGTCAGGCAGCCGATGCGGACATGTCCTTTATCCAGCAGATGCTTCGTAGCCAGATAGCCGCCCAGCTCATAATCGAAATACACATTGACGCCCGGACATGTCAGCCCGTAATCATCCATCGTCAGAATCGGAATTCCCAGTGATTCCATATCGCACTTCAGCCGGGCATTTTCTTCTATTTTATCTATCTCCAATGATTTTGCCCAAATCAGTGCCGAAACATTCTCCGAGGCGATTAATTTAATCAATTCGTCGGAACCGGTGTCCTCGCCGTTCAGCACATGGCAGATCATTGAATATCCTTTTTTCTCTAATTCTTTGTGGATTGCCATAAATAAGGAAGAAATATGGGTGTTCCTGATGTCGTTGACAACAATGCCAATCATCTTGCTTTTTCTGTTTACGAGGCTTACGGCTGCCATATTGGGCTGGTAATGCATTCGCTCCGCCGCCTCACGCACCTTTTTTCTCGTCTGCTCCGAAATCCTGTTTGGTTTGTCCGACAGTGCCATCGAAACAGAAGAAACAGAAACCCCGCATTCACGGGCGATATCCTTTATCGTTGCTTTCATAGCTTTCCCCTTACAGCATAAGAATTTTTAGCTTAAGTATACGCGTTCCCCCTTTTGATTGCAATTAGAATATCAAATTAAGGAAGACAGGACACTTGCCTTTGTTACGATTCCCAACAGCCTTCGTTCATTATCCACAACCGCAAGCGGATAAGATGCTTCGGCTGCCAGCGGCATAATATCCTGTATCAAAACATCCGCAGCAGTCGTAGTGACATCTTGAATCATGACCTCGGAAAGCGTTAAATTTTCTTTCTTTGCACGCACTGCATCAGACAATGTCAACAAACCGCTTAATTTCATTTTGCCGTCAACGACATAAACCGAAGACAGTTCATTTTTCCGCATTTCCCGAAGCGCATGATCAAGTCCGTCACTCAGCTTCACCAGACTGCTGGGCGTTATCATAATATTTCGTGCTGACAAAACCTTTGATTTATCCGCAGAATCAATAAAGCGCCTCACATAGTCGTCAGCCGGCTCGGCACTCATCCGCTCCGGGGTATCCACCTGTATCAAACGTCCGTCGCGCATAATCGAAACCGTATCACCAAGTTTAAATGCTTCATCGATATCATGTGTAATAAAAATAACTGTTTTTCCCAGCTTTCGCTGAATAGACAGCAGCTCAAACTGCATATCCTTGCGCACCAATGGATCCAATGCGGAAAACGGCTCATCCATAAGCAATATTTCAGGATCATTGGCAAGCGCACGGGCCAGACCGACGCGCTGGCGCATCCCTCCAGACAAATTTTCGATCATTGTTTTTTCCAGACCCTCAAGTCCTACCAGTGCAATCGCTTCCGCTGCACGCTTCTCGCGCTCGGGGCGGGAAATGCCGCATACCTCCAATCCATAGGCAACATTGCCAAGCACATCTCTGTGTGTCATCAACCCAAACGACTGAAATACCATAGCAACCTTGCGCCGCCGGAATTCACGCAGCTCCTTCTTGGACATTCTCATCAAATCGATACCATTATAGAGAATGGAACCGGAGGTAGGACGGTTCAGACGATTAAAGCACCGCACCATCGTTGATTTTCCTGAGCCCGACAAACCGATAATGACAAAGATTTCTCCTCTCGGAATTTTTAAATTAACATCATACAGTGCTGTTGTTACGCCGGTTTTTCGGAATACCTCCTCTTTCCCGGCTCCCTTGCTCAGCAGCTCCGCTGCCTCCTCGCGGCGGATGCCGTACAGCTTGGATACATGTTTAGTTTCAATAATAATATCACTCATGCTTCCTCACCTCCCGCCGTTTCCTTCTTAGAAAACCATCCCTGTGTCAAACGGTCAAGAATGATCGCTAAGATGACAACCGCACTGCCTGCCACAAAGCCGCGGGAAATTTCGATGCGGTTTACAGCAATGAGTACTTCGTTTCCAAGTCCCCTCGCTCCAATCATTGAGCAGGTAACCACCATGGACATTGCCATCATCAGCGTTTGATTGATTCCTGTCATAATAGTGGGCAGCGCCTGCGGTACCTGAACCTTAAACAACAGCTGCAGACGTGTCGAGCCAAAAGAACGCGCAGCCTCCACTACTTCGACGTTCACTTGGCGAATACCAAGGCTTGTCAGGCGGATTACCGGAACCATGGAATAAATAACTGTTGCAATTACGGCAGATGCAGACCCCATCCCGAAAAAAATTACCGCCGGAATCAGATAAACAAAAACCGGCATGGTCTGCATCATATCCAATATAGGTCTTATCACCTTGTTGGCCTGTTCGGAACCGGATATCAGCACACCGATGGGCAGGCCGATGATCAACGCAATCATCACACCGGCCAAAACAATCGAAAGCGTCAGGTTCATCAGGCTCCATAACCCAAATATGCCGATCACGCACAGCAAAAGGCTGTAAGAAATTCCGGAGCGGATCCGTCTGTGTGCTTTCCATGCAAGAAGAAATACCAGCCCGATCATAACAAACCAGGGTATGTGGCTGAATATCCAGTTGATGGCACTTACAAAGTCCGTAAGTGCTAATTTTACTCCGTCAAAAAATGAAGAGTGCGCCGCCGCAAAACCGCGGACTGCCTGATCGATGATATCTGTATTCATATTTATTGTATAAGGAAAATCAAAGAACCAATCCATATATCCTACCTCCCGTTCTTTGCATGCTTAATCAATTGTTTCATATAACGTCTCCGCCTGATCGGCAGTCAGCCAGGTTTCCACCAGATCACGCTGTTCATTCAGAAACCATTTCGCCGCAGTCTTATAATCCGCACCCGTTTCCTCCATATAGGCAAGCGCCTCACTGGTTAAAGCAGAGGATGTTCGATACTTAGAAAGAAATGCGCAAAATTCCGGATCACTTTCATAGAAATCATTGCTGGCACACACTGTGACTTTGACAGAGGGACACATGCACTTGCCCTCAAAATATAACGCTTCGTCATACGGTTCATCCTCAAGAAGAACAAAATCATATTTACCCAGCAGCCAGGTAGGCTCCCAATAATACGCAACTACCGGCTCTCCCTTATCATAAGCCGACACCAGCACTGCACTTGTTGCGGCATCGGTTCCCGGCTCCAGGTAATTGTAGCTTTCATCCAAACCATAGTGCAGATATTTTTTATGCATAATCTCCGTAATCTCCCAGCCCGCTATACCGCCGTATATAACACCCTTGGACGGATGCTCCGGATCCTTGAAGAGCGTCCCATAATCCTTCAAATCGGCAACTGTTTTTAAATCCGGCGCCATTGGCTCAATGTTGCGCTCCGGATCCCCCTCAATCACATAACGCGGTACATAAAAACCCTGTGCATTATCATCAAAATTAATACCCAGTTCCTGAAGGGCTCCATTTTCAATATCACTTTCATAGTCGGGCAGATTATCCGTCCATACCTCCATATGTACATCTATTTCTCCCTTTTTCACTGCCTCATGTGTAATGGGCGTACTCCCGGAGACCTCTGTCCAGTTATAGCCGAAGACTGTTTCTGCGACAGTTCCTGCCACAGCATTGTGAAACAAAATAGAGTCCCAGCCGACGTCGGCAAATGTGATTGTTTTGGCTTGATTTTGAGAAGCGCATCCTGTAAGAACACTAATCATCGCAAAAAACGCTATGAGCAGCGCGAATTTTTTTTTCATGTTTTCATTTCCTTTCTTCTAAATCCAATTCAGCAAAGTGACAACTTATATTATAATTACAAGTTGTCACTTTGTCAAATTGGATACCTTTTTCTATCATTTTATTACATAGAAAATTTGTTAATTTTTTTTCTGAAATAAAATACCTCCCCGGCACTTTTTACGCTGCCGGGGAGGTTCTTGTTTCATTTTTATATAAAAATAGTCTTTAAAATAAAAAATCCTTGATTCTGTGATCGGAATCCTCTTGCGATACAAAATAGATTACATCATTTTCCAGCACAACAGCATAGGGGCCAGGTGACCGCAGCAGCA
Organism: Bacillota bacterium; assembly: GCA_023402845.1. Lineage (GTDB taxonomy): Bacteria > Bacillota > Clostridia > Lachnospirales > Lachnospiraceae > JAEYFP01. The sequence continues at coordinate 278,575 of JAEYFP010000016.1, forward strand.
CATCGCCTCGCTTGATTGCTACGAGCGTAGCTCCTGTATGCTGCCAGAGCTGTAATTCCTGAATGGATCTGTTCAGATACTTGCAATCGGGCGTAATACGCACCGAGAAGGGTACGAGCGGATTCATAGATCGAAAATGCTCCGTTGCCAAAATAAGTTCTGCGAGATCGTTGCTTAAAGAATTTATTTCTTTTTGCTGATGCTGAATATTTTCCATAATAGATTTTTTCAGTGTTTCTATCGTTATTCTGTTTGAAAATCCATTTAGAAATTCAAGAGCATTGCTTTTAGATTTTATCACCATACCGCTGCCTCTTTCCGGAGACACAATGTCCAGATCGGATAATATGCAAAATGCCCGGCGCGCGGTTTCCGGCGAGACATTATACTGAGCAGCAATAAAAGACCGGCCATGTATTTTCTGACCGATCGTGTATTCTTCGTTTACTATTTTTGAAGCAATTTCAATTGCAATTTGTTGATATTTTGGAATGGAAACTGCTGTTGGCTTCACTTCATCCATGTGATCAACTCCTTTTACCGCTGACAGCATAATGATTATACACCAAACATATCTTTAAAGCAACCAAAAGAAGCCATGGGTTCACTGAAAACGCATGAGAATCATTCGCTTTCCTTGCAAGAAGGACTAATTAGAATTGACTATGTATTTTATTCTCGTTATACTGAAAATAATGTTGTAAGATCCGTCTTTCGTTTGAATATAGGAAAATTAACAGAAGAAAAAACAGAATTTCTTATGAAAGGAATGGACAACTATATGTTGCATATCAAATCATTGGATGAAGGACTTCCCATTTTTAAAGCATTGGGATCGGATATCAGAATTGAAATCATTAAAATCCTTCTGGAAGACAAGGGCATGAATATGAATGAGCTGGCAAGCCGCTTAAATATCACAAACGGCGCACTCACAAGCCATGTGAAAAAACTTGAAGATGCCGGTATTATTACAATCACAAGCGAATCCTCCGGCCACGGCAACCAGAAAAAATGTTCCGTCTATGTCGATAAGCTGCTCGTGGATTTTGATTCTGAGGAGGATGGCAAGAACGTTTATCAGACCTCCCTGAAGATCGGCCATTATTCCGATTTTCATGTTTTTCCGACATGCGGACTCGCTTCCTCTACGGCACTGATCGGGGAAGTGGACGATACGAGGTACTTCGCACATCCCGACCGGTACAATGCAGATATTCTCTGGTTCACAAAGGGCTATATCGAATATGTCATTCCCAACTTTATCCCCAGCTCGCAAAAGATCGACCAAATTACAATTTCTACGGAGCTAAGCTCTGAGGCGCCCGGTGTCAACGATGTGTGGCCATCTGATATCAGCTTCTATATTAATGATAAATGTATCGGTATGTGGACAAGTCCCGGTGACTTCGGAGACGTGAAGGGCATTTTTACTCCGGACTGGTGGTATCGGAACTGGAATCAGTACGGACTGTTAAAGCTTCTTGTTATCAACAAAAAGGGAACCTTCATCGACGGACTGCATATTTCCGATATTTCGATCCGGGATTTTGAACTGGACTACCGCAGCACGATCAAATTTAAAATGGCGGTTGAGGATGAATCGACGCACGTCGGTGGACTGACGATTTTCGGAAAAACGTTTGGCAATTATAATCAGGATATTAATATCCGCATTAACTACAGCCCGATCGGAGAATAGGGATCAGTGAGGGATGTCCATTTATCATAGGGGCATCGATTGACGGTGACTGCGGCACGAAGCTCTGCAAAGCAGCCGCAGGCGCCGCAGAAGCCGTTCCGCAGATAGCCGCAGGTGCGGCAAATCGCGAGCCTTCCTTCATACAGCGCCTGATCTGTCCGGATCTCTTCATCCAGACTTTCTATCCGGTTTTGGATGCTCTTTAAGTATTCATTTTTATCCATATCCCGCAGCAGACACATCCTGCAGCCAATTTCAGGCATATCGGTACTCCCATTATTTTATACGAAACAATACGACACTGCAAGGCGGTAATGTCGCTTTAATACCGTCCTCGGTAATTTCAAACGCCTTAAAAGCCTCTTCCTTTACGGTATTGGGTTCCTCAAAGGTATTATGTGCCTTCTTTTCACCCGTTACAATACAGGCCTCCACGTTTGCTGGCTTTAGCTCCATGAAGCTGATCAAAAGCTCTTTTTCTCCCCCGACAGACAGATTGTTGACGGTGATATTTACAGTTCCGTCCGGGCTCACGGATGCGGACTCCTGCATCTCGGGAACCATAAATTCCGGCTCTTCACCGATTATCCCGCTGCCTTCGAGACTGCTTGCTGCCAGCTCGGCATTCTGATGATACCGATACATATGAAATACATGATAAGTCGGCGTCAGAACCATCTTGGATCCCTCGGTCAAAATCACCGATTGCAATACATTCACCGTCTGTGCAAGGTTTGCCATCTTTATGCGATCACAGTGCTTGTTAAAGATGTTCAGCGTCAGTCCGGCCACAAGTGCGTCACGAACGGTGTTCTGTTGATAGAGAAATCCCGGATTGGTTCCTTCCTCGACCGTATACCAGCTTCCCCACTCATCCACAATCATACCAATTTTTTGATCTGGATCATATTCATCCATAATATAGCTGTGTCTGCTGACCAATTCCTCCATGTAGAGCGCCTTTGCAAGCGTCTTATACCATGCCGCCGAATCAAATTCCGTAGCGCTGCCCTTAATTTCCCATCCCTCCGGGTGCACATAATAATGCAGGGAAAGTCCGTCCATCAAGCCATGAAGCTGTTCCGGAATATTATCGAACGCAGTTTTCAGGACTTCCTTCGTCCAGTAATAATCTGCCACGCTCGCACCGCCGCAGATTTTACCGATCGGCTGCCCCGGATGATAATTTCTCACATAAGTCTGATAGCGGCGATATTCGTTTGCATAGTGCTGCGGCGTCATATTGCCTCCGCACCCCCAATTTTCATTTCCGACACCAAAATAATCAATCTTCCAGGGTTTTTCATGACCGTTTTCTTTCCTTAATTCCGACATCGGAGACATCCCGTCAAATGTCATATATTCCACCCATTCGGACATTTCCTTCACAGTACCGCTGCCTACATTTCCGTTAATATAGGTCTTGCAGCCAAGCTGTCCGCACAGCTCGAAAAACTCGTGTGTACCGAAGCTGTTGTCCTCTACCACACCGCCCCAATGTGTATTGACCATTTTTTTTCTTGCTTCCTTGGGGCCGATCCCATCCTTCCAGTGATACTCGTCCGCAAAGCAGCCGCCCGGCCAGCGAAGCACCGGAATCTGAATTTCCTTAAGCGCCTCCACAACATCCGTTCGCATTCCATTTTTATTCGGAATTTCAGAATTTTCTCCTACATATAGGCCCTCATAAATACATCTTCCCAAATGCTCGGAGAAATGTCCGTAAATCTCCGGATTAATATGCCCTCTCTTTTCTTTTTCATTAATATACAGCTTTACCATATTCTTTCTTCTCCTTCCTACTTGTTATTTATAATGAACACCCCAAACGGTCTCCTTGTTTATGCCTGCTGCCGCAGCCTGTCAGACCAACAAAGGCGGCTGTACCTAATAGAATCCTGACAATTTTTTTAACATTTTATTTCTCCATATTTTCTGCAAAAGAAAAAGTTCCGTCTTCATGCAGGTATACATAGGGATCTGCCCTTCGGGATATCATACCTAATTATATTTCAGTCTGTTATTCATGCACGTTTTATACCTTTTTCTTTTACTTCTTTCTCTTCTTCGTTTATTACTTTATAAACTATTTTAGTAATATCTAAATTTTACAAGACACTCCTTTCTTTTGCAACAACTTTTTATCATTATTATTTGACTTTTCCACCCCGCCTGTATTATAATTTTTGTTGTATCTGTTTTGGAGTCGTATCGAAGTGGTCATAACGGGGCGCACTCGAAATGCGTTAGCCCTCCGGGGCTCGAGGGTTCGAATCCCTCCGACTCCGTCAAGATAAGTTGACAAGTTTTCGATAAGAGGATTTGTCAACTTTTCCTTTATTCATGCGTTTTTTGGGCTTTTGATGAGCCAGGAGAGTTTCAAACAAACGGTTAAAGTGAGGATTCGAACTAACACGCAAACAGAATAAATTGGCGCAAGGCACGACGGTTAAAAAGCTGTCGTGTCTTTTTGTATCCACATTTTAGAAGGGATGTTTTTACAATGATAAACTACATCAACCAATCCGTACGGATTACTGAAGACGTTCGCAAGTCCTTCAAAAGCGTCGACTGCAAAATGACAAATCGCGATTGCTACGGCTACGATACCACATTCTGCGATATAACAACAGCTTCGGCTAAAAGTATCGTATAGGTTGATTTATTCAACTTTTATCAACTTTAAATTCATTGATTTTCTTCTGATTACCAACTAAAATATAGTCAGAGGTGATTGATATGAAGGAAATAAATATTGCAAAAGTGCTTGTCACTAAGCGCAAGGAAAAGGGCATAACCCAGGATGAGCTCGCAAATTACATTGGCGTGTCCAAGGCATCCGTTTCCAAATGGGAAACAGGACAAAGCTATCCAGATGTTACCTTTCTTCCCCAGCTGGCTGCGTACTTTAACATCAGCATTGACGAATTAATAGATTATAAGCCGCAGATGACAAAAGAGGATGTTCGAAAGCTTTACCGAAGCCTGTCGGATGATTTTACGTCAAAACCGTTTGATTCTGTAATGAAAGACTGCCGAAAGACAATAAAAAAATACTATTCATGCTTTCCATTGCTGCTGCAAATGGGGATATTGATGATCAATCATATAGAATTGCTGAAGGACCCACAGAAAGCGGCGTCTTTGACTGCGGAAGCCAAGGTCCTTTTTATCCGGGTCAGAGAGAAATGCGACGATGTATCGATTACCAGGTTGGCTTTGTTTATGGAAGCCATGTGTAGCCTCAATTTAGGTGATCCCAATTCTGTGCTGAAGCTGCTTGACGAATCAGTCGCGCCTGCGCTGCCCCCTGAATCGCTTTTGGCTTCCGCTTACCAAATGACGGGCGCGCCGAAGAGGCAAAATCCGTTTTGCAGGTCGGAATGTTTCAGAATATCGTCGTCCTGTTCAACTTCTTTCCCGCATATCTTACGCTGTGTGCGGATGTCCCATCCAAATTCGACGAGGTACTGCGGCGCTCGCTTGTCGTAGCGGATACGTTTGACATGAGGCATCTGCATCCCGGTGTCCTGGTCAGACTTTATATTTCAGCCGCGCAGGGATTTGTTGCTCAGAAAAATTATGATAAGGCGCTTGAAATGCTGCAAAAATACACCGAGATCGTAATAAGCGACATTTATCCCCTGCGCTTGCATGGAGATGCTTTTTTCGACCTTCTGGACGGCTGGTTGGATAAACTTGATCTGGGAACGGATCTTCCACGGGATGAAAAAACGATCAGAAAAAGCATGTCTGATGTAATCGTTAATAATCCGGTATTCTCAGTTCTCTCAGATGAGCGGCGTTTTCTGAGTATTACTGAAAAGCTTAAAAACAACTGCGAATAATATAGATAGGGAGGCAATTTTATTATGGAACAAGAAAAATTGGCGGCAAAAAAGCGGCTGATTATATTTATTGCGCTTACAATCGTCATTACCTGGATCGTGTTTTTATTGATACCGATCTGCGGGCTGACCTACGGAACCGGTTTGGCCGTGGTAATCACTATGGCAGCTATGTTTGTCCCAGCGCTGAGCAGCGTATTAACACGGCTTATAACAAAGGAAGGATTTGGGCATATGTATCTTCGCCCGCACGTCAAGGGGCATGTGAGAGATTATCTGTTATTGTACTTCGGCCCGACAATCTTGTTGCTTCTGAGCGGAGCGCTTTATTTCCTGATTTTCCCCGGTTCGTTTGACCCGGAGCTTACAACTTTAAAAGGGATGGTTGCTTCAAGTGGTAAACAGGGACTTACCGCGTCTACGCTGCTAATTGTTCAAGTTCTGATTTTTGTTGTCATCGGACCGATTGTAAATATCATACCCACCATGGGCGAAGAACTTGGCTGGCGGGGGTATCTGCTCCCTAAACTGCGCATGCTTTTATCTGACAGGGCCTCGTTAATTATTACAGGGGCAATATGGGGAATCTGGCACTTACCCATTATCGTAATGGGTCACAATTACGGAACCGGCTATTGGGGCTATCCAGTGCTCGGTATTCTGTCCATGATTGTTTTTTGTGTTGTGCTTGGGATTATAGAAGGCTATATATCAATCAAACTGGAAAGCGCCATTCCAGCCGCCATGATCCATTCAACGGTGAACGCGGGCGCGGCACTTCCAATCATTTTTGTAAAGAGCGGATATAACCCACTGCTTGGCCCGGCAATCACTGGTCTTATTGGCGGACTTCCGTTTATCGTTTTAGCTGTTATATTACTTATAAAAGCGGGCAGTAAAATGACGTTGGGTAAGAAATAAGTTTTGCTTCGTTAGAAGCCTGCAACTAAATTGAGTAAATGACACACGAAAGACAAGCTCTTTGCCAAGAAGGAAGCTATGTCTATTGGGATTTTAAGCTGAATGACTTCTAATAGACAAATTTTAATTAAGCATATAAGTGAACTTCTCAAAATGAGCATAACCGGAAGAACTATAATGGTTTTGAATTTTTGACTATATTGTTTGAAGGCGTGATCGTTAAAATCCTGATCTGATAATAGTATGATATCCAGATTTGACGTGGCTCGCAGCAGGCTGAGCCTGCACGCATGTATCTCTCACTTAGTGGGGCATTTGTTTCTTGCGCGGTAACTAGGTCTGCATCTATTTTGACCTAATGACACAAGAAATTGTCGAAAGAAGACGATTGTTGTTGTGATTAGCTTTTTTTCATTTTTATGGTAAAGTTGTAAAGGAGAATCGTATTATTATATTAGGGGCAGCACTGATATATTGCTCCTGATGCATATTTTTATTTATTATGGAGGCAGCTATGAAAAGACCATATGTTAAACTGAGTAGCCAAAATACTTTACAAGAATTATTAAAAGTTCTTCATAAATCACTTCATAAATTTACTGACTTAAATGGTGTGGTTGGTATTATTTTAGATGGCGGTTTATCAAGAGGCTACGGTGACCACCTTTCAGAGATTGATTTAATCGTATATGTATGGGAAAAACAATTTTTAGAATATAAAGATGGCACATGCCCATTTGCACTTGGTATCACGATGATCGATGGTTATTTATATGATATAAAATTAGTTAATTTTGAACAAGAAAATCAAAGAGATTTTGATTCCATCGCATTGTGGGACTTATCCTATGCGTCTATTCTTTACGATCCTGAAAGCAAAATAGCAGACTTTATGAAGCAAAAACTTTCAAGACCTGTTGAAATCTCAAGTGCCAGCAGTTTACTATGGGACTCATACTGGTACTACAGATTAGCCGGAAATATTTGGATACACAGGCAAGATGCGTTGCAAGGGCATTTTGTTCTCAACAATGCAATAAAACCATTATTAAGTGCACTGTTCATTACAAATAAGGAATACATCCCTCATGATAAATGGCTCGTTCATATGAGTAAAAGTCTATTGTGGAAACCTAATAATTGGGATTCAGTGCTAATGGGTATCATGCGCACAGATGATTATTCCGTTCGGAGCCTTATTGACAGGCAGCAATGTATAGATAGCCTTTGGAAAAGCATCAATCACAGACTTTGTGAGATGTCAGGTTTTTATAGTGAATTAGACTTTGCTCAAAAACGAAGTTATGAATCCCTAAGGAAATTAATTGATAAGAGCGAATATACAATAGACGAATGGAAGTCTGTTGAGAGCTTGGAATCCCTTAATTATGAGCCGATTCATTCAATTTTCAAGAAAATAGGGGATAAAATTATTTTGGATCGAAATGGTTTATTGTCACTGAAACCGGAGGATATGTACATATGGATGTACCAAATCGCAAATGAGGCGAGAAAAGAACTGCAGACAGTATGAGCAGCATAATGGGAAGTTCAGTTTCGGCATCTTTTTTGACCGAATGACACAAAGAAGACATAAATATATTCAAATTCAGATTTATATTATGTGCAAGGAGTAGTTAAATGAAATTAAAGAAAAATATTGTGTCAAAAATTTTACTTGGACTTGGACTTGTATTATTAACGTGTTACCTCGTAGGGCTATTCTATATTTACAATATTTATGAGTATGACCCCTATGGTTCCGTAGGAGCTGATATTGATGCTTTCATTCACAGCGTATTTTTTTTACCCCCAAGTGCAATATGCTTGATACTTTCTCTTATTGTATATATTAAAGCAAAAAAAACATAAGAACTGTCTGTTATGAGCATAATGAGAATTAAATGCCTGCATCTATTTTGACCTAATGACACATAAACGTCATGCATGAGAATTTGAACTCATACATGACGTTTTTCTTTTTTTATGATAAGATGGTGAATGGTAGAAAGTGAAGATCGTTTATATTAAACGAGGTGGAAAATGAAAATACAAACGGAGCGCTTGGAGCTGATTCCTCTAACGCCGAACCAATTAAAACTATGGATAGAAAATATCGATGCACTCGAAAAAGCATTAAACTGTTCTTACAAGGCCGAACCGATGGAGGGCTTTTTCCTTGATATAGTAAAATCACAGTTAGAGAAAACCCAAAATGATAGCGATAATTATTTATGGCATAGTTTTTGGTTCCTGATTCGTACAAGTGACAGGACTGTGGTTGGCTCGGCTGATTTCAAAGATATTCCAAACAAAAGTGGTGAAGTAGAAATTGGCTATGGTTTGGGTAAAGCGTATGAACACAATGGGTATATGACAGAAGCTGCAAAAGCGATGTGTGAATGGGCATTAAAACAAGAATCCGTTTCGGCAGTCGTTGCCGAAACGGATTTGGACGGGTTTGCCTCTCAAAGAATATTGGAGAGTTGTCAGTTTAAAAAATATAAACAATCGGAAACACTTTGGTGGAAATTAGAATTAAATGCTGATTTCCTATAATGAACATAATCACGGTGCAGTGACAGTTCAAATCCATATCCAAAAACAGAACGATATCCGAATTTGACATTACTTGCATAATTAAAGTCATATATGAATTCCAACTCATATATGACTTTTGATTTTATCTGTGCTAAAATTAAGAATAATACAAATGATTTGTAGATTTCGGAGAAAAAATGAAAAAATATCAATTTGAATTTAACGCTTGGGGACTGGCGCTATATCCTTATTATGATTCCTAATTTCATATGGTTTTCTGTACACGCCCTCCAGGATGTTTTAAGGCAGGAATCTGTAACCCCTTTTATCGATAGGGTTGCTTCAATATGTCAAGTTATAATGGTTGCTGCCATTTGTCTGTTGAGCAGAATACTACTTAGGTGTTGCAGAGGAATTCGCTTTGTTGTCCTTGAGTGTTTTACCATGTATTGCATTTATTGCATATGTGATTGATCGTAAAAACTGGATAGCTTTAATTCCTACATTGGTTTTTACTGTTTTGCACGTTATTTATAGTCTGTTGAATTTTGTTATTTAATTCCATGGTTTTAGTGTAACTGAAAGCCTTCATTATTTTGAATATTTGATTATATTGTTTATACAAGGGAGCGCTTAAGATGAAAGAAATTTTATAAAAAACTGTTTCAGATACAATACTGGCCTGTTTTCGAGCTTTTAATTGAGGAATTGATTGGCTGCTGTGGCATTCGGCCTTTTAATTTTGAGCAGCTTTCTTATGAAATCGGGTTTCATCTGCGCAAGAAATAATGGGAAATGGGGGATCTCCGAACGACGGATCCAAAAGTTATGTGGACCAAACCTTATTCCCGGTGTTATCCGCTTCGTTCGAATTTGGGCGAAACCGAAGAATTCAGAAAAACCGCAAGACGCACACAGAAAAGAGGAAAATAATGATTGAAAATAAAGTTTTAATCGTTGACGATGATATTGAATTGTGCAGTTTACTTGAAAGATGCCTGTCAAGCGCCGGCTTGGCCTCAGTCCTGGCTAATACCGGTGCCAGTGGAATATCTGCTTTCAAGCAGGAGGAGTATTGTCTTGTGGTGCTTGATGTTATGTTGCCGGATGTGAATGGATTCAGCCTCTTGGAACAAATACGCAGCCGCAACAATGTTCCGATTTTAATGCTTACGGCTAAAAACGAAGAAGAAGATAAGGTCAAGGGACTTTTATTAGGCGCTGACGATTACTTAACAAAGCCCTTCGGTATAAAAGAGTTTCTTGCACGTGTAAATTCGTTAATTCGTCGGAATACAGTCTTAAATTATGGCGTGCCGGGCGATAAAAGTGAAATGCACGTTAACGGCATAACAATTGACAGTCGAAACAGAACAGTGATCATAAATAACCATGAGGTTAGCCTTACAGCGAAGGAGTTTGATTTACTTCATTTTTTGGCTGCAAACCGGGGCAGAATATTTACGAAACAGCAATTATACAACCAAGTCTGGAATGACGAATACTCTTATGATGACAGTAATATTATGTCATTTATAAGCAAACTGAGAAAAAAGATGGAGGTTGCACCCAACAGTCCTGTGTTTATTCAAACGGTTAGGGGTGTAGGCTATCGCTTCAATCAGGAGGGTTGATCATGGAAGCTTTTTTACTCGTAATCATTTTTATGCTGTTTATTATCGTTTGGGGGTTAGCTTTCCAGCAGTATAAGACGAAAAAGGAACTTAAAAAAGCAACCTCTGTTGTAGAAGATATTGCGGCGGGAAACATGGACAGGCGTTTGATCATTAATGAGAATTCACCGGCTGCGCCTTTATGCTACACAATAAACGGAATTATAATTGGTGCAAAAAACGAGCTTTCAAGGCACACGCAATCGGAAAAGACATATCGCCAACTGGTAACGAGCCTTTCCCATGATATACGCACCCCTCTTGCTTCTTTGACAGGTTATTTAGAAGCGATACAGCTTGATCTTGTAAGCGGCGAAGATAAGGAGCGATACGTTGAAATATCTCATAAAAAGGCTCTTGATCTGAAATATTACGTTGATACCCTATTTGAATGGATGAAACTGGAATCGGGCGAGCGGATATATTGTTTTGAAAGTATCAATATTTTTGAATATTTAAGGGAGATTATTGCGGATTTGATCCCTCAATTTGAAGGAGCTAATATGAAATACGATGTAGCTATTCCTGAAAAAAATTTTACTATCCAAACAGATGCGTCTGCATTAAAGCGCATTGTAGATAATATTACGCAAAACGCGTTAGCCCATAGTCAAGCTTCACTCATAAAGATTGAAGCGCGTAAGCTTGAGAACAAAGTTATGCTCCAAATATCAGACAACGGTATTGGCATATCAGAAACCCAGCTTCCCCATATTTTTGAACGACTGTACAAATGCAATACCGCTCGCGGTGTGTCCGGCAGCGGTTTGGGATTGTCTATTGTCAAAGAATTGGTAAGAGGGCTGGCTGGCGAAATTAATGTTCACAGCAAAGAAAATCAGGGAACGAGCTTTCATGTTTTATTGCCGGACCACCACTCCTGAAAAACAAGGAAATATCAAGGTAACGGCAAGGTTTTGGTAAGGTTGATATGCTATGCTTGCTTTATGAAAGGAGCTGGTTTTATGAACGATTATGTAATCGAAACCCATACGTTGACAAAAACGTATGAAACAAACACCGTTGTGGATAGCGTCGACCTGCACCTAAAGCATGGCAGAATATACGGTCTGCTTGGACGCAATGGAGCCGGAAAAACAACAATTATGAAAATGATTTTGGGCCTTGTTTCCATTTCCTCAGGCGAAATACGGTTGTTCGGAACACCGCTAAAAAGCAATGAAGGCAAGTTGTATCCCCGAATAGGCTCAATTGTGGAAGTTCCCGGCTTTTACCCTCATCTGACCGCAACAGAGAATTTGAGGATATTCGCAAGGTTACGAGGAACAATTAAGCAAAACGCAGTTAAAGATATTTTGCAAATTGTAGGTCTGCCCTATGAGGATAAAAAAACTTTTTCCTCTTATTCTCTCGGTATGAAGCAGCGGTTAGGAATTGCAAACGCGCTTCTCAATGACCCGGAACTTCTAATATTAGACGAGCCTACAAACGGGCTTGATCCTATCGGGATTGCGGAAATCAGGGCATTGTTTCGGAGCCTGTGCGAAGAACAGGGGAAAACAATCCTTTTATCCAGTCATATTCTTTCGGAAATTACGCTAATGGCTGATGATATTGGGATTATCCATGAGGGAAAGTTACTGGAAGAAAACACGATGACCGAACTTAAAAATAAAAATGAAAAATATATTCATCTTTGTGTCACTGCACCGGAAGCGGCAGTTCATGTGCTGGAACGCGGTCTGTCAATTACAAATTATACCGTAGAAGCCGATAACTCAATCCGTATATATGAAACCGGCATTGATTTGGTCGCTTTGAATAAGACATTAGTGGCCGCCGATACGGGTGTATCCACTATTGGGATTTATAACGATAATCTTGAAGATTATTTCAAGAAAATAACGGGGGGTGTCGGGATTGCTTGATATTCTTGCAACTGAACGCATGAAGTTACGGCGCAATAGACTGATATTAGTCTGTACAATCCTCGCAACTTTTTTGCCTATATTTATGATTTGGTATTCAGGATATGTGACCGGCGGTGCGATGCCTGACAATGATCTGATAAGCTGGGTAGCGGGGTATTCGCGTATGTATCAGTTAATCGTATATCCCGTTCTAAGCGGCTTAATCTTAACTTTCCTACTTCAAAGAGAGTATGGTGACCAAACTTTGATAAATTCTCTTACGGCTCCTGTTAGCAGAACAAAACTCTTGTTGGGCAAGATTATTGTTTGGGCCGCGTGGCATACAGCGATAACGGCAATCTTCCTTGTAATTATGTGTGCGGCTGCCGGCATATTTTATGGAAGCACCTATCTATTCGACAATTTGATTGAGATTGTGAAGCTGGTGATAAAATTAGGATTACTTAATTTAGGTACGCTTACCCCTGTCATATGGGTTGCCGTTCTACAGAGAAAAACATTTTATCCGTCCTTAGTGTGCACTATGGTTTTCATAGGTATAGGTTTTATGGGACTATATGGGCCTAAAATACTTGGTAGTATTTTGCCGTGGGTTGCTGTTATGTTCATGAGTGTGGGCATGGAAATTATACCCGGACTTGCATATACGTGCATTGCTCTTTGTTTTGTATTTGGAATATTTATGTCAATATACTCTTTTAGACGACAGGATTTATAACCAGATGCTCAAACAAAAGATTTTCTTCTGATTTTGCCTAAACTTTATCGAAATATGCATATGGATTTTACATTTCCTCGTTATAATCAAGATAAGAGAATGTACATTAACCAAAAGACCATATTGGCACTCTTATCCACATTGCATATGATAGTTCAGGAGGTGCTGTAAATATGAAAATACAGAAGATTCTCACATGGTTAAAAACGAGAAAAACCCTAAAGAAGAGATTACAGGAAAGATGGCTTAGAAAATTTGGAAGAGACCGGTTATTTATCATGGATGTTCTACGCAGATAAATTTTCTCAGCAGTAGCATCCTTTTATCTAAATAGTACAATAGTTATTCCGCGGAAAATTAAGAGTTTACGCGGAATAACTTTTTTTAAAAACTAAATCACCCATTCAGTACTTTCCTTCTGCACAACCACATGGTTGGCTCCCGCAATCGTCCTCATTCGGTGCGCGATGATTATGACAGTTTTACCTTTCACGAGTGTTGAGAGTGCCTTTTATATTTTAGTTTCATTTTTCGCATTGATGGACACAGCAGCCTTATCCAGCAGAATAATCGGAGCGTTTTTCAGGATGGCTCTGGCAACCGATAAACGCTGACGCTCCCCTCCGGAAAGACGTGCCGCAGTGCTTTTACCGCTGCCGGATGGGCTGACTAAAGCGGTGATTTCATCTTGTTTTGCCGTAAAAGAAAGATGATCCAGCACTTTTTCTTCTGTTCCATAGGCAAAGGAGACATTTTCAAAAGTAATATCACAATCTGAGGGAGTACCTTGCTTAGAACCTTCATGCTCCGGCCAGCTTTCAAGTTCCTTCAGGCGGTCAATACGAACATCCACGTGCATGAGTGCAGATGAAAATATAAGCGCTTCCCTCATAATATCATCGCTAAACTTCATGATCCTGGTCAGCATCATCGGAAAAATCGGCGTAAGAAGGAGATAGAACAAAAAATCTGTTACAAATCCAGCCGGGTCTGGTGTATGATTATAAATTAAAATTCCCACCGGAATCAGGAAGGCAAAAATGACGTTAATCAGGACGGTATAAATAGTCGTCGTTACCTTCACGACCGGAATTCCGCGTACATACTCCGTGGCAATTGTCATGAGTTCATTACACAGATGGAACAGGGATACGATACCGTCATCGGAGAAGGCGGCTCCACGCTGTCCGGCGGGGAACGGCAAAGAATTTCTATTGCCCGTGCTCTTTTGAAAAACGCTTCTATTGTTTTGCTCGATGAAACCACTTCAAATCTTGATGCCGATAACATTCTCGTCCTTGATAAAGGAACAATACATCGTGGAACAGCACAAATTATTGGTGTGTCCAATATAGGCGAAGCATGTATGATAGCTAAGGATTTATATGAAAAGGGCATAGATTGCATTGAACTTTGCGGGGCATTTGGAAAAGAAGGCACGAAAAAAATAATAAATGCGACACAAAACAAAATTCCAACTGGATATGTAACCCATTTGCCGGAGCAGGAGGAAGTGTATCAATCAGCATTTAAAAAAGGCAACTAGACTTCGCTTTATCCGTTCATCATTGTACTTTTAATATAAATCCTTTGATGAGTATTTGCGGCCTTATGCCGGAACAGTAAAAAGGCCAAACAGTTCTCGTATCTTTCCCTCATTTTCCGCCGTAACGAGCAGATCATCAGACAGACTGCCTTCATCAAAGCACACAATCCGGGTACAGACCCGGCAGACCAGTTCATAATCATGAGTCACAACAAACACGATGGCGCCCCGCTCCGCCAACTGCTCCATCAAGGTCGCCACCCGGATCATACTATCGTAATCGAGACCGCTGGTCGGCTCATCAAACACCAAAATGTCCTTGCCGCACACCATACTTACCGCCACGGCCAGCCGCTGTTTCTGCCCGCCGGACAAGGTGTTTGGGTGCTTCTCCCGGAAAGAGGCGAGGTCCAGAGCCTCCAGTGTCCTGTCCGCCAGCGCAGCATCCGGATTCTTGATACCGAATACACATTCTTTTTCCACACTTTCCGCAAACAACTGATATCCCACATCTTGCATGACAAGATAAGAGCTTTTTCGGCGCTCCTTGTCATCAAGCGCCTTTCCTTCCAAAGCAAACTCCCCCTCGCAACCCTTGTGCAGGCCGCAGAGAGCCCGGGAAAAGGTAGTTTTGCCGGTTCCGTTGTGCCCCGCCACGGCGATGATCTCTCCGCGGGCTGCCTGCAGGCAGATATTTTCCAGCACTGTTTTTTTCCGGTAGCATAGCTTTACATTTTTCAGCTCCAGCATTGGTGCCTGTACGCATTCCATACGTTTTTGCGGGCGGAGCCGCTGCAGATCTACAGCACGCAGACCCATGGAAGCACGTTGCTCCTGTGGAAGCGCGGCCAGTTCCTTAGGCGTATAGATTCCCTTGATCCGCCCCTGCTCCAGATAGATGATTTTGTCCGCCAGCTCCATGAGGTAGTACAGCCGATGTTCCGCAATCAGGATGGTTTTGCCTTGTCCCTTGATGAGCTTTAGGTGCTCCTTGAGCGCATGAATGGAGTCCATATCCAGATTGGAGGAGGGCTCATCCAGCAAATAGACATCCGGATTCATGGCATAGACGGAGGCGAAAGCGATTTTCTGTTTTTCTCCCCCGGAAAGAGCAAAGATACTCTTTCCCCGCAGTGCCTCAATGTTCAGCTCCCGGGCAGTCTGTTCTACCCGCCGTACCAATTCCGCCGGCGGAAGTGCCCGGTTTTCCATGCCAAAAGCGATTTCACTGTCGGTATCCACGTTGAAAAACTGTGTGCGCGGATTTTGAAATACCGATCCGACACGTTCCGCCAGACGATACATAGGGATCTCCGAACAGTCCTGCCCTTCCAAATACACCGCACCATCTCCCTCGCCTGAAAAGAAGCTTGGAATCAGGCCGTTGACCAGCCGTAGCATGGTAGTTTTCCCACAGCCGCTGCGGCCGCAGAAAAGCACGCACTCACCCCGGGAAATGCTGAGGTTTATATGCCGCAGCCCATCGGATTTTTGCTCGGGATAATTGAAGGAAACATCCTTCCATTCGATCATAAAAATACCTCCTTCCAAAACAGTCCTGCCGCAAAATAGGCAGCGAAGCAGATGGCAGCAAGCAGATCCGCCGCCCGAAAACGAATTTGCACCAGGCAGGTGCGCGGGCGGGGATTTTCAATGCCACGGGTAACCGAAGCAATGGAGAGTTCGTCCGCCGCCTTGGAGGCTGTCATCATTAGGGGAACATACACACATTCTACGGTCCTGACCGGGTGGGTTAGAAGTCCCGCAAGGCTCGGGGACACATCCCGCAGCAGCATGGCATCCTTGATAAAATGCCAGTCTTCCCGAATGGCGGGCATATAGCGCAGCATTACGGCAAAGGGGATCACCAGCCTTTTCGGCGCGTGGATGCGGCTCATGGCCGAGAGAAACTCGCTGACTTTTGTTGTGGAGATCATAATTCCTGCCAAAAATCCACAGGGATAGACCTTATGAAAGAGACCCAGAAAAGCCGTCAACGTAGTTTGGAATGACGAGCCATCTGTTTGTATGACGATGAGCGTCAACAGATAAAAAAATACATAAGCGCTAAATCCGATGACGGCCTTTTTCCACTCACCGCACATTAATGCCATCAAGGCTACCAGCCCCACCAGTCCCAGCTCATACATAAGACTGGGCGCCATAGTGGCGCCCAGTACGGTTAAAAGCAGCAAAAGAAGTTTAGTCCTCGGGTCAAACCACAGCCCCGCTTTTGTTCTGCCGGTCATGCGGTGATTCCTGCCTTTTCAAACTGTTTTTTCAGCAGCCTGCTGCCCACCAAACCGCTGAAGGCGCTGACTGCAATGGTCCCCAACAGGATTATCGGCAGCATCCATCCCTGTGCGGCGCCATTCATGGCATCCAGATAACTTTGAGCCGTGCCACCACCCAGCATCAGGCTGTTCCACGCGGCAGGATCTGCAAAAAACGCGATATAGGTACCGGTGGCTCCCAGACACAGACAGATATATGCCGCGATGTTGAGCTTTACACTGCGGTACTTTTTGGTTCCGGCAAGCAGATCGCCCAGAAGGCCGCCCAAAACATATCCCAGATCCATGGCCCAGTGCATACCGGTGGCAAAGAAAATCAGACCGGCCAAAATGCCGACGATGGAAATGGGTCCGCGCTTGGGCACCTTGGCTGCTAACAGCAGAAAGATAGGACCCCCCAGCAGTGCACTGCCCAAAGGCATATAAAATGTCAGCAGCGGATTCGGCGCAAAGGGCAGACCACCGATTAATATCGTCACCCAAATGAGTGCCGCAAAAATACCGGTAGTCACCAAATCTTTGACCGTCAGCCCCTTTTGATTAGAAACTTTTTGATTTACCATGTAGAAACCTCCTCTTATCATTACCTCTTTCTGTATCTTGAAAAAGATAACACCTATGTTTTAGTTAGACATTGCTAACCCAAAATTCATCATACAAAAGATAATGCAGTTTCGCAATCGGAGCACAAAAGGATCGTCCAAATGTGATAAAAAAGCGTCCGTTTGGAATATACTATTCTATCTTAATGTCTGAGATGCCTCCCACATGGCTGCATATTTTCTTCCGGCGGCGATCAGTTCATCATGAGTGCCGCTCTCCGCCACGCGGCCGCCGTCCAATACCAGAATTTTGTCCGCGTGTTTCACAATAGGCAGGGTATGGGCAACCATCACCACGGTCTTATCGGCACTCAGCAGATTTGACACCGCCTTCTTCACCAGCAGTTCGTTTTCGATGTCCAAAGAGGCGGTGGCCTCATCCAGCAAAATGATGGGACTATCCTTCAGAATGGCCCTCGCCACGCTGAGCCGCTGACGCTCTCCGCCCGAGAGCCGATTGCCATTTTCACCGATCTCTGTGTCATAGCCTCGCTCCATCGCCTGAATAAAACCGTCACAGTTGGCAAAACGGCAAGCTTCCTCAATTTCCGCATCAGTGGCAGCCGGCCGGGCATAACGGATGTTATTGCGAACCGTATCGTTAAAGAGGAATACATCTTGATCTACCAGGCTGATATAAGACAATACCTGCTCGGATGGAGCGTTTGCAATATTACAGCCTCCGATGGTGACACTCCCGTTCCCGGGTGTGTAGTACTTGGCAATCAAATTGAGTACGGTGGATTTGCCTGCTCCCGAATCGCCCACAACGGCGGTAAGTTTGTGTGCGGGAATGGTGAAGGCGGCTCCTTGCAGTACCGGCTCTCCCTTCACATAGGAGAAGTCCACGTCCTTAAACTGAATCTCGGTATTCTTGGGTGAGAAAGAAGTATCTTCGGCCTGTTCCTCCTCTTCCGCAAAGATGCCGCTGATCTTCTTCTTGGAAATCAGCAAATTGCGGTAAGCTGTCAGGTCGATAAACAGGGTCAGATTCAACTTCGCCACAAAGATGGGCAGCATAATAAGTAAGATCACTGCGGCCGGCTCCAGTACGCCGGAAATCCAACCCTGCACCGACAGTATGATGGCTGCCGCCAACCCTGCATAACTGCAAAAGACAAAACCAAATCCAATTGGCAGAATTGCCTTTTCATATGCGTAACTGACATTGGAATATTCGCGCATAGCCTCTGTCACCGATTCATTTTTAGCGCCCACAAGCGCATAGGAGCGCAGTGTCTGACTGCCGGTGAGATACTCGGTAATGGCACTGACATTCTCCTCTCGTGCCCGGTTTTTTCGGGTGCCATAGATATGCACCTGCCGGATGGACAGAGCCATGGCCGGAATAATCAGCAGCGTAGAGGTCAAAACAACAAGTCCGATGGGCAGGTACAGGGTACATGTATAGATACCCGTCATAAACAATAGAATGCAATATTTTGTAATATCCGCCGCCTTGTGCGTCAATATCTGCTCATAATCCCCGACCTCGCTTGTGGCGGCATTGATGTAAAAGCCGGTGCGGTTTTTGGTGAACAGGCCAAGCGGGATGCGCTTGAGTTTATCCCCAATGGCAATGCGGATATTCCGGCTTACATCCGCACCGCCAATCTGGCTGCCGGTATAAGCTGTCATATAGAGGATAAGGCGAAGCGTAAAGAGCAGCAGCAGCATACCGGTGGTCCGCAATATATCGGAAAACCCGATACTTTGGTCAAAAATCAGGTGCAGCACCTGAAACAGCACCAGAAAATTGCAGCCGCCGAGCAGACCCTCAATCACAACGCCCGCAATGGAGGCTTTTAGTTTTCCTCCCATTTTAAAAACTTGATAGTTCATTATTCTTCCCCTCCCTTCAGGCTGTAACGGATGCTCCGGGCGGCGTTGTAATCCCGCCAGGCCCCCGCGAAATAGGGGCTGTTCTTCTGCATATCTTCAAAGCTGCCGATCCGGCTGATGCCTCGGTTTTCTACCACCGCGATACGGTCACAGCCCTGAACGATGCCCAGCCGATGCGCCACGATAATGACGGTTTTCCCCTGGCAAAGATTTTCAATAGCCCGGTCAATCTCCACCTGGTTTTCCGGGTCTGCGGCACTGGTTGCCTCATCCAGAATGAGGATAGGCGCATTTTTGAGAATGGCTCTGGCGATGCAGATACGCTGCTTCTGTCCTCCGGAAAAGCGGGTGCTGTAGCTGCCCACTTTGGTTTCATATCCGTCCCGCAGAGACATGATGAACTCATCAATCTGAGCCTCCCGTGCCGCGGCGCGCACCTCTTCAAGCGTGGCACGACTGCCCATTGCAATGTTTTCAAACACGCTTCCCCTGGTAAGGAAGCTGCTCTGGAATACCACCGAAATATTCTGCAAAAGCTGTTCGTAGTCGATATCCTTTACGTCCACGCCACCGATCGCAATACAGCCCTCCGTTACATCATAGAATCGGGAAATGAGCTGCACCAGCGTACTTTTGCCTGCACCGGACACTCCTGCAAAGGCGACCCTCTCACCGTGGGCAATGTGCAAGTCCACATGCTTCAGCACCGGTTCTCCCTCTATATAGCAAAAGGACACATCCTGCAGCTTGATGTCGTGCTGTTTTGGAAAGGACTGACCTTTGCCGAACACCGGAATTTCGAGTATTTCCTTCACCTGATTAACACCATTGAGCACATAGGAAAGACTGGATCCCAGCTCTTGCAGCGGCCGGATGTCGGTTAGATACTGCGTTCCCACAAAGGCAAAAAGCAGCAGCACGCCGGCGCTGATAGACCCGTGGACAAAGAAATACCCGCCCAGAGGAACAAGAAATAAAATACCGCATTCCAGCAACACCACATAGGCAGCGTAAAGGGATCCGGTGGCTTTGGAAATGGCGCCCCACATCTCGTGCTGTGCTTCAATGGCGGAGGAATACTTTTTGAAGGACTGCGCGCCCATGTTATAGGCCTTGATAAGCCGCATGCCATTCACATACTCATGGATGGAACCGGACAAATTACCGCTGCTCGCATTGACCTCGGGCATAAACCTGCCGAAACGCTTAAACATAAGAGCCATTACTGCGGCCACAAGGAAGATCGGCACAATACTGAGCAGAGCCAGCGGCACGTTTACAGTGAGCAGGTAAACAAACATGATGATCGGTCCAAAGAGATAGAGCACCAGCTCCGGTAAGTTATGGGCCAAAAACAATTCCAGCTTTTCTATGCTCTCGTTCATAACGTACTTGATCTCGCCGGTGCTGCGTTCATTCAAGGCACCCAGCGGCATTTTTGCCATATGCTCGGTCACCATACAGCGCACCCGGAACAAGGTGTTGTAGGCCCCACGGTGGGAGGCGAGGGTGGCCGCCAGGTTGCAGCAGACTCTTACAGCCGTGGCGGCGAGTACGATGGCGGCCCATTTTAAGGCAAAGTCAAGGCTGCAGGTCCCCAGTACAACGGCATCGATAATTTTATAAAATGCAAAATATGGGACAATGGTACTGAGACTGGATAGCAAAGCCAGAACGATTGAAGCATAGAGATACCGGCGATCTTTTCCTGCCCATTCCAGCAGCAGCGCAAAGCCCTTTTTATCGGATTTCATAGGAAATCCCTCCTTTCATTTGGTTTGACTGTATTGTATATCGGTCGGTTTTCTGGTACAATATCTTTTAACAGAGTCTGTCTTTTTGTAGTAAAGAAACGTCTGATTGGAACAGGAGAGCTTCATGAAGGAAAAGAAAAGCAGTTACTACCGGAAGTTATTTGAAACGATGCACTTCAAGCCCTGTCCCGTGCCGGAGGGTTTTCCTGCCGAGGGTGAATGCTGGCAGCTGACAGACGATGGCGGCGGCGGATACTACTGGATCTATGAGGCGGGAGACCGCTATAACATTAAAATCCACGATTTTTGGTTTCGGGAGGACATGGTAACGGATATGTCTATCCCGGAATGTCTGAGTGTGACTTGGTATGAATCTATTTCCGGGGAGGAGCTTCATCCCTACCGAAAACTGAACTGCTATGTAGTCAAGAGCTTTCTCGGTGGATATGATCCCTATCGTGCCCTCATCCACCGGGGTGTGCCCATCCGTTCCATCGGCATCGAATACCAACCCGCCTATTATGAGGCATATTTAAAGGAGCAGTTCGGCGACCTTTACCAAAGTCCTGCCGATGCCTTTCGGAGTCTGGATGAGACAGCCGACTTCCCGGAGATGTCTCGGCTGCTGCGGGAACTGTGGCACTACCAAGGGCAGGGTCTTCCCGCCACACTGTACTATGATGCCAAGGCAGCAGAGGCACTCTCTCTGGTCTTTGAACGGCACCGGAAGCTAAACGGACGCAAGACGGCGCCTATTCCGGAGTCGGACCGGGTCATGCTCCTTAGTCTCTCAGCTTACATCGGGGACCATTATGCAGATTCCCTTTCCATTGAAATGCTGGCAAAAATCGCCTGTATGGGTACAACCAAGCTCAAACGCTGTTTCAAAATCTACTTTGACTGCACTGTGGCCGACTATATCCAGCGGGTGCGCATTGACCAGGCGGAGCATCTGCTGGCCTATACCGACCTGCCGGTAGGAGAGGTGGCAAAAGCTGTGGGCTATACTGCGGCCGGACATTTCGCTGAGCTGTTCCGTGGTGCTAAGGGTATATTGCCTCTGGAATTCCGGAAAGCTACGTGGGAACGCCAAGGAACCGCCGCTCCTCACAAAAAACTGAAAGAACAAAAATAAGCAACCATTATAATCAAGATGAGGTGACAAAATGGCACGTATATTAATTACCGGGGGCAGCGGAGGTATTGGTTTTGAACTGGCCCGGTCATTTATTAAAAGGAAGCATGATGTTATTATCAGCGGAGCAAATGAAGAACGGCTGTGTGCCGCTAAAGAGCAGCTGGAAAAAGAATTTTCATGTACTGTGAATGCGTTCCTTCAGGATCTGAGCCTGCCCGGAGGACCAAAAGCCCTGTACGACCAAGTGAACCAAGCCGGATTGCGCGTAGACATCTTGGTAAACAACGCCGGTATGGGACTGCTTGACGCGAGTGAACAAATAGATTTTGAAGCCGATGAGAAATTAATGCGCTTGAATATGATTGCACCGGTGCAGCTATGCAAGCTGTATCTTCCTGAGATGTACCGCAGGGGCAGCGGCAAGATACTTAATCTGTCCTCTGTGGCAGCTTTTCAGCCGGGTCCGTACCAATCCACCTATTTTGCGAGCAAGGCTTTTGTGCTAAGCTATAGTCGCGCCATTCGCTATGAAGCGAAGAATCGCGGTGTACAGGTTTGTGTGCTTTGCCCCGGCACTACAAAAACACAATTTTTTATTAAAGAAGGCATCGAAACTCCCCGGATGGCGGTTAGCCCTGAGGCTGTTGCGGAATTCGCCTGTCGAAAACTGATGCAAAACAAAGCGGTGATTGTGCCCGGCATCATGAACAGACTCTCCCGCATAGTGCCCGCCGGTGTTAAAATTCCCTTTGTCGCCATAATGAGGGAACTGCGGAAACGATATGCCGCTAAAAACGGTTCGGCAATAAGAGGATGATAATAACAAGGAAACCGAAATTAGGAGGAATTTTATATGAAACTGGAAGTATTTTTTGATTATACTTGTCCTTACTGTTATTTGGCT
Organism: Bacillota bacterium; assembly: GCA_023402845.1. Lineage (GTDB taxonomy): Bacteria > Bacillota > Clostridia > Lachnospirales > Lachnospiraceae > JAEYFP01. Next base: position 301,950 of record JAEYFP010000016.1, read on the forward strand.
TTTCATGATCTAAAACAAATTCTGCCAAAGTATCCCGAAATTACCATACAATGGCGCCCCTGTGAAATCAATCCGCAGACAGAACCCCGGATGTCAGACTGGGATGAAGCTTCCCCGCGGCTCATTGAGCTGAGGCCTCGCCTAAAAGAAGCCGGCTTGTCCATTCAGCGTCCATTTGAACCCCGCAATTACACGGGTATGGCGATTCAGGGATTGTTGATTCTGAATGATCAGGGGGCGGACACTACACGTTACAATGATGCAGTATTTGCCGCCGTGTTTCTGAATGGCAAAGACATCGAAAGCATAGATGTACTTACTGATTGCGCCGTCTTAGCCGGAGGAGATGCCGATGCCTTTCGCCACGCATTGGTTTCGGAAGCATATAAGGAAAAACAGCTGGCATTGAATCAATATGCCTGGCAGGAAAATGCCTTGGATTCCGTCCCCTCATTTCGATTAGGTGATACCCGCTTAAACGCGGAATATGGAATTGGTGTGCTGCGGCAGCAGCTGGCAGAATTCATTGCAGGCAATAGGAACAAAAAAATACGCTGTACCTGGGCCGGTGATGATCCTCTCTACATTGATTACCACGACAACGAATGGGGCCGGCCTGTGCATAACGACAATAAACTGTTCGAAATGCTGATTTTAGAAGGAATGCAGGCCGGACTGAGCTGGATTACCATCCTTCGCAAACGGGAGGCATACAGGATAGCCTTTGATCAATTTCATATTGATAAAATTTTAATGTATGATCATACTAAAATAGAAGAGCTGATGCAAAATGCGGGTATTATCCGAAATCGGCTGAAAATTAATTCTGTTATCACAAATGCGAAGGCATTCCGGCAAGTTCAAGAGGAATTCGGAAGTTTTGATGCCTTCCTTTGGCGCTATGTAAACGGCAAGCCCATTCAAAACCATTGGACAACAACTTCGGAGGTGCCCGCAACTACAGAGCTGTCCGATCTAATCAGCAAGGAACTTAAAAAGCGGGGCTTTAAATTCGTGGGATCAACGATTGTATATGCCTATATGCAGGCGGTCGGACTGGTAAACGATCATACGGTGGATTGCTTTGTCTATGCGGATGCGCCTTAGAAAAACTAAGGAATGGAGGATTACTATGTCAGAAATTTATTTTGCAGGGGGTTGTTTTTGGGGACTGGAAAAATACCTTTCCTCGATTCGCGGAGTTGAGTCAACACAAGTGGGGTATGCCAACGGAGACACCCGGAATCCTACCTATGAAGAAGTTTGCAATCAAAATACGGGACACGCCGAGACAGTATCTGTCATTTACCATCCCGATGTTGTTACACTTGAATTCCTGCTGGAACTCTATTACGAAGCAATTGATCCTGTATCGCACAACCGGCAGGGCGGCGATGCGGGCAAGCAATACCGAACCGGTATCTATTATGTCAACCAAGAGGACCTTCCTGTAATTACACACTCCATTGCAGGACTCCAAACGCGTTATAGCAAGCCTGTTGCCATTGAGGTGATGCCGCTTCGCAATTTCACCGCTGCGGAAGAATACCACCAAAAATATCTGGATAAAAATCCGGGCGGATATTGCCATATCGGAAAGAAACAGTTCGAAAAGGCGGCGAAAGCTATTGTGAATCCCGCCGCATATCCTGTGCCGGACACGGAAAGTCTGCGCATTTAGCCCATGATGAACTTTAAAGCCTTCTTTAATTCCGTATCAGGATTTAGAACAAAGACCTGATCCATAATCGCCTTTATCGATTCATCTTTATTTAGCTTTACTGCTTTTTCAAATACACTTTGTCCCCAAAAATGTTCTGTTGTGCAAAAAACTGTAGAGGACCAGCCATATTCCTCTCCCTGCCGGGAAATTTTATGTTGTCTCCCGCACATAGTCAAATACATTTTCATCTGCAGTTCCACTAATGCCCTGTTAAATTGGGACTTCTCCTCTTTACCAAACCCTGTAAGCTGTTTGATCGCGTGCAGAGGCAGTGCTTTATGTTCAAGAACCGCACTATAAATACGCTTGGCAGAATTACTGATTGTTCCGTTTGAATATGCTTCCTCAAAGCTAATATTACCTCGTCTGGCGGCAATAAAATAAGGCGCCCAGGCTTCTGTCATATAACCACTTTTTTTAAAAAAAACTTTGCCATAAGCGATATCGCTTCGCTCATCCAATACACGCATACGCCACTCCCACGGGTCGGTTTCCGGTTCGGCAGTGTGCCATTGCACGGGAGTATCATAAGGCGGTTCTTCCTCCCAATTCCATGGTATCAGCGAAAATATTCCCTCGCTATTTCCTCCTCCCATGGTAAAACCCGCCTGCAGCAGGTTGTCTACAAAGTCATTGTAATTCATTATTTGTTTTATATGCATTTTTTCTTCCCCCTTTTTGTTTTAAGTATACCATACCGAACACGACATCAGTTCGTCCTGTTTAACCAATTACAGTCATTAACCGAAGCGAAGCTGCATAGGCTTAATAACTAAGTCCATGCAGCTTTCATAATAAAGGATGTGATTTACATATTATCTCTCGATTTTTTAATTTTAAATTTTATTTATGACAATTGCAGAACAGATTCACTTGATGTGCTTATGCCTTTTATCACAATGCTTGGCAATTCGGGGGCCATTTGGATCGCACTTTCCCTCTGTCTGTTAATCAGTAAAAAACATCGGAAAGCGGGTATTGCCCTATGCTGTGCACTGATATTAGAGGTGATTGTCTGCAACGGTATCTTGAAACCGTCCTTTGCCCGCATCCGTCCCTGCAGCATCAATACCTCGGTCAAACTGTTAATAGCATGTCCAAAAGACTTTTCATTCCCCTCGGGGCATACGGCCGCTTCTTTCACGGCAGTATCCGCGCTGTATTTTTGCCGGCAAAAACTATGGCTGCCTGCACTGCTTCTGGCATCTCTTATTTCTTTCTCACGGCTTTATCTTTATGTGCATTATCCGTCTGACATCATTGCCGGCACATTACTTGGTGTTATATGCGGGTTGATAGGAAGCCGGTTGTCAAAATTGAACGTTCCTAACTAGTTACCGCTCTGAACTCGTTCATAGTTGTCCGCCACCGCTTTCCAATTAATAACATTGTAAAACGCTTTTACATAGTCGGCTCGAAGATTTCTGTACTTAAGATAATAGGCGTGTTCCCATACATCTATTCCCAAAATAGGGACGAATTCCGTTCCCTCCATGAGGGGGTTGTCCTGATTCGGGCTGGAGGAAAGCCTAAGCTTGCCATTCCGGTCTGCGGACAGCCATGCCCATCCGGATCCAAACTGACCGACAGCAAGTCCGCTCAGCTTTTCCTGAAAAGCAGAATAGCTTCCAAATTCCTTTTCCAGCATTTTTGCAAAGACGTTCGTCGGTTCCCCGCCTCCATTTGGATCAATGGTAGAAAAATAAAGGTTATGGTTGTAATAACCGCCACCGTTGTTGCGAAGGGTCTGGCGAAGTGAAACATCCGAAATCGTATCGAGAGAGGACAGCAGTTCCTGAATGTCTTTATTGATGCCGGCCTTTTGTACGGCATCGTTCAGGTTTTTGGTATATGCCGCATGGTGCTTGGAATAGTGAGTTTCCATTGTCAGTGCATCGATGTGCGGTTCCAGGGCATCATAGGAATAGGGTAAATTATATTGTGTATACATAGGAATACCTCCAATCTGTTATTATGTTAGTCATAACTAACTGTATCATCTCCATTATAACCGTTTTATATTCAAAATGCAAGAGAAGCAGGGTCATTTTAATTTGTCTGGAAAAATTCCAATAGAAATGCTATGATGCTGTAAGAACAAAAGTGTGCTTCGCACGCGCACTCTCGCGATCATTTACTCCGGCAGCACAGCTTTTGTTCTGCGTGCGAAGCTGCGCATAAAAGATGATTGATGGGGTGTAAATTGATGGAACTGATTATTCATGAGCTCCGAAAAAAATTTGAAAAGAAAGAGGTTCTAAAAGGTGCCTCTTTTACTTTTAAAAAGGGGAAAATTTACGGGCTGCTGGGGCGTAATGGTGCCGGAAAAACCACACTTTTTAACTGCATTAACGAAGATCTCCGTATTGACGGCGGCAGCTTTGAAATTGATGAGAATGGAATTCGGCGTCCTGTCGTGTCCGGAGATATCGGTTATGTCCTCTCTACGCCCGTAGTACCCGAATTTCTTACCGGACGGGAATTTTTGAAATTTTTTATGGATATCAATAAAAAACAAATAAAGGATATCCGCACAATTGATGAATACTTTGATTCCATGCGAATTGACCAGGAGGACAGGGACAAGCTGCTCAAGGACTATTCCCACGGAATGAAAAACAAAATGCAGATGCTGGTCAATTTCATTGCCAACCCCTATATTTTGCTGCTGGATGAACCGCTTACCTCCTTCGATGTTGTGGTCGCGGACGAAATGAAGCAGCTGCTTCGTCAGCTGAAAGAAGAGCACATCATTATTTTTTCTACGCACATCATGGAACTGGCACTGGACTTATGCGACGAAATTGTCATTTTGAACGAAGGGGTCCTGGAAGAAATCCAGAAAGAAAATCTTGATCATACCGCCTTTAAAGACAAGATTATCGCAGCCCTGCGAGGTGAAACGCATGATTAAAACCTTTGCTGCTTCTTTTCGGCTGCGTAATACCTACAAAACCAACAGCATCATTTATACCCTGAAATCTATTCCTCTGGTAAAAAATCTGCTGCCCGGTTCACTGTACGCCAGTACCGAACTGAAAGTTTTCTCTACTATTATCAGCATCCTGATGGAAATTGGCTCAATCTTTCTCGGAAAGGTTCTCTATCTGCTGGTAATGGTATTTGGACCTTTGGCCCTGCTTAAGATCCTATCGCCCGCAATCGTTGTACCGGAGGCATTTGTCCACGTTTTCTTTTTCCTTACCCTGATAGGGGGGCTGCTGAATACACATCTGTTCAACCCGACTAAGGACAAGTATTACGCTATATTTCTGATGCGCATGGATGCACGGGAATATACCCTGTCCAACTACCTTTACTTTCTTCTGAAAATGGTAATAGGGTTTTTTCCATTTACTCTATTGTTTGGAGGTTTAGCGGGAATAAGCATGGCAAGCCGATTGGCTATGCCCCTGCTGGTCTGCGGTGTCAAACTGATTGTTGCGGCGATTACACTGTATGATTGCCGTGACGGTGAAAAGGTCCGCAACGAGAACTTACCTTCTGTAATCGTTTGGACCGGAACTGCGCTTCTGCTGATTGCCGCTTATCTGCCGCTCTTCCTCGGATACTTGATGAACGAAGCAATTTTTCTTGCTCTCATTGGAATGATTGTTGTAATAGGTATTTTTTGCCTTATATATATCTGGCAGTTTAAAAAGTATCGTACCATTTATCAAATTTTGCTGACTTCAAATGAAATGGTAATGAATACGGTAACTCCTGCGAAGATAACGCAAAATACGTATCATAAGAAAATTGAAACAGATTTGAACCAGACCAGCAGCAAATCAGGATATGCTTATTTCAACGAGCTTTTCATGAAGCGCCATTCTAAAATGCTGACCAAGGCCGCTAAGAAAATTGCACTGATTCTGGCAGGACTGTTGAGCGCCGCAATAACGGCCGGAATTTATATGCCTGAAATCAGGCTGAAAACGAATGAACTGCTGCTGACCTACTTCCCATATTCACTTTTCCTCATGTATTTCGTGAATCGAGGCAAGGGAATAACGGCGGCATTGTTCATGAATTGCGATCACAGCATGCTGACCTATCGTATGTACCGGCAGCCCAAAGCCATTTTATCCCTGTTTGCAGAACGGCTGAAGTATATTTCGGTGATTAATCTACTGCCCGCGGCAATTCTCGCTTTTGGTCTTCCGCTTGTGCTGTATTTCTCAGGCGGAACCGAAAACCCGCTTAATTATATAATTCTATTTATTTCAATCTTTGCGATGTCTGTGTTTTTTTCGGTCCATACACTGGTGCTCTACTACCTTTTGCAGCCATACAACGACAAAATGGAGACAAAAAGCCCGGCTTATGTGGTTTTGGATATGGTTACCTATTACGTATGCTTTTTTGCGGCAGGAAAGACAGTATCCACCCTGACCTTCGGCATTGGCGTCACGGCATTCTGCGTTCTGTATATCATAACGGCATTGGTTCTGGTTTATCGCTTCGCTCCAAAGACATTTAAGCTGAGGCTTTAAAATTGATGACAATCAAGTGGATCTGCAATCCTTGCAAAGCCCAAATATTTCTAAATTGTGTCCTAAAACCTGAAAATTCTCATCCTCAAGCTTTGGATTAAACCTCTCCATCGGGCAGTTGTCCATTGCGATGATTTTACGGCAATTCACGCAGACAGCATAATGCTTATGCTTAAAACGGTTTAATTCATACATAGCCATTTCATTATTCATCACATTAATTTTGATTGCGATTCCCTTTTCTACAAAAAGCTCCAGAACCCGGTAGACGGTGGACATCCAGGCTGCGCCCCCACTTTTTTCTATTTGGGAGCATATATTCACGGCACTTAGGGGTTTGTCGGAATTTTCGAGAACCGAGAGCACACTTTCGCGCTGCCGTGTTTTCTTGATCCCTGCCGGCCAAATGTTTTGCTTCTCTTTCACTGCAATTACCTCCATCCTTTCTATATGACACTCAAATGCGTTTTATTCTCATTTAGATTATATAAAGCAGCACGCACAAAGTCAAGGTTTTGCAGGCATCGCTATTAGGCAAAGGATGAGAGGTCATTTGCGGCGGGCAATGCGAATGACGGATTGCAGCCTTTTTGAAAGCAATACCAGTACAAGTACGGCAACAGAAATCAAAGCCGTAAATCCACCGGGCGCCACATTGAGATAATACGAAAGAAACAGCCCTGACATGATGTCAATAAAGCTGAAAACAACAGAAAATATCAGGGTAAGCTTGAAACCCTTCCCGAGCTGCAGCGCCGTGGCAACAGGAAGCGCAATCATGGAGCTGAGTACCAGTACGCCGACAATTTGAATGGATACGGAAATAGCAGAAGCAACGAGGATTGAAAAGATATAATTAATCAGTCGAACCTTCACACCCGCCACCTTGGCAGCCTCTTCGTCGTATGCAATATAAATCATTTGATGATATAAAAAAATCAGCGTCAGAACGGAAATTACACTCAGGACCATTACCATAATCATATCAAATTGGGTTACCGTCAGGATGCTTCCAAACAAGAACGAATTTGCATTTGCATGAAGCTTTCCGGAGCTCATAATCGTAACAGCCGTACCTACACTCAGGGAAAGCACAATTGCGAGGATTAAATCGGTATATTTTTTGAAGTAACTGCGCAGAAATTCAATCAACACGCCGCAGAGGGATGTAAAAATAAATGCACCGAGTATGGGAGGCTGATTACTGATTAAACCGATTGTGACACCGGCCAACGACGCGTGTGACAAAGCGTCTCCGATCATCGAATAGCGGCGAAGCACTAAAAAAATCCCGATACAAGGGCATAAAATTGATATAAATACAGACGCGATAATCGCATTTTGCATAAAAGTATAACTAAATATTGTCATTGTCTTTCCCTCTGTTATTCAAGAATTCATCTGCATACTGCCGGGGAGTGCAAAGATGTCCGCGTCCGCCCGCCAGATGGTAGATCAATGTTGAATTTGAAATAGCGGCATCCAAATTGTGTTCTACGGAAACAATGGTAACACCGTTTTCTTTATTTATTTTCCTGATCAAGCCATAGATTTCTTTTTGGCTGCCTATATCTACCCCTGTCGAGGGTTCATCCAGAATCACCAGCTCCGGATTTCCTATCAGCGACCGTGCAATCAATATTTTTTGACTTTGCCCGCCGGAAAGATCACCCATCAAAGCATCTGTAAAATCAGACATCCCAACCTGTTCAAGCGCTTCCGTTATGATGTTCCTGCCATTAATCTTTAACAGCCTGCGATAGGAACTTAACGCCTCATACACCGTAATAGGGAAATTGGAATTAGCAAAATCCTTCTTTTGCGGAACATACCCGATTCGCTTTGTCTGTATCATAATACTCCCTGATGTGGGTTTTATGAACTTTAAAATGAGCCTCATTAACGTGCTCTTCCCGCTGCCGTTTTCACCCACCACCGAAATATACTCGCCGGCGTCTATTTCCAAATCAATCCCTTCCAGCACATATGGCGGGGAATCTGTATAGGAAAAGAAAAGATTTTCTGCCTTGATCATGAACGACACCCTTCCCTTCTGTAAAAGCATTACTTTTTACTTGACAAATAAATTTATACGAACTAACATATATTATAAATGCAAATGAGTTGCAATTGCAAGTAAATTTTTCAGGAGGTATTTGATATGATAAAAAACATAACCGCTGTATTATTCTGTCTGATTGCCGCAATGAGCCTTTCAGCCTGCGGCAGCAATCAGCAGGTGAAGGATTCGGCCGGTACACCGGAACAAACGAAAGTCAAGGTTTCCGTTACCTTCGATGCCATGAAAGAGTTTGTCGAGGCGGTCGGCAAGGACAAGGTTGAAATTACAACCATGATACCCGCCGGTATGGAGGCACACGATTTTGAGCCCAAGGCACAGGATCTGATTAGCCTTAGTTCAGCTCAGGTCTTTGTATATAACGGACTCGGGATGGAAGAATGGGTCGAGGAAGCCATCTCTGCCGCTGACAATGCAAACTTAATTACCGTGGAGGCAGCTAAAGGAGCTGATGTCATAGAAAGAGAAGAAGCCTCCGAAGAACACAGTGAGGATGAGGAACATAACGAAGAGGCGGAGCACGAAGACGAGCATCAACACGGAAAGTATGATCCCCATCTTTGGCTTGGTCTAAAGGGCGCACAAACTGAGACGAAGAATATCAAGGATGCCCTCGTCAAGGCAGATCCGTCCAATAAAGACTATTATGAACAAAACTGCAGCGATTACATTTCTCAGCTGGAAAGCCTCTATAACGAATATAACGGTAAATTTCAGTCTGTGGAAAAAAAGAGTTTTGTGACCGGGCATGCCGCTTTTGGGTATCTCTGCCGGGACTTCGGCCTGGTACAAAGCAGTGTGAGCGATATTTTTGCAGAAGGGGAGCCCACGGCACAGCAGCTGGGCAAGTTAGTTGAATATTGCAGGGAAAACGACGTAACAACCATTTTTGCCGAGGAAATGGTAAGTCCCGAAATATCTCAAACACTTGCCAACGAAGTCGGTGCAAAAGTGGAGGTCATTTATACGATAGAAAACGCCCAGGACGATCTGACCTATCTGGAGCGGATGGAAAGCAATCTTTCTAAAATCTATGACAGCTTGACCATGTAGACTTATTTTATATAATACTTTTATAAAAAGATCCTAAAATTGGTGTGCCTGACACCAATTGAAGGGTCTTTTTATCCGTTCCTGTCTGCTTTACAATCAGTTATGGGTTTCCCAAAAGCAGTGCCAGATAACCCCAATCCCAAACTTCCGTTTCAAAACTGTTTCGGAGGTATTCTTCTATATCTTCGTCATCATAGCCTGTCATACGGGACAAGATCACTATGGCCTCGCGCACATTCTCGTATGCGGCAGCCTTTTCCGGCTTCTCCCCGTTCTCCTTAACACTCAAAAGCCATATGGAATGCTGTATGGCTGCAAAGGTAAGCACAATCCACTGAAACGCCATAATACTCCCTTTAAAATCACGATCAGGATGAAGAAAGCCTCCATATATTTCATGTTTTAAATATTTGACAAAGAACGCTTCCCACGGCTGCAGCACAATACGCTTGCTCTCTGCCAGATATTCCTCCGTCAGCCTGATGTCCTCCCCGGAAATACCTTCCGCTGCGGGAACCGTCCTGTCCAGAAATTCCCGATAAAGATTTTCCTTCCGGTAATTTTCAACCAAATCCAGAAATAGTTCATTCCGTTCCATAACGGTATCCGTTTCCTGAAATTCCATCCCATCCACGGTTTGAGAGAGTTCTTTCAAATATGCCGGTCTATAGAACTGCTCCGGTATTGCCTGTCCCTTCCGACTCTCCGGCCTGCTCCCCGTATCCAATCCCTGCGGATTTTTTTCATATAAATCCAGAAGCAGGAAAAAACCTGCCATAAGCCCTTTTTCCAAAGAAAGCTCGGAGCTGTCAAGAAGCATGATTAGCATTTCTCTTACCTCCGATAAAAAGGAAAAAGAATCCGATGGAAAAGAAACCTGCTCTGCTTCTTTTATAAGGTCGACCACCTCGGGACAGCATGCCGCAAGAGAGTATTCTTTGCGGTCGGGAAATGCAAGCACCTGCCTGGGAAAGGAACCACAGGTTTCAGACAGCATGCCGTCTCCAAATTCCAACACCAGACTGCAAAGCTTTTTTTTCGTTAAGAACGGACATTTGCGGTCTTGATTCAAACTTATGACCGCTGTACCCTCTTTAACAGTTATAGAGCCGCATAGATTGTTCCCGGCCTGTGTGCTCCCGGCTTGCTTCCAGCGCTCCTGCGTACCTTCATCAACAGCTATTTTCCACTCCTGACAGCAGGTAATGGGACATTGATCCGCCGTACAATGAAAGCTTTCATAAATACTTGATTTCTTATCCACTAAGCCAGCAGTTCTCCTACAATCTTATTCACAAGGGCGCCGTCCGCCTTTCCCTTTACTTTTGGCATCAGTTCCTTCATGACCTTTCCCTTATCCTTACCGGTCGGTGCTTCAATTCCAAGAGTTTTCATCACCTCTTCAATCGTCTTTCTGATTTCTGCCTCGCTCATCTCCTCCGGCGCAAATTCCTGATAAACGGCAATCCTTGCCTTACATTCTTCAATGATATCCGTTCTGTCTGCGGGTGCAAATTCCATTGTTTCCTTCGTCTGCTTGATCTCCTTCTTGACCACTTCAAACTCTTCCGCTTCCGTCAAATCCTCTCTTTTATCAATCGCCTTATTTTTTAAGACAGAAAGCAGCATAGAAAGAGCATCCTTTCTAACTTTATCTCTGTTTTTCATTGCAGTGACCATTTCTCCGCGAACCGTATCAATCATTGACATGTTTACTTCCACCTTTCTTTTTACAGCTTTTTTCCTATTATAACCCAATTAAATTTGATTGTGTAGCATCGGTTAATAATTATTTCTTATTTTATTTTCACTTTCAGCTTTCTTTAAAAGCTTTTCCGAAGCTCCCCTACCGCTTTTTCAGTCAGCATACGCAGGTCATTTTCCGTCAGGCGGTAGGCTTCGACGGCTTTCGGGGCTGCTTTGATGTTCTCAGGCAGCAGATCGGAAATGTAAAGGTCGACAAAGGCCCTTGGTTCCTTTCCTGTCAGTTTGATAAGGTGAGCCTTAAGCTGCGGATTAGGGTTCAGCGAACCGCCGCTGATAGTGGCAAATCCGTAATCGCACGGGTGTGAGCTCAAATATTTCATGTAACCCCGCAAAGGAAACGCAGGCTGTCCCATCCATACGGGAGCAACAAAAATCAAGGCGTCATACTGTGCCAATGTCTTCGGAGCCGGCGAGACCTCCGGTGTTCTGTTCAGCATAAGATCCAAAGCAATTTTACCGCAGCCGCGTTTTCGTGGCTCGGTTATTCTGATGTGCTCTGCCTGCAACTCCCTCGCAATACTGGCTGCCAAAGCGTCATTGTTTCCGGTTAAAGAGTAGGATACTACTGCAATACGCATAAATACTTCTCCTTTCATATTTGTTCAATTTTTCTTATCCGAAACGTTCTGCATCAAACCTGCCATTGTAAATTCTGCCAGATAATCCAGCACCTTCGGGAAAAATTGCAGACCGATTTCATCCTTATGCAGCTCCACGTTGACCAATGAAGAAAAAATAGCCATAATCATTTCTGCATTGATATCGGAACGCATCTTTCCCTTAAGCTGCCAGTCCCTGACAATTTCAATGAAGCTGTCATAAAGAAAATCCACATGTTCCAAACCATTCGCTTCCCTGAAGCTCTGTTCAAGTTTTTGAAAGATATCCCGATTGTACCACTCTCTTAAAATTGGATTTTCCTCCATTCCGTGCTGATTTTTCATGATCATCTCCTGCATGACTCCCATTGGTTCGCCATCCGGATCCAGAGAATTCAAAATCTTCTGTTTCAGTTTTGCATTTTCCTCATTGTAAATTTCCATGAACAGCGCATCCTTGGAATCATAATAATTATAAAATGTTCCTGCTGCCATTCCCGCGCGTTTCATAATTTCCGAAACACCCGTGTCTTTAAATCCCTTCTCCTCAAATAATTCTTTAGCGCAACTGTAAATAATTGTTTTCTTTTCGTTCAATTTATTGTCTCCTGTTTATAATATGAATGAACAAATTTTTATTCATTCATATTATATAAAATCTCTTCTTTTTTGTCAAGAATTGTTACTCTCCCTTATTTGACAATACTTTAACAACATGATAGTATGAAACAACAAGTGAATACCGACAAGTGAAGTTTGTAGGAAAATGGCTGATGCCTGCCGAAGGAGTGACACTCTCAGGTACCCGGATTGCCGGGTGAGGACTATAAATGGATGTAACTCTGGAGAATCTCATTAATTGAGTGCCGAAGGTGTAAGACCCCCATGCGCGGGTTAATCTCTCAGGCAAAAAGACAGAGACCCTTTATGCAGGAATCATTGGGCCTTCTTGCGCTTATTCGGAGTCAAACTAAAACTATTAGTTTGACTTTTTTGTTTCACAAGAAAAGCCTAAGAATTTCTAATCAATTTCATTTGTCAAAAAAGATTGCGATGCTGCAACGGTGACTGCCGGATGCGGCATTCACACGGACTTTTAGGAGGAGATAGGTTTATGGAGTGGTTTTCTGGTTTAGTAGGCAGCATCAATTCAGTATTATGGAATGTTTTTTTGATTATTCTGCTTTGCGGTGTCGGCATTTATTTTACGATTCTTACAAAGGGAATACAGTTTCGCAAGTTTAAACAGAGCTTTCAGTCAACGTTTGGGTCCATCACCTTAAGCGGAAAGAAAGCCAGCGAAACAGAGGGAATGACTTCGTTCCAGTCTTTGATTACCTCTGTTTCTGCTCAGATCGGTACGGGAAATCTGGCAGGTGTTGCAACGGCAATGATTTCCGGCGGACCCGGCGCCGTATTCTGGATGTGGGTCAGCGCAATTTTAGGGATGGCAACAATTTATGCGGAGGCTACCCTTGCACAGCGTTATAAAACAACGGTAAACGGTGAGCTGGTCGGCGGACCCTCCTATTATATCCGTGCCGCAATCAAAGGGCCGGCCGGCAGAATCATTGCCGCGGTTTTTTCTGCATTGATTATTGTTGCACTTGGTTTTATGGGTAATATGGTACAAGCCAACTCCGTAGGCGGTGCTATGGAAGCGGCCTTCGGTGTTCCTTCCGAAATTGTCGGAGCTGTCCTTGCCATTGTATCTTTATTAGTATTCCTCGGGGGTGTAAAGCGGATTGTTGCTGTTGCGGAAAAGGTCGTTCCTTTTATGGCTGTTTTCTTTACAGTTGCATCTCTGATTGTGATGATTGTAAATTTCCGCAACATTATTCCTGCTATCTATGATATTTTTGTAGGAGCCTTCAAACCGCAAGCAGTTTTAGGCGGTATTCTGGGCGTCAATGTACAGAAAGCAATCCGCTTTGGCATTGCACGCGGACTGTTCACACATGAGGCCGGCATGGGCTCCACGCCGCACGCACACGCTCTGGCGCGTGTAAAAAATCCCTGCGAACAAGGGCTTGTTGCTATGATGGGCGTCTTTATCGACACGATTGTCCTTCTGCCGCTGACTGTTTTCGCCATTTTGACCTCAGGCGTGCTCGGCTCCACCGATGAAACGGGTGCGTTCGTTACCGGAATTGAACTGACACAGTCCGCCTTTGCACAGGTATTCGGCCATTTCGGATATGTCATCATTGCGATCTGTGTATTCTTCTTCGCTTTTGCAACAATTATGGGATGGTATTTCTTTGGCCTTTCCAATGTAAAATATCTCTTTGGAAAAAAAGCTGTTTCCGCTTATGCCGTACTCGTTTCCATTTTTGTCGGAGTCGGTTGTGCGCTCAAGGTTGACCTTGTATGGAGCCTCGCGGATCTCTTTAACGGATTAATGGTAATTCCCAATATTCTGGCTCTGCTTCTGCTCGGCGGTGTCGTTACAAAGCTCACCCGGGATTGGGAAGCCGGAAAACCGTACAATCCCGATCAGGAATAGCCTCTCTTTTTCGTGCATCGATTGAGAGGACGAAAGCTTCAAAAACCGGTATGCTTTGATTAAGGAGCTGATAAAAATGGAATGGATCACGAGACTGAATGCTACAATCGGATATATCGAAGAACATCTGACGGAGGAAATTGACTATCGGCAGCTTGGCAGATTGGCCTGCTGCTCCTCCTATCATTACCAGCGCATGTTCGGATATATGGCGGGAATGCCTCTTTCCGAATATATCCGCCGCCGCAGGATGAGCCGTGCCGCCGTAGATTTGCAGAACGGAAATGCAAGAATTATCGATATTGCAGCCAAATACGGCTATGATTCACCCACCGCTTTTAACCGCGCGTTTCAAGGCGTGCATGGATTTGCGCCCTCACAGGCGAAAGAGCCGGGAATGGTTTTAAAATCTTTTCCTCCTATCAGCTTCCAAATAACAATCAAAGGAGCTGTACAGATGGATTACCGAATTGAAACGAAGGAAGCCTTCCGCATCGTGGGCATCAGCGCCCCGCTGGAAGCAGATATTGAGAAAAATTTTGAAGCAGTGCCCGCACTTTGGGGCAGAGCAGCACAGGATGGCACGATTCCCAAGCTGTGTGAAAAGATGAACGGAAGCCCAATGGGTGTGCTCGGTGTCAGCATGTGCAATGATCTTGCAACTATCCAGCGATATTATATTGCTGTCGCAAGCACCGCTCCGGCGGACGGATTTGAGGAATACATTGTTCCTTCCTTCACCTGGGCTATTTTCAGCGGACAGGGAAGCGGTTTGTCTATTCAGGAGCTGGAAAGGCGCATTATCACGGAATGGCTGCCGACTTCCGGCTACGAATATGCGAACGGACCGGACATCGAAGTGTATCTCGATCCGAATCCTGAAAACACGACGTATGAAGTGTGGATTCCGGTAACGAAAGCAAATTAACCTGTTTAAATCAATCAGTACTGAAAATTAAAAAACTGTTCAAGTCCGGTCATTTGTTTACCGCCGCTTGAACAGTTTTTTAGTTTGTATTTATCGCTTTACTACAAGATACGTCCCTGCTTCATCCGCCAACAGAACCTCGCCCCGCATCAGCTCCCCGAATTTTGCAGACATCTCTTTTTCCCTGCTTAACAACACCCGGATTTGATACCGCCCGGTCCGTTCAAATAACAGATAGGATTCGTTTTCCGGGGCTTCTACGACCTTCCACTCATCTGTTGGTGCAATATATTGTTTTCTGATTTGAATGGCTTCTTTCACAAAACGCTCTGTTTCCTCATGTTCCTCCTGCCAAGGCATGGCTCTTCTGTATTCCGGTTCCCGATACCCTGCAATTTCTTTTTCATCTCCATAAAAAACACTCGGAACTCCCGGCGCCATCATGAGATAAAGAAAAGCGCATTTCCACAGCTTCAGATCCTTTTCGCAGAGAGATAAAAACCTTGCCACATCATGGCTGTCCAGAAGATTTAACTGTCCGCGGGTGATTTGGATCGGATAACGCAGCTGCATATCCGTCATTCGGGCCGCAAAGACCGCTCCGTCAACTGTTCCGCTTGCAAAAAAGTCCCTGCAATGCTTTCTGAAATCATAGTTCATTACAGAATCAAAGGCGTCACCTCTCAGCCAGGTTTCCGCATTTTCCCAAACTTCTCCGATCATCACTGCTTCCGGATCAGCGGTTTTAACAGCCTGCCGGAAGGCTCTCCAGAAATTTCGGTCCACCTCATTTGCAACGTCCAGCCTCCAGCCGTCCACCTGATATTCTTCAATCCAATATCTGCCGACTTCCGCAAAATATGCCTGCACCTCAGGATTTGCCGTATTCAGCTTCGGCATTTTTCTTTCATAGGCAAAGCAGGCATAGTCCGGAAGTGTTTCTTCATCCGCAGGCAGAGATACCGGCAGCTTTGCTTCATAAAACCAATCCCGATAAACAGAGGCTTCTCCCTTTTCCACCAAATCGGCAAAAGGCGGAAACTGCCAGCTGCAATGATTAAACACCCCGTCTATGATGATCCGCATTCCGCGTTTATGAATATTCTTCACAAGTGCTTTCATCGTTTCTTCATTACCAAGGCACGGATCCACATGATAATAGTCCAGAATATCATACCGGTGATATTCTCCCGCACTGAATATCGGATTTAAATAAAGACAGTTAAAACCGAGTCCCTGTATATAATCCAGATTTTCCATGATTCCCTGCAGTGTTCCGCCATGCATTGTTTTATGGTGCTGCCCGCGCTCATCTGTCACAGAAAATTGTATTTTGTTAAGACTCCTTTTTTCATTTGCAAAGCTGTCAGGGAAGACATTGTATACGACTGCATTCTGAAACCATTCCGGTTCTGAAAGCACCTCACTTCTTAAAATATACGGATATTGATAATATTCGCTCCGGGCCTCCAGAACAAAGCCATCCTCAAATATTTTATCCGGCAGTCCTTCGTGAAAGTCATCACTGTAATAAAGGAGGCTTTCTTTCTCTCTGCATAAACAAAAATAATAGCAGATTCTTTGCGGACACGCTGTTAATGTTGTTTCATAATAATCATACAGCACATCCTGCCATTTTACTTCCATCTCCCGCTCTTCAAACGACACCGGAGACTGTCTGCACGCCCTGTCTCCAAAAAAAAGCGTGCAGGAACTCAAATCTCCCTTGGCACACCGAAACCGAACGGTAAAAGCATCCTCCGCTTCCGGAAATGCATATTGAGACATTGGAATGTGCAGTACTGCACTTCTGTTTATTTTTTCTTTCAACCCTTTACTCCTCCTGCTGTTAGTCCGGAAACCATATATTTCTGTATGCAGAAAAAGATGATCAGAATAGGCACCGAAACGAGGATGGCCGCCGCGGAAAATAGCGGCCAGCTTCTGCTGTAATCGTTTGCCTGCAGCTGATATAGTCCTCCCGCAAGGGAATAGCTGGTTTCCTGAAGCAAAAATGTCGTGGCAAACAGGTACTCATTCCACACAAAGATCAATACCATCACAGCTGTAACGATAATGGCCGGTCTTGCCAGCGGCAAAATTATTTTTGTAATGAGCTGAAAATTTCCTGCACCGTCAATTTTTGATGCTTCTTCTATTTCAATGGGAATGGAATCAAAATATCCCTTCATATTCCAAATACTGAAAATACACATGGTACCTGCATAAATAAATATTAAGCCGCCGTGGGAATTTAATAAGCTCAATACTTTAAACAGTCTAAATACGGCAAACATCGTTAAAATTTGAGGAAATGCATTGAGCAGCAGAAGCGTCTGAAGTGCCGCCTGCCTGCCCGGAAAACGAAATCTGGAAAATGCATAGGCTGCAGAAATACTTGTTCCCATTGCCAGAAGCATTGTTCCAAGACTTAAAATAACCGAATTAAGCAGCCACCGCATAAAAGGCTTTTCCACTATAATCCGCCTGTAGTTATCAAGCGTCGGCTCCTTTGGCAGCAGTGCTAAGCCCGATGAAAGCGCGCCCCTTCCTCCGTCAAACGACAGCTCAAATACATAGAGAATCGGCACGAGCGCTGCCGCACAGAGCAAGATAAAAAATAGATTCAAGAAAAAAAGGCCGCTTTTTCTTTTCTTTATCATCCCTTTTCCTCCTTCACACTTCTGTTTGTCCAGAGGGAAAACAGCAGGATCATTAGAAAGATCACGATGGATACCGCTGAGGACAACCCGTAATTGCTGGAAACAAACGCATTATTATGTGCATATGTGATCACTGTCTGCAAAGTGGCCCCCGAAAGGGAGCCCTTTTGCATTGTCAAAAGATAAATAATATCAAATTGTTTGAAGGTTGTAAATGTTGTCATTATAATTGAGGGAGCCATGATTTTTTTAATTGAGGGTATCGTAATATATTTGTTTCTTGCAAGGAATCCGGCTCCATCCAGCAGTGCGCTTTCATACATGCTCCTGTCAATGCTCTGCAGGGCTCCGTCCATCATCACAATCATAAAAGGCAGCGCCATCCAGAGATTCAGCAACAGACAGGCCAAAAACGCCGGTGTATTTCTTGATAAAAAATCTATCTTTGTACCGCCGAATGCTGCAAGAAGCTTGTTTAGCAGCCCGAATTCCGTATTATACATACCAACCCTCCATACAAGAATGGAGACATAGGCCGGCATTGCCCACGGAAACATCAGCAGCGTCTTATAGACGCGCCTGGCTTTCAATCCTTCGGTATTTAAGGCCAGCGCAATCAGATAGGCTATCGCCGTCTGCAACACCATATTGACTGCTGTCCATAAAAGTGTTGTTCCCAAAGCTCCCAAAAATCCGGAGTCCAGTTTAAACAGTGCACGCCTGTAATTTTCCAGCCCAATCAGCTCATAGTCCGTCCAATGATACAAATTCATATTAGTGAGTGAAATATATCCCGTATATAAAATGGGAAATACGACAATCACACAGATCAGCAGTAATGACGGCAGACTGTACAGCCAGGGCAGCATTCCTCTGCTTTTTTTCATAGCTCCCGTTTCCTTCCTTTTCTATTGCATATCCGCGATTGCGGTCAGCGCTTCCTTCTGGTACTGCTCTGCCGCCGCATCTACCTCCTGGCCGGATTTATTGACTGCCGTCAAAAATGATTCGGTCGGTCCCCACATGACACCCATTTCAGGAACATTGGGCATTGGCACCGCCACTTCCGCCGTCTGCTTCATGGCGAGAATCATTTCATTGGAAGCAACCTCGGCTTCATCATAAGCCTTGCTGTTTGCGGGTGCACAATTAAAGTTCTTTGCAAGTTCAATTCCGACCTCCGGCTTTGCCAGCACTTCCAATACCTTCCGGACTGCATCTTTTTTGCTCTCCGCCGCATATTTTAAAACACCAAGACACTGTACGCCTGAAAACGGCTTCATTGCATTCCCGTCGGGAAGCGCAAAATCCGAGAGGGCTTTGATCCCAAGATTGATACCTGCCTCCTTGATACCTGAAATCAGCCATGGACCGCCGATGATCGCCGATGCTTTTCCTTCGTTGAACAGCGCCGTCACCGTATTATAATCTCCGTCCGCCTCCAATGCCGCGAATTTTTTGTTATAACTGACAGCATCCTTTGTCGCCTGTGCATCAAGGCCCGGATTGCCGTCCTTGTCAATGAGATAGCCGCCAAAACCATAAATGTAGGGAGCAACATTATATGCATTGGAATGCTGGTTGACAAGTGCATATGTTCCGGCCGACGTATCGGTATGCGTCTCCATATAATTGTATAAATCCTCAGTCGTGGAAGGCACCTCACCCTCCCAAAGATCTTTATTGTACATAAATAATAAAGTTTCGTAATAGACAGGCATCAAATACTGTTTTCCGTCATAAGTAGCCGCCTCAACCGTCATCGGAATCAAATCGGCCATTGCTTCCTTTGAAACAAGTGCGTCCACCGGCTCCAGAATTCCCATCTGGACAAAGCTACCGAGAGAATCATGCGCAAATAAATACATGTCCGGGCCATTTGCCGCGTCAGTGCCATAAAGCTGGATCTGCCCTGTTACATCACTTTTCTTTTCAAATTTTAATGTGATACTTTCTCCCTCTAACTGTTTGTTAACAATATCCGCAAGCGCATTCATCATCGCCTCATCATTGTCATGCCAGGCCGTAATCGTAACCGGCTCCGCCGATTCCGCACTTTTGTCGGCCGTCTCCTCCTGAACATCCGCTTCCTGGGATGAAACCTCTGCCGCATTCCCCTCTGCCGAAGCTGGACTGTTTCCGCAGCCGGTCATCAGCCCTGCTGCCATTACGGCACACAATATCATACTATTGAGCTTTTTCATCTAATTCCTCCTTTAAGAAATTGGTTTCCTTAATTTACACTTTATCTTAGCAATGTGCACATTACTATTTATCTACTTTATATCATATTTTCCCACTTTATCTCTATTTATTTCTTATTCTTTTTCTTGACTTTGTTAGGAAACCGCTATACTATATTATCAAATTGATTCATTATTACCAAGATACTGCCATGCAGGGCGGCAGAACAACCGGAGGATTTTTTATGGCAATTACCATCAGCGACGTTGCGCGCGAAGCAGGCGTATCTACTTCTACCGTCTCCAAGGTGTTAAACCACTGGAGCTCTATTTCTCCCGAAACAACAAAAAAAGTACGGGAAGTCATGGAACGGCTTCATTATACGCCCAATGCACGGGCTGTCAGTTTTGCGAGGGGAAGTACGAAAAATATTCTTTTTTTGGCATCCTTTTCTAAGGATGCCGCATATGCCAATCCTCATATGTTTGATATTTTGTGCGGTGTACAGAGCGCGCTTTCATCGGAATCCTATGCTACCACATTGGCCTGTCTTCCGGAAGGGATCGGAGCAGACGCTTTTCTTTCCGAACTGATCTCCCGCAAAACTGCGGACGCAATTATTATTCATGGCTCCGCTTACATACCCTCCATGTCAAAGATCCTGATGGCAGAGCAGTTTCCGCATATGCTGATCGGTTCACCGGGAACAAACAGCCGCCTTTGCTGGATCGATACAAATAACGGATTGGCCGGACAGATTGCCGCTCAGCATCTGATACAGCGGGGCTACCGGAAAATTGCTTTTATCGGCGGAAAAAGCCTGGATTATATTTCCCGGCATCGTTTGAATGGGTTTCTCGGTGCCATGTATGAAAATGGTCTGCGCGTTCCCGAAGCCTATACAGTATTTACTGATTCCAGTTTACAGGATGGTTTTGAAAAATCCTGTACGCTTTTGCATTTAAAAAATCGTCCTGAAGCCATTATTTGTGAAAATAATACGCTGGCTCTCGGCACAGTGAAAGCAATAGAAAAAGCAGGGCTTTCCATTCCTTCAGAAATTGCCCTGCTTACCTTTGATATTTATCCATATTCCCGCATCATTGAACCGGAACCCACTGTTGTCGATATCGACGTGTATGACCTGGGACTTCAGGCGGCTTCCATGATCCTTCGGAAACTTGAAAATCCTTCCCTGCTCGTACAAACCTATACGACCCTGCCTGTCGTACGCGAGGGAAAAACTACGTAATTTTACAAGTATTGTATAATTGCCTGTGCTTCCTGCAGTGAAGGATAAATGCCTGCTGCCGCAAGGGAAAATAAAGCGGCGCCATACGCTGCCTCCTCCCTGTGCTTCGGAATCAGCATTCCGAGCCCAAAGCGCTTTTCAAGCAGTTCCTGCAAATACGGATTATTTCGAATTCCGTTCCCGCTGCCGACAAGGTGAACGGCTTGCTGTCCTTTGTATTCGCACATTTGTTCATAATATACATACAACTCCTCCGCAATACCTGACAGAATCCCGTCCATCATTGCCTCCGGTGTAAAATTGGAAAGGCTGAGGCCCGTGATGCTGCCTCTTCTTTCCGGCTCTTCACGTGTTCCGCTGAATCTCGTATCAACTATCATACGCTTTCTGTTATCCGACTCCATTAAGAGCTTCTTCTCTTTCAGCAGGTCTCCCATTTTTTCATACAGGCTTTCGGGAGCTTCCCCTGTCCCCATAGCGATAATCTTTCTGAAAAACTGCTCCAAAGCCGCATAAGCCCTTCCGCCGCAAAGCCCGGAGCCGACGAAAATATAGCTCTCCTTTGTGCAGGGCCGAAGCTCGATGCCGCTGCAATCTGCATAATCCTCGGTTCCTACGGAAACCTGGCTGCCTGTTCCTATATTGATCAGTACCGTATGTTTGATGTCCTTCACCGATCCGATTACACTTGCCTGATTGTCCCCGATCGCAACACTGACCGGAATTTTTTGTTCCGTATAGCCTGCAATTTCGTAATTTGCACAGATATCCGGAAGAATAGCCGTGTCAATCCCTGCCGCTTCCAGTTTTTCCTTTTCAAAACACAGCTTCTGCAAATCAAAGCACCCGAAACTTGCGGCATCCGTCGTACTGAGCAGCGGATGCTTTCTGCCCGTAAGGCGCATCACCGCATAGTCCTGAATGGTACAGAAGCTGACTGCCTGCTCCGGTACGCCTCCGTTGACAAGCTGATAAAAATGTGTCGTCAGTCCAAAACCGGTGGCCATATTGCTCCCGGTTGCCTCCGTCAAATATTCCGCATAGGTTTTCCCGTTCTGATAGCTCCGGTTGCCCCGCTCATCCTGCCACGTATACAGCGGACTGACCGCTCTTCCATTCTTATCAATATAAACAATTCCATGCATCTGTCCGGTCAGACCCACACTCACAATCGTCTCATAAGTTTCGGTAAAGGACCGGTAAAGGGCAAGCACAACATTGATGATTCTCTCCGGCTCCTGCATCTGTTCCTCTTCGTTCATGCCGCTTAATTTACTGTCATTTTGAATTGTTTGACGGCTGATGACCTCGCCGCTGATACTGTCAATTACCAGTCCGCAGATTGTCGTCGTCCCAATATCAATTCCTGCCGCATAAGCTTTTTTTTCATTTTTCATGGTTTTTTCCTTCTATATTCCGGTAGACTGCAAATCAAGCCGTTTAATAATGTCCATCTGAATGGCAGGCGACAAATCGAGGAAATTGACAAAGGTTCCGTGTATTCTCATAATATAGACACCGCTGGGTGCATATTTTTTCGGATCTTCCATCACTTTTCTTAAAGTATCCGGTGTCGTGATGTTCATATACAGGTAAAACGGCGCCAGCTTTTTATTCTGTTTATTAAAAAATGTCGGCTCCAGTACACGGTTTTTAAACTGCAGTCCCTTTTCTTCCATTGTTTTTGCAGTAAAAAATTTAGGATCAATTCCATAATGCGCCGCACATCCGCCGTTGAATTTTTCATAGGGAAGCCTCATCGCAGATAAAATGCGGAATCCGAGCCCCTGACTGGCTTCTCCGAACAGCGGATCCACTCCGTAGCCTAGCATTTCACGGGCCTTTCTTCCATCAGGTGTCGCACCGGTCTGGTATCCATAAAGCAGATGTGTAGAAGGAGAAGACCAGTCCGCGCGAAAGCTGTTGCCGAGATAATTCTTTTTGGAAGTGATCAGATCAGAAATTTTATCTGCGATCTGAGCCGCTTCCTTATCCACAGAGGGAATTCCATTTCCAAATTTCGGGGCATCCAAAAGTTCTCTCCTAAGCTCCTCATCCTGCTCGAAATCAGTCTGCAGCGCTCTTAAAAGCCGGTCGGCATCCTGCGGCCTCTCACTCATCAGACGGTCAATTGACGCAAACGAATCCGCAACAACTGATAAGCCATGAATCAAACAGCCGCTTCCGTTATATTTTGTACCCTGCTCATTTGTATCACGCATATCGATACCGGTTTCAATTCCGCCCATAAATACGCTCAAAAACGGCACTGCCTCATAAGAGATGGCAATTGACGCCTGATTTGCTGCTTTTACCATATGGTCAACATAAAATTCCACATTTTCATAAAAACGGTCTCTGATATGAGTGAGTACCTCATAGGTACTGCTTTCATCTGCCGGACCGATCTGTTTTCCGGTAATTAAAGAACGTCCATGATTGATCGTCAGTTCCAGAATTTTCGCAAGATTCAGCCAGCTGTTTGTCGTATTGCCGTTATCCTTTCCCATAATCAGCGGCTCCTGGCAGCCCGCAATTGCATAATCCGGGATATCCTCCTGATCGATGCCGCTTTTTTGAAGCACGGTAAATACCGCATCATCATTGAACAACGACGGAGTGAGGCATCCCGGTGTGAAGAAAAACCGGCCCATATACTCATAAAGTGCATCCGGTGTATGTTCATGCAGCTTTACGGATAGAATCGGCTGGGGGAGATTCATCTCATAATATGCGTCCATAATTGCATATGACATGGGATTTGTCAGATCCTTTCCGTCATTGTCCCTTCCGCCGATAATGACATTCTGAGAAATTGCCCAGCTTCTGTCCCCTACGTTATAAAAGACAAGAAAATGGGTAAACAGGCCGGCTGCCGTTTCCCTGTCCAGCTCCTCTTTTGCACGGTAAGGCTCAAATATCCGGTCCGCATTTCCGACGGAAAATGCATAAGGATTCGGTGCCTGCTCAAGACACATGACCTGCCACAAAAGCAGATAAGCCTGCATTGCCTCATACAGAGAATCGGCGCCATATTCCGGAACCTTGAGCAGTGTATATTCCATGTATTTCAACTGCCCGAGCCGATGCTGTGCACAGTGCTCCTGCTGTTTCTTTGCAATTTCCGCATAGCGGTGCGCAAGCACAATGACAGCCTCCAGTGTCAGCTTCATCGCCTGATAACTGCTCCGCTTCTTTTCATTGTTTTCCGTCCTCAGCTTTTCTTCTATTTCTTCGATCAGCGCTCTGACACCTTTTTTCAGGGCCGGTCTGAAATCGGGAATTACATGACCGGTTACCTGCTCTATAAAAAATGCTATCTCCTCTGAATAAACCTGATTTTGCGTATAAGTTTCCGTCAGCTTTTTTATATAAGGTGTACTCTGCGTATACGCTTTTACGGCTGTGATTCTCTCTTCCGTAAATTCTTCGTTCGGCTCGATATCGGAAAAAACCGCCGTCGGATCACAATAGCCGGAAAACGTTTCGACCTGAAACGCCGGGTTGATAAGTGCATAGGTTCTTGCGAACGAATCGCTCTGCGTTCCCGCAAAAACCGCATATTCACTGATTGATAGAGGAATTGTACGAATGACCTCCGTAAGGATTCTTGCCGCCCGCAGTTCCTTTGGCTCTTCCTTTAATTCTTCCTGCATGCGGTATCCGGCTTCCTTTACTAAAAACCAGCCATCCAACCGTTTCTTGCTTCGTTCTTCCTCAAATAACCGCTTTGCCTGTTCTGTGATTTCACCGTCTTGATACAGCTGCTTAAGCTCCGTCATTGTTATCCATCCTTTCATTGATAATCCTGCTTTTTTGCAATACAAAAATTAACTATGTACAACCTGCAGCCCGGCCTTCTGAAAAGCATCTTCGAAGCTCGCTGCATCTTCATCCTTTACAAAACCATCCGAGACCGTATATTCCATACCGCATTGCTGCCACTTCTGTCTGCCGTACTCATGGTATCTTAAAAATTCAAACGTAACCTGTTTTCCCGCATTTCCTCCGAAAAATTCGAGAAAGCCGTTCAAAGCTTCTTTCGATGTATTAAATCCGTTGACAAGAGGAATACGAATCGCGATCTGCCTGCCGTTTTTAAAAATTGCATTCAGATTGCGGCACGTGACTTCATTGGATACCCCTGTCACCCGTTTATGAATCGTTCCGTCAGGATGTTTAAAATCCATCATCAGATAATCAACCGCATTGATCAGCTTCATAAGCTGCGGATGAGAGCCATTGTTTTCAAGTGCAGTGGAAATCCCCCGCTCTTTCAGTTTTATAAGCAGCATGTTTAATGTCTCAAACTGCAGCGTCGGCTCGCCTCCTGTAAACGTCACGCCGCCGCCGTCAAAAAACAGAGGTCTGCTTTGCTCCGCCTCCTCAAGAATGTCATCCCATGCATAGGTCTTGCAGGATAATCGCTTCCCTTTATCCTTTTCCATCATGCATCCTCTTGCCGGAATTCCTTCGGGATTTGCGCACCACGGACAGTGCATGTTGCAGCCCTGCAGATGATAGACAAGCCTGTTTCCTGGACCATCCTGTGAATAGTTAAACCCTTTTTGAAATACAAGCAGCTCCTGATTCATTGTTTTCCTTCCGCCATTCTTTTACTCTTTTTCTCATTATATCATTATTTGTTATTTTGTCAAACCATTTAACAAATTAGTTGTTTACTTGCACATCCCATTTCGCAATGATAAAATGAAAGAAAATTAATTTTTTCTACAATGAACCGAGGACATTGCCCACATGAGTAAAAAGCCGCATAATGCCGAATATGTAAAACAATATAACCGCAAAAAAATTCTAAATCTGCTCAGCAGAGAACCGCTTTCAAGAGCCGAGCTTGCCAGACGCACCGGCTTAACCCGTTCGGCAATTTCTGTTATTGTTGACGAACTGCTAAGCAGCAGCATTTTAATCGAACACCCTACCATTTCCCAAAAGAGAGGCCGAAGTCCTTCTCCTTTGACCTTAAATACCGAATGTTTTTACGCAGCCGGCATCTATCTGAATCGTCAGAGCTGCCATATCGGGCTGCTTGACATTTCGGGCAAATGCCATGCGCTTTCTTCTATTCCTCTTACAAAAGAAAAACAGACCAAAGAAGTAATGGATGCCATTTCTGACGCAATGAAATTAATGCTGCAAGAACATCCGAAAATCAAGGCTTCCCTGCTTGGCATCGGCATCAGTGCACCCGGTCCGCTTGATATTAGTAACGGACGTATTTTGAACCCGCCTGAATTTGACCTCTGGCATCAGATGCCAATCTGTGAGGAGTTAAAAAAGAGCCTGCATTATCCCGTCTATCTTTCGGATAATGCAGACTCCCTTGCAATTTATAATATGCGCTACAACAGTACGATCCAAACCTCGGATTTTATGCTTCTGCTTGTTGACAGCGGCATCGGCTCAGGCATCATTTCAAACGGTATCTTACACCGGGGTGTCAACAGGATGTCCCCTGAAATCGGACATATTTCCATCAACTATAACGGAAAAAAATGCGGCTGCGGCAACCGGGGCTGTCTGGAAGCATATGCCTCCATTCCCCATCTGTTCGCCGACACAGGCAGCACCTATCTCTCGTGGGAAGCCGTTATGCGCGATGTACAAAAGAAAGCTCCCGCTGCACTCAAGCTTCTGGAAACGGAAGCCGAATACCTCGCCTCCGGCATTATGAGTGCGATCAACCTGTTCAGTCTTGACACAATCATTCTGGCAGGCGACATTCTCTGCGGTTTTGATGACATGCAACGGCTTCTGCTTAAAAAACTGCGCTCTCAGGCTCTGTTAAAAACAGCCTCGGATATTACGATCACAGCCTCGGATACAAGAGAGCATTATCACATCATTTCGGCAGCAAACATTGTATTTACGGCACATCTGAATGTTTAATATCAATATTTTAATTAAATTCCGGCCTTAACCTCATCAAATTCTCTCTGCATTTCCTCTGAAGGCGGAGCCGTCAGCAAAGAAACCGCAATAATGCAGAGACAGGAGAACAAAAATGCCGGCAGCAGCTCGTAAACATTGAATGCGCCGCCGAGCGGACGGATTACGAGCTTCCAGAAAAAGACCATTGCTGCTCCGCCGAGCATACCGGCAATCGCACCGGGACGATTGATTCTCTTCCAAAATAACGAGAAGAGCATCAAAGGGCCGAACGTTGCGCCAAAGCCCGCCCATGCAAAGGAAACAATCGTGAAGATGACGCTTTTTTCATCCAATGCAATAATAATAGAAATCAATGTAATGATAAGAAGCATCGCGCGAGAAACATTCATGACCTGCTTGTCCGTGGCATCCTTCTTTAGCAATCCCTGATAAATATTCTTTGAAAACGCCGAAGCCGCAATCAGCAGGTAAGAATCCGAAGAACTGATTGTCGCCGCAAGGATACCGGCCATGACGAAGCCGGCAAGCAAAGCCGGCAGCAAATGCGTTGACAGCAGGATAAATACATTTTCTGCCTCGGAAGCCGTACTAAGCTCCGTAGGGAATACTGCTCTGCCTACAATTCCGATAAAGATTGCCGCTGCCAGGGAAATAATGACCCAAACCATTGCGATACGGCGTGCAAGCGGCAGCTCCTCTTCGCTGCGGATTGCCATAAAGCGAAGGAGCACCTGCGGCATTCCAAAATAACCGAGTCCCCATGCAAGCGTGGAAACGACTGAAATAAAGCCATAGCTTTTCGCCTCTCCGAATACCGGCACCCCATTCGCAACTGCTTGTACCCCGTTTTCAAGCGTAGGGGAAGCAACTCCAAAAAATTCGAAAAAGCCCGGGAAGCTCTTTGCGTTTTCATAAACAGCTCCGACACCGCCCGCACTCACCGTACCTACAATTAAAATAGTAGATAGTGCGGCGATCATCACAATAGACTGCATGAAATCAGATGCGCTCTCAGCGAGGAATCCGCCGATAATCGTATATACCAGAACAAAGATGGCTCCGACAATCATCATAGATACATAGGATAAACCAAACAAAGTGGAAAACAGCTTACCACAGGTAACCATACAGCTTGCCGCATAAACCGTAAAGAATATCAAAATAAAAATAGCAGAAATCATCATAATGACTTTTTTGTCTTCCCTATACCGATTTGAGAAAAACTCCGGCAGCGTGATCGAGTTTCCCGCCTTGATACTGTAGCGGCGCAGTCTTTTAGATACAATCAGCCAATTGATATAAGTGCCGACACCCAAACCGATTGCAGTCCATGCAGCATCGGCGAGTCCGCACCAATAAGCGACGCCCGGAAGACCCATCAGCAACCATCCGCTCATATCGGAGGCCTCCGCGCTCATTGCGCTCACCCAAGGGCCTAAAGTCCTTCCGCCCAGGAAATAACTCTCTGTGTTTTTGTTCGCCTTTTTTGCAAAGGCAAAACCAATCATGATTACCGCTGCCATATAAATAATCATAGCAATTAAAATTTGAATTGTACTGGTATCCATATTCCCTCCTCTTGCCCCTCATAAAAGACAGGGACACTTCTTTAAGATACTTACTTTTAGCATTATAGGGGAAATTCCGGTAGATAGCAAGTAAATCCGCAGGAATTTCTGATTAAATAAAAGAGCCTGACATTGTCAGGCCCGTTTTTGTTTATTTCGTTTGATTACCTTTAGTCTTGTAAATTCCTCCCGCTCCTTTTCCTCCAAAGCAGACTGAATATTTTTGCAGAGTGCTTCATAGGTCGGAATCGTGATATTATTCAATGCATTTGCCCGCTTCTGTGTCTTGCGGATATTCGCAGCAAGACGATATGCGGAATTTTCGACGGCAGAGAGTCTTGTCGTCAGCTCCTTTACCTTCTGGAACGCCTCTCTGACTTCATCAAGGGAATATCTTGTACTGTAAAAAGCAAATGTCGGCTTCATTTCCGTTTGGTCCATTTCTACACGCGGAATTTCCGTGCCCATAACACTCCGCGTTTTGATGACAATGGAATCTTCAACCTCCATTGCTTCGGCAACTTCCTGTACGTAACTGATTCCAAGCTCGATATTTGCCTCCTGTAATGCTTTATACGCTTTCCGGAAGGTCACATCAATTTCGGACTGAATGCCCTTTGCCTCGTCAATCAGACCTGTCAGCTCTGAGATCAGAATATTTCTCTTTTTATCCATCAGCTCATAACCCTGTTTGGCAAGCTTTAATGAATTCTGCAGAGACATCAGATTTCCTTTTGTAGGCACCGTACTTACATTCATAAACAGCCCTCCTTCCCGATAATCTTTCTATCACCGTCTTATGCTTCCGGGACGGTTTCCTGATATCGTTCGTTCAAAACCTTCGTATCAATACGGTCAAGTTCCTCTTTCGGCAGCATTCCCAAAAGCTCCCATGCCAAATCGAGGGTTTCCATAATTGTTCTGTTCTGTGCCATACCCTGGCCGACAAATCGGGATTCAAAGACCTTGCCGAACATGACATACTTTTTATCAATCGGCGAAAGCTCATCCTCACCGATAACGGAAGCAAGCGCTCTGGCATCCTGCACCTTCGCATAGGAAGCATATAACTGGTTTGCGACGTCCTGATGATCTTCTCTCGTAAAGCCAGCACCGATACCGTCCTTCATTAACCGAGACAATGAAGGAAGGATGCTGATCGGCGGATAAATGCCCTGACCGTGAAGAGAACGGTCCAATACGATCTGCCCTTCCGTGATATATCCTGTCAAATCCGGAATCGGATGCGTAATATCATCATTCGGCATTGTCAGGATCGGAATCTGTGTCACGGAACCTTTGGCATTCGTGACAATTCCGGCTCGCTCATAAATCGTGGCAAGCTCACTGTACAAATAACCCGGATAACCCTTTCTGCTTGGAATTTCACCCTTGGAGGAGGATACCTCACGCATGGCCTCCGCAAAAGATGTCATATCCGTCAAAATAACAAGAATATGCATGTTATGCTCATATGCCAGATATTCCGCTGCCGTCAGAGCAATTTTCGGCGTAAGCAGACGCTCGACAACCGGGTCATTGGCAAGATTCAAAAACATACACACATGGTTGCTGACACCGCTTTCCTCAAACACCTTCTGAAAATAATCAGCAACATCATGCTTGACTCCCATTGCTGCAAATACG
The DNA here is from genome assembly GCA_023402845.1 of Bacillota bacterium. Classification (GTDB taxonomy): domain Bacteria; phylum Bacillota; class Clostridia; order Lachnospirales; family Lachnospiraceae; genus JAEYFP01. The sequence continues at coordinate 332,329 of JAEYFP010000016.1, forward strand.
ATTGCAAACTCTTCGTCGGAATTGTCCCCCAGCGATGCCTGCTGCACAATCTGAGCGGCAAGCTCATCATGAGGAAGTCCATTTCCGGAAAAAATAGGAAGCTTCTGCCCTCTGATCAGTGTCGTCAGACCATCGATTGCAGAAATACCGGTACGAATATAATCTCTGGGATACTCCCTGGCAACCGGATTTAACGGAAGCCCGTTGATATCTCTGCGTACTTCCTCTGTAATCTCCCCAAGTCCGTCAATCGGCTGCCCGATTCCGTTGAAAGTTCTTCCGAGAATCTCCTCTGACAGGCCGATTTCCATCGGATGTCCCGTCAGCTTTATATGTGTATTTTTCAGGGACATGCCTTCCGTTCCTTCAAATACCTGAATGACTGCCTTATCCTCATAAATTTCAACAATGCGGCCAAGCTTTCTTTCCTTTCCGTCCATCTGTATTTCGACGATTTCATCAAACGCCGCATTTTTTACGCCTTCGAGGACAACAAGCGGTCCGTTTATTTGATTTAATCCGATATATTGAATTGACATATATCACCATCCCTTTCCGAACAGCACTATTTGTTCTTTCTTAATACTTCCTCGTAAAATGCGTCAATATCTGCTCTGTACTGATCAAACAACTCCAGCTTATTATTCGGCACATCATATTTAATGGAAATGACACGTTCAAAAATATTGCTTTCCTTTAATACGGACATCGGCATTCCCATAGCGATCAACTTTCTTGATACATCGTTCAGATAAAGGATCGTATCCAGCATTTTATACTGCTTTGCCATCGGCACACACGTATCGTCCGAATGAAACGCATTCTGCTGCAAAAAGCCCAGCCGGATTACCTTTGCAATTTCAAGCACAAGTTTCTGATCATCGGGAAGCACATCGCTGCCAATCAGCTTCACAATTTCAAGCAAATTGCTTTCCTGATTCAAAAGCGTTACAATTCTGTTTCTGTAATTCATGAAATCAGGAGAAACCTTTTCCTGATACCATGGTGTCAGATCCGGTAAATATTCGCTGTAGCTTGTCAGCCAGTGGATCGCCGGAAAGTGTCTCGCATAGGCAAGCGATTTATCAAGTCCGAGGAAACAGCGCACAAAACGCTTTGTATTTTGTGTGACCGGCTCGGAAAAATCACCGCCCTGAGGGGAAACCGCACCGATAATCGTTACGCTGCCCTCCGAATTATTTAAATTGGAAACAAGCCCCGCCCGCTCATAAAAAGCAGAGAGCTTGGAAGCCAGATATGCCGGGAAGCCTTCCTCCGCAGGCATTTCTTCCAGACGGCCTGACAACTCTCTGAGTGCCTCCGCCCAACGGGAAGTAGAGTCTGCCATGATTGCCACGTCATAACCCATGTCGCGGTAATATTCTGCCAGCGTAACACCTGTATAAATAGATGCCTCTCTGGCAGCCACAGGCATATTGGACGTATTGGCGATCAGCGTTGTTCTTGCCATCAATTTATTTCCCGACTTCGGGTCCTCAAGCTTTGAAAAGTCCTCGAGCACCTGTGTCATTTCATTGCCTCGCTCACCGCATCCGATATAAACAATAATGTCCGCATCCGACCATTTTGCGATCTGGTGCTGCGTCATCGTCTTCCCTGTGCCGAAGCCCCCCGGAATTGCCGCCGTACCTCCTTTTGCGATCGGAAACAGCGTATCCAGAATTCTCTGTCCTGTTATCAGCGGAATATGTGTGGAATAACGCTTACTGACAGGTCTAGGCACACGAATCGGCCATTTTTGTGCGAGTCTTAAAGGAACCTCTTCGCCCTGATCCGTCTCCACTACGGCAATCACATCTTCTACCGTATAGGCTCCATCCGCCGCAACATCTTTTATTCTGCCCTTCACAAAAGGCGGGACCATGGATTTATGGACAATGGCTGTTGTTTCCTGCATTTCGGCGATAATCGTACCGCCTTCCACATGCTGTCCGTTTCTGACCGTCATCGTAACAGGCCATTTTTTCTCCATATTAAGAGGCTCCGCACTGATTCCTCGGTTAATGTAAATGCCGGATTTTTCAGCAATCGAATTTAAAGGGCGCTCAATACCGTCAAAAATATTATTCAGGATACCCGGGCCCAATGTAACCGAAATCGCGCTGCCGGTAGCCGTCACTTCAGCCCCCGGTTTCAGCCCGCTTGTTTCCTCATATACCTGAATTGTCGTCAAATCCGTAGAAAGACCGATGACCTCGCCGACCAGATGCTCCTCGCCGACATAGACCATTTCGCCCATTTTAAAACCCGTATTCCCCTTCAGGTAAATGACCGGGCCGTTAATTCCATAGACAATTCCTTTTTTACTGTCACTCATTCGGGTTCCCTCCCTGGAAGATAAACTTATTTCGTTCTTCCTCCAAAGCTGTCTCAAATGACTTATCTATCAAAATCTTATTATCATTCGTCACAGCTCTCGTACCGCCTATAAAGGAATAAGCACTGACCGTAAGAAGACAGCCTGCTTCTTTTTCCAGCAGTTCTTTCTTATCCGCATCTGCCGGGTCAATATAAACCGTCAGCGGATTTTCACCGGCAAATTCCTTCGCTTCTTTTATCTGTAAGATAAGAAGCTTTTCATAGTCCTCTGTTTTTTTATAATCTTCTAATAAAGCGGCAACCTCTGAAAGCAGTTTTCCTTTTAATTCCTCCTGCTTATCTGAAAGTTCCTTTCTGATGACAATCTGTGTTGCGGACACCTCTTTATTCTCAGCGGATTTTAAAGCCGAACGCTCTGCCGAAACACGGCCCTCTATATGTGCCCGTTTGCTCTGCCTGTATTCCTCTAATATCTGGTTTGCAGAAGTATTGTAGCCTTTGATGATTTCATACGCCTGCTTTCTTGCATTTCCCATTGTTGTATCCAGGAGTTCCTGCAGCTTTTCATCTGTTGTCATTAGATTCACCTTCTTTCATGAAATCATTAAAGTTTTAATCCGATCGCTTCACTGACATAAGAAGTAATAAAGTCAGATGCACGTCCTGTTCCATGGCGGTCCGGTATTTCCACAAGAAGCGGCTGCTTCCTGTGAAGCCGCACATCATCAATAATATCGGGAAATTCTTTTCCGAATTTTTCAGTCAATAAAATAATACCTATCTCTTTGTCTGCAATTGCCTTATTCAGTTCCTCCAAAAGCTCCTGCCTTTCATGGACTACGGCACCCTCCACGCCGGCAAGGCGCATTCCGGTATAGGTATCGACATTATCGCTGATCAAATACATTTTCATCAGCCTAATTTACCTAAGATCATGAACGAAATAATCAAGCCGTAGAGAGCAATACCTTCTGCCAAACCAACGAAAATAAGTGATTTACCGAGGATGCTCTGATCCTCACTGATCGCGCCTAGTGCAGAACTTGCGGCACTTGCTACCGCAATACCGCCGCCGATACAGGATGCCCCTGTGGAAAGCGCTGCCGCAATATAGCCAAGACCTGTGGATAATGTCGCTGCTGATGCGGCTTCTGCTGCCGATACGTTAGAATACATCAGGATGTTCGCGATCACCATCGTTGAAAAAAACAAAAATGCGTTAATACCGATCGTTGTCTTATACCTACCTCTCGTATGCTCTCCTATTAAATAAGCGCCAAAAGGAATTACGATACTAAGAATCAATGCTGCTGCCAATAATACCTTTACTACTGTCTCTGTCATTTGAATGACCTCCCTATCATATTTTTATTTTGCTGTATTTTCCTGCGTTCTATATGGTTTGAATTCTCTGCCCGTCCCACGATAGAACCTTGAAAACATTTCATAATATTCAAGCCTTAATACCTGAATCCCTACGATCAAGCCTTCCAGACCGCAGACAAATATGTTACCCAAAACGATAACAAACCAGTTCGGGTTTCCTTCCTCGGCTCCCGCAAGCATCAGCACAACCTCCATCATCGATGCATGGCTGACTGCAAACGCCCCGATACGCACGAACGAAAGTGTGTTGGAAAAATAACTCAGCAGCACTTCAAACAGTTCGAAAAAGGTTTGAACGACAAACATTCCCTTTCCGTCCGGCAATAGCTCCGCCTTCTTTTCAACAAGATTCGTGATTGGCTCCTTAAGTGCGATCAGCAGAAGAGGAATACCGAACAGCACACCCAAAGCAATTCCGGCCGGAATGCTGTTTCCTGTCATAAACAGAACAATCACAAGAACGATGGCGGCAAAAAATACAAAACCCGCCGCTCCGTTCGTATCCATGAACGCCTTTGTTAAATCTCGCTCCTTGAAAGAATTGATCATGTTAAAGACCATCGAGAGCAGGATAATAAACATACCAAACGCGACTGTTACGATAAAAATATAATTCAGCTTTCCGATAAACGGCACCGTTGCCATATAAGAAGCAGGTCGTATCCAGACAGGCGCAATCACATTTTCAAATCCGAAAAAGCTGCCGAACAGAAAGCCGAATATTGTGGAAAAGATACCGCAGCTCCCAACAATCGCTGCCAAGTCCATTTTCTTTTTCTTGTATAAAATAAATCCTCCGATTGCCAGACACAAGCCCTGGCCTACATCACCAAACATAATGCCAAAAATAAACGAATAAGTTAAAGCAACAAAAATGGTTGGATCAATTTCATTATAGGCCGGAAGTCCATACATTCGGATGAACATTTCAAACGGCCGGAAAATCTTTGGATTTTTTAATTCTGTCGGCGGCTTGCTGAAAATATTCTGATGTTCCTCTTCCACATAGCATGTGATTTTTTTGTCATTGGCGATTTCCTTTTTAAAGGCTTCCGCATCCTTATAGGACATCCAGCCGCACAAAATAAAATACGTACTTTCCTCATCATCCGTGCAGGCCGCCATTTTTCTGACATTGAAATTCACAGAATAGCGCGTGAGTTTTTCCTTCACCGTCAAAAGAATCGGCGTGTATTCTTCAAAATATTTCTTCTTTTCTTCCTTAATCTTTTCAATGGACTTTTCGAGAATGTTGATCTGTCTTTCTAACAGCGTACAAGCCTCCTCCGTTGTTCCCTCATATTCATCGGGAAGGAAAATCCGTTCAAAATGAAGTGAAGAAAAAATCGTATCGATCCTGTCCGTCAGCTCATCTGCCGTAAAATAAACACCCCACACATATTCCTTGTTGGAATAGCATTCGCAGAAAATCGCCAGTGTCTCTGCATAAATTGTTTTCTTAAATTTTTCGTAATATTCCTTTTGAAATTTACCAAACCGGAATTTGATAAACTTAAAATCCAAAATAGAAGAAATATTATACCTCAGTTCTCTGTAAGGAAGAATCCTTTCGAGGGATTCCTTCTTTGCTTTCAGCTCCGTCTCCAAACAGCTCTTTTTCTTTTCAAGCTTTCTCGCGCCTGTATTAATTTTTTCAACAAACTTCGCCGCATCTTTGATTGTCAGCTTCTGCGCGTTTTCTAAAGTGTTTTTTTCAGGATCGCTGATTTGATCTACAAGCCCCTCACAGATCTTTAAAGATTCTTCGTATGGGTTCGTGTCAATAAACGGTTTGATATTATGCACGGTCTTTAATTCCGACAATGCGTTTTCAAGCTGCATATCATATTTACTCAGATAATTCTGTACAACTCGGTCAAAATCATCCTTCGGCCCCATAATATTAATAAAGCTCATATTCTCAATCACGTGACTGTTCCTCCTTTCAATCCCGCATAATCAAGGACCTCATCATAATCTATACCATATCGGATACATTCCAGTATCGTCGTAATTTTTTTGATTTCGTGTTCCTTTTTATACAAATAAGTATTGAGAATCGCAACTGAATACGGATATTTCCTCGAATCCGCATCATTGACCCTGTCCATCAGATAACTATAAATCTCCTCCAGATTACCACCAAAAATTTCAGGGTAGAGTTTTCCATAAGCTGTTCTCTTCAAAAGCCGATCATATTCCTCAAGGCTGCCTGCCTCGGCCAGCCCCAACACCTCGTCCCTGCTCAGTTTATAATTGATTGGAATCAAAAGTGCAAAAATATCCGCCGGCGAAACCTTGTAATACTTTTTACAACGATAGATCCACTGCAGGTTCAGCAAATCAATCCGATATCCATCGCTCCTTGTTAAAATCTCCAGATCCAACCCCGAGAATTCCGTTTCAATAATTTTCCAAAGTCTGATAAAATAGGACAGATCTAAAGAAACCTCATAATCAAACAATGTATTTCCGCCGCGCTGCAAAACAGCCTTCATGCCGGTGTAATATTCGGTTCCCTTCAGCGCCTTTACAAGAGCTTCCTCTGTTGCTGCCCCCGCGAGCATTTCCACATCCAGCTTTGAATATTTTGAAAAAATCCTGCTGATTTCTTCGGTAACCTTCAGCTCTGCTTTTTCCTTATTAAATAAATTACGCAGGCAGGCCTTTAAAAAGCTCAGTTCCAATTTGCGAAAATAGATTCTCAAAAACTTTTTTTGTTCTTCCCCTGAAAATTTATACAGACTGATATAATCCTCATAAAAGTTTTTCTTTAAAATCAGCTCTATCGTTCCCCTGTGCAGGTCGTTTAAGTCCTTGCCTGCAAACAGCTTGTGATAGCTCTCACTTTCCTCTAATATACGAAGAATTTCCTGAACGGATTTACACGAAATCAACCGCTCATAGTCCTCCTTGTGAAACATCTTTCTTTGCTTTGCCCGGATCTTTGCAGTAATTCCTCCATAGGAACTTAATCCGCTCATATGCCTTCCTCACCTTTCCATTGCCGCATTGCTATTAACGGACAGCTTCAATGATACGTCCGACCATTTTTTCAGCAATTTCCTCATGGTGTTTTTCATAGATCTCGGAAATTTTTTGAATAGACTGCTGCGTACTCAGCTTCAAAGCCGCAACATCCTTTTCTTTCTTTTCCTCCATCTCCTTTTTTAAGTCTGCGATTCTTTGTCCGATTTCTTTTTCGGATTCTTCATCAATCACTTTTTTCTTTTCGTCTGCTTCTTTAAATATATCGTCCTTTTTCTGTCTGGCGTTCTCTACAATACTGGATGCCGCAGCTTCGATTTCAGACAATTTTGATATCATCACATCCATAGCACAACCCTCTTTTTCTAAATTCTCATCAAATATAGCTGATTATAGTCCTTGCTTCTTAAAATTGCAATCATGATTATTCTCTATTTGATAAAAAATAAGTAAAATCATGTACAAAATTTAAAACATTTATGGAAAAGATTACTTATTTTTATTTTTTCTTGTCTTTTTTATCCTTTTCCTCTAGAATTAGGATATACTAAATATTGGAGACTAACCATAATGAATTCCAAACGATTGACCTACTTTGATATGACCAAGGGACTCGGTATTATCCTTGTTGTGCTTGGCCACATAGAATATATCAGCGAACCGCTTCGGGCTTGGATATCTTCTTTTCACATGCCCTTATTTTTTGTTGTATCGGGAATGTTAATACATTACAAGGACGAATTATCAAAAGATTTTTCCGTAACCATTCTCAAAAAATTAAAATCTATCATCGTTCCTTATTTTTTCTTCAGTCTCCTTTACTTCCTGATTGATATTTTAAATGTGCTGCTTCACAAAATTGATCTGCGTACATTCTGGGTAAATTTCATTCATTCCGCTACCTTCTATGGGGTTTCGGTGCTTTGGTTTCTTCCGGCGCTGTTTTTGGCCGAAACAGGCTTTTTATTTCTTACAAAAAAACTCCCCCGAACTGCTTCGATTATTGTAATATTGATCAGCGCTCTGCTTGCCTATATGGCTCAGCTTGGGATCAGTCAGATTTATACGGCTCATGAAAGCTCTCTGCTCATCACCTCCCTTATTGATTTCATAAGGGTTTTTCTGCGGGGTGCGATCGCGATGTCCTTCGTATGCATTGCCTATTATTTCTTCTATCTGCTGAAAAGGTCAGATACTTTTTCCATCAGGGAGCTTTTACTTGGCATTCTTTTGTTTCTGCTCAATCTTCCGCTTTCTCAGATCAATGAATGCGTGGATTTCCATTATATTATTCTGAAAAATGTGCCCATTTTCTATTTGTGTGCACTGCTTGGTTCCTTCGGTCTGATTATTTTATGTAAAAATTGCAAATACGTTCCATCTATCGGTTATTTCGGAAAAAATTCACTGATTGTCATGTCTACGCACGTAAACTGTTATATTCTTTATGCGGCAATTTTGATTGCGTGGCAGATTGATACGGTCGTAACACGGGCAAAGAGCTATATTTTCTTATTTAATATTATGATTTTTACTTTTCTGATCGAAGCGATCGTCATAGAGACCATCAACCGGCGTTTTCCTTTTATAATAGGGAAGACGCGTTCTAAATAGAAAAGGATCTTTGATACTTTATTGGGAGGTAGTATGGAAACAGGAAAACGACTTACTTATTTTGATATGGCAAAAGGTTTCGGCATGCTGCTTGTCCTTTTGGGGCATTTACAGGGAGATACAATCTTTGGCTATTCTCCATATATTCTTCCGTTTTGCACATGGATTTTTTCTTTTCATATGCCTTTGTTTTTCCTCATCTCAGGTATGCTCATGAATTATAAGCAGGATCCGGCAAAGGAGCTGAAGCCGCTGATTAAAAAGCGGTTTCGGGCAATTATGATCCCCTATTTTTGGTTCAGTCTGTTCTATATCAGTGTTGTATTTTATGCTCTGTTTTTTGGCGGAACCATATCGTCTGAAACGCTCTATGTAAATTTGTGGTACATTTTCAGCATGTATGGCATGAATGTGCTTTGGTTTTTGCCTGCATTGTTTTTGGGAGAGCTGTTATTTCTGTTTCTTACAAAAAAATTCGGAACAAAAAAATCCGTCATTGTTATCGCTTTTCTTACCGCCGCAGCTTCGGCTGCGAGCTGGTACTTACAGAAGCTTACTTATGATACGCCGCTGAAAGAACGTCTGCATGAGCTTTCTCTTGCCCTGCTCAGACCGTTTTTAGTCTGTACATTTATCTGCATCGGCTATTATGCCTTTTATTTGTTCAAACAAAAAGAGAAACTCTGTTTTAAAGAGCTTCTCCTTGGAATTGCATTGATTGGTATCGGTGCCGCCTTTACCCACGTAAACAATGGTGTTGACTTCCGTTCCCTTGTTCAGAAAAATCTGTTCTTCTATTATTTATGCGCATTGTCCGGCTCCTTTGGCCTGATTCTGATCTGTAAAAACATGAAGCCGCTGAAACTGATTCCATACTGGGGCGTAAATTCCCTCGTCTTTATGGCTGTGCATAATAATAAAACCGTTCTTTATGCAGGAATGCAGTGTGCGATGTACCTCAACCAATTTGTAACCAGAGCACGGGGCTATATCAGTTATCTGACAGTCATCCTCATTATTCTTATCTATGTGACCGTCATGATTTGGCTCATCAATCGTTTCTTCGGGTTTATTGTCGGCAAACCCTTTTCGATCTTAAAATAAGGCCTTATTTTGTTACCATTTCTATCAGCTTAGCTTTCGGTACAACACCAATGCTCGTCTCTGCCGGCACGCCGTTCTTGAAAACCATCAGCGTTGGAATCGTCATTACCTTGTAATTTTGTGCCGTTGCCATATTATCATCGATATTCAGCTTTCCTACGACAACACTGTCACCGTATTCCTTCGCGATTTCCTCCACAAGCGGACCCATCATCTTACATGGACCACACCAGTCCGCATAAAAATCAACAAGTACCGGTTTTTCTGATTTTAACACCTTTTCTTCAAAATTTGCATCATTAAAAATTTCTGCCATAGCGATATCCTCCTTTATCTTTGTGTAATGACGTATTTACAAATCGGGTTTCCGATTGCTGAAAACTTTTCTTCGTATTCTGTCATAATATTATCTTTTACCATTTCTGAATTGTTATGCAAATCATAGGTATATTGCTTGATCTTCCAGCCTGCTGCTCCAGCCTCCTCCATCGCAAAATCAAATAGACTTCGATTATCCGTTTTGAATTCCAAATCAGCTCCTTCCTTTAATATTTGAGAATATCTTGCTAAAAATTCTCTTGACGGAAGCCTGCGCCTTGCATGTCTGTCCTTTGGCCATGGATCGGAGAAATTTAAATAGATTTTATCTATTTCCTCCTTTGCGAAAACTTCTGCGATCGATTCCGCATCCATCCGTATAAATTTAAGATTGGAAAGTACTTCCGGCTCTTGTTCCATCTTCTGTATTGCCCGAAGCAGAACACTCGAATACTTTTCTATCCCGATGAAATTGATGTGCGGGTTTTTCTTTGCCAGCTCCATAATAAATTGGCCTTTTCCCATTCCAATTTCGATATGCAGCTCCTTTTGATTATTGAATACTTCCGGTTTCCAGCTTCCCTTCTGCTTATCCGGTTCATGAACAACAAATCCGTTTTCTGCAATAAACTCTCTGGACCCTGTGATATTCCTTAAACGCATAATTTTCTCCAGCCTGTGTGTTTACTAAAATGATGCAAGGGTCAGAACATACTTTTGACATTTGCATCCTAAAATAAGTATAGTATAAAACATTTTTTTTGGCAACGTCTTTCCTTCATCTCTTAAATCACGTTCTTACGCAGCTTAGCAGCAAGTGTTAAGCTGCGGTGTGAACAGTATCTTAATATGGAAAAAAGTTCACAGAAAATTCTTTGGTTTTTTATATGTAATGTTGTATGATAATAAAGTATGAATATTTGGTTGTTTTTCAAAAGAATGAATGACGAGGCTTTTATGAGACATCATTATCAAAAATATATCGCAGGAAGCATTTTATGTATTCTGCTCACACTCGCCGGCAGCATTTCTGCTTATGCGATTAACACTGTTCCGACGGAGGATCTGCATGAGCAGGCCGAAGCCAGAAAATCAATGACAGTCGAAACAAACGAAATCGACGGCTGGCCCGATGGACCTATGATCGGTGCTGAGTCTGCAATCTTGATGGATGTGGATACCGGCATCGTGTTATATGAGAAAAATGCACATGAACAGCTCTATCCTGCGAGTACTACGAAACTGCTGACGGCGCTTCTCGTCATAGAAAATTCGACGATGGATGAAGTTGTTACCTTTTCTCATGATGCAATTTTTAATATCGAGCGGGACTCAAGTCACATCGGTATTGATGTAGGCGAACAGCTCACGATGGAGCAATGCCTTTACGGACTTCTTTTAGGGTCAGCCAATGAGGTAGCCTATGCGCTTGCAGAGCATGTGGGAGGTGATTTGGATACCTTTGTCGATATGATGAATGAGCGGGCCTCTGAGATTGGCTGTACCGATACGCATTTTTCCAATGCAAATGGATTACCGCAGGCGGATCATTATACCTCCGCTTATGATTTGGCTCTTATCGCACGTGAATGCTATAAAAATGAAACGCTTGCAAAGATCTCGGGCACAACACATTATACGATCCCCCCGACCAATATCCAAACTGCGGAACGTCCCCTTGATAATCATCATCAAATGCTTACGGATTTTGAATATGCCTATGACGGCATCGTCGGAGGCAAGACAGGCTACACGGACGAAGCACGTCAGACGCTTGTCACCTGTGCACAGCGAAACGGTCTGCGTCTTGTTTGTGTCATTATGAAGGAAGAGAGCCCAAATCAGTTTTTGGACACGGCAGAGTTATTTGATTACGGATTTAATAATTTTCAGAAACTGAATATCGCGACAAATGAAACCGAATATACGCTGAACAGTTCGACATTTTTCAATACAAACCTTGACATTATCGGCAGTTCAAAACCAATTCTCACAATTAGCAATACCGGCGATGTCATTATACCAAAGACTTCTGTTTTTTCAGATGCTGCTGTGGAAATCGCGTATTCGGACGGCTCTATGGAATCGATTGCCACCTTGACCTACACAATGGGCGGTCACTATGTCGGTTCCGCTACAATTGATTATGCAGACAGCAGTACAAATTCTTTTGAATTTGCAAATATCATTACTGACTCCGCCGCCGTAACGCCGGAAACAGTCGAACCGGAGCATAAAGTCGTTTTTGTCAACATCAAAACCGTCATTTTGATTATAATCGGCATTATCGGTATTTTGTTTGCTGTCTTCTTTCTAAAGATGTTTATCAAAAAGCTTTGGAATTCCAAGCGACGCAAGCGACGTCACAATCGAAAGCGCTACCGGAAGCGCAATGAAAATATCTATTATTGAAGACGAAAAAGCGGAGAAACAAAAAAGAAAAGACTATTAAGCCTTTTCTTTTTTGTTTCTCCGCTTTTCTGAACGCTGTTTTCTGACCTTTTCTTGTTTTTCTTTGATTTCCTCGGCAATTTCCGGTGATATCAGCTTTAAAGTTTTTACGACATAGACATTTCCGTCATCTGCCCTTTTCATTCGTACCTTTCCTTTCAGGTATCCATGTCGTTTACAATAAGCAAGACAATAATAATGCTTTCCGTTGACAGAGAACCACTTAATTTTTTTTCTGGCGGTTCTGCCGCATAGGTAGCATCTTGTGGCACTCACTGCCCGGTCTGCAATTGCTGCCGTTTTATCGGGAAACTCTCTGGAAATATATTTGGAATAGGTTTTAAAATTTACCCTTATTTCTTCTTTTTTGCTGCTGGGAACCATGAAGATATCATAAGATACATACCTTACAACCTCAGGCTTTACCCGATCGATCTCTCCAAACACTTTTGCTGTATAATAGGCATCGCTGTAAGCGCGGTGAAAAGGAATATCCTTTTCTATATGCAGATAATCTACGGCAAATTCCAATGCCCGTCTCAGCTTGCCGTCCTCGTAAGTCATGCTGAAAAACTTCTGGATGTCATAATACAGAAGTGGTCCCTTTGACAGTTCATCCATGCCGTAATAGCACATGTTTCTTTGAAGCTCCGTCAAGTCAAGAGTTCCCCAGATGCAAAAAACATAATCCTTGCCGCACCAGGCAAGAAAGTCTCTCATAACTTCAGGAAATGGCCGTCCTTTATTTAGCTCTTCTTTTTCCATATGTATGATCTTTGTCGTCATATAATGGATCGTTTGAAAAATTTGAGGCTTGATTATCTGCTCAAAGCTACCCTCATTCTCTTTCCTTTTATTGAGCTTTACCGCACCGATCTCTACGATTTCAAAAGGCAGCCCGCATTCCCTGTCAAATTTATCCGTCGATTGATTCCATTCCAAATCAAGTACAATGTAATTCATCTGTTCTCTCCGGAGTTTCTTTTGGCGGGCAGAACTTCGCCTGCCCGCTTTTTTATTATACTCTTGTACAGCACTGTTTTCAATCAAATCATTTGATCTTTGCTTTTCAACACACTTCTATATATTTCCTTGGAAAACATATAAGGATATTTTTGTACTTCTCTGAAAATTCTGTAATAAAAATCCATTCCTCCGTAAGTAATTATATTTTTCAGGCATTTTTCGGTATTGATAATTTCAAGCCATTTTATCGGCACTTCCTTATAATTTACTTCTGCCGGCAAATAGAGCAGCTTATAGGGATCGGAATCCCTTAACAGCTCCGCATAATCTTTGAGCGATTTTAGATATCCGTGTCGATAGAGCATAAATAGTCCAAACAATGGATTTTCTACGGAAGATTCTTCTTGAATGCACACCTTATTCGTCTCACAGAGCTCCATCAGACGCCTATGTACGCCATTCCCCTCCAAATATAGAAAATATCCGGAGCAGATCCCATAAAATAATTCCTTCGGATTGCAGTCAATAAGCAGAATTTGTCTTTTGTGTCTAAAAAAAGCAGGATTTATTTGGTACAGAAACATGTTGAAAAGCTTATAGGTCTTTGTGTGCCGGATACCGGATAGAAATGTATGAATCAATTGTTCATCACATGAATAATCAAAATAATAATGTAGATAATAACATATTTTATAAAGCAGTTCGCTTTCCTCATAAAGCTCCATCAGAGCTTCCAGCTTTTCAGGATGGTACTGTTCAATCCTCATAAGCAGATAGAGCAATTCGGATAATCCCGTTACCATTGCCTCACCCTGATGCTCTATTAAAAAATATTCAATAATTAAATAAATATTTTGCAATTCTTCAAGCGCCTGCTTTTTTTTATTTATTGCTTGTATGGAATCGCTCAAATATGCCTGCACTGTTTTGTTGATATAGCCGTATAATTCTTCTAATTCCTCTTTGTCCATTTTCATCGGCTCCTCTGCAAATTGCAGATAATCAATCCACTCTCTGTAACGGCATCGTTCCTTTTCAGAAAAGTGTCTGTTGCCGGTCATCCATGCCTGCTTCAGCAGGCTCAAAAACTCTCTTTTATCCCTCCTTTCAAATTTAGGTAATTTCCATACATATTTGTTTCTTTTACTGCTCATCCAATCCTTTCCCCCTTCATGCAAATTACTTTGCTTTTTTAAAAGAATATTTTCTATTCTCTATGGGAATGTTATCATACAACTATTTTCGTGATAAGTCGTTAACATTCGACTTTTCTAGGATTTTAAGCATGCGTAAGATGCAGATGTTTGTTTTTTCTTGACCTATATTGACATATAGCAGCAGGTTTGACAGCCAATATTATTTATGATATAGTTGTCTGGATTTATTAATATGAAAAATTAATATGGGTTACAGCCCGTCACCGGATGGGCAAGAAAGGCGTCAAAATCGTACCGTAGGTCTTAGTGGTAGGATTTAGACGCTATTTTATTTTGACAAAATTATTTTTGAGGAGGTCTTTATGCTTGTTTTATTAGGAACTACAGTTACGGCAAGTTTTTTTGACAGCTTGAATCCATCGGCAATTGCACAGCAATTGCTATTGCAGGCAATGGTAAAAAACAAACGGTATATCTGGTTTTTTATTTTTGGTATCGGTCTTGCAAACTTTGTCATGGGCGTGGGGATATATTTTGGTGTAACCGCCCAATTATTACAGCTTTGGGAACAATCTGTTCTTCGATATCCGCTTCTTGTACGGATAGTAGAGTTATTTACAGGCAGTCTGTGTCTTGCAGCCGGTATCAGAATGTTGGCTCGTATAAAAAAATGTCCGGCACTTGATACAGAGTCAACTGCAAAAATCCCCGAATATCAGTTGACTCCTGCCGCCTTATTTTTTATGGGTGTCGGCTTTTGTGCCGTTGAATTAACAAGTGCCTTACCTTACTTTGGATTTTTGGCCTTATTGACCGGATACCAGCTTGCCGTCCCTTATGTGTTGGGCTTGATTTTATTATATACTTTCATTTATGCATTCCCCTTAATCTTGTTGTATTTGGGGTATAATCGTCTGTGTAAAACTGTGCTCATTACCCGATTAGAAAAAGCATTAAGCCGGATATCAGCTTATATCCTCCCTGCAGCCTTTATTATTTTGGGTGCTGTACTGGGAATCAATAGCGGACAGGCACTGTTATTATTAAAATAGTACAAGAAAATGCGGATTTAATTATATTGATTTTTGACA
This sequence comes from Bacillota bacterium, assembly GCA_023402845.1. Lineage (GTDB taxonomy): Bacteria > Bacillota > Clostridia > Lachnospirales > Lachnospiraceae > JAEYFP01. Next base: position 347,744 of record JAEYFP010000016.1, read on the forward strand.
CAAATTAGTTTATCTTAATAATTAAAGAAGTGGAAACGAGGGATTCTTATGTTCAGGGAAATGAGACGTAAAAAACAGCTTTTATCTACAGAAGACACTATCTTGATTCTTAAACGAGGTACCTCCGGAGTCCTGGCTGTATCCGGAGATGACGGTTACCCTTATGCCGTTCCCCTCAGCTATGTATATACAGATTCAAAATTTTATTTTCACTGTGCTTTGAGCGGCCATAAAATTGATGCAATCAATGAAAATGACAAGGTATCCTTCTGTGTCATTGATCAGGACAATATCAAGCCGGAAAAATACACAACCTATTTTCGCAGCGCTATCGCCTTTGGAAAAGCGCGTATACTGGAAAATGAATCAGAAAAAAGAGAAGCTTTTGAGAAATTGGCCGAAAGATATTCTCCGGACCAAAAGCAGGGCCGCCTGCAGGAGATTGATCGCCTCTTTAATCAGGCCTGTATTATTGAACTATCCGTCGATCACATGACCGGCAAGGAAGCAATTGAGTTGGTGCAAAAAAAGCAGTCTTAACAGGCGAATTACCGGCCGCTTTTGTTTTCTTTAATCATTTTTACAAATACATCTGTAATTTCAGGATCAAATTTTGTTCCCGCCCAACTTTGTATTTTTTTTATTGCTTCATTTTTATTTTTATCGTCTCCTGAGCTGATGAGATGCTCGTAGGCCTCCACGATTCCCAAAATACGGGCGAGCAGCGGTATTTGCTCTCCTTTAAGGGACTTTGGATAACCGGAGCCATCCCAGTTTTCATGATGGGCTAATACAGTTTCTGCCAGCTCTACGGTCGAATCAAAAGAGCTAAGTATCCGATACCCTACAACCACATGCATTTTCATGTCACTTATAACGGCGGAATCAATAATCTCGCCGTCATTTTTCAATATCTCCGGTTCCATGGCAATCATTCCGATATCATGCAAATATCCGGCATGCCGCAGCTTGTTAATATCGGATTCGGGCAAAGACAGCTCCTTCCCAAACCGCTGGCAAAGATCCTGCATACGCAATGCGTGCTTTCTTTCCCAATCACTTTTCTCAAACAGGGCATGTACCAACATTGTTAATTCCCCATTCAGCATTTCATCCCGTCTGAGAGATTTTACCGTATACATTTTCATTTCCGCCTGGCTCAAGATCTGCGTAATATCCTCTGACAGTTCCGTTTTTGTGGCATATCCCAAAGAAATACTGCATCGAACTGCGCAGACACGCTGCTCCGCAAGTTCCTTTTCTATTCTTTCAACAATCTTTCCCGCTTCCTTTGCATCCGTTCCCGGTAATAATAGTACAAATTCATCGCCGCCCCATCTTGCAAGAATATCATCGGCACGACACACCTTTTTCATCACGTTTGCAATTTTTTTTAATAGAATATCGCCATAGGTATGCCCGAAAATATCATTTGTCAGCTTCAGGCTGTTGGCATCGCCCATAAGGATCGTAATCGGTTGGTTTCGTACGGTATCCACACGACACAGTTCTTCCTCGAAGAAACGCCGATTGTAAAGTCCCGTCAGGGAATCATGAAAGCTGATATACTCCATCTCCTGCTGCCGCTTGTATTCATCGGTAACATCACTGATATAGGCGCCTACACCTATAGTTTTATCTATCATCCGAACAGGAAATTTTGTTATTTTAAAAAATCTTCCTTTCCATGAAGTTATGCTTGTAATCGGTTCATTTTTTTCAAGCGATGTCTTATCCGACTTTGTGCACATTTTTGCAAATTCCGGTTCAAGAAGCGAAAAATCGTCATGTCCGATAATTTCCTCAGCGGTGCATCCATAAAAATCTCTCAGTGCCTTATTTACAAACACGTAGTTTAAACCCTTGTCTTTTAAATAAATATAGTTGGTATCTGCATCATGAAAGGTTTCATAAAGCTCTTTAAAGCTTTGAAGCTCTTTATTTGCGCGGATGAGAAGTTTTGCTTTTCTGTAAAAGAAAATGCGCTGTATCAACAGGATAAGTAAAGCAAAGACTACGATAAGAAGAGCTCCCCATATGAGATGTTTTCCTCCTGCCGCATTTAAAAATAGTATTTCCATTTTATTAGTTAGTTTCATAACCTCCTCGTTTCCTGATACTAGCTGCTCTTTTGCCTTTCATGATTCAAATAATCATATTTATCTCCTATCAGTTCATAATAAGAATGCCACAAAATTACATTTTTGTCCATGATTTTATATAAAAAAATAATTTTAAAAGCTAAAAATTATGATTTGTTTGTTCACTTTTTTTCAATAAACTCACCTATTGAATCATGTATAGAAAGAAACAACTCACTTATACTAAATATGAACCAATAGCTCATATAATACGATCTATTAGATGAAAGGGGATACGAATGGATTTGAAACTTAACCTTGTTTTAATGGGGGCTCGCCTGCGATCCTGCCGCAGCGCCAAGCATATGACAATGAAGGAATTTTCTGAGTTATGCGGAATTTCGGAGCGTTACCTCGCAGATATTGAACGTGGCTATAAGGCGCCAAAACTAGAAACATTGGTACGAATTGCAAATGCGGCCGGCGTGTCCTCTGATTTTCTGCTGCGGGACAGTTTGGAATATAAAAATAAAGCGGTCTCCGACATTCAAGATAGTCTTAGCTTATATTACTCCTTTACACCTATACAACAGGAAATTATTGGTACTTTTATCAGACAGCTTGCAGACAGTTTAAAATAAAGTTTTATATTGATTTTGATATATCAGTTCATAATCAACAAGCAGATAGCTCTATGGCATAGAGCTATCTGCTTCCAAGCGAGTCTGCACCCAGATAATTCCGTTTCAAATGCTTCCTCCTTTATAATCAATTTTTCTTTTTCAATGTCAGGATATTAAGCCCGTCGTGATATTCATATTCCACAGTATCCATGGATTTTTTCACCATGAAAATGCCCAACCCACCGATATTCCGATCCTCAACAGAAAGAGTCGTATCTGGGTCCGGCTTCCCGGTAGGGTCATAAGGGCGGCCATTATCGGCAAAGCGCAATGTAATGCATCCATCTTCCACACCCACACCCACAGTAGCATCATTTGCGCCTGAATATCGGGCGATATTGGAAAAAATCTCATCCACCGCGATGTTTATCTGGGCGATTACTTTCATGGAAATGTCCGCAGTCTCCAGCTCTTGCTCTACAAAGGCTGTCACCTGTTCCATCGACTCCAGTGAGGGAGTCAGCTTTAGTTTTTTTATGCCGGGACCGTTCTGAGGCATTAGCTCCAGGCTTAGCATGGTGATGTCGTCAAATTGAGGTGCCTCTCCTACAAAGCTATCAAGTTCTTCTTTCATTCGGTGTAACAGATTTTCACAGTTGACCTCCTTATTTCGGTTCAATGCATCTAGCATCCGACCGGTACCATAGAGCTCGTTATGAACATCGGTAGCCTCAGCCACACCGTCGGTGTAAAGGAACAATCGGTCACCAGGCTCCATCTGAAGTTCATATTCCTTATAGTGGGAACCTTCCATTCCTGCCAGCACAAAGCCGTGCTTGTCCTTCACCAACTCATAGTCGCCGCTCTTGCGTTTGAGCACCGGATATTCGTGTCCTGCATTCGCACAGGTCAGTTTACCAGTGGAAATTTCCAAAATTCCCAGCCAAACCGTAACAAACATCTCCGCATCGTTACCCACGCAGAGCTGGTTGTTGACTTTTTCCAGTACATCCCTGGGCGAAAGTCCTGTCTGGGTCACGTTCTTGATAAGAGTTTTGGCAATCACCATAAAAAGAGCCGCCGGGACGCCCTTGCCGGACACGTCTGCCATTACCATAGCCAGCCTGTCATCGTCCACCAGAAAGAAATCGTAGAAGTCTCCGCCCACCTCCTTGGCGGGAGTCATAGTGGCATAGATGTCCAATTCAGGCCGCTCGGGAAATGCAGGGAAGATACAAGGAAGCATACTTGCCTGAATATGCTTAGCTACGTCCAGCTCCGCTCCGATACGTTCTTTTTCAGCCGTAATAGCGGTAAGATTTTCGATGTAGTCATTGATTTCCCTTTCCATCGTCTTGATTGCCTCAGCCAGAGACTCAATCTCATCCCCTGTGTGGATATCAAGACGGGCAATGGCAGACGTTACATTTGCATCCCGCCTAGGCTGAATCTGATCGGAAGCCATAGACGTTTCCTCTTCTTCTCGGTCGGAAACAAAGCTGCTGGTTGCATGGGAAAGCTGATTGATTGGTTTCACTACGAAACGACTGACCAGCAAAACCATAATAAGAGCCGATGCCATCATCACTATACAGACTACCATAAGCACAATCAGGAGAAAACCGTACCGATCTGCCATCACATCATTCATAGAAATATCCACGCACATGACGGCATAAGGTTTTCCCATTCCATCCTTCAGTTGTATCATAGCGGAAGAAAGCCAGCCAAAGGCTTTTGTATTGCTGATATACACCAGCTCATCTTTATCCTCCGGCATATTCTGCACCAACACGTCGATTTCTCCGAAGCTCACATTGGGGTCGGTATCCATTACTGTGAAAGTCTCTCCTTGATCAGGCCTGAGCTGAAGAACATAAATGGATTCCACGCTGTTGGCAGCTTGCACATCACAAAGAAAGTCCCGCATCCGATTATAATCCCCAACAGGCTTTCCTACGTTTATGCTGTCAATCAAAATATCGCTATCCATTTGAGTTGCCGCCGTCCGGGCGAGATCTACCGCTAACGTCTTATAGTGTTTGTCCATGGTGTTAGCATATGTGTGGTAGCTTACCGTAATGGCCGCTGCTCCCATAATAAGTGCCATCAAAGCAATGACCAGTACAGATTTTGTTCGTAGAGAAACCCATGTTTTCTTTTTCAAGGTATTCTCCTCCTCTCTATTTTGAGTAAGATCAAGCCCCAGCCAGCTCGAATTACAAGTAAACAGCCCGAAGCAAATTCCTCCTTCAAATGCGTACGGTCAGAGTATTAAATCCCTGGTAATGGCGATAGTAAAATTCTTTCGCCTTTTTCTTTACCATGAGGATGCCGATACTCTCCATTGCATACTCCTCATCCTCCGCCTCCGATATCTTCATAGTACGCAGCGAAAAAGGATCAAATGCAGGGGCATTATCCCTGATATGAAGTTCAAAGTCTCCCTCTTTTGTGGAAAAAAGAGTAATCTGGATGTACACACCTTCCCTGTGATCTCCCCCCACATGTAAGAAGATAGCCTGGCACGTCTCCTCCAATGCCATATTCACCAACATGGTTTGAGCGATACTGGCACGCTGAAGGACACAGAACTCTTCCACCTCCTCCATGAGTGAGGAAAGCTCATCACTCCCTTCCCGGAGCAGCCGCTGGTAGATGGAGGGACTGTCCAAACTGCCAAAAGACAAACTTTTGGAACTATGAAAGAGCTTCCACAGTCCTAAGAGGAGCAGACTCCCCCCTTCTGTAATGGGGAATACCAGCCAGAATGTGTCCAAAGATCCGAGGGCGAGGGGCACAGCAATAAGAAGATAGACCACGAAAGTACGCAGAAAGGTAAGACGCAGGGTATCCGCATCACGTTCCACAGACTGCCAATAGGCGGCTAACATGATCGAGGCTCCTGCACCCACCGCACTCAAAGCGTACCACCGCAGAGCGGCTGTCCCTGTTGTAACCAGGGCAGAAGATAAGCCAAAGACTACCGCGATCTTTGGAGCCAGCAGTACCACAGCAGCCAAAAGAACTACTCCCAGCCCTGCTCCCCAAGAGAAAGCAAGCTTCATGGTCTGCTGCTCAGCCGTTCGGTTGCGCTCGGCGTGAAAGGTAGCTGCCAAAGGTTGAATGGTAGCTCCCACACCATCGAACAGGCCGACAACCACATAAGAGATGTTGATAACCACATTAAAAACAGCCAGTGCCCCCTCTCCATGACGACGGATCAGCAAATTGTTAATCACCAGAAAGAGAAAAAACTGCCATAAGTATTGTGAAGAGGAGGAAAAACCCGTCTTGAAGCAGGGGAGTACGGTAGACGCCTGCGGTATCACCAATCTAAGACTCAGAATATTACTCTTGCGAAAGAAATGGGGCAGGTAAATTAAAATACCCACAGCAGTGCCTAGGATGGTAGAATAGATAGCACCCCGCACCCCCATCCCCAAGCCCAGAACAAATACAAAAGAGAGGCCTACATCCAGCAGGTTAGCCACAGCCAGCCCAATACCAGCCCGCCGTTCCCCGTCATCACAGCGAACAAAATTATAAAAGAGCAGATTGAGGAAGTAAAGGGGGGCTGAAAGAAATAAACGCAGAGCATAATCCCTTGTCATTGCGTACACCATACCCTGATTAGGGGAGGTTCCCAACAAGATCAAAACATGTTCCAGAAAAATTACGCCCAGTGCGCCAATGGCCATGCTGACCAGGAGCGCACAGGTCAAGAGCTGTGCGAACACATTCAATGCCTGCTTGGCCCTCCCCTCTCCTAAAAGGCGAGTAAAAGTGACTGCGCCTCCCACAGCCAGCCCCACGTCCAGAATATTAAAGACCATCCAGATTGGTGACACTAACCCAATGGCAGCCAGAGCACTCTCTCCCAAGCTAATTCCCACGCAAAGGGCATCAGCCAGATTGGCTGCTGCTAAGCATAATGAGGAAATTACCGCCGGAAAAAAGAAGCGGTAAAAAATTTTTTTTGTAAAAACGGTTTGACTCATCTCTTGGGAACTCCTTTCCAAAGAGGAATCAGCCGATCTGGCTGGGCTTCCAGCTTATTGGTACGCAATCCCGGCAGATCCAAATCCTCTTCCTGATCAATCCACTCCACAGCACTGGGGAGTCGCTGATAGAGCTCCCATTTGAGGTAGCCGTCCAGTCCAGGCAGTAAGGTTTTCGTCACATGGAGGTCAAAAACACCGGGTGCTATAACAGAGCCCAGGGCTACCGCCTGAACACCCGTCTTGTCCCTCAGCACAATTCCCTGCAAACCCAGTTCCACCTGCTTTTGCAATGCCAGAAGGGCCACTTCCAAATCACCTTTGGAGCCACGATGGTTCGTCCAAGTGTGCATTACATGGACGACCTCTGATAGGGATGTGGCATCCATTGCGCAGATCTGCCAGTCATACCGATCCCTGGCCCGGCGGACCTTGGTCCTAAGATTTTTATAAACCCTGCCAGGCATATCTAGCTGGGAAGCGCGGTAATAAACATACTCTGCATCTCCCCGAACCTCAGTAAACCTAAATTGCCCCGGCAGAAATTCTTCCAGAAAATCCATGTCCTCCTCCCGAACATAATGCAGAGAAAAATCAGGAGTATCTACCATGATGCGTATAAAGTCCAGCTTTTCTGCCGCACTGCCGCAGGGAAACATCCATGCGTTCTCTCCCCGTACACCCACGCGGACAAAAAAGGCATCCTTACGCAGGCAGAGGGAAAGTTCCATGGGTCTTTGCCATAAAAACAAGGAGACGAAAGCGTGTGAACTAAGCTTGTGTCCCTCTTTAAGACGAATAGCCTCCACCGCTTCCCGATCCTCTAACCGGATCGTGTGACAGGGGTAATCATATGTATCCATCACTCGACTGTCAGGATATCCGTAAACCCTGTTACCTCAAACACCTCAAGAATGGTCTCGTTGGCATGGCGGATTACCATTTTTCCCTGCTTATTCATCACCTTCTGGGCAGAGAGCAGCACACGCAGTCCGGCAGAGGAAATATACTCCAATCCGGCAAAATCCATAATGAGGGAATCCACGCCGGTAAGTGAAACCTTAAGTTCCGCCTCCAGCTGAGGTGCCGTCGTAGTATCCAGGCGGCCAGCCAGAGTTATCTTCAGTTCGGCCGCATTTAAATTTTTATCAATAGTCATTTTCTTTTCCTCCAAATTTAGAATGTCTTAGTTACAGTCATTTTCAGTTTGCAATAATGGATTGGATTCTTCCTGCATTTTTTCTTTCATTTTTTGCTTGCAGCGGTACATATCATTATCTGCCTGGGATATCAGCTGTTCCAAATCGCATGGTCCTTCGGAAAATGCCCGCCCCACCGCAACGCTGCACAAGTGCTCTGCTCCACAGTTGTAGTCGTCCATATAACCGACGAACAGTTTTACGCAATACTCCAGCACCTCCTCTGTACTTTGGGAAAGCATTAATGTGAATTCGTCCCCGCCGATACGGTAACATTTGGTGTTTTCAACCTGAGCGCACACCAACCGCAGCACATCTGCCATACGTCTTAGCAGCACATCCCCGGCCGTATGACAATATCTATCGTTGATGAATTTTAAATTATTAAGGTCAAAATAAAGGACACCAAGCCATGAAGCCTCTGCGTACTCTCGTTCCAGATCCATCTGAAAGCAGTTGCGATTGAAAAGGCCGGTCAGAGTGTCGTAAATAGCCTCCTTAGTCAGGCTAGCCATTTCACCCCGATTTTTCTCTAAAACAGTTTTCAGCATGGATATTTCCTGCACTGTCTCATAATTCAGATGCATCACATCGTCAATCATATTAATGTTACCCGCCCTATATAGAATACCGTCCTTGCGGAAAACAAGATGCTTAATTTTCATCCAGCGTCTGCTCTGCGGTTCATAATAATCCCATGCATAGACACCGTCCTGTTCAGAGAGCTTCGGGCAGAAAGGACACGGAGCATCTCGTTTCAGAAACGCCTTCCAGCAAGGTTCTCCTATGCAGGGGGTTTTTAGATAGTCGGTAAAATAGCGGTTAACCCAAACAATTTTTTTACTTTTCTCCTCCAGGACGTACATACCCTCGGCACAACGCAGCAGCTCCTCGCACCATATATTTGTCATCTTGATTCCTCCTTTCCGGATCTATATTCAGTGTAGTAATTTAACAAAATATATCAATGGGTTTGCCATTTTTCGCAGATTTTACGACAGAATACGCAGATTATCTACAGAACCCAACATTTCTCTGTCCAATAGATTCAGATTGCCAGCGGTCAGAACAATCAACATAACCTGCACGTGGGAATTAACTGCAGTAAGCAGAAAATCTACAATCGGTTCTGCCGCCAGCACCATCACCAGACCCTCTGCTGGAATGCCAAGCTGCAAAAAGAGAGCGGAGTATGCCATTTTCGTACCGCCAGCCACGGGCGGAGTTGCAATAGTCAAAATTCCGGATACCAGAACGCATAGCACTAACCAAAGAGGAGTAATTGGCACCTCGTATGCCTTGGCAACACACAGGGCAGATACACTATAGAAGATACAGGCGGTGGGTTTGAAAAGCGTCTGTGCCAGAGAAACACTAAAACGTGAGACCTGTTTCGCTACCCCCAAACGTTTCTCACATATTTCCAGCCGTAAAGGGAAGCTCGCTGCAGAGGAGGCGGTGCTAAGAGCCACTAAAAAGACCGGCAGGGTTTTCCGCAGCAGGGTTCCCATGGACACATGACAACACAGGCAGACGACAGCGGTAAAAATCAGAGCCAACACTAAACACAAAGCAGCCGTAAGTATTAGTATTTCAGCCGTCCCACTTAGCTTGGAAGCATCTGATGAAACAACCAGCCCATAGAAGGTCAGGAACACAAATAACGGAATAAGCCGGTTGATTCCGCTCATCAAAAGCGACACCAGATTATCTGCCTGTCTCACGACATCTGACAATTCCTCCACTCGCTCGCCAAGTATCAAAAGTGCAATACCAAGGCATAATCCCAATAAAATAAGTTGAATGGCATTCCCCTCCAAAAATGGCGAAATCAAATTAGTAGGTATCATTTGGAGTACCAAACTATAAATGGCCTGAAACCCTCCGGATTCAGCACTGCCTCCACTATAAAGCGGAAACATCCATCCTATTGCGGCTATTGTCAAGACTGCAATCACGAAGGTCAGCCCCAGAAATCGCAGTAAAAACTTCTTTCCAATACGGCCTAGTGCGGTTACGTTTCCAATACCTAAAATACCGGTACAAATGGAGAAAAAAATCATAGGCATAGCCACGCCGGTAAGCATTCCCAGGAGAATATTCAGCATGGGCATGGTAAGCTGTTCCGTCAAAAACTGCTGTGTTTTCTCCGCCAGTTGTGTGGTCAGGAGGCCGGAACTTACCGCCAGCACTGCGGCCAAGGCGACCCACGATAATTGATTGACCTTTTTCTCAGGCACACGAAAGTCAACTTGATTGATCCCTTTGTTATACCGATACATCGGTGATAGACCTAGTCCCTCCAGAATGACATTTCCGGCAGTCTCCAGTTCATTCTGGGAAGAATCAGTATTAGGATTTACACTAGGACCAGCGGCAGATAATCGAATACTCCGCTGTCCTGGCCGAATGCAATATTGAACCGTACAAACAGCCTCGTTTCCCGGCGTATTTCGCCAAAGATCTAAAATGTCCTCCGATGCCAGGCGAATGCGTAAAATTTCCCGTCGTCCGGCAATACCCTCCAGCAACACGCCAATATGCGTACTGGCAGCGTCAATGCCCTCATCTGTTAAGGGAAAATTCATTTTTTTTGTGTCTTGTTTTATCATTGTTCCAATGTCCTTTCCCTAACCATCAGAGCGACAGTCAGTCGGAATTTTTGATGCGTATGTTCGATTTCCACATAGCCGCCCACACTCTCGGCGACTTTACGGATACCCGGCAGACCATAGCCATGGAGGGCCCCTGATTTGGTGGTGCGGTAACCCGGATTCAAATGACCGCCGTAGCCATTTTCAACAACCAGCAGCAATGTATCCTGCACCGTGCATCCTTCAACCTTTAACTGTCTCAGTTCCCCTTCTGGTACCTCCAAAGCAGCTTCATAGGCATTTTGCAGGGCATTTCCCAAAATGAGTCCCAATCGTGTTTTGTCGGTTAGCGCATCCTCATCGTACCTGATATCAGAGGCAAAAGTAATTCCACTTCTTTGGCACAATTGTGCATATTTTTTGAGAAAACTCTTGGTAAGCCGGTTTTTGCCGTCCAGTGATGTCTGTGGTAGTTCACCGGAAAGTTCTTTTATGTAAGCCTTTGCGCTGTCCAGATCATTTTCCTCCAATAGCGCGGAAAGGACGGCTAGATGGTGCTTTAAATCATGACGCATTTTTTGGATTTGTTCCATACTGTCCAAATCTGCCCGATATTCCTGTTCCACAAGCTCGATTTGTTCCTTTACACTACCTATGGAGAGTCGCAGCAGCTCTGTGTAGCGCTCTGACTCCAATCCTTTTGCTCGCCTTCTAAAACGAGCGGCACACCTTCCCTTCAAGGGTTGGATAGCTTTTAATATCCTTGCAATCATAACTGTCCCCCTACTCCTGCTACAGATTTCAGGTAATCATAATACCGCCTCCGAAGTTCCGGGAAATCTCGCTTACGGATTAGTACAGTCCGGTCAAGGATAGTAATAAAAGTTTTATTCTCTATACCACGAACATGATGTAGATTGACAAGATAGCTCTGGTGGCAGCGCAGAAAAGAAGCTCCTTTCAGACACAGTTCCACCGTGTCCAGTTTCTCCCTCACTCGGACATTTGATTCATCCCGGAAGTATAGGGTAACATTTTTAAGGTCACTCTCAACAAATACGATGTCCTCTTGCGCAAAGAGTCGCCCTGCTAAAAAAATACTGCGGGGCCAATAAATTTGAAGAAAGCGGTCCATCAAAGACTTTAGCTTGTCTTGCAGAGCCGGCTTAAGCAGATAGGAAAATGCCTCCACCTCATAGCTTTGTACTGCGAAGTCCGGTGAGCAGGTAAGAAAGACAATAGGTACCGTAATACCTTGGCTTCGTAAAGTCTTGGCTACATCAAATCCATTGGAGTGCTTCATGTAAATGTCGAGGAAAAACAGTTCTATATCGGAGAGAATTTCCGGGTTCATGGCAAGCAAAGCTTTACCATCCTCTATTGAGATGATCTCCGCACTTTGGCCGTTTTCGATGGCCCATGCCCGCAACGCCCGTCGCAATGAATTCCTATCATTGGCACTGTCGTCGCAGATGACAATGTGCATTGGCAACTCCTCCTTTCATATAAAATGAATGTTTATCTTTTGAATTTGTTAAAGCATTCCTACTTTAATATCTTTTTCGGCCAGTAGCATACGCCTACATCCAATGCACGAGGTTTGTCCAAATGAAAATCGACACACCTGCAGTACCAGCACTGCCGTATACCCTCCGGTGTACCGGCCCTAGGCTCAAAAACCGGGCAGACCTGTTTGGGCCATACATTTCCCTCTGTATTAGGGACTTTTAGTGGCGCATCCTCACGCCTGTACTCTTCCATTCCGTCACGCTCCTTCCTGATTACTTACATAATTTATACTTGTAAATCTAATAAACTAAACTCAATTTGCTACTGCATCAAGGTTTTCAAACACGGCATATGCAATTCTTGCAAATTTCCACTCTGAGATTACCATGAAAAAAACAAAAAATGAGCCTTTACACTTAAAAGACTCATTTTTATACTTAAAAATTGATATTCACTTAAATTGGCTCTTGACAAACTCTCAAATCACTGAATTTTCAAGAAAAAAAGGAAGTATTGAAAACTCAATGTTTTCAATACTTCTCCAGCGTTCCCGAGACGATTTGAACGTCCGACCCCTCGCTTAGGAGGCGAGTGCTCTATCCCCTGAGCTACGAGAACATTTATGATCAGTCTGCTTATTTAACAGACTGATCATCTATAAGATTGTTAGAAAATTTACAAAAGGAATAGCCGCAATTATGATTATATAATTTATTGGAAAGAATAGCAACCACAAATTTATTTTAATACTTAATCCGGAAAGTTTATTTTTCCCTGCAGCCAGACTGTTCCTTTAAAACGCCGACCCACTTGTGGTTCACCGAGCAAATCTGTTTTGTTGATACAGATATCAAACAGCAGTCCATTACAATTAATGGAAATTGAATAGATTTCTTCATTTGTAAAGCTGTTTGTTTCCAGTGTAAAATCTTCTATTTCTCCGAGAATCGAATATTGGTCACACTCCACACCATATGGCATAAAATATGTGTCAACAAGGCTGAATACATCCTCTTTCAATATTTTTCTGGAGATCATTGTATAGGTATCAATATCATCTAAAGTCAGGTTTTCTAGAGCCTCCTCGTCACCTTGTCTTGCGGCAACAATCAACTGGTTTCTGTCATTTGCAGCCTTTTGAATTCTTTCTTTTTCTTTTTCATTCTTTTTAATAGGAAGCATAATCTTTCCCTGAATGGAAAGTCCTGCTAAGTTGACAGAAGTATTTTCTCTTGGAAGGTTTTCTCTGATATCTTCTTTCATAAATGCAATTCCATTTTGTAGATAGAAAATAAGAGAAACACCAACCCTTAAATCATCGCATACACCCGCAAAAGATTCTTTCTCCGCATGGCGTTCCACGGTGATATCCTCCTCTGTGCTCACATGCATTCCCTTGCAGAATGGATAATAAAAATCAAGCGTCAGGTTATCCTCCGCATCGTATTCTCCACGCAATGTCACTCCTGCAGACTCTGAATACTCCTTGCTATATTCCACAAGTACACTGCTCCTGTCCGTTTCAAGAAAATCTTTTTCATTTGGATTTATAATGATATCGTTCAACAGCTCTCTTAGATCTTTCTTTGTTCTAATATTGCTGAATCCGACTGCTCGCAAATATTGATGCAATACAACCACCTCTAATTAATTACTTTCTCAATATACAGATCCTGAACCTCTACAAGATTAATGATCCGCTCTTCGTTATAAATATTTCCATTTTTATCCTTTATCATACGAATAATTGGTCTGTCCGTAAAATGTTCATTCTGTTCAATCACAACCGCCTCTTCGCCATCATTTGTGAGTACAAGTGACCCCACCGGATATTCTGCTACAAAATTCAGGAACATATCCACAACCTTTCCATCAAAATAAATGTCCTTATAACTCTTTAAATACTCAATTGCTTCCTGGACTTTTATCTGTTCGCAGCCAATTCCACAAATTTTATCATCGAAGCTGTCACAAACGGATACAATTCTTACTTCAATCGGAATATTTCTTTGTTTAAGCGGATAACCGGTTCCATTCAGTCTTTCATGATGAAATAAAATAATTTTTTTTGAAATACTGCTCATCCAGTTCTCTTTTTCTACAGATGAAAATCCATATACTGTATGTTTCTTAAATTCAAACAAATTATCCGGTGAAAAACTTTCAATATTTACATTACGATAGTCAATGGAAATATACTTCAAACCAAGATCATGAAGCAGACTGCCGACTCCTATATTATACACTAAATTCTGTGACAAATTCATTTTCAGTGCGGTTAAAATTGATAACGCAGAAACATTGATTGAATGATCATAAATATCCGCATCCCGTTCCTTAATGTCATATACCTTTTCAACAACCTCTTCCTTGCTGAAAATATCGGCTATGATTTCTTCCGCTGTCTCAGAAATTCCTTCCAGCCCGGCATCATTTTTGCAAACATGATTTTCCAATATAAACTGAATTTTGTTTTTACAATCTCTGTGTACTTCTTCCTTAATAATTTCCTTCGGTTTATTTATAAAAATCTCAGGTTCAAAAATACAAACCTCGTCAATACCATATCCTTTTACTTTATCAATATGCATCGCATGTAAACAGGTGCCTTCATAATAAAGCATCTGTTTATTTCCCAACATAACAGGCTTTGCTAAATATTCTCCACCTTGTAAATCTTGAACTTGAACTACCTTCATAAATACCTGACTCTCTCCCACTGATCAAATATCACTAATTAAAATCAACTGTCTCTTCCTGTAATGCCAGCATCAGTGCTTTCTTTTCCTCTTCCCCAAGCGATATTGCGCATTGTCCTTCAATGATTTCTTTTGTATAAACATAACAACCATCACTGCTATGTACCGAATTTAAAATAAAACCCGTCTGATTATCATTTAACAATGCAATGCTGAAACTGAGCTTTCCGCCCATCTCCTTGAATGCATCATACTTCACAATACCAACTCTTTGATAAGTGTCCCGTAAATTTTCAATAATTTTTTTGATATCGCGCTTATTTTTTTCCGCAGCAGCTTTTAGTGAACTGATATCATTAAAAACGCTGGCAATTTCTTCTTCGAGACTTTTCGCTTTCTTTCCCTGCATAAACTTATCATAGCTTTTTTTCAAGCTGCTGTACTTTCCTAATAAAACAAAAAGTACAATAAAAACCGTAATTAATAATACAAATAAAATGATGAACAGAATTCCCGGATCCATCTCCAATCCAAGAACTGAAAACAAATTGCTTGTCATTTATTTTATACTCCTCTCAAGTACCTTACATTAACTTTTTATATTTTTATTTTGATATACTCATAAATAAATCCATTAAACGCTCCAAATCTTCTTTGGAATAATAATCAATCTCAATTTTTCCTTTTTCATTATCTTTCGCTTGAATCTGTACCTTAGTACCAAGAGAAATTTTTAACTTTTCTTCAAGATCCCGATAAATAAAATCCAATTCAACAGCAGTTTTCTTCTTCTCTTTTTTAGGTTTATTCAGATCTTTTACAAACTTTTCAATATCACGAACGGACAGCTTCTCATCAAATACCTTTTGTGCCATTGTATATTGAAGCTCCGGATCTCCGATTGCTAATAACGCTCTGGCATGTCCAGGCGAAATCATCTCAGTAATGACCATATGCTGTACTTCATCATTTAACTTCAATAAACGCATAGAATTCGTTACGGCGGCCCTGCTCTTTGAAACACGCTCCGCAACCTCGTCCTGCTTTAAATTAAATTCTGTAAGCAATCTTTTGTAAGCTTGCGCTTCTTCAATTGGATTTAAATCCTCTCTTTGAATATTCTCAATTAACGAAATTTCTACAATTTCCTGTTCCGAATAGTTACGGATAATAACAGGAACTTCCTTTAATCCGGCAAGCTTTGCTGCTCTCCATCTTCTTTCTCCAGCAATAATTTCATAATAATCTTTCCGATCCTGTACAAGAATCGGCTGAATAATTCCAAACTGCTTAATGGATTCTGCCAATTCTTGAAGTGCATCCTCATCAAAATTTTTACGTGGCTGCTCTCTATTTGGTTCCACCTTTGTAATTTTTACATATTTATCAGGAGTGACTGCGGATTCCGCTTCTCCTTTTTTATTTTTTCCTTTTCCTTCAATTGCAACCTCTGGAATCAAAGCATCCAGTCCCTTGCCTAAACCTCTTGCAGCCATGTTAATCTCCTTTTATGTACAGTTTTATTTCAAGCTTATCCATTTAGAATAAAAATTAATTATGATTAATAACTTCTTCCGCTAGTGCGGCATAATTTTCTGCTCCCACCGATTTTGAATCATAAAAGCAAATCGGCATTCCATGGCTCGGAGCTTCTGCCAGACGAATATTTCTGGGTATCAATGTGCTATATACATTTTGCTTCAAATTTGCCTTTACATTTTCTACAACCTGCGCCGACAAATTTGTCCTTGAATCATACATAGTAAATACAACCCCATCAATATTCAGATCCTCATTCAATCTTTTTTTAACAAGATTGATCGTATAAATTAATTGGCTCAATCCTTCCAGTGCATAATATTCACACTGAATAGGAACCAATACAGAATCTGCTGTTGTCATAGCATTTACAGTCAACATACTTAAAGAAGGAGGACAATCAATAATAATAAAATCATAATCTTCCTTTATCCAATCCACTTCCTGCTTTAATATGTACTCCTTCTTATCCACGCCAATCATTTCAATTTCTGCTGCGGCCAGATTTACATTTGCAGGCAATACAGAAAGATTTTCAAAAACGCTTTTAATAATGCAATCTTGAATTGAACATTCCCCTAATAATAATTCATAAATCGTATTGTCCAATGCATTTTTATCAATTCCAAAACCACTCGTAGCGTTTCCCTGCGGGTCACTATCAATAACTAGAATTCGCTTACCCTTCTGTGCTAGAGCGGCAGATAAATTAATAGCTGTAGTTGTCTTGCCAACGCCGCCTTTTTGATTAGCAATTGCAATAACTTTTCCCATTATAATCCTCTTTATACTTTCCTCTTCCTAACACAACTTAGTGCGCTAATTATCAGTATACCGTAAGCAAATCTATTTTTCAATCACTCTTTCTAAAAATGTTTTACATCTAATTTAAAATAGCAGCTTAATAATGTTTCACAAAATTTTTATATAAAATGTTTCACGTGAAACAAACTATTAATTTCTATTATGCAGTTCTATCATATCATCTATCTTTTTCATAATAGACTTTAATTCTAGCTTTGTTCTTACAGGATCACTATCTATAAACTTACTGCAAAGTTCTAATCTATGATTAATTTTTTGAAAATCATCAAAAGTAAAAACATTTATGAATGAATTTTCATCATCTTGATACAAAGGTTTTATAATCTCTTCAGGTAATTCTGTTTTCATAAGAGAACCTAATTGTTCCAGTTTTTTAACTTTCTCATTATAATAAATCATCTGTTCATAAACAGTCTCATTGAATTTGATTAACTTTTCTTTTTCTGTTTGCAAATCATTTATCTTTTCTTTATTTGTACTAACAATGTTTCTTGGAGAGAAAATACCATAATCAATATCTTCATTTTTTGCTAATTGCAAAATATTCTCTTCCAGTTCTCCAATTTTTGATGAATTATTATCATGCAACAATTTTAAACGAATTTCTTCCTTGCTGAATTCTATAAATAATTCATCTACGATCTTTTGACTCTTTCTATTTGCATTATTTTTTTCATCCATTGTATAGTTTCCTTATCAAAATTAATTAATTGGCTCTTTACTTGGAATACCTGCTTTTCTTGGATATTTATCTTTCGTTTTTTCAATTTTTTTGATAATTACTAAAGTACGTCCCATATCTGTATTAGGAAGTTTTAATTCTTCAATTTTCTCAATTTTTCCACCTAATACATAAACTGCTCTTTTTGCTTCATTAATTTCTTCCTTTGCAGCTTCGGTTTTATAAGAAATAAAATATCCCCCCTCTTTCACAAAAGGAATGCAGTATTCTGAGAGTGTAGATAAATTAGCAACTGCCCGCGAAGTACAAATATCAAATTGTTCTCTATAAGCAATCTGATGAGACAAATCCTCAGCTCGTCCATGAACAGCCCTAATATTCTGCAATTGCAGTTTTTCAATAACGGTATTCAAAAATTTAATTCTTTTATTCAAGGAATCCAATAAAACAATTTCTACATTCGGATACAAAATTTTAATTGGAATTCCCGGAAAACCAGCACCTGTTCCCAAGTCTAAAATAGTTTGCTTTTTTAACGTAATATAATTAGCAATTGTTAGACTATCCACAAAATGCTTATCAATCACTTCTTGCAGCTCGGTAATTGCAGTCAGGTTCATAAAAGAATTCCATTCAAGCAATAATTCATAATATTGTGTAAATTGAATTAACTGTATATCTGTCAATGTAATATTCCATTTTTTTAAAGAGCAACTAAGTGCATTCATTTTATATTTCATCAACTTTACCTGTTTTTTTCTGTTCCAAATAAACCAACAATACAGAAATATCTGCCGGAGAAACACCAGATATCCTAGATGCCTGTCCAATAGATATTGGCTGATAAGTATTCAACTTCTGCTGTGCTTCTGTACGAAGTCCCTTCATCGACAAATAATTAATATCCTTTGGAAGTTTCTTACCCTCCAGTTTTTTATAAGCCTCTACCTGTTTCAACTGTCTCCTAATATAACCTTCATACTTAATATTAATATTTACTTGTTCAATCACATCCTGTGGAAGTGAAGGTCTTCCCTCATCAATTTCGGCAATAACCTCATAAGACAATTCCGGTCTGCTAATTAACTCTGACAAATTGGAACCTGACTTTAATTCAGTACTTCCATATTTCCGTAATAACTCCTGAACCTTCTCGGAAGAACCAACATACGTATGACGCAAACGCAGCAACTCTTCTTCAATCAATTGTTTCTTATTACACAATTCTTCATATTGTTTTTTTGTAACCAAACCAATTTCATAACCTTTTTTTCTAAGGCGAAGATCGGCATTATCCTGTCTTAACAATAACCGATACTCAGCCCGCGAAGTCATCATTCGATAAGGCTCATGATTTTCTTTTGTCACAAGATCATCAATCAAAACACCGATGTATCCCTCTGAACGATCAATAATAACAAGCTCACGGTCAAAAACAGAAAGAGCAGCATTAATGCCCGCAATTAATCCCTGTGCCGCTGCCTCCTCGTAACCGGAGCTTCCATTAAACTGTCCGCCGCTGAATAAATTTTTTATTGCTTTAAATTCAAGTGTCGGTGCCAGCTGTCTAGGATCAATACAATCATATTCAATTGCATAAGCATTTCTTACAATTTTACAATGCTCCAACCCCGGAATAGTTCTATACATCGAAACTTGAACATCCTCAGGAAGTGAGCTGGACATTCCGCCTACATACATCTCATTTGTACAAATTCCTTCCGGCTCAATAAAAACCTGATGACGATCCTTATCGGCAAACCTCACTACTTTATCTTCAATAGAAGGGCAGTACCGAGGGCCGGTACCCTCAATAACTCCGGCATAAATCGGCGAACGATCTAAATTATTTCTGATAATCTCATGTGTTTGTTCATTTGTATAAGTAAGAAAACAAGAAACCTGTTTTTTCTGAATCAATTCTGGATCAGTAGAAAATGAAAAGGGAACAACTCTCTTATCACCAAACTGTTCTTCCATTTTTGAAAAATCAATCGTTCGTTTATCCATCCTCGCAGGCGTACCCGTCTTAAACCGAAATAATGTAACACCGGCAGCTTTTAAGGAATCTGATAAATGATTTGCGGCCTGTAATCCATTCGGCCCGGTATAAGTAATCGCTTCTCCGCAAAGACACCTTGCCTTCAGATAAGTACCCGTGCATAAAACAACTGACTTTGCACGATAAATACCGCCAGAAACAATTTTAACACCCTTTACAACTTGATCCTCTATTATTAATTCTGATACTTCTGCCTGTTTAATGGACAAATGTTCCTGATTTTCCAAAACCATTCTCATTGTCCTGGAATATCCCTCTTTATCAGCTTGTGCTCTAAGTGAATGAACGGCAGGACCTTTGGATACATTCAGCATCTTTGACTGTATAAAGGTCTTATCAATATTTTTTCCCATCTCTCCGCCAAGTGCATCAATTTCCCTTACAAGATGACCTTTTGAACTTCCGCCGATATTCGGATTGCATGGCATTAATGCAATACTATTAATACTTACCGTAAAGAGAATTGTTTCCAGACCAAGCCTTGCACTTGCAAGTGCAGCTTCACAGCCGGCATGCCCTCCCCCGACAACAACTACATCATAATTTTCTTCAAAAGACATTTTATCACTCATTTCCTCTATCTATTTTCCCATGCAAAATTTCGCAAAAATTTCATTGACAACATCTTCTTCTATTTGTTCGCCAATAATTCTACCGAGATCATCATAAGCATTTGTCAAATCAATCGAATAAAAATCCTCAGGCATCCCTGAATCAATACTTTGCAAAACCTCTCTTAAACTTCTTTCCGTATCGCATAACAAATCTTTATGACGCACATTTGTAATAAACACCTCATCATTATAATTCATGCGGCCAGATAAAAATAATTCTTTTATATAAAGTTTGAATTCTGAAATTCCTATTTCATCCTTGGCAGAAATTTGTATAATTCTGCTGTCCGTATATTTTTTAATATCTTCAGCACGAACAACCTGCTTCAAATCACTTTTGTTCAATAAAATAATCGTTTGCTTATTTTTAATAAAGTCAAATAATTCTAAATCCATATCATCAAGTGAAACAGACGAATCAATCAGCATCAAAATCAAATCTGCTTCGTTTGCATATTTCATAGCTCGTTCAACACCTATTTTTTCAACAAGATCATTCGTATTTCTGATTCCTGCCGTATCTGTAATATTTAATGAAATTCCATCTATTTGAATTGTTTCTTCTAAAGCATCCCTTGTCGTACCTGCAATTTCAGTCACAATTGCCCGATCCTCTCCGACAAGTACATTTAACAAAGATGATTTTCCAACATTCGGTTTTCCGATTATCACCGTATTGATACCCTCTGATAAAACTCTTCCATCTCGAAACGAATCAGAAAGCAGATGAACCTGTTCATACAAATTCTGAACTTTTTCCTTTAAATCATCCGGATATCCATCAAGACTAATATGCTCAGGATCATCCAAAGCAGATTCAATAAATGCAATTTCATATAAAATTGCCTCCCTGATCTGTTTTATTTTCTCGTATAACTTTCCTGTCAATTGATTTAACGAATTATGTAACGCATATTGATTTTTTGAATGAATCACATCTATCACTGCTTCCGCTTCCGATAAATCAATTCTTCCATTTAAAAAAGCTCTCTTCGTAAATTCTCCAGGTTCCGCAGCTCTTGCTCCATATTTAATAACTGTTTCCAGAATACGATTCATAATCAGAATGCCGCCATGACAATTAATCTCAATCGTGTCTTCTTTTGTAAAGCTGTTAGGGCCCTTCATAACCAGCAGCAAAACCTCATCAATCAGTTCCTTATCATCAAATAAAAAACCATAGTATACATGATGACTCTGAAAAAAAGTTAACTCTTTTTGATTTTTTAATCGGAACAGCTTTGATGCAATCAAAAAAGCTTCAGCACCACTTATTCTGATAATTCCGATTCCTGCCGGATTCATGCCGGTTGCAATAGCGGCAATCGTTTCTGAATGAATCATATAATCTCCTAAAAAAATTTCTCTATGCAATAAATATTATAACCCGGTCGTTTTATAAAAAACAACCGGATTATATGATCAATAACAGAAATATATAATTTTTACTTATTCAATGTAATAATAACTCTTCTGAAGGGCTCTTCTCCCTCACTATGTGTACTTACATATTTATCATTTTGCAGAGCAGAATGAATAACACGTCTTTCATAAGGATTCATAGGCTCTAAAGTTACCGGCCTTTTTGTTCTTTTTACTTTATAAGCCAAATTCTTTGCAAGATTTTCAAGTGTTTCTTTTCTTCTCTTCCTGTAATTTTCCGTATCTACCTTTACACGAATATAATCTGCACTGCCCTTATTAACAACAAGGCTTGTCAGATATTGAAGAGAATCAAGAGTCTGTCCACGTTTACCAATCAGAACACCCATTTCCTTACCACTCAATTCAATATCCATCTCATTTTCATGAAAATCAACGGAAATTTCCACTTCCATATTCATTGCCTTAAATACCTGGCTCAAAAAATCTTTTGGATCATTTACAGAAGCTACTGCAGAAGAATCTTCCTCTTTTTGAGAGACAATATTGCTGATCTTGTTTTTTGCTTCAACTTTTTCTTCTTTTATTTTTGCTCTTATAACAGCAGGTTTACTGGCAAATCCTAAAAAGCCTGAAGTTCCTTTTTCAATTACTTCATAATCCAGCTTATCACTTGTAACCATCAATTTCTGACATGCATCCGTAATTGCATCATCAACAGTTTTCCCAGATACTTCAATATACTCCATAAAATAGCCTCCTACTTATTATTTTTTTCATTATACTGCTTTACCATATTTGCCTTTGAAGCAATACTTCCGGCCTTTACACCTTTATTATAATATTCCGTTGCCTTCTTTACAGCTTGCTCTTTATCAGACTGTGGCTTTTCAATTTTGTTATTGTCAACAATTGTCTTAGTACTTATTTTTGCACTGTTTGTAACAGTTTGAGACGGAACTCCAAGCTTATCTCTCTTTTTCTTCGCTTTTTCAACATTCTTTCTAATTACTTCATCTAGATCTTCTTTATCAAGATGCTTATTAATAGCAATCTGCTGAATACTTCTGATAACTGCACCCGCAATCCAGTAAAGTCCCATACCGGCAGGAAGTGTAAAACAGAAAACAGCAGACATAGCAGGCATCATGACATTCATTGTCTTCATAGAAGAAGCCATTGTACTCTGCTGATCCGTAGTCGCTTCCGGCTGCGGCATTAGCTTTGTATTCAGCCATTGTGTCAAAGCAGCCAAAACAGGAATCATCACAGCTCCTATTACCAATAAATAAGAACCTGTCGAAAAAGCCTCCTTCAATATATAAGAAGGAGAATTTGAAATATTCAATCCCAAAAAGGAATTATATCTTTCAATCAAATCAAGAGAACCGGTTCCAGAAGCATTTGTAACCAAATTCTTTAAACTTTCAAAATTACCTGATGCATAAATGTTATGCCATTCAGAAGTTGATGCCTTATTTAAAATATCAATTACGGTATTTGTAATATATTCCGTATTGCCGCCCGTAAATAACTCATTGGAAAACTGCTTGCTGAATTGTGAAGCACTAGAGAAATTTTCCGTATTTTGAATAAATTCAAGGCTGCCCGGCTGTTCAATAAACTTTGAAACAAAAGGAATAAAAGCTTGTTTAACGGTATCAACATATGCCGGTATATTATAAATAACACGATATAATGCAAATAAAATCGGCATTTGTATAACTAACTGGAGGCAACTGCCGGTCGGAGAAGTTCCGTATTTCTCATAAACCGCTTTTGTTTCTTCATTCATTCTTGTCATTGATTCATTATCTTTTTTATTTTTGTATTTTGCCTGAATTGCCTGGAGTTCAGGATTCATTTTAGCCGAAAGCTTGGAAAATTTCTGTTGTTTGATCGTAAGGGGCATCATACAAAGATAAATTACGAGTGTAAAAAGAATAATGGAAAAGCCGATACTGGGAACACCTATCGCAGCCAGTCCATTAAAAATTGCATCCATAATATAACCAAGCAGCTTTGCAATAGGTCCTAATATTGCTCCGTCATTCTGTGTCAATAAAACATTAATCAATTCGCATATCCTCCTTATTGTCAAAAAAACTGACAGCATTAGGGAACAGGATCATATCCTCCTTTTGAAAAAGGATTGCATCTTATTATTCTCCAAATTGCTAATAAACTTCCTTTAAAAGCTCCATATTTTTCAATTGCTTCTAATCCATACTGTGAACAGGACGGAATATAAGGACATTTTGTAGTTTTTAAACAAGAAATATACCTTTGATAGAACTTGATTATATTAATAAATAATTTTTTTATCATGATATTCTCATTTATAAATACTATGAAGCTTCATTAAATGCAACAATGCACTTTCCATTTCGCGATATTCTATCGCATTTGCACCTTCCCGTGCAATGACTACTATGTCTAAACCACTATTAAACATATTTTCATGCAGCCGATAGCTTTCTTTTACCAATCTTTTAATCCTGTGACGGATTACACTGTTTCCGACTTTTTTACTAACTGATATACCAATTCTGTTCTTATTTGAATTGTTTTCCAACACATATAACACCAAATACTTATTAGCACGTGATCTGCCCTTTTTAAATACAACTTGAAAATCTTTGTTTTTCTTTAAAGACTCAGTAAATATCATAAATTCTACCTTATAAAACTAACATTAAGACGATTACTTCCATAGAGAAAAATAGACCACAAATCTGCGGTCTATGCTGACAATTTTTTTCTTCCCTTTAATCTTCTGGAAGCTAAAACTTTTCTTCCGCCCGGCGTACTCATTCTACTTCTGAATCCGTGAACTTTTGATCTCTGTCTATTCTTAGGTTGAAATGTCATTTTCATAATTAAACACCTCCTTCTATCTTTTCTATTTTTCTTAATTTGTATGTTAATTGTAGGAAAACATCATTTCAATTATATGCAAAAGAATAGTTTACGTCAAGCAAAAAGTTAGAAGAGCTCTATTTTCTGCAATATTTTAAAATCTCATACATTGAATTTACATAATATTATCCACAAAATGTGAATTAAATGTGGATAACTAAGTAATATCCTGTTTAAAAGCTGTTAATAAAATTTCAAACAGCGTATTTAAGCTATTTCTTAAATCCTTATTAATAAAGCATATCATTCACATAAATAATAAAAAGAAAAATGATATGTTAACTAAACAATTAAGTAACTTCGCATTTTATACAAATAGAGGAATCAATTCTAAAAACATTTGATAATTTAATAATTTTGTTATAATATAGAGTAGTGATAGAATGATGTTAGGAGAATTAAAATGGATGAGTTATTGGCAAAGTGGGAAGAAATTAAAGAAGCGATCAGGAAAGAACATAATCTTTCTGATATTTCTTATAAAACCTGGATTCTCCCTCTGAAGCTGTATAATGTAGAAAAGGACAGGATTGTTATTTTAATTCCATTTGATCAGGCCCAGTCCCTAAACTATATCAACAATAAATATTCGCTTCCGATCAAAGTAGCAATTGCTGAGGCAGTTCATAAAGAATATGAAATTGAATTTGTGCTTGAGAAGGATATTAAGACCTATAAATCAAGTTCTATTTCTGATTCTTCCAATAATGTCAATTATGAAAGGGCTAATTTAAATTCTAAATATACCTTTGATACCTTTGTCGTAGGAGGAAATAATCGGTTTGCACATTCTGCCTCCCTGGCAGTTGCAGAGTCTCCGGGAGAAGTATATAATCCTTTATTTCTATATGGAGGAGTTGGACTTGGAAAAACACACCTTATGCACTCCATTGCACATTTCATTATAGAAAACAATCCGAACGCAAAAGTTCTTTATGTAACATCCGAACAATTTACAAATGAAGTCATTGATGCAATCAGAATTGGTAATAATTCTCCTACGGCAATGAAGAAATTTAGAGAAAAATACAGAAATATTGATGTACTACTGATCGACGATATCCAATTTATTATAGGAAAAGAAAGTACACAGGAAGAATTTTTCCATACATTTAATCAGCTTCATGAAGAAAAAAAACAAATTATCATATCTTCTGATAAACCTCCGAAAGATATGGATATTCTTGAAGAACGATATAAATCCAGATTCGGATGGGGATTGATTGCTGATATACAGTCTCCTGATTATGAAACAAGAATGGCTATTCTTCAAAAGAAAGAAGAAATGGACGGCTATGAAATTGATGAAGCTGTTATTCAATATATAGCAAATAACGTAAAATCAAATATCAGAGAACTGGAAGGCGCATTAAATAAATTAATTGCTCTTTCAAATCTTGAGAAAAAAGAAATCACATTGGAACTGGCTGAAGAAGCATTGAAGGATATTATTTCACCTAACATTCCTAATAAAATCACACCGGAATATATTATTGAAGTAGTATCCGAACATTTTAACATTCCTCCTTCAGATATTTATTCCAAAAAAAGAAATTCTGAAATTGTATTGCCAAGACAGATCATCATGTATTTATGCAGACAAATGACAGATGCTCCACTTACGAAAATTGCTTCTCTCCTAGGCAAAAAGGATCATACAACAATTCTTCACGGAGAAAAGAAAATCTCTGCGGACATAGAAACTGATGAATCTCTTAAAAATGCAGTTGAGACAATTAAGAAAAAAATAAATTTGAACTAATTATTCACAAAAGAATGTTAAAAACTTTCGAATAACCTGTTGATAACTATGAATCATTTTTTTTACATTTTTTAACTGTGTAAAACCTCTTATTTATCAACATCTTAAATTGAATTTTTCACATAGTTTTTATTGTTTCAAAAGCTGATGAATAAGCCGCTATAAAAGTTATACACTTACTCACACCCTATAATACTATGATGACTGATTTTAATTATATATTTATCTATAAAAGCGAAGGGAGTTATGATTAAATGAAAATCACATGTTCTAAATCTAATTTACTTAATGGAGTTCAGATTGTTTATAAAGCTGTTCCATCTAAAACAACAATGTCTATTCTGGAATGCATTTTAATCAATGCAAGTACAGATTCTATCAAATTAACTGCTAATGATATGGAGCTTGGAATAGAAACAGTGATTGAAGGAACAATTCTTGAAAAGGGGATTATTGCTCTGGATGCTAAAATTCTATTCGAAATTGTAAGAAAGCTTCCTGATAATAATGTAACGATTGAAACAGATAATAATTTAAAAACGACAATCAAATGTGAAAAAGCTAATTTCAGTATTATTGGTAAATCAGGAGATGATTTTTCTTATTTACCGGAGCTGGAAAAGAACGAGCCGCTGCTGATATCTCAATTTACTTTAAAAGAAGTTGTTCGTCAGACAATTTTTTCTATTGCCGACAATGATAATAATAAATTGATGACGGGAGAATTGTTTGAAATTAATGATAATATATTAAAAGTAGTTTCTCTTGACGGTCATAGAATTTCTATCCGTAAAATTGAATTAAAAAACAATTATGAAAATAAAAAAATAGTTGTACCGGGAAAAACTTTAAATGAAGTAAGTAAAATTTTATCAGGTGATACGGATAAAGATATTTCTATTTATTTTACTGATAAGCATATTATATTTGAATTTGACAGTACAGTGGTTGTTTCAAGATTGATTGAGGGCGAATATTTCAAAATAGACCAGATGCTTTCTAATGATTATGAGACAAAGCTACAGATCAATAAAAAAGAATTCTTGGATTGTATTGACAGAGCAACTCTTCTTGTGAAAGAAGGGGATAAAAAGCCTATTATTATTAGTATTTCAGATACGATAATGGAATTAAAGATCAATTCTACCGTAGGTTCGATGAATGAAGAAATTGATATTGAAAAAACAGGAAAAGATTTAATGATTGGATTTAATCCAAAATTTTTGATTGATGCACTTCGAGTAATAGATGATGAAAGTATCACTTTGTATATGGTAAATCCAAAAGCACCATGTTTTATTAAAAATGATCAGGAATCTTTCATTTATTTGATTCTTCCTGTTAATTTTAATACAGTCAATTAATTTTAATGAAAAGAAGTGGAAAATATGGAAATAATAAAAATAAAAGATGATTTTATTAAACTGGGACAAGTATTGAAGCTTGCGGGTCTTGTTGGTTCCGGCGTTGAGGCGAAAATTGTGATCAATGAAGGAAAGGTACTGGTAAATGACAAAACTGAATTACAAAGAGGAAAAAAAATAGTATCCGGAGATATTATTACTTACAACAACTTTCAGATAAAGGTAGAAAATTAAACTGGGATATTGACCTATGATTATAAAATCCATCGAATTGATCAATTACAGGAATTATGAAAAACTTCATATAAACTTTGACAAAGGTGTTAATATATTGTATGGTGACAATGCCCAGGGCAAAACAAATGTGCTGGAATCTATTTACTTGTGCTGTACAACAAAATCTCACAGGGGCAGCAGAGATAAAGATATTATTAAATTTGAAAATGAAGAAGCCCATATTAGATCTTTATTTGAAAAGAATGAAATTGATTATCAAATTGATATGCATTTGAGAAGCGACAAATCAAAAGGAATTGCAATTAATGGTATTAAATTGAAAAAAGCTGCAGAACTGCTTGGTATTGCAAATATTATATTATTTTCTCCTGAAGATTTATCTATTATTAAAAATGGTCCTTCTGACAGAAGGCGTTTCATCGATACAGAATTATGTCAGTTGGATAAGATTTATTTATATAATCTTACTAATTATAATAAAATTGTTAACCAAAGAAATAATTTGTTAAAAGATATTACGATACATCCTGAATTGAGAGATACATTAGACGTTTGGGATAGTCAGTTAGTTTCTCTCGGAACAAAAATTATTGATAGAAGAAATCTTTTTATTAATCAGCTGAATGAAATTATTTATGAAATACATAAGAATTTATCCGGTGATAAGGAAAAATTGAAAATTAAATATGAGCCAAATGTTGAAATAATAGAATACGAACAAAAAATAAGAAGAAATAGAGAAAAGGATATTAGATACAAGCTTACTTCTGTAGGACCTCACAGGGATGATTTTACTTTTTATATTAATGATGTAGATACAAAGAAATTTGGATCTCAGGGACAACAGCGTACGGCTGCACTTTCCTTAAAGCTGTCGGAAATTAAATTGGTTAAAAATATTACGAATCATATGCCTGTTTTGTTACTGGATGATGTATTATCGGAACTTGACAGCAGCAGACAAAATTTTTTAATGAATAGTATCGGCGATATCCAGACGATTATTACTTGTACCGGATTGGATGAATTTATTAATAACAGAATTAAAATTAATAAAATTTTTAAAGTAAGCGATGGAAAAGTGATCAGTGAAAACTGAGGCATAAATTAGGAGGATATTCATGAGCAACGAATATGGCGCAGATCAAATTCAAATATTGGAGGGTTTGGAGGCTGTAAGAAAAAGACCTGGTATGTATATCGGCAGTACTTCTTCAAGAGGACTTCACCATTTGGTATATGAAATTGTGGATAATTCAGTGGATGAGGCTTTGGCCGGATTTTGTGATATGATTGATGTTACCCTCAATAAGGACAATTCTGTAACGGTTATTGATAACGGAAGAGGAATTCCTGTGGGAATTAATCATAAAGCAGGTATTCCCGCTGTTGAAGTTGTTTTTACTATTCTTCATGCAGGAGGAAAATTCGGAGGAGGAGGATATAAAGTATCGGGAGGACTTCACGGAGTAGGTGCTTCTGTTGTAAATGCTCTTTCTTCCTGGCTTGAGGTTAAAATTTATCATGAAGGAAAAATTTATAGACAGCGTTATGAAAGAGGGCATGTTGTAAAAAAGCTTGAAGTAATTGGCGAATGCGACATGGAAAAGAGCGGAACGACTGTTACTTTTTTGCCGGATGACACAATATTTGAAGAAACTATCTATGATTTTGATATATTAAAGCAGCGTCTTCGTGAAATGGCTTTTCTTACAAAGAATTTAAGAATTGTCTTGAGAGATGACAGACCGGAAGAACAGATTGTAAAAGAATTTCATTATGCGGGCGGAATTAAGGAATTTGTCAGCTACTTAAATAAAAGTAAAACTCCTTTATATGAAGACATTCTTTATTTTGAAGGAAAAAAGGATCATGTTTATGTTGAAGTGGCGATGCAGCATAATGATTCCTATAATGAAAGTGTATTTAGTTTTGTTAATAATATTACGACACCGGAAGGAGGTACACACCTGACCGGTTATCGTAATGCAATTACAAAAACGTTTAATGATTACGCAAGAAATGCAAAATTATTAAAAGACAGTGAATCTAATTTATCAGGCGATGATATTCGGGAAGGTTTGACCGCAATCATCAGTGTCAAAATTGAAGATCCGCAGTTTGAAGGACAGACAAAGCAGAAGCTTGGAAATAGTGAAGCCAGAGTTGCGGTAGATAATGTTGTAAGTGAACAGCTTACTTATTATCTGGAACAG
Source organism: Bacillota bacterium (assembly GCA_023402845.1). GTDB lineage: Bacteria > Bacillota > Clostridia > Lachnospirales > Lachnospiraceae > JAEYFP01. The sequence goes on from JAEYFP010000016.1 coordinate 378,053, forward strand.
AATCCGATTGTTGCAAAAATTATTTGTGAAAAATCTATTTTGGCGCAGCGTGCAAGAGAAGCAGCCAGAAAAGCGAGAGATCTTACTAGAAGGAAAACTGCCTTGGAAGGAATGGCTCTTCCCGGAAAGCTTGCCGATTGTTCTGATAAGGATCCAAAAAATTGTGAAATTTTTATAGTAGAGGGTGATTCTGCCGGAGGTTCTGCAAAAACGGCAAGAAGCCGTGCAACACAGGCAATTCTCCCGCTGCGCGGCAAGATTTTAAATGTAGAAAAAGCAAGACTTGATAAAATATATGGAAATGCAGAAATTAAAGCAATGATTACCGCATTTGGAACAGGAATCCATGATGATTTTGATAGTTCAAAACTGCGGTATGATAAAATTATTATTATGACAGATGCCGATGTGGATGGCGCACATATCAGTACATTGATGCTGACATTCCTTTATCGTTTTATGCCTGATTTAATTAAAGAAGGGCATGTTTATCTCGCGCAGCCGCCTCTTTATAAACTTGAGAAGAATAAAAAAGTCTGGTATGCATATAACGATGAAGAACTAAGTTCCATTTTATTAGAGGTCGGACGTGATACAAATAACAAGATTCAGCGATATAAAGGTCTTGGTGAAATGGATGCTGATCAGCTCTGGGAAACAACAATGAATCCGGAAAGCAGAATTTTATTAAAGGTAACAATGAATGAGGAAGCATCTTCGGAAATTGATTTAACCTTTACAACCTTGATGGGAGACAAAGTGGAGCCGAGAAGGGAATTTATTGAGGAAAATGCCAAATACGTAAAGAATTTGGATATTTAGGGAGAAAATATAAATGGATGACAAAATTTTTGATAAAGTCCACGAAATTGATCTGAAAAAAACGATGGAAACCTCCTACATTGATTACGCGATGAGCGTTATTGCGGCAAGAGCCTTGCCGGATGTAAGAGACGGATTAAAACCGGTACAAAGAAGAGTTCTTTTTTCCATGATAGAATTGAATAACGGTCCCGATAAGCCGCATAGAAAATGTGCTCGTATTGTCGGTGATACAATGGGTAAGTATCACCCGCATGGTGACAGCTCTATCTATGGTTCACTCGTTAATATGGCTCAGGAATGGTCTACACGGTATCCGCTTGTGGATGGCCATGGTAATTTTGGTTCTGTGGATGGCGACGGCGCAGCCGCTATGCGTTATACAGAAGCAAGATTGTCCAAAATTTCCATGGAGATGCTTGCGGATATTAATAAAAATACGGTTGATTTTATCCCAAACTTTGATGAGACAGAAAGAGAGCCGGTCGTACTCCCAAGCAGGTATCCGAATCTGCTTGTGAACGGTACGACAGGTATTGCCGTCGGTATGGCAACTAATATTCCTCCCCACAATCTGCGTGAGGTTATCACAGCCGTTGTAAAAATGATTGATAACAAAGTTAATGAGTCCAGAGAAACGGATATTGAAGAATTGCTTTCGGTCATAAAAGGCCCGGATTTTCCTACCGGAGGTATTATTCTTGGTACAAGGGGTATTGAGGAAGCATATCGGACCGGCCGCGGAAAGATCAAGGTACGGGGTGTTACGAATATCGAAACGATGCCGAATGGAAAAAGTCGTATTATTATTACGGAACTTCCTTATCTCGTAAATAAGGCGCGGCTCATCGAAAAAATGGCAGAGCTTGTCAGGGATAAAAAAATTGATGGAATCACAGATCTTCGTGATGAATCGGACAGAGAAGGCATGCGCGTTGTGATAGAGCTTCGCCGCGATGCGAATGCAAATATTATTGTCAACAAGTTGTATAAGCATACGCAATTGCAGGATACGTTCGGCGTCATTATGATTGCTCTTATAAATAATCAACCGAAAGTCATGAATTTATGTGAAATACTGCATCATTACCTCAAGCATCAGGAAGAGGTCGTTACAAGAAGGACGCAGTATGATTTGAATAAAGCAGAGGAACGCGCGCATATTTTAGAAGGTCTGCTGATTGCACTTGATAACATTGATGAGGTTATTAAGATTATTCGCGGAAGCAAAACAGTTGCGGAAGCAAAAACGCAGTTGATGGAGCGCTTTGGATTAACCGATGTGCAGTCTCAGGCAATCGTGGATATGAGGCTTCGTGCTTTAACAGGTTTGGAACGGGAAAAGCTTGAAGAGGAATATGCAGAGCTTATGAAGAAGATTGCGGAATATAAAGCAATTTTATCTGATGAAAAATTGTTATTGGGTGTAATTAGAAAGGAAATTATTATTATTTCCGAAAAGTATGGGGATGACAGAAGAAGTCAGATTGGTTTTGATGAATTTGATATTACAATGGAGGATTTAATTCCGAAGGATAATACGATTATTGCAATGACAAGTCTGGGATACATCAAACGTATGACCGTCGATAACTTTAAGTCTCAAAACCGAGGCGGCAGAGGTATTAAAGGGATGCAGACGATCGAGGATGATTATATTGAAGATCTATTAATGACAACGACACATAATTACTTAATGTTTTGCACGAATTATGGGCGTGTATACCGGCTGAAAGCTTATGAAATTCCTGAATCGGGCAGAACCTCAAGAGGGACCGCTATTATTAATCTTCTTCAGTTAAATCCGGGTGAAAAGATTTCGGCAATTATTCCGATCAGTGAGTTTGAAGAAAATAAAAATCTGTTTATGGTAACAAAAAAGGGAATTGTAAAAAAGACCAATATTATGGAATACAGCAATGTCCGTAAAAATGGGCTTGCAGCAATCAATCTCAGAGAAGATGATGAGTTGATAGAAGTAAAGATAACTGATAACAATACGGAAATTTTCCTTGTTACAAAGCAGGGAATGTGCATTCGTTTTAAAGAGACAGATGTCAGAGCAACAGGCAGGACATCAATGGGAGTTATCGGTATGAATTTATCGGATGGCGATGAAATTATCGGCATGCAGCTTGATCATCAAGGTGATTCTTTACTGATTGTTTCTGAAAAGGGTTATGGAAAACGTACGTATCTTGATGAATTCTCTGTACAAAAACGTGGTGGTAAAGGCGTAAAATGTTATAAAATTTTAGAAAAAACAGGGGACGTCATAGGGGTAAAAGCAGTTAATGATGATCACGAAATAATGATGATCACAATGGAGGGTATCATTATTCAGCTTCGCATGGAGGATATTTCCACATTAGGAAGAATTACTTCGGGTGTGAAGATGATTAATTTAAGTGAAGATGTGACTGTTGCAAAGATCGCGAAGGTCCGTGAAAAGGTTTCTGACGGTAAGCAGGAATATACTAATGTAGAGGATGCAATGGAGGATATTCCGGAAACCGATAGAAATATCGTTATTATTCATGATGAAGTCACTATTCCTGTAGAAAAAATAGATGAGGATTCCGATACGGAAGAATAGGCAGTAATCATAGCGCAAAACTCAAACATGAAGGCAATGTTTGAGTTTTGTTGGTTATAGGGAAGGTTATCAGCATAGATAATAAGGAGAACCAATGAAAACGGTTTATGTAAAAGACATAACGGAAAACATAATAAAAATGTGCATTGAAGCAAATCATTTTTTGACTGATGATATGAAGGAATGTTTGGATCGTGCGGCGGAACGGGAGGAGTCTAAAATCGGCAGACAGATTTTGTGCCAGCTTCAGGAAAATCTGAAAACAGCCGGCGAAGAGATGATTCCGATTTGTCAGGATACCGGCATGGCGGTTGTTTTTTTGGAAATCGGCCAAGAGGTACATTTTGAAGGTGGAAGTCTTGAGGATGCCATAAATGAAGGGGTCAGAAGAGGATATCAGGAAGGATTTCTTCGTAAATCGGTGGTGTCAGATCCGATTTTTAGAGAAAATACGAAGGATAATACACCTGCCGTTATTTATTATGAGCTTGTGCCCGGTGATTATGTAAAAATAACAGTTGCACCAAAGGGTTTTGGGAGCGAAAATATGAGCCGCCTCTTTATGCTAAAACCTTCAGACGGTTTGGAAGGTGTAAAGAATGCCATTTTAACAACAGTGAAGGAGGCCGGTCCTAACGCATGTCCGCCAATGGTAATCGGAGTCGGGATCGGAGGTACCTTTGAAAAATGTGCGCTAATGGCAAAAAAAGCGCTGGTAAGAGAGACAGATCAACATTCTGAAATTCCCTATGTGTCCCGGCTCGAAAAAGAAATGCTGGAGCAAATCAACGCTCTTGGTATTGGTCCCGGAGGCCTTGGTGGAACAACAACGGCATTTGCCGTCAATATTAACACTTATCCTACTCACATTGCCGGACTTCCGGTAGCGGTCAATATTTGCTGCCATGTCAACAGACATGCAGTAAGGATTTTATAGGAAACAGGAGACTGATTGAATGGATTATTATATCAATGCACCGCTTGATGAAAAAACTGTGGAAAAGCTGCAAGCGGGAGATTATGTTTATATTACCGGAACGATCTATACAGCAAGGGATGCTGCTCATAAAAGAATGTACGAAGCACTTGAGGAAGGAAAGAAGCTTCCGATCTCGATGAAAAACAATATTATTTATTATATGGGACCTTCCCCTGCAAGGGAAGGAAGACCAATTGGCTCCGCGGGGCCGACAACAGCAAGCCGTATGGACAAATATACACCGTCACTGCTGGATTTGGGATTAAAGGGAATGATCGGAAAAGGAAAACGCATGCCTGAAGTAAAGGACGCAATGATGAGAAATGGGGCCGTCTATTTTGCCGCTGTCGGCGGGGCCGGCGCTCTTCTTTCAAAATGTATCGAAACTTCTGAGGTCGTTGCTTATGAGGACTTAGGGACAGAGGCAATTCGAAGATTAACGGTGAAAAATTTTCCGGTTATCGTTGTCATGGACAGTGCCGGTAATGATTTATATGAAACGGCAATACAAAAAGACCGGAAGGAATTATAAAATGAGAATAGCATTGATGGTTTTTCGTATGTTTTTTCGTGCTGTCTATTATATAATAAAAATGGGGTGGATGGGAAAGCAGGAGCGATATTCGGAAGAGGAACGCTATGCATTTGTAAAAAAGGTAACGATTGAAGCAAACAGATGCGGCCGTGTGAAGATAAACACATTTGGTGTGGAAAATATACCAAAAGAAAATGGTTTTATTTTTTTTCCAAATCATCAGGGACTATATGATGTGCTTGGTTTGTTGGAATCCTGTCCGAATCCGTTTACAATCGTTATGAAAAAGGAAGTAGGAAATGTCATTTTATTAAAGCAGGTGATCTCGTGTTTAAAAGGACAATTAATCGATAGAGATGATATCAGGCAGGGACTTTCTGTGATTAAACAGATGTCGGAAGAGGTAAAAACAGGCCGGAATTATGTTATTTTTGCAGAAGGAACACGGACAAGAAATAAAAATGAGCTTCTGGAATTTAAAGGAGGAAGCTTTAAAAGTGCGATGCTGGCTAAATGTCCGATTGTGCCGGTTGCGCTTATCGATTCCTATAAGCCCTTTGATGAAAATTCGATAAAAAAGGTAACCGTACAAGTACATTATTTAGAGCCTATTGCTTATGAGAACTATCAGAATATGAAATCTACGGAAATTGCGCAGCTTGTGAGAAGCAGGATAGAATCCGTTGTTAAAAAATATGAGAATGGGTGTACAAGCTTTTTGTAGGAGAAGCATTTATGATGTATAAGAAAAATGAAAAGAAAATCCTGATATATATATTATCTTTCCTTATTCCGGTTATCATGATGCTGATTGCTGCGGTTTGTCTTCAGCTATTTCCATTTGGAGAAAATACACTGCTGGTATCCGATATTAATAATCAGTTTGTCAGCTTTTATTCCTATTTTAAATCAATCATTACGAGTGATAATAATTTTATTTATACATTCAGTAAAAATTTAGGCGGCGACATGGTGGGCTTTAGTGGTTATTATCTGCAAAACCCATTTTTATTTTTACTGCTGCTGTTTCCCGATGCCTATCTTCCTGCGGGGATTCTTTTGATCATTATATTGCAGACAGGTTTCTGTGGTCTGACATTTCAGCTTTACTTAAATAATACGAATAAATTTAACAAAGAAGCGCTGCTTTTTTCTACGGCCTATGCATTTATGGGTTATATATTTGCTTATATTACGCTTCCAATTTATTTTTGCAACATTATACTACTTCCACTCGTTATGCTTGGAATTTCCAGATTGATCGAAAATCCAAAGAAAAAGGGGCTTTTTATTATTTGTCTCGCTGCATCTATTTTTTGTAATTATTATCTCGGCTATATGCTCTGTTTCTTTTCCCTTTTTTATTTTATTTATATGCTTGTTATAAAAACGGATGAATGGAAGCATGCAAAGGAGCCATTTGAAAAAATAAGAGCTTTTATTTTCGCTTCCCTGTTAGGTGTCGGCCTTTCCGCGTTTGATTTGATACCAATTATTTGTTCCTTAAGCGGTCAGAAAAATGCGCCGGAAAGTTCTGCATTGGCTTTTTACCGTAATTTTAATATGATTGATGTTTTTTCAAATTTATACACGGGAGCCTTTGACGGCAATGTCTCTAATCATGGGATGCCTTATATCTATGTTGGTATGATTGCTGTTATCTTTGTTATTTTGTATTTTTTTAATAATAAAATATCCGTCAAGGAACGAATTTGTTCCGGTATTTTTCTTGCAGGAATGCTTATCTGCTGCTATATCCACACAATCGATGTGATTCTGCATGCATTTAACGAACCGGTTGGATTTCCTTACCGATATGCGTTTTTTATCAGTTTTATTCTGCTTCATCTTGGTTATCGGGGCTTTCTGAAATATCAAGGAAGATGGATTACCTATCTACCGGTTATTTTAATTTTTCTTATTTATTCTTTTTATTCAATTTTTTTCAGTGATATTACTGTCAAAAAAGAAGCAATTTTGTTTGATGCAATTATTCTTGTTCTGATCGGTATTTTAATTTTTATCAAAACCAATTATTTTTTGCCGATGCAATTGGGATTTGTGATTTTTTTTGGCTTGCAATGTACGGATTTGCTATCCAATGCGGTTTTATCGATTAAACAATATGAATCGGTTTCTCAGGAGGAATACAGTGCTTATATAGACAAAGTCAAACCTGTGATAAACCGGATCAAAGAGGAAGATCCCTCTTTTTACAGGATTGAAAAGAATTTCCAAAGAAATCTTAATGATGCGATGCAGTTTTCCTATAACGGCTTGTCACATAACAGTTCTTGTGAAAAAGATTATGTCAAAGAATTTGCCGCTGAAATGGGTTTTCGTAATTTTGGAATTTGGGCATTTTATAATGAAGGAAGCACGTCGTTTGCAGATTGTTTTTTAGGTGTGAAATATTTTATTTCAAAATATGATACGACAAATAAGCCTTATGTCGAGGATTTTCATACGGAGGATACGTATGCATTTTTAAATCCCTACGCACTGCCTCTTGCTTTTGGAATGAAGGAGCAGGTAAAGGAAGTGAGGATGGATCAGGAAAATTTGTTTGAAATACAAAATGATATTGCAGCAAGTTTTGGTTTTGATTCACCGATTTATACAAAAGCAAAGATTACTAAGACAGTCTTAGAAAATTTAACAGAAGAAGCCGTACAGGACGAAACCGGAGCATATACTGTTTATAAAAAAAATGCCGCAGATCAGGAGGCATTTATCGAATATGAAATTACGTCTTCCGGGAGCAATAATTTCTTTTTCTATTTTGCAGCACCAAAAATGCAGGGAGCAGAGATTTTTGTAAATGATTTTTCCTATGGAGATTATTTTTCAAACTGGCGATGGAATATCGTTAATGGCGGTTTTTATGAAAAAAATGATAAAATAAAAATAAGACTTCAGATATTAGATGATGAAATTGCGGTTTACAATAGTTATTTTTATGAGGAGCAGAAAAGTGCTTTATCCGATTGGTATCAAATTGCCTCTGCAAGTGCAGGAAACTTAATAAAACGAAGCAGCTCTCATGTGGAGGGGACAGTTACACTGGATAAAAATGATTATCTGGTATTTTCCATTCCTTTTGAAAAGAATTGGGTGATTCATGTTGACGGAGAAAAAGTAGAGCAGGAAGAAGTGTTAGGTGCGCTGATGGCGGTGAAGCTTTCTGAAGGAAGCCATACGTTCAATCTGTATTATGTGCCGGGGGGATTTCTTCCGGGGATATGTATTTCTATCATTTCACTTCTGATTTTTGGAGGGCTGCAAATATATTATTATGTTGGAAAGCGATATTCGCCGTAAAATTGATTGACAAAGAAGATTCCCTTTAGTATAATAAATTTTGCGTCAGTGGTCAGAGATTGCCGGATGGCATGAGGAGACTGCGGACGAAAATTGAATAGTAGAAAAGAAAGTTCAGAAAATTGGAGAAATACTCAAGAGGCTGAAGAGGCGCCCCTGCTAAGGGTGTAGGTCGGGTGACCGGCGCGAGGGTTCAAATCCCTCTTTCTCCGCTCTTTTTTCTATCAAACAAGGAAGGGAATCTTACGCAATGAGAATAAGATTCTTTTTTTATTTAATAGGAAAATCCTATAGACTTTTCTATTAAATAAAATAATATGCGCAGCTACGCGCGCGGCACAAAAATGATTGGGAGGTTGACATGAAAAGATGGATTACCCAAAATAAAAACAAGCTTTGTTATGCACTGGCATTTTTAATACCGGCGGCTTTGATGTTGCTTCTTGCCATATTATTTGAATTTTATCCGTTTGGCAGGCTGTCTGTTTTAGTGGCTGATTTACGCTATCAGTTTGTTGATTATTATGGATATCTAAAAAATATCTTTTTTGGAGATGACACCTACTTTTATAGTTTCAGCAAAACCTTCGGAGGAGATATGGCTGGTTTTGCTGCTTATTATTTAAACAATCCGTTTACTCTTCTGCTGCTGTTTTTTCCGAACGAAAAGCTTCCGGCCGGTATTTTATTCATGATTATTTTATTGATCGGATTCAGTGGGTTGAATTTTAATTTATTACTTAATAAAATATATGGTTCAAGATGGGCATCGCTTATTTTTTCAACGGCGTATGCATTTATGGGCTATTTTATGGCATATATCAATTGTACCATTTATTTTTTTAACATTATGCTGCTTCCTTTGATCATGCTTGGTTTGTATCGTATTGTAAAAGAAGGGAAAAGAAATTATCTATATATAATTACGCTTTTTCTATCTATGTTTTCTAATTATTATATGGGCTATATGACGTGTTTATTTTCTGTATTGTTTTTTTTGTATTTATTCCTGATAAAGAATCAGACGATAAAGGAGATGAGGCAGCAAATAAAAACGATTGCCGTTTACATCGGCTGTTCTGCTTTGGCGGCCGGGCTTTCTGCTTTTAGTTTGTTTGCGGTTGTTTTCTCCCTGCAAGGACAAAAAAGCAGCGGTTTATCGCTGAGCCTGTCCAGAAATTTCAAATTGGCAGATAGTTTTTCGGGACTCTATTCCACCGCGTTCCATGGAAATATCTCCGATGGATTTCCTATAATATACAGCGGTGTAGTGACGGTTGTGTTTCTATTGCTGTTTTTTATAAATAGAAAAATATCCATAAAAGAAAAACTGCTTTCAGCTGGTGTTTTTTTAATTATGCTTTTCAGCTTTTGGATTGATGCCCTCAACGTAGTTTGGCATGGTTTCAATCATCCGATCGGATTTCCGTACAGGAATTCTTTTTTATTCAGTTTTTTCCTGTTGTTTATTGCTTACAAAGGGTTTCTTTCTGTGCGGGATGGTTTAAAAAGTTATCACATCATAGTTTGTTTTGCTATCTTTGCTATCTATTCTTCCTATCTATATTTTAGCAATAATCCTTATGTGGGGAAGACACAAATCATTATTACGGGAACAATTTTCATTCTGACTCTGGCAGGGATATATGCGTTTCGTTATAAAAGAGAGTATACGATTCCAATTATCGCAGGATTTTTTATGCTTCAGGCAGGGGATTTGCTTTGCAACGGATATTTATCAATTGATGCTTATTTTCCTGACAGGGATACGGAGGCTGAATCCTACAGCATCGATGCGTATGCAAATTTTGTTAATGATACAACAAAAATTATAGAGGATCTTGAAGAAGAGGATCCGGAATTTTATAGAATTGATAAAATGTACAGGAGAACGCATAACGATGCAATGCTGATCGGATACAATGGCCTGTCGCATTTCAGCTCTGCCGAAACAAATCAGGTAAAACAATTTATGGGTGATTTGGGTTTTCGCAACAATGGAAACTGGGCTTTCTACGGAGAAGGAAGCACTGCGTTTGCTGATTGCTTTATGGGATTAAAATATCTGCTTTCACAGTATGACGAGACGGCAAAGCCTTACGAACAGAAGGCAGTATATGGCGATAAATATGTTTATCAGAATCCATATGCGTTAGCGTTAGCATTTACAGCTACTTCTCAGATTGAAGCGGTTTCTGCAGAGCAGGTCGACCATTTTGAATATCAAAATGAAATTGCGGGCAGCTTTTCCGGTAAGCATTATGAAATATATAAGCCGGTCGAATTAAAGGGAGTTTATCTTGTCAATGTCAGACAAACAGGGAACAGTTATCAGAAAATTAATACTGAGGAAGAAGCTTATGTCGAATATCAACTATTGGCCGAGAGCAGTGATTTCATTTATATGTATTTTGATGCGCCGGCGGTTCAGGACACGACAATCGTTGTAAATGATTTGGAGAAAAGCTCTTATTTTTCTACCTATGGCTGGTCTATTCGGGAAACAGGCTACTTTAATCCAGGAGAAATTGTAAATGTCAGGATTTATTTGAACCAAGATGAAATTATTATCGACGGATATGAGTTTTACTATGAAAGAAAAGAGGAACTTGCAAGATGGTACAGGGATGCATCACGTTCAGTCTGTACCGTTAATAAAGAAAGCAGTTCTCATTTGTCAGGAACCGTTGATGCGGCGCAAGATGCAAAGCTGCTTGTATTCTCCATTCCTTATGAAACGGATTGGAATGTAAAAATAGATGGAAAAACAATAGAAACAAAAAGCGTGCTGAATTGTTTGCTGGCAGTCGATATCACTCCGGGCCGCCACACAATAGAGATGAGTTATATTCCCAGGGGATTTTTATTTGGACTTCCGATTTCTATCATATCGTTCATTATATTAGCTGGACTTCTGATTTATGATAAAAAAAGAAAATATTTATAAACAAAATATAATATTTCTTTGGAAAAGCCGTTGACAAGCGGGGATTTTCAATGCTATAATAAAACTCCACCCGCTAAAGGGTGGAATTATTTTGCACGAATAGTGAAGAAGGTAAAATATTTTAAATTTGGTATTGACTTCATGATTTCTGCGTGGTATTATACAAAAGTTGCGTGTCACGAAAGACGACGGCAGCAAAAGCACCTTGAAAACTAAACAGTATAACCAACCCTGAACAATTCAAGAAAAAAAAGAGAATGTTCAGAAGAACAAACCTAGAAACAGTAAACGGAAAAGAACGAAGCTACTTTTGAAA
>JAEYFP010000026.1 GCA_023402845.1 Bacillota bacterium
TTATAACATTAATAGAGTGAAAACACAACCTGCACCGCGTGCTTTTATTTCATGGAAAATCCAAAGGAATTTCCCGTGAAACGTGCGCTGCCGGGCGCACAATAAAGGGACATCCGGAAAAATACGGATGTCCCTTTCATAAAATCTTAATTATTTTTTTCTTCTCCCAAGCCAAATCACAAGCCCGCTTGCAAGTACAATGACCGGAATGAAAAACATAACAGCGGCTCCCCCGATAAAGAATACGCTTCTCGGCACAGTCAGGTTGGCAGCCGTGTAATCCTTAACCGGGATCGAAATACTCGTTTCCTGATCCGACATCTGTCCGATCATATTCGTAATCAGTTCAAAATTGGCTCCCGAAACAGTAGCATTTGCATCGTCAGAGATAAAATTTTCCGAGGTCAGCCAGAGGAATTTCATTTCCTCCCCGCCGAAGGTCTGTGTCACGTAAACACCAAGTGCAAACGGCCCGCTCTCATCACCGTCCTCTTTCTCCCATGTCTGCATGTTCTGCACATCGGTCTTCGCATAGGATTGATCCGAGGTGACAAGGATCTGATTTACCTCCGGTCCGTCATCATCCCCCTCTTCTTGTTTCTCTACGACAATCCCCTGCGCATACGGGACAAACACAAACCGCTTATCGCTCACAAGTGAGGAGGTCACAGCACTTCCGTTCACATCAGGAAGCAGATAGTATGGATTTTGATAATAATAATCAGAATCCGTATCCGCAACAATACCGTCCGCCAGCGTCAGGCCGTATTTTTCAAATATTTCAGTAAATACGGGGGTTCCCTCCTGTGTCCATGAGGTAATAAAGATAGCCTTGCCTCCATCATCCAGATAATTGCTGATTTTCTTTGCATCCTCCTGCGTATAATCAGCCGTAGGCCCCAGTACAAGAATACCTGCCGCATCCTCCGGAACCGCGTCATAGTTCAGCAGATTGATTGACTCAATATCGACATTTTCCTTCTGGATACTCGCCAAAACACTGCCGGACAGCGCCAGTTCTCCATGTCCGGTGATTTCATAAAGCTTTGGCATCTCTTCCGTCGTCACATATGAGATTGCACTCGTCAGCTGGCCCTCGCCGTCATAGCCCGTGACCGTCTCCGTATAGGTCGTATAATCGATATCACTCTCATACAAATCTCCATAACTGACGACCTTATAACGCTTCTGACTCTCAACGATCAGGCTGTTGGATTCCAAAGAGTCCTCTGTATAGTTGCCGGCAAATTCCGGATATAAGGACGGATTCTTATATACGACCGAGATATGCCCGGAGGCGTCCTCATATTTTGCAAGCGTCTTTTCAATTACCGTATCCTGACTGTTCTCATCCGCGAGAACATAAATGGTAACGTCATCCTGCAGGTTTTTGAGCAATTCTTCGGTCTGTTCAGAAATCTGGTACAGCTTTTCATTTGTCACATCAAACTGCTTCATCGAATCCGGCAACAGGCTCACGCCGTAATTAACAAGTATTGCCGCAGCGATAACGACGACAATCAGTCCTGTACTGAACGCACCCCTGCGTATCCGTCTTGTTGTGACACTAAAGCGCTTTTTCTGGATGACCTGACATGTAAAAAATAAAAAAACGGCAATGATTGTCAGGAAGTAAAGAAAACTTGGAATGTCAAATACACCGTCAAAAAATGTAGACAGTCTGGAATTAAAGCTGTATATATTCAAGACTTTTGTCGCTGCATTTTCCCCCGTAAACAGCATTCCCGAAATCCCTGTCATCATATAGCCGAGAAATAGCAGCAAAAATGTGAGTACTGCGGCAACAATCTGGTTTTCCGTCAGTGAGGATACAAATTGCCCGATAGCGATGCAGGCAGCTCCGAAAACGAAAAATCCAAGAATCGACACATACGTATCAACATAGGGAACCTCTCCCAGCAAACCAAGCGCAAGCGGATAAATGCTCATGATCAGGACCGGAAACAAAAAGGTGGTCAGCATGGACAAATATTTTCCCAAAATTATCTGATAGGCAGGTACAGGGGCCGTATATAAGAGCTGATCCGTATTCTGTTTTTTATCCTCAGCCATGATGCGCATTGTCAGCACCGGAACAACGATCATCAGCACAAACAGGATGGAAGACAGCGCATAAGCAAAATATGGGTATCCCTGTCCAAGATTATATGCCGAAAAATAAAGTCCCGCAAAAAATAGGATGACCGCCATGAACACCCAGCCGATCATAGAGTGGAAAATAGATTTTAATTCTCTTTTATAGACCGCTGTCATAACTCTGCCACCTCCTCTTTTGAAGTCAGCTCCATAAACACATCCTCAAGACTCGCCCTTTGAATCCCCATTTCAATGATCGGCATTCGTTTTTGAGCCATCAGATAAAATAGCTTTTCCCTGATATCAACATCCGCTTCCGTTTCAATTTCCATACGACTTTTCTTTTGCACTTCCTCATCGCTTCCCGTTTCCGAAACCTCCTGCAATATCACTTCTTCCTCTTCAATTTTATAGGATTCGATTTCCTCAAGCTCCTTCAGTGCGTTCTCGGCATCTTCCTTAGGAGCACAGACAGTCATATGCAGCGTACGTTTGCCTTCCATCAGCCGGCTCAGATTTTCCGGCGTGTCTTTCGCCACAAGCCTGCCTCGCGAAAGAATCATAATCTCATCACAAACAGCGCTGACCTCCGAAAGAATATGGGAGCTTAAAATGACCGTGTGCTTTTTTCCAAGCTCCTTGATCAAATCCCGGATCTCGATAATCTGCTTCGGATCCAGTCCGACCGTAGGTTCGTCAAGAATGATGATTTCCGGCGAGCCAAGCAGTGCCTGCGCAAGGCCCACACGCTGCCTGTAGCCCTTTGACAGATTCCTGATCAGCCGCCCCTTTACGTCCAGAATATCGGTCTGGCGCATGACTTTTTCCGCCTCCTCCTTCCGTTTAGCCTTCGGGATTTTCTTAAGTTCTGCTGTAAACAGTAAATATTCTTCCGCCGTCATATCCAAATACAGCGGCGGCAGCTCCGGCAGATAGCCGATCTGTTTCTTTGCCTTCTCAGGCTCCTTGAATATATCGTATCCGTTAATTACGACCGTGCCTTCATTTGCACAGAGATATCCTGTCAAAATGTTCATCGTCGTAGATTTACCTGCTCCGTTTGGTCCTAAAAAGCCATAAATCTGCCCGGTCTCCACTTGAAAGCTCAAATGGTCTACCGCAACATAGCTTCCGTACCGCTTGACGAGCCCCGTTACTTCTATCATGTAGTCTGTCCTCCCTGTTTTATTATGAAATAAAGACTCTTCAGATTACCGGAAAACTTCGCAATCCAAACCGACCAATTCATATTTTTTTATTATGCAAAATAAATGTGTTGATAGTTTCAAAAAAATGTGAAGATTCTGTGTTCTCTACATGTATATTTTGTAAGCGTCCAACAATCGTTTGTTGTTTTTTATTATTATCCTGTAGGCGTATTGACTTTCTTCCCATGTTCAGTTTACTATTTTCATAGCAATGATGTATAAATGTAATATGCTGGAAACCAAGGTGGCTATAAGGAGTAGCAAAATTATGATGTACTTACATTTTTGCAAAAACTGTCGGCAAATATTCATTTTAAGCGGTCATCAGCAGGAATGCATCAAATGTGGAAACAGGCTTGACGAGCTGAAGCTTCTTTATCACGACTATGTCAATTATTCACCTGAACAGCGCAGCCGGCTGCTTTCCTCATTGGAAGATCCCAATGTTCTGATGCAGCAGAGAAGGAATTACCGTTTTTCTAAACAGACAAAACGTTACCGGCAATGGGCAATAAAAAAAGAAGACACTCTCCCATTCTGAAATAGTCTTCTTTCTTATTTATCGTCTATGTACGATTGTTGATGTCAGCCCACCAACATGTTATATTTTCTGTCCAAGCGTATCTTATCTGCAATTTGCACCATATATTCGGAATTGCATGGTTTTCTGTGACTGGATACAAACGAATAACCGAATATCTTCTCAAAAGCCTCAGGATTTCCTCTTTCCCAAGATACGCCGACCGCTGTACGAATCGCGCGCTCCACACGATTCATCGTCGAATTGTGTGCTTTCGCGATATCGTAATACAAAACCTTTGTAATCGAGTGTGCAATGTCCATATCGTTGATCAGCATGATGATCGCCTCTCGCAAATAGCGGTAGCCATTCAGCCTTGCCGGTACGCCAAGGTCATGTAAAACACCAGTAACATACAATTCTAGTTCGGCGTCTTCTTTCATGTAGTGCCCCTCCGTTTATCTTTCTCCCGAGGTCACAACGTAACATTCCCACATCTCATACTCTACCATTTTCAACTAATTTTGTAAAGACATTTTCGGCATTTCCATACATCTTCCATGTATCTTTGCGAATTATTAGCTAAATCGCGCAAAATTCGTCAATAATCAGCAAAATTCTCTCTGTTTGATCTCTATGCAGTTACCTTTATGGTGCGTGGAACGCTGCCAAAAGATGAAAATTGTAATTCTGACATTCCAAAAACAGCTTGCCATCATACTTCTTAACGGCGGATTTAATACTTTCCATTCCAAGTCCATGATTAACGGTATCCGATTTTGTCGTAGGAAGCGTGTTGCCTACAATGTTCAGCTCTTTTTCAACTGTCGTATTCTGAATCGAGATAATCAGCTCCCGCTCTTCATTGGAAATCTGAATTTCAATGATGCGGGGCTTCCCCGGAGGAATCTTTTCACATGCCTCGATTGCATTATTGATACCGTTATTCAGGATTGTCGTCAAATCAGATACGTTCATCATGAGTGTTTCCAGATCCTGAATATTAAAATTCATCGTAATTTTTTTAGAAGCAGCAATGATGAACATTTGATTCAGCACGGCATCAATCACAACATTGTTTGTATGAACCGGAAGAACATTCTGCTCTACCTTATCGGAAATTTCCGAAAGATAATCTTTTGCCTCGTCATATTTTCCATTCACAAGCAGCATATTTACGATCGAAATCTGGTTTTTAAAGCCATGAGCAATCTGCCTGATCTTTTTATGCGCCTGCTGCAGTGAATCCATATATTCAAGCCCCGCCTTTAATTGGTTCTCCAGCAGTCTGAAATGACTCATATCCTCATAATATTCCCCCATACGGTACATAACAAAATAGGTGATGACACCGAGAAGAATCAAAAACAGCACCCCGTAAACATCCCATTCCGTAATCTCTACGTTTTGAAGATTACTCATAAAATTCGTGTACAGATTCATCAGAATCATGACCGGAACAAAAATACAAATCACTCTGTCAAACGGGTACATCATCTTAATCCGATTTCTGCCCGCGACACATTTCATCATTTTTGTAAGCAGCATCTGAGCGAACTTTGTTGTAATGGACATATAATACATGTATACCGGTTCATTTGAAAGCACGGCGATTTCCTTACGCGACATATAACTCATCAATCCAAAGTTTGCCATATCGAACAGATAGCAGACAACCGCGGCTCCGATGACTGCAAGCGCCTTTTCCCACAGCTTTCCTTCATACATCACAACTACTTCGCCGACATAAAACAAAAGAATTAAAATACTTTTCAAATATGGAATCGGCACAAGTTGAGCGGCTAAAATCATCCATACAAAAAGCAGGAGTACCACAAGTGTAAAATAACGCTTTTTCAGTGGTCTCCTGTATAGTGTAATATCAAAAAAATCTCTGACGGCCAGCGCCTCCAGCAGCGTATAGAGATACGACAGCGCACCCCAGGGAAAGTCATCTAAAAAACAGGCCTCCATCCTATTCTCCTTTATCCAAATTATTTAAATCTCCTCAGTGATTAAAAACGTGAGAAGGTACTTTCCTGAAATAATATTCCTTCTGTGCCTGTGTATATTTTTGACGGCTGATCGGAATATGCACGCCATTGTTCAAAATAAACTCGTTCTGTTCAATGCCGACAATCATACGCGCATTCACTAAAAATGCGGCATGACAGTAGATAAATCCCATTTCATGAAGATTTTCCGCAAGCTCCGTAATCTTCGCATAAATTTCGTAGGTTTCATTTTCATCATTTTGTATATGGATGAGGACTTTACGCTTTTCATTTTCTATGTAGATGATATCCGCAACCTCAAGCAGCACTCGCTTCGTGCCAACTTTAATTTCCAGCACTTCTTCCTTGGAAAGGCTTTCCATGACCGCATCCATGCAGTCCGAAAATTCCTCGTCCAGCTGTGACTTCAGCACATAGCGAACCGCATTGACCTGATAGCCCTTTGCCGCATATTGAATAAAGGCGGAAACGAACACGATGACAGCCTTTCTGTTCCGGTCCCTGATGATCGCCGCAGCCTGCATTCCGTCCAGCTCGTTCATCTGGATGTCCATAAAATAAACATCAAATTGCCGATCGCTCGACAAAAGCGCCTCCGCGCTGTTAAAGGAGCTGATCCCACAGTCGATTATATGCCTTCTCGCATAACCTTGAATCCGCTTGCAGATGTCCTCAGCCATATTCTTTTCATCATCGCAAACCGCGATTCTGACCACAGCCATCACCTCCAATCCATTCTCTCATAGACTGCCATATCTTGGCAAGTACTTTTACCGGGCAAACCTAAAACAGCCCGTGGCGGATAGACCACGGGTTGTTCAAAGAAATAAACACAGGTTGTTGAGATTTAATATCTCTAACCATTTTATACCATACCTTCGCCGCCTATTACAACCACGTTGTAACAATTTGCACAATAATTGTAACAACTAGCATGTTTTTCAATTATTTTACTGGATACTTTTTCAAAATGCTTTAATAAAAGTATTTCTCACTGAAACCGGTACAGCAGATATTGTCCGTAGGTACCGACATACTCGAGGCCGAATTCGGAAAGGTCCCAGTAAGGATTCTCCGGCTGCTGAATGACTTTGATTTGAAGCAGGTTATTCTGGCTGACGGTCGGGGTACGGTCGCCGACAAAGTTGACGTCCTCCGTATAGCCGCCGACGTTCAAACTCAGGCCTTCTCCGAATACATGATAGACAGAATCAAACACAAGATAGTCTGCATCATTTTGCACCGCAATTTCTCTGATATAGTTCAAATCGGGCGTGGCCGTAGCCATCTGGTCGCAAACCTCAGTGATTTCCGCCGGAGCCGGACTGATACGTCCGTAAGTCGCATCCTCGCCGTATAAAAGCCGGATACGCGTCGAATACTGCCTGAAGCCGTGGGCAATTTCATATGGCACAATCAGCTTGGGGTCTTCGTTTTCTGCAAGCACTGCATCGCTTATATCCAGAATTGCCTGCGGCAGCCGGTAAAAATTTTCTGCCGGCTGATACATGGAATCGGATAGCTTAAAAATACCCGAAAAAAAGATGACCGGCAACATGGCAAGCACAGCGAATACTCGCTTCGTCTGTGTATCCAGATGCTTGACGAATAGTGTGAAACCAAGTGCCGCAACAGCGGGCGCCATCAAAATCCAAAAGAAACGGGCCCTGATTTCATCATCATACACAGAAAAAATAAAGTGATGCACAAAAGGAATCCCCATATAAACACCGAGCAGCATCAGAAGCGACGGTAAAAGAACGGCATCCTTTATTTTTTTCTCTCGGATATAGAAGCCGACAAACAAAAGCGTAATAAAATACAGCGCCATATACATGCCGTTTCCCGTATAGTCGTTATTCATATGAATGATATCTAAAATATAAGCCTTCATAGCAGATACCTCGATATGATCAGATTGACGATATTAGGGCCCATGCAAAGCAGCATAAAGAATGCCGTGCGCAGCGATCTTTTCTGCCAGCCGCACACACATGCGTAGGTCAGCGCCATTAGCAGGGAAAGCAGCAAGCCCATTCCACTGAGCATCGCGCAGGCAATTAATACCACAGTAAGCAGCACATAATCCTTAGCCGACACAGCAGCCTGTCCCGTCATCCGAAGCAGCACATACCAAAGCAGCGGCAGCAAAATCATCGCCGCCACAGACCGACCCTGCCAGATAATCGTCAACAGCGTATAGCCGGAAGCATAAATCGATTCAAAAGAGAACATATGAATGAGTCCCAAAAACAGTAAAAACAGGCCGGTATGCCTGCTGTCACCATCAAAAAACCAATTTCCGATGACAAAATACACGGCATAACAGAGCGGGATCAATAAAACCGGCAGAATCACATGAGCGGCCACCGCAGGCGGCAGATCAAACAATTCTCCGGCCAAGCCCAAAAAAATGGGATAAGGAGAGGTGACGTCCTTATTCATCTCTCCGAGCGGACTGCCGAGAAATTCCCCTGTGAGCGGATGATATTGCAGCATCGTATCCTTTTCCACCGCCTCCATCGCCTCCGCAATAAAGCGCGCATCATCCGTATCCACATGCATCTGTCCTGCAAGCAGACAAGTCTGGAATGCTACGATTGCAATCACTGCCAGCCAGATAAGCAGCTCAGTCCGTTCAGGCTTTTTGACAATGCTATTTTTCAGCCTTTTCTTTAAATCCTTAAAATTTATAACAGCAGAGATAACAAGCAGGCAGACAATGATTGTAATCCACACATCTTTCAGTACGTGAAACGGCGCACGCAGAAAAATTGCAGGCACGGCAAGCACCTGAAATACAGCCGCCATCGTCATAAAGCCGAGCGCAAAATTTCTGGCAAAGCAAATATGATCCGAATCGGCAAGACGCTTCTCCCACAACATTCCGAGTACAAACGGCACTGAGATTCCCCAGACAAATATGAGTAAAATATTGGATACTCCTATCATTTTCCCGTCTCCTTTATTCGATACCGGTCAAAGCCATTTTCCGTTTTCTCATAGACGGCCTGAAATGACTCTCCCGTATGCTCACTCAAATACTGTGCCTTCTCCTTCGGATAACAGTTATCAATCAGGACCACATCACCATCACCCTTCTCCAACGCTTCAAATGGATTGGAATAACCGTATCTTTGAGTAACGGCTCTTGTAATCGGGGAGTTGACATACCAGCTTCCCGCCAGAACCGCATTATCCAGTAATCCGGCCGGGTAAGCAGTAAACACTTCGTATTGATAAGCCCGCTGGAAGGTAAACATGTCCAACACAAACAGCGTCTCCTTCTCTTCGTTTATCGCGGCAAGCTGTGCCGCATAGTCCGGCTCCTCCCGCTGATAGGCACGGTATGCGAATTGATTTTCCAAAAGCAGCCCGATATTAAAAAATGTAACAAGCATGACCGCAAGCAGCCCTGCCGTCAAAACCCCCTGTCTTCCATTCTCCGTTCCTTTATCCTCGTGCTTCTGCTCGGGACTTTCAAAGAAAATGACGGGCAGCAGCACCAAAAACAGCGCGGAAACGACCCGGTGGTTCCATCTGCCGCTGTATTGATAGTAGAACAAAATCGCAGACAGCACACCTGCACACAAAAGTAAATATAGGAAAAAGGGCATTTTCTCCCTCTTATCTCCGGCAAAAGCAGACAGCGCAAGCAATACAAGCGCACAGAAGAGTCCCGGCACAAGCGCGCTTAAGGAATACAGCTCCTCAAACAGATTTGATGCAAATGCCTTAAACAACACCCCGTCCACAGCACGCGGCTGCGCTCCCGCCAGCACATCTTCCATCAATTCGGTGCTTAAAACCCTGTCGTCACCAAATTGCCAGGTCAGGTAGAGCAGCGCATCATTTTCCGAAATGCCAAACGATTCTAAATATTCTCCGTTTGAAGAATAATCCATCAGGTCGTAGCGGTAATCAAGCAGCGCCGTGCGCGTATCGTTATATTCCATAAAAGTGTTCCAGTTTCCGTCTGTTTTGTATCCCTGCCTGTCAAAGCCAAACAGCAAAAAGATAAGACACAGGATCGGTACAAAAACTGCCGCATAATTCAAAAACATTTTAAAAAACTTATTTTTACCGGATTGTATATAGCAGCTATATAGCTCATAAAGACCTGCGCAAAGCAGCAATGCGCTCGCGAGCAGAAAAGCACTGCTGCGCAAAAGCGCTCCATATAAAAGTAAAAGATCTCCGGTCACAATAAGCGGCACCGAAATTCTACCTTCCTTTCTTTTCCTGCGCAGCGACTCAAACAGCAGCACAAAGCCCGCAGCTGTCACGATTGCAGCAGTTTTCGTATATTGCAGAGATACGTAGGATTCATAGAAAGTACAAAGCAGCAATAGTATGGAAAGCAGCTTTCCATACCGGCGACGGCACAAAACAGCAGTGACTGCACTATAAGCCAGAAACAGAAATGCATACTGCAGCACGCAGTGCCATCTGAAAGCCGGCAGCACAGAATACAGCAGCGTCATAAGCCTTCCAAGCAAACTGCTCACATAGATCAGGCTGCTTTCTCTCGCCCCGTAGGCTCCTTCTGCAATCATTGCCAAAAATGCATCATCATTTTCTTCGAAAAAAGGATGAAACAAAAAAATAGAAATCAACAGCAGGAGTGTATTGACCGTCAGAGAAAAGACTATGGGATTTGAAAATTTTTGCCTCAGCTTTATCATCCTATTTCTCCGTTTATAATAAAATGAAAACTACACCGGCTGCAACCGGAATCAGATACATAGCAAGCATCACTACCGCCCAGGCCGCCATATAAAGCGGTTTCAAACAGGCCTCTATCGTCTTTTCGGCCGACAGCACGACTTGCTTCTGCCTTTCTGTTCCGAACCGATGAAAGAGTTCCGCCGCCAAGAGGAACAGCAGTATGCAGGCCGTCACAATACCGCCCGGCAGCATACCGGCAGGCAGATAGCTCATACGAACTTCATTGCCGCCTTTCGTAAGAGGGATCACCGTAAACAATCCGGCGAAGGACTCCGCCTGTACACGTTTTCCGTTCACCGATACACGAAAGCCCTCGTCAAAGGCCATCGGCAGCATCAGCCTCTCTCCGTCTTCCTCTGCAGACACACTCACCTCAAGCGTCCGTTTGCCTGCCGTAACCTTCGTGTCTTCGTTTGCATAGGCCGCACATAGGCCGGCCAATTTCTCTAAATCAAGCGCGCTGATCTGTGTATCAAACGGCTCACCCTTCGTCAGATCCATACGGATTTCAACAGACAGCTCCTCGTCCTTAAACACACCGAGACAGATGGCATTATTGTTAAAATGAGCCGGGTACAGCGTGTTGTCGGTTTCCTTGATGCTGGGAACCGGAATGGCTTTTCCATTTACAAAAATTTCCGTGCTCCGATCCTCCCGATCTCCGCCGCAGCCGGAAAAATAAAGCGCGGTCTCGCCTTTCACTTTGATACGCAGCATCTCCGTGCGCACCCGGTTCGTCTGATCTGTTTGAAAGGAGCTCACAATCGTTTTTTCAATCGTACTTCCGTTTTTTATAAAAGAGGCGATCTCCCCGGCTCCGGAAGTGCCTGTAAGTGCCTGATAAAGCGTATTTTGAAGCGATACAAGATCGGCCGTCTCCATATCCGTTGCGGACGCTTCCGGTATCGTCATCCCCCACGGCAGCGTATAGCGGTTTCTATATAAGCCATAAACAGCTTCTTCTCCTGTCAAATGATCCACAGTAACTGCTGCGCTGTCTGATTGTTCATAAAGTGCGGGGTTCTGCTCAGCAAGGCTGATCGTCTCCGTAACGCCGAGCAGCGCATCCGAAAAGACCGTCCCGCCCGCATCCAGAAGGCGGGTAAACTGAAAGCTGTAGCCCCATGCGCCCGCTCCCTGCTGAAGCTGAGGAGAAATCAAATGCGTCCAGTTAGACAACGCCGGTCTGCGTAGCACAAGACCGTAATTGGAATTCAGACTTTCATCGGGATTCTTCACCCTTGCAAGGGCGTCCGGCTCTAACGAAAACTGTTCGGCAAGCTGATTGCAAATGCGGATATACTCACCCTCCTGCTCAGGCTCTTCCGAATAGCCCGTCACAAATGTCGGCTTACCGATCATGAGAAACGTATAAAACAGCAGTTCAAATACAAGCAGACAAGCGCTTCCATAACAGTATCGCCCGTCCTTCATCCATAACAGGAATACGTATACAAGAAACGATACGCCCATCACGGCTGCGGTAATATGAAAAACCGTACGCAGGGCCAGGCCCGGATGATTTGCATACCAGGCGGTTCCGGCATAAATCAAAAGCGCTGTGACAGCAAAGCCCGCCACCAAAAGCAATCCTGTTCGACGGGAAACAGGCCGCCCTTCGGATGGTCCTGCCGCGAACAGCTTCTGCGCATAATAACAGGCACATGCCGCAAAAACAAAATAAATCATGAAGCCGTTTCGGATCGGATACTGGATATAAGATCCGAAATGCCAGATCAAATTGATGCTTTCAAAAAACAATTCAAGAACGATGAGCAATATTGAACCAATAACTAAAAATACGCTCTTTTTCTCTTTGCGAAACCGAAGCAGGCCGCAAAATACCAGTGCCGCCGCAAAGGACAGCCCCAGCAAAGTCCACCACCGCGTTGTATAAGCGCCGTTCACCTGCTTTAAGATGGACAAATACTGTTCCGGCAAGCCGCCCCCGTTTTCATTTTCAAACCTTGCCGAAACTAGGGTCTGTATAAGCTGCGGTGCAAGAATAAAAGCGGAAACAAGAACCGCAGCCAGCGTTCCAAGTCCAAGCCTGACAATCGAATACTGTTTCCGTTTCTCTTTTTTCTCGAAAAGACGCTCTGCAACAATCCAAAGGCCCGTCATCAAAAACAGAAAGATCAAAATCATAAAGGAGAGGTAGTAGCTGCCTATCAGCGCCAGTGAAAGCGTGAGAATATACCAGCGCATCGTCCCGTCCCGAAACAGCTTCTGCAGTGAAAGCATGATCAGCGGGAAAAGAACCGCGATATCAAGCCACTGGTTTGTAATATACAAAACGAGAACAAAGCCGCAGAATCCATAGCCGACGCTGAGTACCGCTTCAAAAAAATAGGGTGCCCGGTAAGTTTTATGCAGATACCAATACATTGTGAACGTCATACACATCATTTTTAACAGATTAAAAATCGAAAGGCTTTCTAACAGTAAGTCTCTCGGAACAAATAAAAAAAATAAATTGAACAGGCTTAAATTACTGCAGCCGGATGTGCTCATCGCCATATTGACGCCAAGAGCCGTATACCAGTCAAAGAAAAAGGCCTTTTCTCCGTGCAGCATATCATAAACATGGTAATAAAAGGCAGCAATCTGCTGTGCCATATCATAATAATCGATGGTGTGTTCTCCAAAGGGAAATATCTGCTTCATTGCCAGATTCACACTGCCAAGCAGAAGTGTGAAAAGAACCGGCAATCCATATTTTATCTTTTCTTTCAGGCTAGCTGACATCTGATTCTACTCCATTAAATAAACAATTGATTGCTATTTCGCCTTCAGGAATTAAAAAGCAGAATTCCCGCAATAATTACAAGCATGCCGGCAAGCTTTCGCTTCCCGATTTTTTCTTTTAAAATGAAAAAGCCGAGCAGTGTTACAAAAATATAGCCGGTTGACTCCAGAACCGGGCCGAGCGACAGCGGCACATACTGATAGGCCAGCACCGTAATCAGAGTAGCCCCGAAAAAAAGGAGGTAGGCTGCAATGACCTTCGGGTTTAAATATTCCGCCAGCCGCGTCTCGTACTTCCTGTTCGCACTCATCTTAAGCAGCAGCTGCGAAACAGCGGATATCAAAACGGAAAGTAAAAAAACAATAATAGATAACTGTTCCCTACTCATTCTGATCTGTCACCACCAATCCGACGCCAAGGATTACAATCACCGAGGCGATCAATTTTTTTATGGTGACTGCTTCCCCGAAAAACAGGTTTCCCCAGATAAGGCCCCATATAATCACAACTGCCTTATTCGCATAGGCGGTCGTGAGCGGCATTTGTTTTAATACCTGCTGCCATAAAATAGCATATATAAATAAAATCAGCAGCACAAGCCCGTATAAAATAAAAAAAGAAAGGCTTAAAAACTGCTCACCCGCCGCAAGCTTTGAAAAAATCGCGCTTGCAGAATACAGAAGCATGATCGCATGTAAGAGAAGCAGCGTTTTAAGACGCTCTTTTTTCAGTTTCTGCCTATCCATTCAACATCATCCGTTCCATTTCCATCGGAAGATCAGTGTCCACAAGTACGTCTTGTTCATCATACATTGGGTGCACCATAAGCTCCAATCGGTATTTTGAGAGAAAATTTTTTACTGCATTATGCTCCGCCGTATTTTTCACAGCTGCTGCCCGCTCTTTTTCCGGCGGAGGCAGTTCCAGCGAAAAATATGACGCAAAGTCTTTATAAGAGCCAAAATAGTCCGTCGTCTCACGGCATAACTTCCGAAGCGCACGATTATACAGGATTTTGTACAGCTTCATCATCGGGTTGCCGCCGCGGAATAAATTTCTTCCGAGCCGGATAGAGGAAAATCCGTATTTTTTTGCAAGAGGCTTTAGTGCTCGCAGCACCGGGTAATTTGTATGCACATGATGATGGGAATCCACATGCCACAGCGTGAACCCATAGGCACCATATTTTTCAAGCTGGGCATCCAGTTCTTTCTGTATCTGGCCGATCGTCAGTTCATCCATATAAAGACGGTACTTTGTCGTCCGCTGAAAACCCGCGTGAAAATTTCCTTTCTCATCACAAAGCAGCGGATTGCTGCGAATATCCAAGGTCAGCGGCAGCCCTTCCGTCAAATTCAAATGAATGCCGACGCGACCGGCAAAGCCCTGCTCCTTTGCAATTGCAACCGCCTCATCGGCAGCCGGCATATTCACCATAATTGTCGTCCGCTGGATCATGCCCTTTGCGAAGCACTCCGTGATCGCACGGTTGACCGATTCACTTTTTCCGAAATCATCTGCATTTACTATAACTGTCATCGCCCTCACCTGCGTATTATTACAAATTACATCTACAGTCTCCAGTACCGATAGCCTCTGTCTGCCACCTCAGCTTTATTAAGGATCGCCTTAATATCTATGATAACCCGTTCCTTTGCCGGACAATCTTTAAAGAAAGAATCCCACTTCGAAAGCGGCCAGCTTCTAAACTCCTCGTGAGCCACCGCGATTACAAGGCAGTCCGCTCCATATGCCTCTTCTCTGTCGGAAAGCGGATAGCCATAGGTGCGCTCGACCTCTTTCGGGTCCGCCGCAGGGTCAATCAGCACCGGACACATTTCGAATTGTTCCAGATATTTTATGATTTCCATCACCTTGGAATTGCGCACATCCGGACAGTTTTCTTTAAACGTCGCACCGAAAAATACAATTTTCGCCTGCTTCACCTGCTTATTGGCAAGTACAAGCTGTTTAATAATATGATCCCCGACAAATGCCGGCATATCATCGTTGATCTGTCTGCCCGCAGAAATGAGCCGGGAATGATAACCAAGCTTTTCTGTTTCGTATATAAAGTAATAAGGGTCCACGCCGATGCAGTGCCCGCCTACCAGCCCCGGCCTGAAGCCCAGCGCATTCCACTTTGTATTCATTGCATCGATCACCTCGGAAGTGTCGATATCCATTTTGTCAAATGCCATAGCTAATTCATTAATAAAAGCAATGTTGATATCCCGTTGAGAATTTTCCACGACCTTTGCCGCCTCAGCCACCTTGATGCTGCCCGCACGGTGTACGCCGGCCTCGATCACAAGCTCGTAAACCTGTGCAATTTCCTCGAGTGCTTCCGCATCCATACCCGAAACAATTTTTCTGATATTTTCCAAGCGATGCACCTGATCACCGGGGTTAATCCGCTCCGGCGAATAGCCGACCTTAAAGTCTCTGCCGCAGATCAGGCCTGACTCCTGCTCGAGTATCGGCACACATACATCTTCGGTCACGCCGGGATAGACAGTGGATTCATAAACAACAATCGAACCCTTCGTCAGATTTTTGCCGAGCAGCCTGCTGGCGGACTCGACCGGATACAGATCCGGCGTCTTATCCAGATTGATCGGTGTCGGGACCGCGACAATATGAAATTTCGCCTCCTGAAGCCGCTTTTCGTCGCATGTAAACTCGACCGTAGTCTTTTTGATCGCCTCGTCGCCGACTTCTTTTGTCGGATCGATGCCTGAACGGTAGGCCTTTATTTTTTCTTCGTTTAAATCAAAGCCGATGACCTCGGCCTTTTTTGCAAATGCAACCGCGATCGGCATCCCTACATAACCGAGTCCCACCAATGCTATTTTTGCCTGCCTGTCCGCAATCTGCCTGAATAAGCCCATCTTTTTTCTCCTTTATCGGTCATCCTTAGATTGAAAACCCCGATACAATCCTATATAATACATATGAACAATCTTTTTATAATAAATGGTATCCGATACCAATATCATAAGTATCATATCATACTTTATCAAAATATCCAATAAAGGAGTATTTATGACCGTCAAAAAATTTATAGCCGCTTATTATCCCTATCTGCTATTAGGACTCGGCTTTCTGTTGCTGCTTTGCAAATGCTTTTTCAGTTTCTGCTGGTCGGATGAAACCTTTTATTTTTCTACGGCGTACCGTTTTTATCAGGGAGACAGTATTTTTCTGCATGAATGGTTTCCGACGCAGCTCTCCGGGGTGATTCTGCTGCCGCTCTTTTCCCTTTATATGACGATTGCCGGTTCGACGAGCGGAATTCTGCTCTTCTTCCGCATCTGCTTTGTCGTCTTTGCGCTGATCAGCAGTCTGGTCACCTACCGGATTCTCAAAACATCCGTAAGGGAGGTCATCGCTTTATTCTGCGCGCTTTCCGTCCTGTTTTATACACATTTAAACATTGCAACGCTTTCCTATTATACGATATCCGTCCTTTGCTTTCTGCTTTCGATGCTGCTGATTTATCATTTTTATCAGACCGGCTATAAACGGTTTCTTGTCATTTCCGGCAGCCTGTTCGCTCTTTGTGTGCTCGCACTTCCGACAATGGCTGTCGCCTACGTGCTCGTTATTTTTGCTGTTTTGCTTCTGCTGCTCGTCTGCCGGATCACAAAACTGCCCGAGTCGTGGAAGGAAGCTGTAAAAAAAGCGGATTTGATCACAGTCTGCCTGTATACGCTGTACGGTATCTGTATCCCCGCCGTCCTGTTTTTTGCATTTTTACTGACGAATGTTTCCATTATGGATTTTATCCGTGCAATCCCTTATGTTCTCTCCGACGAGGAGCATGGGACAAGCCTGATCTATCCGCTGAAAAAATTCTTTATCGGAATTAATGAAGTCTACGGCTATAGCGCCTATGCGGGTTATCTGCTGATTATATTCACATTCTTTCTTCACTGTTTTTCTGCTTTGAAAAAACAACGAACAACTCTTAAGGCTCCCATTATGACAGTCTTAAAACAGCTGTCCGCCGCTGCCGCCCTGCTTCTGTTTGCAGTCTATTTCTCACGCAGCCTGGGACATACCGGTTATATCCAGACCGCCCTTTGCATGACGGCTTTGCCGCTCTTTTTCCTTACAAAAAAGAAAAACTGGAAACTGTTCTTCCTGCTGTTTGCGGGAGGCATGATATTCTCCGTCGTATTCAGCTATTCTTCGAACGGCTATCTCTATATTTTATCGATGGGACATTTCATCGCCTCAATCGCTTCGATTCTGTTTATTCAGGATTACATTGATTACATTGCAGAATCGTCTGTCAACGGCAAATCCCAATGGGGATCCCTTTCCAAAATCGGGAGCATTCTCTTTATGGCAGTCCTATGCATCGCTCTTATCCAGACAATCGTGCTGCGTATCGTCAATGTTTACCGTGATGCGCCGCTGAACGAACTGACAGCCCAAATTACCGCGGGGCCTGCTGCCGGTCTTTATACGACACCTGAACATCTTACGATGTATGAAAACGTCTATGATACGATCAGAACCTATTGCCAATCGGATTCGATCGGAAAAGAAAATGGCAACATCTTCATTACAAAGCTGCTGCCCTATGGTTATTTGTGCACGGATTTGCGCTGCGGGGCCCCGACCACCTGGCGGACGGCGTTTAACAGCGCGCGACTTGAGCCTTACTATGAAATAAACCCTGACCGCTATCCCGATCTCGTACTCGTACTGGATGAGGAATACGGCTCCTATGAAACCTGCGGGGATGTCGTTGCCGACCCAAATCCAAATGCCAATGAAATCGGCGGCTTCCTGCTCAATTACGTTACGGAAAATCACTATGAGAAAATCTCTGTCCCCTGCGGAACATTATACAGAAGTCCGCTGCTTTCTGATTAACTTTACAATACCATCATTTGATTTCTTTTCTGCACCATCCGGCTGCCCGCAGCGTCAGGGCAAATACGACAAGCGGAACAATCTGAAGAAGCACACGGTTTCCAGAATCGCCGACGCCTTCTCTTAAAATACCGTCCCTTGCCCAGCAAACAGCGAGTGTAATCAGCAGGTATCCGGTCCAAAGCAAATCATGATACCGGAAGGGAATTCCCTTTTTGGGCAGCAGAAACAACATTGCAATCACAAAGGCGGGGAACAGACCCCAACCGCTCTGATGAAATAAATTTGCACCGAATGCTTTTAAATTGCCAAAATAAATAGTAAAATCCAATACGCACAAACCTGCATTGACAAGCAAAAGCCCTGCTATTATGACGGCTTCTATGTGCTTTTGAAGCTTTTTAAAATACCGGCCGCGAATTAAGGTCAGATACAGCAGCACCGCCGCCATTCCGAGGAGCTGTACTGCCGCCTTCTTTTCAGTAAGAAACGTATAGGGCGCGTTGATATCCATCGTCAGGAAAATCCGAATGTCATATAAAAGCTGCAGACAGGCGGTCGGCACCAAAAAGCACAGCACCAGCTCTCTATTCCTGTACTTCAGTGTCGAAATACAAAGCACGGCAAAGAGCACGAAGATGCCGCCCTCCATGCGCAGTGTTGAAAGCATTGCCATCAAAATCCCCTGCACAAGCAGAAGCCCCTCCTCGCAGCCTTCCTCCTTTGGCTGAAAACGGAATGCCAAATAACTGCAAAGAAACAAATATTCCATGAAATAGACATTGGCCATCGCCCATTTGGACACGATGAGAAACGGCATGGCAGAGAGCAGCACAAGCAGCGAAAGCAGCGCGGCCGCAAAAGCCTTCTTCTGCCCGGCGGCTTTTGTCTGCTCATAAACAGCATAGGTGAAGCAGCACAGAAAATTCAAGTTAAAAAACTGCTGAATGCCAAACATTTCGTTAAAACCAAACAAATATGGGAAGGTACCGATCAGAGCGGCCCCCTGCCCGACGTCTGTCAAAAATACATTGAATTCCCTCCGGTACATGCCATAGCTTACAAGCGCGCGCGAATATAGGGAATAGTAATACATCGAATCATTCGAAAGACTCACCGACAGAATACCTGAAACGGCAAGCACAGCGGCAAACAGCAAAACGCCTGCCAGAAACCATGGCACACAGCGTCTTTTGGGCTGTCCGCTTGTTTCTTCCTTCCAGGCGGCAAATTCAGTCCGCAGGCTCTGAAACGGCTTTTTAAAGATGCATAAAAGCACGGCTGCGAATAACAGCAAAAGCAGCACGGTCCATGCACGAAACGGCAGTCCGGTAACCAACAGCAGAAAACCTGCGAGCACATAGACAGCAATACCGACCGGATAAGCTAAAAGCGGCGTCCAAAAATCTCTGACGCCTCTTCTCATGCAGACAACAAGAAACAGGCCCGCCAAATAAACGGCAAGAATCACAAAAAACTGATTGAGAAAAAAACGCCCGGTAAATTGCGCCAAATAAGCGGCCATCCATTCTTTCATAAATCTGCTGCCACCTCGCTCTCATAATAGGCTTCTGTCATGATGTAGAGATTCTCCGCTTCCTTTTCGGCATTTCCATCCCACAGCACAATAAGCGTATCTGCCTCTTCCATTCCTTCTGTATTCAGATAGACATGCATCTCCGGAAGATAATCGGAATAATACCAGTAGTACGTAAAATAATTACCAAGTTCTTCCCAAAAGTCATTCAACAAAAAGGAATAGCGAAACATATCATTCGCATAGCCCAAATCTCCAAACGCCTCCATCTGCGCTTCACTCACCTTGGCATCGTTCAAGCCGGGATCCGGGATCACCGTGGCCTCCATCAGTTCCATGTAGTTAATCGCATTCTCATTATGATAATAAGCATAAACAAAATTTTTACCCTCTGCCACGGCCTGATCAAGCGTGACCCTGTCATCCTTTGTATAGACTGTCTTGCCTTTCAATAAAAGAGGCAAAAAGCTGTCCGGATATTCTCCCTTTTCCAGAAATTCCGTCTGATAAAACGTCTGGTTCGTCGGAAAATAAAACGGCACAATTGAGGGAAGCACACGCATATTATAGACGAAGCTCAACAGAATCATCGCGATAACGAAGCCTGCGAGCACAAATCCCCTAGATTCTTTTTTTAAGCGCAGCAGCACGGCTGCGGCAATTGTTAAAACGGCAACAATCATATATTTCATTTTTTCAATCCCTTAAGAAAACACAGCAGATCCGCCAAAATTCCTCTGTTCCAAATACAGTGCAGTACAAACAGCACACTTCCCACGCCGGCACTCAGCCACTGATCCTGCGTTACCGTCGCAAACGCCGCATAGGCAATATAGAGACACAGCGATACGGCAAATTCACGGAAGCGATAATCAACCGGATAACATTTCTTAGAGAAATAAGTACCCAGCAAAAAATATACAATATAGGTGAGCGCCGTAGCAAGTGCAGCACCAACCCCTGAAAACCTCGGAACAAGCAGGATATTTCCAACAAGATTACAGGCGATTGCTACGAGCGAGGCATAATTAAAGTATTTGATTTTTCCGGCGAATTTTACACCCTGTCCCGTCATTTCAAACAAAATACTCAAAATCGGCATGAGTGTTAAAAAAGGAATCACCCTGATCGCTTCGCGGTAGCCCTCTCCTAAAATCAGCACGATAACACCCCTGAAAATCGTCAGCAGAAATGCTGCCGACATACAAAGAAACTGCACTTTTCGAAACATATCCGCAAAAAATGCCTTGCAGACCTCCTCCGGCTCGGTTTCATATTTTTCCATTGCAACCGGTGCCCAAAATGCCACATAGGTGATTTTAAATGTCAGCAAAAGCGTCATAATCTGCATCGCCGCCGAGTAAACACCGGTTTCCGAAAAATTATTAAAAATTTTGATAAACCACTTATCCATTGACGACAGCAGCCACTCCATCAAAAGCATCGGGATGAACGGAACGCCGTACAGCAGCAGCTCTTTTTCGGCCACCGCATGCTTTACCGCCTTTTCTCCCCTCTTAACGAGCATATAACGGACAGCCGCGGTCAGCGTCACGATTGCGAGCGGAAGCGTCATTGCATAGAGTACAACGCGGAAGTCATTCCCCAGAATCCAGACAAATAAAACAATAAATGTGATATACAACAGCTTTGATAAGATATTTAAGTTGGAATACAGCTTCCCGTTCTGCTCCATACGAATATTTAAAAACAGAAAGCGCTCAAAGACGGAAATGATCGTATAGGCTATGACTAACAGCGTGATGTCAAGACTGCTTCGCCCAAAAAGAAACTCGTTAAAATACTGCGAGCCAAATGCATACAAGCCGGACAAAAGAAGGATGAGGAGTACAGGCCAGCGCAGACACTGCAATAAAAGAGTCTTGCGGTTCACGCCCTCTTTATAGAAATAGCGAATGTACGACTGATCCAGCCCTAAAATAGCAAAAATATAAATAATGGAAACAGCCGAGGTAAACATGGCAGTTCTTCCATACTCATCTGTGGACATCACGCGCGTGATCAGCGGGAGAGAGATAAATCCCAGCAGCAGCACGACAAAATTACCGTAGAAATACTGAATAAAGCTCTGCAGCAAGCTTTCCTTTTTTTCTGTTTGTCCCATAATCTATACAGGCTCCTTTGGTTCCTCGTCCGTCGTACGGCAAGGATTGACCGTATCTACCAAAAACGGGGGACGGTTACGGCTTGCATCCAGTGTCCGCCATAAATATTCTCCAAGAATTCCAAGCATCAGAAGAATCATTCCCGTAGAAAACAGAATCAGACACATCAGGGAAGCCCAGCCCTCAATCGGTGTTCCGATGATCAGACGCTCCAGAATGACTTCGATGATCCATAAAAATGAAATGATTGCACAGACGACACCGACACCTGACATGAAGCGGATCGGAAAATAAGAAAAGCTCATCATTGAGTCCATCACCAGCTTGAACTTCTTGGAAAGCGTCCAGCG
Source organism: Bacillota bacterium (assembly GCA_023402845.1). GTDB lineage: Bacteria > Bacillota > Clostridia > Lachnospirales > Lachnospiraceae > JAEYFP01. Next base: position 22,218 of record JAEYFP010000026.1, read on the forward strand.
AGACTGGCCGATTTCCCGATCTTTTCTGTGAAAATAAATGCTTTCCGACTGAAAACCCACCCACAAAACCTGCAAGGTCAGTGCCGAGTTCTTTTCATCAAGCATTTGCAGGATACCGATTACCTGCCTGTCAAGCAGATAGCAGTCAAAGCCGCCAATCGGCATTTTCTTTTCGATAAATTTTTTGACGATACCGTAATACATATTCGCAAAAAATTTCTTAATCGGAGAATCATCCCTTTGAGCGCGCACCGCGAGCACCACCTTATTGCCGCGTTTCCAGCTCTCGTACATCTCAAGAATCAATTCGGAATCCTCCTGCAAATCCGCCTGCTTTGTCACGGCGCAGTCGCCGCTGCAGTGCGACAGGCCGGCAAGAATTGCCGCGTGTTCGCCAAAATTCCTTGAAAGACGAATGCATTTCACATACTCATCTCTCTCTCTGATTTGATTCATGATTTCCCACGAATTGTCGCCTGAACCGTCGTCCACCATAACAATTTCATATGCGCCGATTTTATGAAGAATTTTCTCTTTCATATCCTCATAAAGAAGCATCAGCGTATCTGAATTAAAATAAACCGGTATGATGATAGAAATCTTACTCATGCCGTGTGCCTCCCACTTCCTTTATAAATTCTTCATAATCGCGGATATATTCGCTGCCGTCATAATGCTCGCTTGCGAGCACCAGAAGCACGGAATCCGGCGAAAAATCATACATATCCTTCCAGAGCATGCAAGGCAGATACAGGCCCATTCGCGGCCTGTTCAGCTCCACAATCTCCGTTTCAAATCCATTATCGACCTTTACCCTGCTCGATCCGCTCACATTGATCAGCACAAATTCCGTCCTTCTGTTTGCATGACGCCCGCGGATGACAGTCGCATCCGAACCGTACATATAGAACACGCGCTTCACCTCAAACGGCACATCCATCCCGCCGCACTCCGCCACAACAAGGTTTCCGCGCTCATCCCCGAATTCTCCGAATTCCAATATCTGATACTGCGTCTTAATATTCATGCAGTCTCTCCCATCTTTCTGCTGTTCGTGTGTCAGAACAGCTCAGCCTGTAAAAGCGTCCGGCTTTTGAACGCATTGAGCGCATCAATCACGTAATTCTGCTCTTCTTCCGTCATACCGTTATACATCGGAATGGAAAGCACTTCCTTGGCACACGCCTCAGTAAGCGGCAGATCACCTTCGTGGAAGCCGAGATACCGATAGGCCTCTGCCAAATGCGGCGGAATCGGATAATGAATGATCGTCCCGATTTCCTTTTCATTCAAATATTGAATCAGCTCGTCTCGTTCCTTACAACGAATGACAAACTGATGATAGATATGAGTCGCCCGTTCCATGAGAGGAGGGAGCATAATAAGCGGATTATTCAGCCGGCTTTGGTACCGGGCTGCAATCTGCTTCTTTTCCTCTGTCATCTCCTGCACATGATTTAGCCGTACGCGCAGCAGCCCTGCCTGAATCTCGTCCAGGCGGGAATTTGTCCCCACCACTTTATTATAATAGCGCTTCTCGCTTCCGTAATTACGGTACATGCGCATATCCGCCGCTATTTTTTCATCATTGGTCACAATTGCGCCTCCGTCTCCGAATGCCCCGATATTTTTTGATGGATAAAAGGAAAAACAACCGATATCGCCGAAGCTGCCCGTCATCTTACCGTCAAAGCATGCACCGTGGGACTGTGCGCAGTCCTCCACAAGACGCAGACGGTATTTTTCACAAAGTGCGGACACCGCATCCATTTTAGAGGCCTGTCCGTATAAATGCACGACGAGAATTGCCTTTGTGCGTTCTGTGATCTTCTCTTCGATTTTAGCTGTGTCAATATTATAATAGGCATCCGGTTCTACAAACACCGGGGTCGCCCCGTTGATTGTAATTCCCATCACACTCGCAATATAAGTATTCCCCTGTACAATGACCTCATCGCCCTCTCCGATCCCAAGCACGCGAAACGCAAGCCAGAGCGCATCCAATCCGCTCGCAAGGCCCACGCAGTATTTCGTACCGATATAAGAGGCAAATTCTTCTTCAAAGGAGCTTAACTCCTTCCCGAGTATATACCAACCGGAGCGCAGCACCTCCAATGCCTTCTGCTCAAACTCCTCCTGATACTGATAAAATCCTCTGTCCAATCTGTTTGCCAAAACATTCATTAGCTGATCCTCCAAGTCTATTGGCATAATGATAATAGTATACCATTTTTATAATCAAGACTCAAGTAAACCCGAATAAAGACTGCAATGCCTTTCAATATGGACTTCCTTCGTATAGTGATCCAGATAACGCCGGTAAAAAAACTCCCGGTTGCAATCAAGCTCTGTCCGATCGTCGAAAAGCACATGCATGCGAGCCGTAAATTTTTGCAGGTTCTCCTTTGTATAAAGGTTTTCTTCCTTCTCGATCACCTCGGTAAGTCCGCCGACACTCGTGGATACGACCGCACATTTCCGGCTCATCGCTTCAACCGCGGCTTTTCCGAACGACTCAAACATCGAGGTCATTACAAATACATCTACAAGGTAATAATAATCCGCGATCTGGGCTTGGGACAAATCCTGCATGTAAATCAGATTTTCTTCACCAATGTTTTTGATGATGCCATTCTTAACATCTTCCGCAAGGCGCGCATCCTGCGCTTCATAAACGGACAGCACGAGCGCAACCTTAAACCGCAGGCCGCTGCTCTTTAAAGCGGACACGAGCGTCTGAACAAATGGCCAGTCCTTTTCCTCCGAAATGCGTCCCGCAAAGCCAACGACAAAATCCTCCTCTGAAATGCCGTATTTTTTTCTCTGTTTCTCACGTTTTCCTTCCTCAAACTCCTCAAATACCTTGCCGATCGTATTCGGGATGACCGTAACTTTACACGGCACCCCGGCGGCCGCCCATAAGTTCTTGTTGTATTGCGTCGTACAGATCATCCCGGATGCATGCTTCAGCGTGTGCATAATGCACGTCCTGGAATGACTGCGGTAACCATAAAACAATCCTCTGTCGGTATAAACAAACGGAATCGTGGAAAACAACCCGATACAGCGCAGAAATCCGAACGTAATCAGCGATTCCGACATCGAAACATGGATAAGCTGCGGCTTCTCGGAACGGATAATCCGGTAAAAAGATCCAATCCGGCGAAAAAAGTTAATGATTCGGCGAAATTTGCTCCGTTCCCGGTTGTGATCGGAGGAATACTCCACAACCCGGAATGGAAAATCGGCCTGTGTTTTTGTAAGCAGCCTCGGACATACGACAACCGGTTCAAACTCTGTTTGGGATAATCCCTCACACAGCGTCTGGGTGGACATTTGTCCGCCTCCCGGCAGATCAATCGGAAATTCCATCAAATATAAAATTTTATGCTTCATCGGACCGCCTTTCCTCATGAAACCAGTTGTTCTTCAAGTATCCCGCCTTACTGCAGGGACCCTCCTGAATCGGACATACGCGTCCTTCCTCCAAACACTTGGCAAGCGTCAGCACGTTTGCCGCCGCCGTTTTCGGATTCCAAAGCTGATGCATCTGCTCATAAGCTGCGATTCCGTAGGTTTCCTGTAATTCGGGTTTCTTAAGCAGTACTTCAAGCTGCCTTGTCAGACTGCCCGCACTTCCGCTTTTAAACACAAGTCCTGTTTTTCTATGCTTTACAAGCCAGGGAGTCGCACCGCAGGCATGACTCGCCACAACCGCACACCCGGCATTCAGTGCTTCATAAATAACGGAACCCCAGCCTTCCAAAAAATTGCTCGTCATGACATAGATCTTCGCATCCGCCATGCGCTCTCTGGCCTCATCGGGAGATAAAAAATTTTCAAATGTGACAATATCCAAAAGACCGTACCGCTTTGCCATCCGCTCTACACAGGAACGTTCCGGACCCTCACCGACCATTGTGACCCGGAAAGAATAACCCTTGCTCTTTAAATTCCGGGCGGCTCTGATGACCAAATCCGGGCGCTTCAACTTCAGCATACGCCCCTCCCACAAAATTGTCGTCACCTTTGGATCGACAGCCTTTTGTACCTTTCTTTCCATCAGCGCCTGTGGTTCATAGGTCAAATGCTTTGGAAAATACCCGAACTGATAACACTTATCCGGATAGCTTCTCATCTTCTTATAGTCCCTTGCCGTGTAAGCACTGGCCCCCAGAATATACAGCCTCTTTTTTCGGTTCCTGATATGCAGATGAATATACTTTTTTGTAAGCCTCGGAAGAAAAAATTTGATAAATCCCTCCTTCAGCGGGCGTTCCGAGTAACGAAACGTCAGTTTATTCTTTGAAAGCCGCTCCTCTATGTACAGTTCAGGCGCTGTTCCCATGACAACAACATCGCTGATCAGACCAAGTACGAGCGCCCTCTCGTGTAACGCTTTCTCCGTATAGGTACGCAGCACATAAGGCGGAACCTCCTTTTCACCCCAGCCCATATCGGCACGAAAGCCCTCGATCGGTTCTGTTTCCACAAACGTAAAACCATCCCCCAAAAGCGCATACCACTCATCGCAAAGCGCTTTCTGGTGATGGTTAAAATAATTTGAAAAAAAGGTCAGTGTCTTTATTTCCATCATTTTACTTCCTGAATACATAATATTTTCTTTCAGCGGAAAATCCGGAAAAGTTTCCTATGAAAGAATAAAATAATTTGCTATCCTACGATCAGCTTCGCAGCCTCCACGGCCAGACATTCCAGAAAATAGAGCGGAGAATAGCCGTTATTCCGATAAATCCGATATTTGATTATCACGCGCTGCCACGCTTTTTTGACGCTCCGCTCATGGCTAGTGCCGTTCATACAAAAATCTGCCAGTACCCGGTTTAGAGTCTCGATATGCACACCCGCCCTTTTCAGGCGCAGAATCAGATCGTAATCATCGTGAATCGTTTCCGTCTTATATGGATACTTCTCATAAATCTGCTTTGTGATAAACGTCGTCGGGTGGTTCCAATCTCTTGAAGTCGCATAACTCCGATTCCGCGCAGGCTTAATAAATGTCCCGCCGTTTGGAAGGTGCATCCTTAAATCCGCAAAAAACAAATCAAAACCCTTTTTCATATAAACGTCCGCAACTGCCTGCAGCGCCTCCGGTTCATACCAGTCGTTGCTGTTGATCATGCCGATAATTTCTCCCGAGGCCAGTTTAATTCCTTTATTCATCGCATCATAGATGCCGGCATCCGGCTCCGAATAAATTCGGTAAGTGATTCCCTTTTCGGCAAACGGTTCGTGAAAACATTCTGCAAGCGCAACGGTTCCGTCCGAAGAGTTTCCGTCAATAATCAGGTATTCTTTTGGGGAAAGCGTCTGGTTTAACACAGACTCGATTGTCTTTTTAAGCGTTTCCTCACTGTTCCTTGTCACCGTGATAATGCTGATTGTTGCCTGTCGTTTTTCATTGCTCTTCATGCTCAGACTCCTCACCTAAAAAAGCTGTCGTACTGTCCTCCGCCTTGAACAATACCAAAATCGTCTGAAACAGAAGCTGAATATCCTTTAAAATACTGTAATTCTCAATATACATCAAGTCGAGCATCAACTTATCCTTCGAACTCGTATTATACTTTCCGGTAATTTGAGCATGACCCGTGAGCCCCGCCTTCATCCGCAGTCTGTAACGGAACTCCGGCAGTTCTTTCGTATAGTCCTCAACATTTTCAAGCATTTCCGGCCGTGGGCCTACAAGACTCATATCCCCTTTTAAAATATTAAAAAACTGGGGAAGCTCGTCGATCCGGTATTTCCTCATAAATTTTCCGACAGGTGTCACCCGGTCATCATCCTTCGTTACTGAATAATTCCCGGCATTTTCCCTCATCGTACGAAATTTATAGATTTCAAATACCCTGCCGTGCACCGTTGCTCTCTTTTGCTTAAATAGCACCGCTCCTCCGTCATGACGTTTGATGCACACGGCACTCACGAGCAGAATCGGACTTGTAAGAAGCAGAGCCATAGCCGATAAAAAAATATCCATCAGCCGCTTGATAATCCGCTGCTCAAATGTAATCATATGAAACTGTGAAGAGAAAAACGAAATATCATCAACAACAACCGGCTTTGAATTTTGCTCCAAAATATCTGCAATATGCGGATTGAAATAAATATTCTTCAAGTTTTGGTAACAGAAATCCACAATTTCTGTCCTCAGCCCGACCGGAACCTCATAAAGGACAACCGTATCCGCCTTAACAATCCGGTCCTTTAAATCGGGAATGTCATGCCTGACGATACCGCAGACATGATAGCGCTTTTGAAAATCCTGCAGTGCATGCGCGACTCTTTTGGCATCTGATTCGTCTGATGTAATAATGAGACAGCGCTGCGCATCGTTAATCCAAAAATAGAACGCCGTCCCGGCATGGGTCATTACAATAAAAATAAGCACCTGAATGAAAATGACCAGGAAGAAAATGCTCAGGTTCTCAATTTTAAATGTCGCATTGTTTGCCTCGTTCGTCTTCATGATCGTCAATTCAAAATAAGTGACAAAATCCGTAAAAACAGCCGCGAGAGAAAGTGAAAATACAATCTGCTTATTTTTGCGCAGGCCGACATCATATTTTCCGTAAATACCCGTCAGAAGAAAGAGCATAATGACGTAGGTGGACAGCGTGACGGCCGCCGTTCTCGACAGTGTAATGATCTCGCGATTGTCAATTGCAAACAACAGAAAAAATGCGGCAAAGCAAGCCGCGTACATCACAAGCTCAAAAACAAACAGGATGGATTTTTCAAATTTTGCACACAATCCGTAAAATGCACCTTTTTTCTTCATTCCGATCTCCCCGTCGGCTTCAGACGGCAGGCGGGCTACATGCCCTCATAAACCTCCTGCACATACTCCATGAAGCGGTTATCTTTGTCGTAAAGCCGCGCTCTTTTCATACAAAGCTCCGGCGTATATAAATTGCTGCGCAACGCAATAATCTTGTCAATCGCAGCGATGATTCCCTGCACGCTGTTGCGTTCCACAGCAATTCCGCAGGTGTCGTCAATGCTCTCCGGACTGCCTCCTGCTTTGTAGGTTACAACCGGGGTACCACACGCAAGCGCCTCAATATTTGTGGTGGGGAACGTATCCTCCAGCGTCAAGTTAACATAAATATCCGCGAGGGAATACAACGCAGCCAGCTCTTTTACACTGTCCGTCTTTGCAAGCCCGATAATCGAATGCGGCAGCTGTGAAAGCTGATCATCGCTTAAACCGAGCAGAATGATTGCAAATTTATCGCCGACAGACTTTGCAAGCGTCTCAAACTGAGATAAGCCCTTTCTTTCCCGCCATGGATTTGCAACGCCGAGCAGTACATATTTTCCTTTCAGGTGCAGCTTACTTCTGAGCTGAAAGACAAGATTATCATCCTTTCGTTCCTCCGCCACCGGAGAAAACTCTTCTAAGTCGATTCCGGTCGGAATGACCACCGTATGATAATTTTTTAAATAAGACTGCTTGACGCGAGCCGCCAGCCATTCAGACGGTGTTACAACCGTCAGATTGGAAAAGCCGGTAAACAGTTCCTTTTTCTGTTCGTAATTTTTCTTGGAACGATCCATCATGATCGACCGCGGATATTCTTGAAGCTGCTCACAGTGCGAGCAGCCTGCCTGCCACTTTTGACAGCCGATATACTCAAAATGCGCACAATGCCCTGTAAAGCTCCAGCAGTCATGCAGGGTCCATATCACCCTTCGGCCGGATTGCTTCAAATAGGTAAACAGCAGCTTCACATTGACATAATAGCCATGCACATTGTGCAGATGCACGATATCCGGATTAAATTCCTCGATGACCGAGATCAGCTCTTTTGTAGCCTTAGAGGAATAAAAACCATGTCTGTCCGTAATGCGGCTCAGGCCTCCGTGAATATAAACGCCCGTATCACTTCCTATCCGGTAGGAACGAATCCCCTCCGGTGCCTCTCCGCGTCCATAGGCGACAAGGCATTCATAACCATGGTCCTGAAGAGTTCTGTACAAACCGCTCACGATTCTTCCGACGCTTCCGGTTCCTGAAACCGTATTAATGAGCAAAACCCTTCTGTTTTCCAGCTTGTCCATGGATGCAATCACAGTATTTGCGGCTTTGCTGATTGCGGAATTTTCCTCCGCTTCCTTGCTTCCCTGTCCGATAAATTCATTTTCCATATTTTCATCGAGAGAAACTGCAGTCACATCGCGCAAAGGAGACGCGGTTCTCTTCTGTTCGAGTTCCTCATAATCATCTATCATTTCGTTACTCCTCATCATCCAGATCATTTAGTATTAGATGAATCACTCGTTCCTGCCCCCTGGAAAAGTCTTTTGTGAGTTGCAGCTTTCTCATTTCCTGACGCACCTTCGGCGTGGAAATCAGCCAGCGAATCGTGGAAATGATTGTCAGCGCATCCTGCTCCCTGCCGATGCCGAGATTGATAAAGCCATTCTGGATACCGGCAAATACATGCTCTGCCTCCCGTTCATTCTGCGCCATTACAATAGAAGGGACGCCCATACTCGCCAGTTCGTAGACCGTTCTGCCCTGCGAGGTAACGGCAAGATCCATTTTGTTCATATAGGCACTGACCCGCTTCACATCATTATGAACATAAATATTATTTTCTTCATCTGTCACTATTTTATCCTTGTGCAGATAAGCAAACCCGATGAGAAAATGAAATTGGATATCAGGATGCTTGCTATGAAGCACCTTGCACACCTCATATAACCGGCCTGTCAGATCGGAAGGATCCGAACCGCCGAAAATCACAAGAATATTTTTCACCTCTTCGGAAAACGCCTTCGGTTCCTCCTCTAAAAATTCGTCCCGAATGCAGAAATACTTCGAGCCGTAATATTCATTGTGGAGCTTATCGCCCTTTTCATACAGTGCATTAATAACGGCGTCTGCATACTTTGCGCCGAGTCCGACATCCTCAAAGTTAATGACTCGCTTCACATACTTTGTTGCCATCATCATATAGTCCTGCGTCGTATCCAGAATATCGTTGACAAGAATATCCGGCTTTTCCCTCTTCAGCACCTCTTCAAATTCCTTTTCATCCGCAACGGCTATCACCGGAAAGTTGGCTTCTTTCAGCCGTTCAATACCGATATCGCTCTCAGAATCCGCCGCAAATAAAATCTCATGCGCCGTCAGCTTATATGCAAGTGTCAGACAACGATAAATATGCCCCATTCCGAGCTGCATCTTACCGACCGTCCGAAACAGCACTTTTTTCCTCTTAAGAATATTTTCACAAAGCACCCAATCCGAATACGTATCAATGTCAATTGCCTCTTCCTCGGGAATTTCAAAAATATTGACTTTTTCCCCGATTCTGCTGTTTTCCGTCACGCATCCCCTGCGCGTGATCAAAAATCCCCCTGTTTCCACATAGTTAGCAGGAAGTTCCTGAGAATTCAAACGCTTTTCATAATTCTTTGCAATTTTGCCGTTGCGAATACCCCAGGACAGATGCGGCTTATTCATTGCACTTAAAATGGTATCCCACTCGGATTCCTCAAAAAAGCGGACCGCCTTTTTTAATGTCTCAAGTTTCAGGGTCGGAGAGGTTGCCTGCATCGTGATGACATTGTCATAGGTGCATTGCTTTTTATGCTCCATATACTGTACGGCATGGTAAATAACAGGATCGAGTGTCACCTGATCCGTCGCAAGCTCCTTCGGACGGGCGATGACCTCCACACCCCTTTTCTCTACAATCCCTCCCAGCTCTTCGTCATCCGTGGAAACGGCGACATCTACCTCCATATAAGCCTTGAGTGCATTTGCATTTTCTATCGAATAACAGATCAGCGGCTTCCCGCACATGATCCTCACATTTTTCCTCGGTATTCTTTTTGAACCGCCCCTCGCCGGTATGACTATCAAAGTTTTCATTCCTGACTCCTCTGGTTATCCTTCTTAAGGTAATGCTGTTTGATATAAGTAAGCAGTAACATTATATCACGTCTTTTGAGAAAAGCAAAAATTCCTAATATCACGACTGCCAAACTGTAACGAGCCACGATGATTTCGATACCGTCCCTGTAAAATAAACTCATCAGCAGACCGATTCCGCAGCAAAGCACCATCGAGGTAAACATGTAAAAATTGGCATAGATCCGCTTCTTAAGGACAAAACGCGTCGCAATATAATGGAACAGCAGCAGAAACAAATAACTGAACAGCGTCGTATAGCCGGCGGAAATGTATCCATAACGCGGAATAAAAATCAGGTTCAACACATAGTTGACGATTGCCGCCAGAATAGAGCTGACGGCGATAATCGGCGTCTTTTTATAAAACAGCTCTACATTGACGTAGTTTGTATAATAATACTGTGCCAGCGTCCCGAGCGCAACAGGTGGAATTACCCATTTTGCCTGCCAGTAGTCGGGCGAATTCGGTGAAAGGATCATCAGCGCTTCCGGTGCTACCGTAATAAAGCCAATCGTCAAAAATGCACCGAGCAGTACAAGCTTTTTTTGAATCCCCCGGATCTGCTGCTTATTCCCCGCATGGAGCTGGTCGTTGAACCACGGCAGCCACGCCTGTCCGATCGCATTTGTAAAAATAGCGAGCAGTGTCGCAAAGCTGTAGCCGAATGTATAAAGCCCATTGTCCGCATCACCGCACAGATCCTTGATCATGATCCGGTCAATTTGTGCCAGAACAGTGAGTGCCAGCGCATGCGGAATCATTGGAAGTCCCATTTTCAGCGCATAGATCCAGTATTCCTTTTTATAGAACAGACGCCCCTTCCGTAAAATTTGGATATAAAACCAGATACCCATCATAAACGTCGGCAGCAGCGTTCCTAAAATTTTGCCAAAATAGCGCTTTTCATTGAACAGCAGCATCAATGCAACGGAAAACAGGATCGTACCAACACTGGAAATAATCGAAATCGCTATATTTTCCTTGTACTTATATTCATATCGGCATTTCTGCTGCATGTATTCCACAGAAGGTGAAATCATCAGATAAACAAACAGTACAATAACAAGCGGTACCTCGTATTTGATCGCCGCCGAAATCTGTTCCCTGAAAATAGTAGCCGCAAGCAGCACACAAAACGCAAACGAACTGGAAAGTCCCTGCAGTGCTGACATATACTCGTCAAATTTATCCCCAAAGTCAATTTTAGCCCTTCCGATGCTATATACAATGCATAGGCAGGTGAGGATATTGAAAATATCAATCCAGGAATTAAATGTATTGGCACGTCCATAGTCGGCCGTCGTCAGCATACTCGTATAAATCGGAGTCGTGACAATCGCGATCGCCCTGATGGATATACTCGAAATCATATACCAGATTCCGGATTTAATTACCTGACTTCCCTTTTCTTTTCTCATGGTGTAAGCATCCATTCCATTAAAATCGTGTCCTCCGCGATGTCCTGCGCAGCAGTCCTTCCAACCAGCTCCGTCAGCCTGTCCGGAGAAATGCCGGTTCCCGGACGTTTAAATGTCAGCAGCTCTTCGCTGATAATCGTTCCCTTCGGAATATCGACAGCCGACACAATGGAGCGCCTTGCGTTTTTACGCGCAGTCAGCTCGGTTTGCAGACAGCAGAGAGTACCCTTGCCGCGTATCAAATCCATCTCTTCAATCCCTTTTAAAATTCGTTTTGCATCCCCCGGATCCATCGCATGGTAATGGTCGTTTCCCTTCAGGGTCTTGTCCAATGTAAAATGCTTCTCAATACAGCGCGCCCCAAGATTATATGCCGTTTTGATAACATCGCAGTTTTCCGTCGGCTTCGTATGATCCGAATAACCGATATACAGATCGGGAAACTGGCTTGCCAGCGAAGAAATCTTTAATAAATTCGCATCCCCAAGCGGAGTCGGATATTCGAGAACGCAGTGCAGCAGCACAATCGGCTTCTCGTTATGCATACGAATCGTGTCAATCGCTGCCTCAATTTCCGGCAGTTCCGATGCCCCGACCGACAAAAGAATCGGTTTGTTTTTCTTCGCCTGATGTTCGATAAACGGCAAATTGGATAAATCGGAGGAAGAAATTTTATAGACCTCCATCAGCTCATCGAGATAATCAGCGGATTCAAAATCAAAGGCTGTGGACAGAAACTCAATTTTTAAGCTTTCCGCATACGCCTTTAATTCTTTGTATTCCTCATAGCCAAAGCTGTCAAACTTCTGAAACAGCTCATACTGCGAAGTCGTCGGCTCCTCTGTCGTATCCCAATAGGAGGGAGATGCCTTCGCGGCAAGCGTGCCTGCTTTATAGGTCTGAAACTTTACGGCATGAATGCCGGCTAAAGCCGCCTCCTTCACCATTTCCTTGGCAGCCTCCATCACTGTGATACCCTCTTTTTTCGCAATATCATAATAATTGACTCCGATTTCGGCGATCAGCACAAACTGGCCGTTTTGCAGCCGATTGATGATTGAACTTTTCATGAATGCTCCTCCTGATAGCGTGCATAGCCCGCGTGATAAAACTTAAGCAGCCGATGGAGCTGCTCTCTGAATTTTTCATCCTCCGGCTCTTTCCCTGCTAATACTTTCTCGGCTTTTCCCATCAGATAGAACAGGTCGATTTCAAACCCGATTTCCTTCATTGTCTGCAAATAAGCGGCACAGGAATGAATGTTTTCAATTTCCCCGAACTCCCGGATTAACTCCGGCAGATCCTCAAAGCTCCTGACCCGGGTGATTCCGTCGATCAGTGCGAACGGCACATCACCGAACAGAAGCGACTTGCGTCCGAGCAGTGCTTCTTCATATGCGGTCGTTCCGACGATCGTTACGACACCCTTCGCATTCGCGATCCACGGCTTCGGATCATGATAGTAATTGACCTGTACGAGACGGACATTGTGAAGCTCCTTGACCTTTTTATAAAATTGAACCCCGCGCTCGCCGAGCATCGCCTGATGCTCCTTCACATAAAGCTTCCACCCGACCGGCAAAGACTTGGATACCTGCTCAATCAGATTGCATTCGTCCACATAGTACGAAGCTTTTACGAATACGGTCGATTCCGGTATGAGATGGAGCGGCATATAAACGTAATCCTCTCCCGGCACCGGATTCTCAAAATATTTATTTTTTCCCATAAACTTTCTTCTGAGCAGCAAAACCTGTAAATAATGAAAGAAGTAAGGAATACTCGGGGCGTATAGAATTTTATTTGTGCGCTTGATCTTCAAGTTCTTTTTTGTGATGTCCATGTTCCAGAAATAGTTCCATTTTCCATGCATGACACGCAAGATCCACAAAAGACTGTCCCGTTCATACTGGCTTGTCACTGTGCCGGCAAATTCCTTGTTCATAATCGTCGCTTGTTTCCTGTAATTCTCGATATAAGCGTATGCCTCGGACAATTCTTCCTTCGACTTCTTAAGATTTGCTTCATACGCCTTCACGACATACTCGTCGATTCCGATCGTATTTTGAAAAGTCGGGTATTTGTAATAACCGAATTTAGAGTATTCCACTGTGATATAAGGAATCCCCTTCCGGTAGGCGACCTCGTTGATAATTGTACGCTGCAGCTCCGCATTATCAAAGTCCAGAATCATATCCGGCTTAAATTCCTCAAAAATGGAGAGAATTTTCTTATAGTTTAACTGAAGCCAATACATATTTTCATCGTAATTTGTCAAAGACCAGTAATATCGGTAATGATAGTGCCTCGTATTTTCCTGCGAGCTCATCAGCTGCAGATTCAGATTTTTAAAATGTGTATATTCCGCCTCAATTTTTTCAAGATAAGCCAGATCGACAGGCGATCCTTTCTGCTTAAGCCCCTTTGTATACTGTTCACAAATATCCCGCACATCATACAGCTTCACATCAGGAAGCTCTTCCTTAAACTTATAATAGCTATTTTCGTTGTAATAGCATTTATGATAGCTGCATTCCGTGGACATGATATAAAAGGCGGCAACCTCATTATCCGCTTTTAAGCTTCTTGCCAGAAACCATAGCGGCATTGAGTAAGTCTCTCTGCATACGAAAAGTATTTTTTTATCGTGAAAATCCTGCACACTTGCTCCTTTCAGGCGCGGCTTTCTATCCGCAGACCTATCGTTTTGCGTCTTTACAATCCCTGCCTGCGAAAGGTTCGGGTCCAGTCCGTACCTGTCCGGTACGAAGTATGACTCTCTAAAAACCGTTTTCTGCGAAATGCCGTAACCTTCGCAAACAGCCATGGACTGCCGCTGCACAACAGCATTTTTACTTTCAGGCTCCCCGGTACGCGCGGATTTTTTATGACCGTCTTCGCGTGCGTCCGTACATAGGATAACGATTCCCTGTCATGCTCTTTGGAAAAGACACCAAACAGCACACTGTTCTGAATCGCACTCATATTCTCATGAACGAGAAAGAAGGAGACCGCAGCTTTCAGGTTCGGGTACTGCACTAACAGTTTTTCACAGATTTTATAGTCCTCCCGTAGGGACAGCAGCAAGTTCTGCTCGACGCGGGAACCGCTGTCCTCACTGACGCGGAAATAATATTTGGAAGCCGTATGGTAAACAACCTTCCTTGCCTGTAACAAGATCCGGTAAGCAATCTGCCGGTCCTCCACAAGCTGTCCGACCGGAAACCGAATTGTCTCAAACAGCGTTTTTCGGTAAAGCTTATCCCACAAATGCAGAAAGAATCCTTCCTGATATAAAATCATCTCAAATGCCTGCTCCGTATCCAGTACGTATTCCGAGTCCTCGGCTGTTCCATCGACGCAGTTTTCATACGCATAATATTTGCCGGTCACGGATACATCCGCATCATGCTTAAGCGCTGCCTGCACCATCGTCTCCACCATGTCAGGATCTATGTAGTCGTCTCCGTCCACAAAACCGATATAATCACCCGTAGCCGCATCAAGCCCCTGATTTCTCGCGACGGCAGTCCCTTTCGGCTCCTCCTTCAGCACGAGGACTCTCGCATCCTCGGCTGCGATCCGATCGCAGATTTCTTCGCAGGCGATGTCACCTCTCCCGAGGACACAGATAATCTCAAGGTTCTGATACGTCTGTCCTGTCACGCTCCTCAAACACTGCTCCAAAAAGCGCTCCACCTGATAAATAATAATGATGATGCTCACCTTAGGCATTCTGTCCATCTTCCTCCATCACGCGCCGGATTGCCTCCAAATAAGCATATTTTCTCGTCTCATCCGGTTCAAGCACCGCGCCCTCTCCCCATTCGTTCCACGCGTTGATCAGCACGAAGTCCGCCTTCCTTCCCCGCACCTGTTCCTTTAGCTTGCGGAGTACCTGTTCAAATCTGACGGGATTCGTATTTTTGTATACAAGCCCCTTATAGCTCCTGCGCGGGGTATTGTCCCAATCCGGGATCAGACCCGGAAATTCATCATCCGCATAGCTCCTCGCTGCAATCCGGTCAACAATCCAGTCGCCGGGAATGCTGCGCTCCAACAGCTTCTTCTTCTTAAATCGGTTCAGCACAGTCTTTGTTAGGACGGACAGGTTGTACCAAAACTCTTTTTCTTTTGAAAAATCATGCTTCAGCGTATAGCCCGGTTCAAAATAGTAATAGGCATCCACCAGCTCTCTTCGCTGCTCCTGCTGCCCGGCCGTCTTGCCCGATACGATGTAAAGTCCCGGGAAACCGGCTTCAACAGCCCATCTGTGAAAACAAGTGAGCATTTCCTTTAAGCAGCCGATCTCAAATGTACGGTATATTTGAAATACGGGCTTGCCATCCACCTTCACATATCGCTCATCCCTAAAAAACGGCAGCAGATAATCAAAGTGAACACGCCAGTCCGCTTCTGTTCCATAGTCCTGTTTCATCAGAATCTCTTCGGCAAGGCCATACCAAGTCCTCGTCCACGTTTCATTTGCCCAGCAAATGCTGTAACGGATGTCGATGTCCGGATGCGCAAGCAGAATTTCCATCGGCTGCTCCATCAATTGCCGGCCCCGGAACCAATATTGGTAAATGCTGAATCCGTAAATACCGTATTCCTTTGCAAGTGATGCCTGCCACCGCCACGTTTCCTCTCCCTGCCTCAAGAGGTCATAATAACGTCCGTTAAGCGGCACGCGCGGCTGCTGATGTCCCCGGTAAAGAGGAAGCGCGCGCTTCACGGCTGTCCACTCCGTATAGCCTTCTCCCCACCATTCATTATTTTCAGGAAATTCATGATATTGCGGCAGATATAAACACATTACTCTCATAAATCAAGGTTACTCCTGTCTTGTTCGATACCGTCGGCATTTTCACTCGTTCCGCCGATGATCACATCTGCACATCGCCCGAGAGCAAACCAAAAAATCGGAGCGGCGAGCTGAAAGGATAGAATATTTGAACCGACCGATTGCAGCAGCGCAATCGCTATGATTCCAAGCTCCGTGTAGCAAGCCTTCAAATTTCGGATACCCTTTGTAAAGATCAAAATAAGCAGATAAAGAAAAATAGAAAAGCCCAGAATGCCTTCCTCGCAAAACATCTTGATCAGGCCGCCGTCTGCGATCACGTGCGTCCCTTCAAAATCCAGTGCCTTATGTCCGTTTGCACCAAGCCCGTTGCCGAACCAATAGCTGTACATGTTGTTAACGGCGGCTACCCACTGTTCACTCCTCTGTCCGATTGCTCCCGGCAGAGAAACGAGACGGTAATAAATTTTCATAACGACTTCAAAGGAGACAAGGCACAGCCCCAGAAAAGCCGCCAAAATCGCTGCGCACTCGATAAAAAAATACTTCTTTTTTAGAAGCCTGAATTCAAAAAACACCAGCTGATTTACATAAATGACTACAAGGATCGCCACAACCATCGCCGAGCGCTGGTTACTGAGCAGAGCAAATACGAAATTCAGCGCAAAAAAGAGGATTCCTGTCTTACGTTCCCTCTTCTCCATCAAAAAATAGGAAGCGGCCAGCATCCCGCATACCGCCAGAAAGCCCAAAATTGTACTTCCGATGACAGAATGCATCCGAATGCGCATCGTCGGTGCATCCGCCTTGGAAATATAGCTCCATTTGAGAAGATAATCCAAATAAAACTGAGGCGCCGTAATATAAAGCAGCAGTCCGGCGATACAAATGATAAATACCGCCAGAAGAAATTTTTTATAAAAATCCTTCGTCCGTTCCCCTGCCGTCCTTCCTGTCATATAAAACAGGACGGGCAATACGGAATTCGCAAATTCATCCGCATAAATTTTCGCGGGCAGCCCGCTCCTCGTGAGCCAGATGACCGAAAGCAGATTATAAATAAAATAGGCAGCCACCAGCCAGTCAAGCGTATGGTGAAAGGAAATCCGTTTTTTTAAAATAAGTTCCGCAGCCATACCGAGCATCAGAAGCGCCGCAAAAACTCCCGGGCGCATTGCATCCACAAACAGTGTCAGCAAATAGCCAAACATGACAAGCGTATAATACCACTCAAATAAATTCCAGTTTTTTATTTGTTTGACATCTGTTTTCATCCTACAGACAATACCTCCTTCACCACACACTCCCAACTGCACGGATTATTCCCCTGCTGCCCCTGAACCGAACCGGAATCCTTATACACTGACAACTCCGGCACCTCCTTCCATTTCATTTCGCCTCTGATTGCGCGCTCCATAAGCACCGCAAGCTCCTTTGGCTGAAACGGGTTAAAATAGTAGGCGTTTTCGTACCCGGCAAGCACCTCCCGGCAAAACGGACAGTCCGAAGCAAAAATCACGGTGCCAGTCTGCCTCGCCTCCGCAGGCGGATATCCGAAAGTTTCAATATAAGAAGGAAAAATTAAAATTCGCTCTCCGTAGAGCCGATAAACTTCCTCACGGGAAATCCTGCCCCGATAACTCATATTCTGATACCGATTATCGTAGTTTATACAGCCGTCTGCCTCTCTTTGTGTAAGAGTCAGCGCGATCTCAAAATCTGTGATTCCTTTTTGATTGAGCAGCTTTGCAGCCTCTGCGATACATGCGTGATTTTTATATAAAATATCGCCCGACGGAAAGAAAAACCGGTGTCTGTCCGGCCCATCCCCAGACAGCTTCACATCCGGGCGCTCTACATCCGGCATAATCTTTACAACCTTCTCAGGCCTTACATGTGTCTTTTTTATAACGGCCTCCCGCATCCACTGCGTCTGCACGATCGTCTTGTCCGCACGCTTAACTGCGCTGTCGATCATCGCTCCGATCAGATATTGATAAACGGCGTACTCCCGCTCCTTCGGTTTTAAAAATGAAAAGCGTTTCCATTTCTGAAATCCGAGCGGCTGATGCACATAAACGACCTGCTTTCCGCGGTATCCTCTTGTCAATGTATTCTGCATGGAAAATACGATGTCGGGTTTTAATGCACGAATATAGGAAGTTCCTGTAAACAGGTCGAATTTCAGCCGGCTGAACCAACTTTTCTTCACGTCTGAAAGTACGCGCACCTGTATGCGCTCCGTCTCCTCTATATAAGAATCCCCGAGCAGAAAAATCCATTCATGCGAGGAATCATGCGCCGCAACATACCGGTAAAAATCCTTCAAAACGGAAAGTGCTCCGGTCGTACTGGCCGCAATATCATTGACTACAATTCTCATGCTTTGCACCAAACTGTCTTATTTACGATTTCTGTATAGCTTTGAATCAGCTTCACCACCTTGACTGAAACATTTGTGTCCGCATAATCCGGTGGCATAACAACCTCCTCGCCGTTCTCATACATGGCTACCGCAAGCTCCGCCGCCTGTGCGACATCCCTGCCCCTGATGCCTCCGATGACAACGGTTCCCTTATCAAGCACCTCCGGCCGCTCCGTCGAGGTTCTGATCAGCACACCCGGAAAATGCAGCATTGCAGACTCCTCTGACAGCGTACCGCTGTCCGAAAGCACACAATACGCGTTCTTTTGCAGCTTATTATAGTCCAAAAAGCCAAACGGTTTCTCATTTCTCACAAGAGGATGAAACTCAAAATTCCGCAGCTCAATAAATTTCCTGGAACGCGGGTGCGTCGAATAGATCACGGGCATCTGATATTTCTCCGCGATATGATTAATTGAATTCATCAGCTCCATGAAATTTTCCTCGAGGTCAATATTTTCCTCCCGATGCGCCGACACAAGAATGTAACCATGAGGATTCAGACCCAGCCGATCCAGCACGTCGCTTTTCTCGATCCTTTCCATGTGGTCGCGCAGCACTTCCCGCATCGGGGAGCCTGTTACAAAAACCGTCTTCCCGTCAATGCCCTCTGATAGCAGGTAGCGCCTTGAATGCTCCGTATACGGCAGGTTGATGTCCGAAATATGGTCGATGATCTTTCTGTTAATCATCTCGGAAACATTCCAGTCCCAGCAGCGGTTGCCTGCTTCCATATGGAAGATGGGGATTTTTAAACGCTTCGCAGAAATAGCCGAAAGAGCCGAATTGGTATCGCCTAACAGCAGTACGGCATCCGGCATCACTTCTTTCATCAACGCATAGGATTTTGCGATAATATTTCCCATCGTCTCGCCCAGATCCTCGCCGACACTCTCCAGATAATGATCCGGCTCCTGCAGCTTTAGATCCTCAAAAAATATCTGATTCAGCGTATAGTCATAATTTTGTCCGGTATGTACCAGCACATGGTCAAAATACTTGTCAGCGCATTTGATCACGGCGGAGAGCCGGATGATTTCGGGCCTTGTACCAACAATCGTCATTACTTTTAATTTTTCCATCAGGACTCAGCCTCCACTTTTTCAAAATAGGTGTCCGGTTTCTCCGGATCAAATGCTTCATTTGCCCACATAACCGTAATCAGATCCGTATCGCCTTCATTTGTGATACTGTGCGTGTAGCCCGTCGGGATATCCACGACCGTAAGCGCTTCGCCGGAAACATGATATTCGATGATTTCCGTTTCATCCACCTTGCGGAACCGGATACAGCCCGTTCCCTTCACGACAAGAAATTTTTCGTTTTTTGTATGATGCCAGTGGTTGCCCTTTGTAATGCCCGGCCTGCTGATGTTGACTGATACCTGTCCTCTGTCCGGCGTCCTGATAAATTCCGTAAACGATCCGCGCTCATCCGCATGCATCGTAAGCGGATAGGAAAAACTGTCCTTCGGCAGATAACTCAAATACGTACTGTACAGCTTCTTTTCAAACTCATTGGAAACATCAGGCACTGTCAGGCTCGTTCTGCTTTTCTGAAAGGAATGCAGCAGCTCCGCTATTCTGCCAAGCTCAATTGTATGCACGGTAGGCACCGCGGCAAAATATCCGTTTCTGTTTTCTTTTCCATATAAAGCCGCAAAAAATTCCTCGATGACATCATCAATATAAACAAGGCTCATGACCCTCTTCGGATCATTGACCTGAATCTCAAGACCGTTTGCGATCTGATAGCAAAACGTCGCGACGGCGCTGTTATAATTCGGACGGCACCATTTGCCGAATACGTTCGGCAGCCGATAGACAATTGCTTTCGCACCTGTCTCCCCTGCATAGGAAAACAACAGCTCCTCGCCCGCCCGCTTGCTTCTTCCGTAAGCATTGTCAAGCTCCGCCTGAATCGAGGAGGTGATGAGAACCGGCGCCAAATTCCGGTGCTCCTTTAATTTGCCGAGCAATACGGAGGTAAAGCCGAAATTGCCCTCCATAAATTCCTTTTCCTCCTGCGGTCTGTTGACACCCGCCAGATGAAATACAAAATCACAGTTTCTCGTATACTGATCGAGAAGCTCCTCCTCTGTGTCAATGTCATAGGAATAAACAGACGTATAGCCTCTGTTTTTCAATTCCGATATGAGATTTTTCCCGACAAAACCTTTGGCACCCGTCACTAAAATATTCATGCCCCAAACCCCTTTGCAGTCAATTCTCACTTATTTTCCCATGCCAAAACTTCTTCTCTGATATAGGATAACGTAAGAAGCTTCTTCTTCACCTGCTCAACATCCAATATCTGTGTATTGTTCGAGTTGAACTCCGTCAGCTTTGTCCGCTCCTGATTGCCTTCTTTAAAATATTTATCATAATTCAAATCTCTCTGATCCGCCGGCACCCTGTAGAATCCGCCCATATCGAACGCACGGGCACATTCTTCATTTGTCAGAAGCGTCTCGTATATCTTCTCGCCGTGTCGGATTCCGATCACCTGAACTTCGTTATCTGCATGGAACAGCTCCCTGACCGCCTGCGCAAGCACCTCGATCGTGCATGCCGGCGCCTTCTGCACCATAATATCGCCTGCATCCGCATTTTCAAATGCAAACAACACCAGCTCCACCGCTTCCTCCAGACTCATAATAAAACGTGTCATCTTCGGCTCTGTCACAGTCAGCGGGCTTCCCGCCTTAATCTGTTCGATAAACAGCGGAATAACCGAGCCGCGCGAGCACATGACGTTTCCATACCTTGTTCCGCAAATCAGCGTCTGTTTGGGATCGACCGTCCGGGATTTGGCCACAAACACCTTTTCCATCATCGCCTTGCTCGTCCCCATCGCATTGACCGGATAAGCGGCTTTATCGGTGGAAAGGCAGATGACTTTTTTCACACGGGCTTCGATCGCCGCGCTCAATACATTGTCAGTTCCGATTACATTCGTACGTACGGCCTCCATCGGAAAAAATTCACAGCTCGGCACCTGCTTTAATGCCGCTGCATGAAAAATATAGTCCACACCATGCATCGCATCCTTAACACTTTGCGGATTTCTGACATCTCCAATATAATATTTGATTTTGGGATTATGATATTGGTGACGCATATCATCCTGCTTCTTTTCATCTCTGCTGAAAATGCGGATCTCACGAATATCCGTATCCAGAAACCGGTTCAGCACTGCGCTTCCAAAGGAGCCGGTTCCTCCTGTGATCAATAACGTCGTTCCTTCAAACATTTACTTTTCCTTCCATTCCTTTTAATCGTTACCGCATGACCTGCTGCCCCAGTTTTCGATCAGCTCTGCCGAGCGGCAAACATCAAAATGCTCCTTCAGATATCGTCTGCCGTTGCTTCCGAGCCGTCTGCGAAGCGCTTCATCCGCGCAAAGGCGTTCCACATTTTCGCAGAAAGCATCTAAATCATCTGAGGCACACCACAAACCGCAGTCCGCTTCCTCAGTCAAAAGCTCCTTTACATCCGTACTTCGATCCGTACAGGCCAGCATCGGCTTGGCCGCAGCCATATAACCGAGCATCCTCGACGGATAATTGGGAATCGTAAACCGAATATCAAGGGATATCATGCCGACATCGCAGTCCGCCATCAGGCGGTCATACTCCCTTGGCGGCAAAAAGCTGATAAAACGGGCATTCGGGCTATCCCCAAAAGCCTTTTTCACCTTTTCCTGCTCGCTGCCTTCGCCGACAAACAAAAATTCCGCCTGCTTACAGGCGCGCATTCTGGGAGAGTTCACCGCTTGGATCAAAAAATCCAGCGCCTGCGGTTTTCCGAGATTTCCTCCAAAAACAAAACGTACCTTTTTCTCCCGCAAATTTTTCTCACTGCCTGCGTGATGTGCCTCACTCGGCTCTAAGGCTTTCTCTTCATCATCCTCAATCGGCAGCACCTTCATCGTATTCGGAAACAAAATCAGTCTGCTTTCATCAATTTCCGGATGATGTTTCCTCATGTATCTCAAATTGCCCTGTGACATACAGCCGATCATATCCGATAAGCTGTACAGCCGTTCTTCCTTCTTTTTAAAAAAGCGGTGCAGCAGCCCGTTCTCTTTAAAGAGGCCGATATCCACTGCGTTCTGCGGAAAAATATCCTTTAACATTAAGAAAGTTTTACAGCCAAACTGTTTTTTACAATATTTAATCACACTTGCAAACGTCACGGGCGGTGTCGCATAAATAACTAGGTCATAATGCGCGTTTCTGATAAATTTCCGGATTGCGTATCGCATACACGGCTCTATTTTCAGCGTATTGATGCCCTTCACAAGAAAATTAACCTGAAACAACTCTCCGACCCTTACCCTGATCAGTTTTGTCCCCTGATAGGAAACAACATCCGACCGTTTCAGATTTTTCCTGCCGGTGACGAGCGCGATTGTCACCTTGTGTCCTCTCTCCAGCAATTCGTTAATCAGATCTGAATAAATTCCCGGAGCTTTCAGGTCCGGCTTACTCATTGTCAGATACAGTATGTCCATAGCATTTCCTCGACTTGCTCCTCGATGTCTTTCCGGTGCTTGATTACAACGCTGTCATACATCATCATCAGCACATCTTCTTCATACTTCCCAAACTCCGGCTTGTTCTCGATCCCGTTCATATTATTTTCTATCAGCTTGATAAAATTCACACCGCAGCCGAACGCATGCAAATAAGCGCCGCCGAAACGCGGATTGATTTCTGATAAATAGTACTCGCCATCCATATAGAAAAAGTCCATGTCGATCGGACCATTGAACTTAAACGCCGAGACGATCTGTTCGATCACACCAAAAAGCTTCTCGTCCTTAAAGGAAACCGTCTTATTTGCACCCCCTATTTTCGTCTCCAGCTTTTTCTTTGTAAAAATACTGACAGCCTTATGACTGATTGTATCCACATATACATCCGCATCCAGATCAATTCCCTGCATAAACTGCTGAATGATCAGCGTCTGATCCGCATGACAGGCAATTTTCAACTCCTGAGCGGTCTCGATTTTTTTCGCTCCGACACTTCCGCTTCCCGTACGCGGCTTTACAAAAACAGGAAAGCTGATGGTTCCCGCCTCATACGCCTTTGTAAACGAGTCCAGCGTCCCAAACGTCATTGCCGTACGGATACCCTGTTTAACCAAAAAGCGATCCATCAAAAATTTATCAAAGCAGAGGCTCGCCGTTTCCGGATAGGGTGCCAATACCTCCACACCGATCTTCTCAAACTTCTCCCGATTCTTTGCAAGAATCGCAATTTCCGGATCGATCAGCGTCGTTACCGCACCGACCTGCTCCTTTTTACAGATATCCAAAATAATCGGAATGTAGTTTTCCTCCACAATTTTCGGCACAATATACTGCTTATCCGCAAAATATAGTCCGGGTGCCGTACTTGTATTATCTGTCGCGATAATTTTTGCATTGACATCCAGAGATTTTCTAAAATCCTTAACAAGATCGCCGCGCCTGCCGACGCTGCAGAACAAAATATTATTGCCCATCGTTTCGTCCTTCCGATATAGGAAAATTTTTATTTCAAATTTACTTGCGGAACCGATACATAGTAATTTTCTTTTGCCGGCGTCAGATAATTGTCACCGTAGTTGATTTTCAAATACATATCCCAATTTTTCGGAGCAAAGAGCATCGCATCCTCAAACTGCATCCGCTGTGTATCCTTCCAGTAATCCCGGTCGAATTCATAATGGATAAACCGGTACAGGTCATTGCTCCAAAAACACTTTTGCGATGCTTCACAGCTTCCGTATACACTCATTTTTTTATAAAAGGAAAGCAGCTTTTTTTCCGAAAAAAGCTTGCCGAGCGTGCCGGTCACTCCGACAAGCAGCTTGCCTTTTAAGCTGTAGGCACTCAGATCCACATCCGTCTTTGCCATCCCCTGCAGGAGCTTTAGCATAAACAGCTTATATTTCTTTTTAAGTAAAGAATTCGGCAGATAATCAATAATAAAAATATCAACCCGTGCATCCGGTTCTTCCATTCTGCACACCTTCGGCACACGATCCGTATCATTCAAATAAAAGCCTGCCTGCTTAAGATATGGGGGTGCACACCGCTCAAACCGGTCAAACTCCTCGCGGTACATCATGATATCCGCATCGTCATCCCACGGAATAAAGCCTTTGTCCCGCACTGCGCCGAGCAAAGTTCCTCCCTGCATGAAATAACTGATTTGCTCCTTATCGCAAATCTCATCTATGAGTTTTAACATCTCAAGATCTATTTTATGCAGCTCCTCAAGATTCGCCTGCTTTGAAAGCTTTCCCATTTTCTGATCCCTCTGTAAGCGGAAGCAGCTCGAAAAGAGAGCTGATCCGCATTTTTTCCTTTATTCCGCCCAGATAAGCGCGATCCCGGTAAACACCGTTTCCGCGATCGATCCTGATCGTCAGGATCGGGTAATCCTTTCCGATATAAAAATCCTTTTCCGGGTTGTCGCCGACATAAATCATTTCGGAAAACTCAAATCCAAATGCTTCCTTCATCAGGAAAAATGACCTTTCATCAGGCTTCCAATAATCACGTCCGAGCGTATCGGTCAAAATAATTTTATCAAATAGATCCGCTGCCTTTAATGCCGCAATCTTATTTTTCTGTGTTACGGCATAGCCGTCGGAAATGACACCGAGCTTAACACCGCTCTCACGCAAAGCTTTAAGCGTCGGCAAAACATCCTCAAAAAAGGAAATCTCAGGAAAATGAGACCGATATTCTCCGACAAGCGTAAGAATATCCTCCTTTTCATAGGAAATTCCATGCGCATTAAGAAGCCTGTTAAATACATGTTTCGTATCTGCTTTGTAGAGTACAAGCAGCTCCTCATACAAATCCTCCCGCGAAAGTCCGCAGCGCCCGGACAGCAGATTTGCGACCGTCCTATAGCCGCTTTTTATAAAATCTTCCTCGGCAATCAGTGTGTCATCCAAATCAAACAGAACTGCTTTCTTCATCCTCAGGCTCCATATCTTCATTCAGCATAATGCAGCTGTCAAACCGTAAAAATGTCACATTTTCGCGATAATCCTCATTATAGGAAAGCGCTTCGCCGCGCAGCAGCCTGTAAAGATTTTTGCACGAATCGGCGCCGGCCTTGATTGACATGGGTGCACCGCCGCCAAAGCGCGGATTGATTTCAATGTAAGAAATTCCTTTTTCTGTCTTTTTACACTGCACCGTGATATGTCCGACCGGCTTCAGCACCTTCATCAGCCTTGTGACATCCGCAATGATTTCCCGGTCCTTTACAATCCTGCCCTTTGATATCTCCCCGCTCCGGGTCGCAATCCGAACGCGCGGCACAACCGAAATAATATTCGAATTAAAATCCAGAAACACGTCAACGGTATATTCTTCACCCGCGATATATTCCTGCACAATCGGCTTCCTGATGAGCTTTCTGTAGGTATTTAATTCCTCGCGATTATTGACCTTAAAGGCATCGATGCTGGAACTGCCGTCAATCGGCTTCATAAACAGCGGAAACGGAAGATCCTCCGATGCAAGCTCCTCCACCTCAAACAGCCGCGGCATCAAAAATCCGTTTTCCTCCATAAATTTCTGCGTCACAAGCTTGTTCCGGCAAATTTTAATGATTTCCATATCGGAAATGAGCAGTCTGGAACCCGTCTGTTTTTCAATCCGGTCCTTTTGCTCGGAAAGGAGCAGCAGCTCCGTATCAATCGTCGGCACAATCAGCGTCACCTGTTCCTTAATACAAATATCGATGATCGCCTCCACATAATCGCCAGATTTGATACGCGGGAGCATAATCCCCCTGTCGGCAAAATAGAGCGCGGGCGCTGTTCTGCTGCAGTCCACAGCCAGCACATTTCCCTCAATCCCAAGCTCCTTTGCGGCCGAGCGGAAGCAGTTGACAAGCTCCACTCTTCGTCCTGCGCTTAAGATCAATACATTTATAGGCTCCATGTTCTTCCTCCTGTTTCTATTCCCTTCCGGTGAAATACTCCATTGTCGCGCCTGATTCGGGTCCGATCCCTTCCCTTTTCACCACATTCTCCACCGTCTTAAATAAAATTTTTACATCCAGTAAAAAGGAAAGCTTCTCTGTATATTCTACATCATATTCGAATTTCTGCGCCCAGCTGATCGCATTTCTGCCGTTCACCTGCGCAAGGCCCGTCAAACCCGGCCTTACATCATGACGGTGCTTCTGCCTCTCATTATAAAGCGGCAGATACTGCACAAGCAGAGGACGCGGTCCTACAAGAGACATGTCGCCCTTTAAAATGCTGAGCAGCTCGGGAAGCTCGTCCAGACTCGTCGACCGGAGCCGTTTTCCGAATCTTGTCAAACGCACCTCATCGGGAAGCAGCTCTCCCTTTTCGTCCCGCGCCTCCGTCATCGAACGAAATTTGTACATTTTAAAAATTTTTCCGTCCTTCCCCGGCCTGTCCTGATGGAAAAGCACCGGACTTCCGAGCTTGACGCGCACTAGCAGCGCCAACACAAGATAAACCGGCGACAGCACAAGCAGCGCCGCAAGAGAAAGCACAATATCCAGTAAACGTTTCACGCAATTTTTATAAATCATTTTCCGAATAGTCCTCTGATAATTGAAATAATACGCTCCATATCTTCTTCTGTGTTCTTCACGTCTGAGGGCAGGCAGACACCGCTTTCAAATATACGCTCCCCAACGCTCTTTCCTTCGCACACCTGCACGAATCCTTCTCCCGCAAATACAGGCTGGAGATGCATCGGCTTCCAAATCGGCCGGGATTCGATCTGCTCCTGTTCGAGCGCCACCATGATATCCAGCGGTTTTACCGGACTGTTCTCGTCAAGCGTCATGCAGGATAGCCAGAAATTAGGCTCCGTGTCCGGAAGGTACGGATTCATACGAATGTGCGCAATGTCTGCAAACGCTTCCCTATAACGCAGATAAATTTCTTTTTTCCTCGTCTTATGTGCGTTCAGATATAAAAGCTGTCCGCGGCCGATCCCTGCGACAACGTTGGACATCCGGTAGTTAAAGCCGATTTCCTTATGCTCATAATGACGTTCCGGCTCTCTCGCCTGTGTCGCAAGAAAACGAGCCTTTTTTACGACCTCCTCATCTTGGCTCACAAGCATGCCTCCCCCGGATGTCGTGATAATTTTATTTCCGTTAAAAGAAAAAATGCCGATATCGCCGAACAAGCCCGTCTGTCTGCCGTGTACGGAGGCGCCCAGAGATTCTGCGGCATCCTCAATCAACGGCACGCCATGCTTTTTACAGATAGCGGCAATTTCCTCAAGCTTTGCGGGTGTGCCGTAAAGATTGGCCGCGATAACGGCCTTTGCACGCGGATAAAGAGAAAATGCTTTTTCCAGTGCGTCCGGATCCATATTCCATGAATCCTCCTCACTGTCGATAAATACCGGCTTTGCGCCGATATACGTTATCGGATTGACCGTGGCCGCAAACGTAAGCGAGGAGCCGAAAACAATATCATCCCGCTGAATGCCCGCGATAATCAATGCCAAATGAATCGCACCTGTTCCGGCGCTGAGTGCCGCCGCATAGCCTTCGCCCAAATAAGCCGCAAATTCCTTTTCGAATTCGTTGACATTCGGTCCGAGGGGCGCTACCCAGTTTGTGTCAAACGCCTCCTGAATGTATTTTAGTTCCTGCCCATGCATCGTCGGACAGGACAAAAAAATCCTTTTCTTTTCCATGATTATTCGCCGTCTTTCTTTAATTGATACGTGGGCACAAGCTTTCTCACCCATTCCTTAATTGCTTCTCTGTCCGCTTCTTCCTTGGAATCCACCTTCATCTCCTCTAACTGGGCGAAAAACTCTGTTTCGTCAAATTCAATCGGCTTACCGATATGAATCAGGCGGTTTGCGGTTTCCTGCATCCCTTCCTCCTCCATCAGCATTTCCTCATATAACTTTTCTCCCGGTCGCAGTCCGATAAACTGGATCTGTATATCCTCTCCGGGGATATAGCCGGATAAGCGAATCAGGTTTTTTGCAAGATCGAGTATTTTCACGGGCTCGCCCATTTCCAACACAAAAATTTCGCCTCCATGAGCATAAGCGCCGGCCTGCAGCACCAAAGACACCGCCTCCGGAATCGTCATGAAATAACGAATGATATCGGGATGCGTCACCGTAACCGGTCCGCCCGATGCAATCTGTTTTTTGAAGAGCGGAATGACGCTGCCGTTGCTGCCGAGCACATTGCCGAAGCGCACCGCGACAAACTCCGTCTCGGAACGGCTGTTATAAGCTTGTACAATCATTTCACAGATCCGCTTGCTCGCCCCCATAATGTTCGTCGGATTTACCGCCTTGTCGGTCGAAATCATAACAAACCGGTCTGTCTGATACTTCACCGCCGCCTCCGCAACCTTCCAGGTACCGAGCACGTTGTTCTTGATCGCTTCATTCGGACTGTCCTCCATCAAAGGAACATGCTTGTGCGCCGCCGCGTGATAAACGATATTCGGGTGATAGGTTTCAAATACGGAATTGACGCGGTTTGTATTTCTGACGGAGCCGATCAGCACCTCTAAATTCAACTCCGGATACTTTTTTTTCAGCTCCTGCTGAATATCATAAGCACTGTTTTCGTAAATATCAAAAATAATCAGCTGCTTTGGCCCATAGCTTGCGATCTGTCTGCAAAGCTCGCTTCCAATCGAACCGCCGCCGCCCGTGACAAGGATAATCTTGTCCCGCACATAGCCCATGATCGAATCAAGATCCACCTCAATCTGCTCCCTTCCGAGCAGATCGATGACATCCACCTTCCTGAGCTGGCTGACATTGACCTCGCCGTTCACCAGCTGGTAAATGCCGGGCAGTGTCTTTAATTCACACTTTGTCTGTTTGCAGATTTCAAGAATTTCCTTTACAACCGCCTTCTGCGCGGAAGGCATCGCGATAATAATCTCATCGATGTGATATTTCGCAACGCAGTCTAAAATATCATTCCTGTCACCGACGACCTTAACTCCATGTATATAGTTCCCAATTTTTGATTTATCATCATCAATGACGCAAAGCGCATTTTTCTGAATATAGCTCGAGGACTTCATTTCCCGGATCAGCGAATTTCCCGCATCTCCCGCACCGATTACCATGACGTTGATGCTTTTGGCCGTATCGGTCCGCTTTTCCACAAACGTGCGGAATGCACGGTAAAAGAAACGGCTCAGCACAACGAAAAAGAGCAGAAAACCTCCGAAAAACACATAGGAACTCCGCGGATAGCTCCAATGCAGAAACATATGCACGATCACCATCTGGGAGACTGCGGAACTGACACAGGCAAGCACCATATTTACCATCTCCGGTGCGCCGGCATATTCCCAAAGACTCTGGTACATATGAAACAGCCAGAACAACCCGATCGTAATCACAATACTGTACGGAAGGTAATCCCATGCCGTTTCAATAAACGCCGGATCGGCGATATCTCCATACCGGAAATCAAATCTCGCCACAAGTCCGAGATAGGTCGCTCCCGCAACCGCAAGTATATCCCATACAATCAACGCAATTCTTCTGACGAAAAGCTGTCTATTTTTAATGAATCTCATTTTCATTCTTATTCCCCGCTGACCGATATTCGATCGTTTCATTATAACAGATATCACATACCACTTCAAGTTTTGTCCTCCGGTTGTTGATGACTGCAAACAAAAACAGGAAGAGAAGGGAAAACGGCGGCACGATTACGTAATTTTCCAGAAAGGAGGTCAGCAGCATCGTCATCATCCCCGCCATTGCACATTTCGCAACGGAATCCGCAGCCGCAATTTTCCGAATTCCCAGCAGACGATACAGCAAAAAACAGCAGGCCGCAATAAATACCGCAAGCCCGTGGATCACCAAAAGGTCCAGCAGACCGTTATGCACCTCAAGCATGCCGTCCATCCACTCGACCTGAATGACATAAGAAGAACCGATTCCCGTCAGCGGCTGTTTTAAATAGGCACCCCAAAGCTCCGACCAGATTTCTTCTCTGCCGGACAAAATATCCTTGTAGAAAATCTGAATCTGAAATTGCTCCCGCAGCACACCAAGCCACACATACAATCCCGTGAAGGCGATCGAGCCAATTGTTGCCCCCGCACACAGTACATAATAAAGCG
The DNA here is from genome assembly GCA_023402845.1 of Bacillota bacterium. Classification (GTDB taxonomy): domain Bacteria; phylum Bacillota; class Clostridia; order Lachnospirales; family Lachnospiraceae; genus JAEYFP01. The sequence continues at coordinate 52,954 of JAEYFP010000026.1, forward strand.
GTTTAAAATTCCATGCTTTTTTCGGAATCAACAGCAGAATCGCGAGCACAAGCAGACCGACAAGCGCACACCTGGAACGGTACCAGGCAATGATCTTATATGCGAGCACAAAAAGCAGCACCTGAGCAATCCATAAATATTTCTGATATTTCCACGGCTTTTTGGTTTTCAGATAGTCCTTCCCATATTCCATCAGGAGCATCGTAAACAAAAAACCCGTAATCAGTACAAGTCCGCCGAAATTTGTGTTATAGCCTTTAAAATACCCTTTTACATCCACGGTCCAGTAAAAGAAAAAGAATCCGATAAAACCGGCACAAATCAACAGCAGCCTGTCAGAAAACACAACCTTGTTCGCCAAATATAAAATCAGAAGAAAATCGGCCGCAATTAAAATGGCGCCCTTGTCGGAGTCGATCAGAAACAGATGCACAAGCGCCAGCAAGTCCGCACCGGCCATTAAATAAAACGCCGGATCCCGCAGGGCATCCTTGATGTTCACATAGCATAAAAATGCAATGCCGAGTGCAGCGGAAGCCACAAGCGTCCCATATGGTGCCGTTGCCTCGTACCACGAATAAAAATTCCATCCGGCAGTGATCAGCACGAATACACCTGCTGCCAATGCAATATTTCCGATCTGTTTGCGCTTTTCACTGATCCCGTTTTCTGTCTGAGCTTCCTGTTCTTTCATATTATGGTACTCCTCCGCATGTTACTGTTACTTATGTTGCTGAGATAAACTCCGTTCTATCTGTCTATATCTGCGGTTCCTCACTCTTTTTAAGTAAGGACAGCACTTTATTGATTATATCTGTAACTTCTTTTCTATATAAAATAATCAGCAGCAAGGTAATCAGTCCGCTGATGGCATAAACAGGGCCCATGGAACGGATCATCACAACCGACTGCAGCACAAGCAGCAGGTAGGACAGGTAGTCCCTGACCAACTTGGTCCTGATTGTCACATATTTTCTTACAATGAGAAGTGCCATAAAATACATCGTAAAATAGGAAACCGCTGTCGCCGCCGCAGAGCCCATCGCTCCCAAATACGGAACAAGAAGAAAATTCAGTACAATATTCAGCAGCGCACCCGCTCCCGTCGCAAAACCCATTGACCGGCTGTCCTTATGGGCGAGACAGATCGAGCCGAGAAATCCTGTCAGCGCACCGAAAATAACGGAAATCAGCAGCGGCGGCACATATTGCCAGGCTTCGTAGAAGTCCTTCTTGAACAGCAGCCATGCGAGAAGCCGGACACCCAAAATGAGCGCCGAGCACCCAATTACCATAAAGGTATGATACGCCTGATACATCGTCGAGAAAAACTCATTGCTGTTTTTATCCGCATAGCTTTTTGTCGCGGACATCTGCCATGCCTGCGCAAAAATACGCTGAAACACCATCAGAATTGCCGGAATTTTGTAGGCAACCCCATAGAGCCCGTTGACGGCCGTCCCGCAGAGTGCCGCCAGAATATAGCGGTCCGCCGCGTTATTAATCCAGCTTCCCGTAGAATAAAGCAGCAGCGGTTTTCCGTAAGAGAGCATTTCCTTCTCAAGAGCCCGGTCCTTATGAAAGCTTCCTCTCGTATGCCGTCTCCCAAGCAGCAGCATCAGACAAACCGCCGCCGTATAGGCGAGCATCTGGGAAAACAGATAGCCGTTTAAGCCGATCTTTAACACAAGCAGGAAAAACAGATTGGAAAGCAGCATAATCAGGGTGGAAAGCACACTTCCCGCAACGACGATCGTGACAAACTCGCACCCCTGAAAATATAATATCAAAAATTCATAAAAAGCATCCGTAATAAAAAGCAGCACGAACAAAAACAGGTACCATTTCATCTGCCCGGATACAAAAAAAGCTGAAATGAACGCCGCCAGCGCAACAAAAACTCCGCCAGCCGCCGTATATTTCAGTCCGATTCTAAGAATACTTCCCCTTTTTTCTTCTCTTTCGATTCCATATCGCAATGCCGCTTCGCCCATATTTACCGTAAGCGCCGGCACGAGCAGAAGAATTGTCACCTGAAAAATATCCGCTACACCATACTCCTGTGTCGTCAGCACATTCGTATAAAAGGGTACCAGTAAAAAAACCAGTATTTTTGATACAAAATTACTGATAGAAAACAAAGCGATATGATTGGCTAAATATTTATACTTTCCCATTCGTCTTTTCAACCTTTTTTATGCCGGCGGGATGATTAATGACCGCCAATAAGAAAATCAAATTCAGCGCATAATCCGCCCAAATTAAATCCACATCGAAATAGGACTCAAAAAATACCGCGATGACGGCGCTGAGCGCACACAGCGCCAGTCTGTTCCCGCAAACAAGTGCGCTAAAAGCGCGCAGCCTCTTATAAACAAAGTAAAGAACACCCGCAAACACGACAACCCCATGGACGACGAGAATATTATACATTGCGTTATGCACATTGAACTCCCAAAAGGATTCAAGTGTCACATTCGTCCCAATGCCCGTAAGCGGCTTCTTTATAAACAAAGTCCAGAATTCATACCAGATTCTGTTGCGTCCGGAAAATACCGGCTTATAGAAAAAAGGAATCTGAAAGTTCACGCCGGTCGTACCAAGCAGCACATACCCACAGACAAACACAAGGGATCCGAGCGTCGCAAGCAGACATAACAAGCCAAACAGCTTTTTATTGCCCCACCATTTTTTCGGTGCGATAAAATAAAAGAAGATAAATGCCGCGAGCATAATAAACGCCCCTCTGGCACGGTGCCACAGCACAAGCTGGGCGCCCCTGAGCAATAAAATCACCATGAACAGCCCTACCGCTTCGTGCTTTTCATAAAGCTGCTGTAAAAACACAAACGCACACAGCAGCGTAAACACCGTAAACGTCGCAGCCGTATTTGTATTGTAGGCGTAGGATTCAAAATCGCCGAACAGTTTCGGATATGCGATGATCAGCCAATAGAGCAGTAAAAGCAGGTACAGACCGGACAGGACCGTAATCTGCCGCTTTGTTAACAGCAGCTTATCGGACAAATACCAGATCAATACGAAATTGGACGCCACAAAAAAAGCGCCCTTACCTGAGTTTACAATCAGCAGATTGATCCCGGTAAGTAAAATAATTCCCGCAAGGAGAAGCGTCTCCCCGTCCCTATTTTTTAGCTTCCCGATCACATCCACATTATTCAAAAATAAAAGAACACACATACAAAACACAAATACACCTACATAGGCATCCGTCGCTCCGTAGAACTTTGGTATCATAAATGTAAGTGTATAGCCTGTAAACAGTAACAGAAGGACAATCCAATTTATGATTTCCTGTCTTTTTGTTTGTGTTTCTATCGCAGCTGTGCCAGCTTTTTCTGAAGCTGGCAAGTTCTTGCTTCCCATGAGGCAGACTCCTTATCGATTTTAGTCATCAGCCTGTCCGCATTTCCATGCCGCAAAAGGCTGTCTATCTTTTCAGCGATTTCCCCTGCATCCTCATAATTCTCAATCACATCTGTCTCTTCCATATTATCAAACAGTTCCAGCGCACCCACGTGTTTTGACAGAAGAATACTGCAGCCGCACATCAGTGCTTCGAGAGGGGCGAGTCCGAATGTTTCAAAACAGCTGTTTTGTATGAATAGCCGGGAAGCGTGCAAAAGCGCTTTTGTCTCCTCAAAAGGCACGATTCCCAAGTTCTCAACAAAAGGATAGCTGTTGATCAGTTCCGTATCAAGTCCTCTATCGCCGATCACGAGCAGCTTTACCGCCTCCCCGTCCGCTGCCTTTCCTGCATTCAACAGCTGCAGCGCCTCACAGACATACCTGATTTTTTTCCTCGGCATCCCTCCGCCGATCGAAATGACCTGCCATGGCTCCCTTTCAGCTGCCGCTGCCGGTTCCATCATAAAATCGATCCCATTGACGGCGCTGTCGATTTTATCCCGATACTCCGGGTAAGCTTCCCGCAGCCAGCCCGCAAACCATTCGGAAACGGCAAAAATCCGGCCGGCAAGTGCCAGTGTTTTTCGTTCGATGCGGTTCATCGTTTCATCCGGCACGCCATTGATGGCATTTTCGTGTTCTACACAGCCGTGCATCAAATATGCCGACGGTTTTTTTATAAGCTTTGCAAAGCGCAGTCCCAGTACATTTTGACCGGAGTATCCCGAATAGAGTACAACCTCAGCACGCATCGTTTTCATGATGATTTCGGGCACCCGCAAGACCTTTGAACATGCCTTTTGATACAGGGTATCCTTAGGAAGTCTCTCCAAATAGCTCTTCGTCACATTGGCAGGGCCTGTTCCTGTCCTGAAATCTCCGGCAAGAAATATCCTCGGCGCACGGCCCAGGTATTCTCTCCTGCCTTTCAGCATCAGGCGCAGTGCGGCGGACAACGTCATATTGGCACCGTACAATCCATGCTTTCTCAGGGCAAACTGGAAAATCAGCAGCAGCGAACCCCATCTTGACATTGCCCCGTAATTTGCCCCTCTCGACACAAAAAACCGCTCATCGTAGCCCTGAAACCACGTGGAAGGTTCTTCTCTGAGCGAGGCAATCTGAATCGGTACATAATAAATTTTTTTCTTTTTTTTCAGACAGTCATAGAGGAAAATATTTTCCTCTCCCATATGGTAATGCGCGCCCGCACCGAACAGCTCATCAAAACGAATATCCGAAACAGACTCACGTCGAAAAGCAATTTCAGGAGAAAATATTTTCAGCACCGAAAGATATCCCATCCGCTTTTCTTTCGGAAAGTTCGGTGCCGGCTTTTCCTTCCGCTTAATATAAAAAACAATGATGTCAGCATCCGGCCGGCTCTCAAAAGCATCACAAATCAGCTTTTCATAGTCTTCCACATATTCTACATCATTATCACATAGAATGCAAACCTCCGCTTTGGCCTTTGCGATCGCCAGATTCCGGCTTTTACTAAGTCCCCGCTCGGTTGTTTCAATATAAGTAATTTTCTGTTCACGGCCCGAAGTGCTTCTTCTTTTGACCGTTTCTTCATACGTCCGATCGCATTGGTTGATAATTACCGCGTCGGAGGTGATGTGCAGGGTATCCGCATACGCCTCGTTTTCCAAAAACATCGCGGATAACAATACCTGAATTTTCATATGCAAGAGTCCTTCCGATGTGATAGACCAGGCTCTGATTTAGATCCGCCTCAGTACCGCCCGCACCGCATAGAAGCAAAAGCAGTAGCTGCTTCTTAGAATCGACAGGTGCTCAACATTTCTGTAAAGATTCCAAATACGTTTTACAGCGATTATTTTGTTAGAAGACAATGTCCCGCTGCCGCGCCGGTAAAGCGTCAGCGCCTCGTCCAGACCATACGCCGTATAGCCCCTTTTCAATATTTTCCACCATGTCGCCGTATCCTCGCTTTCCACATTCGGCATCAGAACCTCTTTCTTTGAAATCTTTGATAAATCAAACATGACCGTGCTCGTAAAAATAGTCGTGTTTTTCAATGCTCCGCGATAGTTCAGCCTCGACGGGACACTGACGATTTTCTGCACGCCGATTCCCTGCTCATCCGCAAATTCATAGCCTGTAAAACTGAAGGCCGCCTGCTGCGTGTGCATGAATGTAAGCTGTTTTTCCAGCTTATCCGGAGACCACAGATCATCCGCATCCAAAAATGCCAGATATCTGCCGGATGCTTCCCGGACCCCTCGATTTCTGGCAAGCGCCGCACTTTTGCCGCCCTCTAAACAGATCAGTTTGATCTGATCCTTTACAAACCTTTGCATGATTTCCACGCTGCGATCCGTAGAACCGTCATCCACAAGAATCAGCTCCCAGTTTTGATAAGTCTGACTCCTGACAGACTGTATCGTATCCGCAATGCACCTTGCGGCATTATAGACCGGAACTACGATACTGATCAAATCCTCACTCATCGTCACCATCTTCTTCCTCAAGCGGCGTGATAGCTCCGTCCGCGATTCCTTCCGTACTCTCCAGCGTAAATAAAATTTTAAGCGTTTGTATGATCAGCTTTAAGTCAAGCCACACCGAAAAATTTTCGATATAATATAAATCCAGCTTCAGCTTGTCATAAGGAAGCGTATTATACTTTCCGTAAATCTGTGCATATCCCGTCAAGCCGGCCTTTACCTTTGTGCGATAGGTAAATTCCGGCATCGCCTCCGTATATTTCTCGATAATCTCCGGACGTTCCGGACGCGGGCCGACAAACGACATTGCACCGGACAGCACATTAAAGAGCTGCGGCAATTCATCCACCCTGATTTTTCTGATCACCCTGCCGATCGGCGTAATCCGGTCGTCATTTTTCGTGGCCAGTCTCGCCACACCGTCCCGCTCCGCCTCCACAATCATGCTGCGGAATTTATAGATACGGAATTCTTTTGAGCCCTGTGTGCACCGAATCTGTCTATAAAATACCGGACCGCCGTCATAGCACTTAATCAACAGCGCCGTCAGCAGCATAAGCGGTGAGAGCACCACGATCAAAAACAGAGAAAACACAATGTCAAATCCTCGTTTCAGCGCAATCTGCTCCGCTTCCATCGGGGAACTCTTCGTCAGCAGCAAGGGAGTATCAAAAAAGTGAAGCGTCTGGGAACCGTGTAAAATAATGTCCATAATTTTGGGCATCACATAAATTTCAACAGAACGCTCGTAGCAATATTTAAAAATTTTATTTCTGACCACGGTCGGCACGTCCCACATCATAACCGCTTCATGCCGATCAATTTCCTGATAGATCTCCGTAAGCGCTTCCGTCGACTTCATTGACATCGTAATACTGAATTGATGCCGGCGTGTCTTGACCTTGCTTACAAACAAATCCTTCGTCCTGCCGTCATAGACGAGCAGAACGTCAAGCGGCGGAAACAGTCCTCTGTAAATATAAGTGGCGATCAGAATCCAGATACCGATACAGAGATACTGCAGCGCAGTGCCGATCACAAGCGGCAGCACCGGTGGAAAATGATAGGCCAAAAGGCTGATAATTGCATAAAAAAGTACATTTGTTGCCAACGTGGAAAACGCCTGGGAAAGCAGCAGCTCCAGCATCCGATTGGACCCGATTTTCAGTCCCCCGTACATTTCCGAAAAAATAAAAAGAATTAACAGATACACAGCTGAAATAAAAACATGTCCCCAAAAATAATAAGCTTTGGGAAGCTCGGTATTATAGTAATTCACCCAGACATAAGTCATAATTCCCGTTTCCACGGAAACAATCAGAAAAGACATTAAAAAACTGTAGATCCGTTTTTGCATTTGCGTCTTGTTCAACAATCACACCTCATTCTCTGCCAGTCAGCTTTAACAGCGGTGCCCCCAAAAATCCGAGGAGCACAAGCAACGGAGACATGGCGGTTCCTTTAAAAACAGGCTTTTTGCATCTCTTTGCATAAAGGATATAGTAAGCAAGATATTTCAGCTTTCTTACGGAAAGCGGCGTAATCCGCGCGCGCTGCTCAAAGTAGAGGTACCATGCGGTTTTGTTGTCTCTCCTTAAGCGCTTGACAGAATCCGTATAGCCCTCGGAGACAATTTCGCATACGGTAATAATCCTCGGCAGCACCAGCAGCACATATTCTGCGTCTATTTTATCATAAATATAGTCCTCCGGCACATATTTTTCACCCTCTATTTCCGGAAACGGAAATTTTTCGAGAAGCTCTGTCCTGAAAACGAGTGTTGTTTCACCCCGAAAACCCTTTAAATACAGGCCATACAGCGTTGTACTGCCCGTTACGGGAAATTCCACGCCGGACAACAGCTGGATCTCACTTTTTCCCTTATGCGCGACGATTCCGGCCGGGGGCTTATCCCCGCTTCTTTTATTTCCCCAGCATACACAAATTTCCTCTACGGCCGTTTCGGTCAGGTAATCATCCGAATCCAGACAGAGAAAGAGCTCCGTCTCGCAGAGCCGTACCCCACGGTTATGCGCGCGCATTTTCCCTCCGTTTTCACAATACTCATACCGGATTGGTAGCCTGTCCTGCGTAATCCAGGATGCGACAAGCTCCCTCGTATGATCCGCAGAGCCGTCGTCCACAATCAACCAGCAGAAATCCTTGCAGGTCTGCTTAAGGAGGCTTTCATATGCTCTTTTCAAAAGTAATTCCCGATTATAAGTGGGGGTAAAAATTGTCAGCAGCATTTCTTATTCTCTCTCCTGATATTGATCAATGACAGTCTTCTTGTAATGATGGCACAGGACCGCAATCCTTCTAGTATACGACCGAATAATCAACAAGCTCAAAAACCGCCGGATCCTTTAAATCATATTTTAAAATAATATGTTCATTTGTGTAGTCAACGGCAGTCAAACCGGCTGCTTCTAAAAACGGAACCATCAAATTGCTTTTAGAGAGGACAATGTATTCGGTGCCAGTCGCGTCAAGCGCTGCAAGAAAGGAGTCTGTATCCACGGACTGATAGCGGATCAGTGCTGCAAGAATACGGTATTGCGGGTGCTCCTCATCGTGAAGCATTTCCTCCGTATAGGGATTGCTGACTGCATAAAGGTAATCCTCTCGATCAATCGTCAAAAGCATTTGGGGGTCGTATTGGCGCATTTGCATATTGTATTCATACTCTAAAAACGCTTTGGGATACTTAACCGCGGCATCTTCGTGGATCAACTCGGAAATCTGTATCATTTCATCCGGCATTTTATAGCTGTTTACCGCCGGTACATATCCATTTTTATATATAAAATTTCCGGATAGGAGAAATATTGCGGCAATCAGCACGGATACGACAGCCGCCTGTTTTTTATCTCCGCTCATAAAAATCAGTTTTGCTGAGAGATACGGCACCAAAACAATGACAGGTGCAATCCAGAAAAAGCGGTAATACTCGCTGTTGACATCAAATACATGATCAAGTAGCACGGGAAGAATCGGATTATATACCGTCAGCAGCAGCAGAACGGCACCCGGCAAAAAAATCTGCTTTTCTCGTTTCGTTCCTTTTAAGGCGACAAAAACAAGAGCTGCGAGATACAGCATAAAATAAGCACAATTTTCTGAATAATAGGCAAGGCATGCTTCTAAATAGCCAAACCCCTTTTCAAATACACGCAATGTCTGCATTTATTCACACCTTTTTTCTCTCCCTTAGCGGGGATACGTATAAAGTACAAAATATCCCTTAACGTAAGCAACGTAGGTCACCGCCATCACAATTCCCGGCAGCATACATGCGATATACCTCGGAAGAATTTTCAAGTCCTTTTTGATCCATATCAGCGGCACAAACAAAACCGACAGCTCTGCCGGCAACAGCATATTGGCGGATGAAGAAATCGTCATGGAACCAAAGCAGATAAGAAATATCATCAGCCAGATGCGCGGTATGCGCTCCTCCTTCAGCAGAAGCATATATAAATAGAAGATCGCCAGCAGAGACAGGTTGCCGACAATCGCCTTCCCCTCATAGGTTCGCGTCATTAAAAACAGGGACGACGTGTAAATCGTCACAAAAGTCAGATTAATAAGAAACATCAGGCCGAGCATCAGTACGACCGCTTTTTCGTTTTGCCCAAATAATAGTTTTGCGATCAGATAGTAAAGCAGGTTCGTCAAAAGAATGATGACCGCCGCCATAATCGTCTTTGTCTGGATCAGTGCCGGAATGCCCGTAAGCTGGCAGACAACAGCGTCGTTCATGGAATAGGTCGCAAAGAAATACCTCATTTCATAGTGATCCAGCCATGCTCCGGTAAACGGATCGTAAACATTCATCATATCAGTCTCAACGGAAGTCGCTACATTTGCCACATAGTATGCAGCATCGAGTGTGAAATTATAGGAGCGCGTCACGATCATAATCTGCGGAATGATGATCAAAAGCAGCAGCAAAAAAACGACCGGATGCGCCTTGATCTGTGCGGCTGTCTGCTTCAGCTTCTCATACCATGCCTTTCCGTTCAATACGCAGGAGATCAGCACGATGATCCCCACAGCCGGCACCCAAAGTCTTGTCAGCATTGACAACGGCCGAAACCTCGCCATGATCGGCACACAGAAAAAAAAGAACAGGCTGTAATAGAGGAAAAAACCGATCAGGATGCTTAAGCCCAAAGGCCAGTCCTGTTTTTTCCTGCGTGTTACAAGCGTGCCGAATGCCAGATAAATTATGAAATTGGCGATCACACATCCGATCTCTCCCAGCACCTGCAACATTAGTCTACCTCTTCAATTCCCGTCAAATAATAGGTCTTGTCCACCTGCATTCCCTTTTCCCCGACACAGTATTCATAAGCACCCTGTTCAGCCTCTGTATCGCCGTATAGATACCATTTATCAAGCTGATCACCATATTTTGTCAAAAATTCGTACAGCCGGGCACCGTTCCGGGCAGAACCGCCGCCGATCATAACGAGCGTTCCGTCACTCTGTCTGATCAGATAGCCTTCGGCTGCATCACTGCTTTCCGGCTTAAACTCATACAGGCTGCATTTCTCATCCATCGAGAGCTGCAAATTCTGTGTCGCTTCATGCAGGCTGTTGATTTTATTATTTAAAATATAAATTGCACCCCCGATAAGCACCGCAAACAGGAGCAGCGCAAGTCCTAAATTTCTTGCATTGATTATTTTGTGCTTTTTCATATCCTCTTCCTCCCAGTCCTCTTCACCAGCCCAGTCCTCCGCCATTTCCGCATCAGGCTTTTTCTCCAGCACAGTCAGCGTGAGCCATGCCAAAAACGGCAAAAAACCTTGCAGTACAAAAACTTCTCCGGAAAAATAGCTGAACAGCAGCGTTATATTGAGTGCATAACCCGACTGATAGCCGAATAGATGCAGAATACACAAAAACAGCACGGTCAGGAGGCTTCTGTATCTGTCTTTCTGGCAAAGCTTTCCCGCAAGAAGCGCATAGCCCATATAGTAAAGCGGCAGCGTCACAAACTGAGACATAGAAAACACAACTGTCAGAGGGTGTTCTCCCAAAAGCCGTGCCGCCCATGCCCACAGCATCATCATCGGGGAGCCGGCCCTGATCACGCCCGTTTCATAAGCGGCTGTGGCCTCCTTCAGCTGCCTTGTCGCATTCGGCTGATGATAGCTGTAAAGGGCCGTACTGAACAATTGGATACCGATCAACAGAAAAACAGCAATCAGCAGCAGCCAGAACAGCTCTCCGTTTTCTTCCTTCAGACGCCGCATGCAGTTCATGCAAACCTCTTTTCCATAGGAAAAAATAGCAGTGCGATACCGCAGCAGCACATAGAAAATGACCGCCCCCAGCCAAATCAGCCAAAGCGTGCCGGGTATTGCCAGCGAAGCACCCGCTAATGCAAACATGGCACTCAGCAACGCAAACACACCGATATTACAAATACCACCGCTCACAAGCAGTAAAAATCCGCTCTTTTCCTCAAGTCTCCCGATGCGCACGAGCAGAAAGCCCGTAAAGCAGCTTGTGAGGAAAAAAAGGAAAACGAACAGCAGAAGCTTTATCCACAGCATCATATACCGTTTCCTTCCGTTTCTTTATAGATTTCCCATTCACCGACTGTATCTGCCAACTGAAAGCCAAAAGAGGTAATTGGAAATTCCGGATAATATTTTTCAGAACTCAGGATGACATACCGGCAGCCGTTTTCCTTTGCAGCCTCCGCCACGGTTTTCATGTTCGGCACTGAGCCGGACAACTGCTCATAGACTGCTCTTGCATCCTCCGAAAGCTGCGAAACATCACCGTTTTTCGGATAGTCATACAGCGTTTCAAAACGGGCGCTGTACATCTTTAAATACGGCGCAAAGCCCGGCGGCGCAACAACCTTCGGATACTCGTCATCGGCAAGAATTGCATCCATCACCTGTATATATTCTGTCCTGATATGCATCGTATTTTCAGATTTTTCAAAATTATTTCTGCTTAATACTTTTGTCCCGCTTAAACAGAGTGTAAAAACACACAGTAAAAGCGCAAGAATCCCCACCGGGGAAATTCTTTTTTTTCGATCTGTATTTTCAGCCGATGAAAATAAAAAATCGGCAATATTGCTTCCCGCGTAGGCGATCCCCGACCAAATTGACAACAAAAAGACAGCCGGATGGAATCTCCGCCTACCCTTTTCATCCTTTTTCTCAGTTAGATAAATCACCAGAACAGACACAAGAAAAAGCACAAGCAGCTTTCCCGTGCCCCGATAGTTTTCATATGTCGTAAGAAACTGTTGATATAACTCTTTCATTGCCTGCATTTCCCTCTGTCGATCGCCGATCAACTTCATTATACAAGAAAAACCCTTCTGCAACAAGGGCTTTCCTAAAAACAAAAAGAATGGGGCAGACAAACCAGCCTTATGACAGCAGATTCTGCATGCTTTTCAGGCTTATGGTAAGCGTAGAGGTGTTATGCAGCAGCGCGGAAGTCGTGGGCTGTATGACTCCGCCGATACCAAGCAGGAGCAGGCCGCTGTTAAATCCGACAATGCTTCGGTAATTTCTGTCAATTCTTTTTACCAGTCCATTGCTGACAGCCTTCAGGGTGACAATTTCGTACAGGCTGTCAGCCCCGATTGTGATATCCGCAATTTCTCTGGCAATTTCAGCTCCGTCACTGATGGCAATTCCCACATCCGCCGCCGATAATGCCGGCGAATCATTAATTCCGTCGCCCACCATAATGACCTTTCTGCCCAGCGCCTTTTCTTTTTCTATATAATTTGCCTTATCCTCGGGCAGTACCTCCGAATAATATTCATCCACGCCTATTTTTGCGGCAATGGCACGTGCGGTGCGCTCACTGTCTCCGGTCATCATTACTATCTTCTGAATACCGGCTCTTTTCAGGGAATTAATCACTGCGGCAGCTTCCTCTCTCAGCGGATCTTCAATACAGATCACGGCCGCAAGAACTCCTTCTACGGCCAGATAGAGATGTGTATACTCCGTCGGCAGCTCCCGAAACCGATCTGTCATCTGCGGCGGAACCGTACACTTCTCATCCTCAAATACAAAGTGATGGCTTCCGATCACCGCCCTCTTCCCTTCTATTACTGTGGATATCCCATGGGCAACGATGTATTCCACCTTCGAATGCTTCTCTTCATGAATCAGATTCTTATTCTTTGCCGCCTCCACGACCGCCTTTGCCATCGAATGCGGAAAATGCTCTTCCATACATGCGGCAATGCGCAGCAGCTCATCCGGTTCCTCTCCATTGAAGGACAGAACCTCGGCCACTGTCGGATGCGCTCTGGTAAGCGTGCCTGTTTTATCAAACACAACCGTATCCGCTGCAGCCACCGCTTCCAGATACTTTCCGCCCTTTACGGTGATGTTATAAAGACTCGCTTCCCTGATTGCGGATAAAACAGAAATCGGCATTGCGAGTTTTAATGCGCAGGAAAAATCCACCATTAAAACAGAAAGTGCCTTTGTTGTATTTCCTGTCAGCAGATAAGTCAATACCGTGCCAAACAGAGTATACGGCACAAGCCGGTCTGCAAGATGCTCTGCTTTTGATTCCAGAGAAGATTTTAATTTTTCAGACTCTTCGATCATTTTCACAATCTTTTCAAATCTGCCGCTGCCGCCGACAGCTTGCACACACAAGGTTAAATCACCTTCTTCTATTACGGTTCCCGCATAGACATAGCCCCCCGCGCTTTTTTGCACAGGCAGAGACTCTCCCGTCAAAGAAGCCTGATTAACCGTAGCCTCTCCCGCAACCACCGTCCCGTCAAAAGGAATGATATTCCCCATATGGACAATAACCTCGTCGCCTTCCTTTACCTCGGAAGCAAAAACCAGCACCTCCCGTCCCCCGCAATTAACCCATACCCTGTCGATATTCAACGACATGCTTCTTGCAAGGTCATCCACTGATTTTTTATGAGTCCATTCCTCCAGCAGCTCTCCGATGCCCAGCAAAAACATGATGGAAGCAGCCGTATTGTAATCGTTTCTAAAAACTGAAACACCGATCGCTGTCGCATCAAGTACCGGTACTTCCAGTCTGCCCTTTGCCAGCGCGGCGAGTCCGTGCCAAACATATTTTATGGATCTGAACGTCGTAATACAGGCCCTGACCGGATAGGGGACAAACAACTTGTTGACCGCCCTCAGCAGCACCTTGCTTACTAACTTCTCCCAGTAGCAGGAGTTTAATTCACGCCCTGAATTTTGAAGAAATATGGATGGTACGTCCGCTTTCTGATAGGAAAACGCCTTCAGCAGACGAATCAGATCTTCCCTGTCCCCAATGTAACAAATGGCCGCATCCTGCGACCGTTCATAGACCTTTACAGACGTAACATACTTATTTCTGCTCAAATAATAATAAAGCGTGTCCGCTTCACGACAGGTCATCCTGTTTTGAAGCACATGAATACGCATCCGCCCTCTGATTTCATGCCTTATGATAAATCTCACAATGCACCTTCGGTTCCTTCATCCACCACAGCTTCATTCGAAGCCCTGTCTTCATTGATTTGCTGTGCTTCTGCGTAAATATCCTCCGCATTTTCCTGAAGCGTTGTCGCGGTCTTCATCACACATTCCTTGGCTCTTAATACCGCTGCAGTACAGCTTGTGTATACCTTTTTTGCATCCTTACCCGATAATATTTTAATTCCGGCCGTCCCAAACAACACTCCGGCAGCAAAAATCCCTGTTTTCTTTAAATCAACATTTTTTAAACAATCCAACATCCTATGTACCTCCCTTTCCCTTCTCTTTTCAATTGTGCTTGTATCCGGTATAAACGGTCATAAAAAAGCAAACCACCATCGCCCATGCCCAGAATTTATGATTTTTCATTCGTGAATTCTCCTTCCAGCTAAGGGTTATTGTTTTATTATAGCCTTGAAAACCGTTTATTTCCAGACGCTTTTCTCTTATTGATAAAATTTATCAATAATTTCTTGATTTTCTATGTATCCGCAAGCACGCAGTCCGCTTTTTATAACCTCGTTCCACTTCTTTTGGGAAAGTTCTATGACAGTTTTGTCATCTAATTCAATCCTGCAGGCAGTATTGGGGTTCTGAACCTCCCCGCAGGCAATCCGGTACATATTCCTTCTGCTGATCGCGCCGATCTCCTCCAGAATATTAATCATCCGATAGACCGTTGCCGCACCTATATTCTGGTTCCTTTTTGAGGCCTGATAAAAAATCTCCTTGCAGCAGGAGCATTCGTCTTCCAATATAATATCCAACAGCATACGCCTTTGCTTAGTAATTCGAAACCCTCGCTCCTTCAGGCTCCTGAGGACATTTTCTCTTTTCATTCTTGTTCTTTGATAGCCCGCGGAATCAATCATCCGAACACACCTTTTCCTTTTCTATGTATGCAACGCTTCCTGTGGTTAGTATATTCTAACATTTATTAGTTGTCAATAATGCTTTTGCCTACATTTTAGGAAAGTGTAAATGCAGTCAATACTTTTCTATTGAGTTGTGTGATAAAACAATGGAATTCGATAGAAAATAGTATTTTATGACAATAGATTCCAGAAATTGTCGAACACTTTATGTTTTCTTATCTAATAATCTGTGCTACGATAATTTTGTGCTGTAATATGGAAGGGGGAAATAATAATGCTATGTGGATGGCTATCTCCTGTGGGAAGCTTCTATCCATGCGGACCTTATGGACATGTTGATTTAGCAAACGAACTTGCAAAAGAGCATTATTCTGATTTGTCCTGTTCAATATGTGAGGATGATTTTCTTTTGCAAAATCAGTGGATGAAATTATTTTGTGACGGAATCGTAATCGGGGATTTTATTCATCTTACACCATCTGCGCCTGTAAAGTTGATTACCGATGAGCAAATTCACTTTATTACCAAGCAGCATTATCGCTTATCACAAAAGCAGGAGCGCTGCCTGAGTATGTACCTGGAAGCGGAAACACTCCTCTGATTTCCAGAGGAGTGTTTAGATTTAACCTATTTGCAGCAATTGCTCCACAACTTCCTTCAAATGCTGTGTCAATTTTGTATTTTCCTGATAGTCTACCGGACAGTCAACAATACATACCTTACCCGATTGAAATGCATCCTGCAGTATTTCTGACAGGTCCTCAGCCTTCTTTACACAGTATCCTTTTGCATGCATGCTTTCCGCCAGCTTTGTAAAATCCGGATTATTAAAATCCACAAAACAGGATTTCCCGAAACGATCCTCCTGCTTCCATTTAATCAATCCGTAGCTGTTGTCACGCATAACCAGCACCACAATCGGAACCCGCATCCGCACAGCCGTTTCAATTTCCTGACAATTCATCATAAATCCACCATCACCGACGATTGCCAGAACTCTCCTTTCCGGATATACCATTTTAGCGGCAATCGCTCCGGGAACCGCAATTCCCATTGCAGCAAATCCGTTGGAAATCAGGCACGTATTCGGCATATAACAGTGATAGTGTCTGGAAATCCACATCTTATGTGCTCCGACATCGGATACCACAATGTCTTCTTTATCCATGACCTGCCTGACATCGTATAAAATCTTCTGCGGCTTCATCGGGCAGGAGCTGTCCTTCGAATATGCTTCATATTCGTCATACAGCATCTTTTTCATGTGCAGGGCTTCTTCCGGCTCCGCATTTTTATGGCATCTTCTTCTGATTTTCCCTAGGGAGTCACTGATATCCCCGATCACCTCTGTTTCCGGCTGATACAGCTTGTTTACATGGGCCGGTCTGGTATCTATATGAATAATCGAATGGTTATCTGATAAATTCCACTTATTCGGCGCAAATTCCACAATATCATAGCCTATGGCAATAATCAGATCCGCCTTTTCCAGAAGCACATTCTGGTAATCTTTCTGCGGAATTCCGATCGTCCACATAGAATACGGATTGTCAAAGGCAAGGATTCCCTTTGCCATCATTGTATTGACCACAGGTATTTTCAATTCATTTGCAAATTGCGTCAATGCCTTTGAGGCTTTATCCCGGACAGCGGAATGTCCCACCAGAATCACCGGATTTTCAGCCTGAAAAATAGCGGCGGCAGCATGTTCAATGCTCTCTAAATCCGCATATTCTTTCGTAGGCCTCCCTGCTGTAATCAGCTTTTGCGAAACACCTTCCGGAACGATTTCTTTTGCGATGTCTTCCGGAAGATCAATATGGGTTGCCCCCGGTTTCTCGGATTCGGCATATTTAAATGCCAGTCTGACAATTTCCTGAACCGATTCCGGGCGCATGATCATTTTGGTTCTTTTTGTAATAGGCTTAAACAAAGCTTCCAAATCCAGATATTGATGGGAAGTCAGATGCATTTTATCCGTTCCAACCTGTCCCGTAATCGCAACGAGCGGAGCTCCGTCGCTGTTTGCATCCGCCACCCCGGTAATCAGGTTCGTCGCCCCCGGGCCAAGTGTGGACAGGCAGACACCGGCCCTGCCTGTCAATCTTCCGTAAATGTCGGCCATAAATGCGGCCCCCTGCTCGTGCCGCACTGTAACAAATTGAATGGTGGAATCCTCCAATGCTTTCATGACATCCAGATTTTCTTCTCCCGGGATTCCAAAAATATAGGTCACTCCTTCATGCTCCAGACCCTTGATAAGCATTTTGGCAACATTCCACGTTTTTTCCTCAGATTGTATACTCATGACGATCTGTTACCTACTTTCCGCCTGAAATTCTTTAGTCAGAAAATCTAGGATTCTATCTATCGCCTTTTCAACAATCTGTTCTCCCTTTTCCCTGGTTGCGGCAGAGGCCATACCCAGGATTCCGCTCTTTGTGTATTCGGAAAAGTCTTCATAGGTAATAAAATCAGGATACGGATTATCAAATAAGCTTTCCTGATCTTCAATTTTCTCCTTCACAACAAGATCCTCTCTTAAATACAGCATGCAGGAGGTCCCAACCTCACTTGCATGCCCGTGCGCTTTTTCGCCTTCAAAATCCGCAATTCCGACGCTGATCGGTTTTACAAATCTCCACCAGTCTATCTGCGCACACAAGAACCCGCGATCGGTCAGTTTTTCACAGATATGTTCTATCAGACTCACATTCGTCACATGAGAGTTAAAGAAAAAGAATTTTTTATAGCCCCATTTAATGAGACTTTCACAAATATCCATCAAATAATTTTCAAAGCTTTCGGGTCTTGCTACCATGGTTCCCGGAAACTCATCCAAACATTTGGAATCTCCGACCGTAATGCTCGGTCCGATCAGCAGCTTCAATTTTTCCGCAATCCGTTTTGATACTTCTTCACAGACAATAATGTCAGAACCAAGCGGAAGGTGAGGCCCGTATACTTCCGTCGCCCCGATAGGGATTACAGCAATATCCGTCTCCTTTCTTAACTCGTCAAATTCCATCCATGTCATTTCTTTTATCGTTTTCATTTTCTTCCTCTTCTAAAATAGTAATAATTTATTAATATGTTCTTTTACATCTGCCTCAACCAACTGATTAATATTGCATAACTCAGAAACCTTCATCCCCTGCTTCAGCTTTTGTTTCCATTCGATCTCTTCCCTGTCATCCGCCTCGGCAAATTCTACATATTTCCAGCATTCCTCCACCGAAAGACAAATCACTCCGTCCGCATCTCCAAAAACAATATCCCCCGGTACGACAGATAAACCTCCGCAGGAAACCGGAATATGATAAGCACCTCCCAGTCCGAGAAATCTTGTGGTAACGACAGAAATTCCCTTCGAAAATACGGGAAATGCCATTTCTTTTATGGCAAGGGAATCCGTAGCCGGTCCGTCCACGACGATTCCCGCCAAACCAAGCGATTTAGCTGCCGAAACTACGATTTCCCCACAGCAGGCAAATGTCGAGTCACCGCCTCTGTCAATCACAATTACCGAGCCTTTCGGTGCCCGTTCCATCGCATAATACAGCATTGCGGAATCATCCGCATGCAGCTGCACGGTAAAAGCCGGTCCCACCATTTTAACCTGTTCAAACACAGGCTTGATTTCAGGCGACATATATCCGCTTTCAATATAATGTCCGATCTGCGCCGGTGAGGTCTTCGCCATTCGCTCTTTCAATTCTTCGGTAAATATCATAAATCTTCCTCCCGGTAAAATTTTATATTTTGACTTGTCAGATGATAAAGATCCTCACGGATATTATGAAGCGACGGAACCTGCCTGCGTATTTGATCAATATATTCCAGATCAATTTCTGCATAAATAAGCTGTTCTCTGTCGCTTGCTTTTGCAATTACCGTTCCCCACGGATCAATGACCATGGATTTCCCGTATGCCAAGAATTCCGGCTTCTGTCCGATCTGTCCGGGTGCTATGATATAACAACTGTTTTCTATCGCTCTTGCGCGAAGCAGTGCTTCCCAATGATCCTTCCCCGTATTCATCGTAAAATCTGCGGGAACGCAAATAACCTGCGCGCCGTTTTTAGCCATCAATCTGAACATTTCCGGAAAACGCATATCATAGCAAATCGCCATTCCTATTTTACCGAGTTTTGTTTCACAGACTGTAATTGTTTCTCCCGGGCTTGTCTCATCTGACTCCCGATAGCTTACGCCGTCATCCAGACTGATATCAAACATATGCAGCTTACTGTATTTCCCGATCAATTTCCCTTTCGGACTGAACAGAATGCTTGTATTGGCCGGCTTCCTTCCCTCTTTTTTTTCCGTAATGCTTCCGCAATGAATGTAAATTTCATTTTCCTTTGCACATTGTTCAAAGAAATCGGTAATTTTTCCGGGAACCGGATTTGCGTTTCCGGGATAATCTGTCCCGATATATTCCGAATTCTCGGGAAACAGGATCATGGCTGCCCCATTTTTTGCGGCTTCCCGTATCATGTCTTTCATTTTTATCATATTGCCAAAGCTGTTTTTATCCGAATCAATCTGTGCCACTGCAGCCTTGTATTTCATGAGTCTCCCCCTCTCTTTCTTCCACTAAAATATGAACCTCACAATATAAATCATTGAGCGCGTCAAACAGGGGCCAGCCGACTTCTATTCCGAACACCAATCTTGGAATCAGCTTTTTTTCCTTCAAAAAGCTGTTCAGCGCCTTTATTCCCCTTTTTTCTCCGCGCACATTTGTAATCAGCGTCACATAGGTTCCTGCCGGAAATGTATAGATATTTTCCGGGTCCGTATTTTCATATTGATCCAGACCCAGATCCAGAAATTCTCCTTCCCTGTAGAAAAATCCTTTTTGAAATTCCTGCAAATCAAAAAAATGGCCGTAATGCCTTTTAATTGTATTCCGGCCATTAGTTTCCTTCAGGCTGATGCTCTGCAGCGTCAGATGAAACTCTTTATAGGAACGCACATTACGCTTATAAATTACTTTTCTCTCTTTTAGATGTTTTACCTGTATCTGCGGATTTTCAACCTTCGCCGTATTCATTTTGCCGTTTTCATCAAGATACCAGTCGATATCATTGATAATTTCCGTATATTTTTCGACAACCATCTCAATATTGGACCTCTGCCTAAGCAGCACCTCCATAAATGATTCATCTTTATTTTTCTGCAGAATTTCTTTCATATCCTCCAGTGAAAACTCCATATATTTACACAGTTTGATAATTTCCAGTTTCCAGAACTGATTACTGTCATAATAACGATACCCCGTTTCCATATCAATATAAGAGGGTTTAAAAATTCCCATTTTGTCATAGTACCTTAACGTATGCGAAGATACTCCCGTCAGCCTGACAACTTCTCCAATCGTATAATGCTTCAGATTTTCATCCATCCGATCACCTTCCGTCTGCGCTTACAGGAAAGCGGGAAACAGAAAGTTCTGCTTCCCGTCAATCTTCTATTGCGCCATAAACTCATTCCAGTACTGATCATACAGCGTATCCGCATCGCCCAAATCCGTTGTAGTCTTTGCGGCTTTCACATTATATTCACTTAGATTTAACGCTTTGTTATTTTTGTAATCATCGCTTACAAACTCAAGCGCTGCCGTATTAAAGTTATTATACGGATAGACATCCAGAATTTGAGCCATAACCTCTCCTTCACAAATATAATTAATGAACAGTTCCGCCTCTGTCTTATGCTCGCATCCAGCCGGAATGAACCAGTCGTTCTTTCCAAGAATCGTGGATTCCAATTCCGCGATTTCATAATCCTCAGGCATTTCCTTCATCACCTTTGCTGCCTCTCCGCCATAGATGATACCGACGCTGCACTCGCCGTTCAAAAGCTTCGTGCTTGGAGAGTCTCCGTCGAATACTTTAATATTCCCCTTGATGCCTTTCAGCAGCTCTGTCGCTTCCGCAACTTCGGATTCCTCCGTCGTATTCACATCATAACCAAGTGCGGCGAGCGCCATGCCCATAACCGTTCTGGATGCCGTTACACATACGATCTGATCCTCCAGTTTTGGATCGGCCAGATCCTGAAAGCTCGTCAACTCAATCGGGCATGTGTTCTTATTATAAATAACCAGACTGTATCCGCCCATATAAGGAACCGTATATTCATGATTCGGATCGTAAGTGGACTCCTTTGCACTGTCTTCAATATTGGCATAGTTCGGAATATTGTCATAGTTCAGCTTCTGGACAAGGCCTTGGCTGATCAGTCCCTGTGCAAATGTATTATTGCACTGGATCAGATCGTACTGGCTTCCAGCACCGCTCTGCATTTTGGCATATCCTTCCTCCATGGAGTCAAAGGTCTGAACATTGACTTCGATTCCATACTTTTCTTCAAATCCTTCGATCGCCTCATCGGAAACATATTCCGACCAGATGTAAATGTTCAGTTCATCAGCGAGCTCCGCAGCCGGCGCTTCCTCTGTTTGTACCGCTTCCTCTGCCGCCGGTGCCTCCTGTGTCTTTGCCGCTTCCGCTGTCTCCTGCTGTCCCGCATCCGCCTGTGCGGTCGATGAACTGCTTGAGCAGCCTGCTAAAATCATCATACATGCGGCCGCGGAAAGTAATAACGTAAGTCCTTTAAATTTTTTCATTCTTCCTTCCTCCTAATTTTATTATATTCCAAATGCTTTTGCATCAAGAATCTTGTTTGATTGCCGGATCCTCCATTCTTTTCGGCAGAATCACTTTAAACAGAACATAAACTGCGGTTACCACCATCATAATTAAGGTTGTCAGAGCATTAATTTCCGGAGAAATTCCCGAACGCAGCATACTCTGGATTTCCAGCGGCAGTGTCGTACTTTTAATTCCGGTTACAAAGTTGCTGATCGCCAGATCATCCAGCGACAACGTAAAAGCGAGAAATGCTCCCGACATCATACCCGGTGCAATCATAGGCAGCGTAATCTTGAAAAAAGTCTGACTCTGATTCGCCCCCAAATCCATTGCCGCTTCTTCAATGGATTGATCATATCCGGCCAGCCTGGATTTTACATTGATCACTACAAAGGGCAGTGTCAAGGTTGTGTGACCCAGAATAATCGACCACATTCCAAGCGGAAAGCTGATCTTCATATAGATGCACAGCAGCGCAACGGCCAGCACGATTTCCGGAATTACGATCGGTATATAAACCGCACTGTTGAGTAATTGCTTTCCTTTAAAATTATGGCGAACCATTCCGACCGCCCCGAGCGTACCCAGCACCGTGGACAGCAGGGTTGAAACAAGTGCAATGATCAGCGTATTTATAACAACCTTCCAAATGTCTGCGTCGGAGAACAGCTGTCCCCACCAACTTGTCGTAAAGCCTGCCCAATTCGTGTTTTTTTCCTGGTCATTAAATGAAAAAGCAATGGATACTGCGATCGGGATATAGATGAAGGTATAAAAAAGAAAAATATAAATCCGATACATCCTATCGTTTCTCAGCCGGCGCTTCCTCTTGCTGCCGGATCCCTCATGTTCCAAGGTCTTCAATATCACCACCCACTTTCGTATAAACAAATAAGATCAATAAAGTTACAAGTATCAGTACGATTGACAGCGCCGCTCCAAACGGCCAGTTATTGGACTGCAGGAACTGGTTTCGTATCAAATTACCGATCATCATGGAATTTCCGCCGCCCAGCAGATCGGATATAAAATAAATTCCAAGGGAGGGGATAAATACCTGGAGTATCGCCGCAAAGATACCCGGCGAGGTCATCGGAAGAATTACCTTTCTAAATACCTGCCGCGGCTTGGCCCCCAGATCTTTTGCCGCTTCTACCAGAGCCCAGTCCATCTTTTCGATCGAGCTGTAGATCGGAAGAACCGCAAACGGCATAAATGCATAGATCAGGCCGACCATCACCATCGCATCATTGTATAAGAACTCTATCGGTTTTACGATCAGACCGGTCTTCAGCAGAAAACTGTTTACAACACCGCTCGTATTTAAAAGAACGATCCAGCTGTAATTTCTGACAAGACTGCTTGTACAAAAGGGAAGCATGATCATTAAAATCAAAAGCCCCGCCTTTTCCGTATGCTTTGCCATATAATACGCGACCGGATATGCGATTAAAATACACAAGGTTGTTCCCAGCAGCGCTATTTTTAACGAATTCAGTACAATTTTGAAATAAGTGTTGGAGAATATCATGGAATAGTTCTCCAGCGTGAACTGGAATACAACATTTCCATAGATTCCTCTGGTCATAAAGCTCACAAGCAGAACATAGGCAACCGGCACAAACAGGAAAATCAGCAGCCATATCGCAATCGGCGTCACCATAACGATACCCGCCTTCTTGTGCCCTCCGATTTTGCGCATCTTTTTTTCCTTTTTCATCAGATATTCTCCTCGTATAATATTTTTTAGATACATAAATGTACCTTGATCACTTAATAAATTTAGTTCAATAGGCTTAGTTAAACCCATGATATAATTGTCCTAGTGTCAATCAGGTAATAGTTCTTTT
>JAEYFP010000027.1 GCA_023402845.1 Bacillota bacterium
TCCGGGCGAAGGGATTCATATCCGTGACCGTGAAATTCCTCCAGCGGCGTTTCAAACAGCGCCCTGTCTGCTTCCATAATAGCGTCATCCACATATTTGAGAGTCTCCCACTTGGTTCCCACATCCAGGGAACAGCTCTCTCCCATTCCTGCAAAGTACGAATCAGTACGGGCACAAAAACCCTCTATATCTAACTTTTTCACCGCTCCCATGCTTATCCTCCTGTTACATAGCCCTCTCCCGTATTACTCATCCGATTCCACCTCCAACAGCTGGGCAAGTTTTCTGCGCACCGCTCCTGTTTCCCAGTCTTCACAGGTATTCTTCAGGCGGTCATAGCTGTGACATGCTTCTTTATTCCAAAAAAAGATCCGGCTCTCTTCCTGTTCTGCTTCCCTCTTCCCTGCATAAATAACCTGTTCCGTACTGTATGTTTCCAGCTTCTCATAAAAGGCAGCTTCACTCATCTCATATCTTCTCGGCATGGAAAACCGCCTGCAGCCCTGCCGCAGATCCGGATATGCCTGCAAGAGTGCATACAGAATGACACGGCGGCGGCTCATCTGTATGGATACCGACTCGATCTTCTCTTCCTTATCCCACTTCAGCGCAAGCTGAACAACCTCGTCTTCCTCCAGAAACCCGATTCTGGATTGATTGAGAAATACCTTTTTTTCAGCCTTCTTGTATAAGTCCAGCAGCTTGACAGCAAGCAGTCCGGCAGCACTTAAGTTGCCGTCTGCCTTCGCAAGTCCCTTATCCAAAAGCCCTACACAGGCTCTCGCAACTACTTCTCTTTCGCTTTCCTTCGCAGCATCCCATGTAAGAGGGACGCCTGCTATGGGCTTTCCATCCAACAGGCTGTTAAAACACATCATTTCTTCCATCGTAAATTCCATATCATCAACCTCCCCGTATCTCATACTTCTTATCAAATTCTCTGCTGTAAAGCAGCTCATCGATGTTCTCACTGTTTGCAAAGAGAAATTCCTCCAGGCCAGCTTCTCCCAGCGCCGCATCCACAGCCATAATGGCTTTATCCACTTCCCGCAGGGCATCATACCCAATACATGAAATGATGCTCCTTCTACTTCCACAGACATTGTCCGCTGCGTGAGTCCGCCGATATCCAACTGTTTTTCTTCCTTTTGAATTGTCCAATATCGATTCACAAATTTCAATACCTTTTGCATAAGTGACAGAGTTTTTGTATAACTGACAGAATTTCTAAAGTTGAAACAACATTTCTTTGTAAGGTAATGGTTTGTCACAAAATTATATTTATTGTTTTCCCAAGGCTGCTTACTACGTAAAGTGGGCGGAAGCAGTCTGCTGCTTCCGCCCATTCTATATTGGCAGTTTGCTCATTTTATTGTAAAATAACTACACCTGCAAAATATCCGATCGGGATTATGAAAAATTCCAGCGTCTTTCTGGCGGAATAAACCCAGCCGATCCCTATTTGCTCCCATAACAGGGCTTGCAATACGCCTCACCAAAGCTAAATAATTATTATTTATATTCCTTGCGGTAAATCGCATTACGAAAATCCCAATATTCCATATAGGGCTTTGTTAATTCATAATTCCATAAATAAACCAGAGTGGGTGTAATTTCCAGAAGCCGCTCCGTCGGCAAAGCGGAATATGCCTTATAGGAGCCCCTAAAATGCTTTTTATAAGCATCTGTAAAGAATACATTTTTGCCATCTAGGGGTCTTCCAATGCAGCGGCAAATTCCTTCGATCGAAAAATTCTTCCAACATACGGCGACATTCGGATTTTCAGAAACCTGCTTGAATTTCAGATAAGTTTCGTCAGTCTGACAGTAAAATTTCCCGTCAATCCTGATCATACTCATCGAGCGGGATGTCACACGGTTTTCCGCGCAGGTGGACAGGGTCATAATGTCGTGAGAGCTGATTTTTTTCCATAGTCCTGGCAGATGCCAGGAAAATTTCTCACTTTGATTTTCACTGAAATCCATACTCACCTTCAACCTCACTTCAAGCCTATGTAAATATGAATCTCGGCATTTTCGCAGTCACTGTTCTGATACTCCTCAAAATCATAGGCAAATGCACGGTTTAAATTCATTTTCCAAAGCTCCTGCCAAAACTCCGCGACTGCGGTTACCATATTTCCCTTGACGATAAACTTGGCATAGCTCCCTGCTGGAATCTTTCGTACTGTAAAGCGGCCCGGAATATCGGCAGCATCGGTCACCGCACAGGCAACCATTACTGTATAATCGCCCTTTTCATCGGCCGCATAGTCGGTGTAAATGCCAAGCGCTTTGCTGTCGGCTTTGTTTTTAATGAGAGGATACCCTTCTTCCATATAGAAATTCTGCCATAGTCCGCCGATGGTTTTGCCCATATCGGGAGAAGTGTTGTTTGTCCGTGCACAAAATCCCACGACTGTCTTTTCTTTTAAATCTACGATTTCATAGTTCATTGCAATACCTCATTTCATTTTTGATAAAATGAGCATAGCATGAAAAATGTGACATCTGTATGTCACATTTCATATCTGTCTGAAATTCTTTTTAACAGCCCGGAAAATTCATGGCGGTATTCCTTTGGCGAAATAATTTCCGCCTTCTCCCCAAAGGTCAGAATATACCGGTAAAACGCTGAGACATCCGACCATGTAAAGGTCAGAATAATATCACCGGCCTCGTCAAACTGTAACATCTGGGGCCCAAACTCGTCCACGATCCGCCATTTTAATGCTCGATCAAATTTCACGACCGCCTTGATATCTCCCCTTGTGTGCAGAAGCTTGTCGCAGATATATGCGG
This sequence comes from Bacillota bacterium, assembly GCA_023402845.1. Lineage (GTDB taxonomy): Bacteria > Bacillota > Clostridia > Lachnospirales > Lachnospiraceae > JAEYFP01. The sequence goes on from JAEYFP010000027.1 coordinate 2,803, forward strand.
GGACCTCACGCTGTTCGCATCTTTCTCCTGTACGCTTCAAATTTGTCAGCCTCGTCAGCTTGAACATCCTGAAGTCCTTCCGCATCGTGCAGTAGCCCCATACATACCAGTTCGACCACTGGAAAATAAGGTGATATGGCTCGATTTCGCGCTGATTTTCTCCATCGGGAGCAAAATAAGTGAAAGAAATTTTTTCATTATTGTTCATAGCGGTTTTGATCAGCTCTATTTTATCGGAGACTGCAGATTTATCCCATGCGGAGAGATCAATGATGATGCGGCTGCCTGCATCCAGCATTCCCGAAGTATCAGCAGAAAGCTTCTCCATAAGCTGACGGTAGCGGCTTGTGCCGCTTACGCTGTCAAGGCTTTGCAGACCTGCAAGAATTGCCTTCATCTCCTCGGAGGAAAACAAGGTGCGATCGATTTTGAAGCCCTCCATGATGGAAATCCCCCCGCCCTGTCCCTTTGCTGTTACAATCGGAATTCCGGCACAGCAAAGGCTGTCGATATCACGAATAATCGTACGGCGTGATACCTCAAATTTTTTCGCAAGCTCCTCGGCGGTCACCCTTTCCTTTTGCAGAAGGATAGACAGAATGCCAATCAGACGATCGATTTTCATGGTAATACCTCTTTGCGGCAAACTATTCAGCAGAGCTTTGACATCTGTTTCACAGACTCTAAAACCCGGCTCATCGAAAAATTAAATTTTTTATCTCGACTCGTCAAGCTTATCATATTTCTATTAATAATGACAGCCATTTTTAGATCAGCCCTCTTCCTCCAGCCTGCGCACACGTTCAATAGCCAAGGCAAGCTCGGCCTCAGGATCGTAGGCCGGGTTCTCCCCGTCAGAAGCCGTATCTTCCTGTCTCTTTGTTCTTTTCTTTTTATTCTCATCAACCAGATACTTAGCTCCCAGCAAAGCTCCTCCGCCAACGGCTCCGCTTAAAGCACCCACTCCTGCCGCAGAACCCATCTCGTGATCTGCGAAAACAGAACCTGCCGCAGAACCCGGAAGTGACGCTTCTGTCGATGCAGACACCGCGGCCGGATCCCATGCCCCGGTATCTGCGAAGGAGACTGCTGCCACACTTTGGACGTTGATGGAATGTTCCGTATAATTGACGGTCGTGGAAGTCTGGCCGGAAGAGACCGCACCCGTTGCTCCTGTTGCCGCCCCTCCTGCCGAAGCCACTGTTACCGGATTCTTATAGAAGTCGCGATTGTGTGCTTTCAGATTATCTACTTTTTTCACTTGCCGCGTTTCCGTACCGGTATAGGTTTCCACCGTTTTGCTTAGCAGTTCTCCGGCAGTGTTAACCACCATTCGTGATTCTCCAAGCTGTGTATTCAGCTTTTGCAAGTTATTTCTTACTTCAGCAAGCATTTGATCCTGCCCAAGCTTACCCTTTACCTGATTCACACGTTCTGCATAATCATCTATCAGCTTAGCTGCCGCTTTCAGCTCTTCTCCCTGCTTTGCGAGCATTTTGTATGAAACCTTATAATTTGCCACCGCATACTCCCCCTTATCTCATGGTGTTGCTCGGCAGCTTCGGCAGCTTAGATGCCTCATTCTGCACGGATTTTTCGTTGCGCTCATAAGTATCTGCCGATTCGTACAATGCATTTTCCAGTTTTGCCACAGTCTTCAGACTCTCGTCACATTTATCCAGGAGCTTCTGGAAGCTTGCGGAAAATGTTGTCGCTGCATCGCCGGTCCATACCCCTTTCAAAGAGTCTACCTGACCTTTGGAAGACTGCAGGCTATTCAGTAAATTTTTATGGCAGCCGCCGATGTCACCCGCTATCTTGCGCAGCTTGGCAGGATCTGCCTGTATTTGCATTTCAGCCATCTATTTTCTACCTCCCATCTTGGATTTAATTGCTTCAGCGGCTGCCGTATCAGCCTTTCCGTATGTAGTAGCAATCGTCGTTAAGGATGAGGAGCAGCTATTAATTGCCTCTGCGAGCTGCAGGAAGTTCGTCGTGTTTTGTTTGTACGCATTTTGATATGCTACAGCAGCCTCACCTTTCCAAAGCTGCTGAAGATTTCCCACAGCCTCATCCAGTTTTTTAATCTGATTCATCATCGTTGCATAAATTTTATCTAATTCTCCTGCCACATTTTTCATTTTTTGCATATCTACTGTTGTTAACGTTGCCATATTTCACCCTCCTTCATATATTTTGCGCAAGCTGCTTTGCCGCGGCCTCTGCTTCCTGCATCTTTTTCGCAGCGGTTCGCAAAAATTCTGCGGTATCTTTTAGATATTTGGCTTTTTTACCGAGATCCTCCTGCACGCCGCGTAAATAGCTAACGTATGCCTTGGCTGCATTACCGGTCCATGCAGCCTCGATGTTGCTCGATATTTCAGTCATTTTCTTTATGCAGCTATTTTGCATATCACCGGCAATTTCATCCAGCTGCTTGGCTTGATTAATGGTCTGATTGTAATCAAACTTAATTGCTGCCATTACTTTCCCCCTTACCGCATAGTCCTCTCAAACTTGAGAGACTTGCCCGTTTCCTGTATGTTTTTTTCTGTCTTGTCATAGATTCCGGCGAGCTCCTTAAGAGTCCCCGGATACCCTCCCAGCGCTGCGGAAAGATCAGCAGAACTTTTCTGTATCTGTTCTACCGTGTTTTTTATATCGTCAGATACATCTCCCTGCCAATTTCCGCGCAAAGTGCTCATTGCCTTGTTCCAGTCATCAAACAGACGGTTCAGTTCCTTCACAGCACTTTCAATCGTATCCGCAGTCGCGGCAAACAACTTCGTGTCAATTTTACTTTCATTTCCCGTGGACATATCCATCTCCTCATTTCAGCGCAGAAACGCTGCTAGAAATCTCATTTTCCGTTTTGTCGAAGTCGGCGGCTGTTTCCTTCAGCTGCTCGCTGACTTCACTGTACTGGCTGATCATTTCACTCATAGCCTCCTCATCCCGCTGATACCTGCTCATAAACTCCGCCTTAACGGATGATGTCCATCCTTTATCAAGACCGGAAACGGCATCCGTTATTTTACGCATCTGCACCTGTATGGAATTTGCAATGCCATCAAGCTGGTTGGTTGTGGATAGAATTTTTTCTGAATCCACATTACTCATATCTGCCATAAAAAACCTCCCTTGGGTAAATTGCTGTCTTATAACAGGATGATCGTATCACCACTGCGCACACCTACTTCGCCGAGAATCTCTCCGTCCTGCAAAAGTCCTTCCAGTCCCCGTGAACAAAATAACACCTGCCCCGGATCCACGAAGATATCCCTTCCTTCCACTGCGGAAATCTGAGTAATAAACTGTTTCTTTACTTTGCTCACATTCATGGCGCTGTCTGCAACAAACTCATATGTTTTGGCGTTGCCCGGCACCTGTACATCTAAATAAATCCTGCTCATAGGTCAGCATCCTCCTTTCCTGCAAGTTCTTTTATCATAGGTGTAATCATTTTCACTGCAGCACCATCATTTCCGGCCGCATAGCCTACACCTGCCGGAAGCTGGCGAACATAATCGGCGGGAGACATCTCAAAACGCAGGATGCTTTGCTGATCAAACATTCCTCCCAGATGTACGCCGCGGCCATACCCTGTAAAAATACGCATACAGGCATAGCGTGCCATATCGGCGTGATCATCGGGCGTAACAGCTGCCAAAAACTGAATCTTATGCTGCTTTCCTTTTTCCAGTGCGATTTCTAAAAAACTGCCCATATCCATATTGGGATTGTAAACTGCGTTCATAAAAGCAGAGATATCATTGATCAGGAAAATAATGCGGTCAAATTGTGCGGCGGCCTTTCGAACATCCTGCCCCGCATCTCTTGCATCCGCAACAATACCGTTGCGGGAAGAAAACTCGGGCACGATTATTTCCTCCATCAGTGAGAACAGTTCCGATGCATTGTGCACAGTTTTATCCGTCGATACACAGTTCTCCAGCCGACTGCCTTCATTATCAAATAAGAACACCCGCGCACCCTTTTGTTTTGTCTGCTTTGCAATGGAAGCCAGCAGATTTGTCTTACCCGAACCGTCGGAGCCGCTGACGGCATAACAGAATTCATCGTCCAGATCAATGGTTACCAGCTTTCCTTCTTCCACCTCAAGTCCGATCGCTATTTGATTCTTTGACAATGCTTTCACATCTTCCCTGCCAAGCAGAGTTTCAAAGCTTAGGCTATCCAGCTTATCTCCGATTTTACGCACTCCTTCTCCCTCACTTGGCTGCATGGAGGCAAATTGGCGGCGTAGCGTCTGCGCCTGCGATAATCCTTCATCTTCCCGCAGGCAAAGTGCTGTCTGAAATTCCACCGGCCGTGGTGCTTTCATTAGTCCGCGTCCCGATGTACGGCCTTCCGGAATAATTTCGGTACGCTCACCGATGACAGCTTCGTACTCGAAACGATCCGGCATCTGCAAAGCAATGCCGTTTATAAAATTTTGGCGAATGCGGCTTCTTAATTCTCCGGAATTGTTCATGGTTAAAACGAGATAAATACCATAGCTTGCCGCCTCTCTGGAAAGCTGTGCAAGTGTATCCTCGTACTGGTCATAGCTCTCGATAAATGCCACATAGTTATCAATCATAAATAGGATTGCCGGACAGTCATTTTTCTGGGTCACATATTCCTTAAAAGAACCGATGCCCTGACGTGAGAATTCACTCTTACGCTGCGCCAGTGTATTCTGCAGTAATGCAAATACTTCGCTGATTTTTTCATCATCCCCTTCAAACAGCACGCCGCCTACGTGAGGAAGGCTTCCGAACACTGCCATGGTGCGGCTGGAGAAGTCCGCTATGTAGAGATTGACCTCTTTTGCCGTATAATGCTGTGCCGCACTGTAAATGATCGTCTGCAGCAGCGTTGTTTTTCCTGCGCCGCCTGCTCCGCATATGAGCAAATGTCCGTCGCTTAAGAAATCCACCGCCACAGGATATTGATTCTGCCCTTCCGGATTATCTGCCAAGCCGATGGGCAGCAGCAGCGAAAAACCCTGTGGTTTTTCAATTGTTGTCAGCTCATCCAAATAAATTCTGGAAGGCAGAGGGGGCATCCATATCTGTTTGATGGCTGCAATTCTGTTTTCTTTTGCAACTTTTGCGGCATACTTCACCACCGCATCAAGCTGCGTCACCTTGGCGATATTATCGCTCTTTTTCTTCTTTTTCTGTTTAGGGACATCATTTTTACCAATCAGATTGATCAGCTCCACCTTTGCATTTTTGTCGTCGGTGAAGGCGATATCCGGTTCATATTCCGCTCCCGACCAGCCGGATTGGAATTCTTCAAAAATTTCGTCGTTACCTACCTGAAAGTAACCGCGGCCGGTACCTGTTATGAAGGCGGCATCCGGGCGCTTGAGCATCTCATTGGAATCCTGTTTGTCGGCTACGCGCAGGCAAAGGCGAAAACGTGTATTGGACCAAATTTCATCGTCTACCACGCCGCTGGGCTTCTGGGTGGCGAGAATCAGGTTCACTCCCAAAGAACGGCCAACCCGGGCGGCGGAAACCAGAGCACGTACAAATTCAGGCTGCTCCTTTTTAAGCTCCGCAAACTCGTCGGCGATAATCAATAGGTGCGGCATTGGCTCGGCAGCCACACCCGAGCGATACAGCTCGATATAGGCATCGATATGTTTTACTTTATATTCATTGAAAATACGCTGTCTGGATTTTATCTCCGCATTAATGGACAGGAGCGCCCGATTAGTAGCATTTCCTCCAAGGTTGGTAATAACGCCGGAAAGATGAGGCAGCCCCAAAAAGCTCTGAGCCATGCCGCCGCCCTTGTAGTCAATCAGGATAAACGCAACCTCATGAGGATGATAATTGACCGCCAATGACAGAATATAGCTCTGCAGTGTTTCCGACTTTCCGGAACCGGTAGTACCCGCCACCAGACCATGAGGGCCATGATATTTCTCGTGAATATCCAAAAACAGAGGCTGATTGCCGGATTTATAACCCACCATGGATTTCATGCTCTCATAGGTGCGGTTTTCCAGCCATTTATGAAGCATATCAAGTTCCTCTACGCGGGAGGTTTTGTACATATCAAGAAAAGTAAGTACATCGGGAATTGCCATGGAGACACCGAGCTCACGTATTTTGTAGTTAGAGAGGCTTCTCGCAAACTTCTGGATTTTTTCTTCTGATACCTCGTCATAATCCACTTGCTCCTGCTGCGCGAATGCACCTGTCGTGGAATAAAAACCGCTGTTCTCCTGATCATCCTGCACAATTGCAGTGCATCCGGAAGGCAGCTTATCAATCGCATCGGTGAGATACACCACGGTCATTCCCAGCTCCGGGGTAGGGTTCATCAGATATTTAGCAATCGGTTCCTCCTCCACCAAAGACCAATCGGCTACCATCACCACATAATGGGGCAGAATCTTAGCAGTCTCATCCTCCTTTTGCGCCGGTTCCCTTTCCAAACGATCCCGGATGACTCCGGAAAGGTGATACATCACATCACCCACCGTCTTTTTGTCACAGGCCAGCATGCGCAGCCTGCCGTCCGGAGACCATACATGCGGCAAAAAGTGCGTATAGCTCCAGCTGTCTGTCTCACGCATAGGATAAACATAACAGAGGCGGACATCGGTATATGGATGAAGACCCGCGATCTGGACCGCCAGCAACCTGCCCAAATTCAGAACCTTCTCTCTGTTTTTACTGACAATACCCACCATACGGTTTTCGTACAAGGAAATATCCACCGGAACATTTTTTAACAACGCCATGGCTGCCTGAATCTCTTCTACCTTCTCATTAAGAGGATCATGCTCTGCCATCAATTGTTCCTTAGGCACCACAATGCCGTTTGGAGAAGGAATATCTCCCCGTCCAAGCCGAACGGTCAGAAAATCTCCGTGAGCGTTGCTCTTTTCCCACAGACGGGAGCTCCCATGCAGAGCAAAAGTAACGGCTTCCTCGCCGGAAGGCAGCATCCGCGAGAGAACTCCCCGATTATATTCAATTTTTTGTTTGATTCGTTCGGCAGTCTTGGCAATGTATGTCGTATAGCTGACTACACGGTTCGCCTCTGTCTCCGCTTCTTCCTTGTTCTGGTACCGGATATTGAGGATCGCCCACATTGCACCGATCAGGGCCGCGCCTACAGACATAATCAGTCCGCTCAGCATGCCCTGGCCTTCTCCACTCATCATCATGACTCCGGCTATCATAGGAATCATCATGGTAAAAGCCGGGCCTATGGTAAAGATCATCGGCTGCTTTTTCTGGCGGTTTCTCGCAGGGCATTTCTCTATGGTAAAAGTCTCATTATCCAAGGTCTCCAGCTTGCGGGGCGTACGCAGGAAATAAATTTCCTCCGCCTCGTATTCGTGCTCTTCCTCCTCACCGGAGGCCTCAATATGGATCGGCTTCAGTTTTAGAGTGTCCACCATGCAATTACTGCCCGGATTATTAATCGCGAGTACGTTGCCCAAATAGACAATCTTGAGTCCTATAATATAAATTACATCGCCGTAGTGCAGCTCTCTGTCTTTGGTCAGTGCCCTGCCGTTAACAAAGGTACCGTTGACACTGCCCAGATCCCGAATCTTGGCAATACCGCCTTCTATTACGATTTCCGCATGTCTGGGAGAGCAGAACTGATTTCCATAGCGAACCACATTATCCGCTCCGCTGCCGATCCTGACCCCGGAACAAACCGCAGTATCCAAAAAGAATTTTTCAAAACGCGTATTGCCGTCATTTACCTCATTCACCGTAATGGAAAAAACTGTATCCTCATCGGCGTTCATCACACAGTTGAGCAGCAGTCCCGGAGTCAGCTCCACCTTAGAAACCGGCTTTTCATTTTGGGTAATTGTAAATTGTCTGGAGTCATTCATGCTCCAAGTATTGTCCCACACCTCTAGCGGCAGGGTAATGTCCTCCCGCCATCCGCTGATATGCGGTCTTATTTCGGTCAGAACCGTTTTATTATTAACTGCCGGCAGGTAAATTTCCTGAAAGCCGTTTTCAAAAACAATTGTCATTAGCAGACTCATTGTGTTCCTCCTCTTTCCTTACCATACTTCCGTGGATAACAAAATAGCCTCGATCGCATCAATCCGATCTTCTCCAGTCATGATTACGACCGTGCCGACAGCCACATTCCTGTCCTCATATACGGCAAGTGCCGCATAACCGCTTGTATCATTTGCAAATGTCCAGCTCGCATTAAATTGCGTAGAACCATCGGCATTTTGATTAGTTGAAAGATAATTAAGATCGGTCAGATCACTGATCTTGTAGTGGATGAGCAATCCGGCATCTCCGATCAAGGACTCTACCAGCGCATTGCCGTCTGTTCCTCCCCCGCTGATATAGCTGTTATATTTTTCGGAATAATTAGCTACCATGATCACCGTATCATCCGCACCCTCAGGTGCTGCCATGACAAAGTCATACTGCGCGTTTCCACCGCCGGCCTTATAAAACTCGGTTATCCATTGGCTCGGATAATTGAATGCAATACCCATAGCTTCATCCGAAAAACGTTTCATCCCGGCCGGGGCACCCCCCATATCTTCCAACGCAATGATGGCTCCGGCTTCCGCACTGGCTATTGTTACATCCTTTGAACGGTTTATTACCACGGCAAAAATGATGATCACAATAACCAGTACCGCAGCAGCCGCACCACCAATCATAAGCATTTTTTTGTTCATCGGCACTTTTTCGGCTTCGTTCTTTGTGCCCTCTCCATCTGCATTCGTACCGGTCTGCTTGATTCCCGGAAGCTTGATGCCCCGCGTCTTTTGCGGTGCAGCGCCCAGCACTGCATCGGGATCGACGGCAGCCTGGGCCTTTTTAGCACGTGCTTCCTGCGCCACCTGACGGGCTTCTTCCTCTGCTTTGCGTTTGCGTTCTAAAACCTCCTGCTCCAAACGGTGAACCTCCGCCTCCGCCGCAAGGCGCTGATCTTCCTTTTCCCTGGCACGGCGTTCCTCTTCCTGCTGTTCAAGCTGTTTTTTACGTGCCGATACAAACAGCGCCGACGTCGTATCGGAGGAAGGCGCTCCGCTCTTATTTCTTGTATCTTGTTCCACAGTAATTACTCCTTTCTTCATTCCAAATCGCATCTGCATGCCTGCCCGGTGCCCCAATTGTCATATGCTTTGCCAGAACAAGATACTCTTTGCCGTCTTCCATATGATGAACATACAGCCGGTTTCCCCGCCTGTACATATTCTCCAAAAAAGTATCATCGACATCGCAGTCCTCGTATAATCTGGCAGCAGCCGGCTCATACCCCGGTTTCTTCAAATCCGGAAGGCCGATCTCCTCAATCAGTGTAAGGATCACTCCCTCCGACCGGCGGTCAAACTGACTGTAATACATTTCCTCATAAATAATCTCCTGCTCCTTTTCATCATCAAATATTGCACGGATAATAAGTTCCCCCTCTACCTCATCGGAAGTAACCCGTACAACCCGGGCGGAGATATAGTGAACACCGTCCGCAGATTTTCTGATAGGCCAAAGCATAAAAAAATCACCTTCCTCTTTATGGCAACTTATATCCTTAACTACTTTCGTTAAGGCTACCATAATGAGAAAGGTGCGCATAGTTACTATCAGTAACCTATTGAAACAATCTCTTCAAATCGCTGCGTCTATTCACATTTTTCTTTTCATAAATAATACCCACAACCTTCTTCACATAATTATAAGAATAACACAGCTCCTCTCCGATCTCCTGATTGGTATAACCTAACACAATTAAACGCAATATTTTCTTTTCCGTATCGCTTAGATCAGCCGAAACAGATCGAAATTTTTCTTCATCAACTCCACTCTTAGGGCTTGTACTTATCCTTTGGATCTTCTTGCTGTTTTCCAGATGCACCTTCAGCCGCGCCATCAGAACCTCACTGACAAAGGGTTTTCGTATGTAATCTACCGCCCCGCAGGACAATCCTTTGAGCTCAGCCTCCGTTCTCGTCACCCCTGTGAGAAATATCACAGGAACATCCTTCGTCTTATCCTGCCCTCGCAGTTTCAGACAAGTATCAAAACCACTCAGACACGGCATATCCACATCCAGCAGAATGAGATCGGGAACGTAATCCGTCTGAAGCAGCAAAAGCGCTGCCTGTCCGGATTTCACACAGCTGACCATATAATCCTTTCGAAGCAGTTCCCCTGCCATTTTAAGCAGCACCGGATCATCATCTACGATCAAAACAGCATATTTATTGACCATCGCCGTCTCCTCCCATTATATCCAGAAGCATCTGCTGCGCCTGTTCAAACTCTACCTCCTCCACCTTCTCCCATATTTCCCGCAGGCGAGCAGCCAATTCCGGCTCCTTTGCCTTAGCGATCATATGATCCAAAGCATCCAGTGCGTCCGGATGACGATGATGATTCAACAGCTTCATCAAATCCTCCAGATCATTCGGGTAAAGAGCCTGTACACGCTCCTCTTTGGGGATCAGCTCTCCCAGCCGTATATGCAAAAAACGCATGCCTTCCCCCGCACGTTCCCATTCAAAATAAAGAAGCGGAAGTGCTGCTTCCATATGGGGACTCTCACCTTCCGCACACAGGTGTTCCAGCTTGGCAGCTGTTTCTGAAAGATCATTGGCGCCGATTGCCTTTGCTTTGCTTTTCAGCGAATGTATGCAATATTTCAGGCTTTCCCAATTTTCTTCAGCTGCAAGCTTATAGACCTCCGCTCTGCCCATACTGTAATTTTCCGTAAAGAAACCAGCCAGCTTCCAGTATTGCCGAATGTCTCCGCCCAGATAGCGCAAACCGTCTTCCGGTTGGATTCCGTACGGCCCAAGTTCTGCGGCCAGGTCATCTTTCAGACTATCACTCAGCACTTCTCCTTCGTCCGCTCTATTTTCAGTCACAAGCTCCTTCGGCAGCAGTTCCCGCAGGACATTTTCCATATCATACCACATCACCGGCTTGGAAAGATACCTGCAAAAACCCGCCCTCAGCAGCTTTTCTCTCACACCCGACACTACATTGGCTGTCAAAGCCACAACCGGCGTATCAAAATCCGCAAGCTCCCGAAGTTGCTTCAGTGTCTCCATACCATCCATTTCCGGCATCATATAGTCCATCAGAATCACATCATACCTCATGCAACTCACTGCTTCAAGTACCTTCCTCCCGCTGTCGGCAGTGTCCACGCGAATCATCGTGCGTGAAAGCAGCAGCCGGATAACCTGCAGATTTTCCCTGTTATCGTCGACCACGAGAATAGCGGCCTCAGGTGCGATAAAACCAGCCTTGGGATTCTTAGAATCTTCAAATTCTACATGCTGCTGCCGACAAAGCGGAGTAGAATTCACCACCTTCTGAGGAATCTCTGCGGAAAAGACACTGCCCTTCCCCCACCAGCTCTTCACATGGATGTGACCGCCCATTAACTCCGTCAGCTCTTTTGCAATGGTAAGACCAAGTCCGGTTCCTTCAATACAACGATTAACAGATAAATCCCCCCTGGTAAACGCATCGAAAAGAATAGGAATTTGGCCCTCTTTAATACCAATGCCGGTATCTGTAACTGATATGCACAAAAGAATACTGCCCGGCTGCTCTCCCTGCCGCCCGGACACCTGCAGGGTTACGCCTCCCTGCTTCGTATATTTGGCGGCATTGCTCAAAAAGTTAACCGCTACCTGCTTTATATGAATCTGATCCCCTATCAGAACAACAGGCAAAGCCTCGTCAACTTCCGTTTGAAATGTCAGTCCTTTCCGTCCGGTGAGTTCGGCGCCGATAATAGACAGCTCGTCAATCAGATTCGCAATCTGGTAGCTCTCCACTGTCACATCTAACTTCCCGGCTTCAATTCTGGATACATCCAGAATATTATTGATCAAAAGAAGCAGTGTTTTACCCGCGTTCTGTATATTCTTTCCATATTCTCTGATTTGTCCGGAGTCGCTTTCCCGCAGAATCATCTCATTCATACCGAGCATCACGTTGATCGGGGTACGGATTTCATGGCTCATGTTGGCAAGAAAGTTACTTTTTGCTTCACTAACCTGCAGCGCTTCCTTCTTGCCTTCCTCCAGTTTTCGCTGCTGTTCATGATACATTCCAAATTGCTGGTACATGGTAATACCCAAGATAAGGCTGACCGCCCAAAAGCCGGTCAGAATCTCAATAAGCTTATAAAATTCCGTATCAATTACCAAAACTAAATGAGGAAAAAAATAAGCCAAAAGACAAAGGCACGTATAGAACAGCAGTTCTATGCCCGCCATGACAATTGCCCGTTTTCCTTCCAGCATATAGATTGTAAACACAACAGCAAAAATAAAGAAAAATGGCATGGCCCCATAATAGCCGCCGCCCGAAAAAAAGATGAATGCAAAACAGACCAAAAAGACTGCCACAATCGTAATCATGTAGCACAAACGATAGCTCCCGCTTTTGGAAGCATAGCACATCAAAACATAAGCAACCACTGCGGCGGCAATGCTGAATAAAAAGCTGATGATACCCTCGCGATTCATCATACTGCCGATTGATGAGAGAAGGCTGACTACAATGCCGGCTGTGGCCAGCACATTGAACATCCTCACACGGAAATCCAGTCTTTTACTGAAAAATCTGTCGGAAACCCTTGCAAACAAATGTAAGAGCTTGATTTTCTCCAACCTTTTCATCGACTTTCTCCCCTCCGAATTTGTTATAATCTTACATTAACATTGTCATAACGACATTTCAACATCAAATTATCACAAACAGATACATCGATGAATAGTAACATTTGTTTTTATTTAAATAGATGCCCGGATCAAAAGTTAATCACTCCGGTATGTTCAAGCAGTATTTTTAAACCCATGAGGACAAGTATGATCCCTCCTGTCAGCTCAGCCTTTGATTTAAAACGCATTCCGAAAATTTTACCTATTTTTACTCCGACCATGGAAAATGCAAATGTCGTAATTCCAATCAGTGTGGAGGCCCAGCCGATATTCACCTTCAAGAATGCAAAGGATACACCTACCGCCAGCGCATCAATGCTTGTGGCAACTGCGAGCGGAAGCATCCTTGCAGGAGTAAGCGGAGTCTCCTCCGTATCCGGCCGTCCGCCGCCGGGACATTCTCTGTCCGTGCAGGTTCCGTCCGGGCATGATCTGTCCAGGCAGCCCTCCTTATGAAAACTCTCGACAATCATTTTTCCTCCAATAAAAGCAAGGAGTACAAATGCAATCCAATGATCAAAGGCAGAAATTTTATCCGAAAGCTGAGAACCCAGGAAATAGCCCATCAAAGGCATGCCGGCCTGAAATATTCCAAAATAAAGTCCAATAATCAACGCCTTTTTAATGCTGTTTTTTTTCATCGATAATCCTGTACAAATTGACACCGCAAAGGCATCCATGGAAAGACCCACAGCGATCATAAACAATTCCAGCAGTTTCATAATTATATTCTCCTCGTATAATATTTTTTAGATACATAAATGTACCTTGATCACTTAATAAATTTAGTTCAATAGGCTTAGTTAAACCCATGATATAATTGTCCTAGTGTCAATCAGGTAATAGTTCTTTT
>JAEYFP010000031.1 GCA_023402845.1 Bacillota bacterium
AGAGGTATATGGCATGGATCCAGCAAAAGCAAGATAAGAGTAAGAGCTTTGACGGGGTGGCTCCGTCAGTCCGGACAGGTGGCTCTCGCCACACCGGACAGGCGGCTCCGCCGCACCGTAATATTCAGGCTTACCCTTAGGCCTCAGTTTAGGCTTACTATATGGATTATTGTTTGATAATTTAGCTCTTGGCATCTCGTTAGGTCTTTTATTTGGTTTACTTTACGACCGAATAATATCAAAAAAGAAATAATGATCGTCTGCCCCTCCGTATTTCGGTTCTATGATTTCCAGCTCTGACAGACAGTTGGCAGGACGATTATAATTAATGGACAAGTAGTTTATGGAAAAGAAAGAAGAGGAGAAAAGTTTGGTCACAAAACAAATCTATCTTCGAGGTAAACAGCATGGCTCAGTCAAATCAACAATCGGCAAAATATGAAATTCTCAAAAAACAATTTGGATATGATTCCTTTCGTGAAGGGCAGGAATGCTTGATCGACAACATTCTTGCGGGACGTGATGTGCTCGGTATTATGCCGACGGGAGCGGGGAAATCACTTTGCTACCAGGTTCCGGCGCTGCTGCTTCCGGGGATCACGCTTGTTGTGTCACCGTTGATTTCCTTGATGAAGGATCAGGTACAGGCACTGAATGAGGCGGGTGTCCATGCGGCGTTTATCAACAGCTCCCTGTCGGAAGGGCAGATTTTAAAGGCGCTTAAGCTGGCGGAGCAGGGACAATATCAAATTATTTACGTAGCGCCGGAACGTTTGGAGACGGCGTCTTTTCTGCACTTTGCGAAAAGTGTCAGGATTTCGATGCTTACAGTGGATGAGGCACACTGTATTTCACAATGGGGCCAGGACTTTCGGCCAAGCTATTTAAAAATCGTAGAGTTTATCGGGGAACTTCCCCATCGTCCGGTCATCAGTGCGTTTACGGCGACGGCAACGCAGACGGTCAGGGAGGATATTATTTGTGTGCTTGGGCTGAAAAGACCGGCTCTGCTCGTGACGGGCTTTGACAGAAAGAATCTGTATTTTGCGGTGGAGCGTCCGAAGAAAAAGGATGAGGCGATGCTCGCCTATGTCAAGGAGCACAGCAGCGAAAGAGGAATTATTTATTGTGCGACAAGGAAAAACGTGGAGGCGGTTTATGAGCTGCTTCTGCGCGAGGGAATTTCTGTCGTGCGTTATCACGCTGGGCTTGGCAGTGAGGAGCGAAGGCGTAATCAGGAGGATTTTATTTATGACCGGATGCCCGTTGTCGTAGCCACCAATGCGTTCGGAATGGGAATTGATAAATCCAACGTCCGCTATGTTCTTCATTATAATATGCCGCAAAGTCTGGAAAACTATTATCAGGAGGCGGGACGTGCAGGCAGGGACGGTGCACCCGGAGAATGTATGTTATTCTATTCGCCTAAGGATTTGATGATCAATCGTTTTCTGCTTGAAAGTAAGGAGCAGAATACGGAAGCAGGCGGGGAGGATCTGGATGCGATCCGGGAACGGGATGAAGAGCGGCTTCGGACGATAACGGCTTACTGCACGGGAACGGAGTGCCTGCGCGAATATATTCTGGGCTACTTTGGTGAAAGAGCGACGGGTGCCTGCGGGAATTGTTCAAATTGCAGGCAGGAATTTGAGCACCAGGACGTTACCGCGGAGGCAAGGCAGATTATCACATGCCTGCTGGAATGCAGACAGCGTTACGGTATCAATGTGATTGCCGGAATTTTGATCGGAAGTAATACGGCGAAGCTGCGGGAATACGGCGTGCAGACGTTAAGCAGCTACGGCTGTTTGAAATCGTCCGGCGAGGGCAGGCTCAAGCAGATCATCGGACAGCTGATTCTGGACGGAGTTCTCTTTCAGACAAAGGATAAATATGCGTTGTTAAAGCTGCAGCCCGAGGCAAAGGATATTTTCGAGGGAAACCGGAATGTGGAGATCAAGATGCCGAAAAAACCTGCAATATCTGAAACCGAGGCTTTCCCGCGCAGCAGGAGAAAAAAGACGGATGCGCTCGACACGGGTGGATATTCGCTGTTTGAAAAGCTGCGCGAGCTGCGTCTTACAATTGCAAGGGAGGAAAAGGTGCCTCCTTATATTATTTTTTCGGATAAGACACTGGTGGATATGTGTGCTAAGCGGCCGGCAGGCAAAGAGGAAATGCTGGAGGTAACCGGTGTCGGGGAAAATAAATTTTCCAGATACGGGGAACGGTTCCTCGCATGTTTGGACAAGGAAAGGACAGGGATGTAATTATGGGCGAATCATTTAACAAAGAAAAAGAGATCGGGGAAATCATCAATGCCCAGAAAATGTTTTTTATGGGTGGACGAACCAGAGAGGTCTCCTTTCGAATTGTGGCGCTGAAACGGTTAAAGACGGCCATCATTCAAAAACGGGAGGAAATCTATAAGGCACTTGAGACGGATCTTGGAAAGAGCGAGTTTGAAAGCCACATGTGTGAGGTAGGGCTTGCACTGAGTGAGCTTTCCTATATGATCGCCCACACCGCGCAGCTTGCACGGGAAAAAACCGTACGGACTCCGCTGGCGCAGTTTGCTTCCAGAAGCTATCTGTCGCCTGCACCTTACGGTACCGTGCTGATTATCAGTCCGTGGAATTATCCGTTTCTGCTGTCGATTGATCCGCTGATCGATGCACTTGCAGCGGGCAATACCGTTGTTTTGAAGCCAAGTGCGTACTCTCCGGCCACGAGTGCAGTCATTGTTTCCTTGATCGGAGAATGCTTTCCGAAGAAGTATGCCGCCGTCATCGAAGGCGGAAGAGCAGAAAATACATGCCTGCTTCAGCAGAAATTTGATTATCTGTTTTTTACCGGAAGCCAGTCGGTCGGACGTGAGGTGATGCATAGAGCAGCAGAGCATCTGACACCGGTCACATTGGAGCTTGGGGGTAAAAGTCCGTGCATTGTCGATGGGACGGCAAACGTGGAACTGGCGGCACGCCGCATTGTTTTTGGTAAGTATTTGAATTGCGGACAGACATGTGTCGCACCCGATCACGTTTATTGTAAGGAGGAACTGGTGGAAGAGCTGACGGCAGCAATCAAAAAAGAAATTATCCGTCAGTACGGCGAAGCGCCTCTCACAAACAACGATTACGGAAAAATCATCAATCGGAAGCATTTCGACCGCCTCCGGCAGTTGATTATACCTGAAAAGACTGTGTATGGAGGAAGGTTTGACGAGGAAACACTTAGAATTGAGCCGACAGTAATGACGCACGTCACTTGGGAGGATGCCGTCATGCAGGAGGAAATTTTCGGCCCCGTTTTGCCGATTTTGGGTTTTCAACAGATGGAAGAAGTAATTGCGGCCGTGAATGCACATGCGCATCCGCTCGCGCTGTATTTGTTCACTGAAAATAAGAAAATTGTGAAAAAGGTATTCGATTCGTGTGGCTTTGGCGGTGGCTGTGTCAACGATACGGTCATCCATCTGGCAACCTCCCAAATGGGCTTTGGAGGTTTCGGTGAGAGCGGTATGGGTTCGTACCACGGCCAGTCAGGCTTCCGTACCTTCTCTCATTACAGGAGCATCGTCGATAAAAAAACGTGGATGGATCTGCCGATGCGATATCAGCCGTATACGAAAGTGAATGAACGGCTGCTTCGCCTGTTTTTAAAATAAACAGCGAAATAACAATTGTACAAGCGCCTATGCTAAATGTTAGTATTAGGAAAAAAGGACATTACATTTGTAATGTCTTTTTTCTTACAATGGGTAGATGTGCGCAAAAAAACCTTCGGCTACAATAATATTGCAACCAACAATCAGTTCTGATTTTTAGGGAGGAAAAAGAAGTGAAGAAAAAAATTTTGAGTGTGATCTTATGTTTGAGCATGACGGCGGCTCTTTTGGCAGGCTGCGGCAGCACACCGGCAGGTACAAACGAAACGGAACCAGCAGCGGCTGAGGAAACGGCGACTCCGGCAGAGGCAGCAGCGGACAGTGCCGAGGAAGCAGTAGAACAGGCCGAGGCGGCAGTGGGAGAAAAACCGGAGGGCGGTTATACCTTCGGCTATACATGCATGGACGGAACCAACCCGTTTTTTGTTATCCTGGAGAAGACAATCAGAGATCAGGTGGAAGCAAACGGCGATACGCTTATTTCTACTGATCCGGCAAACGACGTTTCCCTTCAGATTACACAGATTGAAGATATGATCACACAGGGAATTGATGCAATCTTCTTAAATCCGGCAGAGGCTGAGGGAATTCTTCCGGCGTTGGATATGCTGAAGGAGGCAGGCATCCCGATCATCAACTTCGACACCGAAGTAGCGGATCTATCCTATGTTACCTCCTATGCCGGCTCCGATAACTATAACGCAGGCAAGGTATGCGGAGAGGATCTTGTAGCAAAATGTCCGGATGGCGGCGATATCATTGTATTGGATTCTCCGACAATGAATTCCGTGGTCGACAGGACAAACGGATTTCTGGATGCAATTGAAGGACACGGCTTTGATATCGTCGCACAGCAGGATGCAAAGGGAAATCTGGAGCAGTCCATGGGCATTGCTGAGGATTTGCTGCAGGCACATGGCGATGTTGTGGCAATTTTCGGCGGAAACGATCCGACCGCACTCGGTGCGCTTGCGGCAGCAAATGCAGCAGGTATTACGGACTGCAAAATCTACGGAGTAGACGGTTCTCCTGATATCAAGGCTGAGCTCGCTTCCGGCGAGTCTCTGATCGAAGGTACCGGTGCACAGTCTCCGATTGGTATCGCAGAAAAATCTGTAGAGATTATGTATCAAGTAATGGCAGGGGAATCCGTGGATGACAGATATCCGGTAGAAACATTCCTGATTACCTCTGAGAACGTGGCAGATTACGGAACGGACGGATGGCAGTAAAATAATGGGCGGTATCGTCAATTAGTAATATGCATAAATATCGGGCCGGGGGCGGTGCAGACCGTCTCCGGCAACTATTGCAAAAGCCTGATAGAAATAAAAATCCGACTTGAAAGAAGGAGAAGGTGATCACTTGAACAAACATCGATTATTAGAAATGAGAAATGTTTACAAAACCTTTCCGGGCGTCAATGCACTGCAGGCCGTTGATTTTCAGCTGGAAAAAGGTGAAGTGCATGCGCTTCTCGGAGAGAACGGCGCGGGAAAATCCACGTTGATTAAAGTACTCGGCGGCATTTATGCGGCAGACGAGGGGGAAATTTTTATCCATGGAAGTAAAGTGCAGATCGGCAGTGTCAAAGCGGCTCAGGAAAACGGTATTTCAATTATCCATCAGGAGCTTGTATTGGTGCCGCATATGACTGTTGCAGAGAATATTTTTCTTGGAAGGGAGCAGGGAAGATATCGGTTTGTAAACCATAAAAGCATGAACAGAGAGGCACAGGAACTGTTGGATACCTATGATATGCACATCGATGCGGCGACCCTTGTCGGAAAACTGACGATCGCACAGCAGCAGATGGTAGAAATCGTAAAGGCTATTTCCTTCCGGTCTCAAATACTGGTGATGGATGAACCTACCTCTTCCATATCGGATAAGGAGGTAGGCTTCCTGTTTGAGACAATGCGCATGCTGACCCAAAAAGGAGTAGGCATTATTTATATTTCCCATAAAATGAGCGAGCTGGAGGAAATCTGTGACCGTGTGACCGTCATGCGGGACGGTATGTGCGTCGGAACAAAGATCGTGAAGGAGACTACAAAAGATCAGCTGATTGCAATGATGGTAGGCAGAGAGTTAAACAGCTATTATACACGGGATTACCAAAAACCGGGCGAGGTTTTCCTAAAATGTGAAGAAATTGCGGACGGAAAAATGGCCAAGGGTGCCGGCTTTGAAGTTCGAAAGGGTGAGATCGTAGGCTTTGCGGGTCTGGTAGGCGCGGGAAGAAGCGAAGTGATGAAATGTATTTTCGGCTTAAGCAAGAACGCGACAGGCACAATTTATATAGAGGGAGAAAAAGCCGAAATAAAATCACCGGCAGAAGCCCTAAAGCACGGGATCAGTCTTGTGCCGGAGAACCGTAAGGAGGAAGGGCTTTATCCCGTGCAGAGTGTGCGCTATAATTCTACAATTGAGGTACTGGGTGAGTTTATTAAGGGTATTTTTGTAAATCAACAAAAGGAAGCAGAAATTACCCAGAAGTATATTGATATTATGTCGACAAAAACGCCATCACAGGAGCAGAAAATAGGAAATCTGTCCGGCGGCAATCAGCAGAAGGTAATGATCGGAAGATGGCTGGCTGCAAATCCGAAGCTGCTGATTTTGGATGAGCCGACGAGAGGCGTAGATGTTGGCGCAAAATCCGAAATCTATGCGATCATGAACCAGCTTGTAAAGGAAGGAATGTGCATCATCATGATTTCTTCGGAGCTGCCGGAAATTATCAACATGAGTGACAGAGTCTATGTCATGAATGACGGCAGGATCACGGGCTGCTTAAATCATGACGAGGTAAGCCAGGAAGCGATCATGAAGCTGGCAGCCAGATAAGTTTGCAAAACGGATGTGAGGAGGAAATAAAATGATTCAGGAAGAAGAAAAAAAAGGCGCATTCCTTGCAAACCTGCGAAAAGGCGCCCTCGGTTGGTTAAAGGAAAATTTAGGTATTCTCATTGCAATGGTAGTATTATGCGTATTTTTATCGATAAATCCCATTACAAAAAATTCGTTTTTGACTCCGAAAAACGTATTTAATGTTTTACGTCAAATTTCATCAAATTTATTTTTGGCATGCGGCATGACAATGGTCATTATTCTCGGCGGAATCGATCTTTCCGTGGGCTCCGTCATCGCCCTTTCAGGCTGTATTTCTGCAGGCTGCGTATCGAGGTACAATATGCCGCTTGGAGCTGCAATTCTGGTGGGTGTGCTGGTTGGTCTGATCGTCGGGATGTTCAACGGTCTTGTAATTTCCAGGACAACGATACCGGCCTTTATTGTGACACTAGCGACAATGAACATTGCAAAGGGCTTCGCTTATGTGTATACGGGCGGTTCTCCCGTGCGCGTTGTCACAAAGGAATGGCAGTTTCTAGGCGCCGGTTATTTCGGTTCTGTACCGACGCCGGTTCTTCTGCTCGTAATTGTGCTGATTGTCACAGCACTGATTATGAATAAGACAAAAATGGGACGTCATATTTATGCGGTCGGCGGAAATGCACAGGCGGCCAGATTTTCCGGAATCAAGGTGGCAGGTGTAAAGTTTTTCGTACACGCTTTTTCAGGCCTGATGGCGGGTCTTGCGGGGGTTGTTCTGGCATCGCGGATGTATTCGGGACAGCCGACGGCAGGCGACGGCGCTGAGATGGATGCAATTGCCGCTGTTGTAGTCGGCGGCACGAGCATGGCGGGCGGCTCCGGCAAAATCGGCGGCACGATTATCGGCGGCTTAATTATAGGCATTATGAATAATGGATTAAATCTGCTGAATGTCAACTCGTTTTGGCAATATGTTGTGAAGGGTACGGTCATCCTGCTGGCTGTATTTATCGATTATGTGAGGAGCAAGAAGGCGAACCAAAATTAAGTTTTCAATTTGGAAAAATCATACTATAATAGAAAAAAGGGAAACAAATATCGGGTGGGTATTTGTTTTCCTTATTGTAGGTGTACGGGAAAGAGAACTTTTGATGCAAAAAGCTTCGGCAGATGCCGCCGGAAGAGAAGGGGAGGGAGCATGGAAGAGGAAATGGGGAGGAGGAGCCTTAGGAGATTCCTTAGGACAGCACAGCCGGTTTTTATGGCGCTGCTGCTCTTTTTGCAGGCAGGCTGCGGCTGGAAGGAGGAGACGGCATTTTCAGGATTGGCTCCGGAATTGCCGGAAAATCATGAACCGCGTGTGTTTGGTGCGACATATATGCAGATGAACAATCCCTATTTTGAGATATTGAATAACAGTATCAAGGAGGTTGTCGAGTCAAACGGAGACATCTTGATCACACGCGATCCGGCAAAGGATCAGCAGAAGCAGAACGAAGAAATTGTGGAAATGATTAAGGATGGTGTTTCGGCTATTTTTTTAAATACGGTTGATTGGAAAGCGGTGAAGCCGGCACTGATTGCATGTCATGAGGCAGGCGTTCCCGTGTTTGTCATGGATACGCCGGTTTATGACCAGGAGTATACGATTTCTCTGATTGCCTCGGATAATTACAATGCGGGTGTGCAATGTGCCGCGGATTTGATGAAAAAGATGAGCGGGGCTAAAATTGTGATACTTTATGATGAAAGCACCGGCTCAATCGTCAGCAGGATTCAAGGCTTTAAAGATACAATTGCAGGAAATCCTGCATATGAAATTGTTTATGAGGAGCAGGGGATGGGGGAGTTGGAGGTCTCTATGGACGTTATGAATGAATTCCTGAAAAAGGGAATGGAATTTGACGTTGTCATGGGCGGAAATGATCCGTCCGCACTCGGTGCTCTCGCAGCGCTGCAGGCGAATCATATGGAGAAAAATGTGAAAATATATGGTGTGGACGGGTCCCCGGACGGTAAGACGATGATCAGGCAGGGCTATATGGAGGGGACAAGTGCACAATCTCCAAAGCAGATCGGGAAAACGGTTGCAGAAAAGGCGTATGGATATTTAAACGGTAAGACAATAGAAAAAAGTATCGTGATTCCGGTAACGCTGATTACGAAAGAAAATCTGGAGCAATACGATATTAACGGGTGGCAGTGATGCAGAACGAAAATACTTATTCACAAAAAATAACGGCTGCAAAAACCGCAATGCTGTTTATCAATATTGCAGCGGTGCTCTTTGTCTCTCTGCTGATTTCGGTTACGACAAAGAAAATATGCACCCAATTTATTGCACGGGACTTCCTGGAAGGTGTGAATGCACTGCCCTCCAATCCGGCCCATCTTGTTTTATACTGCGTACTGCTGTTGCTCAGCCTCATAGTTTCCTTCTGCGTCCGTGAAATCAGAGGCAGAACAAATAACAGGATTCTGTTTGTAACCTTTATCTGTGATATGGTAATCGGCATCTTTATCGTATATTTGCTTAACTTCAATTATAATGGTATTATCCTGCTGATATTTGCGGATATAGTTACCTATGCGAAGGATGAGAAGGGAAAATTTGTGCTGATGTTTTTGGCGATCGGCATTTTTCTTGTGGCGGATTACGAACTGATTTCCATCAGCTGGCGGCTTTTTTCCGTCTATTCATATATGAATTATTATGAATCTGCGGTACAGCAGTATCTGCTTGGTATTTACAATGTGATGATTTCGATGAACATCGCCTCGTTTATTATTTACAGCGTCTGTGTCATTCAAGGGCAGCGCGGCACCATTCATGAGGTAAACATGCTGTATGACAAGCTGTCCGAGGCAAACCAGAATCTCCAGAAAGCGAATACCCAACTGCAGGACTATGCGATGATCACTGAAAAAATGGGGGAAACAAAGGAGCGCAACCGTTTGGCAAGAGAGATTCACGATACACTTGGTCATCTGCTGACAGGTATTTCGGCGGGGCTGGATGGCTGTATCGCTACGGTGCTGAAGTCGCCGGAGGATACAAAGCAGCAGCTTGAGGTCATTTCCGATGTGGCAAGGGAAGGGATTCGGGATGTCCGGCGATCGGTCAATGAGCTTCGGCCTGATTCGATGGAGCGGCTGGGACTGGAGTATGCGGTTACAAAAATGATTACTGACATCAATTCCCTGACACAGACTAAAATTTATCTGGATGCGTCGGTATCCAGACTGAAATATGACGAGGATGAAGAAAATGCGATCTACCGCGTGATCCAGGAAAGTATCACAAACTCGATCCGACATGGAAACGCATCGGAAATCAGGGTGACTATGAAGGAGGAATGCTCGGAGCTGATCATTTTGATTCAGGACAACGGCACGGGCTGCACCGAAATCAAAAAGGGATTTGGAACGAAGCATATGCAGGAGCGCATTAAAATGCTGGATGGAACAATTTCCTTTGACGGAAGCGCAGGATTTAAGGTGGAGGCAAGAATTCCGATCAGATGGGGGGAAGAATATGATTAAAGTATTGATAGCGGACGATCAGGAGCTGATCAGACAGGGCTTGCAGGTTGTGCTGAACAGCAGGGAAGGACTTGAGGTGACAGATGCGGTTGCTAACGGGCAGGAGGTCATAAAAAGCATTCGCAAAAACCGGCCGGACGTGATTCTGATGGACGTCAGAATGCCGAAGATGGACGGCGTGCAGTGTACAAAAATTATTAAAGAAAATTATACGCAGATTAAAATTATTATTTTAACGACATTTGATGATGACGAGTATGTTTATAACGCGCTGAAATACGGCGCCAGCGGTTATCTGCTCAAGGGAGTTTCGATGGATGAGCTGGTCAGTGCCATATTTACCGTCTATAACGGAC
Organism: Bacillota bacterium; assembly: GCA_023402845.1. GTDB lineage: Bacteria > Bacillota > Clostridia > Lachnospirales > Lachnospiraceae > JAEYFP01. The sequence continues at coordinate 10,405 of JAEYFP010000031.1, forward strand.
TTGCAATGATCAATCCGGATATTGCGGCGAAGGTTGTAAAGCTGTTTTCACAGATGGCCAAGGCAGATTATTCGATTCAGGTCGGTTCAAAGGGAGTCCGGGAAATTACACGTGCCGAGTGGCGTGTGATCGAACAGGTAGAATATGGCGCGTCCAATAAAGAGATCGCGGATACACTGAGGCTTTCCGAAGGAACGGTGCGTAATCATTTGAGCACGATTCTGGGCAAGCTGAAGCTGCGGGACAGAACACAGCTTGCTATATGGGCCGTGCAGACGGGGGTCAGCAAGATGAGCCTGGAGAAGGATGATGAGTAAATGGCAGAGGTGTCTTGCCGTAATTGCCGTTTTGGCCACGGCGGCAGTGCTCGGCATATACGGAAAAGAAAGAAAGACGGTAATTGTGCTGGAATTCGGGATGTTTGCCGGAAGCAATTGGGATGTGGCAAATGCGAACAGCTATGCCATTATTGATGAGGCAATCACAATGTTCGAACAGGCGCATCCGGGTGTTACGGTGCATTATTCGAGCGGGATTATCAAGGAGGAATATTCGGAGTGGCTTTCACAAAAAGTTCTAAAGGGAGAGGCCCCCGATGTGTTTATGGTGCTGACAAATGACTTTAACCAGTTTTCCTCTATCGGTATTATGAAGGATCTGGACACTCTGATGGATGAGGATGGGGAATTCGATGAGAGCCTTTATTATGCGAGCACCCTGCATACGGGGAGATATTTAGGACATCAGTATGCACTTCCGTATGAGACGGTGCCGAGCCTGATGTTTGTAAATAAGACACTCCTCAACAAAAGCGGATATGCTGTGCCTGACGAGGATTGGACATGGGAGGACTTTTACAGGCTTTGCAGGGAGGTGACAATGGACGTCGACGGTGACGGACTGTATGACCAGTTTGGAAGCTATAATTATACATGGGAGGATGCCGTGTATTCAAATGGGGCTGCTCTTTTCGATGCGGACGGAAAAAAAGCGTTTTTTACGGATGATACCGTCATTGAAGCGATTAAATACTGGAAAAAGATTAATGATCTGAATCAGGGGCAAAAGGTGACCCAGGACGATTTCGACGGCGGTCATGTCGCTTTCATGCCGCTGCAGTTTTCAGATTACCGTACCTATAAAACCTATCCGTATAAGATAAAAAAATATACAACCTTCCAGTGGGACTGCATCACGATGCCGGCGGGACCGGAAGGCGGGAACACCTCGGAGATCAACACACTGCTGATGGGAATCAATTCCAAAACAAAGCATGAAAGGTTGGCATGGGAATTTTTAAAGCTGCTGACCTATAACGAAAGTATTCAGACAGATATTTTCAAATATTCCCAAGGTGCTTCCGTGCTTAAAAGCGTAACCGAGTCCGACGAAGCGGAATCGATGATCCGCCAGGATATGGAGGAGGGGGAAAAAATCATTGACAACGGCCTTTTGAGCCGGGTGATTGAGGAAGGAACCGTCGCTCCGAAGTTCCAGAAATACAGCGAGGCGCTGGCACTCGCGGATGGGGAAATCGGAAGGATCTTTGAGGACGACAAAAATGTGGACAGCACGTTGAAAATCTTCCAGCGTACGATCAGTAAGTATTTGAAGAAGTAGCGGGACCCTCTCCGGAGGGTGTCATTCCAAATTGTTTTTTATAGAGGTTTCTGAAATGCCGCACGTCCTCATAACCAAGCATGTGCGCGACTTCATAGACTTTGTGGTTTTCCCGGAGCAGACTGGCGGCCTGCTCCATTTTCTTTGCGGTGAGATAGGAAATGAACGTCTGTCCTGTTTTTCTTTTAAAGAGCGTGCTGAAATAAGGCGGGCTTAAGAAAAAGTAGCTGGATACCTTTTCGAGAGAAAGCTCCTCCATTAAGTGAGAATCTATAAAAGCAAGCACCTCGGATATATGAAATTCCGAACCGATGTGGACCGGCTCAAAATTATTCAGCGTATAAGTAAGCCACACATAAAACCATTCCTGCATTTCCTCAAAGGATTCAATGTTCAGAATCTCATATACCTCCATCCCGATTTTGATCCTCTGGGGACGCAGGACATACATATCAAAAATCGTGTTCTTGATGCTGGAATAAAGAAGTATTAAATCACATTTCATGTTTTGCAGCGTATAGTTTTGTGTCTGGCATTCCTCAAACCACATTGTGACATATTGCAATGTATTTTTTCCCTTGCAGAATTCCATATCCGTTCGGATGGAGCGCTCGATTTCAACGAGCCGAGACGGCTTGCTGACAGAGGAGCTTGGCTTCGAAATTTCTTCATAAACGGCGCTCGGAGTGCGCAGGCGGTCGACGTAATAGGTTTCATAGGCTTCGAAATAGGAGGCATAGATACCGCCCATTCCATGGTGGATCATTCCGAAATGACAGCGGATGGCATCGGATTCCCAGTCTTGTGCCGCTTTTGTGATAAGCTGCTTGCGCAGACGCCCGAGTGCGTTCGGATCGGATGCTTTTTCGTAAAACAAAAGCAGGAGAAAGGAAGACGGCTTGTGATAAAGGATACACCGGGGACTGAAAAGAAACGCCTGCTCACCTGCCGACAATAGTGTTTTTTCCATGATGAGCGGATGTCTGCTGTTTAAATCACGGAGCATCACTGCAAAAAAGTCATAGCTGTCAAGCGCGGGCTCTTCGAGGCCGCGAAGTGTGACTGCCTGCTTGGAAGCTGTCAGTGTCTGAAAATAGGAAAGGCTTCTTTCGAGAGGAAACGCAGGCTGCTCCCGTTCTTTCAGAAGGGCTGTGAGGTTTTCGGGGATTTCTTCGCCGGAAAGGATGAGCGTGTCGGGAGAGACCAGGCCGATCCAGCCTTGCAGTTTATCCGCGACGACCTTTGGCAGTCCCGGGCTTAACAGAACGAGATCGGGAAAGCTTTCCGGGAAAAAGCACGGTAAAAAACGTCGATAATTATAGATTTCGTATAAAATACCGGGCTGTGCGGGATACTCTTTTTTGCGTTTGACAGAGGATATAATGGAAATAATATAATACATTAACATTTCCTTTCCTGATTTACTAATGTGTTTTTTATTATAACAGAGGACGTGAAAAATACAAACTATTTTTTGCAAATATTAAAAAATACACCTATAGATTCCAAAGAATATCTCTATGAACGTTGAAAAAGAATTGATAGTATGAGATTATCTAATAACGGCTCAAATAGAGCCTGATAACGAAGGGAGAATTTTATGAGAAACATGAAAAAGTTACTGGCAGTTTTATTGACAGGCTGTATGACTTTCTCACTGGCTGCCTGCGGAAGCAGTGCAGCACAGACCGCACCGGAAGAAACGGCAGCAGGGGAAGAAAACGCATCGGCAGAAGAAGGAAGCGAACAGGCTGCAAGCGGGGAAAAGGTTCACATTAAGGTACAGTCCTGGCAGTATGCGCTCGGCGACTACAAGGGTTTTTCAAGCGATGATGAGCTGACACAGGCAATTGCGGATGAATTTAATGCGACACATGACGATATCGAAGTGGAAGTTGTTATTATGCGTCAGGAGGATCACTACAATTCACTGAAAGTGGATCTGGCAGCAGGCAGTGCACCGGATGTTATCGGTATTGCACCGGGCGCAGATTTGAATCAGTACAAGTCACAGCTTGAGCCGCTTGCGCCTTATGCGGAGGCAGAGTGGGGAAGCAGCTGGGCAGATCAGTTTACCGATGCCGCTTTTTCAACAATTAAATTATCCGGAGAGGAAATCTATGCATTCCCAAGTGCAATGAGCGCTTCCGGTACGATTTGGTACAATCAGTCTCTGATGGAGCAGGGCGGTGTAAGCACATTCCCTGCCACATGGGAGGAAATGAAAACCGCAGCGGATTCCCTGCGGGCAGCCGGTGAAATTCCGCTGATGTTCGGCGGCAAGGACGACTGGCAGAATTATGATATGTTTATTACAATTATGGGAACGATCAATAAAGAGCTTTGTAACGATATCTTTGCAGCTGAGGGTGACTGGACGGATGCGGATGTTGTAAAGGCATTTGAATATTACCAAAAGCTGTATACGGACGGAATTGTGCAGGACGGCGCTCTTGCAACCTCCATGTACAATGAAGGCTATTCACAGTGGAGAGATGATAACGGAAACAGCACGCTTCCGATGATCTTTAACGGATCCTGGGATCTTGGCTCTTTAAAATCCACAAACGCCTACTATGACCAATTTTCCTCTTATGGAATCAACGCCGCAACCTTCCCTGCAATCGAAGGAAATGCGGGTGCTGTTTTATCTGCACCGGATGTTGCATGGGGAGTAAATGCGGCAAGCGCAAATAAAGATGCGGCATGGGAATTTGTAAGATGGCTCTGCTATGATATGCAGCAGGATGTCGTGGACGGACTCGGTTTCTTCAGTGTATTAAAAGAGTCTCCGGCACCTACGGTTGAGCTTCCGGAGGATTATAAGGCGGCTTATGATATTATTTCCAGCGCGGCGGCAGGCGATCAGGCAATCGGTTTCAGAAGTTCGTTCTACGCAGATCTGAATGCGGCATTATACGATCAGCTGCAGCTTATCTCTACCGGAGATACGACACCGGCGGATGCGGCAGCAGCTATGGCTGAGGCAAGTGCGGCTGTCAGCAAGTAAATTTGTAAAATCTTATGCGCGCCCGGACACAGGGTATTGCAGCTTTGCAGCCTGTGTTCGGCGCGCAGAATGCACAGGTCCTCCATAAAGGAGAGATTAGGAGCAAATGTATGGTTAATTATAAAAATAACAAAAAAATAGGACTCCTTTTTGTTTTGCCGCTGGCGGTTTTTGTATTGATCTTTATGGTCTATCCGATTTTCTATAATCTCCAGGTCAGTCTGACGGACTGGAATGGCATTGATCCCGAAAAAACGTTTGTCGGCATGAAAAACTACACTTCTTTATTGAAGGACCCGGTTTTCAAGACAGTTTTGAAAAATTTTGTGATGTTTGCCATATTTACTGTTTTGATCCAGGCCGTTTTAGGACTTCTTCTGGCAGATATGTTTCAACGAAGTTTTTTCGGGAAAGATATTTCCAAGGCGATTATATTTATGCCGGCAATGTTGTCCTCTATTATTATCGGGCAGGTGTTTTACCGGCTTTTGGATCCGAATATCGGATATTTAAAGGAGCCCTTAAAAGCACTCGGTGTCAGTGCACCGCTGTCAAGTACGAGGCTTGCTTTCTGGGTGATCATTATTATTAATATCTGGCAGTGGACGGGTTACTCCATGACGTTGTATTACGGTGCGATGGCCGGAATTTCGCAGGATTTGTACGAGGCGGCCAGAATTGACGGCGCAGGCCGATTTCAGATCCTCACGAAAATTACGGTGCCGTTAGTCAGGGGAACGACCTATAATCTGACGATTATCGGTGTGATCGGGGCCCTGAAGCAATACGATCTTGTTACCTCGCTGACCGCGGGAGGTCCCGCAAACTCGACGCAGACGTTTGCGACTTATTTGTATCAGGCAGCATTTTCCGATTACAAGCAGGGCTATGCAAGTGCGATCGCAGTCGTGATGTTTCTGATCGCGGGAGTGATTACGGCAATACAGCTCAGGCTGTATAATTCAAAATCGAACGATTAGGAGGCGGTTATATGGAAAAGAACGGAACAATGAATCAGGTATGCAGAATGCTGATTTCTTTATTGTTTGTTTTGATTATTATTCTGCCGATTTCGATTTTGATTTACGGCTCCTTTCAGGGCGGCGGTATTCAGAACTACATCGATATTCTAACAAAATACCATATCCAGACATATTTTTTAAACAGTGTATTGATCAGCGTTATGGTTGTATTTACTGTAGTGCTGTTGGACATTTTGGCAGGTTTCGCATTTTCGAAAATGCAGTTTCCGTTTAAAAACGCACTGTATCTATTCCTGCTTGCGGCACTTTTGCTGCCGTCAGCCGCAATTTTAGTGCCTATTTTTCAGATCAATTCCAAAATCGGTCTGATTAACAGCTATTTGTCTGTTTTGGGGCCTTATGTCGTGCTGATTGCACCGTTTAATCTGCTGACGATCAAAAACGGTTTTGATGCAATGCCGAATACTGTTTTGGAGGCAGGGATGATAGACGGCTGCAGTGTGTGGAAAACACTTTGGCGGATCGCGGTTCCGATGAACAGGCCGGCGATTATGATGGCTGTGATTTGGACCTTTATCTCGAGCTGGAATGAATATTTATTTGCATTTGTTATGCTGCGTAAGGAGGAAATGATGACGATAACCGTGATCCCGACCAAATTCCAGTCGATGTACGGCGGCAGAATGGGGATGCTTTATGCGGCGCTGTTTTTGATCCTGATTCCCAGCATAATCATTTACTTTGTGCTGCAGAAGTTCATCGTAGGCGGACTGAATGCAGGTGCTGTAAAGGAATAAAAGGATTCTGATCAGATAGGAATGAATAAGGAAGAATGAGGAAATGAAAATGGAATTAAAGGATTACCGCAGCAGGGTCATGGGCTGCTGGCTTGGAAAAAATATTGGCGGAACACTGGGAATGCCTATGGAATGGGAACGGAAGAAAAATACCGTTACATACTACACGCATGATATTACGGGAGAACCGCTGCCAAACGACGATCTGGATATTCAGATTTTATGGCTGCTGGCGCTGGAAGAACATGGAATTCAAGTTGATGCAAAGGTTTTGGGAGAGTTTTTTAATGAATACATGATCTTTACCCACGCGGAGTATGGTACGGCAAAGACGAATCTGCGTTCCGGGCTGCAGCCGCCGGTGAGCGGAAGCTTTAACAATCGCTTCAAGGATAGCTGTGGTTCGTATATCCGTGCGGATATTTGGGCTTGCCTGTTTCCGGGATTGCCTGAGCTGGCAGTAAAATATGCGTTTGAGGATGCGATTGTGGATCATGGCGACGGGGAAGGCGTCTATGCGGAGGTATTTACGGCAGCCTTGGAGAGTGCCGCTTTTTACGAAAAGGATATCTTTAAGCTGATTGATATCGGTTTAAGCTATATTCCGGAGGATTGTGCGGTGAGCAGGGCGGTCAGAGATGCGCTTCGCACCTACCGGGAGGGCATGACGATAGAAGAAAGCCGTGAGTATATCATGCAGAACTATATCGGACATCTGGAGTGGCATGCGATATCTGAGGAGGATGAGGAAAAGGGCTATACAAATGGTGAAATGGGCTGGGATGTTCCGTCCAATATTATGATTATCATCTATGGTCTGCTCTATGGCGGCGGAAACTATGAAAAGGCAATGTGCTTAGCTGTCAACTATGGTGAGGATACCGACTGTACGGCAGGTACGATTGCCGCACTCTATGGAATCATGTACGGAGCAGAGCTGTTTGATGAAAAGTGGACGAAACCGGTAGGTAATAAAATCGTAACGTTCAGTATTGATCCGTTTTTGATGTACGGAAAAATTCCCAAGACGATCGATGAGCTGACGGATCGTGTCCTGCGGGTACACGAAGAGGCCTACCGTACTCTGAAGCTTTCGGACACTCCGGTCGCTGATTTTTATGCAAAGCCTTATTTTCATAATATCTATGAGGAAATGAAGACGGTACGCTATGAATTTCCGTATTTGAATGTCCGGCTGGATTATTGCGGCTTGCCTACAATCGGGAGAGACGAACCAAAGAAAATTAAGTTTATTTTATCGAATACCTCCAAGGCAATTACTTCTGACCGTGTGAATATTTACCTGTATACGCGGGAGGACTGCCAGATTGCGCCGCAGCAGGAACAGGCCGTATTTTTAACGATGGCTCACATGGGTGACGGGATCAAGGAAGTAGAATTCGAAATTACGGTGGAGGGTCCCTTAAAACCGGTTTACCGTTTTGTGGCCGAGTTTATTTATGAGGAAAATAAAAATAACCGCGCGATGGAGGTGCCTTTTGTGCTTGTTTCTGAAGCCGGCACAACCGTTCCGGTGAAGTGGGAAAAACGCGGTCCTGAATCAACACCCAATCTTCCTCGGATTTAAGTATCAGACAATTTTTATATAAAATAAAAGCATGCAGCAGGCCGGTCGGTAAATGTCCGGTCTGCTGCATGCTTACATAAACAGAACTATTGAATAAACGTTCCTTCTTTAATTTGCTCAACATATTCTAAATACTGTGTTTTAATTTCTTCCGATACGGAATCATGAAAGGTTCCTACACTCAGGCAGCCATTGGATAAATCTCCGTAGATAGTTTTATTTCCATAAGTTCCATTTTTAATATCTTCCATACAAAGGGCAATCATAGCCGCATTATCAGTAACGACACTGGACACAATCACATCAGACTCCTGTTCTGCCAGCAAGTCGCTCGGCTGACCGATATCAAAACGGTTTTCATATCCGGCCAAGGCCTCTCTGGCACCTGAATCAACTGCACTGGCATCCCCGAACATAACATCAACGTCACTGGTTGTTACCATGGAATTGGCAATTTCCATCCCTCTGGCAGTATCGCTGAAAGAACCTGCATAGGCGGAAGAAACAGTAATATCGGGATTGATCTTTTTTGCACCGGCTTCATAGCATTCCAGTTTTGTCTTTGTTGTATCCAGCTCCATTCCTCCGATAAATCCAATATTACCGGTTTCACTGATTAAGCCTGCAAGAGCCCCTGCCATATAGCCGATCTGTTTGGCATCCGGCAATAAGGAAACTACATTATCAGTTTCAATAGTTCCGTTTAAAAGAGCAAAGTAAACATCCGGATAGTCGGCCGATACTTCCACAACAGCATCCGTATACTGGTTTCCGGGAGCAAAAATTAAATCAAAGCCCAGATCTGCGTAGGATCTTAAATTGGTTGCAAAATCTGCAATATCAATTCCGTCTGAATATTGGGTTTCAAATCCATTTTCTTCTGCTGCTGCCACCATAGCATTGTAGCAGGCTGCACCCCAGCCGCCGTCAGCTATGGTGGAATCACAGATCATGGCAACCTTATAGGTTTTTTCTTCAACGGGAGCTTCTGAGGCTGTTTCCGATTGGGTTTCGGTGGCAGCCGCCTTGCTGCCTGCACATCCTGTAAGGACAGCCATGGCCATGGCTGCAGATAACAGCATCGTAAGTAATCTTTTTTTCATAATTTAAATCCTCCTATTTTAATTTTATATTTCAATCGGCATAAAATAAGGAAGCTCTGCCGATTGTTTTTCCTTAATAGACAGCTGTACGAATCAGTTGATTTAATGTTCCTCTCTGAGATAAGGCTTTCCGTTTGCTTTGGGTCCGGCCTTCTTGATGCCGAAAAAGGCAAGGGCAAATAAAGTACACAGGTAGGGAATCATAGCAAGAAGCTGATAAGGAGTATCGGAACTCATAACCTGAAGTCTGAGCTGAAGTGCGTCACTAAACCCGAAAAGCAATGCGGCAAAAAGAATTCCGCCCGGCATCCAGCGGCCAAATATAACGGCAGATAAGGCAATGAAACCACGGCCCGACACAACGCCGTCGGAATAGGTGCTGATATAGCAGGTAGTCAGGTAGGCGCCGCCTATTCCGGCTAACATGCCGCAGATTATACAGGCAATGTATTTTTGACGAATAACGGGAATTCCCAAAGATTCCGCGGCTTTAGGGAATTCGCCTACCGCCTTGTAATTCAGGCCTGCTTTTGTTTTTGTAAAAAACAGATAAGTAAAAGGAACCATCAGATATACCAAATATACAACAGGAGTATGCCTGAAAAATACGGGTCCGATTATGGGAATGCTGCTAATAAAAGGAATAGGCGCCTCCTGCATCAAAGTAGCCTGAACTAAAGAAGAATTGATCCCAAAATATATTTTGTAAATAAAAGAGGCAAGTGCAGGCGCAAAAATATTCAGTGCCATCCCATAAACGATTTGCTGACCGCATAGGTGTATAGTGCAGAACGCATAAATTAGATTGATCAAAATTCCGCCTAAAGCACCCGCAAGAATTCCAAGAAAGGGGCTTCCCGTAATATAGCTGACAAGAAATCCTGCAAGAGAACCAAAGGCCATGATCCCATCCAGTCCGATGTTTACAAGGCCGGCCCGCTCAGAATATAATTCGGCTAATGCAACAATTAATATAGGAGTGGCCATACGGACAGTCGCCAAAAGTAATTCCTGAATAAAGGATGCTGTATTCATGCGTTTACCTCCTTTGCAGGGTGACTTCTTTCAGATAAGAACTGCTTTATGCCGGGAAGATTGACCAGAGCATTGCCTGCTACGGCAAACACAATCACCAATGCCTGTATAATATCTATTACAGACGTAGGCATCCCTGTGCCTACCTGCATGGTGGTCGCACCGGTGCGCAGTACGGCAAAGAGATATGCAACCAAAACGGTACCAATGGGGTTTAGCTGACCGATCAGTGCGATGGCAACTCCATCAAATCCATAGCCTGTTCCGAAACCGGAAAGAAGGCGAAACTGAGTTCCATGTAATTCCACACTTCCGCCAAGCCCGGCGATGGCACCTGATACAATGAAGGCGGCGACCATAAGCTTATTAACGGGAAAGCCATTGAATCTCGAGGCTGTGGCATTGAGACCTACCGCGCGAAGCTGAAAGCCATTAGATGTAGCATACAGATAATAATAAACTGCCAGGGTAATTACCAAGGCAATAATAATTCCGGCATGAGCTCTGGTTCCGGTAAGAATGCGGGACAGCTTTACAGAATCGTCGATGGCGGCTGTCTGCGGGACGCTGCCTTCCCGCAGCGGTCCGCTGTAGAGGTATCCCATAAATAATATGGCTACATAATTGAGCATGATGCTTACAATCATTTCATTTAATCCCCGGGTAATTTTTAAGATACCGGGAATAGCACCCCAAAGGCCCCCTGCAAGCGTACCCAGTAAAAGACTGCAGATAAGTAATGGGATCCCGGAAATGGCGGTCACTGTCGTAGAAAACCAGATGCTTGTTACCGCGCCGATCACAAACTGTCCCTCCGCGCCAAGATTAAATACACCGCATTTATAAGCAAATGTAGCGGCAAGTCCCGTAAACATCAGAGGAGTTGCTTTTACGAGTGTTTCCCCGATATTCGCAGTCGTTCCAAAGGCTCCTTTTAATAAATAGGAAAAGGCTTCAGCCGGATTTCCGCCAATGCATAGCATGAGAATAGCACCTGCAAAAAGGGAGCAGGCAACAGAAATGATGGGAACAATAATTTTTATCAGAATATTCTTTATTTTCATGGAAACACCTCCTCTGTTTTTCCGGCCATCGCTAATGATATCTGCTCAATGGGAGGATTGATACCGGAATAAATACCTACGATCCTGCCTTCAAACATTACACCGATTCTGTCGGAGAGTTTCAGGACTTCATCGAAATCCGCACTAATCAGAAGGACACCGCAGCCGCGATCTCTGGAATCTATGATCTTGTCATGAATATATCTGGTTGCACCGATATCCAATCCCCTTGCGGGATGAACCGCAACCAACAAATCGGGATTTTCTTCCAGTTCTCTGGCAAGAATTACTTTCTGCTGATTTCCCCCGGATAAATTTCTGGTCTCCTGTTCCACACTGGAACAGCGAATATCGTAGCTTTCTTTCATCTGATCAGCATAGACCGTCATCGCTCTTTTTTTCAAAAAAAATCCTTTACCAACCGAGAAAGAAGGCTTTTTTGTCGATTTCAAAACAAGATTTTCTTTGATGGACATATTTCCTATGAGACCCATCTTATTTCTGTCTTCGGGAATGTGGGAAACATTTTCTTCGATAAAATGTATGGGCATAAACTTGGCAATTTTTTTTTGATTAAGTTCAAGCTGACCGTCATCCGGCTGGATTACCCCTGTTACAAGCTGAGCTAATTGAGATTGCCCGTTTCCGTCCACGCCTGCAATTCCAAGGACCTCCCCCTTGCCGACATGAAAAGTAATATCGCACAGTCCGCCCCGTTTTGAATCTTTGTGGTAATTAACATGGGATAATGAAAGAATATTTTCTCCGGCTTTTTCTTTCTTTTTATAGTCGTTGGCAGTCAGCTTCCGTCCAATCATCAGATTTGCCAGCTCACCCGCATCGGTATTCTTTTTTTCTACCGTTGCAATGGACTTTCCATCCCTTAAAATCGTAATACGGTCACTGATTTCCAATACCTCTCTCATTTTATGAGAGATAAAAATAACAGATTTTTGTTCGGCAGTCAGCTTTCTGATAATCCGAAACAATCCTTCCACCTCGATATCGGTAAGTGCTGCGGTTGGTTCATCCAATATAAGAAGTTCCGCACCCCGGTAAAGTGCTTTTAAAATCTCCACACGTTGCTGCTCACCTACTGAAATTCCGGTGATTTCCTTATCCAGATCAACCTCCAGGCCATAGCGGTTTGCCAGTTCGGCGATTTCTTCCTTCAGCTTTAGTTTTTTGATAAAAAAGGAGGAATCCTTGCTTGTGCCAAGTATAATATTTTCAAATACACTCATTGCCTCGATCAGCATAAAATGCTGATGAACCATTCCGATTCCCAGCTTTACGGATTTTGAAGGTGTATGAATAGGTACCTGTTTTCCGTGAAGGTAAATAGCTCCTTCCGTAGGCTGATATAAGCCGGTTAATATATTCATGAGAGTACTTTTTCCTGCGCCGTTTTCTCCCAGTAACGTATGTACTTCTCCCTTGAGAACCGTTAGGTTAATATGGTTGTTTGCATATAGTTCACCAAATTTTTTTGTGATGCCTTCCATTTTGAGAAATTCTTCCATTTAGATCCCCCTGCAAATAAAAAGGTGTAAATTCCGACTTGGAATTTACACCTTTGTAATTTAAGTAATATGGCTTGTATAATACTGTTTTAAATGGATCAAAGAATTGATTTATTTAAGTAGTAATATAGCATGATCAAATAAAAAGGTCAAGTTTTTCATTCCTTGAGTTTCCGTAAATTTATCCACAGAAGCCCTAATTCACAATATCTCTTGTAAACAACTTTTAAAAAATGCCAAAAATATAAGGAATCACCAGTCCTTTTGTAGTAGAATTAAGTTGCGAACAAA
>JAEYFP010000035.1 GCA_023402845.1 Bacillota bacterium
TTTGTTCGCAACTTAATTCTACTACAAAAGGACTGGTGATTCCTTATATTTTTGGCATTTTTTAAAAGTTGTTTACAAGAGATATTGTGAATTAGGGCTTCTGTGGATAAATTTACGGAAACTCAAGCCCGCCATGCCCTTGACAATCACCAGCGGTGCCTTATCCGCCGGCTGCATCAGCGCCTCCTGTAAGAAATATTGTCCCACATTGCGCGGCGTAATTCCGTACGGCTTGCTTTTCTTATACTCCAGCGGTACGATAAATTCCCCTTCTACCCGTCCCAGCTGCGTCTTTTTCAGCGACTGGTCGGCCCTTAAAATAACAAATTGATTTTCAAACAGCTCCGGCGCATACGCGGCTTCGTTCTCATCCGTCATATAAACCTGATCCTTACGAACCCCTTTCTTCCGGAATTCCTTAAATATTTCTTCCGGAAGAAAGCATTCTGCCCTTCCTGTGTACTGTTCTACCGTTTTCGGCACCTGCTCCGTAGTAAAGTCCTCCGCAACCACCCCGAGCACATCTGCCTTGATCCGAAGCACCAGATCCTTTGTCACAAGAACGATTTGTTCACCCTGATCCTTATGAAATTTACATACCTTCAGTATTCTGTTATCGGGTTTATCTGCCGGAAGTGATTCCGGAAGCTCTACATGTATGCAATTGGCGTCAATTTTTAAAACTCCGCCCTTTTTCAGCGGAATGCCGCCAAACAAATCTCCCTGATTGCGATACTTCTCTATGCTGCGAATCGCCTCTCTGGCACTTGCCCCCTTGTCTCCCTCCGCCTTCTTCAATCCGTCCAGTTCTTCAATCACCACCATCGGAATAATCACATTATTATCCTCAAAGCATTCCATGGCATAAGGCGCATGAATCAATACGTTTGTATCCAGTACATAGGTTTTCATCATAAGCAGCTTTCTCCTCTTCTAATTATTCCCCCATTTTCAATTATAGAAAAAATTCGGAAAAATAACTATATGAGAGGTGTAAAAGGTTTGTGTGGTTTATGTAAAGACCGCTCTCTATATAAAGATTGAACTCCTGCAATTTCCCTGTTCCATAAACGTCAGCTTTCTCTTAAAAATTTACAGCTGTCGTTTCCAAATTATAATTGAAACGACAGCTGCACAAGAAAAGCACTGCTACTGTATTCTGAAATTTTACTATGAATGCTTAATCTCAAACTCCTTCGAGGCGAAATCAGCTATTAAAATTGCCCAATGGTTTTGATAATTTCTCTTAATAATTAGCTCATTCTTTGCTGAAGGAATCATTTCAAATTCACCGTTAAATGAGGGGTGCGTATTTCTGAACTCCATCAGTTCTAACAGTTTCCCTACTACCGGTCTTTGCACTTCCTTCTCAATCTCATCCAAAGAATAATAATGTCTGTTTATATTTCTGCCGATTTGGGTTTCCTCGAGCAGCTTTAAATCATTTTTTCCCGCTAATAATCCTACGTAGTAGACCTGCGGAATTCCCGGCGCAAAAAACTGCACTGCCCTTGCCAGAAGATAGGATTTGTCGTCATCCCCAAGTGCGGAATAATAGGAGCAGTTAATCTGATATATATCAAGATTATGATAGGCTGCTGAGTTATACACTTTTTTGACATTCGCACCAAATCTGAAAATATCTTCTTTTGTTTTTTCTATTTCACAGTCAGGAAGCAAATCCTTTACGTCCACAACACCGATCCCATCATGCGTATCCAGAGTTGTAAACTGTTTTCTCGGGCATATTTCCAGCCAATGCTTTAAATATTCAGTATTTCCGTAATAGATTGCATGGATCAGAAGCATGGGGAGTGCAAAGTCATATACATAATAATCCTTATCCGCAATTCTCTGCTGCATCGTATAATGTTCATGGATTTCAGGCAAAATAACAACTCCATATGGATCCGTTATTTTTTCACAATCATTCAGGAATTCCCACACATCCGGCTCCACAAAAAAGCAGCTGCTTCCCGCCTTTTTTGTCGCATAAGCAAATGCATCCAGACGAATCATCGACATTCCATGCTTGCACAAACACTCAAGGTTTTCACGTATGAATCTTTTTGCAGTTTCAGACTTACAATTGATATCTATTTGTTCCTCATCAAAGGTACACCATATTTTTTCTGATGTACCGTCCGCAAAATGAGCATCTACATAGGGTGCCCTGGGCTTCCGTTTATAAATCACATCCACTTCCTGTTGTGTCGGCTCTCCGTTTTCCCAAAAGTCCTGATATCTGATAAATAAGTCCCTGTATGGAGACTCGTCTTTTTTCTTTAAAAAATCCTGATAATACTCACTCTGTGCGGAAATATGATTAATCATATAATCACACATCATATAATATTTATCAGACAGACGTTCCAGATCACTCCACGTTCCAAAAGCACTGTCTACCTGACGATAGGTCATCGGTGCAAATCCTCTGTCTGCAGAAGATGGGAAAAACGGGAGAATATGAAGCCCGCCAATCGCTTTGGAAAAATGCTTTTCCAAAACAGCTTCCAGCTCCTGCAAATTGTTTCCCATAGAATCCGCATAGGTAATTAGCATGATTTTATTATCCATTTTTTTCATAATAAAAATCACTCCTTAAGTTTATAAATTTTCAAATCCAAAGTTCACTGCGCCCAGCATGGTGTCTCAGTAACAGTCGCCTGATATGGATTTGCATATGCCTCTTCCATCTTCAAACAAAGATACATATCTTGAAGCGCGTCTTTCAGTGAGTAAAAGTCTGTATCTGTTTTTACATAGTCGTACATCCTTAGCAAACAGGTAGCTACGGCAATTTCATCATCATTTAATCTGGCATTCATAAATGGGGTTCGATACAACAGCTCTTCACCAAGCATCATTCCATAATGGGACCACTCCTGATTATGATAGACACCCCTATCAATTCGATTTAACTCCTGTGTCACCGGCACGTGATCTTTTGTCAAATACCGGATTGTCATATCATCAATTTCACCTCTGACGCCCTGAATATTGATCTGCCTCGTTCTAATAAAGGAATGATATTGAGCCGGATCGGAAAAATCAAAAAATGCAATTTTACAGTTTTCAAATTCCATTGTCAGTCTATCTCTTGAACAGGAAACGATTTCTCCGTCAAACACCACGCCGTCACGTCCATAGGTTTCGGTCACATCAAACCAGTATCGCTTTCCATGTAAGGTGCAGTTCTGAAATCCCGTACCCAGATACTTTCGGATCATACTTACACCATGATATCCATGTAATGAGGAAATACTGATATTTTCAACTTCACCAATCTTACCGGAAGAAATGATATTCTGATAAGCGGCATATAACGGCTGATAAGCGTATTGTTCCGCCACCTGAATTCTGCCGTTATATTTTTCAAATGCATTCCATAATTGAACTAACGCCTCCAAAGATTCTCCGGGAGGGGTTTCGCTCAAAACCGGAATCTGCTTTTTAAACAGTACCTCCAGATAATCCGATACAAACCCTCTTTTGATGGCAAGAACAACAAAATCAATCCTGTCTTTCGTAAGTTCTTCAAGTGTATTCACCACTTTGACCCCAAACTGATCGGCAAACTTCCTTCCTTTTTCTTTATCTCTGATCAAAACGGCCGTCAATGTAAATCTTTCCGGAACGAGTTTTGCAATTCTTATATAAAATTCAGCTCTCCAGCCGGATCCAATCAATCCGTAACATACTTTTTCCATGACAGTCTCCTTCTTATGGAACATTGTAGCCCCTGGATGCCGCAAGAATTTCATACCATTCCTCATATGACAGGTCAAGCTCCAGTGCTGCAATTGCATTTTTGATTCGTCCCATATTCGTTGTTCCTGTGATTGCCATGATATTCATCGGATGCTTGAATAAAAATGCATACATTACAATATCCATGCTCAGATTTTTTTCTTTTGCAATCTTTTCAATAACAGCTCTTAAGCGCAGGGACTGCTCATCAGTTCCCGCAAAAACAGAGCCCCCGCCAAGCGGTGACCATGCCATCATCGGCATATTCTTTTCAAATGAATAGTCTGATACCCCGTTAAAGAAATTGTCTACATTTTTTACCGAAAACTCCATTTGATCGGTTACAATCGGAAGATTTAGTTTTGCCTGAAGTGCATCTATTTGGGAAGGCATATAATTAGATACACCTACATGTAAAACCTTTCCCTGCTTCACAACAGTTTCCAGCGCATCTGCTGTTTCAGCAGGATCAGCCAACGGATCCGGCCTATGAATCAGCAGCAAGTCAATGTAATCTGTGGAAAGTTTCTGTAAGGACTCCTCAACTTCCGCCAGAATTTCTTTTTTAGTTGAATCATAGTAAATGATTGTATTATCCCTTGCCCCCGGACACACAATTCCTGCTTTTGTTACAATTTTCATCTTCTTTCTTAAGGAAGGCTCTGCTTTTAGAACCGCATCACCAAATAGTTTCTCACAAGTATATCCGCCATAGACCGGTGCATGATCAAAGGTATCAACGCCAAGCTCAAGGCATTCCTTCACGATATTCAGCAGTTCATTTCCTTCTGCTTTGCCCTCTTGCAATCTCATACATCCAAAAACCACTTTTGAAAGTTCTAAATTTTTTCCTAATTCTACGTATCTCATCACAAATCTCCTCTTGTTCTTTTATTCTTTAATTCCCCCGGTAGTAAGTCCCGCAACAATTTTCTTCTGAAAAATCAGCACCAGCAATATAAGCGGAACAGTGACGACAACGGAAGCCGCAGCCATATCCCCCCAAGGAAGCTCATAATTGCTTGGGAACAGTGCAATTCCGACAGGAACCGTTCTCATATTGTCGTTTGTCATAAAAGTCAGTGCGTAAATATATTCGTTCCATGCATTGATGAACACCAGCAATCCGACAGAAAATGTTGCCGGTTTGATCAGCGGCAGCATAATTCTAAAGAAAATTCCCGCTCTGGAACAGCCGTCAATAGAGGCAGCTTCTTCAAAACCCTTTGGCAATTGGGCAAAAAAATTGGTAAGCAGCCAGATTGCCATCGGAAGTGCAAAGGTAATATAAGGAATAATCAAACCTCCGTACGTATTCAACAAGTGCGCCTTCTTTAATAATAGATACAATGGACTTAATGTGGCAATTGTCGGAAACATAGAGATTGACAGAATTGCCATCAGCATGATTTTCTTTCCTTTAAACCTTAACCTTGCAAGTGCATATGCCGCAGAGGCCCCGATTAAAATACTGAATCCCGTTGTAGCAGCCGCTACGATCAGGCTGTTTAATAAATATTTTCCGAAAGGATGTTTTTGAAAAACATTAAAATAATATTGAATATTAATTTTACTCGGGATCCACTTTGCAGGAATTGCAGCAATTTCATTAAGCGGTTTCACAGATGTTAAAAACTGCCAGACGAAAGGAAGCAAAAGCACAACCACAAATGTAATCACTACTATATAAAATAATATCTTCTTAACTATATTCATAGATTTTGGGTTCATCTTGTCTCCTCTCTACATCTCTGTCAGCTTGTCACCCATAAGCCTCATATAAATCATACTGATGATAAATACAACAACAAAAATCATAACTGCCAATGCGGATCCATACCCGAAGTCCAGAAATTTCATTAAATTATTATAAGCGTAAAGAGAGACGCTTTCTGTTCCATTTGCACCGCCGGTCATAACCGATACAAGATCAAATACCCGGAATGCATCCAGCGTTCTGAAAAGTAAAGCAACGAGCACCGTTCCTTTTACTACCGGCATCGTAATGGAGAAAAATCTCTGTATCACATTTGCCCCGTCTATTTTGGCAGCTTCATACAATTCATCCGGAACCATCTGCAATCCCGCAAGGATGAGCAGTGCCATATAAGGAGCCGTCTTCCATACATCCGTAATGACAAGTGCCATAAATGAACCGCCGGATGTGCTGAGCCATGCTTTATAAGAATCAATGATATGAAGTCTGTACAGGATATCATTAAACATTCCATATTGATCATTGTAGATGAATTTCCACATCAGGGCAGATACCGAGGTAGGAATCGCCCACGGGACAAGGATCGCCGCTCTGACAAAACCTCTTCCCTTAAATGTATTATTCATAATGAGTGCCGCTCCAAAGCCGATGAACAATTCAAAGACTACCGTGCACACTGTAAATTTCAAAGTAAACAGAATGGAGTCGATTGCTCTTTTATCCTGAAAAATTTTAATATAATTATCTGCTCCCACCAATGGATAACCGGAAGCCGGATCTGTCAAAACCATTTCATGAATACTCAGCCAAAAGGTCCTTAAAATCGGGTATACAGCAATTACACACAATACAACAATGGCGGGTGCCATCATCATCCACGCTGTCCTTGCTTCCGTCTTTTCTAAAGAGCCCTTTCCTTTTTTCTTGTTTGTCGCCATGTTTCATACTCCTTATGTTCCTATGATACTTCTGCCGTTTCAACAAAGAGTCTGGCTTTCCAGACTAAAGCGCCAAAACGCATTGTATTTATTACATAGGAAATTCATAGAAATCTCCTATGTAATAAATTATGGGTGTTTCAATCAGAAACACCCATAATGGCCTGTCTCAAAACTACTGTAAGGATTCTGCCTCAGCCTGCAATGCATTGAGTGCATCTTCTACTGTAACTTCACCGGTTAATGCTTCATGAACATTTCTCTGAATTGCATCCGATAATTTGCTGTAGCTTGGCGATAACGGTCTGCCCTTGCCACCCTGAATAACATTGTAGAAATCAGCATAGAACGGAATCGCTTCCAATATCTCCGCGTCTTCATAAACAGCCTTTAATACCGGCGGCTGAGCGGCAATTAATGTCATTGCCTTCTCTGTTTCATAACTTGTCATATAGGTGATAAACTTGATTGCAGCATCCTTGTGGGCATCATCAATATATTTATTAACTACAAGATCCAAGCCGCCCAGACAGGAATGACCTTCTTCACCGCCTTCTCCAACCGGCAGCGTTGTTACGCCGACTTTGCCTGCAACATCGGAGCCCTCCGCATTTGCCGATGACCAAAAACCTGACCAGTCACGAATTAATAAGGACTTTCCCGCCAAAAATACCTGTTCGCTTTCTGTTTCCGTATAAGTTGTAACACCTTCCGGCGCGTACTGATTAACCCAGTCAACCATTTTCTGCGTGCCTCTGATATTGGCTTCGGAATTAATGTTTGGAGTGCCGTCCTCATTCAAAACTTCGCCCCCGTGATTCCACAGGAATTCAACCCAGTCGCATACCATTGACTCGCCCTGCGCTGCCTGGAAAGAAGCCAGATATTCGATGCCGTTTACACCCTGTGCTTTTTCAGCAAGCGCTTCCCATTCTTCATAAGTAGCCGGCACCTCTGTCACTCCAAGTTCCTCCAAAACATCGGTGCGGTAGAATAAGGCAGATGCATTGGTAAACCACGGGAAAGCCACTAATTTCCCATTATAAGTCGCACCATCAATTGTTCCTTCAAGATACTGATCTGTCGTTGTGGAATCAAAATAATCTCCCAAGTCAAGCAGCCAGTCAGCTGCACCAAATTCTGCAACATAGGTTACGTCAAGAGCCATTACATCAACGCTTGTATCCTCGGAAGCCAGCTTGTTAACAAAATCATCATGTACTGCGCCTGCATCCTGCGGAAGAATCACACAATTTACATATACTTCATCCTGACTGGCGTTAAAGTCATCAACAATTTTCTGTGTAGGTTCACCGACGCCCTGGTCAAATGAGAAATTAATTGTGACAGCTTCTGCCGAAGCCTGCGCTGTTTCTTCCCCTGATTCCGCCGCTGCACCTGCGGTTTCTGATGCTGCTGATTCCGTTGTTTCTGATTCTGCTGTCTCTGCAGATGAACCGCATGCCGCTAAAGACAGTGCCATTGTTGTAGCCAGAAAAATGGCCAACACTTTCTTTTTCATTTTCTGTTTCCTCCGTTTTTATTATTTGTAGTTTTTTATGCTTAATTCCTTATTTGGAAATAAAGCCACTTTATGGGAAACCGGTTTCCTGTTCTCCATTTTTTTTGGGTTGTATCACAACCCAATTAAATTTTTAATACACTATTTCTTCGAATAATCTTATATCCTATATAATAGGTATCCGGCTTAAGCTTTGAATTATTACTAATCAATCTCAATAACTCGACCGCCGCCTTTTCCCCTTCATCCGAATAAGAAATTCTGACAGTAGACAACGAAGGATCCGAGTACATCGCCAGCTCCGAATCATCAAAGCCCATAATTGAAATATCCTCCGGGACTCTTAAATGCATTGTCTTTAAATACTGGACGGCACCTATTGCCATTAGATCACTGCAAACCATCACTGCCGTCGGTAAATCACTGTTTTCTTCATATATTTTTTTCATGCATTGGTAACCCGAATCAAAAGTAAACTTTCCATATTCGATATAAGGTTCTCTTAATGGTATTCCATTCCTTACCAATGCATCTTGATAGCCTTGAATTCTTTTTATACCTGAGGAGAAATCGTTTTTGGGTCCGGAAATAAATGCTATTTTCTGATGCCCGTTTTGTATTAAAAATTCCACGGCATCACAGACCGCTTTCACATTATCGTGAACAACCGTAGTAATTACATGATCTCCGCAGGTTGCCTCATTCGTTACCAAAACTACCGGATATGGTTTTTCTTCCATTGTCTTAACCAGTTCAAGATCCACATCAACGCCGGCAAACAAGACGCCGTCAATCTTTTTATCTTCCAGCTTATCAAGCAGCTGGATTTCTCTTTCCTTTTCCCCGCCCGACTCGCAAACGAGAACCGTATATCCCTTTTTTTGGCAATAGTGATTAATACCCTTTGTAAGCGCGCCAAAAACCGGATTGGAAATATCGGGAAGTATAATTCCAATGGTGAATGTCTTTTTGGTAACAAGACCCCTCGCCAGCTCATTCGGCTTGAAATTATTCTTCTCAATAATATCCATGACCCGCTTTGATAATTCCGGACTTACGGCTTTTGATTGATTTATGACTCTGGATACAGTTGCTTTTGATACGTTTGCTTCCCTCGCTATATCATCGATCGTAATTGGCATAGTATGCTCCGTCCGTCAGGAAAAGGGTTTCCTGTTAATGGACATATCATAGCACCATGCTAAGTATCAGTCAACAAAAACTTGCATTTCTTGTCTTTTTCGTATAAATTCAACAAATTTGTTGTCTGCATTTTGTATAAATTTATATTTTATTTAATTTGAAATCGCTTTCCTGAGGATAGAAAGAGAAAAGAGTTTTCATCCTCTCATTTCCAGCTTGACACAGGAAAATTTCTTGCCATAAAAAAAGCGCTGCAAACCATTATCGTTTAACAGCGCCTCTTCGCGAAGGGAACGACCAGGAGGGCCAACAATGGAAAGCAGACACTTATATATTTCAATCCACGTTTCCCGTGAAGGGAACGACATGGAGCTATTGGAAAAGTTGGAGGTTTTTAAAATTTCAATCCACGTTCCCGCGAAGGGAACGACTGGGGCTCCGCGATGGCAGCGATCAGCATCACGGATTTCAATCCACGTTCCCGCGAAGGGAACGACGACTGTCTATTGCATCAACTGCTGCCTGTACGGTATTTCAATCCACGTTCCCGCGAAGGGAACGACACAAAAAAGTTACAGCGATTTTTACAGGATTTGAAATTTCAATCCACGTTCCCGCGAAGGGAACGACGTAACCGAAATTGCAGGAGAAAAAGAGGCCATAATTTCAATCCACGTTTCCGCGAAGGGAACGACCTGAGTGGCCGAAAACACCTCAGGCAGTTATATGATTTCAATCCACGTTCCCGCGAAGGGAACGACCACCAATCATAAATAGGTATTCCCCAAACGGATTATTTCAATCCACGTTCCCGCGAAGGGAACGACCCGGAAATGTTGCAGGCAATCTGCTTTTGCTAATAATTTCAATCCACGTTCCCGCGAAGGGAACGACTCTGGTCATAAAGTTGTGATGTACGATGAATCTATTTCAATCCACGTTCCCGCGAAGGGAACGACAACTGCACCCCGTCACAGTCAGACAACAGACCGTGATTTCAATCCACGTTCCCGCGAAGGGAACGACATACAATTACCCGAATGGATTTAGCGATTCTGAAATTTCAATCCACGTTCCCGCGAAGGGAACGACCCCGTGTTCCCCAGCGTTGTATCCCTATATTTTAGAGATTTCAATCCACGTTCCCGCGAAGGGAACGACGTATCTGGTAGGCGGGAATTACATGGAGTATGATTTCAATCCACGTTCCCGCGAAGGGAACGACAACAGCATGGATGGATAAACTTTTATTTGTAAATATTTCAATCCACGTTCCCGCGAAGGGAACGACAATTTCATCCTGTGGCATGATCTGGAGGAAGAAAATTTCAATCCACGTTCCCGCGAAGGGAACGACTTTGATTGTTTCTTACTATGGCGATTTGGATGATATTTCAATCCACGTTCCCGCGAAGGGAACGACCAGGGAGCAAGCCCTTGAATTATGGAAAAATGAATTTCAATCCACGTTCCCGCGAAGGGAACGACCCTGTCCGCCTATTTTTTTTATGATAATATGGCAATTTCAATCCACGTTCCCGCGAAGGGAACGACTAAGGTGTCTCTGCTCACGGTTGATATGTACAGGATTTCAATCCACGTTCCCGCGAAGGGAACGACGGAAATATCCAGAAATTCATTTAAGCGGCGGATTATTTCAATCCACGTTCCCGCGAAGGGAACGACAAAACTTTTACTACTACGATAATAAAGGAGCAGACATTTCAATCCACGTTCCCGCGAAGGGAACGACGGGAAATACATGTTTATGGAGAACGGAAAGCGGTTATTTCAATCCACGTTCCCGCGAAGGGAACGACATTTGCGTATGATAAAGCCATTTGAGGACGTTAAGATTTCAATCCACGTTCCCGCGAAGGGAACGACCGATACCAACAGAGACGGCAAAGTCACTATTAATATTTCAATCCACGTTCCCGCGAAGGGAACGACGGAGATATTAAGGGATACCTCGAAAATCTACGCGAATTTCAATCCACGTTCCCGCGAAGGGAACGACGCAAAATAGAACCGCCTTCAATAGTGGTTGAAAAGATTTCAATCCACGTTCCCGCGAAGGGAACGACTGCAATTTTAGACAAAAATGTCCTCCTTCGCTCACCTAAAATTGTTTAAATTATCTAATAATATTATTTATCACAGACAAATTTAACTTACTATGGTAAATATTTAATGAATATTTATTGATCTTCATGGTGCGAAGGGGCGCTGTTTTCATGTTCACTTTCTATTCGCACCTAAAGCAAAAATCTATCATCTATCTTAATTTTTATGATTTTGTTATATAAACCATTTATTTTTTTTTACTACACTTTTAATATAAAAATCTTTAGCTATCGCTTGGTAATTGCTTCTATTTAATTCGTGATATTCCGGATAATGGTTAGAATATCAATGGCATCAATCAGTGTTCCATTACGCCGAATCCGTAGGGGCTCAGGCTAATGATTTTCCGACTAACATCAGGCAAGGTCTGATATGGCAAAACAATGCTTTGAATAGCAATTTTATTTTAAAGGTTATCTTGCCAAATGATTCTCTGATTCAGACTATATTGTATATACCACATACATCCTTCAATTGTCGTGGCACAATAGCGACACAACAATCCCTCCCCATGCACTGATCGAGGCAGGGCATTGGAAGTCCTATTCACTTAAAACAATTTCTGCTGACTGTATTCCCTTGTCTATTTTCTATAATTAATTATATCGTAATTGTAACTAATTTGCTCTCAACAAATTTTCTTTTTTTATACATCATTTCGCTTTTTTCGACATTATAAAAAGATGCAATTCGGATCTTTCACTAAACGCTGATAATTTATCCGTGATATAAAGTGCCACTCCTGTTCTGCACTGAAAAAACCTTCTGATATGGATGCTTCATTACTACCCAGTAGCACTATTTTAAAAATATTTATAATCCGCGATGAGCAAAAACTCCCCACCGTTCTCCATTCTCTCAGAACTGCGAATCTGGATAAAGTTTGTGATACTTTTAAGGGATGGGGGTGGTGCAATAGTATTCCGGCAGACAGGGACAGCATCCGTCTTGGTTTGAAATGCTCTGCATAACACAATTAAATTTAGGTAATGGATTCCTTATTTGGCGCTGCCCACCAAACGGTATCTTTGCAGCTTGCTGTTCGGCTTGTCCGGCACAGTCATTTCAATGAGTTCCTTCAACAAAAGCGGCTCTATGTGCCGCTTGAATGCACGTGTATCGCCATTCATTCCGATTTTAGCAAAAATCTCTTTGCGTGAAAACGCTCCGCCTTCAAGGACTTCCAATACACGTCTTTGAGTCGCAGTCAACTCCACTTGGTGCCGTTCTTGGTGCTTTACTTGGCGCTTATCTTCGTGCTTATCTTGATGCTGTTCTTGGCAGATAATGCTGTTTAAGACAGCCAAAAGAGTAAATTCAATAAACGCACCTGAATCATTTGAACCGCGAGCATCTTCAATTGCACGATAGTATTGCGATCGGTTCTGGTAAAGAATGGATTCCATTGGGATCCACGCAAAAATCGTATTCCACTTTGCGAGAAGCAATGTTTGCCAAAGCCTTCCCATGCGTCCGTTGCCGTCTGCAAATGGGTGTATAGTTTCTATTTCATAATGCAAAATCGCACTTTTAAGCACAGGATGCAGCTCTGAATCTTTCGCCCAATCAAGCAGAGCGTTAATAAGGTCGGGAACAAACTGCGGTCTTGCCCCAATGTGAACTGCAACATCCCCATTGAATACACCTACATCTCCGCTTCGGAACCTACCCGACTCTTCAAGCAGGCCTTCAGTCATTAATTTGTGGGCACTCAGGAAATCCTTGACCGAGTATGGATTAAAAGTCATGATCTTGTCATAGGCTTCATAGGCATTCTTTACTTCCTTAATTTCGGTCTGCTTACCTGCAACTCTCTTTCCCTCGATTACTGCAGTTACTTCACCGAGCGTCAAAGTGTTTCCTTCAATGGCAAGGGATGAGTGAATTGTCTTGACACGATTTTCCCTATGCAAGTGAATATCGCGTTTAAACCCTGTGCCGTATTCAAGTCTCGTTACGTTCTCAACGATTTTGGCTAGGTAGTCGGCGGATTTCTCCGTTATTGTATATGGCGGTTTATCTGTCACTCCACTTCACCTCCTGCAATATTCCTGCTCAATTTCAGTTCTCTGCAGCATTCTACTTTTCTTGTGCTTTTAAAATTTTCCCCTATCCCAACATTGTATTGATATAAAAAGAACCACGGAAATTTTCTGTGTGATATTTCCAATATTTTTCCATAATAAAGGACTTCTATCATTGAAATTGTACCAAATAGCTAGCGCAATGCCCTTACAGGTGCACTTGCATTTGCGTAGTTCTATCCACAACCCTCTAATTTCCCCTGCATCGTAATAAACAGCTTTCCTATCATGCCCAAATATAAGGAATCCACCTTTCCTGTATATTATTGTACTTAACTTTATGCAGGAAATCAACGAAGGAAAGACATTTTGTTTTGTGCCGGAATGCGGCTTTCTATATAGGAAGATCGCTACTACGCACTATACACCGCTAAGAGAACGACTACACGGTCGAAAGTGATGATAGATTCTTTGAGATTTCAATCCACGTTCTCCGCGAAGAGAACGACGGGTATCCGCTTACATAACAAAATATATCACAAAGATTTCAATCCACGTTCTCCGCGAAGAGAACGACAGCGTAAAGGTTATGATAGCTGCTAAGAGATGTATTTCAATCCACGTTCTCCGCGAAGAGAACGACATAGTCTTTTACTTTCCAACAGGATGCCCTTTCGATTTCAATCCACGTTCTCCGCGAAGAGAACGACCGGTTTCCATTTACGATATTTTTGCTGTTTAAAATTTCAATCCACGTTCTCCGCGAAGAGAACGACGATTATCTGGACGGAATCGACGACAACATAGGAATTTCAATCCACGTTCTCCGCGAAGAGAACGACTTTATTGCAATATACATGATCCGTTACCTGGGCATTTCAATCCACGTTCTCCGCGAAGAGAACGACAATTCTCAAATTTATTTCGTACATCAGCAATTTCAATTTCAATCCACGTTCTCCGCGAAGAGAACGACTTTTCGCAAGAATCACATTTTCCACCGGGATATAATTTCAATCCACGTTCTCCGCGAAGAGAACGACTGAAATTTTGCCCTTAACGTTTTCACAAAGTGATATTTCAATCCACGTTCTCCGCGAAGAGAACGACCGAGACAGCGGTGGGTTAAAGGTTTTAAATACTACATTTCAATCCACGTTCTCCGCGAAGAGAACGACGGCAACATGTAACTTTATATAAAAGACCAATTATTATTTCAATCCACGTTCTCCGCGAAGAGAACGACAAGTTTTTGCAATGTCTCGATCTCAAATGATTTAATTTCAATCCACGTTCTCCGCGAAGAGAACGACTTAACCGCACCGAAGCAGAATTTCATAACGTTGACATTTCAATCCACGTTCTCCGCGAAGAGAACGACGAGCCAAAGCCAAGGAGTGAACCTATCTTTTTCAAATTTCAATCCACGTTCTCCGCGAAGAGAACGACCCCATCCTTCTTCTTTCTTTCCCCCGATAAAAATATTTCAATCCACGTTCTCCGCGAAGAGAACGACAGCAATTTTAGACAAAAATAAACTCCTTTGCTTGTCCAAAATTGTTTAAGTTATCTAATAATATCATTTATAATAAACAAATTCAACTTACCTTGGTAAATATCTATTGATTTTCATGGTGCGAAGGGATGCTGTTTTCATGTTCACTTTCTATTCGCACCTGAAGCGAGAATTTATCGGATATAACCAAATCACCTTTAGGAGCCCTCTGTCACTTAATTACTTTGTAAAAGCGTGATGGTTAATAATATCAGAAAGCTTATCACAAAAAAATATCGAAACTTTTCTCAGTATTCTTGATTTCTTCATTAGGTCTAAAGCTAATAGTTGCACTGTCCTTCTCATAATTTATGGAATTGGTAAAATCCACGGACAAATACTTCCGGAACGCCTGTTCACAACCGCGATTGTCCAGATTGAGTACAACAAATAAAATTGGGGATCTAGTATTCCATTACAATAAATAAATGCGGGAAATGCCGATCTTTTTAAAAATATTTGATCACTTCATCAGCTTCCCCATAAATATGTGTTCCCTTAACTTGGACAAAAAATTCTGCTCTGGTCTTCTTGAAATATCAGGGTTCTAAACAAAGTATGACAAATCAGCAGTCCGCTGTAAAGTAGAACATCCATTTCTCATAGTAAAGAAGCATATGGGTTATGCAAAAGTAGTTTACCGAGGTATCCAAAAAGATATGAACCGCTTTAATATTCTGTTTGCCAGTGCCAACTTAATCATGCGTAGCAGGGCTGGGCGAGCCTCGGATTTTCCAAGGTGTATGGTGTATTGCACACATTTTGAGGAAAACACTTCAAAAAGAATCAAGGAATATAGGGCTAAAATGTTCTCAATACCATCCTATATATTTTTAAGGTAAACACAGATTATCTGCTCGGTATAGAAAATGCACGTGTCCTGGATTTGTCCGGACTTTCCGCGGCACAGACCTCCGCGCTTATCACCATTATCCATTCCATGAAAAAGTAACCATACAAAAGTGTGCTTCGTCCACTTTCGCGGCCAAATACTCCGACAGCACAGCTTTTGTTCCGCGCGCGCAGCTGCGCATAAAATTTTATTATATAGGAAATTCGGAGGAATTTCCTATATAATAAAAGCAGAGACTCAGTCGGTTTATTGACCTTGTCTCTGTTTTGCAAAAATAACAGATTCACTATTTTCATGTGTGTTTCATCTACCTCTTACAGCTTCGCCTGCTCAATATTCTCGGAAAACCAGTCATATGCAAGCTTTACGCCTTCTTCTAAATCAATTTTATGCATCCAGCCAAGCGCATGAAGCTTGTCTACACTCGTGAGCTTCCGCGGGGTTCCATCCGGCATATCATTGTTCCAAACAATCTTGCCCGTAAAGCCTACAGTCTCCCTTACCGTCTCTGCAAGCTTCTTAATTGTCACTTCCTTACCGGTTCCGATATTTACATGCTGCTCGCCGCTGTAATTTTCCAACAGAAATGTACAGGCATCTGCCATATCGTCCACATAAAGAAATTCACGCAGCGGAGTTCCTGTTCCCCACAATTCAACCGTCTGATCATGCTTAATCTTTGCCTCATGAAATTTACGGATCATGGCCGGCATGACATGGGAATTCTTTAAATCATAGTTATCATATGGTCCATACAGGTTCGTCGGCATACAACTGATAAAGTCATCTCCGTACTGACGTTTAAAATATTTGCACATTTCCAGACCGGAAATTTTTGCAATCGCATAAGCCTCATTTGTCTCTTCAAGCGGCCCCGTCAGCAACGCATCCTCCGGGATCGGCTGCGGCGCCAGTCGAGGATAGATGCAGGTGCTCCCTAAAAATAACAGTTTTTTTACCTTGTAATCATGTGCACATTTGATAACATTGCACTGGATCTGCATGTTATCATAGGCAAAATCTGCGGGAGCCGTATTATTGGCATTGATGCCGCCGACCTTCGCGGCAGCCAGCACGACAACATCAGGCCGTTTCTCTTCAAAAAACTCTCTCACTGCTGCCTGATTCAGTAAATCCAGTTCCCGGTGCGTCCTTCCTATAATGTTTGTATATCCCTTTGATTGCAGATTCCTGACAATCGCAGAGCCTACAAGTCCGCGGTGTCCCGCAACATAAATTTTTGCATTTTTGTCCATATCATTACTTCCATTCCCTATTTATGATCTGATTCCCTGTTATGATTTCTTACTTTTGATTTCTGCTCTTAAATTCCTCGCAGCTCATTCCTGCAATTGCTTTCATATCACTGTCCACCATCATTGCCACAAGTCCTCTGAAATCAACCTTGCGCTTCCATCCCAGTTCCTTCTCGGCCTTTGTACAATCACCCCAGAGAAATTCCACCTCTGCTGGCCTAAAATAGCGAGGATTTACATCTACAAGCATTCTGCCGTTTGCCTTGTCATAGCCCTTTTCCCCGACTCCGGTTCCTCTCCACTCGATTTCGATTCCGACTTCCCTAAAGGCAAGCTCAACAAATTCACGGACCGTATGTGTCTCATTGGTGGCAAGCACATAGTCACCCGGCTTGTCCTGTTGGAGAATCCGCCACATGCCTTCTACATAATCACCCGCAAAGCCCCAGTCACGTTTTGCATCCAGATTGCCGAGAGACAGCTTCTCGCGCTCGTCCGCCATAATGGAAGCAACCGCACGGGTAATTTTTCTCGTTACAAACGTCTCGCCTCTTCTCGGGGATTCGTGGTTGAACAAAATACCGTTGCAGGCAAATAAATTATAAGCCTCTCTATAATTGATTGTGATCCAGTAAGCATACAGCTTTGCTGCACCATATGGGCTTTTCGGATAAAACGGCGTCCTTTCACTCTGCGGAGCCGTCTCAGGCAAGCCGCCAAACAGCTCCGAGGTAGATGCCTGATAGAATTTGCAGTGCACACCGCTCTTTTTAATTGCATCCAACAGGCGCAGAGTACCAATACCCGTCGTCTCCGCCGTATATTCCGGAACTTCAAATGATACCGCAACGTGAGACTGTGCAGCAAGATTATAAATCTCCGTCGGCTGAATCTGTTCAATCAGGCGGTTTAAATTACTGGAATCCGTCAGATCACCGTGATGCAGATATAATGTCTTGTCCCTAATATCTCTGTCAAAATACAAGTGATCGATCCGCTCCGTGCTGATGCTGCTGTGCCTGCGGATAATCCCATGCACCTCATAGCCCTTCTCAAGAAGCAGCTCCGCAAGATAAGAACCGTCCTGTCCCGTAATCCCTGTAATTAACGCAACATTTCTCATATAAAATCTCCTTTAAATCATTCATTTTCTTATTTTTTGTTTTATTTTGCACTAGCAAAAATCAGTATACTCCTTTATAATACAAGTATCTACGTTATAAATTGCTATCTAATGGTAAAATATTGCGCGATCAGCAGAGCCAGATGATAAGAATTATGTCGCTATGCTTGCATAAAGCGGCATAAGGCTTATTATATGGCGAGCAACGCGACCGAAAATCCGGCAGGATTTGAGGTGCTCTGCTGATCGCTTCACAGCCTGACTGTTTTATACACGAGCAACGCGACCGAAAATCCGGCAGGATTTGAGGTGCTCTGCTGATCGCTTCACAGCCTGACTGTTTTATACACGAGCAACGCGACCGAAAATCCGTAGGATTTGAGGTGCTCTGCTGATCGCCTCACAGCCTGACTGTTTTATAAAGAAATTATTCTGTAACACAAAGCAAATATCATTTCTGTATTTTCTCTCTGAGTTCCTCAACCAATTTTAGATTGCATTCAGCAAGCGCACAAATATCCTCATCTGACAGACCACGCCTGAGCATGTTGGTGACGACTATCCGAGTCTTGTTCTGTATGCCCTCAGCCTCACCTTTCAGCATACCTTCAGCCCTGCCCTTCTCTATACCCTTTTCCATACTTTCGATTTTCATATCCTCCAATGCCTTACATAAACCCATTTTCTGTTCGCCTCCTTCATTTTCGTTTCCTTCACTTTTCTTAAGCAAATCCTCAGATTTTGTCAGTTCCGCGATAATCCGATATGTATCATTACTTATATTATAATAGCTATCTGCTCGTTTCGCAATTATATTTTCAAGTGCTTCCTTTTCCTTAGAATAGCGCAGAAATTCAAACACTTCTCTCAGCTGTGTCTTGAAGTTTTCAAAACTGTCAAAATTATGATAATCAAATATATTCAGCTCATAGTCCGCAACATAAGGCTTCAGCGCCTCATTTTCTCCGCTGAAATCCAGCAGTTCATGAAGCGTCAGGGGACCGTCCCACGGCTCTTCTCCATAATATACAACCAGTGTCAGCTCCGGCAGAAACTTATCCTCCCGTTTCATTCCTGAAAGGAATTCCACGCCGCTTCCAAGATCTCTTTTTTCCTTGTGCTCCCTCTTTTTTTCCTTCCACTGTTTTCGGTAGCCAAGACTCTCCGAGTATAGATTCCTAATTACCATATGGTAATCGACGCTGTACTGATTCTCTATTGCCAAAATGGAGAGAGCTACCCCTTTCATCCGTTTTTTCACATTATCCCTGCGCACATTTTCTCCGCTGCTTCCTCCCGGATCTGTAAGCTCCTTGTCCGCCTCCTGCAGCTCCTCTGCTCTTATTACTCCCTTTCCCTTGTAAAAAACCGCATCAAACATATCTGCAAAATATCCGTTGTCCGATAGATAATCCATAAGGCTGACATCCCTTTTGCCCATTCCCCATCCTCCGTATTTTATTCCATTTTCATATGAGGAAGACTGCGATAAGAACTGAGTGAGACTTGAATAAAGACAGGCATTACGCCTACAGATTTCCCAATATGTATCATTAAATTAACATGAACTCATAAAAAAGTAAAGTTACTATTTGTTCAATTTTAAGCTGGAAATCATCCATATACTCCTTTATAATACAAGTATATATTAAATATTTCGCGATCAGCAGAGCCAGATGAACGAAAGACTGCCTGCTGTGCTCGCACAAGCAGACAGGGTTCCGTTTATATGGCGAGCAACGCGACCGAAAATCCGGCAGAATTTGAGGTGCTCTGCTGATCGCCTCACAGTCTGCCGATTATTCTATACAGCAAAGGGAGGAGCACCGCATGACCCACACAAATTCTTTTATGCTTGAAAATAAACACGCGTCGGAAACTTCACAGTCTGACCGTGTCATCGCGACTCCGACCCGGTTCGCCCAAAATAATTATTTTTATGTGCAGGAGGTAGGCCGCTTAAAAAGCCTTGTTCCTCATCTCGCCAAACGTCAGAATTTGAATTCCTTCCTTTTTTTTATTGTTCTTTCCGGTGAGGGAACGGTCACCTACCAGGATCAGGCTTTTCATTTGGAGGAAGGCGGCTGTGCTTTTATTGACTGCAGCAAAAATTATTCCCATATCAGCAGTGAAGATGCCCCTTGGGAACTCATGTGGGTGCATTTCAACGGATCCAGAGCACATGAATTCTATCAGCAGTATCTTCGACAGGCAGGGCAGGGGATTTTTCGTGCTGTTTCCATCGTGCCGTATGAGCAGACGCTTTCCGCTCTGCTGCGCATCAACAAAGAGCATTCGACAATGACCGAGCTGCAATCCAACAAATATATCACTGATATTATTACCCAATGCTTTCTTGAGACAAAAAAAGAGACTGCAGACGCACCGGACAATTCGATGAGTATGAAGCTCAATCAAGTCCGCTCCTTTATCGATGCCAATTTTACGGGCAAACTATTGCTCGAAGATCTTGCCGAGCAATTTTACATCAGTAAATATCACTTGTCCCGTGAATTCAAAAAAGCGTACGGAATCACAATAGGTTCTTATTTGTTAAGCTGCCGGATCGGTCTCGCCAAACGCTTGCTTCGCTTCAGCAGCAAACCTATCGAAGAGATCGCAGTGCTGTGCGGAATTCCGGATACAAGCTATTTCACAAAAGTATTCCGAAAATCCGAACAGATGACCGCTCTGGAATACCGCAGAAAATGGGGTGCGTCAATCTCCGGGTAACTAGGGGCTGGCAAAAAACAGGGACACATCCTCGACCAGTTTCAGATCGCATTCCGCAAACGCACAAATATCCTCATCCGGCAGACCACGCCTGAGCATGTTAATGACAACTATCCGGGTCTTGTTCTGTATGCCCTCAGCCTCACCTTTTGACATACCTTCAGCCCTGCCATTTTCTGTTCGCCTCCTTCATTTTCGTATCCTTCACTTCTCTTAAGCAAATCCTCTGAGTGAGAAGTATCATCCAACGTTATCCATTCGCGCTTCCATGACGGATTATAAAAAAGATGATTGGCTGCTGAATTTACCCTTGTGGTCATTGGAAGTTATGTCACAGTTCAGCCTTCGGCAAAACTGCAACAGGTATGCACACAAAATGCAATAAAACAGCATTTTGGCGCTTACAATCCTCGCAAAATTGCATAGAGACGCAATTTTGACTTCGCAGTATTGATGGCTGAGCTGTTACGAAGTTATTCCTATAGGCAAATAATAAATTGTCATCCCCCAAACAGCATGCTATAATCATATAATGAATCATACAGCAGCCGAGGAAAACCATTAGGAAGAGGGATTTTAAATACAATGTCATTTTTGGAAGAATTGCTTAATAACCGAATATTTCTCATTGCCGCGGTCGGATGGGCAGTGGCACAGATATTAAAGACAATTATCAACCTTGGTTTTACAAGAAAATTTGATCCGGAGAGGCTTGTCGGCTCCGGGGGAATGCCAAGCTCCCATTCCTCTACCGTATGTGCGCTTGCCACCGCAACCGCTCTGCAGTATGGAGCGGGGTCTTATGAATTTGCCGTAACTGCCATACTTGCTATTATCGTGATGTATGATGCAAGGGGCGTCCGCCGGGAGACTGGAACGCAGGCTGTCGTTTTAAATCAAATCATGGATTATTTTTCCAACATTGAAAACTCACAGCACAAAATGGAATTTACGCAGGAAAAGCTGAAAGAGCTGGTCGGGCATACCCCTCTGCAGGTGGCTGCCGGGGCCATTCTTGGAATTCTCATTGCAATTTTCCTATTTCCTAATTTATAGAATAGGTCCCCGGCTTATCAAAGATCCTATAAAGTATTGATCATTGATACCTAAAACCGAACATTATGAAAAAGTCTCCATATACTCCGCAATCGCATCCTCCCATGAGGCAAATGAGAACTTCGTCGTCAACTTGAGCATATAATTTTCCAGCACGGAATAGGCTGGGCGTCTCGCCGAGTTGGGATTCATTTGTAAATACGCTTCTGTCGTAACCGGCACGACCTCTGTAGCTTTTCCTGCCAGCCTGAAAATTTCCTTTGTAAAATCAGCCCAACTGCACTGACCTTCACAGGTGCCGTGAAACAGCCCGTAATTCTCGGTCGGAAGCAGATAAGCGATCGCCTTGGCAAGCTCCGCTGCGCTCGTCGGAGAACCGATCTGATCATTTACAACCGTGATTCTGTCATGCGTCTCAGACAACCGGAGCATTGTCTTGACAAAATTCTTCCCATCACCGTACAGCCATGCTGTTCTGATAATAAAATAATTCTTTGCGAACTCTTTTACAAAATGCTCTCCGGCAAGCTTCGTAATTCCATACATCGCTTTCGGGCCGGCCGCATCAAACTCCGTATAGGGTCTTGTGCCGTCTCCCGCAAATACATAGTCCGTGGAGATATGCATCATTTTTGCACCTGTTTCCGCAGACGCAATCGCAATATTGCGCGCACCGATCGCATTGATTTTATAAGCACCGTCCACCTGCACCTCACAAGCATCCACAGCCGTATACGCCGCACAATTGATAACGGCATAGGGCTTCACCTCCCGAAACAGCTTCAGCACCATTTCCAGATTGGTAATGTCCAGATCAATTGTATCCGGCACGCCGAAATCTGTATTTATCAGCTCGTATTCAGCATTGCCCGCATACAATTTGTTAACAGCACGTCCCAGCTGTCCATTGCAGCCGGTTACAATCACTTTTTTCATAAACAGATCCCTCTTTTCTCAATTCCTAAACTATAGTATACTGAAAGCAGCGTTTATTTGCAAATACTATTATCTGATCAATTCAGGGTAAACTTCGGAGGCCGTTACATGAATGCTTATTTCAAGGAACACAGACAATTACTGCCGGTTGCGGGGATTTCACTTCTGCATCTGGCCATCACATTTTTTACGGACAGGCTCATTTTTTTAGTTCCGCCGTCGGCCGGGCTTGCAGACTACCTTATCTGCAAGTTGCTTACCTATACTGTTCTTTTTTTTCTTTATCTCAGCCTTTACCGGATTCTCATCGATAAAAATCGCAGGGAAAACACTATTTTTCAAATCATAAAATGTGCGATGCCCTATTTGCTTGTGCTCGCCGTAATCTTGCTGATTAAACTGCCTTCCGGTTATCTCAGCAATGATGAAACGCTGATCTACGACGCGGCTGTTTCTCTCGAACATTACACCTGGTTCTATTATATCACAACCTATTATTATATTGTTTCCCTCATGCTGATCCCTCATTATTTAGGGCCTATTTTTATTAAGGTACTGATCCAGCTCCTTGTTGTTGGCTATGTCACCTATCGTTTCAAAAAAATGTTCGGTGACAAATATGGGAACTGGGGGTATTTGCTGTTCCTGCTCTATCCGGTCATTGCTTACACAACAAGCGCACACCGTCTTCCGATTTATTATCTGTTATATCTTGTGCTGATTACGACCCTATTATTTGATTATGCAGAAAAAAAGGCGGCGGACAAAACAAAAATTTTTTGGCTTTTGTTTCTTGGGGCGGTATTAACCCAATGGCGCACCGAAGGGATTTATCTTGCTGTTCTTGTGCCGCTTCTGATGTTTTTGGCATACAAAAATATCCGTACCAAAAAAGCAGCCTTCGTCATGATCGCCTGTTCGCTGTTTTTGCAATATCTCGTTTCTATTCCGCAAAACGGAATTTCCCCAGGCAACCTGGATGCAGCCGCAGATGATCGCATGAAGCCGTTTTACGCCTACACAATTACAAACATGTACCGAAACGGCTTGGATTTGGAGAAAAATGCCGCGGATCTCGCCGTTGTAGATAAGTATCTTTCTCTGGAGACGATCGCTGCGATTAATGATTATTATGAAGATATCAATTACGAGGATGTTTTGATTTTGTATAAAGAAGGCTATATAGGCACACGTCCCGAAGCCACGCTTGAGGATTTCAGTAACTATGCGGCGGCATTAAAGCATCTTTTTATCAACAATCCCGACGTCTTTCTCAAAACGCGCTGGGGCGCTTTTTGTTATGCCGCGCTTCCGTTTAAAATTTCGTTCGATGGCTTCGGCCTCCGTCAGCTGCTCAGCTTTGGCATCAGCATCGTCAAGACAGTTTCCTACAACCTGTTCCTCCCTCTTATATTTGTGCTGCTGCTGTGCCTCTATTCTCTTTTTAAAAAACGCTGGCTGACATTCTTTATAACAGGCGGTCTGCTCGCCCACTGGTTGATTGTATTTATTCTGGCTCCGGCCTCCTATTTTAAGTATTATTTTCCGGTATATATGATCGCTTATTTTTATCTGCTGCTGATCATTTTACAATGGTTCCATAATAGGAGAAAAGATGTTTAAAATAGGAGAGTTCTCAAGGCTGACTCAGGTGACGATCCGGATGCTTAGGTACTATGACGAGATGGGGCTTCTAAAACCGGCCAAAATTGATCCGTGGACGGGATATCGGTTGTATTCCGTCGAGCAGCTGCCCGTCTTAAATAAGATTATCTATCTGCGCGACAGTGGTTTCCAGATTGCCGAAATTGCCGCGGCCCTTGCCGGTCAAGACGATACTCTGCTCGTCAGGCAGCTTGATAAAAAACATGCGGAAATTGATCACATAATTAAAATGGAACAGGAAAAACTTGCAAAAATAGAGCTTGCGAAAAAAGAACTCTTAACTGATAAAAGTGAACTGCATTATCAAATATCCATGAAATCCATTCCCGGCTGTCACGTTCTTTCTCTGCGCAGAATCATATCCGATTACTATGCGGAAGGAGAACTTTGGAAAGAACTGGCCGCATTTGCAAAGCAGAACCTAGTATCCGTCACAGAACCTACCTTTTCTCTTTACCACGATACAGAATACAAAGAAAAAAATGTTGATGTCGAGCTATGTGTCCCCGTACGTAAGAAGGGACACGGTATGGACAGCTTTGTATATCGCGAGATCGAACCGGTGCCGTCCATGGCCTGTACGATGGTATATGGGCCATTTTCCAACATCGCGGGTGCATACCTGGCATTTGCCGGATGGCTGGAAAAAAATGAAGACTATCAAATGTCCATACCCTCCCGCCAAATCGTACATCGGGGACCATGGAACGAAACGAATCCCGAAAATTATTTGACAGAACTCCAAATACCCTTGGATATTCGATCATAGAATTCTGCAAAAATCACTCAGTTTCCTCTTGACCCTCACACCATGTGAGGGACTACACTGTACTTATCAAATACAGAAACGGAGGAAATTATATGAGTAATTTTTCAGTACATCCAATCGGCAGAATCCGCAGCGGAGAAGCAGGAACAATCCTTGAGGTAGAAAAAGAATATTGGCCGGCTCTGCTGGAATTGGAGGGTTTCAGCCATATCAATGTTCTATGGTGGTTCAGCAACTTTGATGATGAACAATTCCGCTCCACCCTGCAAACCGAACGTCCTTACAAAGGCGCGCCTGCGGTGATGGGGATATTTTCCACAAGGTCTCCTGTGCGCCCGAATCCGATTGCCCTGACTGCCGCAGAAGTCATCCGCATCGACCAGGAAAACGGCTGCATCCACATCGCTTATATTGATGCTGATGACAATACACCGGTACTTGATATCAAACCCTACACACCAAGCCTCGACAGGATTGAAGCTCCACAGGTCCCAGACTGGTGCGCCCACTGGCCGAAAAGCATGGAAGCATCCGGTTCTTTTGCATGGGAAAATGAATTTTTATTTTAAACATCAATATTGTCGGGAAGATAACATGTGACTCTGCAGCCTTCTTCCGAAAGATTTTGAAAGACAATACTGCCTTCATGTGCCTTTATGATCTGCCTGACGATAATCAGTCCCAATCCATGATTTTGTATCTTCGCCGGTTCTTTCGGATCGTTTAACCGGTTCAGTATTTCTGTTTTAAACCCAACACCGTTATCGGTAACAGAGAACATATAAAACGGAGAATTCTTTTTTAATAAAAGTTCAATCGTACAGCCATTCGGATTATGCAGCATGCTATTGTTGATCAAATTTGACAGCGCTCGTTTTAACAACTCACGATCTGCGGATACTACGCTGTTTTTTGTCTGTTCTTCAACAGATATCGTTAACGTATAACGATCCTCGATTCCGCTGTTTAAAACATCTGCTGCAACGCTACGCAGAAGAGGAGCCAGCTCGATCAGCTCCCTTCTGAGCGGCTGCATATCATATTCCAGTTTTGATGCCAGATTCAAATCACTGACGAGTGTCTTGATCCGTTCGCATTGTCCGCGGATAATTCCGGCCAAAGCCTTCCCGTCTGCCGGGACGCTCTGATCCTCTTCCAGCCTGCTCGCATACCCCATTGCAATAGAAAGCGGCGTACGAATATCATGGGAAACACCCGCAATCCATGTGGTACGGGCGTTATCACGCTTACTTAAAGCCGCTTCCTGTCTGGCCAGCTCCGCCGAGGCCTGATTAATCCCAACAGCAAGATCTCCCAGTACACCATGAACAGGCAGTGTCGCCGGGCGTTTCTGCTTCATATCTTCGATTCCGCCGGAAAGCTTTTTCAAAGAACGAAATAATCTGAATCCCAGAAGCAGTGCAAGGAAAACGGCAGTCACCGCATTTAAAATCAAGAACAGAGGCAGCCAGAATCTAGAATTATCCATCACTCTTTCCGGGACCTCAATACTTTGCTTCCACACGCTGTATTTTTGATTTCCCAATACAAAAAGACCATCTTCATGCTCCCAGACATGCACCGGATAATCCAGCAAATACCAGCGGGAAAATCCGGCCACGTCAGACAGAGAATACTGAAGCGGAAGATCGCCGGGAAGATGATGGCTCCAGATAACAGTGCCGTTGTCATTGATAAGCATGGCCCATTGCCTGTTGTGGTTCAGCTGTTTTTGGACTTCCTCCGGAAATAAATACCCTTCCTGAGAATGATTCAATTCATCAGCCATCTGTGAAATACTGTAACCTCTTGTTACCTCACTGCCTGTCTGGAGCAGCCATGCAGCCAATGCAGTAAAGTTAATAATCAGAAGAATAACTGCCACAGCCGCAGCAGAAAATACATACCGGGATAAAATTTTCATCATGCTTTTCAAGAAACAGTTACCTCCGTCAGCTTATACCCCAGTCCTCTCACAGTCATCAGAAATTGAGGACTGGAGGGCTGCGGTTCAATTTTTTCCCGCAAACGCCGGATGTGAACCATCAGCGTATTTTCATAGCCATAGAGTGAATCCCCCCAGGCGGCCTTGCATAAGCTGTCACCCGTCACAATTTTCCCTCGGTTTTCATATAGCTTTAAAAGCAGGGCATACTCCTTTGCGGTAATCGAAAAGGAGCCCTTGGGGGAAGATACCATACAGCTATTCAGATCTATTTTAACATCCCCCAAATAGAATACCGGTTTTTCCTCCTGAGCTAAGACAATCGGAAAATAGGTACGGTTCAGAACCGCATGAAGTCTTAAAGTCAATTCTCTTGGCAGAAAAGGTTTTGTTATATAATCATCGGCTCCAAGACCCAGACCCAGAAGACGATCTTCATCCTCATCTCTGGCAGATAAAAACAACACCGGTACAGAACCCATGGATCGAAATTCCTTCATCAGGGAGAAGCCATCCCCGTCAGGCAGAGACACATCCAAAATTACACCATCCGGTTTTTCGGAAATAAACAGCCTGCGTGCCTGACTGCAGTCAGCCGCAGCTATCACTTTATAAAAGCCGCCTTGCTTCAAGATATCAATCACCATTTTCAGAAGTTCAGGTTCATCATCTACAAGAAGAAGCTTACAATCAAAAATTTCCTTCATCAATTCCGGATCCTTTCTACGATTAATTACTAACATTATAGCCCAAATAAATAAAATTTGAATCCATAACTCCATATTTAAGGTAAATGTAAGGTCAGCTACAGGCTCCTGTAAGGCTGTCTTGTTATGATGAGTTTATCAAATTTTATTAAAGGAGCGTATTACTATGTCGGACATGATTACCACGAATAGCCTTTGTAAGCAATACGGAGGTACCCTGCGGGTAAAAGATGTGGATCTTTCAGTTCCTCAGGGCGTGGTTTACGGTTTTCTCGGTCCAAACGGCGCCGGAAAATCTACCACTATGAAAATGATATTGGGACTGGCAAAACCAACAAGCGGAACGATCACGGTCTTCGGACAACTAATAAACAGCAGAAACCGCCTCACAATTTTAAAGGAGATTGGTTCTCTTATTGAATCTCCGAGTTATTATGCACACCTGACAGGAAGAGAAAATCTGAAGATTATCAGTGTACTGAAAGGAGTTCCCGAGAAGGAGATAGACCGGGTTCTCAAAATTGTCCGCCTTGACAAACAAGAGGACAAGAAAGCAGGTCAATATTCTCTTGGAATGAAACAGCGGCTTGGACTTGCCGGAGCTTTACTTGGCAATCCAAAACTTCTGGTTTTGGATGAGCCTACCAACGGACTTGATCCCGCCGGAATTCAGGAAATGAGGGAACTGATCCGCTCCCTGCCAAAAGCCTATGGGATGACCGTCATGGTTTCCAGTCACTTGCTCAATGAAATTGAGCAAATGGCTGACCATATCGGCGTAATCAGCAAGGGAGAGCTGGTCTTCCAAGACCGTCTGGAGGCACTTCATGACAGAAGCTGTAATCATATCGCCATTCGCACGTTAAATAATAAGTCAGCCGAAGCCGCGTTAAAGAGCTGCGGCGTCTCCTGCCAGGCCGAGAAGGGATATCTGCTGCTTCAGGCTCTTCCGGATGAGGAGCTGGCTCACTGCTTTCTGCGGCTATCGGAAAAGCAGATCGGAGTAGTCCGCATAGAAGAAAGAAAAAAAACTCTTGAGGATATCTTTTTAGAGTTAACAGGAATGGCGGTGAGTTTATAGTGACGGCACTTGCAATAGAACTTCAAAAAATACACAGAAGAAAAATATGGCTGATCGTGACCGCTCTGATTGGCACTCAATTTCTTTGGCTTCTGTGGTCCTTTCGAACGATGGATGCCTATCGGCTGTCACAGGGGTTCCGGCATTGTCTTTATAACCTTCCCTTGATCAATGCGATTATGATGCCATTGCTAATCTCGGTTATCGCGTCCAGACTTTGTGATATTGAACATAAAGGGCAGACTTTGAAGCTTCTGCAGACAATACAGTCTCCCGGCAGACTCTTTGATGCCAAGTTTCTATGCGGTGCCCTGCATGTCATTGCAACCGTATTCATACAATTCCTCCTGATTCTGCTGATGGGAAAAATAAAGGGGTTTACAGAGCCGCTGCCGGCAGACAAGCTTCTTTTCTATCTGTTTGCTACTGTTTCCGTGAATCTGACTATTTTGGCTCTGCAGCAGGTCTTATCTCTGCTGTTTGTCAATCAGATGATTGCTTTGACCATTGGATTGATCGGCAGCTTTGCAGGACTGTTCAGCATGTTTTTTCCGCAAGGATGGCAAAAGATCATTCTATGGGGCTATTATGGCGTACTGATGCAGGTTGGCATGAACTGGGAGAAAGATACCCGTTTTCTTGATTTGTATTATACTCCCATCGATCAATACGGTCTTTTGCTGCTGGGGATTCTGTTTCTTGTAATCTACGCCGCCGGGCGATATCTATTTGTGCGAAAGGAGCAATAACCATGTTATTACGTATTCTTTATGCGGAGAGGATGAAGCTGATGCGAAGTCCTGTCTGGCTTGCATTCTTTGTTTTACCTATTCTTCCCGCCTTTATGGGAACGTTTAATTACCTGCAGAATACAGAGATTCTTCAAGAGAGCTGGTACAGCCTGTGGACACAGCATTCCCTGTTCAGCTGTTATTTCTTCCTCCCATCAATCCTTGGCGTATACTGCTCCTATCTTTTTCGGCTGGAACATACCAATCACAACTGGAATTCTTTGATGACACTTCCTGTGCCGGCTATTTTTATTTTTCTATCTAAGCTGGTTACGGCTTCCGTAATGGTAATTTTTACGCAGGTATGGATCGGCATTCTGTTTATTCTTTCCGGAAAGCTGGCCGGCTTAAGCGGTCCTTTCCCTGCAGAACTTCCGGAATGGCTGGTGTACGGTGCGATCGGCGGAATTGTCATCTGTGGAGTCCAGCTTTGTGCTTCTCTGGTAATTCGCAGCTTTTCTGTTCCTGTGGGAATTGCCATGATCGGCGGAATCGGCGGCCTTGCCGCATTTTCCAAGGGCTATGGTGCCTTATTCCCGTATTCCCTGCTAAGCCTTGGCATGAGAGCCAACAACCCGGCGGGACCAATGGGGTGCACACCGGCACAATTTGCAGCCGGCAGTCTGAGCTATCTGATTATTTGCACGGTGTTTGCGGTCATATGGCTGAGACAGAGAGATGTGACTGCCGACTAGCGAGGCAGGGATTCACGATTCTTTTCATTCATCAAAGGTGTTACCGGCAACAGGATCGTTACTGTAGTTCCTACCCCTGCGATACTATTAAAATGCAAGCCATAGCTTGGACCATAGGTAAGCTTAATTCTTTCCTCTATATTCCAGATGGCATATCCGGTATTTACGGAAGGCGGAGAGAGAAGTATATTAATCTCCTCATCAGACATCCCGACGCCGTTATCTTCTATGACAATTCTGATGCAGGATTCATTCAGTTCTCCGCCTATGACAATTTCACCTGCTTCACTCATTTTTTCTCGTATACCGTGCAAAATTGCATTTTCAACAAGCGGTTGCAATATCAGCTTTACAATACTGTGATCAAAAAGTGCATCCGGAACCCTGATAGAAAGTTTAATTCGATTATCAAATCGAATATTCTGTATTGCCGTATAGGCTTTTACATGGGATAATTCATCGTTTATCGAAACAATATTCTCCCCATAGCCAAGACTTAGCTTATAGAAGCTGCCAAGCTCTTTTGCAATTTTTGAAACGCGCTGATCCTCATAATCACAGCTGAGCCAGAATATCATATCTAACGTATTGTACAAAAAATGCGGATTGATCTGTGATTGAAGAACCTGTAGTTCAAGATCTTTTAACGCATAGCCGGACTGATATTGGGAAGTAAGCAATTCATTAATCTTTTCAATCATTTCATTAAAGTTACTGGTCAGCTGCCCGACCTCGTCATTGCCGTTATATAGAGGGATTGTCTTGTAGTTACTATTTTTAGCCATATCAATATGTTGATTCAGGCGATCAATCCTAGTTGTAATAAATCTGGATGCCAAAAATACAAATGGTAATGAAAGCAATATAATCAATAAAAAAACCAGGATCGACTGCTGAAGATATATGATATTTGAGGACAGCGCATCCTCTTGCGGAATCAGCAGCAAAAGCGCCCAATCGCTGTTAGCAAGACGCTGATACCCTATA
Organism: Bacillota bacterium; assembly: GCA_023402845.1. Taxonomy (GTDB): domain Bacteria; phylum Bacillota; class Clostridia; order Lachnospirales; family Lachnospiraceae; genus JAEYFP01. Next base: position 31,374 of record JAEYFP010000035.1, read on the forward strand.
AGGAGCGATTCCCCCTGATATTCTATAAACTGGATCGGCATTTCGGAGGACATGTCATATTCCGCTTCCAGCTCTCGCAACTGCTTTGGAGAAAAGGGCACATCACTTCCATAACTGTCAATTGTCTCATAATTGCTGTTAAAGAGAAGAACCGATGTATTGGGCGTAGTGGCAGCCTGTACAAGAACATCATGAAAAACCGTATCCTCAAGTGTTGCACTGATGACACCCACATAACTGAATAATTTAGATACGCTCGGAATCTTTTTAAAAAGCATTGTATGGCCAAGCTCCTTAGAAGATGAAAATGTTGACGGAGCAATCCATAGATAACGCATTTCATCAATGTTTGAATACAGGCGAAGCCATGTTTGCTGCTCCTCCCTTGTCAATGCCTGATAGGAAGGACTGTTTTCAAAGGAATTTTTACCGCTCAGCGAATAAAGTCTTATCGTAGATATATCCTTTGATGAGTTCATGGTGTACATAATGTTTCCTGTATTTCCTCCCGGAATGCTCCAGTTATTTTCTGATTCACGGGTATACCGGTCACTCATTGCAAGCACATCCTGCAAAGAACTGTCATAACTAATGACATTGATGATATTTTTATAAGAAATAATCTTGTCTTCAAGGTAATCTCTTGTTTGAAACAATACTTTTTCGGCCGTATATCGTGCCTGTTCTGTTGCGGTTTTCAAGGACTGATGATAACTAAAAACCAAAAATACTCCCAATGGAATTACCATAAGAAGAATATAGGAAAAGAAAAGTTTAGAATTAAAATGAGAAAAAAATAAACCTGCAAAATTATTCCTGTGTGCTTTCATTTATGATCTGCTGGCCCCTTTTCGTTGCATGATTATGACGGCGAAAACCGGAAGGACTCATTCCATATTCATTTTTAAACAGTGTACTAAAGTAGTTTGAATCAGTAATTCCGGTCATTTCAGAAATCTCATAGAGCTTTAAGTCCGTTTTTTCCAAAAGAATCCGGGCCTTGTCCAAGCGAACTTTATTTAAAAAATCATTAATCGTTGAATTCGTTTGCCTTTTAAATAGTGTACAAAGATAATTGGGCGATAAATCCGTATGATCTGCAATCATCTGTATGGAAAGCTCCGGATTTTGATAATTCCATAATATATAATGAACCGCATTCTTGATTTTAATATCATAGAGGTTATTTCCAAGAATTTGATATGCATTCATTCCATAGGTAATCAGATCAACATATTCTTTAAAAGAAAGGGTCTCAAATCTTTTCCAGGTCATCGTATTATCATTCATCGTTCGTTCCATCATTAATGTATAAAGCTCATAAAACTGTAATCTGATTTTATGGATATTGGTATACTTCTCTTTTTCAATTGTCGAAAGAAGCTGCTCAATTCCGGACAAATAAAAATTTTTTTTATTGAAAAGAGTCGTCGGAGCCGGCTTTTCTTTAAGAAATGCACCTTCTTCAAAAATGCTTTGGCGTCCATAATAAAAATATTGAAAAATTACTAAGCTTGAAAGATTTTTATAATGCGTGTAAACAAGTGATATATTTGTAATCTTTTTACTAATACCGATCACACATTCTATCTGATACTTTACAAATAATGTTTGCTGAAGCACACTCATGAATACATGAATGGCGTTCATGTCATCCGAATGAAAAAGAATAATTAATTCATTTACGTCTGTGATATCCATGAAATACTCGCTATTCGAGAAATTTATTGCCTCGTTAATACTCGATAAAACATCAGATCTTAAAGCTTCCTGCTGCAGATCCCGGGTTTCATGATGAAACCGCGCACATGCAATTCGATAAGTATCTGTTGATAACCATGAAAAGTAATCCGGTACATATTTTTCCGAGAAGGTCTCCCATGATAGCTTTTCTTTAAATAATGCGGAAAGCATCTGGCGTTGAATAAGCGGATAAAGATCCAATTCCGCAGACGCATTGGCGGCCGGACCGAATGCCTCCTCCTTCAGGTGTGCAATAGCTGTCTCGATAGCCGCAGTCACCTGATCTATATTAACAGGCTTCTCTATAAAACATTCGGCCTTAAGCTCAATTGCAGAAAGCAAATACTCCTTATCAGCATACCCGCTTAAAAAAATAATCTTGCAGTGCGGATAACGGGCTCGTAAGACAGTGGCAAACTCCACTCCATTCATATGAGGCATCTTAATATCCGATAATAAAATGTCGGGTCTGAAGCTATCCAATAAGGACATCGCAGACTGACCGTTCGATGCCGCCTCAACTTTCGATATTCCATGTTTTTCCCAGTCAATATGTCTAAGTAAGCCTTCTCTAGTAAAGCCTTCATCTTCCAAAAGCAATAAATTGTACATAATTCTCCTTTCGTAATTGTACATTATGCACAATTAAAAATAAGGGAACGTAATATTTCAAAGATTATAGTAAGATTATCAGATTTTTTTTAAAATGTAAATAACCTATACTTACTTTACAATCAGTCGTTGATATAACGACATAAGAAAAGGAGAGGTAAATTGTGAAAAAGAAGATTTTATCAGCATTACTATGTATAACCATGACCGCCGGTATGCTGGCTGGCTGTGGAAATTCTACTGCCGCAGAGTCCGGGGAAACACCGGTAACCGAAGGCACTGAAGCAGTAACAGAGGAGGCGGCAGCAGAAGAGGCGATAAGCGGGGAGAAAGCCACACTAAAAATGATGGTGTTTCCATCCACGGAAAACTATGAAGCAATTAATGAGAAATTTCTGGAAGCAAATCCGGATATTGCTGAAAAAGCTGACATTGAAGTAATTCTCGGAGGCAGCGGTGACGGAGATGTCGCCCAGAAATTAAGATTGGCACTCACTTCCGGAGAAGACATTCCCGATATAGTCAGAATCAATTATACACAGCTGCCTGAATTTGCGGAAGCCGGTACATTAATGGATTTAACGGATTATGTTTCTTCTTACGAGGATGACATGATTGATGCGGCAAAATCCATTATGCAGTACAAAGGAACCTATTATGCATTACCGAGAGAAGTAAAACCGAAGGTATGGTTTTACAGAGCCGATATTTTCGAGGAATGCGGAATTAATATCGTCGATATAAAGACACTCGATGATTATATTGCAGCCGGTGAAACGATTCGTGAAAAATATCCTGAAGCATGCATGGAAAACTACAATGTACCCAGTAAAAATTATGATTTTATGATGATGCTCGGCGCAACGGACGGAAGATTCTGTGATGACGAAGGCAATTACACAATTGCATCGGATGAAGGGGTAAAACTTACCTTTGAAAGAATGAAGAAATTATACGATTCGGATGTAAATTCTTCTGTCGCGGAGTGGTCGGCAGATTGGGCGCCGGCATTTGCCGACGGAGAACTTGTATCTCAGTTAATCGGCGGGTGGTTCAAGACCGATTTCAAGAATTTTGCACTTGAAGGTATGGAAGGCAAGTGGGCTATGGCGCCATGGCCTGAGGAAATCAGAGAAGGCACAGATGCCGGCGGAGCGATTTGGATTATTCCGAAAGAAGCTGAAAATGCAGAACTTGCTGCGGAAATCATGACAAAAATGTGCTTTGATGAAGATGCAGCAAAAATCATATATGATATTACAGGTGTCATTCCCGCGCTGAAATCAGCATCTGAAGATGATTACTATAATGGCGACAGTTACTATGCCAGCAAGCTTGGAGAAATAAACGGAGAAGCAATGCAGTATGCTTCCGTATATTCTTACAATCCGGCATCCTCTCAGGAAGTGACCATTGTACTGCAGTATCTGGATGAATACCTGCAGGGCAACATGACAGTGGAGGAAGCGCTGCAGACAGCACAAGATGATCTGATTAATCAGATAGGAAATCCATATAACCAGTAATTTAACAGAACTATTTTCAATCATGGCGATAAGGGGAGCCTTATCGCCATGATTTATAAAGGCAGGAAACATATGAATAAAAGAAAATTAAAAAGAGTCTTGGTTCCGTACGGATTTTTATTGCCGTTTCTGCTTGTCTATGCCTGCTTCTTTTTGTGGCCGGCTATCTATTCCTTAATACTCAGCTTTTTTAAATATGGCGGTTATGGAGAAGCAAAATTTGTCGGATTCCAAAATTATATCAATCTATTCAAATATTCAACTATGTGGGGATGTCTGGGTAATACCGCATTTTATTTTTTATTCAGCTTTATACCCACAATGATCATTGCATTTTTGCTTGCAAACCTTGTCCGTTCTAAGCCTGCGAGAAAATTCCAGAGGATCTATAAGCCACTTATTTTTCTTCCGCAGATTTGTGCGGTAGTGGCAAGCGCCTTATGCTTTAAAATCGTCTTTGGTGAACGGGTGGGCGTGATTAATCAGATTCTCGGAAAAAGTATTCCTTTTTTATCGGAAACGGGACTTATGAGGTGGACCGTTGTGGCTTTGCTTACCTGGAGAGGCGTCGGCTGGTATTTTATCATTTTTTTATCGGGACTTACAACAATCAGTGATGAAATTATGGAGGCTGCTTCTATTGACGGAGCCACTGCCTGGCAGAATCTTCGTCACATTGTGATCCCCATGATGAAGCCGACATTTTTGGTGGCATTTGTTACCAATCTGATTGGTTCCTTCAAAATTTATACCGAACCAAACCTGCTGCTGAGTCAGAATTATGATCCCTCAATGAAGGTAGCTCCCTACATCAACCTTGTAATTAACAGTATGTCCGGCGGTCAGTTTGGAATGGCGGCTGCAGAAGGCTGGTTTTTAGTCATTATTATTTTAATTTTGACGATAGTCCAATTAAAATTGTTAGGAGGCGACGAATAATGAGCAGAAAAGGGAAGGTGAATGCTGCGGTTGTAAACGGAGTGATTATCCTGTTCTGTTTTACAGCAGTTTATCCGGTTTTTATCGTGGTCTCCGGAGCATTCAAAACATCACAGGAGTTATCCAGAAATGCCGCAGGTTTTCCGATTCATGCGACTGTCGAAAACTTTCAGCGATTGATCAATTATAACAGTGGCTTGATTGTGCGCACATTCGGAAACTCTATCTTTGTATCAACCTTGTACACAGTCCTTTGCTGTATATTATCTTCATTGGCGGCTTATGCATTTGCAAAATTCAAATTCAAAGGCCGGGACACTCTGTTTGTTTTTCTGCTGGTCACAATGATGATCCCGGCAGAATTAAATATTACACCATTGTATCTGATCTTCTCTAAAATGAAATGGTTAAATACATACTGGGTACAGATCATTCCGGGATCGGCTAATGTATTTGCTTTATTTCTGCTGCGGCAGAATATGATGTCTATTCCTGATTCATTAATAGAAGCAGCAAGAATTGACGGAGCCGGGGAATTGCGTATTTTCAGGAAGATTATCCTTCCGATCTCCGTTCCGTCAATCGGAGCGCTGGCAATACTGCAGTTTCTTAGTAAATGGAATGAATTGCTTTATCCAAAAATTATGCTGACAAAAGAAAAACTAATGCCGATTATGGTAATTCTTCCCACTCTGAACGAAACAGATTCCGCACGCAGTGTTCCGTGGGAATTGGTTCTTGCCGGATGTACACTGGTTACAATACCATTAATTATTGTATTTTTAATGTTTCAGGATAAATTCTTGTCAAGTGTGACACTAGGTGCAGTAAAGGGCTAATTACAAATAAAAAAGAAAAGAAGGTTAACAATCATGAATAAAAATCTTAATACACTTAAAAAGAAGCTTGGGGATGGGAAATTGGTCAAAGGATTTTTTCTGACCATGAGTGATAGTATTGTCAGTGAAATTGCGGGTCTCGCCGGATATGACTATGTGTGGATTGACGCAGAACACGGGCCGTTAGACCGGCAGGAAATTCTCCACCACATCATCGCAGCACAAGGAAGCGGATGCTGTGCTTTTGTCCGCGTTCCGATTGCCGAACCCTCGATATTAAAAGCAATTCTTGATATGGGCGCAGACGGTATTATATTCCCTTTTGTAAATAATAAGGCAATAGCAGAAAGAGGCGTCGCTGCCTGCTCCTATCCGAAAGACGGCGGCGTCCGGGGGCAGGGACCTATCCGGGCTATCCAATACGGTCTTTCAGATGAGATGGAATATATAGAAAATTCGTTTCAAAATGTATTTAAGATTATGCAGATTGAAACGATAGAAGGATATGAGAATCTGGACGAGATCATGAGCGTAAAAGGTATCGATTCTTTATTTATCGGTGCCGCAGACTTATCCAGATCTATTGAAGGATATCGGGGCGAGAAAAATTACGTGTTATCTGAAGTTTATGATGATATCTGCAGACGTACGAAAGAAAAAGGAATTCATCTGGGCGTTGCTATCGGACCCAGTAAAGAGGATGCCGAACGTGTGATACAAAAAGGAGTTGAATGGGTTGTATTCGGGCAGGATGCACGAGCATTGGCAACGGCACTCAAAGACAATCTGGATAAATTGAAGGATTTTTAGGAGGAGGAAAACTATGTATCAAGCAAAGGATAACAGATATGAAACTATGCTTTATCGGCGATGCGGGAAAAGCGGCTTATTACTGTCGGCAATGTCTCTTGGTTTGTGGCATAATTTTGGAAGCATCGATCGGTTTGAAAACAGCAGGGAAATGATTTTAGGGGCATTTGACAATGGGATTACCTGTTTTGATCTTGCCAATAATTACGGTCCGAAAGCCGGCAGTGCAGAGATCACCTTCGGGCAGGTTCTGAATAAAGAATTAGCCGCTTATCGGGATGAGCTCATTATTACTACAAAAGCCGGCTATTATATGTGGCCCGGCGCATATGGGGAATGGGGCTCTAAGAAATCTCTTCTGGCATCACTTGACCAAAGTCTGAAACGAATGAAATTAGATTATGTGGATATATTTTATCATCACAGACCGGATCCTGATACTCCAATTGAAGAAACTGTGGAAGCACTGGAGCAGGCAGTTCGGAGCGGAAAGGCGCTTTATGTCGGAATATCCAACTACAATAGCCAGGATACAAAGAAAATAGCGGACTGCCTTGCCGAAAGAAACATTCACTGTCTGGTGCATCAAATGAAATATTCTATGATTGAACGGAGTAATTCCGAGGTACTTTCAGGCTTATCCGAAAAAGGAATGGGCGCGGTTGCGTTTTCTCCTTTGGCACAGGGGATTTTGACAGGTAAATATATTGATGGGATTCCTTCAGATTCGCGTGCTTCCAGTACAAGTGTATTTTTAAATGAAAATAATATTACAGGTTCTGTTGTTTCGATCACAAAAGAATTAACAAAGGTAGCTAAAGAAAGAGGGCAGACACTCTCTCAAATGGCCCTTGCATGGATACTCTCTCAGGAAAATATGGTTTCCGTTATTATCGGAGCAAGCAAATTAACTCAGATTCAAGAAAATATAAAAGCTTTGGATCATCTTGAGTTTACAACGGATGAATTGAACATCATTGAACAAATACTTAAATAAAAGGCAGGGCAAGCAATTGAGTAAAAACAGGGGCGGCTTTACCCTCCCGGGTGAAGCCGGATATGAAAAATTAACACTGAAACTGGCGGACAGATGGGGGGCTGACGTCATTCGAGATTCCGACGGAACAAAGCTGTCTCAGGAAATTATTGATGCCGGATATGGGATCTATTCTACTGTCTGTATAATCAGAGATCATAATGAATGGGCAAAGCAGAATAAGGATAAATTACAGCAGACTTTCTTGAAATCCAAGTCACAGATGGCAACTGATTGTAAATTGAGCATTGTCCTGCTGGATGGGTACTATTTGGATCAATTTGAATTGAATGATTCCGATAGCGGAATGAAATACTGGCAGGTTTATGATCGTACGGAAAACAAGGAGCTGGATCAAAGCCTTTGGAGTTATGATAAACATACCGGCATCGTAATAATTGAGCACGTAAAGAAATGGCATCAGTATAGCGTTAATTTTCTGGCTTATCGAATTTGGGAAGAAATCTCCATGTACAATCATGTTACAAATGGCTGGAATAAGGAACATTCCATGCCGATAGATCCTCGTTATAAGGAGACGCAGGACTATCTTTTAAACTGGATGAGACAATGGTGTGAAGCCCATAAAGAAACTACTGTCGTACGGTTTACATCTCTGTTCTATAATTTTGTTTGGATTTGGGGGGCAAATGAGCAACGCAAAAATATATTTACCGACTGGGGCTCCTACGATTTTACAGTCAGTGATCTGGCGCTGGACGATTTTGAGAAGGAATATGGATACCGTCTTACAGCTGAAGATTTTATTAATCAGGGAAAGCTGCATGCCTCCCATATGCCCCCGGATAAAAAAAAGAGAGATTGGATGTCCTTTACAAACGCTTTTGTAATTTCCTTTGGCAGGCAGCTGATTGACATTGTCCATTCTTATCAGAAAAAGGCATATGTATTCTATGATGACAGTTGGGTAGGGATGGAACCCTATAACGGAAATTTTAAAGAATTTGGATTCGACGGAATCATCAAATGCGTATTTAACGGTTATGAAGAACGGTTATGCGCAGATGTTCCGGTGGAGACACACGAAATAAGACTTCATCCCTATTTGTTTCCCACCGGATTAGGTAACAATCCTACTTTTTCGAAGGGCGGAACACCCACCTTTGATGCAATGGATTATTGGATAAAAGTAAGAAGAGCATTGATACGCAAGCCGGTAGAGCGAATCGGACTGGGCGGATATTTACACCTTCTCGAGGAATACCCTGATTTTGTAGATTACATAGAAACTCTTTCCGATCAATTCCGTGATGTGGCAGCATTGCATCAGGCAGAAGCACCCTATTCGGAATCAGTCTCAATTGCTGTTCTGCATAGCTGGGGGCGGGAAAGATCATGGACTCTGTCGGGGCATCTTCATGAAACAGCCAAAAATGATTTAATACATATTAATGAAGCCTTATCCGGTTTTCCGTTTCAGGTATCCTTCATTAATTTCGATGATGTTCTTAATGAAAATTTAAATAAATACCAGGTTATCATTAATGCAGGCTTTGCAGGGAGCGCATGGAGCGGAGGCGCTGCATGGGAAAACCCGGATGTGCTTCAAAAATTAATGGAATGGACGTGGAACGGCGGAATCTTTTTTGGGATTAAGGAACCTTCTGCAGCGGAAGGCTATGAAGACCGATTTCGTATGGCGCCTGTTTTGGGCGTTGATGAGGATTCCGGTGAGCACTGCTGTCATGGACGCTGGTCTTATCAGATTGAGAACGAGTCAGCTGTCAATACGGAATTGCTGAATTTAAAGGGAAACGCCGATCTATACATCACCGACGAAAATACAAAGGTACTGAGTGAAGACCTTGACGGCAATATTGTTTTGACCAGCCATGCGTTCGGGAACGGACAGGGCCTTTATCTGTCGGGTTTTCAATCAGGATATGAAAATAACAGATTCTTATTATCCTTACTGCTTCATTCAACTCATGTAAAGGAAAAATATTCTGTTAATAACGCTTACGTAGAATGTGCCGTATTTGAAAAAACCGGGAAGGCTGTTATCATAAATAATTCTATGAAAGCTCAAAAAACTCGTTTTAATACTCCCGCAAAAGATACAGAATTAATATTAGAACCAGCCGAAATGAAAATAATAACTATTTAAGGAGAACTGACTATGATTGCCGACACAATGGATCATTTACCCCGTTACAAAACGCTTTTCCCCTACTGCACGGATATTTTGAGATGGTATCAGCAAATAAATCCCGAGACATTACAGCCGGGCAGATACGAAATAAACGGCAATAACTTATTTGCATTGGTTCAGGAATATGATACGGTATCTGAAGAAAGCTGCCAGATGGAGATGCACGCAATTTATGCAGATATTCAATGTCTGGTAGAGGGGGAGGAAATCATAGGCTTCGACAATTGTATCGGCAGGGAAATAAATGTTCCTGCCGATACAGATAAAGCATCCTATGATTCTCCCCGAAAATTTGGCTATACCTATTTAATCCCTAATACCTTTGCGGCATTTTTCCCCGGTGAGGGACACATGCCCTGTATTTCCATGAAGGGTATTACCAGAAATAAGAAAATCGTATTTAAATGCAGATGCTGACAAAACATAGTTTCTCATTTCATTATTTCTTTTCTCTGCGGAAGCACATGAACCAATCTAAACAATACTGATCATCGTTCTGATTATCCATACGTTCCTTTGCCGTTCCGCAGGAACCCGCTGTAGGTACAATTACATCATCACCCGGCCGCCAGTCGGCAGGCGTTGCTATCCCGTCGCTGTCGGCCTTTTGCAGCGCAATGACAATTCTCTTGATTTCATCAAAATTGCGTCCGGTAGAAAGCGGATAATACAAAATGGTGCGTATTTTAGCATTGGGATCAATTACAAAGACCGCACGCACAGCCTGCGTATTGGACTGGCCGGGCTGCATCATGCCATATTTATTCGCGACCTCCATACGGATGTCTTCAATTAAAGGGAACTTGACTTCTATCTTCTTTTTTCCGTTCCATTCCAGCTCCTGAATTTTGCGCAGCCATGCGATATGTGCGTAAAGAGAGTCCACCGACAGTCCGATGAGTTCGGTATTGAGATCCTTGAATTCATCAGCCATGGAAGCAAAGGTCATAAATTCCGTGGTACAGACGGGTGTAAAGTCAGCCGGATGCGAAAAAAGAATCACCCATTTTCCTTTGTAGTCCTCCGGGAAATTGATTTCCCCCTGCGTGGTCACTGCCTTGAAACTTGGAGCGGCATCTCCGATCAAAGGCATTCTTACAGCTTGCATTTCCTCCATTTTAACAACCTCCTTTTACGATATTAATTTGTTTGTTTTTCTGGAATCATTATATAAAATGAAGAAAACTGTTTCCGTAACAAAGTTACATATCACATCAATCATGCTATCATACATTTTCAGTTTTACATACAAAGAGTTAAAATATGTCTCCTGAATCAAATTGAATCTGATTATAGTATTTCATATCGCGTCGTTTTACCTTTTCCTATACTCTTAATTAGCCCGCTGTCCGACATAGACTTTAAAATACGGCTTGAAGTAGATTGAGACACATTCAGGTATTCATCTACCTCTTTTCGGGTGACTGAATATTTTTTATTCAGCAAATGAAGTACCCTTGTAAGCTGTTCATCGTCCGGAGCTTCCTTTACCGATTGCCCGAATTCTTTTTGAATATTCCGGTTGGGCAGAACAATTTTAAAGGCGTTGTCCGTTGTCTCAATAACCGGCTGCTTTGCGCTGCCCTCATAGCTTTTTAGGATTTTGGAAATACCGGTTCCAAAGGCTTCAATCAAGCCCAATCTGTAGAAGACATTGGCAAGATTTTCATTTCGGGTGATGGATACGCCAAGCATAATATCCTCAAAGGTGATGCCTTTGACCAACCCGCCTATGGAAATAAACTCCATTCTATTTTCAAATATAGAAATCAAAGTACTGCCCGAAAAAGAATACTCACGATGGACAAGAGCATTCAGCAGCGCCTCACGAATCGCTTCCTCCGGATAGTCGTGTTCATCAATACGCTGCAACCCTTTATATTCAGCTCGTATACGATTGTTTTTCTCAATAAATTCATACGCATCGCTCAATTGCCTGAGCAGCGAGCCATCAAACTCACGGCGGTCACGAAACACCTCCTTTTGAATTCCTTCATAGACTGCCATTTTGATTGTATGCCTGCATTGATCTGAGAGCAGCAGTCCAAGATTGGTATAGATACCGTCGCCTGTTTTGATGCTCAGAGATATCTTCTGCCTGTCGCCAAAGGCAATTTTACGATCCTCCAAAGCTTTATCCGCTTCATGGAAGGTAAGCTCCTGATTCAGAGAACGCAATCTCTCATAATTGTCACCATCAGTCTGCCGAATCATATGAAAAATTGCACTCGCAGATGCCGGTACAGTAGAGGCACCCTGCCGGACGAAAACTCCTTCCGGTCGAATTCCCTTACCCGCAAGGTAATAAGGGGAATCCGTCCCCTTTTGCACATCAACAGCCACGACTGTTTTCCCATCCATTTTTTCCAGGCGATAATCTATAAATAGCGTAATATCCGGTTTGATGCTGTCACGAACAGCTCCGGAAATACGCAGCACTGTTGTATCCGGGTCAGTAACACCAACAATTCTGCCATTATCATCAATTCCGACATATAGGATGCCCCCCGCAGTATTGGCAAAGGCTATTACTGTTTTTTTTATATTATCCGTGTATTCACGTTTCAATTCTGTATGCAATCCTTCTGTAAACATATCCTCTTCTCCATTCTATTTTAGTCTTATACTATCCGCTTTCTATTCATTCTATTCATTCCATTCATTCTTGTCAACTGTTATTTGCTGAAATATTTATATACTTCTGTAGACAGGATTCGTTCTTGACAACCGGCTCGAATAATTACATAATATGACTATCTTATCAGATTCACGCATTTTATGCTCAAAATGACATCTGCCGCACACAGAAAGGAAGAAAATGAACGATCCAACCAATAAGCATTTCTGGCAAAGAATGGCGAAGATTTATGCCCCCTTTATGAAAGGCTCCGCAACCCTCTATGATGAAATTGTTCGGTACTGCCGTCCGTATCTGGCAACGGACATGAATATACTTGAGCTGGCATGCGGCACCGGACAGCTTACCTTCCGGCTTGCAAGTTGTGTCCGGCATTGGGAGGCTACGGATTTTTCAGAAAAAATGATTGAGGAAGCTAAAAAATATTCGACTTTGCCAAATATAAGCTTTGCGGTGCAAGATGCCACGGCACTGCCCTATGCCGACGGCTCTTTTAATGCGGTGCTTATCGCCAATGCACTGCACATTATGCCTGTACCGGAAAAAGCACTTTCGGAAATCCACCGTGTTTTGAAGCAGGACGGAATTCTGCTGGCTCCCACCTTTATTTGGGGCTCGGATGTCCGGCAGCGTGTCCGCGAGGGCCTGATGACTATGACCGGATTTAAAGTGCTGCACCACTGGAATGCCGATACGCTGGCTGAGTATGTGCGGCAGCAGAACTTTTCTGTTTTGGAACAGAATGTTCTGGGTGGCAGCATCAGTCCGCTTTGCTGCCTGATTGCAAGAAAAGCATAGAAATTCAGAAGGCTTATCTATTTTGGCAATCTCGTAAGACGAAAAATAAGTAAAGAGGTTTTGTATGGCGCGAACAGTTAAAACAAAAAAATTAGAAAATGCCAGACTGCTGAAGGAATATGCAAGTTGGATCTATTGTACTTCCTGCGAAAAGACAGTGGCTTATCTTTGCTACATCACTTATGACAAATTTGATTTTCAGTTCACATGCAACTGCGGCTGTCATGGACGTGTATCTATTGATTTTGGCGACTTAGACAGCACACAGGCGTCCTCTCAAAGTTTAATGAACATCAACAATCGAATGTGCTGCCCAAATGATAAATCCCCTCTGATTACATTTGTCGAAAAAAACCTTCAATCCTATAACTGCAAAATTTCCTGCCTGAAATGTGGTCGGGAATTTTCACAATCAAAGGAGTATTATAATGAAATTTAAAATCTATATTCTTTTTCTACTGTCCCTGTTTAGTATTTCACTCAATGCATGTTCAACAAAAGAAAACGTTCCTGACACTGCCGGCAGTGTGACTCCGGTTAATGAGGAAAAACCCTTAGCTTCAGCTGCGGATGCCTATAAAGCGGTACTGCAGGATGAGACCGGTTTTATCAGCACGGAAGATAACCGTGAAGCTTTCCTGAGTGACTTTTTAAGCAGAAATTCCGAATTTGAGGGTACCTATAACATCACCCGTTTTGCCGTACTCGATATGGATGGAGATCATACGCCGGAAGTCATCCTCGAATTATCTTTAAATGATTCTCCTGAACAATATGAAATTCTGCACTGCAGCGACGGTACCGTCTATGGCTCCAATTTTGTGTATCGGGATATTGAAATGCTTAAGGCAGACGGAACATATACCTATGCAAACGGAGCCGCAGATGTCGGAGTCACAAAAATTTTAAGCTTTCATTCCGGTTCTGTCGAAACGGAGACACTGGGCTACACACAGTCCGATTTCAGCGGTGATGAAATAAAAATTTCTTATTTCGTTCATGGCGCAGCTGTTACAAAAGAAGCTTTTGATTCTTTCTATGATGAGCAAAACGAAAAGAAAGACGTACAATGGTATGAGTTTTCACCCGAAAATATAGACGCACAAGTGCGCATGGACTTGGGTGCCAATTCCCCAACCTATCCGGCTGCTGCTCAAGAGAGCTACTATGGCGATTGGGAAATCCAAAAGGTTTTGGCTTATGGTACCGGAACCTTTAGCGTAAATGCTGCCGAAGATCTCGTCGGAAAGAGCTTGACCTTTTCTGCAGAGGAAGCTTGGATTTTGACAGATCAGGGCTCTGATGCCGTGACAATCATTAATAATCCGGAGTACCAGAAGGCAACCCAAACAAAGGAAGAGTTTCAGGCCGATTATCAAATGAGTTTTGATACACTCGGAATAAACACAGACTCGATTGAGGTAGTACAGGTAATCAGCTCAAACGAAACTGGCGGCACTTTTCTAATTAAAGATAACAATACTCTTATTTTGATCGGGGGAGGAACATATTTTGAACTCATCAAACAATAATACCCTTCGCCCACTCTCGTGATCATTTGCTCCGGCAGCACAGCTTTTGTTCCACGCGCGAAGCTGCGCATAATATTTTATTATATAGGAAATCCGAAGGAATTTCCTATATAACAAAAACGTGAGACTGTGCATTCGGCAGCTTGATCTGCCTTATTTCACAATCTCACGCATTATTTTACAACTAGCACGTGTAACTATTTAAAAATTTATCATTTATCAACCAGCTCCAGCCGGTTAATTGCACTGAAAATCGCACGTACGGATGCACGGGTGATGTTAGAGCTGACACCGACGCCGTAGGTCACCCTGCCATCCTCTGCGCTGAGCAGATGGATATAGGCGGCCGCCTGTGCATTAGAACCACCCTGCAGAGCATGCTCCTCGTAATCAAGTACTTTGATATTGATGCCAAGTTTTTCGCGCAGGCCGCGCTGAACGGCATCAATCGGTCCGTTGCCGACCGACTCGAAGGAGTCTTCCTTGCCGCGGCACGTATAGGTCAGCATAACATGAGTATCAAACTCGGAATCAATTGCGTCGCTCCTATCATCCACTCTAAGCTTTCTAAAATGCAGAGGCTCCTTCCGCTGTATATAATTTTCCCTGAAGGATTCCATAATTTCTTCCGGTGACACCTCGCCCTGCTTCTCTGACAGGCACTGGATTACTTTTGCAAATTCCTTGTGCATACCCTTCGGCAGCTTAAAGCCGAAATAAGTATCCATGACAAATGCGACACCACCCTTGCCGGATTGGGAATTAATCCTGACAATCGGCTCATATTCCCGCCCAATGTCGGCAGGATCAATCGGCAAATAGGGAACCTGCCAAATCGTCTGCTCCCGTTCCTTCATGGCCTTGACGCCTTTGTTGATTGCATCCTGATGCGAACCGGAAAAAGCAGTAAATACAAGCTTGCCTGCATAGGGATGTCTTTCCCCTATCGGCATTTTGCAGCAGCGCTCATAAACCTCAATAATCTCGTTAATATGTTCCAAATGCAGCTTTGGATCAATCCCCTGGGAAAACATATTGTACGCGATATTTAAAATATCAATATTCCCTGTACGCTCTCCGTTGCCAAACAGCGTGCCTTCCACTCGATCGGCTCCCGCAAGCAATGCAAGTTCGGTAGCCGCAATTCCGGTACCTCTGTCGTTATGCGGATGAACACTCAAAATTATACAATCACGCTCTTGAAAGTGGTTATTCATCCATTCAATTTGATCCGCATAGACATTCGGTGTATTGCATTCTACTGTCGCAGGAAGATTAATAATAATCGGATTATCCTTTGTGGCGCACCACTCCTTCTGAACAGCCATACAAATGTCCAACGCAAACTCCACTTCCGTACCTGTAAAACTTTCCGGCGAGTATTCCAGCATAATATTTCCTTCAAACGCAGCAGCCCGTTCTCTGACCTGTCTTGTAGCATCCACTGCAATTTTGATAATGTCCTCTTTTTCCATGCCAAATACAACATCCCTCTGCAGGGTCGAAGTTGAATTATAAATATGCACAATTACATTTTTAATTCCCTGAATGGATTCAAATGTCCGGTCTATCAACTCCTCACGGCATTGTGTCAGCACCTGCACACGGACGTCATCCGGAATCATCCTGCGATCCACAAGCTGACGCAGAAAGTCAAACTCAATCTGAGAGGCTGCAGGAAATCCGATTTCGATTTCTTTAAAACCGAGTTTCAGTAAAAGCTCGAACATTTCTATTTTCTCTTCTACTACCATCGGATCAATCAGTGCCTGATTGCCGTCTCTCAAATCTACACTGCACCAAATCGGTGCTTCTGTAATCTCCCTATTCGGCCATTCCCTCTCTTGATAGTCCATGACCGGGGTCTTTTGATATCTATTATAATTTAACATTTACCATATCCTCCATTTACTATAATTTTAAATACTGCCACACATGCATGCGCACTCGGGTTTTTCAGGCATGGAAAGATTTCCCCGCAAATATTCCCTTCGCAGCCTTTTATAAGCGTTGGAGTCGGTAAATAACACTATATTTCACGATGATCGATAATTTATTTCTGATTATTCTCTTAGCCCCATTCCTATCCACTTCTTTCTTATGTAAATGTCGTTTTCGCTAATGAGGTATATTATACAGGATAGTTTTTAAAAATGCAACCCAAACAAAAGCAGCTTTTTAAGTCAAAAATTTTAAAAAATCCCACATCCTAAAGATCTATTTGAGACATCGTTGCCGGCATCTCATGCTTGGTGTTAACTTTCCCTTCATCTGTTACCAGATCAAAACACGATGCAATAATTTTATTTTGCCATATAATTGGTTCTCCTGGCTGATCCAGTCCGCCGTCCAAACCGTCACAATCAGGACTTTGTGCAATTCTTTCCAGCGTTCCGTCCGGATACATTTTTGCAATCGCATTATCCGAAAAATCTGCGATATACAAATTCCCCTCCTCATCAAATGCCATACCGTCCGTAGATTTTAATTGCGCCGGATTCTTTGCATAAACATTATTTTCTGTTACTGCACCGTTTGCTCCGAATTTAATTTTATGAATCGCTCCGTCTCCGAAATTCCCTACATAAAGGTTTCCTTCTTTATCAAAAGCAATTCCGTCCGCTCCATACTGACATTTCTCATTCTGTGTAAGAAAGGTTGTAAGGATATGCGAATCTTCCAAAGTATTTGTTATTTTAATATTTTCTTCCTCCAGCCCAAAACAATATACACAGCTTACAAGCTTACCGCTCGGATCCTCAACCTTTGCCAGCATACTTTGAGTTACATACATATAGTTATCTTTTATACGTATTCCATTGGGATGCTCCATTCCATAAGCAACTATAGTACAGCTCTCTATATTTCCTTTTTTATCCGCTCTTATTTTCAGTACCCGTCCTTTATTTTGCAATTCTTCTTTTCCGGACCAGCCCTGATTGTCACAAATATAAAGAAACCCGCTGTTATCAAAAGCAATTCCCATATTACGTGCAATGCCTGTTTCCGGATGCTTGGGAACATCAAACCATTTCTCCGCATTTTTATTTTTGTCGATTCGCAGTACGCAGCCGCTGACGCTGTCATCGGCAAAGTTCGGACAAGATAGGATTAAATTTCCTTCCTGATCAATTTCCATTCCGTCCGGGGTACAAACATACTCCGGTAATTTCATAAATAATTTTGGCTTTCTCATAATTATAAAATCCTTTCCAGACTTTCGTCGTCTTCACAGTGGGTTATATTTTTACTGTAATTTAAGTTCCATTCTTTTGATAATATGATCCTGATATACTTCGTCGAGCTCAACAAAATAACCGCTCCAGCCCCATACCCGCACGATTAGATTTCTGTAGTTTTCCGGATGTAGCTTTGCATCCTCCAGGGTTTCTCTGTTTACCGCATTCAGCTGCATTTGATGCCCCCCCATATCCATATAGGATTTCACCAGCATTGCTACTTTTTGAATACCCTCTGGATTTCGAAATACCGTATCATGAAGTTCCATTGTGAGCGGTCCTCCGTTGGCTGCCTTTATTAGGTCCGGCTTACTAAAAGATTTAATGATTGAAATTGGTCCTTTGCATCTGCTGAACAGACTCGGGGAAAAATTACAGGCAATTTCCTCTCCCGCTTTTCTTCCGTCCGGCGTGGCTTGTATGGACTTTGAATGCCATATGTAATACATTGCCGAACCTGTGCCTGCCCTGTAGATTCCCTGTCGGTCGTTTTTTATGCCGCTAAGCGCGTCTGCAAAACAATTGAGAAGCCCGACCGCCAATTGATCAGTGTCATCCTCGTCATTTCCCATCTTTGGTCCTTCATATCTAAGCTGAAATAATAAGTTTTCATACCCTTCATAATTTTTATTCAATGCCTCCAACAGATCATCCGCTAAAATAGTTTTTTCATCAAAAACATATTTTTTAATAGAAGCCAGCGAATCAACTGCCGTAGAAAGCCCTGTACCATGAATTCCGAAGTTATTATACTTATTTCCGTCAGAGACATCCCTGCCGTTTGTGATGCAGTCCTTCATCATTATGGACATGAGAGGGGAAGGCTCCATATATACATGATGATAGTTATTTGTCATTTCCCTGCACTTAGATTGTATTTCTTTCTGATATAACCCGACAAATTCCTGAAAGTCACCGCATTCAGGCAGCCTGGGTAGCACCGCCGCCAATGCCGCCGCAAAAGAAAAACCATCAATATTGGGAATGTCCATTCCATACCCCGGAATAATGACTTCCCAGCAGGCTGCCGTTACATAATTATAGGCATCTTCAGTCGCATATCCCCATCTGATTAAGGCGGGAATTACTATGTCGTCATTCAAATATTGAGGAAACCCAAGTCCCTGCTTTGTCAGAAGGCTTCCCTTTTCATAAATCGAAAGCGGCGTATTTTTGTTAACTCTCAAGTTTATCTTAGGATCAATGAGCTTCAGCTCCAGACTGGCTTCCATACACAAATCAGACAATAGATTATAGCTGTCTGTTCCGTCCGGCTTTAGTCCTCCCAAAACCATACTCTGACCATTATCCCCTTGCTGCATACCCATATATAAATCACTGTCTTTATTAAAGCTGATAAAAAATTCTTCCAGTAATTCCAGCGCAGATTCTTTTGTTAAAACTCCCTTCTCAATATCATTCCGCAAATATTGCAGCATGAACTGGTCAAATCTTCCGATTGTGTTATGATAATTGAAAGAACACCATAGAGAATAATGAATTAATCTAAAAAACTGGAGAGCCTCTATCAAGCTGGATGGTTTTCTTTCCGGTATTCTTTCAAAAACCTCAGCTACGATTTGATTGCCTACTTTTTTGGCTTCCTCTTGATACCTTTTTGCAAACTTCGAAATGGTATCTAAAACCTGAAGCATTGCTTCTAAATATGCCTTCTGTTCCCCCTTATGATTACAAAGAGCGTTTTCTATCTCTTTCCGCTTTTCATCAAATCCCACATTAATGAGACTTAAGTAGTCGGGATTTATATTACATATTTTACCTTGCTCATGGATATAGTGATGATCCCGAATCCGATCTGATTCTTTTTGAGTAAAAATTTCCGGTAATGCCGGAACAGTTCTCAACATTGCAATGCGATCATGAAGAAATACTACCGGAGTTTCCCTTTCCAATACATATTTAAGTCGCTTTGCAGCTCTTTCATAATCAGGAATTTTGTTTTTTTCAAACCCATCGGCCAAAACATCTAGGTCTTCAATATCTTGTCTGCGATAAGTATGATGTTTTTTTTCATAAATATAAAAGTTTAATAATTCTTGAATGTGCCGTGTCAAGCTTTCCTCCTTCTTTATAATACTACACATTGGATTTCACATTTTTTAAAACAGTCTGTCCGAATCGCCGGAGTACGGTCAATATCAAATTGAGGCTTATATTCTTCTCCAAGCATTTTATATTTTGCCCCGGCTGTTTTATGATAGGGCAGCAGCTCTACCCGCAATAGATTTTTTGCATTTTCTAATGCTTTAGCCGTCGCTTCCATGTTTTCGGAAGTATCACTCACGCCGGGTATCAAAGGAATTCTGATAATAAAAGGCTTGCCTGCCTTCTTTAAGCTTTCCAAATTTGTTAAAATCACCTCATTACTTACCCCCGTATGCAATTTGTGGAGACCTGCATCCATAATTTTCAAGTCCATTATGATTAAGTCAAGTTTCCCAATCACACGGCTGAAGGTATTGGGATTGCAATATCCCGAGGTCTCAATTGCTTTATGAATAGTAGGTATACTCTGTAAAACAGCCTCCAGAAATTCCGCCTGAGCCAAAGGCTCTCCTCCCGAAAACGTAACTCCGCCTTGAGTTTTCGACAAAAAATCTTCATATCCAAGAAGCATCTCTGCCAATTCCCCTGAATTTATTTCTTTTCCCGCTATTCTTTTTATATCTGAGGGGCAATCCTTAACCGTAGAAATCATCAATTCAGGACTGTGCTTCATTCCCTCGGGATTATGGCACCAGTTACAGCAAAGAGGACAGCCTTTTAAGAATACAGTAATGCGAATGCCCGGTCCGTCATAAACAGCGAACTCCTTTATTTCAAAAATAACACCTTTTTTATTCATTCCCGAGCCCTTCCGCTCTTTATGATAACTCTATAGAAACAATATCCTTCTCCTCCAATACTGCCTTATGACAATCATTAAAGTAAGTTCTTTCGGGCAATAATACAATGGAAGTTACCGGCTTTTCCTCTATTGGCATCTGCGCATAATGCCATACTCCGGCATTGATATAAATCATGACACCTTTCGGAATCACATATGCCTCTATTTCTTCTACAGGCACTTTACTATCTGCCGTTGCCGGCGCAAAAGCCATAACGACATCTCCGTCCAGCATCATAAATGCTTCTCCGGTACCCGAATGATATTCCATTATCTCTACCTTTTTCTCTCCCGGCAGAGCGGTTCCTGCCGAAAGAGAAATCTGACCGGTTGCGGGAATCTGCATAATATCCCGATAAAAGCAGATCGGGTCAGTTACCTCCCCCAAATGAGGCATATCAGAATTTAAAAATTTACGATAGGTACCAAATTTTTTAAATTCTTCAAGACTTAATGTTTTTGCCTTAATATGATTCATTTTTTTCTCCTTAGAATTAAGCTTCCTGTGCCAAAATTTCATCAATTTTCTTCAATTCATCGTTTGTAAAATTATTATTTTGTAATAATTCTACATTTTCTAATATTTGTTCTTTTCTGCTCGCTCCCAATATGACAGAGGTCACGCCTCCTTCCCTGATATCCCAGGCCAACGCCATTTGCGGGAGTGTCTGTCCTCTCTCTTTTGCAAACTCATTTAGAGCAAATACCTTTCTTTGCAGATCCGGCTTAATATCCGTTTCATGAAGATAATAGCTGTTTTTATTATTTGCTCTGGAGTCCTTCGGAATTCCCTGCGCGTATTTCATAGTCAGAAGTCCCTGCTCCAGTGGGCAAAAAGCTACGGAACCGATTTTTTCTTTGTTAAGCACCTGAAAAAGACCATCTTCCGGTTCTCTGGAGAGCAAATTATAACGGAACTGATGAATCAAAAGCTTAACTCCCATTCCCGCAAGTATTTCAGAAGCCTTTTGCGTATCCTCCGCATTATAATTTGAAATGCCTACATATAACGCTTTTCCTTGACGAACCAGGTCTGCAAGTGCCCCCATCGTCTCTTCCATGGGTGTATTCACATCTCTTCTATGATGATAAAATATGTCAACATAGTCCAACTTCATTCTTTTAAGACTCTGATCCAAGCTGGATATTAAATATTTTCTGGAACCCCCGTCCCCGTAAGGACCGTTCCACATCTCATAGCCCGCTTTTGTGGCAATTAAAAGCTCATCCCGATATCCTCTCAATTCATTGTGTATAATTTTTCCAACAAATTCTTCCGCTGTTCCCGGAGGCGGTCCGTAGTTATTTGCTGTGTCAATATGTGTGATGCCGCAATTAAATGCGGTCAATAACAGCTCTCTGCCGGATTCGTAAGAGCAACATTCCCCAAACCCATTCCAAATACCAAATGCGAGCTGCGGAATCATCAATCCGCTGTTTCCGCACTTTTTATAAGTCATCGTATTATATCTGTTCTCAGCTATCATATTTTTCTCCTGTCAATAATCCATTGTTTCAGTTTTTTTGTTTTCTGTAACTATTCACTATTTCTATTCCAGCACTTGTTCCAATTCTTGACGCTCCCGCTTGTATCATATCCAATGCGGCTTCAACAGAACGAATTCCCCCGGCTGCCTTTACCTTAATCTGATCTCCGACCACAGATTTCATTATTCTTACATGTTCCTTCTTTGCTCCATATTCACCAAAGCCGGTGGAGGTTTTAATAAAGGTGGGACCGATTTCTAACGCAATCTGTGCCAGTTTTACAATTTCTTCTTCTGTCAGATAGCAATTTTCAAAAATGACCTTGGATACCACCTGTTTAGAATTACATATACTAACAATCCCCTCCATTTCCCTTTTAATAAAATCGTAGTTTTTATTTTTCAGCTCCACTAAATTCGCCACATAGTCAATTTCCCCCGCACCTTTTGAAATGGCATCCTTTGTTTCAAAAATTTTTGTTTCAATTGTAGATTGTCCGAGAGGAAATCCTACCGCACTATCTACAAGTACCGAACTCCCTTTTAGTTCCTTATAACAGATTTCTGTAGTCGCACAATTTATTGCAACTGTTTTAAATCCATAGTTTATCGCCTCCTTGCACAATTGAACAAATGCCTCATCTGAAACATAATGCTTCAGGTTTGTATGGTCAATCATATTGGCCAATTGATCTGCTGTTAACATCGTTATATCCATGATTTTTCTCCCGTTTTCATGTCAAATTAAGTTTATTATAAATTGCTTCCAGTGAATCATAGGCTTCGTTAAATATACGATATAGTTTATCGTATATTTCTTTATTCTCGGAATTGGGCTCTATTACCCTTTCCTTAGGATTAAATCGGCTTATTACACTAAAGTCCGAAAATTCCCCCAATCCGACTCCCGCACAAATAGCGGCTCCCATGGAAGTTGCTTCCTCCAGATATTTAGGCACCACTATTTTTTTCTGCCAAATATCAGCAAGAATTTGAAGCCAAGTAATGCTCTTGGCACCTCCTCCAATTAAAATAACCTCCTCTGTGTGTGTCCCGTTTTCCAACGCCTCTAATATCAGTTTCAGATTAAAGCCTACTCCCTCCATAACGGAACGAAGCATTTGCGTATTTGTATGCGAGGCTCCCAGCCCCACAAAAGCGCCTCTGGCATTTAGATTCCATCTTGGGCTGCGCTCTCCTAGCAAATAAGGAAGAAACAATAGATTATTTGCGCCCGGCAGTGTTGTTTCTACCAGCTCGTTCAAGTATAAATTGAAGCTTTTATCTGTTTTCTTTATCAGCTCCTTTTCCTGCTTAAACAAGTTTTCCGATGCCCATTTAAAGGAGTATCCTGCCGATTGCATCGTACCGCATGGAGTGAAAAGGTTTTCATTGAGTGCAATCCAATTAAACGTCCTCATGCTTTCATCAAAAACCGGCGTACTTTTTGCGCACGAAATCCAAGAAGAGGAGCCCAGTACATTATAAACATTGCCTTCTGACACTACCCCTGCCCCCACGGCGGCACAGCTTCCGTCACCGCCTCCCATAACAACGGGTGTTCCCTCCAACAGACCTGTTTCTGCGGCGGCACGGGAGTTCAGCTTTCCGACAATATCTGTTGATTTATAAATCTCCGGCAGCTTATTTTTATCGATTTGAAAAGCATCCAGCATCCTGTCCGACCAAGTTTTTTCACGGATATCCAGCAAGTTCGTCCCCGAAGCATCGGAATAATCTGTTCCGTATACCCCGGTCATTCTACCGATTACATAATCCTTTGCATTCAGCATCTTAAAGGTCTTTTTATAAATATCCGGTCTGTTATCCTGAATCCATTTGAATTTAGCGGCGGAATAAGAAGCACTTAATCGGTGCCCCGTTATACGATAGGTTTCTTCCAATGATATATTTTTTTCAATTTTATACATTTCATTGTTATATCGTGTGTCCGCCCATATCAGTGCATGATATAAGTGATTTCCATCCTTATCCACAGGTATACACCCCATCATCTGACCGCTGAAGGTGACACAGTCTATTTGTGAGGGACGAATCAAGGCATCCTGTATCATCTTTTTGGTTGACTCACAGACTGCCCTCCACCACTCCTGCGGATCCTGCTCCACAAAACCATTAGCCGGAGTTAACGTATCATAGGTATGAGTATTACTTGCCACAAGTTCTCCATTAAAATTATACAGGGTTGCTTTGTTTCCGCTAGTCCCCAAGTCATGTGCCAATATTAAATTACCCATAATCATTCCCCTTTCATTTTGCTAAAATTGAACCATTACTTTAAAAGCCTCTCTGCTCGCCGTCATATCAAAGGCTTTCATAATATCGGAAAAGGGCACTACGTGAGAGTAGAATTCATCAGGCTTTACAATCCCTGCCTGTATCCAGCTGACAATCTGATTGTGCGCCTCTGCCTCTTCCCATTTTGTGGGCCATTGTATGAATTGCAGCTGCCAATTGTATTCAGAATCAGTCCAATCCAGTTCCATGGAATTATTCGGAGAAATACCATAAACACATATTTTCCCGTTGAATTTAACAAGATTCATCGCTTGATTGATGATTTCACTTCTCCCCACCGCATCCAATACAAAATCCGCTCCGCCCGGAATTAATTTTTTAATATCGGATACAAGCGTCGGACTCAAACTGTTAAACGTATAATCCGCTCCCAATTCTTTGGCTTTTTGCAATTTTTCCTCTGCGATATCACATACAATAATAGGACCAAGCCCTAAAATTTTGGAAAATTTAACAAAGGATGCTCCGACAGGACCGCATCCAAAAATAACAACACTGCTGTTGGCTGTGAATGAAAAGGTTTTTATTGCGCTTAAAACTTCACGAAAGGTTATCATCATTGCGCCATGAATCGGATTCATATCCTTCGGAATTATTTTTTGGGTATAAGCAGATTTGGGGAAATCCTCTGAATCCTCTGATACTCCGCTTTTTACTAAAGCTCTCCAATCCCAGCAGATTCCATACTCGGCAAAAGCTCCCCAGCCGGAATAATATTTTCCATTTTTTCCTTCTTGAAAAGGGCAAAGCACATGATCGCCAAGTTTATAGTTCTCAACCTTGCTTCCAAGTTTGATCACTTCACCGACTCCTTCATGACCCAGTATTGCCGGATACGTATGAAATCCTTTCATTTTTCCGTGTATAATTTTAGTGTCCGTTCCATTACAAATTCCGCCGCTTAACATTTTTACCTGAACCTGAAAATCATTGATTTCCTGCTTTTCTAATTCTACAACCTCTAATTCACCTAATTCATTTACTGATAATGCCTTCATTCCGACTCCAATCTACGTGCTCCACACGTACACCTCTTAGTAATTATCTAATATATGTTTTGAAATAACTGCAGATTTTCTGGATTTTATTTTTTGAGGTAATATAATATGTTCTTTTGTACTTCTATCTTCGATCACTTTCTTAAAAAGTCGATAGCAGCTTCTTCCCAAAGCTTTTTCATCTTGTGCGATCGTAGTTAGCGGAGGTTCAAAATACTTTGATATATTGATATCATCAAATCCGACAATTGCAATATCTTCCGGTATTCTAAAAGCCGCAGCCTTGGCCGCACTCATTAAACCATGCGCAATCATATCATTTGATGTTATTATCACCTCAGGTAATTCTTCCCTTTTTACCGAGGCAAAATATTTTTCAAATAACTGATATGCCGATTCCAGCTTTAAATGATGCAGTTCTTCATCCAAAACCGTCATATAATCTTTAATCCCGCAATGCAGCAAGCCTGCAATATAGCCTCTGTACCGAGCCTCCAAATTTGTTTGTACAGAAATAGGTTCTCCGATATAAGCAAATTTTCGATATCCCTCTTCATATAAAGCACAGATTAATTTTTTCATACTGGCTTCATTGTCATACTCTACAGAGGGCAAGTCCCTTAAATGCCTGTCTCCCAAAACCACTGGGACTTGTGCCAACAATGCACTTTGAATAATATCGTCATCATCTCCGCCGCCGATAAAGATCAATCCATCTACCCGACGTTCAATCAATGCATTTACACCCTCTTTTACATTATCATTGTTAAAGGATGCGTCACATAACAAAACAACATAGTGATCCTCTCTTGCGACCTCAAGAATACTGGCTGCGCATTTAGCATAAAATTCACTGGAAATGTCCTGCAGTACAACTCCTATCAATCTTGTGCTCTTTTGCCTTAATGCCCTCGCCAATGCATTCGGAGAATAATTTAATTTTTCGATGGCACTTAATACCTTCTCTGTCGTTTCCTGAGAAATCTGTGCTGTTCCGTTAATAACATGAGATACAGTTGATGGTACTACTCCGACTAAATTTGCAACATCATTAATTGTTGCCTTTTGTATTCTTTTTGGCTTTTCTGCTTTCTTCAACTGAACGACCTCTTATCCTTTCAAATATTTTACTATTATACTAACAAGTCCTTCTAGTAAATTCAAGCTTATTATTCGAAATTCGCTTTGTATATTTGATCAAATTGAGCAGCAATCGTGAAAAGCCTGTTCCATCATAAGAAAATGCGCCTGTCCCTCCACCGAAGTCCCGGGGTGTAAAAAATCCGGTGAGCTTGCACAGTCAGACACCAATCCGTCAGCTCTTACCTTTTTATGAATTGCATTCCTGATTTTATCGGTTCTCTCCAAATAACTTCTATCTAAAATTTTTTCATTCACTAAAACATAAATAGAATATGCAATCATTTCAGAAACTTCTGTTTCTTCGAAAGAATCTTTATCAATTAAATTGTCCGTAAATAAATGATTGCTTGTCTCCCATGCCAGCATAGCATCTAATAGCATAATCATATCTCTATGTATTTCTTTTTTTTCTGTTGCATACGCATCCGGCAAGATTTTATATAGTCGGATAAGACCTGTTAAAAACCAGCCATTTCCGATTCCCCATAAAACTTTCCTTTTAAATTCTTTTTCCCCTTCATCCCACATATGATAATATAATTGATATTCGGGATCATAAAGTTTTTTCTGCAATCCTTTCATCTGTTCAACGGCTTCCTCATAATATCCTAAAAGAGCCAATGAAAATGGAGTAAAGGCAGCAGAATCAGCCCAAATTTCTTGCGAGTTTTCCATATGATAGATTACACCGTCTTCTGAACGCTCCGCATGTTTTAAAAGGAATATCACATTTTTCTTTGCCGCTTCTAAATACATTTTATTGTTATTCTTTTTACCCACTGTCAATGCCGCATAGATACCAAATGAAGAATCAGTAATCGCGGGTGTGCTCTCAACATTACAGAGTCTTCCGTCTTCACTTTGTCTTAACACAATATCATGAACAACCAGTTCAAGATCCTTTTCGTCCTGTAATTCTAACAGTGCCTGTGCTGCAATTCCCTGCTCCCAGCACTGTCTGGTCATACAGAGCATCGCCTGCTTGACTTTGTTTTTCACATCACTGTTGTACATTTTTCCACCTATTCTTTAGTTTGATTTTTCTGATCTCAAAGCATCAATGAATACCGCAAAAATTAATACTAAGCCTTTTACTACCTGCTGCCAGTATGACTGTACGTTCAGCAGAGTCATTCCATTAACCAATACAGCCAGTACCAGAATTCCGATTAATGTTCCTCCTACCTTACCCTTTCCTCCCGCCAAGCCGATTCCTCCTAGGATTACAGCCGCGATGCCATCCATATCATTTCCGTTTCCGTGATTGGGCATAGCCGCGGAAGTTTGGCATACAGTAATAATTCCGCCCATAACAGCAGTAACTCCGGCAATAATATGAGAGATAAACTTAACCCAGTTCGCATTGATACCGGCTAATTTGGCAACCTGTATATTCCCTCCGACCGCATATACTTGTCTTCCGTATATTGTGTATTTTAGCAGATACCAAATCACGATATATGTAAAGATCATAATAATCAGACAAAAGGGAATTCCAAAGACTTTACCGTTCCCTATAAAATAATAAACAGGATTATCAATTCGAATATATCTTCCATCCGTAAGTAAAAATGCCGCTCCACGAAAAACAAACTGCGTTCCCATGGTTGCTATAATCGGGTTTACCTTCATGATTGTAATAATAAAAGCATTAATACACCCGCCGCCCACACCGATTAATAACGTAATCAGAAGGGTAAAGCCCACAGGTACACCATTTTCAATTAATAGCCCCATGACCATACCTGCCATTGCCGCCAGAGAATACTGTGAAACGTCAAGTCCTCCCAGCAGCATTGCAACAGTAAGACCCGCCGCCATAGTTCCCATAATCGAAGCATAGGCTCCAATATTCATAATATTTCTTGTCACAAAAAAATATTGAGAATTAAGACCAAAAATAGCGCACAAGATAATCAACATAATCACTGTGCTTAATTCTCCTTTTGAATTTTTAATAGCATGCTTTATCTTTTCCATTTTAATATTCTCCTATCGCATATTTCAGAAGATTTTCCTGACAATATTCTCCTTTTGATAATTCACCGGTAATCTTTCCTTCACACAAAACATAAATCCTATCACTCAATGCCATTATTTCAGGTAGTTCAGATGAAATCATCAATACAGCCTTATGATCTTTACACAATCCATTGATCAAATTATAAATTTCAACCTTGGCTCCGACATCCACTCCTTTTGTCGGCTCATTTAAAATCATAAACTGAGGAGCCGTATTCAGACTTTTGGCGATCACTAATTTTTGTTGATTCCCGCCGCTTAAATTTCCTGCTTCTGTCATAATTGATGCCAGTTTTACCCCGAGGCGTTCTACCCAGCTTTGTGCTAATTTTGCCTCGTAAACCAAATCTAACACACCATGTTTTGTGATTTTTTTGAGATTTGAGAGAGTAATATTGTCTTTTACAGGAGCGATTAGATTAACACCCTCTGTTTTGCGCTCTGCGGGTACATAAGAAATTCCCCTTTTTAATGCGTCCAGAGGAGTTTTATTCATAAATGATTCCCCGCCCATTTTAATAGTTCCGGAATCCGCCTTTTTAGCGCCCACAATACATCTTGCGACCTCTGTGCGCCCCGAACCCATTAACCCGAAGAGACCTACTACTTCTCCTGCCTTCACGTTAAATTTTATATTATTTAAGTATGACGTATTTAGTCCTTCTACTTCAAATACAACATCACCTATTTCACAATTTCTTTCGGGATACATATCGGCAATTTTTCTTCCTACCATATGGGTGACAATTTCGTCCGTGGTAGTCTCCTTCACATTTAATGTCGTAATATGTCTTCCATCCCGCATAATCTGTACTCTATCCGCCACTTTATACAGTTCTTCCATTCGATGAGAAATATAAATTATCCCCACTCTATCCTTCTTGATCTTATCAATAATTTCAAACAGCTTTTCCGTTTCTGTTTCATTTAGCGCAGAGGTCGGCTCATCCATAACAATCACTTTTGCATTCCTCGAAAAAGCTCTTGCGATTTCAATTAATTGTTTTTCAGCAACGGATAGCTCCGATACCATTTCTGTCGGTTTTCTGTGATCCAGCCCCACCTTCTTCATCACCTTTTCAACCTGCTGATACATACCCTTATAGTCAACCTTACTAATAAGACCTTTCGTCGGCACTTGGCCAAGCAATATATTTTCTGCGATTGTTAAATCATTGAGATAGTTTAATTCTTGATAAATAATACCGATTCCTAAATCAATTGCTTCCTTGGTTGTAAATTCTTTGTAAGATTTTTCATCAATAATAATTTCCCCGCTATCAGCTTTGTACATACCTGATAATATTTTTATTAAAGTAGACTTTCCTGCCCCATTTTCACCCATCAGCGCAAGAACCTCTCCTTCATGCAAATCTAGATCAACCTTATCAACTGCAACAACACCCGGGAAAGCCTTATATATCTGTTTCATCTCCAGTATTTTTTTCACAAAGATTCACCTGTCTACTTTCTTTTTTCCTTTTCTCTTTTAAAAAGTAACTGCACTCCTAATAAAAATTCTTCAGTTAGTATGAGTACAGTTACTTTTAAATGTTATTTATTGTCCTAATTTTTCTAACACGGCATCTCTTTCTGTTACGTAGTCATTCACATTAGCAAGGGTAACAACCGTAACTGCCGAATATTCATTCTGCTCTACTTCCTCACCATTTAATATTCTGGTAGCCATGTCAATAATCTGCTGTCCATATAAATGGGAGTTGTAGGAAGCCGTAGCAACCCATGCCGTATCCTGATCCTCTACATGCTTTTGAAGATTTTCAATGGAAGAGGGATCGGCATTATGAGACACTATAATCGCGTTATCTTGTCTTGATTCTCCGTTTACCGCCGCATTAATTGCATATCCTCTGTCATCATTTTGTCCTACAAACACAATCTTTGTAGCGTCGGGATGAGAATTCAACCAGTCCTTTGTCATTGTTTGAGATTTAACATCATCCTGCTTGCAATCCAGCCAGATGACATTCTCTTCGGGAACGTTATACTTTTCCATTAATACTTCTACTACACCATCGTTACGTTTTTTTACCTCATCTCCTGATGCCGCATCGTATACGTTAACAATATATTCTAATTCCCCTCCGAATTTTGAATCCACAAACTCCAGCGTAGACTGTCCAAGTATTTTACCTGCTTCTATATTGTTGACACCAAAGAAATATGCCCCTTCATAAATACAGTCAATGCTCAGCATGGGAATTCCCTCTTTTTGAAGGTCTGAGGCAATTGCCGATCCGGCTTCCGCCATAACATTAAAATCAATAATGATATTTGCTCCGCTTGTTACCAGTGCCTCAATATTTTGTCTCATTTTTGTAGCATCTCGATCGGAGATGGTAGTCTGATATTCATAACCGGCATCTTCGGCAGCCTTCTTGATACCGCCTTCTACCGTAATAAAGAAATCTTCCTTGACCTGCATGTTGCTATAACCAATATTGTACTTTTCTGCTGCTGTATCCGTTGCCCCCTCCTCTGAAGTCGTCTCTTCTACAGCTGCTGTCTCCTCTTTTGCCACTACCTCAGTTTCCTGCTTTCCCACTTCCGTACTTCCGCAGCCTACTAACACAGCAAATGCCAGTGTTAATAAAATACTTGCCACTTTCTTTTTCATCCTTCTCTCTCCTTTAAATTTGATTTTTATTATTAATGCTTTTGCATTGAATAATTATATTATATACTGCTAATCATCTCATAGACGCCGGATAATATTTCTATTTTTACGTTTCCTTTATAAAAAGAAATTTCTTCCGCTTCCCCTTGAATCATCGCAAAGCCATTTAAATCCAAGCCCGGCATAATAATTTGAGCCGAGGTGTTTGCAGGTATGCGACAGGATAAATGCATGCTCCCCTGATCCGTTTTCCACTCCACATGTATTGCTCCGTAACAGCTCTCATATGTTCCTTTGGCCCCTGTGATTTCAGACGATACCGCAGGTTTAATTAAAATCCTTTTAAAACCCGGCTTTAATGCGTCAATTCCTAAAATTCCGGTAATCAAATACTCCCCAACCACACAATAACCAATATGACTTAACGCATTCATCGGATGTGGATGGTGCTCCCCATTTTCATAAATCCCATCCCATCTTTCCCAAATTGTCGTAGCCCCTTTCAGCTTCATAAATCCAATGCCTGGATATTTTTCGGAAACAAGAAATTTATTTGCCAAGTCATTTCTTCCGATTTTATTCAATGTCGGAAGAAAATAAGGCGTCGTGGATGTCCCTCCTTTCCATTGTACATATCCTTCTTTTGTTAACATTTCCGCGAAATCAGCCTTCCCTTGATCTGCAATTATGTCGGGGAAAAAATCGCAGGCCAGCGCCATTAAATATTCCCCTTGTTTTCCTCTTCTGATAGTTCCTTTTCTTTCTATAAAATTTTGCTGATATGCCTTTCGAATATTTTCATATAATGTATGATATTTGTTTTTTTCTTCATCTTTTCCGATTGCCTCCATCATCGACTCCATCATTTTTGTAACCAACGCATAGTGGCTTGTGCCAATCATAGCAGGTGAACATTCTCCGTATCCATGACTGGTATCCGTGTGATTTGTGTCCTCCAATATTCCCAGCCAGTCGCCCGCCGTAGCAAAACGAATATTCCTGTCGCTATTGCGTTCCATGAATTCAAAATATTTAGTCATCGGCTCAAAATACTCTTCAATCATTGATGTGTCTCCATAGATTTTATATAAGGTATAAATCATATGAATTCCATGATTTGATTGAAGGTCTCCGACAAATTGCTCTATATCCTTCATAATTACAGGCGGCGCTATCGCTTCCAAGCCTCCGTCTTCCCTTTGTCCATTCCAAATGTCCCTAATCCACTTTCTTATGAACGCCTCCTGATTGTTTAGATAGGACATTGCATATAAGAAATGGTTTCCTTCCAGTCCCCAACCCAATCTTTCATCTCTTGCGCAGCAATCGGTAGGTATTTCAAACTGATTATTTCTCTGCGTATTCTTTATCATATGGTAAATGTCATTTACCACTTCACTTGAGCACCAAAATTTTGTAGGTTCTAAAAGCTCACTCCCAATTTCAACTGCTTCCACCGACAAAAGCTCTGTGTTTTGCAGCCCTATGATTTCCGCATATTGAAAACCATGATAGGTAAATAAGGGCTGATAGCTTTCCTCTTCTCCACCTTTCAAAATATAGGTGTCTTGACATCTGGCTGAACGATTTCCTCTTAGATGCAGTTCCCCCTCATGATTCAAGCTTTCCGCATGGCGAATCAGTACTTTATTCCCTCTTTTACCTTTTACCCTAATTTTTAATACCCCTGCCACACATCTTTCAAATTTTATAATTGCCCTGTCCGGCGTATTATAAGCAACCTGAGCAGGCTCTAATTTGTTATGGACGACTATACTTACTCCTGTATGAGCGATAGGCTTTAAAGCATTATCTAAATTTGTTACTACAGACTCCCACTCCTTATCATTATAGGAATAAGTATCCCATTCCTTCAATTCCCTTCCGGCGTCATAGGTTTCCCCCTGCAGGATATCTGCTTCTATAATAGCTCCATAGTTTGCTTTCCAGCTCTCGTCTGTAATAATTGTTGTTTTCGTATTGTCCGCATATGTAATCTCTAATTGAGCAATCGCCCATGGTTGTTTACCGTACCATCCTCTTCCGTTTAGTCCGATGTATCCGGAATACCATCCGTCAGCCAAAATCAGACCCAGCACATTTCTTTCCCGGAGAAACTTTGTAACATCGTAGGCACGATAATATACTTCTTTATGATAATAAGAAAAACCGGGGACAAAAAGATCATCGCCTACCTTTTTACCGTTCAGTCTAGGTTCCGTCAAACCCAATGCGCTTATATATAATCTTGCTCTTTTTACTTCTTGCTCCAAGCGGAATTCTTTTCGCATATAGGCGACCGGAGGAAGATCATACTGATTTTCTCCCTTTTCAAAATCATCCGCACAATAAAACGGTCTTTTATCGTCAAGGGAAATATCCGAAACCCTGCTGTATCCAATCCACTTGGCAATCCATCCCTTTTGCATGAAACCAATCTCGATTACCGACTCTGCACTCCATGATGTACTGTTGCCCTGTTCATCCCATGCCCGAGCTTTCCATATATATTTCGTATCAGGCTCCAAAGCAATTCCACTATAGGCAATATGTAAATTTTGTTCACTGACTACCTTACCTGTTTCCCATACAATGCTTCTGGTTTCAGATGCGTCTTCTTTTTCTACTATTATTTCATATGCCGACTGCTTCTCGCCATTCTGCTCACCGCAAAGCTGCCAGCTAAAAACCGGATTTTCATCATCAATTTGACTAATATTTTTATGAGCATTGCATTTCAAATTTTGAATTTTCATTGTAAATTTCCTTTGTTTTATTTATGAAAACGTTTGCATTGATAATAAAAAAAATAATACATATGGTTTTCATATTAATGAAATGGTTTTCATGAATGTTAAAAAAAATTGAATTTATCACATTTAAATTTAATGAAAACATTTTCATAAAATTAATATACAGTACTTTTCATAATTAGTCAAGTATTTTAAAAATAAAACCTCTAAACCGTAATCATTTCTAGTTTAGAGGTTTTTGTAAAAATGAACTAAGAAACTTATGCTAAATCAAAAATGCATCTAAGGATGGGTAACCCTAAGCCAAGATGCACAATTTCTAATAATTTGGGCAAAGGTTTGGTTCTCAAAGGATTTTTTTTCATGTCCCGGTGATAAGTATATTACCTTTCCCAAACCAAATTTCGTTGTCCATGCCGCCGGAACTTTATAATCTCCAGATTGATAATAAAATAAAATTTCTTTCTCAGTAAAAGGGTCAAAATCAAATTGATACGGTTCTTCCCACAATTGAAATTCTCCTATATCTTTCATGATTGGATGATTTTCATTAATATCTGTATAGATTAACGTATCACGCTCAGGATGCATGGTAAATTCTGCTCCTATTATATGAGCCAATTCCTTGTTATTTTGCAAAGATATCCCATTATGAATTGCTAAAAGACCACCTCCGTTTGAAATATAAGATATAATAGAAACAGCCAACTTATTATTAATCTCCATATTCCAGCAATCTATATATGAAATTACCAATTCGTAGGATTCCAAATCCGCTAATGTCAAATTATCATATTGATCATTAAATATTAATATAAATTCATCTTTTAATATAGTATATAGCTGCTCTTGTATCTTATTCATTGTGTGATAGGGAGCCTTATCATTATCTCCAATTACAAGAATTTTTTTGTAATTCATACATATTCACCCCGAAATTCATAATTATAAAATCAAAAAATTCCGTTTATGTATAGCTGACCACTATTCGCCAAGACCATTTTCAATTGCCTCCACCAATGTCTTTAAGGCTTCTCGTTCATCTTCGCCTTCACAGACAAATTCAACTTCATCTCCGCACTTCACACATGCGCCTAAAACGCTCAGTACACTTTTGGCATTCGCCGTATTTTCACGAAAGTTAAAAGTGATTAAAGACTTAAACTGCATTGCTTCCTTGCAGAGAATTCCAGCCGGTCTTAAGTGCAAACCCGTAGGATTCTTAATTGCCACCTTCTGGCTTACCATATTGTAACGACCTCCATTCATTATTCATTGCGGTTCAGCCGCTGTTATGATTATAGCATTCTTTGTACATAATCACAAGCATTTTGGGAATTTTTATGCTTTTTTTATACATTTTTACAATTACTTAAAATACTATATTCTGAATCAGCTCCGCAAGCTTCTTTGCTTCTTCTTCGATCACCCTTTGATCCTTGCCCTCAATCATGACCCTGACAAGCGGTTCCGTACCGGAAGGACGGATCAATACCCTTCCCTTTCCGGCAAATTCTTTCTCCAGCCGTTCAATCTCTCTTGCGATTTCAGGATACTCCATAAATGTTTCCCTTTTATGTACCGGCACTTTTGCATTTACAAGCGCCTGCGGCAGTACTTCCATAATCTCTTTCAGCTTAGAAAGCGGTTTTTTACTTTCTACAAGCACCTCTAACAGATGCAGTGCGGAAAGGAGGCCGTCTCCCGTCGTATTCTCATCCAGAAAAATAATATGACCAGACTGCTCTCCTCCGAGATTTGCGCCAATTTCAAGCATCCGTTCAAGCACATAACGGTCACCAACCTTGGTCTGATCAATCCTGATTCCCTTTTCCTCACCCATCAAAAAGAAACCGAGATTGCTCATGACCGTCGCTACAATCGTATCCTTTTTCAACTTTTTCTTTTCTTTCATATAGTATCCGATGATCGCCATAATTTCATCACCGTCCACCTTGTGTCCGTTTTCGTCTACGGCAAGCAGCCGGTCGGCATCCCCGTCAAATGCAAGGCCGATTTCAGCCTTCTCATAAACGACTCTCGCCATCAGCTCCTCCAAATGGGTCGATCCGCAGTTCGCATTAATATTAGTTCCGTCCGGATTGTTATGAATTGCGATAACATCTGCGCCCAACTCCTTCAGTGTCTCGATTGAAGTATAATAGGAGGCTCCTTCCGCACAGTCCACCACAATTTTCATCCCGTTCAGATCCACATTTACTGCTTTCATTGCATGATTGATATATTCCTCTCTCGCGTCCGTACGGTACTTGACCTTGCCGACACCTGAACCGATCGGAATAGGAAGAGAATCCATACCGGACCGGATGATAGACTCGATTTCATCTTCAATCGCGTCCGGAAGTTTATAGCCCTCTCCGTTAAAAAATTTGATTCCGTTAAACTCCACCGGATTATGAGAGGCGGATATGACTACACCCGCATCGACCTTATACTTTCTCGTCAGGTAAGCGACTGCCGGCGTCGGCAGAATTCCTACAAAAACAGCATTCGCTCCTACAGAGCAGATACCGGCCATCATCGCATTTGCAAGCATGTCACCTGAAATTCTTGTATCACAGCCGACCATAATCGTCGGTTTATGGGAATTATGCTTTGTAAGCACGTAAGCACCTGCCTGCCCAAGCTGCATCGCCAACAGTGGACTTAATTCCGTATTTGCAACTCCTCTGACTCCATCCGTACCAAATAATCTGCTCATGTTATTCTTCTCCTATGATTTCCGTTCCATTTACCGTCGTCCCGAGAGCCGAGTCGATCGGATTCAAAATCACTTCCATAGTAACCGGACTTGTTTCTGAGATTCCGGACGGCAGCGTAAATATTACAAGTCCGTCATTAGAACCTGCATAAACAGTCCCTTCCTCAGGTGTGTCTCCCTCCGGCATCCGCGGTGACATCGTGCTCGCATCAATGACACCTGTCACAGTCGTACCGTCAAGCTGGGCGAAAACATCCCCAAGCCCCTGTACCTCAATTAACTTCAGCCCGCCGATATCCACAAGAACAGCCGTATATCCCTCCGGTACGTTTTCGATCGTAATATTTGCCGTAGGAACATCTATTTCTCTCCTTTGCAGGCTGCCGATATAAACGGTTATTGTCACACTTCCATCATAATTCGGATCGGCAAATGTCACTCCCGATGGGAGATAATCCGTCAGGTCAATGGTGACTTTCACATCCTGAGAGGCGCCCGCAATCGAAATCCGATCGGCCGGTATGGAAAGCACACTCATATTGTTAAAATGACTGCCTTCACCTGCAATTACAACAGTGGAAGGACTGATCTCTACAACTCCGGTTGCGCCGTAGCCTTCCGCCGCCGTACCCGAAACCGCATAAGCGAGCGGAATCTCCTTTGTTTCCAATATCTGCACATCCACATGGACATCTGTCACACTGCTCTTGAGCATTTCATCTTCGATCGAATCACCCGACGCATTATATAGGTTTACGACAGCGCTCGTCGAGATATCATTGCGCATCCCGGTCACATCGACTACTGCCTTTGCCGCAGCGATCTTTGAAACAATAGAAGCCGGACCTGAAACCGAAAGCATATTGATGGCCGGCTCCACAGTCCCGACAATATAGCCTGAATTCGGACTCCCCGTTGTTGTCACCGTGATTTCAAGCTGCTTTCTCAGCAGATCCTCAATCTGCACCTTTAAGTTCTTTGTCCGCGCAGTAATTGATTCAATCCTGTCCGAATATCGGGTTGCGCTCACCTCAATAACGACCGTATCCATAAAGGTCATATCCTTCATGTCGGCTGTTGCTTTAATATAATCCTTACTCATTTCCTCAATGACAGAACGCTTTGCCGAAACAATGACAGAAATCGTATCGCTTCCATCCAGAATTTCATACGTCTTTCCCTCACTCGTGATTGCATCTCCGTTTACTACCTCCACAGGAATGCCGGAATATGTGCGACTGATAACCGGATCATCCACATTCACGACAATCAGCCACAAAAACATCGCCGAGAGCACAGAAAGAATCTTCAGGCCGATGTTATTTGTCAGTTTGCTTTTCATTCTTCGACCTGCCTTTCCAAAATTTAAATTTCTTATCTTCAATCACTTTATTTTGTATAAACTGCAATTTCTCGCGCAAAATATCTGCATCCACATTTCTGAACAGCTCGCCGCCCAGAGCAATCGATACTCTGCCCGATTCCTCCGATACAATAATTGTAAGTGAATCCGTCACCTCCGAGATACCGACACCCGCGCGGTGTCTCGTCCCAAGCTCCTTACTCAGCTCCATATTATCGGAGAGAGGC
This sequence comes from Bacillota bacterium, assembly GCA_023402845.1. Lineage (GTDB taxonomy): Bacteria > Bacillota > Clostridia > Lachnospirales > Lachnospiraceae > JAEYFP01. The sequence goes on from JAEYFP010000035.1 coordinate 69,839, forward strand.
AGATAACAAGTGGCGGAAACAATCCTGTTTTCGCGTATCACAACAGCTCCGTCATGCAGCGGAGTGTTGTGTTCAAATATATTGATCAATAGCTGACTGGAAACAACAGAGTCAAGCATAATGCCCGTACGTTCATAATCAATCAGCGGATCATTCTGTTCTATGACGATAAGTGCGCCGGTCTTTGCCTTACCCATTTCAAAAGAGGCCCGGATAATTTCATTGATAGTCTTATCACTGAACAGTTCACCCACTACTCTTGTATTATCGAACTGAAAGAGAGCCGTCAGCATATTCTTTCGTCCAAGCTGCTCAAGCGCCTTGCGGAGCTCAGGTTGAAACACAACAACCATTGCCGTCACTGCAACACTGAAGACATTCTTTGTAATCCAAAGGATCGTTGTCATGCCGAAAATTGCCGCAACAAGAACAAATAGAAGGATGACAATGACGCCCTTCATCAACGACCATGCTTTTGTATTTTTGATCCACACAAGCACATGATAGACAAGAAAGGAAATAATAATTATTTCTACAACGTCCGTCCACATAATACTGGGCATGGATATCCATGTTAAATAACGTCCCGAAAATGTAGTGATTTTTTCAATTAACTGTCCCATTTAAACTCTTCCTAAATCAAATTCAATCTTATTTTTAACTTCAGTCTCTGGTTGGATTCTTCTGCGGATTAATTCTCTTGACTTTTACCTGCGGTACTTCTAAAGAAAGCTTTGGAATTGCCTTCACGTAGTAATAATACTCATCATCTTCAAACTGTACATACTCTGTCCTTGAATAATCCACATTAAAGATAAAAAACTGCAGAATTAAAACAAGCAGTACCGACACCAGCATTCCAAAAACAGCACTCACTACACTGATATCCGCATCCATAGACAGGCTGCCGATTAATACAATCAGCAAATTTACAATCGCACCGGCGCCAAGCGCAAGCCGCCAGGAGTAGTTCATGGACAGGCGTTTGATCATATAAACAAGAACTACCGTAACTGAGAATGCGACAACCATCAGAATCATCGTCTCATTCTTGATCAGACTGTCAATTACATACTTAAACCCGGACATTGCATTTTCCGCTTCGTCACTGCCCGAAAGCTGTTCAGAATTGTTTTTCACATAATTTAAAATATAGTAAACGACAACTCCGCAACTTACTGAAATACACGAAAGCGGGCCGCCTGTAAATCCCATGGACAAGGGCACCACATAAGGAATCCTCAGGGCAAAGCATAATGGAGTCAAAAGCAGCGCTATGGAATCCTTCGGTGTAAACCGAAAATACAATACAAGCATCAAAAGAAGTACAAGCCCTACAACAATGGCACATTCCAATGAAAGCGCGTACATGTGCAGAACGATGAACAATGCCGCCAACAGGGTCATCACATTCAGCGGCAAAAACGAACTAAGCAAGGCAACAATTAATACTATGGCGGGATTCTTTAATTTATTCATAAACCCCACGCTGCTGTTGATAATAATTAAAGTAAGCAACATCATCAGAAATTTTAAAACCGGGGTAATATATACTTCAAAACGAGCATAAATTTTAATTAATTGTTCCTTTATAACAAGTAAATTTGTCATTATTTCCAATCCCTTCCAAAATACCATTTCTTAAACGCGCGGTGACTGGCGCCTTCCTTCACTGTCGTAAAGTGCATGTAATTCACGAAGCTGGCTGCTGTAAGTCCGCAGGTGCCGCTTCGCTTTGTTATAGCGATAGGAATATACAAAATAAGAAATCAACAAATAAACCGCCAAAACAGCCGCATAGCGCACTAATAAATCCTGGCAGAACGCAACAATATCTAGCTTGTAAAAGTCCGTCAAAAATTTTTCCAAGTCATATAAAATATACATCACAACTGCAACCGCAAAGCCAAATGTGGCATAAAGCGCGGACTTCAACACCTGAAAGCTGATATAATCACCCCTGAAATAACCGCTGATAGATATATCCTTCTTCCCTTCCCGCTCTTCAAAGGCCGCCATTCGGGTCATTAACCTGATTCGTTCTTCATTTAACATAATCTATAATCCTTAATCATATCTATCATTTAAAAATCATGGCTATCCAGAAAGCGCATCTTCGGATTGTCTCTTAAATCCGACTTTTTCTGCTGGATTTTTAATTCCGGTCTTTTTACGGCATTGGTCAATGTATTTACCATCTCACTTTTACATTTTTCACAAAAACGTCCTGACCTAATCAATGTACCGCAGGATTCACATTCAATTCCAATCGTAGAGCCTTCGGCAAATACAAGCCGTTCTTCCCTTACCCATTGCCTGATCTGGCCTTCTTCAACATCGCAGGCTTCGGCGACCGCCATTATGGATGTGTCCTTGCTCGTCTGCACATACTGCTTTACTTCCTGAAATTTTGCCTCTAATTTTTCTCTACAGGCGGGGCACACCGGCTGTCCGGTAATGTAATTAAATATTTTCCCGCACATTCTGCAATTTCTAACATTCATAGCCGTCCCTCCTAAAAAGCCTTTCCAATACTTAATACGATGAAATATATATTTGTGATACCTGCTTGCCGTAAGCATCGTGCGGCTGCGTTTATCGTACTTCCCGTCGTATAAATGTCGTCAATCAATATGACTGACTTTAATTTTACATCATTTCTCTCTATTTTGAAAGCCTTTTTCAAATTATTTTCACGTTCAAATACATTTAGATTTTTCTGTACCACCGTTCGTTTAACACGCTTTACAAAATTTCCACAAACGGGGATTCCTGTTATTTTTTGGAGCTCTTTTGCAATCAATTCTGCCTGGTTATAACCTCTGCCGCTCTGCCTGCTTTTATGTAAAGGAATCGGGATCAATGCCTGCGCATCCCATTTTCTGATTTTCTCTCCCAAGCACTTTTCTATCTCCTGTGCATAGAATCCGGCATATTCCTGTCTGCCGCCATACTTGAACCGGTAAATGCTTTTTTTCATGACCTCATCATAAACAAAAACAGCCCTGCCCTCTGTAAAATCTTGATCTTTTCCTTTACACTCCCTGCAATATTCCTCCTCGTCCCGCCTGACCGGTTTTCCGCATTTTATACAATACGGTTCTGTCACAAAAACCAATCTCTGTTCACAATCTGCGCAGATCCGCGGCCCCGTCGGCACGATGATTTCATGGCAGACCGGACATCTCCTCGGAAAGAGCATATCCTGCACCATTTCAAAAAATCTGATCTCCATCCTGTTCTCCGTTCATTTCCTTTAATCTCCCGGCAAGGCTTGTGAAACGCCTCTGCTCGTCGGCATTTTCGATCATGCGCCAGATCTGTTCCTCGCTCCCGATCAGCGTCACGCATTTTCGTGCACGCGTAACGCCCGTATAGAGCAGATTCCGATTAAACAGCATCCGGGGTCCGTTCAAAAGCGGAATAATGACTGCGGGATACTCGCTTCCCTGTGATTTGTGAATCGTTACCGCATAGGCCAGCTCCAGTTCCTCAAGCTGGGCGAACGGATACTGCACCTGCCGGCGTTCCTCGTATTCGACTGTCATCAGCTCCGTATAATGATTGATAGACCTGATGATCCCCATGTCACCGTTAAAAACACCTAAACCCTTATCAATCGGGATGCCTTGCCTGCTGCATATTTCCCATTCCACCTGATAATTGTTTTTGATCTGCATAACTTTGTCACCCTCGCGAAAAATCATATCCCCGTATTCTTTTTCTTCTTTTTTAGGATCGGACGGATTCAGATATTTCTGCAAGATCGGATTTATCGTTTCAACACCGAGCATTCCCTTGCGCATCGGAGTCAGCACCTGAATGTCATATGGCTTTGCATGGACATAGCCGGGCAGCTTTTCCTTAATAAGCACGATTATATTTTTCATGATGACGTTGACATCATCCCGCTTCAAAAAGAAGAAATCCCGGCTCTTATTGTTGAGTATGATCGGCTCTCCGTTGTTAATTTTATGTGCATTGACAATAATATCGCTCTGCTCTGTCTGGCGAAATATTTTTTTCAGCCGTACAATCGGAAAACAATCCGACGCAATCAAATCTTTTAATACGGAACCGGGACCGACAGAAGGTAGCTGGTTTGTATCACCGACAAGAACAAGCCGGGTTCCAACGGAAATCGCCTTTAATAGTGCCGCAAACAGCGGCAGATCCACCATTGACATCTCATCGATGATGATGACATCGGCTTCAAGCGGGTTTTCCTCATTTTTTTCAAAGGAATAGCCCCTGTTCTCTGTTTCCGGCATCTGGTTCAGCTTCAGCATCCGCTGAATCGTCGAAGCCTCATAGCCGGTCGTTTCTGTCATACGTTTCGCCGCTCTTCCGGTCGGCGCCGCAAGCAGAATGTCAAGTCCCTCCGTCTCAAAATATTTAATCATCATATTAATCGTTGTGGTTTTTCCGGTTCCCGGTCCGCCTGTGATGACGACAACACCATTCTTTACCGCCTTGACCACTGCGGAAAGCTGAAGTTCCTCCAAATCAATCCCCGCAGCCTCCGTCAACCGCTTCAGCTTTTTCTCAATTTCATCCTCACTATCCTCCGAGACCACCTTGAGATCAAGCAGAAGCCTTGCACAGTTCAATTCCATATAATAATAGCTATTGGCATAGACGAGAAAATTCCCGTTCTTCTCCCGAATTACAAGCTTTCTGTCCATGGCGAGGTTGGAAGTCTGGCTCCAGACAGGTTCCTCAGGTACTTGCAAAAGCTCTGATGCACGTTTGAGCAGCAGTGCCTTTGGAAGATAACAATGCCCCTCGGAAATGGCACTCGACAGCACATATAAAATCCCGCTCCTGATTCGGTAATCGGAATCCGTATGAATGCCCACATGCGAGGCGATTTCGTCAGCAATACGAAATCCGACACCATTAATATCCTCTGCAAGCAGATATGGATTTTCCCGGATAATGGTATAGGTTTCGAACCCATACTGTTGATAAATTTTGACGGCAAGCGTATTGGAAATACCATATTGCTGCAAAAATACCATAATCTTCCTCAAATCCTGCTTCTCTATGATCTGCATGGCAATTTCACGTGCTTTTTTATCACTGATGCCCTTCACTTCGGCCAGCCTTTCCGGCTCCTCTTCTATGATGCGAAAAGTCTCGTCGCCAAAAGCGCGTACGATTCTGGCTGCCAAAGCGGAGCCGACTCCTTTGATCGCACCCGAGCCGAGATAACGCTCGACTGATGCCGTGTCCTCGGGTGCCTTGATCTCATAGCTTTTAACGGAAAACTGCTCTCCGTAAACCGGGTGTGTAATAAACTCCCCTGTCAGCTCCACATTTTCTCCTTCGTCGGCATAACGAAACGATCCGATGCACGTAATTTCCCGCGCTCCGGATACAAGATTTAACACCGTATAACCATTTTCATCATTTCTATAGACGATATGCTCGATATAGCCCTTAACCGTATCCATCTCCAGCTCCATTATTAGGCAATAAAGGAAATGAGCCAAAATGCACTTACCATTCCGACTCATTTTCTTTCTTCTTTATCATTCATAATTTCGTTTCATTTGTTCATATAACATTTGAGCCAAACCGTTTTCCTGCTGCGATGAAGCACTCTTTGCGTATTCCGTCATGAGGTTTCCCTCATAATAATCTAGCAGTGTTTTGTTTGCCCCCGTGCTTTCCTCAGCCGGTACAATGCTTTCTTTCATGTTCTTAAACACCTGCTCAATGAAATATGCTTCGAATTCTTTACAGACACTCATCAGCTCTTCATCGGTGGCCTTGGACAAATTGGATTTCAGTGTTTTTTCCACCCCACTCGTCGCGGAAGAGGTCTGCCCCGTTGTATCCACATAATTATTATAAATTGAACTGATCTCCATGAAACCCTCCTATCTGCGAAGCTCGTTCGCTTCTTGCATCATTGTGTCCGCAGTCTGAATTGCCTTTGAGTTCATTTCATATGCACGCTGTGCGATAATCAGATTAACCATTTCATCTGCAACCTGTACGTTGGAGTTTTCCAAATATCCCTGCCGAATCTTGCTTTTTTCCACATTAGCATTCGTTGCCTCATTTATCGCCGCACCGGAAGCAGCCGTCGCTTCATATAATGTATCTCCCAGCTTTTCAAGACCCGAAGCATTCTGGAACTGGTAAACACCTATTTTCATATTAGCAATCTCCTGCAGGTCACCATCATCGTCGGGATACCAAAGCTGTCCATCCGTATCCACTACCACCTCGCTGGAAATATAATTTGCGGGAATCGTAATAGGATTTCCGGCTGTATTTAAAACAGGAAGACCATCTGTATTCGACAAGGTCATTAAACCATTGGCACCAACCGCAAACAGGAAATTACCATTTCTCGTATAATACTTATTACCATCTTCTCCCTTTACCGCAAAAAATCCATCACCCTCAATGGCGAATGCCGTATCACTTTCAGAGGCAACCAGTGAACCCTGTTCAAATTGAGAAGTAATTGCCGAATTGCGGACGCCGAGTCCGACCTGCGCTCCGACCGGCTTGTTTTCGCCGTTAGCCGTTGTTGTCTTAGTCTGAATTGTCTGATAAAGCAAAGATTTGAATTCATTTGTCTCCGTTTTATAAGCAGTCGTGTTGACGTTCGCAAGATTATTTGCGATTGTATCTACATTGTTCTGCTGTCCGATCATTCCTGTTGCTGCTGTCCATAACGCTCTTACCATAAATATCCTCCTTTTGTCGTACATCGGCTAACGCATTATACCTTGCCCACATCGTTAACCGCTGTACTAAGTGTCTCATCGAAAGCCTGTATCATCTTCTGGTTAGTTTCATATGCTCTTGTAAAATTAATCAGATCCACCATTTCTTGCACAACTTGCACATTGGAGCTTTCGAGATATCCCGAATAGACAACAGCGTCAGCGGGCTGCTCTTCTGCTCCCTCAACAGTCTGGTAATAATTTTCTCCGTACTTCTCAAGATAATCGTAATCCTCAAAATCCGTGATTTGGATCTGTCCCACGACGGCATTTCCCTGGCGGATAATCCCTTCCCTGTCTACACTGAAATCCTGCAGCGGATCCAACTCAATATGATTATTGTTAATATCAAGCAGAAAGTCACCGTTTTTGTTGACAAGTTCACCGTCCGCATTCAGGGTAAAGGAACCGTCACGCGTATATTTGACGGATGCCTCACCGTCTTCTCCCTTACTCATAAATTCCACAGCGAAGAAGCCATTTCCAGACAATGCCATATCAAAGGTATTGCCTGTCTCAAGGATTGGCCCCTGACTGTAATCTGTATAATTTTCACCGATTTTTACACCCATGTTCATCGTGCCGAGACGCTTTACAGCCCATGGCTCCGAGGTATCTTTAATTTTGTAAGCGAGCACATCCTTAAACGCTTCGGAGGTTGTCCCTTCCTTTTTAAAACCGGTCGTAGAGGAATTTGCCATGTTGTTAGACAGCACGTCAACTCTCCTCTGCTCATTCATCATCCCTGTACTTGCGGTATATAATCCTTTTACCATACGTGTTCCTCCTCGCGGTATCGTAGAACGGACTGTACTTCAACTCTATTCCAGTTCTTCCGAATAGCCGGCCAGAAACTCGACAAACTTCCCTGTGCCAATCGCCACTGCCGTCATCGGATCCTCCGCCGTCATTGTATTAATTCCTGTCTTATATGCAATCAAATCCTCCAGACCACGCAGAAGGCTGCCGCCGCCTGTCAGGACGATTCCCCTGTCCGCAATATCGGCAGCAAGCTCAGGAGGTGTTCTCTCAAGCACGCTGTGAATCGCTTCGACAATCTGAGAGGTTGTCTCACGAAGAGCTTCCTCCGTTTCCTCCGAGGAAACCTTTACTGTTCTCGGGAGTCCGGTAACAAGGTTACGTCCGCGCACCTCCAAATAATCTACCTCCGGCCTTTTGAATGCCGCACCGATTTTGATCTTCAGATCCTCGGCTGTCCGCTCCCCGATCAGAAGATTATGTTTCTTTCTCATGTACCTGACGATTGCCTCGTCAAAATCATCTCCGGCAATCTTGATGGATGTACTCACAACGGTTCCGCCCAAAGAAATGACTGCGATATCCGTCGTACCGCCTCCGATATCCACAATCATATTACCGCATGGTTTGCTGATATCGATGCCTGCGCCGATTGCCGCAGCAATCGGTTCCTCTATGATTGCAACCTCTCTGGCGCCCGCCTGATAAGTTGCATCCTCAACCGCCTTTTTTTCCACCTCGGTGACACCGCTCGGCACACAAACACTGATACGCGGCTTTCTGAAAGTCTTCTTTCCGATCGCTTTCTGGATGAAATATTTTAACATTTTTTCGGTAACGGTATAATCGGAAATAACTCCTTGACGCAAGGGTCTGACCGCCACAATATTCCCCGGCGTACGTCCGAGCATCAGTCTGGCGTCTTCCCCGATCGCCTTAATCTTATTTGTATCCCTGTCAAACGCAACAACGGAAGGCTCCTTCAGTACAACACCCTTCCCACGTATATAAACAAGGATGCTTGCCGTACCGAGGTCGATGCCTATATCGGTATAAACCATAATCATATTCCCCTTTCGAATGGTTCTATATTAACATTTTTACCAAAAAATTCAAATCATAAACATACGATTATAGTATACCGCAAAGCTATTCTATTTTCAAAGGTTTTATATAATTTTCATAATTAGTGGCAGGTATAAAGAAAAGGCACAAAAAAGCAGAGCTGTTCCGTCCTTTTTCATGCCTCCATGCATTATAAGAACAAAAGTGTGCTTTGTCCACTCTTGCGGCCAAATACTTTGGCAGCACAGCTTTTGTCATGTATATCGGATATAATTTGAAATACTTTAGCTGTCATTTCAATTTTTGTATTTTTTTATCATTTTATCAATGTAGTAACCCGTATAAGATGCCTTATTTTTAGCCACCTGCTCCGGAGTACCCTGCGCAATTACCGTACCTCCGCCATCACCGCCTTCGGGACCCATATCAACGATATAATCCGCAGTCTTGATCACATCCAGATTATGCTCGATTACAACCACGGTATTGCCGCTTTCGGCAAGCTTATGCAAAATTTCCACAAGCTTATGGACATCGGCAAAGTGAAGTCCGGTCGTCGGTTCGTCCAAGATATAGATTGTTTTGCCGGTACTGCGCCGGCTCAGCTCCGTCGCCAGCTTGATGCGCTGTGCCTCACCCCCGGACAGTGTTGTGGACGGCTGTCCCAATTTAATATAGGATAGTCCGACATCATAAAGAGTCTCGATTTTTCTTCTGATCGAGGGCACGTTTTCAAAATAAGTCATCGCTTCCTCAACTGTCATATCGAGCACATCATAAATATTTTTTCCCTTATAGCGTACCTCAAGTGTCTCCCTGTTGTAACGCTTCCCGCCGCAGACCTCACACGGCACATAGACATCCGGCAAAAAGTGCATCTCAATTTTAATAATGCCGTCACCGCTGCACGCTTCGCAGCGTCCGCCCTTTACATTGAAGCTGAAACGTCCCTTGCTGTAACCGCGCTCCTTTGCATCCGCCGTGGAAGCGAACAAGTCTCGGATCTGATCGAATACACCTGTATACGTAGCCGGATTGGAGCGGGGCGTCCGTCCGATCGGAGACTGGTCGATCGCAATCACCTTGTCGAGCTTTTCCGTTCCGGTAATTGCTTTGTGCTTTCCGGGCAGCGTCCGGGCGCGATTCAATACCCGCGCAAGTTTTTTATATAAAATCTCGTTGATCAATGAGCTTTTTCCCGAGCCCGAAACTCCTGTCACACATGTCAGCACTCCAAGCGGTATCTTCACATCGACATTTTTCAGGTTGTTTTCCTCAGCACCTTTAATTTCCAAAAAGTCCTGCGGCTTTCTCCGTTTTTTCGGTACGGGTATTTGCAGTTCGCCGCTCAAATATTTTCCGGTAATTGAATTCGGATTTTTCATAACCTCTTCCGCCGTTCCGGCAGCGATGATTTCTCCGCCGTGCTCCCCTGCGCCCGGTCCGATATCCACCAGATAATCCGCAGCAAGCATCGTGTCTTCGTCATGTTCGACGACGATGAGCGTATTCCCCAAATCACGCAGATCCTTTAACGCATTCAGCAGCTTATCATTGTCTCGCTGATGCAGACCGATACTCGGCTCATCCAGTATATAGGCAACACCTACAAGTCCCGAACCAATCTGCGTCGCAAGGCGGATGCGCTGTGCCTCGCCTCCCGACAGAGACCCTGTAGCGCGGGCAAGTGTCAGATATTCAAGTCCCACCTGAATAAGAAAGCGCAGACGGGCCTTGATTTCTTTTAAAATTTGCTGTCCGATCAGTTCCTGCTGCTTTGTCAGCTTCAGCTCTTCCATAAATATGATCAGATTTTTGACGGACAGCGCAGTCACCTCGTATATGTTTTTATCGCCGACCGTAACCGCAAGTGCGCCCTTTTTTAAGCGCATTCCGCCGCATTCCTTACATGGTGTAATCCGCATGAAGGTTTCGTATTCCTGCCTCATGACATCGGAACCTGTCTCGCGGTAACGGCGCTCCACATTTTTGATCAGCCCCTCAAAAGCGACATCATAGACACCCTCACCGCGCATTCCTTTATAATGCACCTTGACCTCTCTGCCGTTCGTGCCGTAAAGCAGCATGTCCTGAATATTCTCCGGAAGCTTTTCATACGGCGTATTCAAATCAAAATGATACTCCTTGGTGAGCGCTCTTAAGATCGCATACGTGAAACTGGACGGATCTGTGCAGGATTGCCAGCCCATAACCGCAATAGCTCCCTCGGCAATACTTAAGGATTTGTCGGGAATCATTAATTCCTCATCAAATTCCATCTTATAGCCAAGCCCGGCGCAAACCGGACAGGCGCCGAACGGATTGTTGAATGAAAAGCTGCGAGGCTCGATCTCGTCGATACTGATATTGCAGTCCGGGCAAGAAAAACTTTGTGAAAATGTCATCTGCTCGCCGTCGACCACATCCGCAAAAACAAGTCCTCCGGACAGCTCCAGTACGCTCTCCAGCGAATCGGTCAGACGCTTTTCGATGCCCTCCTTTACAACAAGCCGGTCTACGATAATTTCAATATTATGCTTACTATTTTTATCAAGCTTAATTTCCTCCGAAAGTTCATAGAGATTTCCGTCCACACGCACACGCACATAACCGCTTTTCTTTGCTCGCTCCAGCACCTTTGCATGCTCGCCCTTGCGTCCTCTGACAACCGGTGCCAACAGCTGAATTTTCGTACCCTCCGGAAGCTTTAAAATAGCATCTACCATCTGGTCTACGGTCTGTTTTTTGATCTCTTTTCCGCATTCCGGACAATGCGGAATGCCGATTCTAGCATACAGCAGACGGAAATAGTCATAAATTTCCGTTACGGTGCCGACAGTGGATCGCGGATTGCGGTTCGTCGATTTCTGATCGATTGAAATCGCGGGCGGCAGCCCTTCAATGCTCTCAATTTCCGGTTTCTCCATCTGTCCCAAAAACTGTCTTGCATAAGAGGACAAAGACTCCATATAACGCCTTTGTCCTTCCGCGTAGATCGTATCAAATGCCAACGAAGATTTGCCGGAACCGCTGAGGCCCGTCAAAACAACAAGCTCGTTGCGCGGGATGTCAATTGTTATATTTTTCAGATTATGCTCATTCGCCCCTCTGATTCTGATATATTTTCTTTCATCCTTACTGTCCATAAATTACCTCAAACGTTTCTAAACAATATTCTTCCTTTGTTTCCTTATTTACTGCGATCAACTGAATTTCGCCTTCCGCCATGTACCGCCTCTGTACGCTGACCGCAAATTCATGAATCCCGTCAAACTCCGCCGTCCGGTGCAGCGCACAATATTCTGCCTCAATGTAAGTATCCCCTACCTTTGCATAAATTTCATAATCGGCTGTTTGATCTTTAGCGCGGAACATGCCTCCGAACAAAATGATATTCTCTCCCGTCTCCGGATTCAAATAAAGTGTAGAGCCATCCCTTCTTACGCCGGAAACACTTGTCAGCGCAAAGCTTAAATCCTCCGATTTCCGATAGTTCCCGGTTCCCGTATACGGCGCCTCATAAAAATAATCTTTAAAGTCCGCCATGATTGGCATTTCGCTGGAAATACTGCGCTCCGCCGTCTCAAAAATAACAGCATCCGGAAATACAAGATTTACAAAATACTGCAGATAATCATAATTCTGCCGATGTACAAAGTAAACTTCCTTGAAACGATTGTTATAATACCGCTGGTAATTTCCGAAATAACTGTCCGTGAACACAAGAAGAACTTCATTATTCGGGCAATCGGGATTGATATAATGAGAATAAAAGGTCGTCGTCGTACACTGTAAATACGGCATCAGATAATCGGTCGCATCTTGGCTTGTATCCGTTTTTAACGTATAAACCGGCACCTCGTCAAGAATTGGAAATTTGGCAATATCCAGTGTTTCCATCGTCACAAAATTCAAATCATAGGCATCCTCGGTCAGCTTCGGCACATCGGAAAACCACTTCTGGATATGCTCATCAATCAGCTTGTGCCCCACAAACGCACCAAACTCATTCCAATGTGTCGCATCATACAGCTTATTGTATACAACTTGGCTTTTTTTTGCTTCCAGAAGCTGATCCACCGGAATGATATATTCGATATCAGTCTGTGCCAGCTTTTCCTCCATATAATCCGTCACACTCGTATTAGCCGTATTGACATGAATGCTTTCAGGAAAATATTCGGAATAGATCGTTTTCTTGTCGGGACAAAGGAAATAAAGAAACTCAATATCCTTACTGTCCAGATAATCCTTTGTGTCCTGTAAAAATCCGACAAATGAATCAAGATATTCCGTATTGGTATTCAGGCGCTGATATGCCGTGATATAATCCGGATCCTTATAAAAAATATGCCCGTCTTTTCCATACATAAAAAGGGGATGTACCATGACATGAAACAGCTTATCGTTCATCTCAATATAAGAATTGATCGCACTCTCGCGAAAGCCGATGCGATCATCCACATAATTTTCGATCTCCGCACGGGTACTGAGCGTCCATGTCAGCCCGGGCCACTCAGTCAGATTCTTATTATCAATCACCGAAACCTGCATTTTTTTTGTGTTGATAAAGAGTGCCGGAACAACAAGAATTGTCATAAATACAGCAATAAATATACAATTTAACACCTTATTTTTCATTATGCATTCCTTTCACAGGACATCAAAACTTAAAATAGACAAACGGATTATAAGTGCTGTTCACGATAAATATCATACTGAGCAAAAGCAATAAAAGCAGTATCACACGTCTTCCGATACAAACCGGCTTAGACGGCTCGGCAAGAGAAACAGCGGCAATTGCAGAACCAATTCTGCGCGGAAGTACCTGCGCCCACGGAACAGCAGCGAGAACAGCCAGAATCAACAGCATAATCATTTTATTGTCAAGATAGTACCGCAGGGAAAATGCGGTATAAGAGGAACTCCTTAGATGAAACATCGTACCGATATAAGTAAGTGCCGGTTCGATTTCCTCTAACTTAAACAGCACCCAACCAAGCGTAACAACAAGAATTGTATAAAGCCACTTCACAAACGACGGTACGCGGAATTTTAGTTCTTTTCCTCGAAAAGCGCGTTCGATCAGCATAAAAATACCATGCCAAACACCCCAAATCAAAAATCCCCATGAAGCGCCATGCCAGATGCCGGTTGCGAGAAAAACGACGAACAGGTTAAAATAAACATTACCTGTCCTGCTCCCTCCAAGCGGGATATATAAATAATCCCTGAACCATGAGGAAAGGGAAATATGCCAGCGCCGCCAGAATTCCGTGATAGATCTGGATATATACGGGTAGTTAAAGTTTTCCGAAAAATCAAAGCCGAAAATCTTACCGAGTCCGATCGCCATATCGGAATAACCGGAAAAATCATAGTAGATATATAACGTATAAAAAATCGCACCGAGCCACGCCGCAGGAGTTCCCAGATAAGTGATATCCGACGCGAAAATCTTATCGGCAGTTTCCCCGATGCTGTTTGCAATAATCGCTTTTTTTGCAAGTCCGATAATGAACCGTTCAATACCCTTCGAAAATCCGGAGGCATTCGTCACGCGCTCCTTGAGGGCATCTTTCATATCGGGATAACGGCCGATCGGCCCCGCCATGAGTTGTGGAAACATCGAGATATAGAGTGCCAGATTAATCGGATTCTTCTCAGCCAGTGTGCAGATCTTCCCATCCTCATCCCGATTTCCTTCCGTACGGTATACATCCGCCAAATAAGAAATTCCCTTGAATGTATAAAAGGAAATGCCGATCGGAAGTACAATTTCGGGGACAGCCAGCTCTGCCTGAAATAAATCGCTGATTGTCGTCACAATCATCATATAGTATTTAAAGTAGATCAGAATTCCCAGATTGAACAGAACCGCCACGATGAGTACCGCTCTTTTTGCCCAAGGCGCCGGCACCTGTTCCGGCTTTGACTGTTTCATTGCAAGATAATGAAGCAGCATCCCAAAGCAGTAGTTTCCGATGATCGAAGCCAGCATAATAAAGATATATTTCGGCTCCCCCCATGCGTAGAAAAACAGGCTCCCAAGAAGCAGATACACATTCTTCAGCTTCTTTGGAAGCACAAAATAGCCGACGATCATAACCGGCAAAAAAATACATAAAAATAAAATTGAGCTAAATATCATATTTCTTCTCCGCTGCCTTTATCATTTCCGGCGTCCATTTTGTGACAGTTACATTCCTTTGCTTTTTACCGCGTTTAATCAGTCCCGCAACCTGCTTTAAGTATTCCAGCGTAACCCTCGAAGAGAGCTTGGATTCTCCGGCCGGTCTGGCCTGAAATTTGTAAGGAATCTCTACAACACTCGAATAAGAGCCCAGCGCCAGTACCTCCACGAGTATCTTCCATCCGATGGGTCTAAGATCGCTGCCTTGAATTACTTTTCTTTTAAACATAAACAGGCCGCTTGTGGGGTCCGTAATATTTCTTAAGCATGGAAGTAAAATTTTTCCTATATACCTTGCGACACCGGAAACGAGCTTCCGATAGGGTCCCAGGCCACCGTCGCTTCCTCCCGGAATAAACCGGCTCGGCACACAGAAATCCGCACCGCTCTCCATGACGGCATACATCGAGCGCAAAATAGCAGGCGGATGCTGCAAATCTGCATCCATTACCGCGACATAATCCCCATCTGCCATGGAAAAGCCTTTTAAGACAGCCGTTGCAAGCCCTTTTTCCGCATCTCTGTGCTCCATACGCACATGTGGATTTTCCTTTTGCACCCGCTGAATCATGACCGGTGTATTGTCCGTACTGTCGTCCACAAAGATGATTTCATAAGAAATCTCCCTTAAAGCATAGTCGATCTGATTCACAAGATTTCCCACGTTTTCCATTTCATTATAGGTTGGTACTACGATTGAAAGTTTGCTCACCGCATGTCCTCCGTTTGGCCGCAAGACGGCCGCTTCCTATTCCCTACAGCTCTCGCAGCTGCTTTTTTAAATTGATCATTTTATCCCGCAGTTCCGCAGCCGTTTCGAAATCCAGTTCTGCGGCAGCCTGTTTCATTTTCTTGGATACCTGCTCGATCAGCTTCTCAAGTTCCTTCTTATCCATTGATTCAGGGTCCTTTTCAAAGCGAAGCTCTTCCTTTGCAATTTTTCTGGAAATACTGATCAGGTCACGCACTGCCTTTTTGATTGTCTGCGGGGTAATGCCGTGTGCATCGTTATATTCCTGCTGCAGCCTTCGGCGCCGATTCGTCTCATCGAGTGCATGACGCATCGAATCGGTCATTGTATCGGCATACATGACAACATGTCCCTTTGCGTTCCTGGCAGCTCTTCCGATCGTCTGAATCAGCGACGTTTCCGAGCGCAGAAATCCTTCCTTGTCCGCATCCAAAATTGCTACAAGTGTGATTTCAGGAATATCCAAACCCTCTCGCAGCAAGTTAATGCCGACTAATACATCAAATACGTCCAAACGCATGTCTCTGATGATTTCCGCCCTCTCCAGTGTGTCCACATCCGAATGGAGATATTTGACCCTGATGCCCACCTCACGCATATACTCTGTTAGGTCCTCTGCCATGCGCTTTGTCAGCGTCGTCACCATAATTTTATTTTTATCGGCTGTTTCCCTATTAATTTCACTGATCAAATCATCAATCTGTCCCCGCTTAGGCCGGACAGATACCTCCGGATCGAGAAGTCCCGTCGGCCGGATGATCTGCTCCGCCCGCAGCAGCTCGTGCGTTCTTTCATATTCCGACGGTGTCGCGGATACAAACATCATCTGGTCTATTTTACCCTCAAACTCGGTAAAGTTCAAGGGGCGATTATCTTTCGCAGACGGAAGGCGAAAGCCAAAATCCACAAGTGTCGTCTTTCTTGCCTGGTCTCCCGCATACATGCCCCTGACCTGCGGAATTGTCATATGAGACTCGTCCACAATAATCAGATAATCATCCGGAAAATAATTCATAAGTGTATAAGGCGTACCCCCCGGCTCTCCCTGGTACATATGGCGGGAGTAGTTTTCGATTCCCGAGCAAAACCCTGTCTCACGCAGCATTTCAATATCAAAATTCGTTCGTTCCGAAATCCTCTGTGCCTCCAAAAGCTTGCCTTCACTCTTAAAGAATTTCACACGCTCCTCAAGTTCTTCCTCTATTGTCTGTGCGGCCTTCTCGATTTTATCACGCGGAATAACGTAATGGGAAGCCGGGAATATTGCAAAGTGGCTCATCTGTGCCCTTGCCTCACCCGTCAATGCATCAATTTCAGTAATCCTGTCAATCTCATCCCCGAAAAATTCAATACGCACCGCCTTGTCGCTCTCCCATGCCGGGAACACCTCGATAATGTCGCCCATCACCCGAAATTTACCCCGTCCGAAGTCCATCTGGTTGCGCTCGTAATTGATACCAATCAATTCTCGGATCACATCATCCCGATCCTTTGTCATACCCGGTCTCAGTGAAACAATCATTCCAATATAATCTGCCGGGCTGCCAATGCCGTAAATGCACGATACACTGGCAACGACAATCACATCCCTCCGCTCGGACAAGGAGGCCGTCGCCGACAGGCGCAGCTTGTCAATCTCATCGTTGATCGCAGAATCCTTTTCTATATAGGTATCAGTCGAAGGAACATAGGCCTCCGGCTGATAGTAATCGTAGTAGGATACAAAATATTCCACGGCGTTCTCCGGAAAGAATTCCTTGAATTCGCCGTAGAGCTGTCCCGCAAGCGTTTTGTTATGGGCAATGATCAGCGTCGGCTTATTCAGCGCCTGAATGACGTTCGCCATTGTAAAAGTTTTTCCGGAGCCGGTGACGCCCAGAAGCGTCTGAAACTGGTTCCCCTCCCGAAATCCCTCGACAAGCTGCGCGATTGCCTCCGGCTGATCGCCCGTGGGCGCGTACTCGGAATGTAATTTAAAATGATCCATAACGGTTCCTCGCATACTATAGTTTACTGTTCTTAAGCGGGGTCCGGCGTCCGCCTGTTCGGCCGGCTGCCTCCGCCCTTTGCGTAAACAGTATAACAAATATAATAGAAAAAGTACAGAGCAAATCGAATGTTTGTTCTGTACCTTTGGATTTCCTATAAACCTTACCTACAAAACGCTTATTTCAGCAGCTCAATCGCGCGGTTCAGCTGGTTGTCGCTTTGGTCTTCTTCATATGCATCATAGTCAAATTCGAGCGTTTCATCCGGCTCGATACCGACTCCGTGGATGTTCTGGCCGTTTGGCGTGTAGTATTTGGATACGGTCAGCTTCACACCTGTGCCGTCTCCGAGCGGCACGATCTGCTGTACAATGCCTTTCCCGTAGGTCGTTGTACCGAGCAGTGTTCCCGTCTTGTAGTCCTTGACCGCACCCGCCAGTATTTCAGAGGCACTCGCGCTGTTGCCATTCACGAGCACTACCAGCGGTTTATCAAAATAATGCTCCGCATCGGTAGTAAATTCTTCCCTGTTCCCGTATTTATCCTCTGTATACACAACAAGCCCCTCCGGCAGCAGCATATCCGCAATGTCAACAACAACATCCAGATTTCCGCCGGGATTATCGCGCAAGTCTAAAATCAGCGACTTCATGCCCTGCTCCTGTAAATCATCAAGGGCAGACCGGAACTGATCTCTGGTAATATCGTCAAATTCCATAATCCCGATATATCCGATCTGATGATCAAGCATTTCATGCTCGACAGTCACCGCTTCGACCCGGCGGCGTGTAATTTCAAACTGTACAAGCTCTTCCTCTCCCTGCCGCCGTACTGCCAGCAATACTTTCGTGCCTTCCGGGCCTTTAATTTTTGATACAACAACATTAATATCCTCCTGAGAAATATCCTCGCCGTCCACTTCCTTCAAGATATCATCCGGCAGCAGTCCTGCTTCCTCGGCCGGCGTACCCGGAATCGGCTTGATTACTTTAATCTCCAGGGTTTCCGCATCCTGCTGCAAATAGGCGCCGATCCCATAATAGACACCTTCCGAACTTTCCATCATTTCATTATACTCTTTTTCCGTATAATATACGGAATATGGATCGCCCAGCCCCTCCAACAACCCTTTGTACAGTCCTGCACGCAGGTCGTCTTCATTTACCTCATCCAAATAATAGTACCCGATTGCGGATTGGAGCACATCCAGCTTTTCCTTCACGTCATCCGTAATCAGGCTTGACTGCACTCCTCCTGCATTTTTCAGGATAGAGGAAATCAACGTCCCATTTACAATTTTTCCGGCCAATACCACCGAAAGGCAAATCAATGTAATCCCCAACGCTATCCCCAGCGAAATGAGGATACCCTCTTTTCTTCCCTTTTTCCGTTCCTTTTTACGAAGCTGCTCAAACTCTTCGTTTTTCTTTATTTCCTCAAGCATTTCTCCATTTTCGTCCATTTTAATTCCCCGGTTTCCTTATTATTTTGTTACGATATCCACAGTTGCCATTTCTACTGCAAATAATTCCATGGGCTTACATAGCTTCCGTTCACGCGAACACTGAAATGCAGATGATTGCCCGTACTTCTTCCGGTGGAGCCGACAGTCGCGATTTGTTCACTCCGCACAACCATCTGTCCCTGCGAAACCCCAAGCGACGACGCATGCATATAAATCGTATACAATCCGTCTCCGTGATCAAGCATAATATAATTGCCCATTGTAGAGGAATAGGAGGCTGCAACAACCTCGCCATCATAAGCTGCAAGAATGGGAGAGCCTGCAGGAGCCGCCATATCTACGCCATTGTGGAACTGCTGTACACCTAATGTAGGGTGGATACGATTCCCGTAATCATCGGAAATCCTCGTATATTTGGGTGCCGGCCACGCAAACTGTCCGCCGTCATAAGTGATTGCTGCTTTATTCTCCTCAAGCAGGCGCTTTTTCTCAGCAAGAATTGCCGCCTCCAAATCCTTGATCATCTGATCCTGCGCCGCAATCTCCGCTTTATATTGTGCAACAGCCGCTTCTTTATTTTGAATATCAGATTCAAATACAGTAATTTCCTCTTCCTTGGAGGAAATCAAAGTTTCAACGGCGCCCTGCTCTGTTGCAAGCGCGTCATTTGCCTCCTCAAGCCCCTGCCGCTCCTCTTCAAGCTGTTTTTCAGCCGCCGCAATCTCATTTTTTGTTTCAATGTATTGATCGAGCATCCTGCGGTCATATTCCGAAATCTTATTGATAAACTCAGCTTTATTTAAAAAATCAGTAAACGATTCGGAGGAAAACAGTATTTCCATATAAGAACCGCTGCCTTTTTCATACATAAAACGGATCCGCTGCTTCATCGCTTCATACTGTGTTTCCTCGATTTCCTTTGCCTTTTCAAGCGCCGCCTCTGTTTCCCTGATCTCCTCTTCCTTCTCCGAAATCATGATATTCAGCTCTTCTATTTTGTCATTTAAGTCATTCAAATTTGCATCAAGCTGTGTAATATAATCCTCCAGATTGTTCTTGGCTCCCTCCAGACTTTTTAAGAGTGCCTGAATATCGGTCAGACCGGATTTGAGCGTATTCCGGTTCTGTTCCGCCGCCTTTTTTGTTTCTTCGCTTTCCTTGATATAATCATTTGTTAAGGATGCATGCACAATTAGCGGCATCTCTGCCGCTATTAAAAAAAATGTTATGATCACACAGGCAAAGCCTGCCCATTTGTGCTTCCTCATTATTTATCAAACCCCTTATTTCGATTAAATCCTCCTGCCCATGGTGTCTGCTCCCCAACAAACCTCACTTCGTTTTAAACCATTCGATAATCAGATCGCACGTCTACACCTTCAAATGTTTGCGCACCGTTGAAAAACTTCCGATAAATCCAATTCCTACCCCAAGAATCAGAGAGATCGGAACCAACCTTGAAAACATCTCGTTGACTGACATAAATTTCATAATATCCGACAGCACACTGAATTTCTCCGCCGCATAGACTATCACATTCGTATAAATATAATAAATTGCGGCCAAGGGCAATGCAGAGCCAATCAGTCCAATCAGAATTCCTTCTATAACAAACGGGGAACGCACGACAAAATCCGTCGCACCAATCAGCTTCATAATAGAAATTTCTTCTTTTCTGACTGAAATACCCATTGCCACGGTATTGCTGATCAGAAACAAAGAAACTGCCAACAGAATAGCAATGATTCCGATTGATACATAGCCTATCAGCGAATTAATATTGGTCAGAATGTTTGCAACCGTATCCGACCTGTTGACCTCCCGGATTCCCTCCACAGACTCCAGATAGGAAACAAGAGCCGGCTGCTTTGCCACGTCATTCATATATATTTCATAGCTGTCGGAGCCCTCCAACGGATTGTCGTCCTCATAACCGTCCGCATATTCGCCAAGATAGTCTACCTTGAATTCTTCCCATGCTTCATCCGAGGATACGAAGTTGACCTCCGAAACCTCCGGACGCTGCCTGATCTCTTCTCCGATCTGCTGAATACGCTCATCTTCCAGCCCCTCCTCAAAAAATACCGTCACCGCCACACCGGACTGTGCCGCCTTCACACTGTTCTGAACGTTAACGACTACAGCATAAAACAATCCAAACAGAAAAATACACGCGGAAATCGTAGCGACAGTAGCCAGGGAGAAGACTTTATTACGAAAAATATTTTTAAAGCCTTGCTTTAATGTATAAATTAATGTACTAATCCTCATCTATATATTCACCCTTTTCTTCATCGCTGATAATAACACCCCTCTTGACCGTGATTACCCTTTTGCGCATAGCATTCACAATTTCCCGGTTATGCGTTACTACAAGCACCGTAGTTCCTCTTTTATTGATTTCCTCCAGCAGCTTCATAATTTCCCACGAATTCCTCGGATCCAGATTACCGGTCGGCTCGTCGGCCAGCAAAATCGGCGGATTATTTACAAGAGCCCTCGCAAGCGCCACTCTTTGCTGCTCGCCGCCCGACAACTGCTTCGGCTTCGCCTTATATTTTTCAGCAAGTCCCACAAGAGAAAGCATGGCCGGCACGTTTTTTTTGATCTGCCTGGTAGGCACCTCGATTACACGCTGTGCGAATGCCACATTTTCATAGACATTCCGATCCTTCAGGAGACGGAAATCCTGAAACACAACACCGATATTCCGCCGGAATTTAGCTATTTTGCGCCGTCTCAGCCTTGCAAGATCGTAATTGTTTACGACAATCCTCCCGTTCGTCGGTGTCAGTTCCCTTAAAAGTAGCTTAATCAACGTAGACTTTCCCGAACCGCTGTCACCGACTATAAATACAAATTCCCCCTTTTCAATATGCAGGCTCACATCATTTAGAGCCGGCACACCGTTCGAATAAGATTTACCCACGGACTCCATTGTAATCATATTCATCTCTCCTCGTTTCCCTTATTGATCAGCCGAATAAAGAGTTTGCTTGCATAACAAGGTCTTTCCTACAAAAGAATAAGAACCTGTCCCCTCCCGGCAGATCAATATTCAAAATCTTCCATGTACTTCATGTATTTTACGACCATCAGTGCAATTTTAAATGTAATCGCATCCTCAAATACCCGCAGATCAAGCCCTGTGCTTTTTTGCAGCTTATCGAGTCTGTAAACAAGTGTATTCCGGTGTATGTAAAGCTGCCGGCTTGTCTCAGACACATTCAGACTGTTTTCGAAGAACTTATTGATTGTTGTCAATGTCTCTTCATCAAAATCATCCGGTGATTTCCCGTCAAAAATTTCCTTGATAAACATTTTACAAAGGGGAATCGGAAGCTGGTAAATCAGACGCCCGATACCAAGCTCGCTGTAAGCAATCACATCCCTTTCATCGAAGAAAATCCTGCCGACATCCAGCGCCATCTTCGCTTCCTTATAGGAACGGCTGACCTCCCGGATCTCATTGACAATCGTGCCGAAGGATACGTGAATACCGCTTTCTTCTCTGGCATTAAAAAGAGAGAGTATCTGCCTTGCAGCCTTTTCTGTCTCCTCATAGCCCTCCGCTGTGGAAAGCTCCCGCACGACAATGATATTTTTTTCATCCACGGCAGTAATAAAATCCTTTGTCCGTGAGCTGAATAAATTACGAACGCTTTCAAGCGCATTCACTTCCTTGTCATTCACCGTTTCCACAATAATGACAATCCTGCGCGCATCCGTATCAATATGCAGCTTTTGTGAACGGCTGTAAATATCCACGAGCAGCAGATTATCAAGCAGCAAGTTCTTGACAAAATTGTCCTTGTCAAAACGCTCCTTATAAGCAATCAGCAGATTCTGTATCTGGAACGCGGCAATTTTGCCGACCATATAAGAATCCTCCATATTCCCCTGCGCAACCAGAATATACTCCAATTGCAGTTCATCAAAAACTTTAAAAAACTGATACCCTTGAATTTCCTGACTGTCAGCAGGCGAACTCGTGAAATTGACCGCTGCATCCTCATAGTTGATCGCTTCCTTGAAAGTAGAGGCAAGAACCTTGCCGTCAGGATCTATGACAGACAGTTCTATCCTTGTAATACCTTTCAAACCCTCAATTGTACTCTGTAAAATCTGGTTTGATATCATGTTCCCCACTCCTTTACGCTTAGTAACCCACACTTATTTTTAATTCTAATACAAACTCACAAAAAAATAAAGAGATAATTAGTGATTTTCACTAAAACCTTCTCCCAGTACCTCTCTCGCCTCAGAAACAATCACAAATGCTTCCTCATCGACAGCCCGGATGATATCTTTCAAATGAACCAGTTCCTTTTTAGAGACAACGCAGTACAGCATTCGTTTTTCCTCTTGAGAATACAGTCCCCGGGCCTCCAGCGCCGTCACACCTCTCTTCAGTTCACGCATAATGGCCTCCGCAATCTTTTCATGCTCGTTCGAAATAATATAAACAACCTTTGAAAATTTCCATCCCTCAATCACAAAATCCGATATCCGCGTTGTGATAAAAACCGCCAATATTGCATAAAGCGCCTTATGCATGCCAAAAACAGAAGCTCCCACGATGATAATCGCCGCATCAATGACCTGCATGATCTGCACAATGGAATAATGCCGCCATTTATTATGAAGAAGAGTGCCCAGCAGATCTACACCCCCTGTCGTCGCATCCGAAAGCAATACGAGTCCAAGACCCGCTCCATTCAAGAGACCGCCATAGACAGAGGAAAGCAGCAGATCCTGCTGTACCAGATCCATCTGCGGAATCACGGCAAGCCATGCGGAGAGCAGCGCCGCCCCAAATATAGATTTTTTTAAAAACCGGAGGCCGCGTTTACTGCCTGCCACAATAAACAGAGGAATATTTAAAATGAGGTTCGTAAACCACAAAGGAATGCCGTATCCCAAATAGGATTCCGACATTCCCTTTATTATAATTGAAACACCCGTAAAGCCACCCGTAACAAGGCCCGATGAGTCGTAGAAATTTTTAATTCCAAACGCCATCAGCAACGTACCGGTAACTACAAACAGATATCCCCGCAGCCTTTCTTTTCCGCTTAAAAATCGCATGGATCAATCTCCTTTTTCACGTCCGTTCAAATATTTTGAAACGGTACGCCTGAATATCGTCTTTTCAATCAGTGTGCTCAGATTCCTGATTTTTAAACTGTTCTTTCCCTCTTTTACCAAAAAATTCTCTTTGATCGCAACCCAGAGCTTCGCGTTCATTTTGGACTTGTTTTCATAGACAAACCGCTCCTGCTTCGGAGACGGCAGCCTGGAGAAAACAACGTCCGGAAAGGTGCTGTTAATTTCGTTGACGATCATATCCGGATCCCCTGTCAGGCTTTCAAACGCATAGGCACCCACAATCTGTACACCCGGAGCGAATTTCTCAAGATACTCCGTAGATGCCTTGATTGTCTCTTCTTTTTCAGTTAATATAAATACCGTTCGCTTCTCCGCAGACAATTTTTTGATGAATGCCGTATAAAAACTGCTGTTCTCAACTTCCTTAAGCCGCTGACGGCTCGCCAGATTGGCGGCATACAAGATTTCCGTGGAAATCGGAACCGTCAGATCCATGGACTGAAGCCACACCTTTAATTCAGGACTATCTTCTGCAGTCACTAATATGTCTGTGGATAAAAAGCAAATAGTATCCACTTTGGCATTCTTTAAAAACCGATCGACCATTCTCATTGCTTCCTTTACCGAATAATCTTTCAGTTCTATCCCAAGTACGCGCATATTTTTCATATTCAGTTACCCTCCGTACACCCGGTAGGCCGTTTTGCCGGTACGGTATGTACATAAAAACCCCGTTACTGTTCACTCCGTTCTCAAAAGCGCATGATTTCTGCATGTAAATTCGCTCCGCGAAGCAGAAATTATTTCTTGAATCACGTTCTTACGCAGCTTAACAGCAAGTGTTAAGCTGCTGTGTAAACAGTAACAAAAACCCCAACATCTTATAATTTATTAAGTATAGCAAGATTGAATTTCACTGTCAACTGTGATAGGATGAAATGACATACCTTTATGTTTAGAAGGAGTTTTTATGAAGACAATAAAAAAAGAGGCGGTAATTACTTACCTGCTCGTACTGGCAGGGGCGGCTGCTTATATTTCCCTGATTTTCAATCAGAATGTCTGGCTTGACGAAGCTTTTACGGCTACGCTCGTTCGCACCGATATGGCAGGCATTCTGGAACGTTCAATGAACGATACGCTGCCTCCGCTGTACAATATCTTATTAAAAATTATGACGGACCTATTCGGATACCACGTTCCGGTCATGAAGCTGACTTCAGTGATTCCCATGATTTTTACGATGCTGCTCGGCGCCTCCACAATTCGGAAGCGGTTTGGCCCGCTCACGTCTTACCTGTTTATCATCGCGATCGCCGTCATGCCGAACATGCTGTTTTACGGCGTAGAAATCCGCATGTACAGCCTCGGCTTTTTCTTTGCAACCGCAAGCGGCGTTTATGCTTACGAAGCGGTATGCGACTCCAGCAGAAAAAATTGGATCCTTTTTACCCTGTTCAGCGTACTTGCGGGGTACACCCATCACTTCGCCTTTGTGACGGCCGGCTTTGTCTATTTGTTTTTACTGCTTTATTACATCTTCTTCGAAAGAGAACACCTAAAGCGCTGGTTCCTTTGCCTGCTTGCAACAGTTCTTCTGTATTTTCCATGCCTCTTAGTCACAATGAAGCAGTTTGCGCGTGTCAGCGGTTATTTTTCCATGCCGGAAATCACACTTTCCGTATTCATTAAATATATGCGCTATCCTTACACGGTCGGAATGACCTTTGCTTCGGCCTCGCTTGTGCTTTTGATGCTGCTTCTTGTTTTAAAATTTATTTTGAATAAAAATCGCAGACACTACGATTTCTACGCATTTTTGTGCTTGATCACCTACTATGGCGTTCTTGTGTTCGGAACGATCGTTTCGAAACTGATGACAGCAAATATTTTTGTTGACCGTTACCTGTTTTTTGCAACCGGTCTAATCTGGCTGTTCTTCGCGATTGAAGCCGGAACACTTCGAAAGAATTTTATCTATCTCATCATCGTGTTTGAAATTGGGGTCGGTGTCATCGGCTACCGTAATGAATATCAGATCGAATATGCGGAGGGCATCAGTACCCTGCAAACCTATCTGGACACAAATGTCTCTAAAAATGATGTACTCTATACTTTGGAGGATTATGAGGAACTGGCCTATTGTCTGCCCTTCTATGCACCCGGACTTGCAAATTATGAGTCACTTTCCGATGCAGCCACTGCCGTATCTGTGTCAGGAGGAACACTTTGGTGTGCAGTTATGGAGGATTATTCATATGACGAAAATGAATTGGCTGCGCATGGTCTGCGCATGGATTTTTCCGGGGATTTTCGATTTGACAGATATCGATTTAAGTTGTATCAATTAACTAAGGAATAAAAGGAGACCGTGTTTTATTCAAATCCAAAAAGCCGCACGAGCGGAGTCAGTCCGAACATCATAAATAAGCATATCGCGATTCCAAGCCATCCGCTTACTGTTACAAGCCTTGCCTTTCCTCCCGGCCTCTGCCCGGTTTCTCCTATCTGTTCACTTTCTCCCGGCATCTGTCCTGTTTTCTCCGGCAGCCTTCTTCTGAATATCGCGCGCATATGTTCTTCTTTTCCTTCATTTTTACAAATCGTAATAAAAACCATCACTGCAAGCGCTGTAAAAACCACGGATAAGATCAGAAATAGTCCAAGCGCATAGAGCTTAGAATCCAATGTCATGCCCTGTTCATAAATCTCATTCATATCAATTCCGATTGCCGCATACAGCTTCTGCACCCCAAACAGCATGACAACGTTATGCGTGTTTACAATCACATGTCCGATCACGGAAGACCAAAGGCTTCCTGTCGCTTCCACAAGCAGCGCGAAGCAAATTCCTAGAACAAATGCATAACAGAACTGGTTGAAATTCATATGCATCAAGCCGAAAAGCAGGGAGGAGAGCAGCAGCGCACCCAAAAGCCTGCCTGTTTTTTTATAGCCGTTAAAAATAATTCCCCGAAAAACAAATTCTTCACAAAATGGTCCCACAAAACCCATGATAAAAACCATTAAAACAGCAGGCATCGAAACAATCTCATCCGACATGCCAAGCACCGTATTACTGTCAAAAAGCTGTGAAAAAACATTGACAAACGATATAAGAGGCATAAGCAAATAAGTAAAAAGGATGGTCAGTCCCACGGATGACCATTTCATTTTCCGAAACGAAAGCCACTCCGTCAGATTGCAGTTATGGAGAAGTAAAAATAAAAAACCGGGAATCAATATTGACAGTTCACTGATGATCAGCTGCACAGGCAAACCGATTGAAAAAGAGCGCAACAACAGCATCGATAATATAATCGATGCTGTTAAATGTAAAAGTAACACTGATAAGAATAAAGCATTTACCCTTTTGGATATTTGAATCATTTCCATTATTCCTTAGCCATTCACCATAAAGGACACAAGCTTATCAATATCCTCCGGTTCATATGCGATGAGTTCCAGCTCGGCAATCGTGCCGTCAGAAAAAAGATTTGCCATCGAAACATACTGGGACAGTTTGGATTTCAAATTCAGTCTGTCACCTTCGCCCGTGACAAGCTCTACCTTTCCTTTACAGCTATCGATTACCTGAAAAAATTTGTCGATGTTCGTAATGTTTTGTACCTTCATTTTGAATCTCTCCTCTCAATTCTTTTTTATTTTGTTTTTAATGCAATTGCTTCCACTTCAATTAATACATCCTTCGGCAAACGGGCAACCTCCACACAGCTTCTGGCCGGAAAATCCTTTTCAAAAAAAGTGGCATATACCTCGTTTACCTTTGCAAAATCATCCATATTTTTAATAAAAACTGTCGTTTTTATGATCTGCTCCATTCCGCTTCCCTGCGATTCAAGGAGAGCTCTGACATTGGAAAGTGCCTGTCTCGCCTGTGCCTCGATCCCCTCCACAACTTCGCCTGTTTCGGGAATAACAGGAATCATCCCCGATGTATAAATAAACCCATTCACCTCAATTGCCTGAGAATACGGACCAATTGCAGCCGGAGCCGCCTTTGTACGAACGACACATTTTTCCATACCATAATCCTCCTTCTAACACTTAGTTTATACAATTTTCTTTAAGTTGTAAATAGAAATCGCCTATTTGTTCTGCACAATTCTGATAGACTTCTCCGTAATTTCTATGCGATGTTCCTTGTAAAGTCTGCCGACGGCCCGCTTGAACTCGTTTTTACTCATATTACACTCCCGTTTGATAACTTCCGGTGAAGCTTTATCATTAAAGGGGAGAACGCCGTCAAAAGCTTCGATGATCTGCATGACACGTTCGGCATCTTTATCCATTTGGATGTATGATTTTTCCCGAATGCTGAGTGTCAGCTTGCCGTCTTCTTTGACTTCTGTTATGCGGCCGGATATCATGCGGTTGATACGTACGTCTCCGTACAGCTCTTTTTGCGGAATCAGCGCGGAATAGCAGTCATCCACCGCTACAAACGCTCCAAACTGTTCACTGATCAAATAAACCCGGCCTGTCACCTGATCACCGGTATGGTAATCAGAATCTGTACGCAAATATTCATAGACATTCATCGTCAGGCAAAGCCTGCCGCTTTTATCAATATAGAGCGCAACAAGACACTCCTCGCCTTCATTCACTTTTTTAGTCTGCTGTTTAAACGGGAGCAGCAAATCCTTTTCCAGCCCCCAATCCATAAATGCACCGATTTTCCCAACCTGTGCAACTGTCAGCACCACAGCCTGACCAAGCTGGATTTTCGGCTCCTTTATCGTCGCAATCAGACGATCCTCGGAATCCTTATACAAAAATACAGTCAAATGCTGTCCGATTTCTGCATCCTTCGGCACCTGCTTTGCAGGAAGCAGCACACGCTGTTCGTCGTCCGCCCGCTCCGAAAGATATACACCGTAATCTACTTTTTTTACAATGATAAGCTCCTGTGTTTTCCCAAGTTCTAACATATTTTCTCCCTGACGCCCATATGCGTCAACTGCCGGTCTTATACTGTCTTCCCTTCCATGTGCTCATTCCATGACAACGATCGCATATGGCTTTCCCCGTTCATCCTCAAGTACGACGGTTTTTTCCATACCATTCGTTAGTATTCTCGGATAAACCGTATCGCCAAGCAGCGCGGATTTTTTATATTCAACCCTGATCTGATGGGGACTTTTTACCTCTACCAGATCCAGTGCCAGTTTTACATATTCCTGATTATTCATATGATGATTGGTATCAATCTGATGCTCGGTAACGATACTCGGTGCGATCGATATCCCGCCATCCGCAAGCTTAATTTTTCGTTCCGCATAATCCATATCCAGCCGTTCTTCCAGCTTGTAACGTTCCAGCTCATAATCACCCGCCTTAGCGAATCTCCCCGTGTCCGTATCCAAATAAACCCATATGGAATTGGCATAGGCAAACTTTTCCCGATGCTCACCCAGTAAAACAAAATTTCGACAGCCGATAAATCCCTGAAAGTCATACGGCCATGTGCCGATTGTCACCCGCTCTCCAAATCGCGGAAGCTTTTCGATCACGATCTGCCACGAATTAAGTACCCACGCCCGGCTGTGTGATTCCAAAAAATCGAGACCGAGTCCGATATCCTCCGACTGAAAGGTGCTGCAGTCCTGAAAATAATTGATGATCCCGCTCACAGACAGGTTCTTTTCCTCATCCACCTCACTGTATCTGATTCTGCTGTCAAAGCTGTACATATTGCACACATCTCTTTCTGTCCTATTAGGTAAGTACCGCCCTCTGTTAATATAGCATTAATCAGACAGCTTGTCTAACGCATTCTTCACAATTTGGCACAGTTTCCGGTCGCAATAATATCCACGCCGGTATCGGCCGCATTTTTCACAATCGTGTCTCCGATATGAACCGGCGCACACACAGTAATGTCCCTCAACGCCTTCATACAATGAAACACCTGATCCTTAGGAACATCTGCCGCCGTTTTTACGGGCACCCTGTTCTTCACACCGCCCGTAACCGGCACAGACGAGGTGACAATCCTCGTCGGATTTGTGACCTCTTTTCTGGCATAAGCATCTCCTCTTTGACAGGAATTCCCCGAAACAGATAAAATCTGTCCGTCCGCCAGCTCCACCGTAACGCTGCAGCCTAACGGACAGTTGATACAGGTCAGCTCCCTTTTCTCTTTGTCCATACTTAAGCCTCCTCTATCTTTACGGTAATTGTTTGAAGCCCCTGCTTTTTAAGAAGCTGTCCCCTGTGCAGCAGAACTGTTTCCATTTCTCCCGGCGCCAGCACGCTTTTCTTCCGATGCAGGATCCGTTCCTCGTCAAAATAAACGCTGATATAGCTGTCCTTGTACACATTTCCCACCCGAAAACGCAGAGGAAGCTGCTCCGCCATCCGCTCCGGAGAAATCTGCACCGGCACCGTATAGCGCACGCCATTCCCTGTGATTACCTTAACAGGTAAAGAAGGCTGTCCGCCCTGTCCCTGTTCACGCCATCTGAGATAATTCGCTGCGCCTACTCCCGCCAGAGCAGCTTCTTCCGATACATAGTCCACGAGATCATGCACATGCAGCACATTGCCGCATGCGAAAACCCCCTCCACCGATGTCTCAAGACTTTCATTGACCGACGGTCCGTTTGTCACTCTCTCCATTTTGACGCCAAGCTTTCCGGAAAGCTCGTTTTCCGGTATCAGACCCACAGAAAGCAGAAGCGTATCGCACGAAACAAATTCCTCTGTTCCCGGAACCGGATTTCTGTTTGCATCCACCCGCGCAATCGTGACACCTTTTACGCGTGTTCTCCCGTCAATATTGATTACAGTATGACCGAGCCTCAGCGGAATGTTAAAATCATCCAGACACTGCACGATATTTCTTTTCAGACCTCCCGAATACGGCATCAATTCCGCAACAAGCTTCACCCTTGCACCCTCCAGCGTCATACGGCGCGCCATAATCAACCCGATATCGCCCGAGCCTAAAATAACGACCTCTTTTCCCGGCAGAAAACCTTCCATATTGACAAGGCGCTGCGCCGTTCCCGCCGAATAGATTCCGGCCGGACGAAAGCCGGGCGTATTTAAGGAACCCCGTGCACGCTCTCTGCAGCCCATCGCAAAAATAACCGCTTTTGCTTTGATCTGTTTAAGCCCTTCCTGTCTGCTCGTCACTGTGAGAATTTTATAGAACTCTCCGTCCTCCTCAAACGAGGCGATATCAATCACCATTGTGTTCAGCTTATGAGTGATCTGCTTCTTAACAGCCAGCGTGATAAAACGCTGCGCATATTCCGGTCCGGTCAGCTCCTCCTTGAACGTATGCAACCCAAACCCGTTATGGATACATTGATTTAAAATGCCGCCAAGCTCCTTGTCGCGCTCCAAAAGCAGAACATCGGTGACTCCGTTTTCTTTTGCCGATACGGCTGCCGCAAGCCCGGCAGGCCCGCCTCCGATAATGACCAGATCATGATTTTCAATGTATGTTTTCATGACAGCACCGCCGTTTCTGAAAGCTCCCCGTTCTTTCCCGCAATCAATTCCGAGCCTTTTCCGCATTTTGTCAGCTGTTCTATTGGAATTTGCAGCTCCCGGCTCAACAGTTCCATGACCCTCGGCGCACAAAAACCTCCCTGACATCGTCCCATACCGGGCCGCACGCGCCGTTTTACGCCATCCATCGTAGTTGCACCGAGCGGCCTGTGAATTGCATCCAGAATTTCCCCCTCGGATACCATGGAGCAACGGCAAATAATATTCCCGTAAGAGGGATGCCTCTCAATTAATGCGGCGCGTTCTTCAAACGGAAGCGAATGAACAGAAACGATTCCCCTGCGTATCTTAACAAAGCTCTCGTTCAAGGCAGGGTGCAGCCGTTCTTTTACCATATTTGCCACCATAAGACCGATTGCGGGGGAGGCGGAAAGACCCGGCGAAGCGATCCCCGCCACATCAATAAAGCCCGGACAGCCTGCTGCCTCTTCTATTATAAAATCACCGCTTTCCTCATGTGCACGCAGTCCCGCAAACGAAGTGATGACCTCATGCATCGGAACATTTTTCACCGCGGACTCCGACGCGGAAGTCACCCTTTTCATACCAGCTGCTGTCGTATCAATACCTTCCCGGTCCTCAATATCCTCGGCTGTCGGACCGACAAGCAGATTCCCGTGCACGGTCGGCGTAACAAGAATCCCCTTTCCAAATACTCCCGGCACCCTGAATATCGTCCGCTCCACATGCCGTCCCGCAGACACATCCAACAGGCAGTATTCCCCGCGGCGAGGAATGATTTTTATTTCCTTTTCGCAGATCATATGATGTATATCAGCGGCATAAACACCGGCTGCATTGATGACACACGCCGCCTTGAAGACTGCCGGCTCCTCAGTCTCTTTCATCTCCTGTGTACAGGTGATCCGGTATCCTCCGGAAATCCTCTTAATTTCTTCTACTTCTGTATTCAGATGAAATTCTACTCCGTTGCAATAAGCATTTTCCGCAAAAGCAGCCGTCAGCTGAAACGGACAGACAATGCCGCTCGATGGTGCCAAAAGGGCACCTGCCGTCTCATCTGACAGATTCGGTTCAAGTGCAAGCGCCTCTTTCTTCGAAAGAATACGCAAATCCTGTACGCCGTTTTGAATTCCCCTTTCATACAGCTTTTGAAGCTGAGGAAAATCCTGTTCATGCAGACAGACAATCATCGCGCCGTTTTGCCTAAACGGAATATCCAACATTCTCGCAAGCTCCGGCATCATCCTGCTGCCCTGCACATTCAGCTTTGCTTTTAAGCTGCCCGGCACGGCATCATGACCGGCATGGACAATGCCGCTGTTTGCCTTTGAAGTTCCCTCGCAGATATCCGAGGTTCTTTCCAGCACTGCTGTTTTTAACTGAAAACGAGACAGCTCCCGCGCAACCGCGGAACCAATCACACCCGCCCCGATGATCACCACGTCATATGTTCTCATACGATTCTCCTTTACGCCCTGTTAAGGCTGTGATTCTTCTTTTTCCCACCCAAATGAGTATTTGACAGCCTTATGCCAGCCTTTTATTTTATTTTCCCGTTCCTGCGGCGTAAGCTGCGCTTCAAATACTCTGTCGATCTGCCAGTTATTCAGTATTTCCTCCCTGCTTTTCCAATAACCGACTGCAAGTCCGGCCAGATATGCGGCTCCCATCGCCGTTGTCTCCACACAGGCCGGGCGCTTGACCGGAGCATCGGTGATGTCCGCCTGGCACTGCATCAGAAAGTCATTTGCGCTCGCACCTCCGTCCACCTTAAGAGAGGTCAGCTCAATTCCGGAATCCGCCGCCATCGCCTTTACGACCTCATCCGCCGAGTAAGCAATCGATTCCAGTGTCGCGCGAATTACATGATATTTATTGACACCCCTTGTCAGTCCTACAATCGTCCCGCGTGCATATTGATCCCAGTATGGCGCGCCGAGTCCCGTGAATGCCGGTACAACATAGCATCCATTCGTATCCTTAACCTTTTTGGCCATATATTCCGAATCAGCCGCACTGTCAATCAGCCGCATCTCATCCCGCAGCCACTGAATCGCCGCCCCTGCCACAAATATGGAGCCTTCCAAAGCATAGGTAATTTTACCGTCAATTCCCCATGCAATTGTCGTGACAAGTCCGTTCCTGGAATACACCGGCTGATCACCCGTATTCATCAAAAGAAAGCAGCCCGTCCCGTAAGTATTTTTCACTTCACCCTTTTTAAAGCATGTCTGCCCAAAAAGCGCCGCCTGCTGGTCACCCGCTGCGCCGCCGATCGGGATCGGACCGCCGAAAAAGGACTCGTCTGTCATCCCATAGATACAGCTTGATGGCTGCACCTTGGGCAGCATGCTGTTCGGAATGGTAAGCTCCTTTAAAATGTCAGCATCCCAGTCCAATGTACAAATATTAAACAGCATCGTGCGCGATGCATTAGAATAGTCCGTCACATGCACCTTGCCCTTTGTCAGCTTCCAGATGAGCCATGTTTCCACGGTTCCGAACAGGAGCTCTCCCGCCTCCGCCTTGGCGCGTGCATCCTGCACATGATCGAGAATCCATTTTACTTTTGTTGCGGAAAAATACGCATCTATTATCAGTCCGGTCTTTTTCCGGTATTCTTCCGTCAAGCCCTTTGCCATCAGGGAATCGCAGTATTCCGATGTCCTGCGGCACTGCCACACAATCGCAGGATAAACCGGTTCCCCCGTTTTTTTATCCCATACAACAGCCGTCTCCCGCTGATTCGTAATACCGATCGCCGCGATGTCAGCCGCCTGCACACCGATTTTGGACATGGCTTCCACACAAACCCCAAGCTGCGTGGACCAAATCTCATTCGCATCGTGCTCTACCCAACCCGGCTGAGGAAAATACTGTTTGAATTCCTTCTGCGCCTGCGAGCAGATTTCTCCCTTCTCATTAAATAAAATACAGCGATTACTCGTCGTCCCCGCATCGAGCGCCATTACATATTTCTGCATCCGCCTAACCTCCTCCAAGATAGGAAACCGCTCCTGTTTATCTGATTGTATTATACCGGATCATGGAAGAATCGGCAAGAACCTTCCAGCAGCGAAAACCCCCTGCTTTACTATAGGAATCTTTTTTTCTTGGTAATTCGGTGTACAAAAAAGCTATTACAAAATTGTATTCATTGTGAACTTACTATGAAATACATTTTGCAACAGCTTTAAATTTATTTCTGTATATACAAACAGTGCTCACTTTATTCGTTTGCATTATCCATCTGCTTCCACCTCCAGTATTTCTGCCAGTTTTTTGCGAACCGCTCCCGTCTCCCAATCCTCACATGTATTTTTTAAACGGTCATAGCTGTGACATATTTCTTTATTCCAGAAAAAGATCCGGCTCTCCTCCTGTTCTGCCTCTGTCTTTCCTGCATAAATAACCTGTTCTGCACTGTATGCCTCCAGCTCCTCATAGAAGTCGACTTCACTCATCTCATATCTTCTTGGCATAGAAAACCGCCTGCAGCCCTGACGCAGATCCGGATATGCCTGCAAAAGTGCATATAGGATGACGCGGCGGCGGCTCATTTGTATGGATACCGATTCGATCCGATCTTCTTTATCCCATTTAAGTGCAAGCTGAACAACTTCATCTTCCTCCAAAAATCCGATTCTGGATTGATTGAGAAATACCTTTTTTTCAGCCTTCTTGTATAGGTCCAGCAGCTTGACAGCAAGCAGTCCGGCAGCACTTAAGTTTCCGTCTGCCTTCGCAAGTCCCTTATCCAAAAGCCCTACACAGGCTCTCGCAACTACTTCTCTTTCGCTTTCCTTCGCAGCATCCCATGTAAGAGGGACACCTGCTATGGGCTTTCCGTCCAACAGACTGTTAAAACACATCATTTCTTCCATTGTAAATTCCATACTATCACCCTCTCTCCGATTTCGGCTCAGCAATCATGCCTTATCCAAAAAAGTAATTATGCTTCCGCCGATATGAAACTCCTATTATTTTTTGTATTATCTAATATCGCTTTACAAATTTCAATATCCTTTGCATAACTGACAGAATTTTTGTACAACTGACAGAATTTATTAAATTATAACAATTATTTAATGTATGTAAAACATTCTTACAAAATAATATATTTAAAAACAGCAAAACGTGATATCGGAGATACCCACAGCCTGACCCTGAGAAATATCTCTGATATCACGTTTTGTCTGGTCATTGGGAGAATTATGTAAGAATAAAAATTATAGCTTTGCCTGCAGCTTTCCACTGACCAACAGGAAAAAGGACATCCCTTCTCCCAAAACAGATGCCCTGAACAATTCATCAAATCCCAAAACCGCTAATACCACACAGGTTACATTGATAAGCAATAACCGTATTCTTGTTTTTTTCCTGAAAAAGCAGATCTCTTCTTCGTCCATCCTTTTATTTTCATGATCGACAGGCGCCATCCACAGGAAGGCAATATCCATTATCCCTAAAATAGCCGTCCACATAGAGAGATTAACAATACCTCTGCATAAAAACAAAGCCGCAGCCAGCAGTCCGCAGGACAGCAGATAGCATCTCATTTTTGTCTTTGCATGAAATCCTCCGGCAGCTTTTCTCAACGGTACAAATACGAGCATAATAATGGCAAAGTCTTTAAACTTTGCCATTACCAGAGCTATCACTACATAGGACAAAAAGGTTACTGCTTTGATAGCAAGACATTCCATTCCGAAACGGTATATCTGCGCATCTTCTTCTTTGATAATGTTTTTCTCTAATAATCGATTTGTTAGTGTGTCAGCTCTCATCTCATTTCTTCTTATTTCTTTCTCTTTAATTTTTTTGCCGCATCCGGCATTTTCGGCTGATATCCAAACAATAAGCATGCCGAATTGATTTCTTTTACAGCCGTTTTCATTGCTGCTTTTGATAATAATTCCAATGATTTTTTTTCTATGCTCTTCATCATGTTATAGAACCCTCCTTTTTTTAATTATCTAATAAAATTTTTTAAATTTCAATGGCTTTTGCATAACTGACAGAATTTTTGTATAACTGACAGAATTTATTAAATTTTACATTAATTTTGAGTATAAAAAAAACTATTACAACATAATATTTATAAAAATAATTATATTTTTTATAAATATTATGTTGTAATAGCTCTAAATTTCTCTTTGTTTCTATTATTGATTAAATATAATACTGCAGTTGAAAATACCGCTCTCCTCTTTTAGTTTCATATTTCCATTATATTTTTTGATCACTTGTTCCACATTCAGGAGTCCGATTCCATGATTTTTTCCTTTTTGGGACACCGGTATTCCTGCCGTCCATTTTACAGTCCCGCTGGAGGAATTCGAAAGGTTAATCACCACAATCCTGTTGCAGGTATCAAATTTCAAGTCAATAAACTTGCTCTTATCCGTTACCCCATCACATGCTTCTATTGCATTGTCCAATAGATTTCCAAATACGGTGGTCACCTCAACCGGCTCCATAAATAGCAAATCAGCGCTTCCTGCCTCAATTTTGAAATCAATTTGGTGTAAGGAAGCACACCGCTTTTTATCATTCAGCAATATATTTAATATCGGATTTCTAACATATTTCTGCAAAACCAATGGTTTTAATATACATTCAATTTCATTAGCGTAGCTTCGCGCCTCATCTACTCTGTTCGATTCATAAATTCCCTTTATCATATTCAGATGCTTATTCACATCATGTAATATTTTTACGGACTCGTTATACTTTTGTTCCTGATCTCTGTAATATTCGTACTGTAAATCGGATTGCTGCTCTAAAAGGCTTAGCTTTAATTTTAATTGCTCATTTTCTCCTGTAACCTTTACAAAGTATAAAAAATACAAATCCGCAAACAAAATGCAGAGCATATTGACAAGCAGCAGAAGTCTCTCCGCAAAGCTGACTGCTATGTTATTTGATACGACCACTATGATTACAGAAAGATTAAGTACGCTGTAAATAATAATGACGAAATGTACGAAATATTGCGCAGGAGTGAATCTTTCCTGATTATTATTTTTCCATATTCTTGAAATTAGAGGATAATACAGAACAATGATAATAAGCTTTGAAAATGTCATTTTAATGCATTCCAATATTTCCGGCTGGATCTTATTTATATTTAACTTCCATAATGTAAACTGCAAAATAATGATGCCAACTGTCTCACAGATGCTAAGCACCAATATTAAGATGACTATTTCAAAAATTCTTTGAAGGAAGCTTCTGCCGAAATCGCAGTATAGAAATATTCCAATGGCAGTAAACACCAGTATCCAAATAAGCATATTTAATACCGGTATCCCTAACAGATTGATGAGCATGATACCCAGACAGGTTCCCACTTTTAACACAGCATACACAACTTTACCGGAATATGCATGCTCGTAGTGTTCGTCCATAAATTGAAAGATAATAATAGAAGTGATCGAACAGGAAATTCCAATTCCAAACAAGTAAAATAAATAATTTTCCATCATTTCTCCCACATGCTTCTTTGAAGATAGCTATTCAGCTTTTCTCGAAATTCAGCCGATTTTCTCTGAGAAATAGGAATCTTTTTTCCGTTTTTCAAATATAGCTCATATGCCTTTACCCTGTCTACATACGCCAGATTAACTAAGAAATTTTGATGGCATTCTTCAAATGAATGCTCCTGCATATCATCTATTATATTTTTCATTTGTCCGCAAATCCAATATTGGGTATCCTTAGTCTGTATCTTTATTTTTCGGTTGATATACTCAAAATAGTAAATCGCGTTGATATCTATTTTTCTTTTTGCTGCATTGAGATTAGGATTCATTGTGATCTCAATTGTATTAACATATATAAACTCACTCTCCACCTTAATAAAACGAAGAACTTCTTTTAGCTGTAAAATAAGGGCCTCTTTCTGAATTGGTTTTTGAAGATATGCAAATGCATGTACGTCATTTAAAGCCTGTTCAAAATACTGCCGAAAGCTTGTTGTGTAAATAATTTTTGTACTCCTGTTTCCGTTTCTAAATTCCCGGCCTGCACGGATTCCTGTCATTCCTCTTCCCATTGCGATATCCAGAAATACAATATGAAAATATCTGTTAGAATCTAATAGTTCCTCGCCTGTCCGATAAATGCAAATCGTATAGTCCAATTTTTCTTTATTTAAGTGTGCTTTGACATAACTATTAATAATAGCCGCATCTTTTTCTTCATCATCGCAAATTGCAATTTCAATCATTTGTCTTCTCGCCCCAAATAATTAAAATAGTATCAATTGATTGTTTCCTTATAAGAATACCATATTTTACCTTATTCGACAATCCCTCTTAAATACATCCTTTCTACAAAAACTGCGAATTTTAAAGGTTTTTTGGCAAATTATGCGAACTGCATCTCAAACAGCTGCCTGTACCTGCCAGAAAAATCCGCTGATGTGAGAATATTCAAATATTGTTTCTTTAAGCAATATCATTTTCAGAGGTGCACGACAAGTTATATTTGTTCTTTTATTTATAGATCGGGCCGTAATAATCGCACGCTTTATAATCCGCAGCCTGCTGATTATCTGTTCCAAACGAAGCCCAGGCCTGCGGCCGAAAAATATCGTCCGAAGACAGATTATGCATGGAAACCGGAATTCTCAGCATGGAAGCCAGCGTAATCAACTCCGCCCCTATATGCCCGTGTACAAAGGCTCCGTGGTTGGCTCCCCAATTTGCCATCACCGCATATACATCCTTAAAGGGCCCGACTCCGTTTAATCTCGGCACAAACCACGTTGTCGGCCACGTTGGATCGGTTCGCATGTTCAATTTTTCATGCACCTTTTCAGGCAGAATGACGCTGCAGCCTTCCGCAATCTGAAGAGTCGGCCCTACCCCGTCAGTCAGGTTCATCCGAATTAATGTAAGCGGCATTTGTGCATCCGTCACAAAGTGAGACGAGTAACCGCCTCCCCGGAACTGACATAATTCGGCGGGACACCAGTCCGTAGCTGCCAGACAGTCCCTCATATCCCTTTCCGTCATATCCCACCAGGCTTTCATAACAGCCGTTCCTTTTTCATCTCTGCTTTTTCCTGTCGCGTCCAAACAAGTAGAGCCGGAATTAATTAAATGGATAAAGCCCTCCGATGCAAACTCATCCGGTACCCATCCCGTTACCCGTTCTATGGCTTCCGGGCTCCAATAGCATCTGATATCGGAAAAACCTATCGCCTTTCCGGTTAAAAGGTTGGCAAGCAGCATAGAAATTCCGTTTAAACCATCATTTTCAGTAGCCAAAATCAACGGTTGCTTGTTACCTCTCCAGTCGAAGGAAGAATTCATAATTGACTCGGTAAAATCACCATTTGGCTTCCAGTCAGTCCAAGAACGCTGCCCCTGAAATCCTGCGGCAATTGCATTCTTACCAAGCGCCTCTTCCTTCCATCCCCAATCTGACAATTTATCATTTCCAATCATGATATCGCGAATAATCAGCGTCAATTTTACAACGAACTCCCATTCTTTGTCCTTCTCTTCTCTGGTATGCTGTACTTCTTCCGCATTCTTGTCCCAACCTTCTCTGCAATTTTGGCGAACCCAGAACAAGGCTTTTTCATATTCCTCAATATCGTAAATTTCAAGTGCCTCACGACGCAAAATTTCCGTCATATCAACCCATTCAGGCCGAATTCCGAAATATTTCAGGTAGAATAAAGGATCCATATAGGAACCCATAATTCCCATTGATACCGATCCAATGTTTATGTAGGCCTTGTTTCTCAGTTGGCCGACGGCAATTGCACAGCTTGCAAATCGAATTATCTTTTTCCGCACATCAGTCGGAATTTCTTGATCCTCCATATCCTGAACATTTTTTCCATAAATGGCGAATGCAGGAAGACCCATTTGATTGTGTGCCGACAAAGCCGCCGCAAGATAAACGGCACCGGGTCTCTGGGTTCCGTTAAAACCCCAAATTGCTTTTATCGTCAAAGGATTGGTATCAATTGTTTCAAGCGGATAACACCAGCTCGGTGTCACGCTTAAGGTGGCACAGACATTCTGCTGCACAAACGCTTCCTCACAGCGAGCCGCCTCTTCGCCGCCTCCAATACTGCCGGAATAAATAACCACTTTTACCGGTTTTCCATCGGCATATCGCACATTCTGCTCTATGATCTCTTTGGCCTTTTCAGCCATTTCCCTTGTTTTTTCTTCCAATGCATCTCTGATCCCCAGACGTCTTGCATCCACGATCGGCCTAATTCCTATTGTCGGATATCTATTCATATTTGTTACACACCTTTCCCGTAATCAGAATTGGGACCGCTGAAAACATAGCGCAGAAAAGAAGCCGAGCCTTTTGCGTCCTGATCCAATTGTTCCTCGGATGCGTTTCTGCTCAGATCTCTCCACACTTTGATATCAGCACCAATCGTTCCTCCGCACTTAACAAAAGGTTCCATAACCACTGCTTTATCATATCCTATGGAACGTAGGGCACAGCCGACAGCATGCCAGTTCAAGCCACCTTTTCCCGGCAAACGGCGGTTATTCTCACCTACATGGAAATGTCCCAGCTTGTCCCCGGCCAGTAAAATAGCATCCGTAATGCTATCCTCTTCAATATTCATGTGAAATGTATCCAACATGATTTTCACAGCCGGCGTATCAACCTCCTCAACAAATTTCTTTGCTTCGGCAGCCGTATTAAGCAGGTATCCTTCAAAGCGATTTAAAACTTCCAAGCAATAGTCCACTCCACAGTCGCCGGCTATTCGTGCAACCGTTCTGACATTTTTCACACTGCGTGCCCAATCTCCGGATTTATCAATCGTTTTACTGTAATCAACAGGCCAATAGGAATAAATACCTCCGCCAATAGTATGTATGTCCAAGACTTCCAGTTTCTTTAGAATATCCGTATAAAATGCAATTGCATTTTTAACAATCTTGGGATCCACACTTGCAAGATTCTCCTGAGCACTGGGTCCATACCCCGCTGTCAGGCTGATTCCATAATGCGCTGCTGTCTTTTTCAACTCTGAAAGTTCCTCTGTAGAAACGTTTTTAAGCGCTGCACACGAAATTTCCAGAATATCAAATCCCAGTTCTTTTATTTTTTTTATATATCTTAGATAATTTCCATTCCATTCTTGTTCCCAATAAGCAAAATATATTCCATATTTGATCATTAATTTGCATCCCCCTCTTTGTTTTGCTCCCAAAAATGCGAACACGCAAGATTATCCATCAGCTCTGAAAATAAAGAATTTGCCCATGCAAACCATGCTCTTGTATACATATTTGGATTATTTACATCAAATGATTCATGTATAAAATCGGTGTCTGCATGGGTCCTTAATACAGCATTGACACACTCTCTAATTTCTTCTCTGTCATTCGTTGTTAATGCCTGCATAATCAAGCCAATATGCCATACATAATTTTCCGGCGTATGGGGGCTCCCAATGCCACTTGCATATTTCCCGCAGTAATAATAAGGATTATTCGAAGAAAGTATGTATCTTCTTGTCTGCAAATATACTTCCTCATTCTTTTCACAGAAGCCGAGATAGGGCATTGACAGAAGACTGGGAGAATTAGCGTCATCCATCAGCACATAATTTCCGTACCCATCTGTTTCATATGCATAAATACTATCAAATTTCGGGTGTTCAACAATTCCGTAGCGCTTGATGCCATCCAAAATTTCCATCCGCAGTTTTTTGCATATGCCCGAAATCTCCCCGTCGGCATAAACTTCTCTGCAGATCTCTTCGGCATACTGCAGCGCCTTTGATGCCATCATATTGGCCGGAATTAAATACCCATAAACACATCTATCATCGGAAGGCCTGAAACCCGACCAGGTCATTCCTGTAGCCTTCACCCTATTTCCTCTTCCCTCCTGAGGGAGCGTATCGGTCTCCGTATCATTTCTTCTCCTGAAATAATACGGCGAAATCCAATGAGTCTGCTCTGTTTTCCAAACACTAATAATTTTTTTTAAAGAAGTCAGGTATGTATCATCAAAAACATCTGTACAGGCAGTTTCCTTCCAGTAACAGTATGACAGATAGATCGGGGCACATAAAGAATCGGTTTCGTATTTTCGTTCCCATATCCAGTCATTCTGCTCTGTCTCATCCTCCCGATGCCCGGCTCCATCGGCAGCCGCATTAAATGCATTGGCATACGGATCAATAGTAACCTGTCTCATCTGGGTCAGAATAATCCCCTTTATTATTTCACGCAATGCTTCGTCCCGAGCCGCATATTTTATGTACGGACGAACCTGCGCCGCCGAATCACGAAGCCACATTGCCGGAATGTCTCCAGTTATTACAAAGTAAGAACCGTCTTCCTGCCTTTGAACAGTTGTCTGAATTGTATTTAGAAAGCATTGTTTGATAAGAGGCGCCGCGCTCGGATAGTATTCCTCATAATACCTTTCAAGCTCCTCCGCTCTCTTAATTAAAATCTCAGGAATCTCTTTCATTTCTAATCTCCTTAAAAGTTTATGTATCCATTACTCAAATTTC
Organism: Bacillota bacterium; assembly: GCA_023402845.1. GTDB lineage: Bacteria > Bacillota > Clostridia > Lachnospirales > Lachnospiraceae > JAEYFP01. The sequence goes on from JAEYFP010000035.1 coordinate 112,945, forward strand.
TGTATTTTCATAAAGATCAATAAAATCACAATCGCCGGACAATCTGTCCATCACCCCAAGTACATTTGTAACACTCACTACAAAATTAGCACACTTTACATATCCATCATTCACGCATTCAAAAGATCCGTATGTCTGAAAATACTGAATTGCTCTTTTCAGTGTTACCGCCGCCTGTTTCCGATCCGATTGAAAAAGGCACCAAACCGCCCAGCCTGTCGCCGTTGCCCAATAGGCACCATTTTGATATTCCTCGGGTTTGATATCAATCAACAGCTTTTCCCAATATTCATTTTTCAGCAAATGTCGCACCTGACCTTCATACAAATAGTCCTCTGCGTGCACTTTAAGAAAGGACAGCATCTGTCCCTTTTGATCTTTCTTATAAGGGTAGTCAATATAAAGAGAATAAATCATTCCCCATATATCAATTTCCCTGCACGACTCCGTTGCTGCATAAAACGCTCCTGAAGAGCTTTCATACAAAACGTCAATTGCCGTTTCAATTCGCTTCATTATTCCATAATAAGACACTCCGCCGGGCAGACGCAACTGTACATTCATTTCTTCCATAAATAAACATGCCCGCCAGTATAAAATTGTCTCCAAAAACAACTCTCCGGTTTTACATACGGTATCCGTAAATCCATATGGAGAATGCGGTTTTTCTGAAGAATTATATACCATACCGCTTTCTGAAAGAGGAATTATCTGTAGCCCTTTTTCCAAATGACGACGCCATTTTATAAATAAATCTACGAACAAAGTTTCCTCCATTCGCAAATACAAGCTGTGAATGATAAAAATTAAAAAGGGCGTATTATCCAAATTAGCTTCCCCGATCGGATGTCCCACTTCACCCGCCGCATAGGCGGTAGTACCATCTCCATAGACGCGATCAGGCATCCAGCCGTCGCTCCTTCTGTGTTCAATCGCATATTCAATACAATCAACAATCTCTCTCTCCTCTATATGGACGCCGGAATATTCGACCATATAAGAAAAATCCCTGAGCCAGAGACCATTGTAACTCGATACTCCGTCCGGCGTAAAAATCGAAATACCGGAGTCTGTTTTTACCTTGCACCCACTTATCATTATTAAAGAGAACTCTTTGATATATTGATAGTCCTTTTCCCATTTTGCAGTTTCTTTCAAAATTACTCCTCCATCAACCCTTGATTGCTCCCGCCACAATTCCCTTGATAATATTTTTTTGCATTAAAATATATAAAATAATAATCGGAATGCTGGATATCAGAAAATTGGTTAAAATTAAGTTCCATTGATTACTGTACGTGCCAAAAAAATATCGTTGAGACAGCGGTAGCGTCATAGGCTTTCCGCTTCCATATACGAGAAATGCAACCAGAAACTCTCCCCAGACCCACAATGCGTTTAACACTGCTACCGTCGCCAGAATAGGACGCATCAACGGAAGAATGACCACACCTATCATTTTAATTCTGGAGCAACCATCAATAATTGCCGCCTCCTCAATATCCTGGGAGAGTCCTATACAATAACTTCTGCACAGGAATATGGGTACCGGCATCCCCAATGCAATGTAGACAATAATCAGTCCGAAAAGATTTCCTATCAGATTTATATTCTTTACAATGACAATCAGTGCCACCATATAAACCTGAAACGGCACAAATAAGGTTGTCATAATAACTATGAGGAGAATTTTCGAAAACCGGCTTTCCCATCTTGCCAACGCATATCCGGTAATTGCGGAAATCAAAAGCGTTAATGATGTAGTAACAGCAACTACGAAAATACTTGTTAAAAATGAAGTCAAAAAATTGCTATCCGTCATAATTTCCCTGTAATTTTCCAAATTAAACGACGAAGGCATCGCAATTGCCGAAGTCATTATTTCCGCCTTCGTTTTAAAGGAATTAATTATTACGAGAATCAATGGTAGCGCAAACAAAATCATCCCTAAAATTGTAACAATATATTTTAAAAACCGAAGGAGCTTTCCCTTTATCATGATAAACGCTCCTCCTTTTTCCTCATTAGCCAATTCAGCAAAAGCGAAATAAATCCTATAATAAAGAAAAGGATGATGGACTGAGTCGCCGCATAGCCATTTCTGGCCGCATTAAACGCAGTCGTATAAATCTTGAAAACCATTGTGCTTGAGGCCCCCACCGGCCCTCCTGAAGTCATTGTATAGGGCAGTTCAAATACCTTCATATTTGCCGCAACGGATAAAATCAGGCAAGTGAAGATTGTCGGCATCAGCATCGGCAGCTTAACGTACCTCAGAATCTGGCAATAAGCGGCTCCGTCAATTCTTGCCGCCTCCACAATATCTTCGGAAATACTCTGCAAGGCCGCAATATAGATCACCATATAATAACCGGCGCAGTTCCAGACACCCACAATTGCCAGTGCAATTATGACGAGCTTCTTATTTCCCAGCAGGGCGACGTTCATTCCTGTCAATTCCTTTGTGATTTCCGGAATCACCTTGGTATATGCAAACGACCAGATATAACCTACAACTAACAGGCTCATTATATTGGGTATAAAAAATACGGTTCGGAATATATTCTTACCATGCATTTGAGAATCTAACAGTAATGCCAGTATCAACGAAAGCAGATTTCCTATAAGAACTACGAGCAGCGTATAATAAAGAGTATTACCGATTGTCTGTGTAAAGGTAAAGTCATGAATTGCCTCTATATAGTTATCTATTCCTATAAAATGATAGCTCGTTTTCATCCCGTATGAATCCGTAAATGATAATCCAAAACTCTGTATGACCGGAATGATAAAAAACATAATAAACAAGACAATTGCCGGCACAAGCAGGATAAAATAGAATATGGCATCTCTGGTTTTTCTTTTCATATGATTATTCCCAATCTCTCTGTCTAACTTTTTGCCGCAAGGGACTGCCTCAGGTGTTCAGCCCAAGACAACCCCCTGCCTTTTTATCTATTATTTGTTTGCTTTACTGAGTGGCAGCCTCATCTCTTGCTTTATCCCAATATTCATCGAGCACAGACGCTTCCGTCTCCCAATCACTTTCGTCCAGCATATAATAGGAGAACGTTTCCCATAATTTATCAGTAAATGTACTTCTTAACGCACGATCCCCCAGTGCGGTAAACTTTCCGCTGGAAAGATAAGAATCGATATCTGCCGCGATCGGATCCCAGTCAACGGACACTCCGCTTACCGAAGAAGATGCCGCACATGCGGTGGACCATATTGTACCGGCCTCTTCTGACGCAACATAGGCTAAAAATTCCTTGCTGATTTCAATATTCTTTGAATCCTTGCAGATAGAAAGGGATGTGTCAGGGAAACAAAGCATTACCGCATCTTCCGGATTGTTACTTACCGGAAATCCCATGATTCCAATGTTTGCTTCCTTATTTACTTCTCTGAAGCTTGATAGTGCCCAGGAGCCCTGAAAATAAAATGCATTCTCTCCATTTGCAAAATTAGCTGCACAGTCATCGTAAGATAAATTATATGCAGTATCCGGATCGCCATACTGATATACCGTATTTTTCAGCTGGTCAAAGGAAAGCTTCCATTGCTCATCTTCCAAAAATGACTTTTCATTATTGTCTCTCTGCGCAGACCAATCCGGATTATTGTAGAAAACATTTTCCGCAAATAGGCCGATCAGGGCAATATAAGGTACGGAAAGGTCGCTCAGGCTATTACCAAAGGGCGTTATCCCTTTTGCCTCCAGTTCTTGGCAGCAGCTGATTAATTCATCGTAGGTGGCCGGTACTTCCAGATTATTTTCTGCTAATACATCTTTATTGTAATAGAGACCAATATAACCATTGTCCAATGGCATTGCATAGGTAGTGTCGGTATAGATTGCGTTTGCACCTGCCAGAGTTTCCGGATTAATATTACTCAGGTAATCATCTACTGTTAAATCAAGCAACAGAGACTCATCTACTTCCTTCATCCATGTAATAATATCAGGCATGTCTCCTGATGCCGCTCTGGATCGCAAAGTTGCTTTCAAATCATCTGAGCTCATTGTCTGAATATCAAATTTCACATTTTCATGCTCCGCCGAGAAATTATCAAACATCGTCTGAAAAGCGGATTGTGGTCCATCCTCTGTCTTCAATGACAGAATGGTAATCGTAACAGCCTCCTCATTCGCATCTCCAGTTACCTCTTTCGCCCCTTCCTGAGCCGAAGCTGTATCCTGAGCCGTTTCATTTGTTGTCCCCGCAGAAGCTCCGCATCCCGATAAAAGCGATGCAATCATGGCCCCCGAGAGAAGCATTGACAATACTTTCTTTTTCATTATAAATCCTCCTTATAAATTAACTAGATGCCAAGAGTTCCGAAATGATATATCATACATATTCTTTTGAAATATATTTTGCATGGCAACTATTTTTATATGCACTATGCATAATGATCTTCATTCGGCCCCTTTATATTTGGTTATTTTATTATATATCCTTTCTGTATTATTTGTCAATATGAATAATATATATAATATATCAATTATATTCTATAGGAAAGGTTTGAAAAAAGTAAAAAGTAGCCGAGTTCCAAAGTATCTCTCTCTTTGAAACTCGGCCATTATCACTATTCGGGATCTATTATCTTATATGGAATCAATTTGTTGACAGGCAACGTATTCTTTCCCGTAATCAACGCATCTAATTCCTTTGCCGCAATGACGCCCATCAAATATTCGTCTTGTTGAACTCTGGTAAATATGGGTCTGGTATCATAAATTTCATCTACACCATCAAAAAACACAATTGCCTTTTCTCTTTCCACATTACGTTTTTTAAGTACCTTGTACACCATTACACCTATTTTATATTCCACGGCAAATATTGCGGTTATTTGGGAATGTTCCTCAATAAAACGGTCTATTTTTTCAAAATCCATACCTGCATCGCTGTCATCTTCATCCGGATTTGGAAGAGACGAATTCAGACTGGTCAGCCACATCCCTTCGTTCGTTACCAGATTGTGCTCCATGTGGCAATCAATAAAACCCCTTAGACGTTCCTCAATCGTGCGTGTTTGCATAGCGTGATGAGAAATGAATCCTATTTTTGTATGCCCCTTTGCAATTAATGTTTCCGTCAATTCCTTTGCCGCTGTATAATTATCTGTTTTCACGCAGGTAATAGGAATTCCTCTCATTTCTCGGTCGACCAACACCATTGGATAATGAACTCCTGCCAACTGCAAAATTTTAGAATTGTAGACTTCCCCCTGCGCGCACATGCATATAATTCCGGATGTCCCCGCGTCCAGTGCGGAATCAATTGCCTTGATCTCATTTGAGATGCTGCCGTAGGTACAGGAAAAAATAATATTATATTCCTTTCTGCTGCATTCTCTCTCTATTCCCTTCAAAATCTCACAACCGTATTCAGCCCCCAGAGAATCAAAAATAACCCCTATTGATTTTTTGGATTCCTTTTCCTTTCCGACCACACCATCAGAATCGTCAAGGGGCACTTCCAATACATAGGATCCCCTTCCCGGCCGCCTGGTAATCAAATTTCTTTCAGCTAGCATTTCCAAAGCTCTCTTACTCGTAATCCTGCTTACCTCGTATTTCTCTGCCAACTCCTTTTCCGAAGGCAATCTACTTCCGGGCGGGTAATCCCCCTGCTTAATTGCTTCAAACAAATCTTGAAAAATACCTTGATATAGGGCTTCTCTTTCCACGTGATAATCCTTCCTTCTGCCTGTCTGACGAACTGTAAATGATATATCATTCATAACAATGATAATATATATTTCAGATTGTGTCAATTTACTTTCCGTCAAATTATCCCATTAAACAAAAGAAGTAAGATTATCCGCATCCAACTTTTCCCATCCGCCTTTTATTTTTTCCTTCAGCTCCTCCAAAGACTTCAGACCGCTCAATGCATCGTAAGCGGCAACACAGCAGGCTCCCGTAGCCGATGCCAGATGAAGCGCCTCTTCCAGTGTTTCGCCTAACAGCACTGCAGATAAAAACGCCGCAATGCTCGTATCCCCGGCACCGGTTCCCGAAATGACCGCGGCAGGCCGGTAGCTTTTTTCGAAGCCTTCCTTACCCGCCCAGGACCTATGCGGAAGCTCCAGTCGCTCACAAAGTGAACGCATTTTTTCCTCTGATGCGGTGCGATAATACATCCCTGGTGCGCCGCATTTAATGAGCACCGCTCGCACGCCCAAATCAAGCACTTCTTTTCCCAAAGGGCAAATATCTGCCATTGTGAGTATTTCTGTCATGTCGCATCCCGACGCACGTTCTTTCCATTCGGCATACCGTTCCCGATCGAGCATAAAGCACAACTCCTCCGCGCTCGGTACAAAGAAATCCACATGCGGCAATACCCGCTTAAGAATGTGATGCCAATCCTCTTTCGCACATTCGGAATCGGGATCAATCGCCGCCATATCCAGTGATGTCACAAGACCAAGCTCTTTCACCCGACGCAGCATTTCAAGCAGCTCCTGCCCGCCATTTTCATACATTGCCTTCATTAGGGAAGGGTAGCCGAAATGAAATAAATCTGCACGCGCGATTTCCTTCCAGTCCAGATCTTTGCAGGAAAATGTATCGTTTGCACCCGGATCGTGCAGGAAAATACGGTCGATACCGGGCACGGCAAGTACGACGGAATAAGAGGTGGACGAATCTTTTGACACAATCATTCGCTCTGAGGAATGATAGCCATCCATGATGTTTAATACCATTCTCCCAAGCTCGTCATTTCCGATTTTGCCCATCAGACTGACAATGCAGCCTAATCGTTTCATGGCAAGTCCGGTATTGGACACAGCTCCGCCCGTATGGATATCAACACCCTCCATATGTAACAGTTTGCCCGGAGCCAGCACCGTATCAATCCGTTCTGCCGGCTTCCCCGGAAAAACAGGTGTGATGTCCACACAAATATGTCCGGCAACAACTGCTCTTTTCTCTTTCACCATCGTCTCTCACGCTCCTGACCATTGCACCGCTCACGGTGCCGGTGGGTATTCGTTACACAGCAGCCTATATGGTGCTTCATCCTCCTCAATCTCGGGAAAACGACCCATCTCATCATAAAATCGATTATCCGCACAATCATCATTGCACATAGAGACCTCACCCAACAGTACACTGCCGCCTGTCTTTGGTACCATAAAATCATGATACAAATACTGGGGGATTGTAATGCTCATACCCGGCCGCAGACAAATTTTGCTCCCGGCAGACATCGTCTGCTTTACACCGTCGCAGCTTACAGTCACATCCGTGTCAAGTTTTGAGCCGTCCTTCTCCCCGTTATAAACCGTAATATATACGTCATTACCGCCACGGTTTATAATGTCCTCCATCTTACTCCAATGAAAATGCAGGGGAGAGGTCTGTCCCTCATATAAGAACAGCAGTTTTTCCGCATACGGCTTCTTATATTCCCGCTTATGGAGGTTCCCATTTCTCAAGGTAATCAATGCAAATCCAATTTCGTCAAACCTGTCAAGACCATAATCTGTAATATCCCAGCCAAGCATATTCTCACGAATCTCATCGTATTCCTGACCCTTTGCCCTCCACTCGTCAGGTGTAAAATTCACAAAGGGCGGCACCTCAAACCTATGCTCCTTTAGCATTCTTTCCATGTCTGTTATGACCTTATTTATCCTTGACCGCTTCATCCCGCAACCTCCTGCTTAGATTTTTGAATCCGACAGTATAAGCTCCAGCTTATTCAGTTCTTTCTCATTCGGTCTTGCATCCACATACTGCTGCATCATTTCACAAAGTGCGTCAATTACCGCCATCTCACACACGTGTGCGTAATCCTTGTAAAAATCAAAACGAGTAAAATCCCCCTTCGATTCCAAAACAATATCCGCCTGCTCGGCAATGCTGGAATCTTTATATGCTGTGATTGCCACTACCTTTAGATTTTTCTCTTTGGCCATCTCAATCCCCTTCAGCACATCCTTCGTGATGCCGGATTGGGAAATCGCGAATACCACATCCTCCGACTTTGCAGAATTAATATGATTCACATAGTATTCCGGTACATTATCCCGCGTGCAGCTTATACCAAGACGCCCAAGGCGAAAGGCCAAATGGGAGGCAAGCGTTCCCGAGTTGCCGCCCGCTATAATATGCACATAGCCACACCTCAGCAGCAAGTCACTGCAGACCCGCATACTCCTCTCATCAATATTGCCCGCCAGATTTTCAAGCATTTTTGCATAACGCAGAAGAATCGAATTTGAACTGCTGTCCTCATTACGATTTGCTTTCGCCTCTCCGTCGTTTTTTTCCGCCGCCAATGAAATGCGAAAAGACCAGTAGCCCTTATATCCCAAATGCTGGCACATTCTGACTACTGTCGCTTCGCTGACATTACTGGCCGTAGCCAATTCTTTAATTGTACATTGCACTGCTTCATCAGGATTTTTCAATATATAATTTGCGACTGTTTTCTCGGCATAGGACAACGTATTGTAATTGTTCTGAATTTTGTCAATGGATGCAATGTTTGCCAAAATATTCATCCCCTTAGCTTTACATATGATTGATCTATCAAAAACTCTCCGCTCTAAAACCGGCAAAGAGATTTCATCCTTTCTTCCACATAAGGCTGCAGCATTGCCTGTACAAACTCCGGCATATTAATTATTTTAACAGGATCCAGATTGTTATTATTCTCCTCAATAAATGCCCGTACTGCCGCGTAGTATCTCGAAAGATAGTCTGTTCCCAGATTGAATTTACGTATTCCTTTGGAAAACGCCTCCAAAAGTTGGTCGTCCGGAATGCCGCTTCCTCCGTGAAGTACCAATGGTACGTTTGTCGCCGCCTTAATATTCTCCAATCTTGCGATATCAAGATGCGGCGTCTGCTTATATTCACCATGCGCATTTCCAATAGATACCGCAAGTGAGTCCACACCTGTCTCTCTGCAGAATCTTTCGGCTGCATCGGGTTTTGTATAAAGATCGTCTTTATCATTATCTACATCGGCAGCCAGTCCCACATGTCCGATCTCGCCCTCCACCAGAACATTTCTCGCATGCGCTGCTTCCACAGCCTCTTTTGTCAGCCTAATATTTTTGTCCAGCTCATACAGGGAGCCATCCATCATAATGGACTCAAAACCTGCGTCCATAGCTTTTACAATAGATTTCAGGGTATAGTCATGATCCTGATGCAACCCAACCGGTACCTTTACTTCATTTGCCAATTCCTTAAGTGCCTCGGCGTAAGCAATTCTGCCTGTCGTCTTCTGAACCGTAACATGCTCCGGATAAAGCATTACCATAGCCGGCGTATTTGTAGCCTCTGCCGCATAAACAACAGTTCTTGCCATAATATAATCCATACAGACAAAACCGATTACGGAAGTGTTGCTTCCCTCCGCCATTGACAAAATATCCCTAACGTGTGTATACATTCTAATTCCTCCATTTTATTATACGTGTTTAATAAATTTGATACAAGCGTTTTCTTCCATTATTTATATGGATACATGCAGATCGGCCTTCGGCCGAGCTGTCACGGCGATACATCCAGTACACCCGGCAAAAATCCTCCCGCAAAAAAATCTCCCAGCCCGACAACCGTGGGGGTTTTTACAAAACTCAAATCCTTGGTCGGGAGGCAGACTATACGTTCGCCCAGTTCCTTTTTTATTTCATAACAGAATCTGACGCCTTCCGCTTTATCGGGAAGCTTTTCCGTTTTCGCATATTCCTCTTTCCCAAAGCTGTCACCGCACCGAAACCTTGTAGCCGACAGACAGACTCCTCCTAAGAGAGCCCTTTTTAGCTTTTCAGGATTTGACCCATATGCAAGTGCCCAGTAAGCCGAATGCACAACAAGTAACGGAATATTTATCTTTTCATAAACATACTGTAAGGCATCCCGCATAGATTGAGAATCGAGAATATTGATTCTCTTCCCAATGAACTCCTGCAGCTCATCTTCATTCATACTCAATACATTTAAACACCTTTCCAAACTTCTGTGTACATAGTATCTGAATTTCTTATTAATATAACAGCCATCCTCAAGAATGGCCCATGCGCCAGGTGCAAGATTTTCCAATAAATATACCGTTTTCTCCATACGATCCTTCAAAATATCAAACTCTAGAACTTCACTGAAGCACCCGAGCAGAAATACCTTAGCATCAGTCAGCTCAGCGGCGAAATCTCCGGAGATCTCCATATTCATTGCTGCGGCATCATTGGAAAACATCACCCGGTTCTCTCTTTTAGTAAAAAGATCAATGTCATTTACACGAATTCTCGCCCCTGCGGGATAGGAGAGAACAACATGCGGATAAATTTCATCCGCTTCCTCTTTCACATTTGGAAACTGATGAATTTTATCCGGAAGTAATGTCCTGATTACATGATTATAACAGCACATGGAAAGCTTGCTTTCAAATCCCAGCTTACTGAGCGCAATTGCCGCACGGGTAGCAGTCCCGCCTACTGTCTGCTCATACGAAAAATACGACGCAAACTGCTTACACAGGCTGTTCGTTTCCGGCACATATTCCCCGCCTGTTCCTTCTGCCAGATGACCTAATATTGCCAGAAGCATATCCCTTTCTGTTTTTACAGGAAAATCCGTCCTCAGCTCACGCTCCCGAACATCGTACTTGGATGCCAGCATTTCTATGATGCCGGCATCCCACTTTAATTCAAAATCGACCGCCGAATGGAATCCCATCGCTATTTTCTGTTCCATAATAATTCCTCGTCCATTAATATAAAGAAGCTTTTCCCGCTGCTCCAAATAAATCAAACTTCTGCGCAGCCACCTCCTGCATCGACACAATGCATGCGGGCTCAATCTCACTCGGTTCACGAATACTATCGTCCTTGAGAATTTCTCTCATCTTCTGATAGTAAGCAACCTTAATATCGCTGGAAATGTTGATTTTGCTAATGCCTGTCTTAGACGCGGTTGCAATCTCCTCATCAGGATTATTGGAGCCTCCGTGTAAAACTAGCTTTGTATCAAGTCCGGCATCCTTGATTGCCTTTTTGATTTCTTTTAAAAGGTCTAACTTCAGCTCCGGCTTATAACCCTTCGGATAAATTCCATGACAGGTACCAATTGCAATTGCCAGCGTATCAATTCCCGTTTCCTCAATAAACTTCACCGCTTCATCGGGCTGTGTATAGTGAATCACCTGTGTAAACGCTGCCTCCGCATCCGTCGTACCTATATTGCCCAGCTCACCCTCCACCGAAACATTCTGCGCATACTTGGACGTCGCATAGATAGAGCAGTTATCCGCAGCATGTGCCGCCTCCACTACCTTTTTACAAATCGCGACATTTTCCTCATACGGCAGCGCAGAGCCGTCAATCATCACCGAAGTAAAGCCGGCGCGGATTGCAGCCATGATATCGGCAAAGGATGCGCCGTGATCCATGTGTATCACCATTGGGATTGCTGATTCGGCAGCTCTCTTTATCATTGCCGAAATAACCTCCGTTCCCAAATGCTTCAATTCGTCCGGATGAATCTCAATGATTACCGGTGCATTTTTCTTTTCGCTGATATCCATAATTCCATTAAACATCGCATAAGAACTGATGTTAAATGCGGGAACCGCGAAATCATTCTCATCTGCCCCTGCGAGCAGCTCTTTCATATTAACCAACATATTGTATAACTCCTTTCAGTTATTTGATTATTTTTATTTAAATTCCAAATGTACTTTGAGATTTTACATCTGAAATTCTCATACCTGTTAGCCCTTGACACCTCCGGAGGACATTCCTGCAATAAAATATTTTTGAAAAAAGATAAAAAGAATCAGCACCGGAACAGAACCGATGACGCTCATCGCCATCATTTGGCTCCAATCATAAGCATGCTGCCCCATCAGCAGATTGATTCCGACCGGAACCGTCCTCATCTGCGTTGTCTGTGTCAGAACAAGTGCAAATAAATATTCATTCCATGCCTGCATAAATGTATACATCCCAACGGACACTAATCCCGGTATTGAAATCGGAACAAGTATTCTCCAGAGCGCCGTCCATCTGGAGCCTCCGTCTATCATCACCGCTTCATCCAACTCCGTGGACAGGGTGTTAAAATATCCCGTCATCATGAGAATACAATAGGGAAGCGTAATAACCAAATATGTCAAAAGCAGCGCAAAATAAGTATTGAATAATTTTAAAAATACAATCAGGCTCATATAGGGAATCAGCAGCACAATGGGGGGAATGGCCTGCACACTGACAATCATTGTATTAATCACGTTTTTCAGTGGGAAATCAAATCGGCTGAACGCATAGGCCGCCATGATGCCAAAAATCAGTGTTAAAATAACGACAACTCCCGAGACAAAATAGCTGTTTAGAAAATACCTGATCTTAACAGGATCTGTTAATACCTTGAAATAGGAATCAAGCGACATAGTTGTCTCAATAAAACGAGGCGGCCAAGAAAAAATTCTGTTATTGGGCTTTAGGGAGCTGATAAACATCCACAGCACCGGAAAGCCGGAAAATATTCCGCCGATCAGGAGCAGCACTGATAAAATAGCCTTTGTTAGCTTTCTATATCCTCCAACCATTTTATTCCCTCACTTTCTTCTGCTGTCTCACATAAAAAATCGATATCATCACACATACAATCAGTGCAAAAACCGCAGCTGCGGACGCCTTGGCATACTTACTGCTGTGGAAAGCCAACTTGTAAATATAGATACTGAGCGTCTGTGTAGAATTGACAGGGCCACCACCGGTCAGCATCCAGATTACCGAGAAGGACTGTATTGTCCAGACAAAATCCAGCATCATAATACTGATTAAAATCGGTTTCAGTTGCGGAATCGTAATATACAAAAATCGTTTAAATGCAGTTGCTCCGTCAAGCGCGGAGCTCTCATACAAATCCTGCGAAATCCCCTGCAATCCCGCAAGAATACTGATCATATAAAACGGATACCCACACCAGATATTCACAAAGGTTATTACCAGCAACGATATCTTTCTGTTGCTCAACCATTCCGTATCCTTTGTGGCCAGCCGTACAAAAGACAATAAATAATCTATAATTCCTGAAGGCTGGAGCATCAGCTTCCACAAAATAGCAATTACCGACGCAGTAAAGACCCAAGGCAATATATAAATAACACGGGCAACCGTTTTTGTTTTTCTTTTAAAATAATCGGAGTTCAGCAGCAGGGCAAAGCCCATTCCGATAACAATATGAGCGATTACGCTGGCCGTAACAAAAAAAACTGTGTTCTTAATCGCCCCCCAAAATTTCTTGTCCGAAAAAATTTCCTCATAATTAGATAAACCGACCAAATGCGGATCCTTGATAACAACCGCATTATTTAAAAACGAATAATAAATGACCATAAAAATAGGCAAAATCAGCAAAACAAGCATTAAAATTACAGTAGGGGAAAGAAAAAGATAAGGTGTTACTTTGTTTTTAATTATATTTTTTATTTTATGTTTACTATTCATTTTCAAGTAACCTCTTTTATCGTTTCACATGACGGGAAAAGGAAATAAATCCCTTCCCCGCCCGTAAAGCTTTTTCAGATACTGTTTTAACCAAACAGAGCCTATTAGTTTCCGTAAATCTCTTCAATGGCCGCCTGCACATTATTCAGATAGGTGTCGACATCCGTATCACCATCCATATAAGGAATTAGTTCGTTAATCCAGTCAACCATGATAGTGTTTGCCTCTTTCATGCCTGTGAACTCGTTGATTGGATATCCTGCGTTATAGTTCGCGTAAATATCCTGAAACACCTCGCTTGATGCGCTGTAGTCCGGCTTCGCAAGTGTGCTGCCCGGAAATGCCGATTGTGTTACTGCAAGATCCGCATTGATAGAAGCATCATCTCCGGTTGCACCTGCCATCAAATATTCAAGGAATTTTAATGCCTCCTCTTTGTGTTCGGTGTTTTCTGTAATACCAACTGCCCAACTTGCTACGCAGTTTCCACTCTTCCCTGTATATCCATCTTTGACTGGAATTGCAGCCGCACCAAGATTCAAGTCCGGATAATCCTTATTCCACGCCGTTATCGCTGCAGCCGAGTTAACAATGAAAGCGATTTCACCGCTGGCAAATTTGGAGGTCATATCGGCCTCTGTCAGGGATGCCATACCCGGATAAATATAGCCTGCGTCATACAGCTCCTTATAATATTCGGCAAAGGTCTTCAGATCTGCATTTTCTGCTACGTTAATGCTACCATCTTCTGTTTTGAAATTAATGCCGGATGCCCATGCGAATCCCATATAAACGTTTTGGATACCGGATGGAGAAGATGCGTCCAAATTAAGGGCAAAGGAGTAATATCCCGCATCCTTGATTTTTTGGCAAACATCTTTAAATTCCGACCATGTTTTAGGAAGCTCTGTAACACCTGCTTTTTCAAGAATGTCCTTGTTATAGAACAGCGGATAAGCATAATTTACAACAGGTACTGCATAGGTGCTTCCGTTCACATCCCATGTGCTGGCAAAAATGCTTGTATCAAATCCGTCCGCATCAAGCAGGTCGCTCATATTCGTAAGCAGTCCCGAATCAGCAAAATCATATACCCAGCTACTGTCAACGCTTACCAAATCCGCTACTGTTCCCGTTGCCGCACCGGATTCAATTGCCGTCTTCGTATCGGCAAACGGAGCGTCAAGAAGCTCTACCGTAATGCCTGTGTCTTTGTAAAACTGATCACAGATATTCTGCACATAACCTTCCGGACATTCCACTCCCCACCACTGCTGGAATTTGAGCGTGACACCCGTATCAGCTGTTTGCGCTTCTGCACTTTCCTCTGTCACTTCCGTATTCTCCGCAGCTTCTTCTTTCGTGTCCTCCTCTGTGGTTTCGGCCGGAGTATTGCTGCTGCCGGAACCACAAGCCACTAATCCAATAGACATCGCGCCTATTAAAGATAGTGCAATTAGCTTTTTGAATAACCATTCCTTTTTCATTTTTTTTACCTCCTTCTATGTAGTATTACTATTATGGTGTCATATTATCACTTTTGAAATAAAGTTTCAATATAATAATTTTTAGAAATATAATTTCATCTTTTTTAACAATTTTACATTGATAAAATCAATAAAAGGATGCTTTTTTTGTTCAATTTTCCTATGATCCCCGGAAAATCTGTCTTGTTTTTTGCAGGCGATCTAAAGGAACCTCCCCTAAAAAATATCAGATGAATTATTCTTGGCATTTGTGTCTGCGCCTCTATTTTCTTACCTTATAAGCTTAACCTATAAAAGAAATATATGGAGAATTCAAAAAATAAAATAGGGACTTGCAATCTATAAGCAGTTCATGTATAATAGCGTTTGTTGGTATTGCCGACGAAAATAGGGCTATCGCCAAACGGTAAGGCAACGGACTCTGACTCCGTCATCTCAAGGTTCGAATCCTTGTAGCCCTGTTAAGACACTATATAATGATTATATAGTGTCTTTTTATATAAAAATTTAACCTTCAATACAATTATTTTCCAAGTTAGACTTAACTTTTTTTGAATGCAGTCGATATATAAAGTAAAAATAAACGGTAATATAAAGGAGGTCTTTATATGCAGATCAGCAGTAGTACAGCAAGTACTTCCAGTAATTATACAATGAATACCGGAAGTATAGATCAAGACGAACAAATTAAATCAATGCAGAAACAAATTAAAAGTGCGCAACAAGAATTACAAAGCCTTTCGCAAAATGAAAGCTTGTCCGCCGAAGAGAAAATTGAAAAACGAAAGGAATTACAGCAGCAAATTCAAGATTTGAATAAGCAGGTGTCGCAGAGAAAGGTGGAAATACAGCAGGAAAGACGGGAAGCTGCGCAGGTAGATACTCAAGAAACGAGCAAAACCAATACCGACAAAGAAGATAGTGTCACCATTAGTACGGGAACTATGCAGGGGTTTATTAGCGATGTTGCTTTAATAAATCAGGTAGATACTATCCAGTCGGTCAAAAGCACCATGGAAAACAGAGTTGGAATATTGGATCGCGAGATTGAAACAGATAAGAGCAGAGGAGCCTCCACAGAAAAGAAAGAAGTGGCACTTGCAGAGTTGAATAGCCGTATTGATACAGCCGCTGATGATATTGCGGAGAAGATATCTGATATTAACAAAGACACAGAAAAATCCAAAGAAACAACCGATGAACAAGAAGCAATTGCACGTGAGCAAGACAAGGGTGTAGAAGAGGGCAGCGAAACCGACCCTTCCGATGTGCAGGAACAAAAAAATAGTCGTAATAATAAACCAGTGATTTATACAAAAACAGGAACGGCAAATGAACAGGAATCAGGGGCAGAATCAGGGCTTTCCGTGTTGATATGAATAGGTCCCAAATATCAAACCGTAACAGACTTTAAAAAATCCGCAACCATCCGGGCAACGTTTTTACTTCGTTATCCTGATTCTTTAAATAAGCTGCAGGATACAGTGTCAAATGATCCTTATTTTTGTTTAACAGTGCCCCCCACTGGCTGAAGGTGGAGTTTGCAATGATATTATGCTTGCAAAGGCTCATGAGCTGCATATCCAGATAGCTGTCGTCTCCGGTGTTATGCATGACAATCGTCCTGTTCGGAAGCCAGTCAAACTGCTTTTCTACAAAAGCGGGGTCATCGGAAAACAGATAAAAGCACGGACGCGGTACATGCTCATTAATACAGGCAACCGCCTTTTCATAATAATCCCTGCCAAGGGACTGAAACATACCGGAATACAGCGGTGATAAATAATCTCCCCTTCTCACATGAATACTGACGGAATTTTCATTCCGCATCCTGAGAGACAGCTCCGCATTCTTCCCAGTCAGACCTCCGTCAAACACAAGTTCATCCTGCAGCCGTAAAATTCTGTTTTTATAATATTTTTCCTCTATCCAAAAACCTGTCAGATACCAGTTTTTTGAAGGATCCAGATGCATGACGGTTTCATAGAGTGCATTTTTCACACCTCCATCGGGACATACAACATCCAAATTGCTGATAGCCCCCGTAAGCTGATCGATCCGGTAAGGCGCCTGCCTTTTGCCCGTAAGCTCTCTTAGGATACGGTTCGGATACCGGCGAAGCTTCTCGAAGCTCTCGGAAAAGCGGTCGTTGCACAAATTTGGCAGCAGCCCCGTCACTTTAAAAATATCGGTTTTGGATGCCTCAATCAACCGAAACCCGGAGTCGGTGCCGACACCGAAAATCCGCTCCAGCTCATAGCCGTGATGGTCATTATTTGCATAGAACCATGTCAGATCCGCCTTTACCTCCGTATGCGGATAGGTCTCCTGCATCAGCCGGTAAAAGGAATATTGGAACATCTGATTCCCTAAACCGCTTGTAAATCTGACTACAATCATCCTGCTTATTCCTTCCTTCCCGACGATTCTTCGCTTTATTTATCCCGTATTATCCGGCAGATACGGTCTACATCGGCAAGCGGCAGGGAAGCAGACATCGGAAGCGTCATCACCCTTTCGGACATCCTCTTTGCAACCGGCGTGGCCGACACATCAAACAACCCTTCAAAACATTTAAGAGAACTTGTCAGCGGATAAAAGTATTTTCTCGCATGGATATTATGCGTCTTTAACAATTCAAACAGCTCATCCCTTGTTATTCCAAACTGTGTTTCTTCTATTATAATGGGAAAGTATGCATAATTGGACTTAACACCCGGCTGCTCTTTTACGAGACGAAGTCCCTGAACGCCCTCCAGATTTTCCCGGTAACGCTCTACAACAGCCTTTCTTTTTTCTATTTCACCGTCTACATGTTTTAAATTGCAACGACCCATAATGGCCTGAAATTCATTCATCTTCGCATTTGCCCCGATACCGTCTATTGTCTCCTCATCCTTGATGCCAAAATCCTTCAGCTTATATAATTCGGCAAGCAAATGGTCATCGGCCGTCGCCACGGCACCTCCCTCAATTGTATGAAATACCTTTGTCGCATGAAAGCTGAACATCGAGGCATCCCCGAAGCTGCCGACCCCTGCGCCGTCCACCTCCACACCAAACGTATGCGCCGCATCATAGAGCACCTTTAAATGATGCTTTTTCGCAATTGCCTCTATCTTCTTAACATTGCACACATTTCCATATACATGCACCGGAATAATTGCAGAAGTCTTTTCCGTGATCAGCGCCTCTATCTGGTCCGCATCAATCGTGTAGTCGTCCGGATTAATGTCACAGAACACCGGCGTCAGGCCATTCCGGATAATCGCATGCGTTGTGGATACAAAAGTAAACGGCGTTGTGATGACCTCTCCTGTCAGTCCCATCGCCTGAATACAAAGCTCCAGTGCCATATGTCCGTTCACAAACAGAGATACATTCTTTACATGCATGTACTGTGCAAGCTGTCTGGCCAGCTCCTCGTGATTGGCTCCCATATTGGTCAGCCATGCCGAATCCCAAAGCGGCCGAATGGCCTCCACGTACTCCTCAAACGGCGGCATGGAAGAGCGAGTTACTAAAATCCTCTTTTCTTCACTCATCTTTATTTACAGCGGCCGCACCGGAATAGTCCTTACAGCTTTCATCCCTTTTATATGCCGCATTCTCCTCTCGTTTATTTTTAAAGAGCTTATTC
Organism: Bacillota bacterium; assembly: GCA_023402845.1. Lineage (GTDB taxonomy): Bacteria > Bacillota > Clostridia > Lachnospirales > Lachnospiraceae > JAEYFP01. The sequence continues at coordinate 131,560 of JAEYFP010000035.1, forward strand.
CAGATTATCTTAACAGAATAACCGAACAAAGAGGTTTTTTTACCCTTGCGGACGACCTCCTTAATATTATAGACAAACATATCCTTCACAAACTGCCTGTTTTCCTTATTCGGATGATGCAGATACAGATTCAGGGCAGTCTCAAAATCCTTTTGGGCTCTCTTTACACTGTAATCGGTCAGCCCGATACTCTCTTCACACCATTTCATAAGATTCTGCATCAAATAACAATCTTCCCTGACTACATTGCGCTGAAGGGAAAGAGAGTTCCAGTTTCCGCCTTCCTTTTTGCGTACGTACCGCCATGCACTCATAACCTCATCCATCCGGTAAATATTTCCCTGAATAAGCAGGAACAGCAAAATTACGCCATCGTCCACAAAATCGTGTGCCTTGTATATAATCGTATAATCATATTTTCCTTCCGGATAGATATTACGCGATAAGACGGTTGCATAATGCCCGGGCCATTTGCCGGAGTACTTGAAGTCCTCAAAGGTAAAGCATCCGCTCCACTCATACAGGTCTCCGACAGAAAGCTCCTTTGGATCCGAAATGTCCTCACCGTTTTCATCAATCATCCGGCAGGCATGTGTCACAGCGATATATTCAGGGTGTGCCTTCAAAAAATCCACTTGTTTTTGCAGCTTGTGCGCATCCTCCCAGTAGTCATCCCCCTCTAAATAAGCCAGATATTCACCCTTGCATTCCATTGTTGTCTGGTAGACGTTCAGCGTCGGCCTGCCCAGGTTTTTCTCGCGAAAAAGAAGGCGCACCTTTTCAGGATACTGCTCCTTCAGCTCCATCAGAATTTCTCTTGTTAAGTCCGTCGAACAGTCCTCTCCGACCACGACCTCAAACGGAAAATCCGTCTCCTGGTTCAGCACGCTGAGCAGGGCTCTGCGCACATACTTTTCATGATTATAGGTGATAAATATAACACTTACCGTCATTTCGGACATGCAGCACCTCATTTTAATTCAGTCGGATCTATACTCCGGATCGTTTGGTTCTCAACCTTGAAGATATACTGGCAATTGCGGATTGTTGTCAGGCGATGAGCAATGATAATCAGGGTTTTCCTGCCCTGCAGCCGATCAATCGCCTCCATGACCGCCGCCTCGGTCCCGGAATCAAGCGCAGACGTTGCTTCGTCCAGCACGAGGATTTCAGGATTGTCATACAGTGCCCTTGCAATGCCGATGCGCTGACGCTGTCCGCCTGAAAGCCGTACCCCGCGCTCTCCGACCATCGTATCAACTCCTTCGGGAAGTCCTTTTACAAACTCCTTCAGCTGCGCTTCTTCAAGTGCCTTCCAAACCTTTTCCTCCTCAATCAGTGCGTCGTCGATGCCGAATGCAACATTATTCCGAATTGACTCATCCGCCAGGTAAATTGCCTGCGGAATATAGGCAAGCTTCCTCGACCATTTGAGAGGATGCTCATGTACATTCATCATGCCGTAATTCACGTTTCCCCCGGTTGGTGTCAAGATACCCAGAATGATATCGGCCATCGTCGATTTACCCGCTCCGGAAGACCCGATCAGCCCGATCGAAGCGCCGAGAGGAATGCTAAAAGAAACATCCTTTAACACGTCTCTGTCCGTATGGGGATACCGATACGAGATATGAGAAACTTCCACACAGGAAGGGCGATTGTCCGCATAGACCGCATCTGAGATAGCGGCATCCTGCAATTCAAAGTTCTTCATATCCTCCGTATCCTTAATATCACGGTAAATCAAGTCGACTGAGGGCCTTAAAAAGATAATCAGATTTGCAAAATTATTAATCTTGCTTACAGACGGCAAAAGTTTAAACGCCGCAATTGCAAATGCAGCCAGCTGCGGAATCATCTTTGTCAAATCCTCTCCCTGATAGATCTTAAGCAGAAGCACGATCAGAATTGCACCGATGCATACTGTTTCAATAATATATTTGGGCGCCTGTCCAAGGACATTGTTATTCCTGACCGCGTGCATCTTTTTCCTGCCATAGTCCGTAAAGGCATTTACAAAATATTTTTCACGGTGGAGAATCTTGATATCCTTAACCGCTCCAAGTGCCTGATTGATAGACTGGTGCATTTTCCCATCGTAAATCTGGTTTTCTTTTCCGTATGCTTTTGCCTTATTTTTAAACAAAACAAGGTAAAGTCCGGTAAAAACCGCCAGAATGGATACAACCGATACCGTAATAAACCAATCCGTCCAAAGCAGGTAAACACAGAGCAATCCGGATATTAACACTTCCGACAGCATCAGGAACACACTTAAAAGCATCTGAAAAAAACGCTCCGTATCCAGCATGACATTGCGTACCATCTCCGCAGAATTTTTATCAAGATGATAAGTATACGGTTTTTTTAAGTAGCAGTCGATCAGCCGTCCGGACAGTCTGAGCTGATTATTATAAATAAATGTATACTGCACATAGTTGATCCAAAGCAGAAAAGAGTTTTTTACAATATATAACAATATCAAGGCAATTACAACATAAAAAAAGAACTGCGTGTCTGACTTCATCTGAAACAGATCATATACCGCCTGCAGCAGCGCTTTTGTATGAATCATCGCCGGATCCGTAACAAGCGATACCAGCTGCGTAATCAAGGAAACACCAATCAACTCGAGCAGTGCGCCTATAAAAATCCCGATGCAGAGAAATACGGACTGCACCTTCTGTTTTCCGGAAAAAATATAACTAATTTTTTTTAATAATCCCATATTCTATATTCCTATCGTCCGTCCGCGAGAAAACGGCAATTTATAGTGCATGCTTTAATACGGCGCGCTCCCACAAATAAGGATACAGTGCACTCCAAGCCTGTTCGCCCATAACAAAGGTTGCGTTTGCATTGTAAATAACCTGCTCCACCTGTGCCCTGACAGCCTTGGCATCAATCAGGTCACACGTGCAAAAATCCTCACTATGGATGGTATCTTCAAAATAGCTTTTAAGCGGCCCCTGCATCCATTCGACAATCGGCGTGTTAAAACCGATCTTTGTCTTGCGGTAGGCAATTTCCTTTGGCATAAAGGGCGCCATCGCATCCCGGATAATTGATTTTGAATACCCACCGTGCAGCTTCGATTTCCAGCCGATGGACATCGCCAGCTCCACGATTCTGTAATCCATGAACGGCATTCTGATTTCAATGCCGCTTGCCATGCTGTAACGGTCATAATTGCGCAGCAGGGTCGGCAGAATCGTTTCATGAGAGGACGCATATAAAATTCGGTTCAGCGTATCCAGCTGCAGATAGTTCGGATCGTTTGCGGCCCTGACCGCTTTATAGGTTTCATTCCCGCTTCTCAGCCTGTCCTTTATGTTGCGCTTTAAATAATTGAAATAAGCACCTGATTTGGAGCGGCTCTTCAGCGCCATATTGGAATGATCCTGAGGAAAACTGTCAAGATAGGCTGTTAGGATCATATCCCGTTCCTCTTTATTTGTTGCATCCCGCAGAGCATGGATAAAATCAAAGGTATAACCTCCGAACAGTTCATCGGCGCCATGTCCGTCGATCGTCACAAGCGTGCCGTCCTTACGCAGGGCATGATACAGCATCATCATGGGAATAGGGCTTGTCAGATAAACATCCTCAAACAGATAGATCATTTCATCCAATTGACCGATTGCCTTTCTTGGATCAATTTCCACAAAGGTGCTCTGAATACCCAGATAATCTGTCACTTGTCTGGCATAGGCGCTTTCATCCATCGTGGTGCCCGGAAATGTCGCCACATAAGCATGCTGCCAGTCCTCATTCATGCGTACATCACTTGCATTTCCCGCCAGATGTGCCATGGCGCAAATCGTGGCGGAGGAATCGAGTCCGCCGGAAAGTGCGGTACCGATCGTTACATCACTTCTCATGCGCAGCTTGCAGGCGTCCAAAAACAGCTCACGCATCAATTCGACCTGCTCCTCATAGCGGGCGGGCACCTCCGGCAGATGCTTCAGCGTATTCCACCATTTCGTGATCCGCATACCGCCTTCATCCACATAGGCATAGGATCCTGCGGGAAACCTTTTAATCCCTTCGATCACGCACTCCTCGCCGTTCTCATAAAACACCATTCGCTTTGGATCGGTCACAAGTGCCCTATTTGGTCTGATATCTTTCATCAGGGGCATCAGCGCCTTCATTTCCGAACCGAAGGCAATTCCGTTTCTGCTATTTACAGTCGTATAATACAGCGGCTTAATCCCAAACCGGTCACGGCTTAAAAACATCCGCTTCAGTTCCCTGTCCCAAATGGCAAATGCCCACATGCCGTTAAACTTCTCAAGGCACTTTTCACCCCACGCAAGATAGGAAGCGAGCAGAACCTCCGAATCGGATTCGCTCTTGAACGTATATCCCATAAGCTCCAGCTCCTTGCGAAGCTCGATGAAGTTATAAATTTCACCGTTGTAGACAAGCATATATCTGCCATCCGCATATGCCATTGGCTGTGTCCCATTATCAGACAAATCCAGAATCGCCAGTCTGCGGTGTCCGAGCGTCACGCCGTTTTCCTGCCACAAGCCATGTCCGTCCGGACCTCGATGCATGATTTGGTCTAAACACCGCATTGCCAGCGCTTCGTCTATTTTTTCATTCATGACTCCAAATATTCCGCACATATGCCGCTCCGTTCGAGATTCACTTTAATCTTCTTAATTTTCGCCTGATCCTGTAAGATAATACCGATCGTATCGCTTTCATTTTTAATGCTTTATAATGATATAAATATTTCCGGGCATCCTCGGTCTTCGGCGCGCTTCCCTGCTCACCCGTGTCATACAGATAAAAATCATTTCCGGACATTTCCTCAAAAATATTGGCATCCATCGGACGCAGACTTCTGCCGTAGGATTTTAAAAGCTTATAGGGCAGGCTCCTCGAGGTCAGAAAATAACGCATCCCGGGCATCTTCGGTCTGTATCCGTAGAGATCCACTTCCACAAAATCCGTTTTTTCTTTGCCGTATTCATTTCCTGCATTCTTAATAATACCCGCAAGCTGTTCTGCCACATGCTTTTTTAAGCACACATTCTCAAAAAATGCGTCATAAACCGCACTCGTCTCATGAAGTTTGCAGAAGTGATATTCCCGCGAAGAATCGGTTTTTCCGGCAAGCGGCACCTGCAAATCCGTGACCGCCTCTCTTGCATGTGCTCCTTCCTCGGAAAAATTCGTCGTGAGGGATATATAAGGATACATAAAATATTTATTTGTCTCAATCAGATATTTAATATAGTATTTGAGCCACGACTTATCCGACCAGGAGGACACATTTTCCGGCATATCGTACGACGCCAGCGGCTTGCCGTCATGATTCTTTAGCCATTCCCGGAATCTGCTCCACTGCACCCTGCCAAAAGCCTGTCCCCACGAGGAGGCAAACTGGAAATACCAGTTGTCATAATCCTCCCTGACCGCTTCAAACGGTTCACGCACATGTACATTCAGCAGATGGTTATAGAGTGAAATACCGCCGATGTCATCCTGCCCCTCTGCAAATTCCAGCGCTGCAAAAGCATACGTATAAAAAGAGGGGGAAACATACAGATCATCCTCCAGCATGATGACTCCCTCATATGTCTGCGCATAATCCCCGCATAAAAGCACATGCTGTTTCAGCCCTAAATTCACTTTCCTGCAAATCACGGACTTCTCCCCATGCTCCCATATAAATGAATCCGCCGCCTCAATGACCTTGGCATTATCACCCTGATCAATGCTGATAATCAGCGGAATGCTCTTCTTTTCCGGATAATTCGCCCCCGCGAGTGATGCCAGCAGGCGCTTTAAGGAATCCGGTCTGTTATATGCAATAATTACAATTGCAACTGTATTCATAATCTGCTCCGTTTATTTATGATTATTCAGCTTTTTGCCGCCCTGCAGCTTTCATTCAGCAGCCGCCTTGTTCCAACAGCTTTTGTACATCCCCAAAATCCGCTTTATGCTTTAAAATCCAAGCTTCTCCCTTATCCCACCATTTAAGCTTGAGCAGCCTTTCGGCTTGTTCCTCCGGAAAGCGCATCCTGATCTTTTTTGCGGGCACTCCCGCATAAACCGCATATGGCTCTACGTCATGAAGCACAAGGGCACCGGCACCGATAACAGCACCGTCTCCGACTGTCACCCCTTCTTTGATGCGCACACCGTTTCCGATCCATACATCATTTCCGATGAGGATCTGTATGCGCCTGTTTTTATCGATAAACGTAAATTCCTCAAAGGAATCACGTTCTGCATAGCTGTATCCGAGAGCCCCGGAAGCTGAATAAAATGCCGGATGCATAGCCGCATAGCTGCCTACCGGATGCGTTCCGAGAAGGCAGGACACATCCGTTCCGACGGATGTATAGCGTCCGATGACAGTATTGGAGAGATCTCCCCTGTCATTGACATAAGAGCCGAAACCCACCCGCGTATTAGACAGGCGCACCTGTCTGCCGATATAATTTTTCCCTTCCAGCACGGAACCCTTATTCAAATAGGACTTTTGCTTCATGATGCTATGGGTTCTTCTTTCGATTCCGATTCTGACAAAGGGATAAATCACACTGCGGTAAATCCCAGAGCCGATCTCCTCAAGCTTTCTTTTCAACATCCGCTTCCCACGCTTCCTGTATGATCCAAACCATTTCTCAAAGTATTACCCGGGCATTCTCCGGCCCCGACCGCCGATCTTTCAATTCAGGTGTAACATACCCTTTAGTATAGTATACTTTTAAGTAAAGTACAATAAAAAACCTTTCATTGACTTCGTGGGGCGAAGCCTTTAATATATTTGATATAGCGTTTAGGGAGCGTGCAGAATGAGATTTGTGACACTGTTTTTAAAAACTGAGAATGTACATCTGCTCAAGGATGTCGGGATGATTCCCTATTTCCTGCATAAAAAATACGGCTGGGACTGCACTGTCGCATCCTACCAAAACAGTGAGGCGTATCCCTATCTTGAAGATGAGGTACGGGGACTTCGGCTGAATTTTGTTAATAAAACAGTTTTTGGTAAAATTTACGATGGAATTCGTTACTTAAAAGTGCATGCGGCGGAAATTGACGTGCTCAATTTATATCATCTCAATTTATCCACTTACTTTTTTGAACTTGCTTACCGAGCATATAACCGACGGGGAAAAATCTATTTAAAGCTTGATATGAATCCGGTCGGATTAAAAACATGCCTTGCCGGAAATTTGCGGGGACTGATCAAGCGGGCAAGCATCCGGCGTGCCGATATCGTTTCCGTCGAAACAAAGATGCTGCAAAAGGAGCTTGTAAAGCATTTCGGTCAAAAGATCATCTACCTCACAAACGGATATTTTGAACGGGCAGCTTCCTCGCAGGACCAAGCGGCACTTCCGTTTAAAAAAGAGAATATTCTCCTGACGGTCGGCAATCTCGGCACAAAAGAAAAGGCAACGGACATCCTGCTTGCCGCATTTGCCAAGAGCGCGTCCCATCATGACTGGACGTTAAAGCTTATCGGCCCCGTAGCGGAACAATTTCAGCCGAAACTCAAGGATTTTTATGAACATTATCCACAGTTAAAGGAACGGGTACAGTTTCTTGGAAGTATTCGCGACAAGGAGCGCCTGATGAACGAATACAGGCGTGCGAAGGTCTTTGTGCTGCCCTCCAGAAGCGAGAGCTTCGGAATCGTACTCGTCGAAGCCGCGAGTCAGGGCTGTTATCTGATCACGACGGACATGGTGCCGGCAGGCTATGATGTGAACGGAAACGGCCGGTTCGGCCTTGTCGTTCCCGTGAATGACAGTAATGCACTTTCCGAGACATTCAAAAATCTGTTCACCGTGAACAGATTTTGGGATCAGGAGGCCGAGAAAATCGCCGCCTATGCAAAAGAAGCCTTCTGCTGGGATACAATTACAGAACAGCTTTATCAGGCTGTCAGTACTCATTTTCAGTAACACTTCTTTCCCAATCAGGGATCCTAAGGACTGCATTTTGTCCGCGGAGCTTAAGCTGCACCTTCCGGATCAGTTTTTTGATCCACTTTGGAAAATAGTCCATCACAAATTGTTTCAGCTTCAGCTCCCTGATTTTCTGTTTCATTTTCTTTGGATCATATTGATGGATACCATGGCGTTCCCGTATCATGACCGTTTCCTGAAACGTATCATACAGCTTCAGAGAGGAAAGGCCGTCCTTTGACACGATGCAGACAATCGTCCCTGTGTCGGCGAAATAAAAACCCTTCTGATGAACAGACAGCAGGAAATCGTAATCCGCGCCGATCCGGTAGTCCGTGCGAAACGGCATCCTAAGCAAAAGCTCACGCCTTGTAAATGAGGACTGGTGAGAAAAGGGCATCCTGCCCTCAATCTGGTCGATAGCCTTACGGAACATATAGTATCTTCCATACTCCTGCTCCACAGCATCTCCATAAAGAATTGCGGTATTCGGATAGTCGCGCTCACCGAAAATAGTATGCAGCACATCTACACTGTAAAAACAATCACCGGCATTCATAAAGCTGACCCACACTCCGTTTGCATGCGCCGCCGCCTTATTCATCGCATCGTAAATACCGCTGTCCTGTTCCCTGAAATAACGCAGTGTGATTCCCTTTTCGATGAAGCGCTTCTGATAACGTTCTATCAGATCCGCCGTATCGTCGGTAGATTCCCCGTCCTGAATGACATATTCAAAGCCGGCAAAAGACTGTGCCAGAACAGATTCTATCGTCTTTATGATGGAATTGCCGGGATTAAAGCAAATTGTGATCACAGATACCAACGGATTCTCCGTATTTTTCTCATCCATATCAGAAGCTCCCTTCGTTTCTTGTATATTATACCTTTTTATGATAAAGTAGACAACATAGATTAATCTCCTGAAAGGATGGCATGGATGGATACTGTTTCCGCAGTAATGATTATTTTAAACTATAATGACGGGCAAACAGCTGCGAAACTTGCTCTGGCAGTAAAGAATTATGCCTGCCTTAATAAGATCATTGTCGTCGATAACCATTCCTCGGACGATTCCCTTGCTTATTTACGCAATACTCTGCTGTCACCTGCCTGCGGTGCAGGCGAAATTACCGCTGCAGTACAAAAAGAAAACCGGATTACTGTCATTCAGGCACCGGAAAATGGCGGCTATGCAAAAGGAAATAATTACGGCATACGCTATGCCCTTTCAACCGGGACGCCGGATTACCTGTTCATTGCCAATCCAGATATTATGGTCAGCGAGCAGACTCTGGATGCTATTCTGGAACGCATGAGCCGGCATCCCGAATACGGGGCCATGAGCTGTCTTGTCAATCAAGGCTATAACGTCTGGCGGCTGCCCGGCTTCTTAGGCATGATAGAAAGTCTCTTTTTAATCTGGTTCAATCTTGACAAGCGTGCTATCAAAAAAAGACTTTCGGCTTCCATCCATTCGCTGGAAACGGTCGGTGTCGTCGAAGGATCTTTTTTCTGTATGAGAAAAACCGCCTATGAAGCGATCGGCGGTTTCGATGAGCGCACGTTTCTTTACGCGGAGGAGATCATTCTCTCCAAACGGCTTGCGGAGCACGGCTCAAAGGTCGGCATCCTGACAAAGGAGCGCTATGACCATTTTCATTCCGTCAGCATCAAAAAAGCGTACCGTTCCTCAAAAGCAAGAGCTTTCCCGAATTTCTACCGCAGCTTTCATATTTATAATCGTTACTATCTGCATACGAACCCATTGCAGGATGCTGTTTTTGCGGCCGCATACGGACTTGCCTATGCGGAGCGTGTGATCTATGACCTCTTCATGCGTCTGCGCGGTTAATCTGCATTCAGATTCCCTAAAAACCCCTCGATCACTTCGCGCATGCGATCCCAAGAGAACCGATATTCGTCATCACGGATCTGTTTTTCATATTCCTCCGCCTTGTTTTCATCAAAAAAGCGCCGGATTGCCTCCGCGAGCTGTCCGGAATTCCCCGGCTCCACAATCATCCCCGTTTTGTCTTCTTTCACAACCTCCGGCAGACCCCCGACTCTCGTCACGATAACCGGCTTATGAAAGCCGTAGGCAATTTGAACAATTCCGCTTTGTGTCGCGGATTCATAGGGCAGCACGACGAGATCACTTGCGGAGAAGTATTTTTCCACCTCTCTGTCCGGCACATAGCCGTCCACGATCGTGATTCGCTTTTCAACACCGCACGCCTTAATCCGGTTAAGATACTCTTCTTTATTTCCGTCAAAGTCGCCGACGATATACAGCTGAGGTGCCTGCTTGTTCTCCTCCCGCTCAAGAATCCCCATCGCATCAATCAAATGTTTTAAGCCCTTATACTCCCGTATATATCCAAAAAACAGCAGCAGCCGCTGATCCATCGGAACCGAAAGCTGACGTCTCGCCTCCTCCTTTTCCAAATTCTGAAACTGGAATGCGGAATAAGTCGGATGCACCTGTACCCTGTAATCGGCATCATTTTTGATCGAAAGCAGCTCGGACGCCTCTGTCTGCGAATGCAGAATAAAATAATCGCCCTGCTTTAACACGAGCCTTGTCAGCTTTTTGTCCAGCGGAAACCGTTCATGCGGAAAAACATTATGGCACACAAACAAAATTCTGCTTCCCTTCAGCATTTTTGCAAGGATTGTATAGCACGGCGCAAAATAAGGATGCCACCATTGCACGATGACAAGTGACGGCTTCTCTCTTTTGATTTTCCTTCCTACAGAAATAATATTGAACGGATTGGCGGTGTTCAGCAAAAACTCTGCCTTCTCCACCCGAAACGTATCATTGGAAAAATCCTTCTGCTCCCGCTTAAATAAAAGCTTCGGATACTGCATCTTGTAGGAGATCATCCGGGTATCATATTTTTCCGAAAGCGCCCTGTACAGTAGTCCCGTATAATGTGAAATACCGCCCTTATAAGGGTATACCGGACCGATCAGGACAATTTTATCATTGCTCATTTTGATCCTCGCGCTCTTTTTCTTCCTCTTTGTAATCCATCCGTCTGATACGGTATTGAATATCTTCCAGGATCTTGCGGTTGTTCGCAATGACATCCGCCTGCAGTCCTACAATGAAGGTCATAAAACCAAGCAGCATCAGTGTACTTGCAAAAATCAGCGACTGCATATGTCCGTTCCCCGCACCCTTAAAGAAATAGATCAGGAAGCGGATGCCGATCGCCACACCGCCGAGGAACGGGATGGAACCGAGTGCGCTGAAAAACGTCAGCGGCCGGTACATCATATAAGCCCGCACGATTGTGAGCATGGATCGCTTAACATAGCCAAACATGCTATGAAATAATCTGGATTTGCGCAGCTCTCCGTTCGTACGGATCGGCACAGAGGTGATTGCCATGCTCGTCCTTCCGGCCTGCACAATTGTTTCCAGCGTATAGGTGTAGTTGTTCATCACATTCAAATGCATCGCTGCGTCTCTGGAAAATGCCCGAAAGCCGCTCGGCGCATCCGGAATTTCGGTCTTAGATGCCTTGCGCACAACGAAGCTCCCCAAATGCTGCAGTTTCTTCTTCAGCGGAGAAAAATGCACCGTCTCATTGATCGGACGCTCGCCGACGACGATGTCTGCCTTCTTCTCCAAAATCGGGCGGACAAGCTTTTCTATATCGGCGCCGCAATACTGGTTGTCTGCATCTGTATTGACGATGATATCCGCACCGTTTCTTAAGCAGGCATCAATCCCCGCCATAAACCCCTTTGCGAGTCCTTTGTTTCTTGTAAAATTGACTACGTAATTAACACCCCAATTTTGGGCGACCTCCACCGTATGATCAACACTGCCGTCGTTGATAATCAGATACTCGATCGTATCGATCCCCTCAATGTGCTTTGGCAGGTCATTTAATGCGACCTCCAATGTCTCGGCCTCGTTCAGGCACGGAATCTGTATAATCAGCTTCATAGCGCTCTCCTATTCCTCCTCTTTTGAGATAAAGATCGGCCGATGCTTCGTTTCAAGGTAGGTCTTTGCCAAATACTGGCCGACGATGCCGATACTGAACAACTGAATGCCGCCGAAGAATACGATAATGCATACCATGGACGGCCAGCCGCTTGTCGGATCTCCGTAAAGCAGTGTCCTGCAAATAATAAAGAGAATCATAATAAACGCCAGCACAGTAAACAGGAAGCCCAGCATCCCCGCAATCGCAAGCGGTGCCGTCGAAAAAGCAATGATCCCCTCCAGCGAATAAAGAAACAGCTTCCAGAATGACCATTTTGTCTCGCCTGCCACGCGCTCCACGTTCTCATACGCGATCCATTTTGTCTCAAAGCCAACCCAGCCGTAAATGCCCTTTGTAAACCGGTTGTATTCCCCCATAGACAAAATCGCATCAACCATCTGACGCGTCATAATACGGTAATCGCGCGCACCGTCGACTATCTCTGTCCGGGAAATACTGTTGATCAGCCGGTAAAAGCATCTCGCAAAAAAGGAACGAACCGGCGGTTCGCCTTTTCGCGTTACTCTTCTCGTGGCCGCCGAATCATAGCCTTCTTCTGCAACAGCCGCATACATTTCTGTCAAAAGGCTCGGCGGATCCTGCAGATCCGCATCCATGATCACGACATAATCGCCGTTTGATTTGTTAAGCCCGGCATAAATTGCCGCTTCCTTCCCGAAATTTCTCGAAAAAGAAACGTAATGCACGCATGCATCCTTCCCACGAAGCTCTTTGATACATTGGAGAGTCCGGTCCTTGGAGCCGTCGTCGATAAACAGCAGTTCAAAGACAGTCTCAGGAAATTTTTCTTTAAACATCCCGATCGTTTTTACCATCTCCGCATAAAAGTATGGGATTGCCTGTTCTTCGTTATAGCATGGAACAATTACGGTAAGCAGCTTCATTCTGACTCTTCTTCCTTTTTTCTTAATAAATCATATTGTGCACAAATCCCTGTATCGGCGGCACTCTCCGCAGACGAATCTGCCGCAGCCAGCCTTATGTGAAGCACCTGCTTCGGATGCGGAGCGCTGTCCTGCTCGTTTCCGTCCTCATCCAGAATCGACAGTACGACTGCCGAAACATTTGTGCCATCCGGCTTCATGACCTCAATTTCCTCGCCGACCGAAAATTTGTTCCTCTGCTCGATCGTCACGATACCGTCTTCCCCCGTCTTACCTACGATTCCGAGATAACTATATTCCTTCACATACGTATTATGATCATAAATCTGCGTCGTTTCATCCGGCTTCCCAAAATAAAAGCCCGTCGTAAACTGCCGGTATGTACATTTTGCGATTTCTTCCCTGTACCACGGCAGATTGGAGCGATATCTTTCCTCAGACACAAAATAATCGTCAATGGCTTTCCGGTAGGTGCGTGCGACTGTTGCCACATACAGTGCCGTTTTCATACGCCCTTCTATTTTAAAGCTGTCAATTCCGGCATCAACCATGTCCGGAATGTATTCGATCATGCACAAATCCTTCGAATTAAAAATATAGGTTCCCCTGTCATTTTCATAAACCGGCAGATATTCTCCCGGGCGTTTTTCCTCCACAACCGCATATTTCCAGCGGCAAGGGTGGGTACATTCCCCCCGGTTGGCATCCCTTCCGGTAAAATAGCTGCTAAGCAGGCAGCGTCCCGAATAGGAAATACACATTGCACCATGGATAAAACTCTCGATCTCCATTTGTGCAGGGATTTTCTCTCTGATTTCCTTAATTTCCTTTAAAGAAAGCTCCCTCGCCGAAACAACCCGCTTTGCGCCCTGCTTCCACCAGAAATCATAAGTCCTGTAATTTGTATTATTTGCCTGCGTGCTGATATGGATTTCTATTTCGGGGCAGATCTCCTTTGCAAGCGTAAACATACCCGGATCAGAGATAATCAATGCATCGGGGCTCATTTCCTTCAGCTCCGCAAAATATTCCCGTGCACCCGCAAGATCGTCATTATGCGCAAGTATGTTTGCGGTTACATGAACCCGGACCCCGTGCTCATGTGCGAATGCAATGCCCGCCTTCATATCCTCTTTTGAAAAATTTTTCGCCTTGGCTCGCAGGCCAAACGCCTCGCCGCCGATATAAACGGCATCCGCGCCGAAAATTACCGCCGTCATCAATACTTCCAAACTGCTCGCGGGAATCAGCAGCTCCGGCTTCTTATTCTGATTCATTTCAATTCCTCACTTCTTTACACTGACCGTCACACCGTCTCCGAGCGGAAGCACCGCCGTCTGCAATGTCTCATCGTTTGTCAGCGCATAGAGATAGTCTCTCATACGCGAATGGATCGTACGGTTCCTGCGTGTAACGGCAAACCGCGACTCCACAATATCCCCGTCCTGCAGCACATTATCTGAAATCAGAAGCCCGCCCTGCCGCAATAACAGCAAAACATCCGGCAGAAAACGCAAATACTGACCCTTTGCCGCATCCATAAATATAAAATCAAAACTCTGTGGCTGCTTTTTTGAAAGTTGCCGCAGAATGCCGGCCGCATCGCCCTCAAGCAGCACGATCTGCCGATCTCTGCCCGCTTTCTTAAAATTCTCCTTTGCAGCCGGAATTCGCTTCTCGTATTTCTCAATCGTCGTAATCGGACAATCCTTAGGCCCGTACTCCGCCATCAAAAGCGTTGAAAAACCAATCGCTGTCCCGACCTCCAAAATTGCTTCCGGCCGTTTCATTTGCAGCAGGAGCCTAAGCAGATTCTGTGTGGGCCGTTTGATAACCGGTACCTCATTTTTCTTTGCATAAGCCTCAAGCTCATTTAAAAACGGAGTGTTCCCCATGTCGAGCGAATCAATATAGGCCTCTATTCTCTCATCTACAATCACTGCTGTTATTCCTCTGTCGTTCCTTCTTGTACATCTCCTGCATCCTCAGCGGGAAGCTCGTCCTCTGTCGTGCTGCCGTCCTCCGTAAGCGGATCGGCCTCCGTGAGCGGTGCCGCCTCCGTAAGTTCATCCGGCTCCGAAGCAACCTCACCTTCCTCCGTCGTTTCATCCTTCAAAAGAATGGAAAACATTTCCTCCGCCGTCATCGACGTATTGAGCGTATAAACGCCCGGCTGAATATCCCCCGTATATTGGGAAAGCAGCTTCTGAATGAAAAAAAGCTGCGCATCCCTGACCAGCCCCTTTTCCTCCAGCATCCTGCCGACGTCGCCGTCGCTGTCCCCCTGCGTAATTGTTACTTCAATATCTCTTCCCGGCTCTGCTGTCATCGGCTCCTCCGTAAAGATCCGGAAGCCGAAATCATAAGCCTTCACACCCGCTTTATAGATAAATAAAACCACAAGGATCAGCGCGACCGCCCTGATCACCGTTCCGAGAAATGAAATCGTCAACTGTTTCGCTTTCATGTCAATTCCTCCCTGCCGTTTCCCCTGCCGGTGAAAACGGAAAGCTATTCAAATTCAATGCCTGCCGTGATTCTGGCCAGAATGTCCTGAAACATTCTGCAAAAATCCAGCTCAGCCTGCATAAAATCATATACGCGTGTATCCTCACATAACTCCTCGTATTGCTGTTCGAGCTTTTCTCCCTCCTCATAAAGGCTTTCCGATTCCGGCATGTTCTGCATCCGGCAATTTAATTCTCTCAGCTTTTCTATTCGCTCTTTCAGCTCCGGATAACTCCTTAACGTTTCTTTTTGTTTTTTATAGTTTTGATAATCCGCAGTACTGCGCATCTGCGCGACCAGTCCCTCAATGGCATTATCCATGCTGCTTTCCGATATACTCATACGAGTCACTCCCTGCGTCCTTACTCCACTTCCATAATAATCGGCAGAATCATCGGCCTTCTTTTCATCTTTTTCCATACATATCCGCTTAAGGCATCCTTCATCGTACTCTTCATTTTGCCCCAGTCCGTAATCTTCCTGTTCAGCAGCTCAAGCAATGCTTCCTCCACAACAATCTGCGCCTCGTCCATGATTTCATCGGACTCCCTGACATATACAAAGCCTCGCGAAACAATGTCCGGGCCGGCCAAAAGCTGGCTTGTTCCCTTTTCAAGAGTCAGCACGACAATCAAAATGCCGTCCTCAGCCAGATGCTGTCTGTCCCTTAATACGATATTGCCGACATCGCCAACGCCAAGTCCGTCCACAAACACAGCTCCCGTCGGAACGGAACCCGCAACAGACGCCTGTTCGCCATCCAGTGCCAGCACATCACCCGAGGATAGGATAAAAGTATTTTCCTTCGGAATTCCAAGCTCCTGCACAATTTTTGCCTGCGCCTTCCGGTGGCGGTATTCCCCGTGAACCGGGATTGCATATTTCGGCTTTACAAGCGTATACAGCAGCTTAATTTCTTCCTGACAGGCATGTCCCGAAACATGCGCATCCTGAAAAATAACATCTGCACCCTTGCTTCCCAGCTCATTGATTACCTTTGACACAGCCTTCTCATTTCCCGGAATCGGGTTCGAGCTGAAAATTACCGTATCTCCCGGCTTGATCGACACCTTCTTATGAATACTCGATGCAATCCTGCTGAGTGCGGCCATTGCCTCACCCTGGCTGCCCGTCGTAATAATAACAGTCTTTTCGTCCGGATAATTCTTAAGCTGCTCAACATCGATCAGCGTCTGATCCGGAATCTTAATGTAGCCAAGCTCGGAGGCCGTCTGAATGATATTGACCATACTGCGGCCCTCCACCACTACCTTTCTGCCGTATTTATATGCAGAATCTATGATCTGCTGCACGCGATCCACATTCGAAGCAAAGGTTGCGACAAGAATCCTCGTCGACTTGTGATCCGCAAAAATACTGTCAAATGTTTTCCCGACTGTTTTCTCGGAATTGGTAAAGCCCGGACGCTCCGCATTTGTGCTGTCGCACATCAGCGCAAGCACACCCTTTTTTCCAAGCTCCGCAAATCTCTGTAAATCGATTGCATCGCCGAATACGGGCGTGTAATCCACCTTAAAGTCGCCCGTATGCACAACAACTCCGGCCGGCGAATAAATGGCCAGCGCACTTGCATCTGCAATGCTGTGGTTCGTCTTGATAAATTCCACCCGGAATACGCCAAGATTGATCGACTGTCCATATTTTACGATTTTTCTCTTAACCGTTTTCAGTAAATTATGCTCCTTCAGCTTGCCGTCGATCAGTGCGATCGTAAGTCTGGTGGCATAAACCGGCACATTTAAATCCTTTAAAATATACGGAAGCGCACCAATATGATCCTCATGGCCGTGCGTGATAACAAATCCCTTCACCTTATCCGCATTTTCTTTTAAATAAGTAATATCCGGGATAACCAAATCAATCCCGAGCATATCATCCTCGGGAAATGCCAGCCCGCAATCTACCACAACAATACTGTCCTCATACTCAAAGGCAGTAATATTTAATCCGATCTGTTCCAGACCTCCTAACGGAATGATTTTTAACTTGCTTCCGTTCTCATTTTTCTGCTTCAAACTCTATACCTCCCGCTCAAACTCGATATCCCCTATCGATTCCTCAAACACCTTTGCAACCGCCTGAAGCTCCGTATCGTCATCAACGATCTCATATATGCTCTCAGACGCCTCCTCGGGCGCCATGTCCTTAAGTATCAATGCTTCTGCCTCATCCTCTGGGGATTCGGCAACAAGCAAATAATTCCTGCCGCTGATGCGTGTCTGATCCAGCACAAAAAATTCCGCTGTCTCTTTCCCGTCATCAAACGAAAACTGAATTTTATCCATTTTCCTGTTCCCTTTCTTTTGCTAAATAATCCAAATAACCCTGCAAAATGAAGATAGCAGCAATTTTGTCGACATATTTGCTCCTATCCTCTCTTCGCACTCCGCTCTCCATCAGCACCTTATCCGCAGCAACTGTAGTCAGCCGCTCATCCCACAGGATGACCTCCAACCCCGTACGGCGCATCAGACTCTGCCGGAATTCAATTGTTTTTTCTCCACGTTCACCTACCGTCGCATTCATGTTCTTTGGAAACCCCAAAACAATGCGGTCTGCTTCATACTGCACAATCAGTTCTTCTATCCTTGCGAGCGTTTTTCGAATTTTGTTTTCCGATTCACGCCTGATAATCTCAACTCCCTGCGCAGTAATAAGCAGAGGATCGCTTACTGCAACCCCCACTGTTTTTGAGCCAAAATCCAATCCCAATATACGCATATTAGTTCCATCCGTTGTTCTTGATATATTGTGTCAGCAATTCCTCGACAAGCTCGTCCCGTTCCACCTTCATGATTAAACTCCGGGCATTGTTGTGGCTCGTGATATAGGTCGGGTCGCCCGACATAATATATCCGACAATCTGATTAACCGGATTATATCCTTTTTCCGTCAACGCTTCATATACGGTAGACAGCACTACCTTTACGCCGGTTTCCGGCTCCGTCTGCACTTTAAAGTATTGTGTGTTGCCAAGATTCTGCATATGATCACTTCCCTGCTCTTTCTTTACATCTTACCGAATTTCCTCGAATTCCCGAATATATTGGATAGTTATTTACTATTCTACTCTAATTTGCCCGAAAACACAAGGATTTCATCCGTCAGCATCCCTTCCGCCCTGCCCGGGATGATTTGATTGCCTAAATTCTTCTCTGTCCGCACCGCCGCTGTTACATATTCCTTTGTATATCCCATCTGGTAACAGATACCGTCGATTTCCTTTCCTTCCTCAAACAACACATCGATCTGTTTTCCCATATACCAGGCACGATAATTCCTGCCCCTTTCCTCCGACTCCTTGATCAGCACACCGCTTCTTTCCGCCTTTTCTTTTTCGGTCAGCTGGTTGGGCATTAAATCCGCAGCCGTCCCCTGCCTCCTTGAATATTTGAATACGTGCACCTCATAAAAGTCGATCTTTTGCAGAAACATCCGTGTTTCCTCGAACTCCTCCTCTGTCTCGCCGGGAAAACCTGCTATCACATCCGTCGTCAGTGCCGGATGCACAAAATAACGCCGAATCAGCTCTGTCTTCTCATAGTATTCACGCACGTCGTACCGCCTATTCATCCGCTTTAAGACCGTATCGGAACCGCTTTGCAAAGAAAGATGAAAATGGGGGCAAAACTTCGGCAGCCCGGTAAGCCCTTCCAAAAAGTCCTCCGTAATAATCCGCGGCTCTAAGGAACCGAGCCTGATCCTGCGGATTCCCTCTATCTCATGCACCCGCCGGATCAGAGAAAGCAGGTTTGTATTCGTAAAGCCTCCCTTCGCTGCCGCCGCATTATAAGAAATATCGGGCTGCTCCTCATCCTTATAAAAATCCAGTCCATACGAGCTTAAATGAATACCGGTCAGCACAACCTCCTGATAGCCGTTTTCCGCAAGGCCTCTGATTTCCGCAAGCACATCCTCTTCTCTGCGGCTGCGCACCCTCCCTCTTGCATAGGGAATGATACAATAGCTGCAAAACTGGTTGCAGCCGTCCTGAATTTTAATATAGGCCCGCGTATGCCCCCCGGCCCGTTCCAGCCTGAATTCCTCATACGTTTTCTCTGCGGCTATATCCGGCACGGCAGCATCCTTTTCAAACGGACAGGCACCGATCGTTTTCGCAGACAAACCGGCGCGGCGTTCCTCCAAAAGCTGCTCAACCAGCCCTACAATTTCCTTCTTCCGGTTGTTACCTACCATCAGGTCAATGCTTTCATCTCCGACAGCCTCTACCCGGTCTGTTTGTACATAACAGCCTGTAGCAACAACAAGCGCCTCGGGGTTCCTTTTCTTCGCGCGGTGAAGCATCTGCCTCGATTTGCGATCCGCAATATTCGTGACGGTACACGTGTTGACAATATAAATATCCGCTTTTTCGTCAAAGGGTACAACTTCGTACCCATTTCTTGTAAACATTTGCTGTATAAATTCCAATTCGTACGCATTTACCTTACAGCCGAGGTTATGCAATGCAAC
Organism: Bacillota bacterium; assembly: GCA_023402845.1. Classification (GTDB taxonomy): domain Bacteria; phylum Bacillota; class Clostridia; order Lachnospirales; family Lachnospiraceae; genus JAEYFP01. Next base: position 151,417 of record JAEYFP010000035.1, read on the forward strand.
TTTTGTCATAAGAAACTCCTTATTTTTTGTACTGTTTTTATATTGACTTTTCCCTTTACCGGACTTATCATAAGAACTGTAGTAAATATAAACGATAAGGAGGTTTTTTGTATGAAAACAGTACAGATTTCTTTAAATTCCATCGACAAAGTGAAGTCATTCGTGAATGATATTACAAAATTCGACTATGATTTCGACTTAGTTTCAGGAAGATACGTGATTGATGCAAAATCGATCATGGGGATTTTCAGTTTAGATTTATCTAAGCCCATTGATTTAAACATCCATGCTGAAGACAATGCAGAGGACGTTTTGGCTGTTATTAAGCCGTACATGATTTAGTGAAGTACAATTTAAAGACAACCAAAGGGCATTTGTCAAAAGGGCAGCTGTCCTTTTTTTGTTCCAATCACATGTCCATTTACATAATAAAAGTCCATTCCCCGGTAATCCGCCGCATCAAAGCCCTCTTCCTTAAAAATATAGATGGTCCATTCCTTTACAACACCTGCTTTCAGCTCTTTCTTCCATCTCGAAATATTTTTTTCAACGGCATCCGCAATATCTCTCGCATAATAATAGTTGTTCAGCTGCATTTCATGCAGATAGGCATAATAGGCTGTCTCCATAAGAATATCATTTTCATCATAGAGAAAGACAAATTCCTTATGACCCTGCAGCACTTCCTTCAATTCCTCCGCATCCCACATTGTCTCATAGGTCTGCTGCGTATTGAAATAGTCCCGTTTTTCTTCCATGATGCCTGACAGATCAAAAAGCTGAAGGAAAAGTGCCGCGGCAATGAGTACTTTTGATAATCGGGGAGAAAAATACCGGTCCGTAAAAATAACTGCGCTCAGCATAACAAGATAGACTGCTGTCCAGATAAACCGTCCGTTCGACCGGAAAATGCTCAGCACCTTTCTGACAACGGCCGGATACGGTACCCCAAATAGTTTTGTATCGTTCCAAGCGACGATCGGGAAAACCGAAAGCACACAAAACGCCGCAAACAAGAGCAGGATGATTGTGATCCGGTAATGTTCTATAAAAAACTTTTGAATTTTCAGCTGATCGGCTTTCCCCTCAAAATTATGTGCGGAGCCGCCCCATTTTGTACTATGTTGTACATATGGTATTATGATCACATTTTTTATAAATAAAATTCCGAGTGCACACAATAGCAGTAAGATTCCGGCTCCGAGATAGCCGGCTCCTTCATACTGAAAGTCATAATAAAGCGGCATCGCAGGAAAAATCCTGCCTTCGCCGAGTGAATTGAAAAACGTATTCAAATTGCTGCCAAAGCTGCCAAGGCCCTCTCCTGCGGCAGAGGTACTCCCATAAAACGCCCCCAGCACAAAAAGCATAACAAGCGCTGTCAGACAATAGAAAAAAAGAAGAAAGAAGGATTCCTTCAAAAGGACAAGCCTCCTGCTGCCCGTCTTATTTCCGATGACCCACCGCTCCGCCATGGACGCAAGGAGAATCAATCCTACCATCGGAAGAAAATAAGAATGAATGGAAACGCATAAAAAGCCCATTCCCGCCCAAATCACACACCTTCTCAAGAGCCCGCCCAGACTGTCCTGATAAAACCAGAGGAGCAGTGCCAGCAAAAGAAGCCATTGTGCACCGAGCGCGGTATGATAATACATCCGTGAAAGTACGGGAAAGCTCAGGATAAAAAAGAGCGCCGACACAATACAAAGCCATTTTTTATCGGTAAACCTCCTGATCAGCAGTGCGGAAATTCCCCCTTGCAAAGCAAATGAAAGTATTCCAAACAAGCCAAAATACTGAAATGTTTCCGGCAGTATGCTCGTAAACGGCTTAAACAGCACGGCAAACAGCGGAATCGAATCGGTATAGATAACTGACATGCTCGTCGGATAAGAAAGAGAATAAATCAGTCCCACCGGAAACTGCCAGGCATCCATACGAAAATGACACCAGCCGATATAATGCTGCCGCAAATCCATATCCCCGTTCAGCAGCCACGCATCATAGGTAAAGTCAAGCACGCGGACACCGTAAACAAAGACAAAGCAAATCAGGCCGAGCAGACACCCGGTTAAAAATAATGTCCGGTATTCATGCACCCGCAGCCCTGCCGGTTCCGCCTTTTTTTCATCCCTTTTGATCCGTAGCTCTTCCATCTGCTCCCATCCTGCTATTCCACAATGATCAATTCCTTTGTTTCAATCGCTTTGTTAAACAATTCATCTATTTGTTCCTCAAGATTCCGTTCGGAACGCTTGATGATATTGATATTCGGCTTAGTTACCGGATGCTTTGCAACAAAGATCGTACAGCAGTCTTCAAATGGCTGGATTGAAGTCTCATAGGTACCGATCCTGTCGGAAACCGTAACGATCTCCTGCTTGTCAAAGCCGATGAGCGGCCTATATACCGGCATCGTACATACCTCATTTGTCGCTGCCAGAGACTGCATTGTCTGGCTCGCCACCTGACCGATACTTTCACCCGTGATCAGACCGAGGCACTCCGTTTCCTTCGCGATATGTTCCGCAATTTTCATCATATAGCGGCGCATAATAATCGTCAGCTCCTCGTGCGGACATTTTTCATAAATAGAAAGCTGGATATCCGTAAAATTAATAATATGCAGATAAATCGTTCCGGCATACTTTGACACAATCTTCGCCAAATCCACAACCTTCTGCTTTGCGCGTTCGCTCGTATAAGGCGGCGCATGGAAATAAACCGCGTCCAGCTTAACCCCTCTCTTGGAAATCATATAGCCGGCCACCGGAGAATCAATGCCTCCCGACAGCAGCAGCATCGCTTTTCCGTTTGTTCCGACCGGCATACCGCCCGGTCCCGGAATAATTTCGGAATAAATATAAATTTTCTCCCTAATTTCTACCGTCAGCATAATATCCGGCTTGTGTACATCCACCTTCATTTCAGGAAATGCATTCAGAATCACACTGCCAAGCTCCCGATCCAGTTCCATCGAATCCATCGGATAATTTTTTCGTGCACGCCTCGCATGCACTTTAAATGTCTTGTTTTTATCGGAATAAGTTTCCTCCATATATTTGACGACATCCCCCGCAAGCTGCTCAAAGCCGTTGTCCTCGACATGCACGACGGGACAGATGCCCGTGATACCAAACACACACTGCAGTCCCCGGACCGTTTCGTCAAAATCATATTCGCTCAGACATTCAATATAAATTCTTCCCTGTGTTTTTGTCACCGAAAAGGTCCCCTCCACCTTTTTGAGTGCATGACGGATCTGCTTTACAAGCGCGTCCTCAAACAAATAGCGGTTTTTACCCTTGATGCCGATTTCCGCATATTTAATTAAAAATGCCGTACGATTCATATTCTTATCCTCTTTTTCTGTTTTAATGTCTTGTATACCTTCTGAGCACCGGCAGCAGCTCCTTGAGGGCCTCCATCGTATAATCCAGCTCCTCCTTTGTCGTCTCCACGGAAAAGCTGAAACGAACAGTCGATCTAAGCAGCTCCTCGTTAAGGCCGACCGCCTTCAGCGTCTCACTGAGAGCCGGCTTGTTAGAGGCGCAGGCCGAACCGGAGGAAATATAAATTCCCCTGTCCTCCAGCGAATGCAGCAGCACCTCCGCACGGATGCCTGCAACAGACGCACTGACCACATGCGGTGCCGTCTCTTTCACGGCGGCCGCACCCGCCGGCGGCAGACCGTTTATCGACACGCCCTCAAGCGCCGAAAGCTGTGCGATAAAATAAGTCTTTAACTCATACAGCCGCTCCATTTTATCCTCGAAATCCGTATAAAGCTCCTCGACAGCACGGCCGATCCCTGCGATGCCCGGAACATTCTCCGTTCCGGAGCGCAGACCTCTCTGCTGTCCTCCGCCGAATAAAATCGGCTGGATTTTTACCGTTTCATTCACATATAAAATGCCGACGCCCTTCGGACCGTGAATCTTATGACCGCTGACGGACAGCAGATCAATTTTCATCCGTTTGGGGTGAAGGATCAGCTTTCCATACCCTTGCACCGAATCCACATGAAACAAAATATCCTTGCGATAGCTCTTAATCAGGCTCCCGATTTCTCCGACCGGCTGCAGCGATCCGATTTCATTGTTGACATGCATAACGGAAACAAGAATCGTATCCTTACAGAGCGCCTGTTCCAGATCGGAAAGACGCACCCTGCCGCTTTCATCCGCCTCCAGGTAGGTTACGCGAAAGCCCTGCCTCTCCAAATATCTCATCGGCTCCAGAACGGCCGGATGTTCCATTTTTGTTGTAATTAAATGCATTCCCGCACGCCGGTTTGCCGACGCACAGCCGATAATTGCCAGATTGTCGGATTCCGTACCGCCGGACGTAAATAGGAGTTCCTTTTCCCTCACCTTGAGATTTCCCGCTATTACTTCCTTCGCATGCCTGATATAGTTCTCCGCCTCGACACCGGCACGATGCATGCTCGACGGATTTCCGTAGGCCCGGTCCATAACGGTCCCCATCAACTCCCTGACACTGTCAAAGCATCTTGTCGTGGCTGAATTATCCAAATAAACCTGCATCCATTTACTCCAATCCCTGTCTTTTCTTTCACTGTCTTTACTGCTCCAATTGATATACAAGCCATGCCAGCACTGTAAAACCCGCCGTCTCTGTGCGCAGAATCCGTCTTCCGAGCGTGACCGGCACAATACCGGCTTCCATCGCAAGCTGTATTTCCTCCTCGTCAAATCCTCCCTCGGGTCCGATAAAAACCGCGATCTGCTGCCCGGCACTGATGTTAGCGATTTTGCTGCGGGTATCGTCCATGCCGCCTTTATCCGACAGCTCATACGGAATCAGTTTCACCTCAAAGCTGCGGCAATAATCCGTCGCTTCTCTCATCGTCATAACCGGCATTACCTCAGGTATCTTCCGGCGCTTTGCCTGTTTTGCGGCAGCCTCGGCAATCGCATTCCATCTCGCCACCCGCGCGGCCTCCTTTTTGTCATCAAGCCTGACGACAGCGCGCCGCGTCTGCACCGGAATAATCTGAAAAGCCCCCAGTTCTACCGCCTTCTGGACGATCAGCTCCATCTTGTCGCTTTTCGGCAAGCCCTGAAACAGATAGATTTGGTTCGGAAGTTCCACTCCTTCTTCCTTGATGAACCGCAGCCGGCACAGAACAGCTTCCTCTTTAAAGGCAGAAATCTCACAGCGATATTCCCTGTCCTCGCCTTCGGTCACAACCGAAAGTTCCTCACCGATTCGCATACGAAGCACCTGTTTCATATGATTCACATCAGCACCGGTAATTGTGATGTCATTTCCCGCAATCTGACCCGGTTCTACAAAAAATTGATACATAACATTTTCTCCGATTTTCTCCTGTAAGGAGGATTTCCATTAAAGCGGCTTTTTAGCCGTCACATTTACCCATTCTCCCTGATAATTGACTTCAAGCACTTCAAAACCTGCCTGCTTCACGGCGCGTACGACCGTATCTTCTTTATCGTCGATAATTCCCGAAGTAATATAAATACCGCCCGGCTTGAGCTGATGCCAGATCACAGGCGTCAGCGGCACAAGCACCTCGGCTAAAATATTTGCAGCCACAATGTCATATTTCCCGCGGCCAACCGCTTCCTGTACCGACTGATCATCGATAATATTGCCGATCAGAAGCTGAAAACCTGCATCCTTTAAACCGTTTGCCTCCAGATTGTCCTTTACCGCATCAATCGCACAAATATCCAGATCCGTTCCGATGGCCGACCTTGCGCCGAATTTATATGCAAGGACGGAGAGGATACCGCTTCCGGTTCCGACATCTAACAGTACCGTATCCGGAGTCACATATTTGCGAAGCTGGCGGATACAGAGCTGCGTCGTCTCATGCATGCCTGTACCGAATGCCGTTCCGGGATCGATATGGATAATCATCTTATCCGTATCCTCCTCCCCTACTTCTTCCCAGGAAGGAATAATCAAAATATCATCCACATAAAACTGGTGAAAATACTGCTTCCAATTATTTAAAAAATCCTCATCCGCCGTCTGGGAGGTTGTGATCGTGCATTCTCCGACATCCAGACAGCTCTTCAAATCCTCAAGCTCTCTGCGGACGGCATTAAGCACCGGTTCCTGTTCCTCCGAGGCATCCAGATAAAAGCTCAGATAAGCGATCCCGTCATCGGCAGGGCACTGTGGCAGTATATCCACAAACATCTGTGCCTTTTCCTCCTCGGTGAGCGGTACCTTGTCCTCAATTTCCACGCCTTCAATTCCGATATCCACCAGAGCGCTGATCACCACATCCTCCGCCTCAGCGAGTGTTTTGATCGTATATTTATTATAACGCATATGTCTTCTCCTTTTTTGCCTTGCAGAAAGGGCCGATCTGAAACATTATCGATTTTTAAGTATAACACGAAATTTCTCAAAGCACTAGAGGGTTTGCTATTTCGTTCTAATTCGGATATAATGTATGGCAAATGCATACGATTAATTTCAGCCCAATACAACTAAATTTAAAAGGCAGGTAGCAGCATGAAAAAAACAGCACTGATCATGGCGGGCGGACGCGGCGAACGATTCTGGCCGCGCAGCCGGAAAACCCTTCCGAAGCAGTTTCTTTCCCTGACAGATGACGGGAAGACGATGATCCAGCTTACCGTAGAGCGTATTCTCCCGCTTGTCGATATGGAGGATATTTATATCGCAACAAATAAAGATTATTTTTCCCTTGTGACCGAACAGCTTCCCGGTGTTCCCGCAGAAAATATCCTGTGCGAACCGGTCGGCAGAAATACCGCTCCCTGTGTTGCGCTGGGCGTCGCACATATTTCCAAGAAATATAACGATGCGATCATGATGGTTCTCCCTTCAGATCACCTCATCAAATACAGCAGCATGTACCAGACGACACTCTGCGACGCCTGTAATGTTGCACTGCAGGGTGATAACCTCGTTACGGTTGGTATTGCCCCCGATTACCCGGAGACCGGCTACGGCTATATCAAATTTGTAAATGAAATCTGCGACGGGCGCGCGTTCAAAGTGGATAAGTTCGTCGAAAAACCGTCTCTGGAGCTTGCAAAGGAATATGTGAATTCTGATGAATATTTGTGGAACAGCGGCATTTTCCTCTGGAAGCTTTCTACAATTCTGCAAAAATTCGAACGCTTCATGCCTGACACCTATGAAGGCATGCTTACAATACGGGATGCGATCAGGACCTCCGCACAGGATGAAATACTGGAAAAAGTATTCCCTGCCTTTCCCTCAATTTCCATTGATTACGGCATCATGGAGAAATCAGAAAATATCTATACGGTTCCCGGTACGTTTGGCTGGGATGATGTCGGCTCCTGGCTGGCTGTGGAAAGAATCAAAAAATCAAATGAATACGGCAATATCGTGAGCGGCAATATCGTAACAATCGACACGAAAAACTGCATTATTCAGGGAGATAAAAAGCTGATCGCGACCGTGGGGCTTGAGGACCTCATTATCGTCGATACCGATGACGCAACACTGATCTGTGAAAAGGATAGCACGGCCGACATCAAAAAAGTGCTTGAGAATCTGAAAATCTGCAATCGCAGCGAATATCTGTGATCTCATATCGCGGGCAGCTCCCATAAAAGAGAAGCAGATCGTCTCTGATCTGCTTCTCTTTTATGGGAGTAATCTGCTTTGCACAAACGCTGTTTCATTATTTTACGACTACATTTTCCACTTCCGTATCCTGAACGACGCAGACCCAGGTCTTACCATTGTTGATTTCAATTTCGTTTCCATCCATGTCATAATAGCGAATGGCGCTCATATCATAATTATCTTCGTTGATTTCTCTCTGCCAGGTCCCCACGGTTACCATGCCCCTTGTACAATACTGAATCACTCCGCCCGAGTGGCAGTCAAACCCAAGATAATCATTTTTATCAAGCTGCACCCATTTATTATACTGCAGTATAACATTGTCATAGGATATCTGCTTACCCGTCAAATCATCGATCTGCGGTTCCCCATACTGAAAACGGTCATACTTTTCCGTTTTTTCATTATATTCAAACCACGGCTTGTTAATCTTGTATTTCGGATCGATATATACTGCCGATCCTCCTTTTTCATTCGTTACTTCTCCGTCAAGATCGACAAATTTGAATTTACCCTTGTATCCGTCATAATGATCTTCCCTGTAGCCAAGCTTCTTAATGCCGGCTTCAATTCCCGCTGCACTCGTATAGACATTATGGGGAGCCTGCCGGTCAGTCGTCCGGTAGAACGATGTGTCACCCGCAGCTCCAAGACCATTCAAATTATCCACGTAATCCTGATCTAACAGATCAACCGCATAGGCTGCCTGTCCAAAATGCATATAAACCGCATCAAATTCGAGTGCCGTGTAAACGAAATATTCGCGACAGCTCCTAACAGAACCAATTTTATCCAGATTATCATAATTCTCAAACAGACCCATCAATCTCGTAATGGAGCCCTCTACCACATACTCATAGACAACATCGGCATAGGAAATGCCGCTCATCGGCTGCGCCGCCTTCAGATTGTTGAGCATAATTGCAAGCGGTCTTCTGTTCCCGATTTTTTCATCTACAGGCAGCCCGCTCAAGTAACTGCGCATTTGTCCCGGCTCAAGTGCAGTTGCCGTCTCTTCCGGCTCTGCATCTGGTGTTGTTTCATTTTCTGCCGCAGCTTCCTGCTCTGTGTTTTCCTGTTGTGTATTGTCCTCTGTCTCGTTCGCTCCGCAGCCTGCCAAAATGCCCGCACATAATACGCCTGCCAAAAACAGTATCCATTTTCCTTTAACTGCATTTAATAGTTTCATCCTGTATTGCCTCTCTCAATTTCCCGGATTCTTTTTAATCCGCAGAATTTCAATCCTTACTTTCCATTATCCAAAAAACTTATCATTCTATACATGTCCAAAAAACAAATCTTTATTTTACTTGGGAGTGCCTCTTTGTAATAGGAGCACCTTCCTATTACACAAAAATGGATTGTTTGCAGACAAGAATAGATGCAAACAACCCATATTATAATTTATTTGACCATATAAATCAATAATTTCTTTCGAAACCCATCAAAATACTACTTATTCCAAAATCCTTTTTTCTTTTTTTCGCTTTCGTCAGCCGGTTTTTTATCCGCATATTCCTCCGATGTCCGGAGTGTGTTACCGGTCAGCTCGTCGAATTTACGCAGCAATTCCTTCGCCTCCGCATTCAGACGGTCCGGTACCTGCACAACAAGCGTCACATAGTGGTCGCCGCGTACCTGCTTATTTCTGAGCGACGGCACACCCTTCCCCTTCAGACGAACCTTTGTATCGGTCTGTGTTCCGGCTTTGACTTCATAAATCACCTTTCCGTCCACCGTATCGATCAGAACCTCGCCTCCAAGCGTTGCCTGTGCATAGGAAATGGGTGCTGTAGAAAAAATATTAGTATCCTGTCTCTGGAAAATCGGATGTCTGGCAATAACAAGCTCCACAAGCAGATCTCCCCGCGGACCGCCGTTGACACCCGGCTCTCCTTTATCTCTGATCCGGACACTCTGTCCGTTGTCGATTCCGGCGGGAATCGATACCTGTATTTTTTTCTTATTCGAAATGTAGCCGGCGCCGTGACAATCGACACATTTCTCTTTTACGACTTTACCGCTTCCCTGACAATCCGGACAGGTCTGCACGTTTCTGACCATTCCGAATAACGACTGGGTCGTATATACCACCTGACCCTTGCCGCCGCACTTCGGGCACGTTTCCGGAGTCGTTCCCGGTTTTGCCCCCGTGCCGTGACAGGTTTCACATGTATCCTTCAGGCTTAACTCAATTTCCTTATCGACACCGAATACGGCCTCTTCGAATGTAATCCTGACGCTCGTGCGCAGGTTTGCACCCTTCATCGGACCGTTGTTGGTACGGCTCGTTCTGCTTCTTCCTCCGCCAAAAATATCACCGAAAATATCACCAAATATATCACCAAAATCAGCGCCGCTGAAATCAAAGCCGCCGTAACCGCCGGCACCGCCATTTTCAAACGCCGCATGGCCGAACTGGTCATACTGCCGCTTTTTCTCTGAATCACTCAGTACGGCATACGCCTCCGAAGCCTCCTTGAATTTCTTCTCGGCCTCCGTATTACCCGGGTTCATATCTGGATGATATTTTTTTGCCAGTGTACGATATGCCTTTTTAACTGCGGCTTCATCAGCATTTCTATCAACGCCAAGAACCTCATAATAATCTCTCTTCGACTCTGCCATAACTGTCACCTTTCATTGCTGTCCGGCACGCCCGGTATTGCCGGACATCCCGTTTCTCTTACAAGTGCGCTCATGCCTGCCGTGAGACACGCGGCATAACATCAGTGGAGGATAAACCCGCCACTGATGTTATAAAACTTTATACCTCTTTGTAGTCTCCGTCAACTACATCATCTCCATAGCTTGTGTTCTGGCCCATATCAGGACCCGCGCCGCCCATGTTACCCATATCGGGGCCTGCACCGGCTGCCTGTGTCTTCTCATACATTTTTTCAAAGAGCTTCTGTGCCGCCTGCATTGCCTTTTCCTGTGCTGCCTTTAATTCTACAACCTGATCTTCGGTCATATTCTCCGGGTCAGCCTTCGCAACAAGCTCCTTTAAGGAATTCAGTTCCGCTTCCACTGCCGTCTTATCATTTGCATCAAGCTTGTCACCGACCTCTTCCATTGCCTTTTCGGTCTGGAATATGAAGGAATCCGCATCATTCTTTGCGTCGATTGCTTCTTTACGTTTTTTATCCTGCGACTCATACTCGGCAGCTTCCTTCACTGCCTTGTCGATATCGGAGTCAGACATGTTGGAGCCTGCAGTGATCGTGATGTGCTGTTCTTTGCCTGTTCCCAAATCCTTTGCAGAAACATTCACGATACCGTTCGCATCAATATCAAAGGTCACCTCGATCTGCGGGATACCGCGTCTTGCCGGAGGAATTCCATCCAAACGGAATTGTCCGAGGGATTTGTTATCCTTCGCAAACTGCCTTTCCCCCTGTACGACATTGATATCAACCGCCGTCTGGTTATCTGCAGCCGTCGAGAAAATCTGACTCTTCTTTGTCGGGATCGTCGTATTTCTCTCGATCAGTCTCGTTGCCACACCTCCCATCGTTTCGATGGAAAGTGAGAGCGGCGTAACATCCAGAAGAAGGATTTCGCCTGCGCCGGCATCACCTGCCAGCTTACCGCCCTGAATGGATGCGCCGAGTGCCACACACTCATCCGGGTTCAGCGACTTGGAAGGCTCCTTGCCTGTCAATTGTCTTACTTTGTCCTGTACGGCCGGAATACGTGTCGAACCGCCTACAAGCAAAACCTGACCAAGCTCAGATGCGTTTAAGCCGGCATCCTTTAATGCATTCTGTACGGGAGCTGCTGTCATTTCCACAAGGTCATGTGTCAGCTCATCAAATTTCGCACGTGTCAGATTCATATCAAAGTGCTTCGGTCCTTCCGAGGTTGCTGTGATAAACGGAAGGTTAATATTCGTTGTCGTTGCACTGGAAAGCTCCTTTTTCGCCTTCTCCGCAGCTTCCTTCAATCTCTGCAGTGCCATTTTATCATTTGACAGATCTACGCCTTCGGTTCTCTTAAATTCAGCAAGCATATAATCTGTAACACGCTGGTCGAAATCATCCCCGCCAAGTCTGTTGTTACCGCTCGTTGCAAGAACTTCGATTACACCTTCGCCGATTTCGATAATGGAAACATCAAAGGTACCGCCGCCTAAGTCGTATACCATAATTTTCTGCTCTTTTTCATTATCAAGACCATAAGCAAGCGCAGCTGCCGTAGGCTCGTTGATAATACGGTTTACTTCCAGTCCTGCAATCTTACCCGCATCCTTTGTTGCCTGTCTCTGTGCATCATTAAAATAAGCCGGTACCGTAATGACCGCATCCGTTACCTTTTCTCCCAGGTAGCTTTCTGCATCTGCCTTCAGCTTCTGAAGAATCATCGCCGAAATTTCCTGAGGAGAATACTTCTTTCCTTCAACCACACTCTTATGATCCGAACCCATCTCTCTCTTAATAGAAGAAATAGTCTTTTCCGCGTTGGTAACTGCCTGACGCTTTGCCGGCTCACCGACAAGACGTTCGCCCGTCTTTGTAAACGCTACAACCGATGGTGTCGTTCTGGCTCCTTCCGTATTTGCGATAACAGTCGGCTTGCCGCCTTCCATAACAGCCACACAGCTGTTTGTTGTTCCTAAGTCAATACCAATAATTTTGCTCATTATTAAGCCCTCCTAAAATTATTAAAATAATAAGTTTTTCTCAAATCTACTGTACTACGCTAACCATACTATGTCTGACGACCGAATCACGGTACAAATAACCCTTTAAAAGCTCCTGCGCTACTATGCCGCTCTCAAATTCGTCGCTTTCCACCTGCATAACCGCATTGTGGAAATTGGGATCAAACTCCTTGCCTACTGTCTCGATCGTGCTGACTCCAATCTGCTCCAGCTCACTAAGAAGCTGTTTATAGATCATGTTCATCCCTGCGGCAAACGGTAACTCTTTTTCTTCCTCCGGCACCGTCTGTAATCCTCTTTCAAAATTATCCAATACCGGAAGCAGTTTTTCAATGACCGATTTCGCACCCATTTCATACATTGTTGATTTTTCTTTGTCGGTCCTCTTTCTGAAATTATCAAATTCGGCCATCTGACGTTTTACCTGATCGGTCAGCTCCTCGATCCGTTCGTCTTTTTTGTCCTTTTTTTCCTTCTTTTCTTTCCTTCCGAAAATTGACTTTACATCTGCAGCCTTCTCTGCCTCAGGCTCTGCTGCAGCTTCCTGCTCTGCATTCTCCTGCTCCTGTGCCGCCTCTTCCGGAGTGCAGCAGTCTTCTGACTCGTGTACCGCCGGTTCTTCTGACGATGTATCCGCCGCAGGCTCCCGCAAAGCTTCTTCCAGAATTTCATCTGTTAAATCTTTTTCCATATCAGTCACGCTTCTATGATTCTCCTTTCATCCCTATGTCTTTTTATATAATGCGTCTAATTGATTTGTCAGCGATTTTAATGTATTCACAACTTTATCGTAATCCATCCGTTTCGGACCTATGATACCTATCGTTCCCTGCACGCCTTCCTCTAATTCGTAGGTGGCCGTCACGACACTGCAATCCTTCATATTATGAACCGGTGATTCCTCACCGATATAAATCTGAATACCCTTATGATCCTCTTCCTGTTTGGAAAGCGTCTCATACACAAGATCCGCAAGCTGCTTCTTTTCCTCAAAAGCCGTAATAATTCCACTCGCCTTTTCGTTATCACTGAGCTCCGGATATTTAAAAATATTATTTGCACCGCTCGTATAAATTTCCAGATCCTCATCCGCCTTAATCGCATCCGCCACCGCATCAATCACCTCACTGACGAAATCGCTGTGAATACCGGCCTGCTCTTTCATTTTGGAAATGATGCCAAGATTAATTTCCTCGATGGAAAGACCGTTTAAATTTGTATTCAGCAGAATGTTCAGCTTCAGCAGCGTATCATCGTCAAAATCGCACACCGTATCGATGATCTGGTTCTTGATAATGTTTCCTTCTACCACGATGACCGCCACGATCCTGGTAGTTTCCAACCTGGAAAGCTGAATGAATTTCAGCTTGTTGTGATGATACTGAGGTGCGGAAATCATCGTTGCATAGTTCGTGTTGGCCGCAAGCGATCGCGCCACCTGCTTTAGAAGCCGTTCCATCTTGTCAGCCTTCTCAATGAGAATTTCCTTCATCTCATCGACCTCCCGCTCCTTATCCTCCATCAGCTGATCCACATAAAAACGATAGCCCTTGTCGGAAGGAATCCGGCCGGCGGAGGTATGCGGCTGAATAATATAGCCAAGCTCCTCCAGATCCGACATCTCATTGCGGATCGTCGCCGAGCTTAAATTCAGATCCGTGTATTTGGAAATTGTTCTGGAGCCGACCGGCTCACCTGTTTCCAGATAAGTTTTAATGATCGCATACAATATTTTCTTTTTTCTACCATCAAGGTCCACCCCGTCACATCCTTCTCTTTTTTCTTCTGTTAGCACTCAAGTCAAAGGAGTGCTAACATTTCTGTACTAAACATATCACTAGTACCTTTTAATGTCAACACCCTAATTCTAAAATAAATATAAAGATTATGATCAGGTTTACTCCACACTCTTAAGAGATTCGACCATATCAATCTTTTTGAGTCTGAACGACATGACCGCATTGACAATAAAGGAAAATGCAAAAGTCAGCAGAATACTATAGAGATAGCTGACCGGCTTTATTTCCCTGCCGAACATCATCAGATCAATTTCCGCTGTCAGTATCACGAATCGGTGAAGAAAAAATCCGATAAAAATACCGAATACGGCGCCAATCATTGTCAATATAATATTTTCCCGGTTCACATAACTATTAACCTCCTTGTCATAGAAGCCGAGTACCTTTAACGTTGCAAGTTCGCGCTTTCTTTCATTGATATTAATATTGTTCAGATTATACAGCACTACAAAAGCAAGCAATCCGGCTGAAACGACGAGCACATAGATGACCGTATTCATGCTCGTCAGCATATTATCGATCCGGTCTGCCATCTCGCTGTAAAATGTCATTCCCGCCACTGCATTCATTTGCAGATATTCCGTACCGAGTCCGCTTTCAAACTCTTTATCATTTTGAACGGTATTTAAAAATATCTCACTATAAACAGGCTTTTCACCGTAAACCTCTTCATAGAGGCCGCTGCTCATATAAACATAATGAAGGAAATAGTTTTCCGTCACCTCTTCGATTACTACCTCTACCCCCGCAGTATCATCCTCCTGCAGCAGAATTTTATCACCCGGGCCGACATCCAGAAGCTTTGCCAGCTTCTCAGAAATGATGACACCTTTGTCGTTCAGCGTATACCCTTCTTTCGTGAGTCTATTTCTGAAACAGATGTAGTCCGTGATCTTTTCATTATCCGAGGGAACAATGAGATACCCGCTTTTTACCGTATCATTTGCTTTAATGTCAATTGCGCTCTGCTTTCCGTAAAGATAATCCCCGATCCGCTTATCCGATGCAAGCTTGTCGATCAGCGAGGCCTTTTCCTCCTCCGTGGCTTTCTCCTCTATTGTAATATCTGCATCATAGGTACGAATCTGGCCGAACTGGTATTCTCCGATAGATGAAATAGAATCCTTTACACCGAAGCCGACAAGAAGGAGCCCCATACAGCCGCCGATACCAAAAATCGTCATAAAAAAACGCTTCTTATAGCGAATCAGGTTTCTGATTGTAGATTTCTGTGTAAAATTCAGTTTCTTCCATATAAGTGGAATCCGTTCGAGAAAAACCCGTTTTCCTGCCTTTGGGGCACTGGGACGCATGAGGACAGCCGGTGTCGCTGCAAGCTCCTTATAGCAAGCAAACAGGGTTGCCAGCGTCGTGCAGGAGATCGCAACAAGTGTTGCACTGACTGAATATTCCATATTCAGCGGTGTCAGCACCGTGGTTAAATTATTATATAGGATCGCATAAGCGTTGATGATCACATAGGGAAGCAGTTTTTGTCCGATCACAAGGCCGGCAATACTGCCTGACAGGCTCGCACTCAGCGCATACAGCAAATACTTGGCCGCAATATTTCCATTGCTGTAACCGAGCGCTTTCAGTGTGCCGATTTGCGTGCGCTCCTCCTCAACCATTCTCGTCATCGTTGTAAGTGCCACAAGTGCGGCAACCAAAAAGAAAATGACAGGAAACACCTCTCCGATCGCACCAATCCGGTCGGAATCCTGCCCGTATTCCACATAGGTCTGGATATAATTCCTGTCGAGCACATACCATTCCGGTACTTTAAGATCATTTACCTTTTCTCTGGCATCCGCAATTTCCTCATTCGCGTCGGCGAGCTCGGCATCTGCCTCCGCCTTTGCGTCCAGATATTCCTCTTCGCCGTCCGAATACGTAAGCTTCCCTTCCTCCAGCTCTTTCTCGCCATCCAGCAGCTCCCGCTCCTTATCGGCAAGCTCTTTCCTGCCGTCCGCCATCTTAATCTTGCCATCCTCTAATTCCTGCTTGCCGTCTTCATATTCCTGAAGTCCGTCCTCATATTCCTGATAGCCGTCCGTCCATTCCTTATTCGCATCGGCGAGCTTGGCTTCCCCGTCCAGAATCTCATATTCTGCTTCGTGGATTTTATCCCAGCCCTCTGCAAGTTCCTTTTCCTTTCCCAGTATCTCTGTTTTGGCAGCCGAAAGCTGCTCCTCACCCGCCGCAATTTCTATCTTTTTCTCGGCAACCGCTGACAGCGCGGTACTGATATAAGAACCGGAAAACCCGTGCAGCGCGGCAAGCTCTGCCCTCCTTCCCTGTATTTCCTCGGGTGACCATAACACCCATTCGGACACATCTTTATAGATATCCGAAGAGGAGTTCATGAGATCCCCAAAAAATGAGACCGGTATTTGGCCGCCGGTACTTTCCGACAACGCCTGCGGTGTCATACCGCCTGCCGAAAGATAGGAGGCAAAGCCATTTAAAAATGACTGACATGCGGGAATTTGATTCGTGTCTGCAGGGTCAAAAGAGGGGTATCCGCCTTGCAGGCCGTTTAATGCCGTTTCCTGCTCTATGAGCGTGCTTTTTCCGGCAAGCAGCTCCTCCTCTTTTTGGGTAAGAGTTGCTTGCCCCTCCTTAAGCTGCTTTTCTCCGTCCCGCAGCTTTTCCTTATTACGCATGATTTCTGCCCTGCCGTCCTGCAGCTTCTGTTCATTCTCTTCTATCTCACTCTTGCCGTCCTTAAGCTCGGTGAGCGCATCCGCAAGCTCGACCTTAGCCTCTGCAAGTTCCTGCTCGGCATCCTTAATTTCCTGCTCCTTATCCTTAATTTCCTGCTTTGCATCGGCAATCTTTTGTTTGCCGTCTGCAAGCTCCTCCTCGCCGTCTAAAAGCTCCTGCTTTGCGTCCGCAAGCTCCTGCCCGGCATCAGACAGTTCCTTTTTGGCATCCGCAATCTCCTGTTCGCCCTCCGCAATTTTATCATTTGCTTCCGTCACCACAGTTTGATACCGAAGTTCGGCGCGGGAGCCGGAAATCGCCTCGATTTTTTTAACGATTTCCTCCACATAATCATCATATTCCTCGGTATAGCTGTCCAGATCATCCGCACCCTCCACCTTAAGACAGATTTCCGTATAGACCTCCAGGGAAAAATCATTTTGCGGAATGATCAAGAAGCTGTCAATATCTCCGCTTCCGATCGAGCTGCTGCCTCTGTCAAGCGACAGATAATAGGAGGTTGAGCCGGTACCGACAATCGTAAAGGTATCTGTATGAAGCGTATCCCCGATGGCATCCTCCGTACCGGATTTCACCTGAACCGTATCACCCACCGAAAGACCCGTGGAGGCAATAAAGGCCGTATCCGCAAGGCATTCCCCGCTTTTTTCGGGCATCCGTCCCTCCTTGACCGTAATGTTGTTCAGTTTGTCAGGATCAGACATGAGCTTGACGACAAGCTGCCTATCTGCCGTATCACAAAGCACATCCGCCGAATAAGCCGGCATCACGGTTTGGATTCCATCTATTTTTCTGATTTCCTCTACGTCCTCTTCGGTCAATCCGAGCGTACTCAGCACACGGATATCCATCAGTCTGCTTTCCTTATAAAAAGAATCCGCAGACATCCTCATGTCCGGACTCGTTGCACGAATACCGGAAAAAAAGGCAACACCAAGAGCTACAATCAGAAAAATAGAGATAAACCGATTGAAGCTTTTCTTGATTTCCATGTAAAATTCTTTTCTAAGCGCTTTCGTTACCATTCAATATCTCCAACGGAAACCACCTGCTCATTCTTTGACATGCTGCTGACCTTTCCGTTCTTTATTTTAATAAGCCGGTCCGCCATCGGTGCGATCGCCGAATTATGTGTAATGACGATAACAGTCATCCCTCGCAGGCGACACGTATCCTGTAAAAGCTTCAGGATGGCCTTGCCCGTCACATAATCGAGTGCACCGGTCGGTTCGTCACACAGCAGCAGCTTCGGATTTTTGGCAAGCGCCCGTGCGATCGCTACGCGCTGTTGTTCCCCGCCGGACAGCTGTGCCGGAAAATTGTTCATACGCTCCTCAAGTCCCACCTCGCGCATAATCTCCTGTGCATCGAGCGGATTTTTACTGATTTGCATCGCGAGCTCAACATTTTCCAATGCAGTCAGGTTCTGGACAAGATTATAAAACTGGAATACAAAACCGATCTGTTCCCGGCGATAGGTCGTAAGCTGCCGGTTCGTATAGGAGGCAATGTCCACGCCGTCTACGATGACCTCACCCGATGTTGCACTGTCCATACCGCCCAGAATATTCAGCACGGTTGTTTTTCCCGCGCCGGACGGGCCTACAATAACAACAAACTCACCTTCCAGAATTTCAAAATTGATGCCGTCTACCGCGCGCACCTCTACTTCACCCATATGATAACTTTTTTTTACATCTTTCAATGTTACAAATTCTTTCATGCTTCTGTTTCCTTTTTCTCGCAATCAATCCGGTATTCCCCGCTTTTGAGCGGAATAGTCTTTCTACAGTCTACTAATTTATTTCACATTTTTCAATGAATTAAAAATTAAATTTAAATAAAATAATGATGGCAAATCCCAGCAATTATGAAGAACCGCTCAGCATTTGACAGAAAGAAAGACACTGCTTTATGATCAGCAATGCCTCTCTTTTTTATCAGCTTATCGTATTAAACTTCAAACCTGCCTTTGACATCTCCGTTTACAACATAATATACGGCACTTTCCTCCGGCTTTACATAAACATCAATGCTCTTGATCCCCGCTTTGTTGCCTGCAGTCTTGTAGGCCTCTTTCGCCTGCCTGATCACATCTGACTGTTCTAAGTCCTTTCCGGAAAATTGTACATAAAAGCCTTCCTTTACGGTTTCTCTCTTTGCAGCCGGTTTTTTCTTCTCTGCTGTTTTTTTTACTTCCTCTTTTTTAGAGTCTGTCTTCTTTGCCGCGGTTGCTTTTTTTACTTCTGCCATAACAATCTCCTTTCAGATTTGCGGTTATCCCATAAACTTCTCCATACCCCCATATGCTGCAACAGGAAGAGTTTACAATCTCTTCACTTAAATGGTAATATAGCGCAAATTTGAAAAATTGTCAATTTCTTCAATCCCTTTTTTCATCTTGAATTCAACTAAGAATCGAGTAACCGAGGCTTTTTGAGTCCCGCGCAAACATCTGCACTGTCTCCAGCGAAAGTGCTGTCAGATCCTTTCCAATGTTCGGCAGCTTCGCAAGGATGTCATTTGTCACCGTGATAATATCGGTTCCGCACGCATCGGCCTGAATAATATTGTAGACCTCACGGCAGCTTGCCCATAATAACAGGGTTCCCGATTTCTCTCTGCAAATACCCGCTGCTTCTTTCATGATAACTGTAGCATCCTCGCCCGTATCCATGATTCTGCCCGCAAACACCGATACAATATTTTGCGTGCCCGGTGCAAAAGCCGCAACGGTATCCCTTACCTGTTTTAATGTCAGCATCGCGGTTACATTCAGCTTCAGGCCGGCCTCCGACAGTCTTTTGATCAATGGAACACTCGATTCTCCGACAGAATTCGTAATCGGAATTTTTACATAAACATTATTTCCTAAAGCGGCGATCATTTTCGCCTCTTTTTCCATCGTTTCAAAATCATCCGCAAATACCTCGAATGACAAAGGGAGGTCGGAGATTTCAGAAAGCGCCTCCTTTGCAAAGCTGACATAATCCTTAACACCCGCTTTCTTCATCAGTGTCGGATTGGTTGTAAAGCCCTTTACGTATCCCTTTCGGTACTCCGCCTTCATACCTTCTATATCTGCTCCATCCGCATAGATGGTGATTTTTAAATCTTCAAATTTCATGGTCTGTTCTCCTTTTCCCCAAAGTATCTTGCTATTCGTTCAGCGCATTGACAAGTAAATGCCAAATAACCCCCTGCCAGCCTTCCGCATGCGGGGTAATCCGCTCCTTCGATACTACGGGAATCAGTACACAGGCATCAGAAACCTGTTTGGAATAGCCGCCGTCGCGCGAAACGATGGAAATCACTTTTGCTCCCCGTTCCTTGCCGAGCTTCAGCGCATTGACAATATTTAGAGAGGTCTTTTCACTGCCGCCTCCTACCGAAAATACCATCAGTGTGTCGGTTGCCTTCAGTCTCGATACCTTCAGCCACTCTGTAAATGTCGTCTCCCAGCCCTCATCATTCGTCCTTGCCGTCAGCTCCGAAACGTTGTCCGTCGGTGCATAGGTTTCAATACCGCCTATTTTCCTGAAATCATTGACTGCATGAGAAGCATTCGCCGCACTGCCCCCGACGCCAAGAATAAACAGCCGCCCGCCGTTTTCCCTCGTCTCTTTGAGTATTTCTACTCCCTTTTCGATTTCCTCTCTGGAAACCGTCTCGACAATTGTGATTGTCTCTTTCAAATACTGATCGATGTAATTCCTGTTCATATTTGCTTCCTCCTTTTCTCTTCGCACAAATATGGATTATTTATCATACAATACCGGCCGCTGTGTAAACGTCAGGTACAATATAATCGGGGAGATTACCGCGCAGGCGCTTGCAGACATCGCATTTCAGATCGCCTAAAAAAATCGTCTTCACGCCGGCTTTTTTTCCCGCCTCAATATCGGTGTAGGAATCCCCTATCATATAAGAGTGTTCCCAGTCAATGCTGTAGCATTCCTTTGCCTTAAGCAGCAGGCCGGGGTTTGGCTTGCGGCAACTGCAGGACTGTATTAAAAAGTCTTCCTTCGTCATCGGAAGCTGTTTTGCATAGTGCGGGCACATATAAATATCGTCAAGCTCAGCGCCGGCTGCCTTCATCTGTTCCGCAAAGTAAGTATTGATATCATACAGATTTGCAAGAGATGTCTTTCCCTTCGCCGCCGCAGGCTGGTTCGTCACAATAAACAGATAATAGCCCTTCTCCCTAAAAAGCCGCAGGGCTTCAGGCACGCCCTTAAGAAGCTGAAACTGTCCGACATTCATCGGGGAATCAAGCTGCTCAGTATCTTCATTGAACACAATTTCATTCAGCACACCATCTCTGTCAAGAAATACGGCCGGATGCCGCTCCATAAAACGATGCTTGGCATACGCCCGAAATTCCTCAAGGGAAGCCGGACTCCCGATCTCATAAAAACGCTTCGTCACGATATGTGCTGCCATCTCCCCCGCAAGTGATAAGCGGTTCTGGATTTCTGCCACATCAAAAGGTTGATCCTCTGCATAATCTTCGAATAAAGCACGCTCGTACATACAGACGCCAAAATCAATATAATCCATTTCAGGAACGGGATGATGCTTATCATACAGCAAAAGCTCACCATCCCTCACGACAACATTGCTCCTGTCAAACAGATTATTGTTTTTCAGGACAGTCATCAGTGCGTGTTTTCCCTGCGTTTTCCCTCTAAAATACCGATAAACCGTTTCCTCATAATTAATGTCCATAAAGGAGTCGCCATACATCAGAAGGAAATCCTCCTTCAGGTATGGAAGCGCCCTGCGAACCGCACCGCCCGTTCCGAGCAGCTTCTCCCCGTCATAGCAATACTCTATGGAAATACCGTCCTTTTTCCCATTCCCATAATATTGCTCTATCATTTCGGCACGGTAGCCGATTAAAAATACAAACTCACGAAAGCCCCATTTCTTCATTAGATTTAATTGGTAGTCAAAAAATGGCTTTCCCTCAACATCCACAAGCGACTTTGGGCATTCCTGCGTGAATTCCTTCAGCCTGGTACCCAGTCCGCCCATCAGAACAACAACCTGCACTTCATTCAGTGTTCTCATAAAACCTTGGATCCTTCCATCTCAAACCGGAAACGAACTTCTGTCATGCCGGTCTGTGCCATCGCATGACGAAGTCTGGCCTTGTCACTGGCATAAAACATTAAGAAACCGCCGCCGCCCGCACCGATCATTTTACCTCCCAGTGCGCCGTTCTTCATCGCAAGCTCATACCACTCGTCGATCTGAGGATTGCTCATGCCGCCGGAACGCCTTTTCTTATATTCCCAGTGCGTATTCATGATATCGGCAAACATATTCAAATCTCCCCGTTCAAAGGCCGCCTTGCTCTGATATCCTAAGTCTTTGACAAAATCAAGATTCTTAATCATATCGTTGTCTTTTCCCTTGCTCTTGTCGTCCTGTTCCTTTAAAATGCTGCCGGCAGAACGGGAAAAACCCGTAAAAAATAAAATAAGATTGTCTTCAAGATTATAAAGTGTTTCC
Source organism: Bacillota bacterium (assembly GCA_023402845.1). Classification (GTDB taxonomy): domain Bacteria; phylum Bacillota; class Clostridia; order Lachnospirales; family Lachnospiraceae; genus JAEYFP01. Next base: position 173,752 of record JAEYFP010000035.1, read on the forward strand.
TGCGAAATTCTCAGGCGATCCACCCATACATAGCCGTCCTTATGAAAATTCATGCATGTCAGACCGCCATATGCCGCAATATACTGATCCTGCTTTCCAATCGGTTCCCGCAGCCGGTTCATCTCAATCTCACAGGCCTCCTCCGCAAGCGTCCGCGTACTCACGATATTACCCTGCATCGTGTGCAGCGCACGCAGCAGTGCCGTAGTAAAGCTGCTGGATGAGCCGAGTCCCGTTCCTGCGGGAATGTCTGCCATTGAGCAGATCTCAATCGAACGGCAATCCCATTTCAGCATCTTTAACGCCTCCCTGATGATCGGATGCTGTATTTCATCAATTTCCTGCACATGCTCAAATTTGGAATATTTTAGAAGAATTGTCTCCTCAAATGTCTGGTGAAGTGTAATATAGACATACTTATCAATCGCCGCCGAAATTAAAAATCCTTCACGCTCCTGATAATAGGACGGCAAATCCGTGCCGCCGCCACCTAACGTTATTCTAAGCGGACTACGCGCAATAATCATTTTCTGTTCCTCCCGAATCGTAATGAAACGTTACCTGAGACGCTTCGTTATCTCGCTTCAAATACCCATGGATTTGCCTGTAAATATTCCACGGTCCTGACAATTCCCTCTCTGATTGAGGCCTTCGGCGTCCAGCCGAGAGAACGGACTTTTTTTGTATCCAGATAGATAAACGGATTATCGCCAATCCAGCCCCTCTCTCCACCCGCATAGGTAAGATTTGGAGTTACGCCGAGCCTTTCGGAAATCCAACCGATAGAATTATTGACCTCACAATATTCATCCGTACCGAGATTAAAAATATTGACCTTTTCCTGTGCGTTTCTGATAACGGTCAAAATTCCTTCCATACAATCCTTTACATATAAATAAGACTTTCTCTGTTTTCCGTTGCCGAGCACATGAAGAGTCGTAGGATCATCAGAAAGCTTTTTGCAAAAATCAAACACATGTCCATGCGTATAACGCTCACCGAGAATCGATACAAACCGGAAAATAAACACCTGAAAATCAAAACCTTCGGCATAGGCGGCAAGCAGACCCTCACAGGCAAGCTTAGAAGCACCGTAAAGAGAGGTTTGAATAGGAAACGGCGCGTCCTCCGGCGTCGGAATGACCTCAGCTTCGCCGTAGACGGAGCCTGTTGAGGAAAAACCGATCCTGCGGATTCCATTTGCGCGCATTGCTTCCAGTACGTTGTACGTCGCAATCGTGTTCTGCTCCAAATCCTTCCGGGGATGCTCGCAACCCATCCTCACATCCGCATTTGCAGCAAAATGAAATACAAATTCGCAGCCGGCCATCGCCTCCTTCAGTGCCCCTTCATCCAGATTATCGCCTTCCACCAACTTAAATCTAGGATTTTTCAGGGCATCCTCTAAAAATTCTCTGCGCCCGGTCGAAAAATTATCATACACGACAACCTCGTTTTCCGGCTCGCTCAAAAGCCTGTCCGCCATATTGGAACCGATAAATCCGGCTCCGCCCGTAATAAAGTATTTCATATTTATAATCCGCCTTTCTGCGAAAGGCACCAATGGGGTCATGAAACGCCCCAAGGACTTCCGCTCTCTTAATTTTTTTATTAAACTCCTCTTGTAGGTCGCTGGCATACTACAGAACCCGAGG
>JAEYFP010000038.1 GCA_023402845.1 Bacillota bacterium
GGAGAAAAAAGAACTATTACCTGATTGACACTAGGACAATTATATCATGGGTTTAACTAAGCCTATTGAACTAAATTTATTAAGTGATCAAGGTACATTTATGTATCTAAAAAATATTATACGAGGAAATAATGGTATGAAAAATGAAAAAATAAAATTGCGAGAAAAAATTGCATATTCTATGGGGGATGTATCTGCTAACCTCCTTGCAACATTTATAGCCAGCTATGCCATGTTCTTTTATACAGAAGTATATGGTTTGTCAGCGATGGCTGTCGGGACAATGTTTTTAGTCGCAAATATTTGGGACGCCATAGATGATCCCATGTGGGGATATCTGTCAGATCGGCGTAAACCATCAAAAAACGGAGCATACAGACCGTGGATTAAGTGGGCGGCTATTCCGATAGGAGTATTCTTTGTGCTTCAGTTTTCATGCCCGAATCTTGGGATGACAGGCAAACTAATATGGGCATATGTCACATATATTGGTACGGACATACTTTTTACCGTTATTAATATACCATACGGAACCCTGAATAATGTTATGACAGATGATATAAATGAAAGGACAGTCTTGTCTACCTTTAGAAATATTGGTTCTAATATCGGAAGTCTGGCAGTAAGCTACGGAACAGTTCCGCTGGTACTTTTACTGGGTGCCGGCAATGATGCTATCGGGTATCAAAAAACAGCGATATTATTTGCAATCATTAGTACGGTTGCTCTATTCTGGCTTTACTTTGGTACGAAGGAACGATTACAGCCTGCAAAACATAACATAAAGGTGAGAGATATGTACAAGGCAATTTTTCATAATAAACAGGCATTGTGTTTGGTCGCATCCATGTTTTTCTTTAATACAGTGGTGAATTTTAAATTTGCATATAATATTTATTACTGTGTTGTATATATGGACAGGAAAGACTTGACAGGAATTATAGGCTCCTTGGCATTCTTTGTGGCAATGATATCTCTCATTATGGTTCCTAAATTGACTGAAAAATTTGGCAAGAAAAACATGCTGATAATCGGAGGAGCGGCTTATGTCCTTGATGGAGTGGTATTTCTGATTGGCGGACATAGTGTAGTAATGTTGTATATCTCTGCAATCCTATTTGGACTCTGCTTAACCTTAAGCTTTCCGATACTGTGGGGAGCCATTCCGGATACAGTAGAATATGGGGAATGGAAGACAGGGGTCAGAGCTCCCGGATCAGTTTACTCTGCCTGTACGTTTGCTAATAAATTAGCTCAGGGCGTATCCGGGTGGTTAGTAGGTATTGTATTAACATGGATTAATTACGTTCCGGGTGCGCCTGCACAAACACAACAGGTTGTTAATGGTGTGTACTGGTCAAATGCGTTGGTATTAATTGTCGGAGGAATTTTAGGAGCTCTTGTGGTCATTCCATATAAATTAAATAAGCAAATGTTTGACAAAATAGTGTCGGATCTTAATTTGTCTTCCTCCAAATAGCAGCTGGCAGTGACGGAGAAGATAATGATAGATATATATGGGTCGAAATCCTTGATTTACAGGTATCTAGATTCCACATAACCATAATATGAAAAGGAGATATATCAATGGCGTTAGTTACATTAAAACAAATATTATCAGAAACGAGAAAAAAAAAATATGCAGTACCTGCACTTGGAGCGGATAATCATGTTCTGTTTGAAGCCATATTGCAGGAAGCAGAAAAAGAAAATAAACCGGTGATTTTAATGATTCCAGGTTTCCTTGTCCCTGAGATGGATCCAAGATTTTTTGAGTATGCGAGATTACGGATTATACAATCATCAGTACCGGTATGTCTGCACTTGGACCATGCCGCTTCGTATGAAGAATGTATGCAGGGTATTAAATATGGCTTCACATCACTGATGATTGATGGGTCTTCATTACCATTTGAAGAAAACATAGCACTTACTAAGAGAGTGGTAGAAGCAGCTCGTCCTTGCGGTATAAGTGTAGAAGCAGAAATTGGACATGTAGCAGGAGGAGAAGGAAATAATAATGAAGGCAACGAAGTAGATGTGAATGCATTTACTAATCCGGATGAAGCAGTGAAATTTGTTGATGAGACAGATGTTGATGCATTAGCAATTGCTTTCGGAACCGTTCATGGCATCTACAAAGGCGTTCCAAAATTGAATATTGAATTATTGGATAAGATCAGAGGATTGGTGGATATTCCGATTGTAATGCATGGCGGCTCAGGACTGTCGGATGATGATTTTAAGACGGCTGCTGATCATGGAATTAGCAAGATAAATTTCTGTACAGGCCTATTTTTAAGTACAACAGAAGCAGCACGCGTTGCGATTGAAGAGCATAATAATAAGATGCAGCTCCCAGCAGTCTTAAGTGTAATTAGTGAACGGGCAAAGCAGGAGGTAGAACATTTATTTAAGGTTTATAATACCCAATCTATTAATATAAACGATATTGCTCATGTGTAGTGTTAATCAATGTAAATGGAAAAGAGTAATGCGAAAAAGAAAACCCTTCTTTTTCGCATTACATAAAAAGAGGAATATTTATGGAGAAATTTTTATTGGGGATTGACCGTGGTACAACGAATGTAAAAGCGGCACTTTACAATATAAGGGGCGAAGAAATTCTGGTAAGCAGTCAGTCCTGTGAAAAAGTAAAGAGTCTGCAGAATGGATTCGCAGAACAGAATATGGAGCAGATATGGAAGGATACTAAAAAAGCAATTCGACGAATATGGGGGCATGGAATCTGTCCTGAACAGATAGAAGCAATTGGCTTAAGCGGACAAGGGGGAGGCCTTTTTCTGATTGATGAAAAGGGTGTTCCAACCAGAGAGGGAATTGTTTCCCTGGATAGCAGGGTGGTATATGCAGCGAAAGAATGGCAGAAGAATGGGCTTCATCAAAAATTTATTAAATTGTGGAACTATGATAATCCAACAATCCCTCAAGCACTCTTATATTGGCTAAAAGAATTTGAACCGGAAGAGTATAAAAGGAGTCGTTATATATTGCAGTGTAAGGATTGGATTCGGTATAAGCTTACAAATCAAGTTAATTATGAAGTTACAGATGCAAGCAACGGATTCCTTATAAATGCTGAGCTAGAATATGAAATAGATTTTTTTGACGAATATGGTATTGGTGATGCAAAGAATAAATTTCCAAAGCTGCTTATGCCTTGGAATCTGGCCGGAACCGTTACTGAAGAAGCGGCAGAAGAAACAGGATTATTGGCAGGAACAAAGGTAGCAGCCGGTGGTCATGATGTAGCAATGATGGTACTGGGAAACGGATGCTATAAGGAGAATCAGATTGTTTCGGTTCTGGGTACATGGGGGTTGAATCTTCTTCTTGTAAAGAATCCGCATTATATGATGACACACTATGCGAAACTCATATTAAGTGCTTCACCGGATATGTATTTGCTTATGAATGGCGCAAGTACTGGATCATCGCTGGAATGGTTTACTGAAACCTTATGTAAGGAGGAGATGGAAGAAGCTAAGCGGTCAGGTGTGAACGTATATAAAATTATAGAAAATAAAATTATGTCTGAGAAAAATGAAGCAAAATCTGATGTTATCTGCCATCCGTTTACAGAACCATTATTTATGATGCCGGGATATAATAATGCACAGGCCGGTTTTTATGGAATGAAATGCCAGACCAGCAGGGAGGAGATACTAAGGGCGATTTTGGAAGGGGTTGCTTTGGAAATTAGTATGTTTTTAGAGGTTTCCAAACAGGCGGCAGACAAGTCTGTAACACTGAGACTATCTGGTGGAGGCGCTACTAATTCCCTGCTGGGACAGATGATTGCGGATGCAAGTAATATGAGAGTTCAAATTATGGACGTAGGTGAAGCGGGATGCCGCGGTGCGGCGCTGAGCGCGGGCATAGCGGCCGGAATATACAAAAACCATACAGAGGTTGGGAGCTTACCCGTTCAGGTTAAAAAGGAATATTTCCCTGATGCAAATAATACTGCTTATATGGAAAACAAAATGAAAAAATTTAAATTAATTGCTAAAGCAATGGAAATGATTTGGAATAATTAGAAACAGGAGAGTGAGTAGATGGAAAGTAATCGATATGAAAATCATACAGTTCTAATCTTTGGAAAGGAAAAACATAAAACAGTCGGGCAGGAGATAAAGAAGTACGCAGATAGAGTTATGATTGTGTACTATGGACAGCCATATGAAAAACCTATCATAGATGATATCAAGCAATCGTTGCTACAAGAAGGTATTATGTACCTGGATTTTACGGGAGTAAAACCGAATCCGGAAATGCAGCCAGTGCTGGCAGGAGTGGAAATTGTTAAAAAAGAAAATATTAAGTTTATTCTTGCTGTTGGCGGTGGAAGTGTGATTGATACAGCAAAAGCCATCGGAGCCGGTGCTGTGTGTAAAGGAGAAATTCGTAAACTATGGACTGGGGAAGAGACGTTAATAGATACACTACCAACAGGAGTTGTAGTGACCTTTCCTGCAACAGGAAGTGAATCTTCCGGAACCGCTACTATTACAGATGAGAAGGTCGGTGTTAAGCTAGGCTTGGTAGATGATATTATTCGTCCGAGATTTGCTGTCTTGAATCCTGAATTGACATATACACTGCCGGCATACCATACCTTCTGTGGAATCACAGATATGATGAGTCATGCAATGGAACGATATTTTTCCAAAACGAAGGACACAGAGTTGGTAGATAGAATGGGGGAAGGATTGCTAAAGACAGTAATGAATGCAGCAATTGTCCTTCTGGAGCATCCGGATAATTATGCGGCAAGAGGGGAAGTGATGTTAGCTGCGACTCTGGCTCATTGCGATTTGTTGAGTTTTGGAAAAGAAGCGGATTGTGTCTCTCATGCAGTGGGAATGGCAATCAGCAGTTACAACGACACAGCCCATGGCGCAACCTTATCGGTTATTACACCGGCCTGGATGAAATATGTATATAGAGATAATGTGGAATTATTTGCAAAATTTGCGGTTAATGTTTTTGGGGTCTCCATGAATTATCAGAATATGGAATCCGTAGCAAAAGAAGGTATATATCGCCTGGAACAATTCTTTAAAAGAATTAACATGCCTGTCAAGTTGTCAGAAGTCGGAATTAATGGTGAAAATGAAGAAGTATTAAATACACTTGTAAAAATGGCACAGCTCCAAATGGGAAGACATACATGGGGCTCTCTGGTTAAAGCTACACCGGAAAATTGTTATGAAATACTAAAGCTTGCAAGATAAAAAAAGATTTAATTGAGAGGAGGCGGAAAAAGCAAGAGGTATATGTATATTATTCATAGTAGTATCATAGCTTCAATATCTGCTGCGTGATACAATATATCGTTATTGTTATATCATAAAATGGCTGGATTATCTGAAGATATCCAGTCGTTTTATTGCGCTTATTGCAAAGCTTTTTTATGAATAGATTTGGGAGCTATTGAAGCCAGGCAGGATCCTTTCATACAGAAAATTAATGGGTCAGCGTCCACGGTTGAAAGGATACGCTACATATCAATGTTCTGCCGTTTCAGCCGCTTTCTTGTCTGAGCAGTATTATATGAAGTCCGGCATTTTGGTGAACAATACTCTGTTCGGGTGTCGGTTGTAATAAAATATTTCCCACATTGTTTACACTTATGTACTTGCTTTTGATATCCGGTTGAGAAGGCGATAAAAGCGAGGATAATACTGGGCTTCAACCCTATAGCACATGCAGCCAGCTCGGGATATTGATCTGGCTCATTACGAAAATATAACCAGCAGCAGTCTACACGCGTTAACTTACTGGTACGGTTGATCGTAAAAATATTAAAGAAATCTAAAAAGAAAAGCGTAAAGCTGCATACAGGATAAATTATATTGTCGTGCAAACTGGTTTTGGCTTGTAAGAAAGTATTCAAATACTCAGCAGAGGGCTCTTCGTTCTGAATACTATGCGAATTAATGGTGTATTCCGGCGGAAGGATTGCCTTGGAATCTTTCTCCAATACCCATTCCGGAAGCCCATATTTTTCAGCAAATGATTGTAATATATTGAGGATAAGTTTTGTTTCGTCTGTATCATTTACAAGAAAATAGTCTTCTTGCTTCCAAAAAAAATTTTCATAAATGATAGAAGTCTCCGTACCTTTGGATAAGAAGTACATATAGTTATTACAGGAAACAATAGCTTGTGCAACGGAGATGATGTCCATAATAAGAGCGTCAATATTTTCCAGAGGATCTATTTGCCTGGCAATAGAATTCTTAGCAGGCGTAATATATAACCGCTCCTCTTGTTTAGAAAATGTATATTTAGAATAAATAATGGACTGACCTTTAATTGATGAGAAATTTAGATTAATCATATAATGTGGCTCCTAATTGTAATATAATATTATGTAATTATATTATCATTTTTTTCGTAAAAAACCAAGGGAAATTTTATATGAATTAATTTCGATGTTGAGAGTGCGCATAAAATAAGGGAAAATTTAGGAGATTTAGAAAGATTACAAATTGTTCTTAAAACGATGGATGATGCCGAGTTAATCAGAAAGCTTTATAAAATCAGAGGAAAAGGAAGAAATGACTGGCCAATCGAAGCCATGTGGAATTCTTTTATTGCAAGCTATAAGGTGTATCAGATAGCCGAAATGATAGGCTACAGCGATTATAAATATTTCTCCATGCAATTTAAAAAGTATGTGTCGCTTACGCCGAAGGAATATAGGAATCAAGGAAGGCGCGAAACGGATCAGCAGTAAAATCTATTCCTGATTAATAGTAATGATTGCGCATCAAATGATAACTGTGAAGAATGATCATTTACCCCTTGTATAATTGAATAATATGAAAAGCACAGTGTTTATTTTAAAAATAAACACTGTGCTTTTTCTAATGTATTTAAAATAAAAGAATGGTAAAACTATTATTTGAGTAACAGTGCGATACCATTTGGCGAGGAATTGATCTGGTTACTTGGGACTTGCCTCAAATTCAAATTTATTGAGATCACCCCGATAGTGGGCAAATGCATAGTCAATTACAGTTCCTTTTGCTGTTGTTGAAATATTATTAAAATACAGCATCGGCGTATTGACCTTAACATTCAATAGTTTAATATCCTCGGAAGATGCATTCATAGCTGAAACAATCGTTTTTGTATTGGCAATTTGAGTTTCCGGATTCTTAATCAGTATTTCATACAGGGAATGCAGCTTAAAATCATAACTCAGTATAAAGGAACAAAGATCATAAGGAATATAGTTTTGAAAAGTCACCATGGGAATATCATCGGCATAACGCCTTCTGAAAAGAGAAATTACTTTCTGTCCGGGTTCCAGCTTCAGCCGTTCTGAAATTTCTTTCTCCGGAGTAATGACATTTAAATCGATGAGCTCTGTATGTGGTTTTTTTCCAAGCTTTGTTATCTGCTGATAAAAAGGTTCAAAAGAACGGATATAACTGGAGGTTCGTTCGGGCTGAGTTACAAAGGTTCCCTTGCTGGCCTTTCTGGTCAGCCAACCTTCCTGCACCAGATCAGAAATTGCCTGGCGTACAGTGGAACGGCTGATGTGATAAAAATCGACAAGCTCATTTTCCGTAGGAATAGGATCGCCGACCTTAAACCTGCCATCCTTAATATCATCCAGTAAAATGCTTTTTAATTGAAAATAAAGCGGGATGGGTGTGCTTTTATCCAGCTTTTGTTTAAATAAATGCATAGTAGCCCCCTTAAAATATTTATTTAATAATACGAATGTACGTACAATATTACAAAACATATTATAATAATATAGCAAAAAAATGTAAAAAGCAACAACAATTAATAAAATAGTAATAATAGATAAAAAATGAATCTAAAAAGATATAAATATTATCATTAACATGTGTAAATTTAACAAAAAGAAAAAACAGCATTGACAATTCGAATATTATGTGTAAATATTATGACATACAAACGTACGAACAAAGGAATATACGTAAAAAGGAGAATGGGGAAATGAAGATTCTAAGTGTTGGAATGATGGTATGTGACACGCTCCTGTCAACAGTTCCTTCTAATATTTTGGAGCTGGACAGCGTGAGCATTCAAAGGCCGGCAGTAAGCTGCGGCGGCGATGCATTGAATGTAGCCGGAGGGCTTGCCAAGCTTGGAATCCCTGTTTCGATCATTGGCCGTATTGCGGATGATGCAAACGGAAGGTATTTATTAGAGCAATGTGCGGCATACGGAATGAATGCCTCGAGAGTTATTTATGATGAAGAGTGTGCGACAGCCTCCTCTTATGCGTTGATTGACGAAGGCGGAGAACGGCATTTTTTGTCTGAAAAATCAATATTTGAAAAGCTTTCTGCCGATGATGTACCTGATGATGCAATCATGGAGGCCGATATTATCTATTTTGGTTCAGCGATGGCAATGAAACGTATGGATGCAGGCGGAATAAAGAACCTGTTTGCACGTGCCCATCAATATGGAAAGACAACAGCTATGGATGCGGCAATCAACAGTGAGGATGCAGAAAGAAATTGGATGGAGTATCTTTCGGATGCATTTTTAGAAACGGATATTTTCTTTCCGAGCAGGGAAGAGGCTGAAAAAATAACCGGAAAGAAAAACCCGGAAGAGATAGCGGAATGTTTTAGAGCTTTTTCAATGAGCGTCTTTGGAATTAAACTGGGGGATCAGGGCTGTTTTGTAACGGATTTTAATGAGAACAGATATATTGCATGCCCAAAGGGTATGCCGGTGGTAGATACGACGGGAGCGGGAGATTCCTTTATTGCGGGCCTGCTCTGCGGAATTTCACATGGCTGGGACTGCTTTACTAGCGCCGGCTTTGCGACCTCCGTTGCAGCAAGAAATATCGGAGCTGTAGGCGGAACGGCGGGAATCCCCGATTTTGAAGAAGCATTGCGGTTTTTTCAGATTTGTAAAGAATCTGATCAAATAAATAAATAAAAAGGAAAGGATGAAAAAGTATGAAATTCGCACCAATGAAAGAAATCTTGAAATTGGCCGAGGAACAGCAGGTTGCATATGGTGCCTATGTCACAGTTTCTTATGAAACAGCATTGGCAGCTATTGAAGCAGGATCTGAGTTGAATTGCCCGGTGATCTTTATTACGGGAACAGATTGCTGTGACCTTATGGGAGGCTTTGAAGGAACGGTGGAAACCGTAAGGAGGGCTGCGGCAAATGCAAAGGTGCCGATCGCACTGCATTTGGATCATTGCCGTACGTATGAGGAGTGTGTGGAGGCGATTCAGGCAGGATATTCTTCTGTTATGATCGACGGTTCGTCACTTCCGTTTGAAGAGAATGTCGCCATTACAAAGAAAGTAGTAGATTACGCACATGCTCATGGAATTACTGTTGAAGGTGAGCTTGGAAAGCTGGTTGGAGAAGAAGGCGATCTGATTGTAAAAGGGCCGGAAGCTGCACAAACCGATCCGCAGGAGGCAAAGGAGTTTGTGGAAAGGACAGGTGTTGACTGCCTGGCAGTGAGTATCGGCACACAGCACGGTCATTATGTAGCGGCACCCAAGCTGAATATCGAAAGACTGAAGGCGATTAAAGAGGTTGTAGATGTTCCTCTTGTACTGCACGGCGGATCGGGAACACCGATTGATCAGGTACAGGAATCCATTCGCTGCGGTATCAGAAAAATAAATGTTGCTACCGACGTATTGACTGCAGTAGCAGACTCTTTTGAAAATTTGAAAAAGCAGCCGGATTTTAAGTATAATACAAAAATGTTTATCAATTCTAAAGATACGGCAAAGGAATTTATCAAAGGTAAAATGAAAGATTTCAGATTTGAAAACAACTAATGGGGAAAACTATTAACGGCATGATAAATGTGATGAATGGAGGATTTGTTACTATGAAAAAGCGATTATTGGGTATTGCATTGGTAACGGCAATGGTAATGTCTTTAACGGCATGCGGGGCAGCTGGCACGACAGAAGAAGTACAGGAACCAAAAGCAGAGGAAACAACAGAGGCACCGGCTGAAGAAGCCGCCGATGCAGAGGAAGCCACGGCAGAGGATACAGCAGCCGATGTAAATGCGACTGTGATCTGGAGAGCATTTGATGACCAGTTTCAGAGTGGATTCAGAATTATTATGCAGAATGAACAGGAGAAACTGGGGGGCATCGCACTTGATATGCAGGATGCCGCAAATGATGTTTCAACAGCAATCAGCAAGTTAGAAGCTGCACTTACAAAGGGAACCGATGTTGTAGCAATCTGTGCTCCCGACAGGGAGAGTACGGAAACTATGGCACAGAAATGTAATGAAGAAGGAGTTCCTGCAGTATTCTTTAATATGGAACCGATGGAAACAACGATGCAGACCTATGACAATATATTCTATGTAGGTGCACAGGCAAAAGAATCCGGTGAGATGTGTGCGCAGGCACTGATCAACTACTGGAATGCAAATACGGAAATTGCCGATAAAAACGGAGACGGTGTGCTGCAGCTTGTCGTTCTTCAGGGTGAAATCGGACAGCAGGACGTTGTCCTCCGTACACAGGCATATGAAGAAACATTAAAGGCACAGGGCATTGATTATGAAATATTGGCTATGGATACTGCAAACTGGGATCAGGCACAGGCACTTGACAAAATGAATGCATGGATTACCGCTTATGGAATCGACGGAATTGAAGGTGTGCTTTGCAACAATGATAATATGGCAATGGGTGCTGTTCAGGCATGTATTAACAATGGCTATAATACCGGTGACAAGGAAAAATTTGTTCCGATTGTAGGAATTGATGCCAACATCGACGCACTGGAGGCAATGAAGGCCGGCTCTCTGTTAGGTACGGTACTGAATGATCGTCAGAATCAGTCAGATGCAATTATCAATGTAATCAAGGCAGTAAAGGAAGGCAAAGAAATCACAAAGGATGTTGTTGGTGTAGATTGTACAGTTGAAGGAAAATATGTATGGGTACCATACGTAATCGTAGATGAAAGCAATCTGGATGCAACACTGGAGCTTATGACTTCTGTTTCACAGTAGGCAATGTATGAAATAAACACAGGGTAGTTGAGAGTATGATTCAAGAGGGTGTCAAATAGGGACATATTTGATCACCCTCTTGAAAATTAGGAAGGAGAAGTATTTCATTGGAAAATTACAGATTAAAAATCAGTAATATGTCTAAATCTTTTCCGGGCGTAAAGGCTCTGGACAGAGTTCAACTGAATGTGAAGACAGGCTCTGTACTTGCATTGATCGGTGAAAACGGCGCGGGGAAATCTACATTGATGAAATGCCTGTTTGGCCTTTACCATCCTGAAGAAGGAAACATTGAACTGGACGGAAAAGAGGTACAGGTCACCGATCCGAATACAGCACTGCAGCTTGGAATCTCTATGATACATCAGGAATTAAACCCCATTCCTTATAGGAATGTAATTGATAATATTTGGGTCGGCAGATTCGATAAAAAAGGAATTGTAGTAGATGAAGAGAATATGAAAATAAGGACAGAGCAGCTGCTTACAGATTTGGAATTTAATATCTCTGCAAATACGCTTGCGAAGGATCTTTCCGTTTCGCAGCTGCAGGCAATTGAAATTGCAAAGGCAGTTTCCTATGATGCAAAGGTAATTATTATGGATGAGCCAACCTCTTCCCTGACTGTAGCAGAGACAAAGCATTTGTTTAAAATTATTACGCGCCTAAAGAATGAAGGAAGATCTATTATTTATATATCGCATAAATTAGAAGAAATTTTTGAAGTGGCGGATGAAATCACGGTGATGCGTGACGGACAGTATGTGGGAAATTGGAACATCGAGAATATAACAATAGATGAGCTGATTCACCAAATGGTCGGCCGTAATATGGAAGAGCGGTTTCCGCCGTCAGAGGATACCGTACGCGATGAAGTAATCCTTCGGGTAGAAGATTATACAAGTGCAGAGGAGCATTCCTTTGAGCATATCAGCTTTGAGCTTCATAAAGGGGAAGTGTTAGGAATCGGAGGTCTTGTAGGTGCGCAGAGAACAGAACTGGTGGAAGCAATATTCGGACTGAGAAAAATAAAAAGCGGAACGCTGACAATGAATGGAAAGATCATTTCCAATCGATCCTCTCAGGATGCAATCAAAAACAAATTTGCATTGCTTACCGAAGAGCGTCGTGCAACCGGAATTATACCAATGCTTTCTGTATGGGATAATGTACTTGTTGTCGCATATAAAAAGCTTTCCGATAATTTGATCGGATATATAAACAAAAAGAAAATGAAAAAAGATGTGGATGCAGTCTGTAAGGAATTGGACGTCAGAATGGCAAGCACGGAGACATTGATTAAAAATCTTTCCGGCGGCAACCAGCAAAAGGTATTAGTCGGAAGATGGCTGCTGTCAGATTGCGATGTTTTGATTTTAGACGAGCCTACACGAGGCGTTGATGTAGGAGCCAAATATGAAATCTATAAAATTATAAGAAATTTGGCTAAGAACGGAAAGAGCATTATCATGGTATCATCAGAAATGCCGGAACTGCTTGGGATGTCAGACAAGATCCTGATTATGTGTGAAGGGAAGCTGGCCGGAATATTGGCTAAGGACGAGGCAACACAGGTAGAAGTAATGCGCTATGCTACAAAATTTTCTAATAAGGCAAAGGAGGAAGTTTCCTAGATGAATATGAAGATTGAAGGCAGTAAGCTTGCCAAAATAAAGAAAATTTTAATTGATAAGGCACTTGTAATTGTCTTGCTGTTTATGATTATCGGTATTATTATAATAGAGCCGTCTTTTTTACAGTGGCGTGTATTTACAGATATTATTACACAATCTGCGGTAAAAATGATCTGCGCACTCGGCCTGATGTTTCCGCTGCTGATTGGAGGAACAGATCTTGCCGGCGGCAGACAGGTAGGCTTGGCGGCGGTGCTTGTGGCATCCATGTCCCAGATGGCCGATTATTCAAACAAATTTTGGCCTAACCTTCCTGAAATTCCCATTGTGATACCCATTTTGATTACTATTGCGGTTGTAGCGGTGATTGGATTTGCAAATGGTTTTATGGTTTCAAAGTTAAAAATGGCTCCGTTTATTGCGACCTTCGGTATGTCCACAATTGTTTACGGTATCAATTGTCTTTATTTTGCAAAAAAACCAAACAATTCACAGCCGATAGGAGGAATCCGTGAGGATCTGAGGTTTTTGAGCAGCTATAAGCTGTTCGGGCAGATTAGTCTTTTGGTTGTAATCGCAGTGATTGCAGTGATTATCGTTTGGTTTGTATTAAATAAAACAGTATTCGGAAAGAACATTTACATTGTCGGCGGAAATCCGGAGGCAGCCAAGGTATCAGGTGTAAACGTACATAAGGTCATTATGTCCGTATTCATTATTGAAAGCTGCTTGGTAGGCTTGGCCGGTATTATGGAGGTGGCAAGAACGGGTGGTGCGAACAGCTCTTATGGAAATGCATATGAATTTGATGCGATTTCCTCTTGCGTGGTTGGCGGCGTATCCCTTAGCGGCGGCATAGGAAAGGTGTCTGGTGCCGCAATCGGAGTCATTATTTTTACCTTTATCAGTTATGGTCTGGCATTTATCGGCGTAAACTCCAACTGGCAGCTGATTATAAAGGGTATTATCATATGCAGTGCGGTAGCGCTTGATATGAGAAAAAATGCATAAAAGGAAATAAGGAAGGACTAAAAAGATGAGAAATGTAAGTTTATGTGAAAAATTAGATGTGTCGGCGATTGTGCAGGGCTTTTGGAGACTGGAAGACTGGAAGCTCACAACGGATGAGCTGATTGATTTTATGAATGCATGTATCGAAAAGGGTGTCACAACTTTTGATACGGCAGAAATTTATTCAGACACGCGCTGTGAAAGCCTGATGGGTGAGGCTTTTTCCAAAGAACCTGCAATCAGAAGCAAAATCAAGCTCGTTTCTAAAACAGGAATATTTAAAGAATCAATTAATGGAGAAGCATTTGGATATTACGATACAAGCTATGACAGAATTTTGAGCTCCTGTAAAGAAAGCTTGAAACGTCTTCACACGGATTACCTGGATTTGTATTTGATCCATCGCGAGGATCCCTGCTTTGATCCGTGGGAAACAGCGAGAGCCCTGAAGGATTTAAAAAAAGAAGGACTGATTAAGGAAGCGGGAGTATCGAACTTTGATCCTTTTAAATTTGATGCATTGAATAAAGCAATGGGCGGAGAGCTCGTTACGAATCAAATTGAGTGGAATCCTGTTTGCTTTGAACATTTTAACAGTGGCATGATGGATTATCTTGCGGCAAATCAAATTCATCCGATGATCTGGTCGCCGCTGGCCGGAGGAAAACTATTTTCAAACGGCGATGAAATGTGCAGAAGGGCGATGAGTAAAATTACTGAAATTGCTCAAAGACATGGAGAAAAACCGGAAACGATTATTTATGCATGGCTGCTGTATCATCCCGTAAAAGCTGTTCCGCTTTCGGGAAGCAATAAGCTTGAGAGACTGGAGCTTGCAATCAGAGCACTTGAAGTTAAGCTGGAACACCATGAATGGTATGAGATTTATACGGCAAGCGGGCAGCAGGTGCTGAGATAGCCGGAAACCTTAAAGGTTAAAGAGAAACCTATTTGTTGAATTTAAGCGAAGAAAATGTAAGGAAACTTCATTTTCTTCGCTTGAATTTTTTCATTATATAGGAAATTACTCCGAAATTCCTATATAATAAAATTTTATGCGCAGCTACGCGCGCGGAACAAAAGCTGTGCTGTCGGAGCAAATGATCGCGATAGTGGGAGAAGCACACTTTTGTTCTGATCTATTATTTGACAGACATTGTAGGAAAGAGATAAAATATATGAAGAAGCCGCCAAACGAAATAAATGAGTTTCTTCCTATTTTTAATGAAGCAATATAATTTAGCTTAAGGTACCGCCTTGGAAGAAACCGTCGGCAGATGGCTCAGGTTGTTGTCCTCGCTTCCGTCCGGCAGGGATTTTAAATACTCGGAACCGTTCCTGTGCGCAATACCGACTCCTTTAATTTCTCCGCTTTTGGCGAGATGAACGCCGGTTTCCTTATCTACGATTTTTCCATCGGAAAGCTGGTAGCCGGTAACGCGGCCGCTTTCTTTTACAAGTCCGATAATATCGGAAGCGTCGCTCTTTGCAGCCGGAATGTCATCGAGCGCGTTCATTGCGAGAGAAGCCGTATAATCATCGGTTGATTTCATATCATTACCTCCAAATAGTTTTAGTAGGATACTGAAAATAGTATTTGTGATTTCCTGAAAAATATGTATTCCTTACAATGGGGAGTTAAAGATTTAACAAAGACAGGAGGCAGAAATGAATACGAAAAATAAATTAACACATTTTAATAAAGATGGAAATGCAATTATGGTTGATGTCTCTGAAAAGAAGATCACTGAAAGGGAGGCTTTGGCATCCGGAAAGATTTTTGTAAGCAGGGAGGTAATGGAGGCAATCAGGGGCGGCGGTTCTAATAAAGGAGACGTGCTCGGTGTCGCAAGGGTTGCCGGCATGATGGCTGTTAAGCAAACGAGTGCCTTGATCCCTATGTGCCACCCGCTTTCGATTGATCGGTGCGGCATCGAGTTTATTTGTGATGAAAATGAAAACACGGTTACCGCATCGTGTACGGTAAAGATAGAGGGAAAGACCGGCGTTGAGATGGAGGCTTTGACAGGAGTATCTGTGGCATTGCTGACGGTTTATGATATGTGTAAGGCGATCGATAAGCGAATGATAATTTCGGACATCCGCCTTATTAAAAAGACGGGCGGAAAGAGTGGAGAGTTCTATGCTTGACGCAAGGGGCAGGGAAATAGACTATATTAGAATTTCGGTGACGGACCGCTGTAACCTGCGGTGCGGCTACTGCATTCCCAAAGAGGGTGTGCGGCTTTGCGCACATGAGGATCTTTTGAGCTTCGAGGAGATAGAACGGCTTGTACGCATGTTTGCAGGGATAGGCATCCGGTTTGTGAAGCTGACGGGCGGCGAGCCGTTTATCAGAAAAGATTTTATGAAGCTGGCTGGTCGAATCAAAGATATTCCGGGAATGGAAAAGCTGACGGTCACGACAAATGGGACGTTTCTTCTGCCGGAAACGGTGCCTCAGATTCTGAACTGTTTTGATGGGATCAATGTCAGTCTTGATGCAATGGACAGAGTGGTTTATGAAGCACTGTCAGGTGCCAATACATTTGACAGCGTATATAATGGACTGCTGCTGTTGATTGAAGAAAACGACTTGAGAAAAAGGCCGGTTTCTATCAAACTGAACTGTGTCCTGACCGGACAAAACAAAAAGGAAATTGTAAAAATCGCCGGATTTGCGAAATCGCGGAAGCTGGCTGTGCGTTTTATTGAGCTGATGCCGGTTGGGCTTGGCAAAGAATTTTTGGAAAGGGAACAATGGCCATTGCAGGAGGCGGAGGCAAAAAGACTTATAGAAGAAGCCTACGGACCGTTGACATTGCTTCATGAAAAATATGGAGTAGGCCCTGCTGTTTATTATGCGTTAGAAGGCTTTCAGGGAAAAGTTGGATTTATCAGCGCGCTTTCACATAAATTCTGCAGCGGATGCAACCGCATTCGCCTGACTGCGGACGGTTATCTGAAAACTTGTCTGCAATATGAAAGCGGCATAGATTTGCGGGAATTGTTGAGGAATGGAAAAACAAATGAGGAAATCAGGCAGGCTGTTATGCGGACAGTATGGAATAAGCCATCGGAGCATGCGTTTTCAGAACAGGAAATTTTGAATGGGGAAAACCGATGCATGTCGGAAATCGGAGGATAAAGAAATGAGGAAAAAAAAATGAGGGCATCTATTATCATATCCAGCGATTCCGGCTATCAGGGGACAAGGGAGGATTTGAGCGGCCCTGTGATCCGGGAGATTTTAGAGCGGAGCGGTTATGAGATTATGGAACAGATATTGCTGTCGGACGAGCAGGAGTTGTTGTCTGAGAAGCTGAGGGAGATCTGCGACAGCAGACAAGCGGACTTACTCATTACGACCGGAGGAACCGGTTTTTCGGGGCGGGACCGGATGCCTGAGGCCACAAAAGCCGTCATAGAAAAGGAAGTGCCGGGAATTCCGGAGGCAATGCGTGCCTACAGCATGCAGCTTACGAAGCGTGCAATGCTAAGCAGGGGAACCGCCGGTATCCGAAACGGGACATTGATTATCAATCTGCCGGGAAGTCCGAAGGCCGTCCGGGAATGCCTGGAATATATTTTACCGGAATTAAAGCATGGATTGGAAGTGCTGATCGGAGAAGCGCACAACTGCGCAAGGGAATAACAGGAGGAACGATATGGGAACAGTACGTGCGGTCTGTATCAGCGAAAAAAGAGGAACTGTTAAAAAGAATATAACAACCTGCCGTTTGATTGAAAATTATGGATTGGAGAATGATGCTCATGCGGGGGATTGGCACAGGCAGGTAAGCCTTTTGTCCTATGAAAAAATAGAGGAATTCAAAGAAAAGGGAGCGCCGGTTAAGGAGGGTTCTTTTGGTGAAAATCTGGTAGTGGAGGGTTTTGATTTCAAGAATATGCCGGTCGGGGCAAGACTTAAATGTAAAGATGTCCTGCTGGAGCTGACACAAATCGGAAAGGAATGCCATAGCGGCTGTGAGATATACAAAATCATGGGTGACTGTATTATGCCTCGTGAGGGAGTATTTGCGCGAGTCCTGCACGGAGGGACGATCTCCGAAGGGGATGTGATGACGGAGGTTATATAACGCCTTTTAAAGCTTGGCGTAGGCGGAAGGTGAGAAGCCTGTTATTTTTTTGAAAATTTTACTGAAATAATACTCGTCTTTAAAACCCACGAGCGCCGCGATTTCGTAGGATTTCATATCGGTAGCTACCAAAAGCTCCTTGGCGCGATTGATCCGCAGCGTATTTAAGTATTGGAAAATGGTGGTACCCATACACTTTTTGAATACCCGATTGAGATAGTCAAAATTTGTTTCGAGTGCTTCTTCAATGGATCCTCCTGTGATCTTTTTGTGATAGGAGGAATGCAGGTAGCTTAGGAGAAGCTGCATTTTTTTGTTTGCGTTGGTGCTGATGCCAAAAATCGATTCTCCGAGAACGGAACGGGTGAATACATTTGAAATCTCCACAAGAATTTCAAGGAGTTTACAGGCGGTTAGAAGCCGGTATTGCTCCATGTCGTATTCATAAATCCGGATTCCCTCGTTGAACAGCGTGAAAATTCGTATTAAGGCCTGCCCGTCATTAATTGAAAAATGCTTGGGCAGGTAAAGATAATCCTTACGTGAAACGGTGCCTGTATCTGCTTTTTTTAAGTCGATACCGGAAAAATGCACATAGTAATAGTCGCAGGGACTTTTATCAAAGCCGATGTGATGGAGTCCGGCTTCAAGCAGTAGCATATCGCCTGCCTTCAGCTCGTAGTACACATGATCTTCCTCGATATACATTGCCCCGCTTTTAATCACATAAAGAATCGGTGTGTCCGGAGTCCGCTCAAAGTGAATCCAGTCATCAACAAATATAATTTCATTAAAATATGAGATTTCCGGCAGTAGCTCCGCCCTGACACTGAACATAAAAATGCCTCCTGCCTTTTGCTTTTGTATAGTATAGCATGATGAAGCATTGGGTACAAGTCGCTATTATACAAATTTTATATCCAAATTGCATGTACAAAGAATGGATTATAAGTATACTTTGGCTTATAAAATAAGGAAAACGGCGTACGTATCAGGGCGCCGGTATTTTAAAAACAGAATGTGAGGAGAAGAGGATGATAACAAAATACAGATTAGGGAAGCCGATACAGACGGGAGCAATTTTACAGGAGCTTCCGGTAGAGTCGGCTTTGCCGGAATTTTTACAGGAACAAGGAGATGTGCTGTATTGCTGTGAGCTGCAAAAGGATACGATTGTTTATGGACTTGGTGAGCAGATCCGCGGAATTAATAAACGGGGCTGGAAATACAAGAGCTGCAGTATGGATGATGCGCTGCATTCGGAGGAAAAGCAATCACTGTATGGGGTGCACAATTTTCTCGTTGTTACGGGGAAAAAGCCGTTTGGACTATTTATTGACTATGCCGGAATGATGACGTTCGATATCGGCTATACGCATTTGGACCGGTTGGAAATTACCGTGCCGGATAAAAATTTGGATTTCTATTATATTACGGGAGAATCCGTGCCGGATATCGTCAAGCAGTTTCGAAAGCTGATCGGCAGAAGCTATATTCCTCCGAAATGGGCATTTGGCTTCGGACAGAGCCGTTGGAGCTATGAAACGGCTGAAGAAGTGCTTGCAGTTGCGAAGCAGTACAGGAAGCAGGAAATACCGCTCGATATGATTTATCTGGATATTGACTATATGGAGCGCTATAAGGATTTTACGATTAATGAGGAAGCATTTCCTGATTTTGCGGACTTTGTGAAAAAGCTGCGCGGTATGGGAATCCGTCTCGTGCCGATCATCGATGCGGGCGTAAAAATTGAAGAAGGCTACAAAACTTATGAGGAAGGCGCTGCCAACAATTATTTTTGCAAGGATGCAAAAGGGAATGATTTTGTGGCTGGAGTATGGCCGGGGCGG
This sequence comes from Bacillota bacterium, assembly GCA_023402845.1. Taxonomy (GTDB): domain Bacteria; phylum Bacillota; class Clostridia; order Lachnospirales; family Lachnospiraceae; genus JAEYFP01. The sequence goes on from JAEYFP010000038.1 coordinate 19,640, forward strand.
GTTCATTTTCCCGATATGCTGAAGCCTGAAACAAGAAGATGGTTCGGCCGCAGCTATCAATTTTTGCTTGATCAGGGAATTGAGGGTTTTTGGAATGATATGAATGAGCCTGCAATCTTTTACTCAGAGGAGCATTTGCGGGAAGTATTTGATGAGATTGAAGAATATAAAGGAAAAAATCTCGATATTCAGACCTTTCAGGAATTTCAATCGTTAGTCGGCGATATTAATAACAATATCGGAGACTATGACCGATTCTTTCATGAGGTTAACGGCAAAAAGGTGCCGCATAAAGAGGTACATAATATTTACGGTTTTCAAATGACGAGGGCAGCAGGTGAGGCATTTGAGGAATTGGTGCCGGACAAAAGAATTCTGCTGTTTTCCCGCTCCTCCTATATCGGGATGCATCGCTATGGGGGCATCTGGATGGGGGACAATATGTCATGGTGGTCTCATATTCTGCTGAATCTGAAAATGCTGCCGTCTCTGAATATGTGTGGGTTCCTTTATACAGGCGCAGATATAGGAGGATTTTCGAGTGACACAACAGAGGATCTGGTAATTCGCTGGACACAGCTTGGTATTTTCACGCCTCTTATGCGCAATCATTCCGCAAAGGGGACGAGATATCAGGAGTCGTATGCGTTTGACCATCCGGAGATATTTAAGGATATTATCGGCCTGCGCTATGCGCTGATTCCCTATTTATACAGCGAGTATATGAAGGCTGCATTAAATGATGAGATGATGTTTCAGCCGCTTTCATTTCTCTATCCGAACGATTCAACGGCCGTACAGGTGGAGGATCAGTTATTCGTCGGAGAGAGCATTATGATTGCACCGGTCTACACACAAAACGCCGGAGGAAGATATGTATACCTGCCGGAACAGATGAAGCTGATCAAATTCCGTTCGGCTGACAATTATGTCGAGCAGGTGCTGGAGGCAGGCCATCATTACATTACGCTTGCGCTTGAAGAAACAGCCGTATTTATCAGAAGAAATCACATCCTGCCGCTTGCGAGGCAGGCACAGTGCATCGATGAGCTAGATGAAGAAAACCTGACACTGCTCAGCTTTGCGGAAATGCCTTGTGAATACACACTCTACCATGATGACGGCTGCAGCAGTGACTATGGCAGGGCGAAAAACTATAAGATATATAGACATGGGAACTGAAGGAGGAGGCTGGCGGCATTGCTTATAGCCAGTCATAAGGAAAGGGATATCGTATGGAAAAAATACAAAAAATTTCTTTAATTGGATTGGGTGCTATGGGTGTTTTCTTTGCGCCGCGTTTGTATGCGAAGTATGGAACGGATTTTCGGGTCATCGCAGGAGGTGCGCGAAAGGAACGTCTGGAAACAAAGGGCGTCACAGTTAACGGCTTGAACTATAAGTTTCCGGTTATTACACCTGAGGAGCGTGAAAATACAGCAGATCTGATCATCATTGCCGTAAAAGCCTATAGTCTGGATCAAGCGATTGCAGATATCCAGAATCAGATGGGCCCGGATACACAGATTTTATGTGTGTTAAATGGTGTGGATTCAGAGGAACGCCTGATCAGGGAATTCGGTGAGGCGCATGTGCTTTACTCCTATATGCGCATGTCCGTAGTTATGAAGGACGGCACTGCGGATTTTGATCCTTATTGGGGAAAGGTGTTTTTTGGAGAAAAGAAGAATACGCTGTATACCGAACGCGTTGAGAAAGTCAGGAAAGTATTTGAAGACAGCGATATTCCTTATGAAATAGGGGATGACATGCTTAAGGGAATCTGGTTTAAATATATGTGTAATATCGGAGAAAATCTGACATGTGCCCTTCTCGGTGTTCCATTCGGCGCATTCCGCACAAGTGAGCATGCAAATTACCTAAGGCAAAATGCGATGCGCGAAGTAGTTGCGATTGCTCAAAAGAAGGGCATTGATATCGGTGAAGAAGAAATCGGGCAGCAGGAGAAAACGATAATGGGGATTCCGTTTTGGAACAAGCCTTCCACACTGCAGGATCTGGAAACAAAACGGCAGACCGAAATAGAACTGTTTGCCGGAAATGTAGTTCGAATGGGCCGGGAATTGTCAATACCGACGCCAATCAACGAATTTTTTTATCATGGCATCCGTGTTTTAGAGGAAAAAAATGCAGGGTTGCTTAATGAAAACTTGATTAATTAATTAAGAAAACTAACGGTCATAATACTGTATATGAAAAATAAAGGGATTAGGAAGCAGAACGAGGATGTATGAGAACTGCTTTCCAAGCCCTTTTATTTTACAGAATGATTTTTTTTTGATAAAATATGGTATTAAATTATACGATTATCCGACAAATAACGCGGAAAATCGATATAAATATTGCATAAATTCAAAGATTAAAGGTAAATGATAATAGTATACATGAAAATAAAGTTCAATTTGATATTAAGTAATAAAGTAATTAATATAATGTTAAATACTTTTGAATAATTGGTATAATTTATTAAATGAATACTAAAGAGGTGGGCGATGTGTATGAAATTGCAATTTGTGATGACGAAGTAATTTTTATGGAGGAACTAAAGAGACAATTAGAGAGTCATCCGAAATTTCCTGCTGACTCCAGAATTTATACGTATCAATCGGGCGAGGCGCTCTTACGGGAAAGAAAAAAGGTTTTTGACCTGATTATGCTGGATATGCAGATGGATAAACTGGATGGCCGTGAAACCGCTGAGTTATTAAGGGAGGAGAGAGGCTATGATTTTGTGCTGGGCTTCTTTACGGGAAAAGAGTCGCCTAAGGCCAGGGATTTTAAATTAAAGCCAAGCCGGTATCTTATGAAAACAGCGAGTGCCGCCGAGCTGGAGGAGGATCTTGGTGCATTGCTGTTGGAAATGGTTGACTTGAAAAAGAAGGAATATTTTAATTGTACTTATTTTGGCAGGGTGACAAGACTTAACGTAAGAGATATTATGTATATTTCTAATATAAAGAATGGCTCAGAAATTATATTCAGCAAAAGTTATTCCGAAAGAAATCAAGTTAAGAGCTGCAAATGCAATAAAAAAATTGCAGATATTTATGAGGAGCTTCCTAAGGATAAATTCTCTTTTATACAAAGTTACTTACTGGTAAATCTTGAGTATATTTCTGGATATAAAGGGAATGACGTAATACTTGAGAACGAAATATTACATTCCATATCAAGAATGCATAAAGAAACCTTTAAAAAGGAATTTGTGGAATTTCACAAAAAATATTTCGGCTCAAACAATTGAAAAGGATAGGGATGATTATGGATACGAGTAATTTGTTGTGGAATATACCAATCTGCATATTTGAAATATATATGTTTTATGATTACTTTCGGGGAAATTTTAAATACCGGAAAGAAGAAAAACATGTGCGTTATTTGATATTGCTGGGTCTATTTACGGCAATGATGTTTGTAAACAGCTTTGGTAATTCTCGTTTAAATATTTGTATTGTTCCGTTTTTATATATTTTGGTCTCCTGCCTGCTTTATAGAGAATCATTTAAACGAATTCTTTATATGAATGTCTTTTTTATAATAATCATGGCTGGAATTGAAATTGGGTTTGAAGTTACCTTCAGTATTGTCTCAGGTGATGCTTTTGTAGAGCTATATGATGTTCCAATAAGTAGAGCTATTATTTTCATGTTTGAAAAGCTTATTAATTTTGTCATATTGCGCATGATTAAAAATTATAAAAGTACTAATAGTTTTTTGATGAACCAAAAGCTATATAGAATGGTATATCTATTACCATTGGATTCTTTCTTAATTTATAGTGGAATTATATATTCGAAAATGGATTTAGGTCTTTTTTCATTCCAAAAGGGTTTATTAGTCTTGGGATGTTTTTTATTAGTGCCAATTAATATAGTTGTTTTTTATTTATTAGAAAAATTATCTGAAACTATGGAAAAAACAAAAATACTTGAATTGGAAAAACTTAAGCAGGAGTTGGAGGGGACACATTATGAAAGGATTAATGAAATCAATGAAGAACATAAAAATTATCTGCATGATGTGCAGCATTGTTTCAGAGCAATCGGAGAAATGGCACGGCTTGGAGAAAATGAAAGGATTATGGACTTAATTACGGGTATGAATGTAGAGATTGAGAAAATTAGAAAAAAGCGATATTGCTTGCATCCTATCGTAAATGCAATCCTTTGTGAAGCGGAAGAGAGGGCAAATCAGAATCATGTGCAATATGATGTAAAGATAAATCCGGTCATTGACTTTTCATTTATTGATGACTTTTCTTTGATTTCTATGATAGGAAACCTGATTAATAACGCATTGGAAGCCGCCATAAAGTGTGAGCAGGAACGTTTTGTCAGCATGGAAGCACATCTGTCAGGCAATAAAAGGTTTTTAACGCTTTGTATCAGAAATAGCTTTGCAGAGAAGCCTGTAATTAAAAACGGAGAATATCAGACGAACAAAGCAGATCAGGCAAAGCATGGAATCGGAATCAAAAATGTAAAAGAACGGGCGGAGTATTATGGAGGATTCTTATTATTGGAAACTGTCGATAATGTATTTATGGCTACATTGGAAATACCAACAAATAAAATAAACGGATAAATGCAGGGAAATTCACGCAATAAAATACAAATTATGTCATGTTTGTGTAAATTTCGCTTCAAATCGTGTAAATTTGGCTAACCCCATTGAAATGAAGGAAACAATTATATAAAATCATAACTAGGAAAGGGGGAAGTTCCTGATGAAAAAATACAAGCTTTTTGCAATGCTTAATGCTTTTGCTATGGTATTGGCCGTACAGAGCATAACAATGACATGCTTGTGGGTGGCACATCAGCCTAAAGTCCCGCAAGAACTTGCCAAGTTTAAAAAGTAGAGAGCAGGAAATCCATCATTTATGTTAAGAACCTATGCGGAGCTATTTGTGATAAACTAACACTATCAACCACCTTGGGATCCAGTGTAACGTTTCCACCAACACAAATAGCACCGACATAGGTTTCTTATATACTTTTATAGCAAATTGTACGAACACAGAATATAGTTTTCTGTGTTTTTTATTTCATAAAACGACATCTGTTATTGGAAATATTATGAATAAATTCGATTTCCGGATAAAAACCAGATATCTCTTGCTAAACCCCCAGAATTTAGGTAAAATAAAAATGAAGTGAAGGCTTGTCTAATTGTAATTAGTAGATTGGAGGAATTAATATGAGTGAAATATTTAAGGATTTACCACCCGTTTCCTATGAAGGGCCGAAAAGTAAAAAGCCCCATTCATTTAAATATTATGATCCGGAAAGAGTGATCATGGGTAAGACAATGAAGGAGCAGCTGCCCTTTGCCATGGCATGGTGGCATAATATGTGTGCTGCGGGAGTCGATATGTTTGGCGTGGGTACGGCAGATAAAAGCTTTGGAGCAAAGACCGGAACGATGGAGCATGCGAGAGCAAAGGTAGATGCCGGCTTTGAGTTTATGCAGAAGCTGGGCATTTCTTATTTCTGCTTTCATGATGTTGATATCGTACCGGAAGCGGATACAATAGAAGAAACAAACAGGCGCTTGGATGAAATTACTGATTATATGAAGGAAAAGATGGAGCAGACAGGAATCAAGCTTCTTTGGGGGACAGCCAATATGTTTTCCAATCCCCGTTATATGAACGGTGCCGGAAGCACAAATTCAGCCGATGTTTACTGCTTTGCTGCCGCACAGATAAAAAAAGCACTGGATTGTACGGTGAAGCTTGGCGGAAAGGGCTATGTGTTCTGGGGCGGAAGAGAGGGCTATGAAACACTGCTGAATACGGATGTCGGATTTGAACTTGAAAATATTGCAAACCTGATGAGGATGGCAGTAGAATATGGAAGAAAAATCGGCTTTACCGGTGATTTCTATATAGAGCCTAAGCCGAAGGAGCCGATGAAGCATCAGTATGATTTTGATGCGGCAACTGCGATCGGTTTTCTTCGCCGATATGGATTGGACAAGGATTTTAAGTTAAATATTGAGGCGAATCATGCGACATTGGCCGGACATACGTTCCAGCATGAGCTGCGTATCAGCGCAATTAACGGAATGCTTGGCAGCATCGACGCCAATCAGGGTGATGAGCTGCTGGGCTGGGATACCGATCAGTTTCCGGCTGATGTATATGAAGCAACATTGTGTATGTATGAGGTTTTAAAGGCAGGAGGAATCAGCGGCGGCTTTAATTTTGACTCTAAAACGAGGAGACCGAGCTATACCTACGAAGATATGTTTGATGCTTATATCCTGGGAATGGATACGTTTGCCCTGGGTCTTATTAAAGCGGCGGAATTGATTGAGGACGGCCGGATTGATACATTTGTAAAAGAAAAGTATGCAAGCTTTGAGAGCGGAATCGGCAAGAAAATCAGAGACAGGGAAACCTCTCTGGAGGAGCTGTCCGAGATTGCTCTTAAAATGGGCAAGCCACAGCTTCCGGCATCGGGAAGACAGGAATATTTAGAGGGAGTTTTAAATAATATTCTTTTTGGCTGAAATCTATGAGGCTGAAAGGCAAACACATAGAATACGGGAAAGATGCATATCTTTCCCGTATTTTTTGCAGAAAAGAGAGTGGAGATTATGAAAAAGTTAATTGGTAGCAAGGCCTTTTACAAAGGCGTTTTAGCGATCGCAGTTCCCATTATTCTGCAGAACGGCATTGCAAACCTTGCCGGGATGCTGGACAATATTATGGTAGGGATCATCGGCACGGAGCAGATGTCTGGAGTATCGATTGTAAATCAGCTTATTTTTGTGTTTCAGCTGTGCATATTCGGAGCGGTATCAGGAGCCGGTATATTTGGAGCACAGTTTTACGGACAAAATAACAGAGAGGGATTAAGGGATACTTTTCGCTACAAGCTTGTAATTGCTGCTGTGCTGTTATGCCTGGCGGAGGTCGTTTTTATGAGAAACGGGGCACAGCTGATTTCTCTTTATCTGCATGAAGGAGAAGGCGGAGGAAATCTGGCGGCAACCCTTGCATATGGTGAGCGGTATTTAAAGATTATGCTGATTGGAATGGTGCCGTTTACTCTTGAGCAATGCTATTCTTCGACGCTGCGTGAAACAGGAGAGACGATTGTGCCGATGAAGGCAAGCATGATCGCAGTTCTGATTGATACGTTTTTAAACTATGTGCTGATTTACGGAAAGCTGGGTTTTCCGGAACTCGGTGTGGATGGTGCGGCATATTCTACCGTGCTGGCGCGTTTTATTCAGGCCGGTATCGTAATTGTCTGGACACATAGAAATCTGCAAAGAAATACATTTATGACAGATGTCTATAGAAGTCTGAGAATTCCGCTTGGGCTGATGAAAAAAATACTGATCACCGGGCTGCCGTTGCTGCTGAATGAGACGCTTTGGGCGTCAGGTGTTGCGGCACAGACACAGTGCTATTCTGTAAGGGGATTGTCCGTTGTGGCAAGCTTAAATATTAATTCAACAATATACAATGTATTTACGATTGTATTTATTGCTTTGGGTGATTCGGTTGCAATTATTGTCGGTCAGATGCTTGGAGCCGGAAAATTAAAGGAGGCCAGAGAGACCGCCTATAAGATTATATTTTTTTCTGTCGGCTGCTGTTTGATTGTGGGAGCTGCCTTGTTCGGTACGGCACATTTGTTCCCGAGAATCTATAATACAACGGATGAGATACGTTCCATGGCGACAGGAATGATTCGGATTTCTGCTGTCATGATGCCGCTGCAGGCGTTCCTTCATGCTACCTATTTTACAATCCGGTCAGGGGGAAAGACAGTAATCACATTTTTATTTGACAGTGTATTTCTTTGGATTGTGGCTGTGCCTGCAGCCTATCTGCTGGCTTATCATACGGGGCTTCCGATTCTTACGGTATTTTTACTTTGTCAGCTGCTGGACTGTATCAAGGCAGCGGTTGGGTGGTTGATTATGGTAAGTGGGGTGTGGGTGCAAAACATCGTGGGAGAATTACAGCTTGATTCTCAATAAAGATCAATCCTATTCCTTAAAAATATAAAGAAACTCTATCAAATAAAATTGATAATTTATATGGATTATGCACAAAAAAAAATTATTGAATACTTACAAATTGCCTATGGATTTTATTAAAAAATGTGGTAAGATTAACAATGGTAGAGAAGAAAGGTTTTTTAAAATAAAACGTAGGAGGTTTATAGTATTATGGGTAGTTTGAATTTATTTTTAGTCATTTCCATCATTGTTTCATTCCTCGCGTTCCTGTTTGCATTATGGCTGTACCGTTGGGTTTCTGCACAGCCATCTTCAAACAAAAGAATAGAAGAGGTCGGAGGCTATATTAGGAAGGGTGCAAATACATTCCTTAAAAAGGAGTATCTTGTACTGACAAAATTCTGTGGGGGAGCTGCTATTTTGATTTTTCTTTTTCTGCCTGCTCCAATTTGGAAAACAGCCAGTATTTTAGATAACTTTACGATTGTACTTGCTTACCTTTGCGGTACTGTTTTTTCTGCGATTGCAGGTAAAATCGGTATTCAGGTTGCAACAATTGCCAATATTAAGACGGCCGAGGCGGCTAAGAGCGGCGGTTTGAAGCCTTCTTTTCTGGCAGCTTTCCGCGGTGGTTCTGTTATGGGTATGGCCGTTGTCGGAAGTTCTCTTTTAGGCGTGAGCCTTGTTATGCTTATCACAAAGGATTCAACTGCATTACTTGGATTCAGCTTTGGTGCAAGCTCTTTAGCATTGTTTGCTAAGGCAGGCGGCGGAATTTTTACAAAGACGGCCGATATCAGCGCCGATCTTGTAGGTAAGGTAGAACTTGGAATTCCTGAGGATGATCCTCGTAACCCGGCCGTAATCGCTGATAATGTAGGTGATAACGTAGGTGATGTTGCGGGTATGGGAGCCGATCTGTTCGATTCTAACGTGGCATCCATGGCATCTGCTCTCGTAATGGCGATTGCACTTGGAAATAAGCTGGGTGTGGATTTTTCAGCAATGGTATTCTGCTATGCGGCTTTGGGACTTCTTTCTTCTATTATCGGAGTTATGGCGGCTCGTATGGGCCAGAAGGGTGATCCTACAGTTGCGTTGAATAAAAGTACATATATTACGACAGGGATCTTTGCAGTATTAACGGCAGCTGCAACAGCTGTTTTCAATTTTGACTGGCGTATTTGGGGCGCAACAGCAATCGGCCTCTTTGTTGGTGTCATCATTGGTATTACAAGTGATTATTTTACGAATGATAATAAAAAGCCCGTTCGTAATGTTGCAAAGGCATCGGAATCCGGTCCGGCATTTACGATCCTCTCCGGTGTATCTTATGGTTTCCTGAGCGTTTTGCCGGCAATGGTCGGAATCGGCGTTGCTGCTCTGTTTTCTTATAACCTTTGTGCATCGATTGACCCAAGCAGTCCGATGGCAGGTATGTTCGGTATTTCTATGGCAGCAGTCGGAATGCTTTCGATTGTCGGAATGATTATTTCAAACGATGCTTATGGTCCGATTGCAGATAATGCGAGAGGTCTTGTAGAAATGGGTGATTTGGGTGAAGAAGCGCTTGAAATTACCGACTCTCTTGACAGCGCAGGCAACACGGTTAAGGCTGTAACGAAGGGCTTTGCTATTGCTGCTGCAGGACTTACGATTATTTCCCTGCTCGGCGCGTTTATGAGTGAAGTAAATGAAGCCGCAGGCGAAACAGTGCTGACAGGCTTTGATATCATTAACCCGACAGTATTCTTCGGAATGCTTGTAGGTGCTGCAATTCCGGCTATTTTCTCAGCGATGCTGATGCTTGGCGTTGACCGTAACGCACAGAGAATGGTTGCTGAAATCCATCGTCAGTTCAGAGAGATTATTGGCCTTAAGGAAGGTAAGCCGGGTGTTATTCCTGAGTATGACAAGTGTATTGATATTGCCACTGATGGTGCTTTAAAGGAGCTGATCCCTGCAGGTCTTATGAGTATTCTTGCTACAATTGCAGTTGGATTTATCGGCGGCGTTGAGGCAATGGGAGGATACCTTGCCGGAAATATCGTCAGCGGTCTTCTGCTTGCTCTGTTCATGAGTAACTCAGGCGGTTTGTGGGATAATGCCAAGAAGTATATCGAGGCAGGCGGAAATGGCGGCAAGGGCAGCGAAGCTCATAAGTCCGCAGTCGTAGGCGATACAGTCGGCGATCCGTTCAAGGATACGGCAGGTCCGTCCATTAATACGCAGATTACGGTTGTTTCTCTGGTTGCATCCCTGATGTCTTCCATGTTCCTTGCATTCTCTATTTTCTAAGGATTGGGACAACCTATTATTTAAAATTATCAGGAGCACGGCGATTTGCTGCGCTCCTGATTTTTTTGGCAAGAAGCTGATAAGCCCGGGACCTTTGTTCAGCTATTGCTACATTTAATAAGAAATTGTATAATAGAAAGTGAAGAAACAAGGACAGAAAAAAGCGGCAGTCTGATGCGGATAAGGAAGAGAAAATGGAAAAAATTGCAGAGCGGCTTGTTGCCTGGCAGATTCAAAAGAAGGTAATAAAAGAAGAAGATAAGGCGGCGTATGTTTATGCATACGAAACGCTGCTGATGCGTGTGATCAACCTTTTGATCGCGGTTATTGCAGGGGTTGTGACAAAAAATCTCCTTGCGGTAGTTCTTTTTCTTGTGTCGTATATCCCGCTCAGGACCTATGCGGGCGGATATCATTCACGGGACAGCATCCGGTGCATGATACTTTCTACATTGCTGATCCTTGGAGTGGCAATCGTCACAAAGATTCCTCTCCATGAGGAGTCACTGTTCGGATTTTTTGTTTATATAGGGATTGGGATTTTCTCTTATGCTGTGGTTCTTTTTACTGTGCCGGTTGCAGATGAAAACAAGCCGCTTTCGGAGGAAGAAAAGAGAAAATATGCCGCTAAAGCGAGGTTAATCGCCACAATTATAATCATGGCAACATTGGTATGTCTCTTGATCGGAAAACCTGAGATCAGCGGCGTACTGCTTCTGGTACAGCCTGTTATGGCATGCATGCTGATTCTCGGAATTATTAATAACCGACGCCTGCAAAAGAATACGATCTGAAAAATTCTGCCGGAAGTGTTCCCCTGACGGACATTTCGACAAGACTCTGATTATTGTTTGCTTTTTAAAAAAATAACATAATCATGAGCGGTCTTTCTGTTAACCGCATTCAGGGAGATGGAGTCCGATAAATAATCACCGTACGTAAGGCCTTTGATGAAAGTTTCATTTAAACTGTCAGCACGTCCGGGATAATTTGTCTTACCAAGCAAATAATCTGCGGAAACTCTGTAATAGTCTGCTAAGACCATTAAATGCCTTGTCGGAAGCTCATGTTTGCCGGTTTCATATCCAGAATAGACCTGCTGTGAAATATTAAGCACATCCGCAATGGTTTTCTGCTTCAGATCATTATCTTCCCGCAAGCTTTTTACTCTTTCCTGAATCGTCATATAATTCACCTCACTTAGCTGTAATTCGAGGATAACATACATTAATTGATGGTATGCCGCATAACAACAAAACGATGTAAAAAAGTAGAAAATATTTTAATTTGATGTGTAAAAACTGCTGTCGGCATTATCTTTTGTTAAACGCTGTACGTATAAAGCGGACAATTATATTTTTCTTAAATGAAGAATAAATATTCATTTATATTTATTCCTAAAAATACTAATATTTTCAAAATATATACATAAATTAGAAAGAAAAAACTATTGGATAAGGATTGAAAATACAGTCTGCATTATGTTATAATGCTCTCAGGCTAGGATATTTGTCTGACGGGAAAAACCGTTTGTAAATGTCTGTGTGAAAAAACAAACAGGAGGTAAAGTATGAGCAAATATGTGTGTGTATGTGGTTATGTATATGACCCGGAACTAGGTGATCCTGATGCAGGCATTGCGCCTGGTACAGCTTTTGAAGATCTGCCGGAAGATTGGGTATGCCCGATGTGCGGACTTGGAAAGGATATGTTTACGGCAGAATAATTGATGCCGCTAATACCGGATGCTATTGATTGTACTTCATATATTATATGAAAAGGAGTGTGGAGAAGTATGGAATTAAAGTTTTATAAGTGTCAATTGTGCGGTAAAATGATTGCAATGGTAAAGGACAGCGGTGTTCCGACAATCTGCTGCGGACAACCTATGGTAGAAATCATACCGGGCACAACAGATGCGGCGACAGAAAAACATGTACCGGTTATCAGCGCAGACGGAAACAAGGTTACCGTATCGGTAGGCTCCGTAGCACACCCTATGGCAGAAGAACACTATATTGAATGGATTACGATCAGCACAAAGAATGGTGCACAGTGCAGGGAATTAAAGCCGGGTGACGCCCCTCAGGCTGAGTTTGTACTGGCGGAAGGCGATGAAGTTGCTTATGCGCTTGCTTATTGTAATCTACATAGTTTATGGAAATCCAAGTAACGAATAAATAGAGAGGAGACAATCCGATGCATTGTCCAATTTGTAGAGCGGAAATAAAAGAAGTGATTGTATGTGACATTGTACGTATCGGTGACGAATTTCATTATGTGGAGATCGTTTCACCGGTTCTGTTCAGTGAAGAATTTGATTTGGAAAAAGGAAAGATTTTTAGCTATGAACTTTTCAAGAAAGCAGTGGCAAAGAAGTACTTATGCGAGCCGGAGGCGGTTCAGTCCAAATATATTGACGGCCTTGAGGTTCCGAAGGAAGCTTACGAAAAGTTAGACAAGAGGGAGAAGAATCTTGGCTGCCGTTGTCCGGTTTGTGAGGACTTTATTTAATCCCATGCAGTTGTAGAAACCCTTGCTACAGATTTGATCTGTCAAATGAAATCGGGTTTGTCTTTCATACGGAATACTATCAGAAATCCCCCTTTGTTGAACGGAGTATGGTTTTTAACTATATAATGAAATAAAGGGGGATTTCTGCAGATCAATATAGGAACTCCGAAACCCAGGCGCAAAACAATCAGCAATAGGACAATGAAAGGCGGAAATGGATGAATGATATGAAATTAAAACGAAAACTCAAAACAATGGATGGAAATGAAGCAGCTGCGCATGTTTCTTATGCGTATTCAGAGGTTGCGGCTATTTACCCAATCACCCCTTCTTCTCCGATGGCAGAGCACATCGACGAATGGGCAACAAAGGGAAGGGAGAATATTTTTGACCGCTTAGTATCCATATCAGAAATGCAGTCTGAGGCCGGAGCAGCCGGAGCGGTACACGGTTCGCTGGCAGCGGGAGCGTTGACGACGACGTTTACTTCCTCACAGGGTCTTTTATTGATGATACCGAATATGTACAAAATGGCGGGAGAGCTTTTGCCGGCAGTTCTTGATGTAGCTGCCAGAACGATTGCCACCCACGCATTGTCTATTTTCGGTGACCATCAGGATATTTATTCCTGCAGACAGACAGGCTTTGCAATGCTCTGTTCGTCCAGCGTGCAGGAAGTTATGGATTTGACACCGGTTTCCCATTGCTCCGCTGTAAAGGGAAGCGTTCCTTTTGTCAATTTTTTTGACGGTTTCCGTACATCTCACGAATACCAGAAAATCGAAGCATGGGATTATAAGGATTTGAAGGATTTGATGGATATGGATGCGCTTCAGGCATTCCGCGATCATGCATTGAATCCGGAGCATCCGTGCCAGCGCGGCAGTGTGCAGCAGCCGGAAGTATTCTTCCAGGCAAGAGAAGCCTCCAACCGCTACTATGATGTGCTTCCTGAGGTAGTAGAGGATTACATGAATAAGGTCAATGAACGAATTGGCACGGACTATAAGCTTTTCAACTATTATGGGGCTCAGGATGCAGAGAAGATTATTATCGCGATGGGTTCCGTATGTGAGACGATTGAGGAAACAATTGATTATCTGATGGCAAAGGGTGAAAAGGTTGGTGTCGTCAAGGTTCGTTTGTACAGGCCGTTTTCCGTAAAGCACTTGATCGATGTGATTCCTTCCACCGTAAAAGAAATTGCCGTACTGGACAGGACGAAAGAGCCAGGTTCTATCGGTGAGCCGCTTTATCTGGATGTATTGGCAGCCATTCAGGGAAGCCCGTTTGAGGGTGCGAAGCTGTACACGGGCCGCTATGGCATCAGCTCCAAGGATACGACCCCGGGGCAGATTCTCGCGGTATATAAAAATACCGAAAAGAAACGTTTTACGATCGGCATTATCGACGATGTGACAAATTTATCGCTGGCAGTAGAGGAAGAGCCGTATACTGCTTCCAAGGAAATGATCAGCTGTAAGTTCTGGGGACTGGGTGCGGACGGTACCGTAGGCGCCAATAAAAACTCGATTAAGATCATCGGAGATAACACAGACTTATATGCGCAGGCATATTTTGCTTATGATTCTAAAAAATCAGGCGGCGTTACGATCTCTCATCTCCGTTTCGGAAAAGAAAAAATACGTTCGACTTATCTGATCAACAAAGCGGATTTTGTAGCATGCCATAATCCTTCCTATGTTCATAAATATAATATGGTACAGGATTTGAAGGATGACGGAACATTCCTGCTGAACTGCCTGTGGGATGAAAAAGAGCTGGAGGAACATCTTCCGGGGCAGGTTAAGAAATATATCGCGGATCACAACATCCATTTATATCTGATTAATGGTATGAAAATAGGCAAGGATATCGGATTAGGCGGTCGCATTAATACTGTGCTGCAGGCCGCTTTCTTTAAGCTGGCAAACGTTATTCCTGTCGATGAGGCGATTGCCTATATGAAGGATGCCGCAAAAAAAACGTACGAGCGTAAGGGCGAGGAAGTTGTCCGCATGAATTATGCCGCAATTGAAAAGGGTGTTTCTGAGGTCATAGAGGTAGGGGTACCGGAGTCTTGGAAAGACTGTGAGCCTGAGGTGCTTGTTCCGCTCGTTTCCGTAGAAAATCGAGATGGCCGCAGCAAGAATAGCCAGGAGGTTGTGGACTTTGCCAATAAGATTCAGATTGCGGTCGGTATGCAGGAAGGCGATAAGCTTCCGGTTTCCGCATTCACAGGTTATGTTGACGGCAGCTCTCCATCGGGAACCTCCGCATTTGAGCACAGAGGTACGGCTGTCGATGTACCGGTATGGATTCCCGAGAACTGTGTGCAGTGTAATCAATGTGGGTTTGTATGTCCGCATGGTGTTATCAGGCCGATTACTTTGACAGAGGAAGAAAAGGCTGCGGCACCGGAAGGCACGGAGACCTCTCCGATGCTTGGGTTGGAAGGGTTGTCATTTGGTATTATTATTTCGACCGAGGATTGTATGGGTTGCGGATCCTGCGCAAATGTCTGCCCCGGGAAACAGGGTAATAAAGCGTTGGTGATGACACCGCATGAGGAAGTGAGCGAGAAACAGCAGAAGACTTTTGACTGGTGCAAAACGCTTCCTGAGAAGCCACAACTATTTGAAAAATTTAAGCTGGAATCCGTAAAGGGCAGCCAGTTTAAGAAGCCGCTCTTAGAGTTTTCCGGAGCCTGTGCCGGATGCGGAGAGACTCCTTATGCCAAGCTGGTGACACACCTGTTTGGAGAACGTCTGATGATTGCAAATGCGACCGGGTGTTCGTCTATTTGGGGAAATTCTTCTCCTTCTACACCGTATACCGCAAATAATAGCGGCAGGGGTCCGGCATGGTCAAACTCTCTTTTCGAGGATAATGCGGAATTTGGTTATGGCATGGAGATGGCGCAGAATGTCCGCAGGAATTCTGTTTTGGGATTGGTGAATAAGCTTGCGGATAAAGCGGTAAATGAGGATTTAACAAACGCATGCCGTACTTATCTCGATACGTTTTTTGACGGAAAAGAAAATGCAAAGGCAACGGATGTGTTAGTCGATCTGTTGAAGAGCACTTCGACAGAGGATACGGAAGCAAAGACCTTGATTGGAGAACTATTGAAAAGCAAAGAAACACTGTCGAAAAAATCACAGTGGATTATCGGCGGTGACGGCTGGGCATATGATATCGGATTCTCGGGTCTTGATCATGTATTCGCTTCCGGAGCGGATGTAAATATTTTGGTTCTGGATACGGAAGTATATTCCAATACCGGCGGACAGGCGTCCAAATCGACACAGATCGGTGCTACCGCACAGTTTGCGGCCGGAGGCAAGCCGTTAAAGAAAAAAGACCTTGCGGCGATTGCGATGAGCTATGAGGATGTTTATGTAGCACAGGTTTCTATGGGTGCGAACAATCTTCAGTGTGTAAAAGCATTCAGTGAGGCAGAAAGCTATCGCGGACCTTCTATTATTATCGCATATGCGCCTTGTATCCTGCATGGCATCAAGGGCGGCATGACCTATTCGCAGACGGAGGAAAAGAAGGCGGTAGAAAGCGGATACTGGCATTTGTTCCGATTTGACCCAAGATTAAGAGAGCAGGAGAAGAATCCGTTCCAGCTCGATTCTCAGGCACCGAAGATGGAATATCAAGAATTTATCAGGGGAGAGGTTCGTTACAATTCCCTGGTGAAATCTAATCCGGAAAGGGCTGCGGAATTATTTGAAATTGCAGAGAAAAATGCGAAGAAAAAGTATGAACGACTGAAGGCATTGGCATTGAAAAACTGATATGACAGGGGGGGCTTGGCAGCGGTCAGGCTCCCTTTAAGTCATAGAAAATTCGAAGGAGTGAGATAAATGTACTGTGTAAGAAAAGTAGGCAGGGATTTGTCGTGGATTGGAGGAAATGACCGCAGGCTTTCTCTTTTTGAGGGAGTCTATTCCGTTCCTCACGGCGTATCCTATAATTCTTATCTGCTGCTGGATGAGAAGACGGTCTTGTTTGATACGGTAGATAAAGCGGTAGGCAAGACATTTTTTGAGAATGTGGAACATGAATTAAACGGAAGGAAACTGGATTATTTATTTGTCCATCATATGGAGCCGGATCACTCGGCCACGCTCAGTGAGTTGATGATGAGACATCCGGAGACGACGATCGTATGTAACTTAAAAACGGAAACGATGCTGAAAAACTTTTTTCACAGCGAATTTCCGCTTCACCTAGTCAAGGAGAACGATACGCTGAACACGGGCAGATGTACATTCCGCTTTTTGATGGCACCGATGGTACACTGGCCGGAGGTTATGGTGAGCTATAATGAGACGGATAAGGTTCTTTTTTCGGCGGATGCCTTTGGAACGTTTGGTGCGATCAACGGAGCCGTCTTTGCGGATGAAGTGGATTTTGAACACGACTATCTGGGAGAAGCGCGCCGTTATTATGCTAATATTATTGGAAAATATGGTATGCAGGTACAAAGCCTGCTGAAAAAGCTGCAGGGATTGGAACTTGAGATGGTATGTCCGCTTCACGGCTTTGTGTGGAGAAGGGATTTCTCATTTTATATTGATAAATATGATAGATGGAGCCGTTATCTTCCGGAGGAAACGGGTGTGCTGATTGCCTATGCATCTATTTACGGCAATACAGAAAACATGGCTGATATTATTTCCTGCAGGCTGCGTGACAGAGGAATTAAGACGGTGATGTTTGATGTATCTGTGGATCCAGCTTCCGACATTATTTCGGCGGCCTTTCGATACAGTCATCTGGTATTTGCTTCCTCCACATACAATGCGGGAATCTTTGTAAGTATGGAAGAACTGCTCAGAGACTTGAAATCCCACAATATTCAAAACCGTACGGTAGGACTGATTCAAAACGGTTCGTGGGCACCGGCAAGCGGAAAACTGATGAAGGAAATTATTGAGGAATGCAAGAATATGACGATTTTGGAGGAGACAATTACGCTGACCTCCTCGGCAAGAGAAGATCAGGAGGACGATATTGAGGCGTTTGTAAGTGCAATTGCAAAAAGCGTCTCAGAGATAGATGGAGAATAGAAAAGGATAGGCCAAAAACATCTCTGTACATCGGTTAAGGGATGTTTTTGGTTTGTGTATTTTTTAAAAAAATCACATAATCATGCACTGTTTTTCTGGCGGGAGAGTTCAGCGATGCTGAATCTGTCAAAAAGTCGCCAAAGGTAAGTCCTTTGATAAAGGCTTCGTTCAGACCTCCGGCACGACCGGAATAATTGGTGCGGCCAAGCAAATAGTCGGTAGAAACTTTGTAATAGTCGGCCAGGATCAGCAGATGCCGGATCGGCAGGTCATGCTTGCCGGTTTCGTAGCCGGAATATACCTGCTGGGAAATATGCAGGACATCGGCAATTGTCCGCTGTTTCAAATCATTATCTTCCCGCAGACCTCTAATTCTCTCTTGTACAGTCATTTTGTTCACCCCGTTTTAATGTAATCTGAGAATAACATACAATATAAGATAGTATAGATATTCAAAATAAAAAAGTGTAAAAGAGGAATGCTTACTCTTATTTATTGTAATATCATTCGAGGAATGGAAAAATTTACCTAAAAAGAAAGAGGATTGTAATGAATAAAACCTATACGTTTGATGACTTTTGTGCAATTATAGCCAGATTGCGTGCAAAGGATGGCTGTCCGTGGGACAGAGAGCAGACACACGCGTCGCTTCGGCCGTGTATGATGGAGGAAGCAGCGGAGTTGGTTTCTTCCATCAGAATACTGGAGGAGACCAATAACCCTGAAAATATGATCGAGGAGCTTGGTGATGTGCTGCTGCAGGTGGTGATGCACGCTCAGATTGCAAAGGAAGAGAACCTGTTTGCTATGGATGACGTGCTGACAGAAGTCAGCAAAAAGATGATCAGGCGCCACCCGCATGTGTTTGGAACGCTGAAGGCGGATACCTCCGAGAAGGTTTTGAATAACTGGGAGGACATTAAAAAGAAGGAAAAAGAGGGGAAAGACTGGATCGAGAACCCCCTGCGCGAAATTCCACCGGAGCTTCCGGCTCTTCGACGGGCGGAAAAAGTGCTGAAAAAGATAGATCGGCAGTATGAGCCTCAAAAAGGGATTGAGGCTTCCCTTGATGAGATCATGCAGCTTTGCGGGGAGCTGAAGGAGCAGTACCGTTCCGGCAGCTTTGACAAAGAGAACAATGGGTGGCGAATGGAAGCGGAAAAGCAGTCGGAGGAAAATCGCATGATTCGGCTTTTGCTGGCACTGACCCGTATCACCTCCAAACGGAAGTTATATGCCGAACAACTGCTTACGGACGGGCTTGAAGATCTGATCCGACACTATGAACGGAAGATGTATTAACATAATATAATGTATTTCACATTATGTAATCAAAAGTCTGTGGAAATGGCAGAAAATCAAGGAAAACGGGCAAATATTCCTTGACAAATTGAGTAAAAAAGATTATATATAGTGATAGGCGTTGATTTTGACGTCAAAAACATACTCAGAATAGAGGAGGAGTTCGTCATGAACAAAACAGAATTAGTTGCAGCTATGGCTGATCAGGCAGGATTATCAAAGAAAGATGCCGAGAAGGCTCTCAAGGCCTTTACAGATGTTGTTGCTAAAGAGTTAAACAACGGCGGAAAGGTTCAGTTAGTTGGATTCGGTACTTTCGAAGTATCTTCCAGAGCAGCAAGAGAGGGAAGAAATCCTCAGAGTGGCGCAGTTATGAAGATTGCTGCATCAAAGGCTCCTAAGTTCAAGGCTGGTAAGGCTTTAAAGGATTTGGTAAACAAGTAAGATAAAGTTGATTACTATTAGAGACAGAGGACCTTGGGGTTCTCTGTTTTATTATGATATAGGAATTGGGAGACACTTTTTATTTAAGAAAAAGGGGATTATGATGAGACTTGACAAATATTTGAAGGTTTCCAGAATTATTAAAAGAAGGACGATAGCCAATGAGGCATGCGATGCAGGCAGAGTGACAATCAACGGACGTCCCGCCAAAGCGTCTGCAGAGGTGAAGGAAGGAGATATTCTGGAGATTCAATTCGGAAATAAGCCCGTAAAGGTCGAGATTCTGACCGTAAGAGAGACCGTAAAAAAAGAAGAAGCAAAAGATATGTTCAAATATGTATAAAATAAAAGGCTCCCTAATATATTTAAGTGTGGCACGGCGATTTGGCATGCTTCATAGAATAGAATAGGGAGGTTTTTTATTTGGAGGACTTAAACCGGCAGCAGGCGCATAAATTAGTGATTGCAAATAGAAGGACATGTAATATTAGCGGCGTGACCGATGTACTGTCATTCGACATTGCGGAGATACTGCTTGAGACGGAGCAGGGCATGCTGATGATAAAAGGTCAGGATCTGCATGTAAACAGACTGACACTGGATAAGGGAGAAATTGACGTCGAAGGAAAACTGGACAGCTTTACCTATTCCGAGATTGCAGGCTTTTCCAAACAAAATGAATCTTTTCTGAGCAAATTATTTAAGTAGGGATAGAGGAATGAGCCAGAATATCATCAAAGAGCTGGATTTTTTTCTGCAGGCGATGCTGCTCGGCATTATGATTGCTGTTTTTTATGACACGATCCGCATTTTCAGGAGAGTGTTCCGCCATGGTGTATTCTGGATTGCCATGGAAGACTTTTTCTTCTGGTTTATTTGCTGCCTGAAGATATTTGAGATGTTTATCAAGGAGAACAGCGGGACGCTGCGCTGGTTTGCAATTGCGGCAAATGCCGCAGGCATGCTGCTGTACTGCAAGACTCTGAGCAGGTTCTATGTGACGTATGTTTCAAAGCTGCTAAATTTTCTCCTTCACGTTCTGGTAAAGGTTTTGACAGTCGCTATGAAGCCGTTCCACTTTGTCTTTGGAAGGCTGAAAAAAGCCGGGGCATTTGCGGCAAGGAAAAGCGGAAAGGGAGCCAGGTATGTGAAAAACAGGTTGACGCGGAAGCTAAAGTTATTTATAATAACATTATGTAAACGATAAGGGGAGAGTTTATGGCTAGACGAGTGGCATTTCGTAAGAAACGGCAAAACAGGCTTGGCATGATTTGCGTTACGGTAGTAGTAATTATGCTGTTCGCCGTGATTATGGTCAAAAGCGCCGAGCTTAACGCAAAGCAGGAAGCATATGTGAAAAAGGAGGAAGTACTGCAGGAGCAGATTGCTTCCGAAGAAGAACGGTCGCAGGATCTGGTTGAATATGAGAAGTATACAAAAACGGCGAAGTATGTGGAAGAGGTCGCAAAGGACAAGCTGGGTCTTGTATATGATGATGAGATTATTTTTGAATCTGAGGATGGGAATTAAGTAAAGATTACCGTTATTTTATAAAAGCACAGACAGGTACGCCTGCCTGTGCTTTTCAGGTTCTTAAATTCCATGACCTACCTCGAAATCCCTAAGACATACAAATGGAAAACAATTTGTCAGACGATTTTTGATTTTCGGGAAATTGTTTGACAAACATTTTGTAATCTGTTCTCTATAATTACCCATTGAAATCTTAAATTTGGAGGGTAGATAAATGAGAAAAGGGAAAGTGAAACAATTAATTATTTGTGCATTGGGATTTGTGGTGTCCTGCGGGAGTATGTATGGGATTAATCCGTTTGGATTAATTTTCTTTGCAGCCATGTATATGGAAAAAGCAATGAGGCTGCTCCTGTGTCCGATGCTTGTTGCGGCAATGATGCTGGGACTGCCGCTTGAGCAGGTATTCCGATATGCCGTACCAATGATCATCACGATGGTATGCGTGGATTTATTCGAGAGAAAAAGCAGGATCTGCAAAAAGTGGAAGGGATATTTTATTGCAGGCATTTCGTTGTTCCTAATGGATGCTTCCACATGGCTTTTGATGTTGACAGATGCGGATGCCCTGATCAAAGGGGCTTTGGAGGCGGCATTTGTTATCAGCGGGTCTTACATATTAGGCGGAATTCTGCACTTCGTACTTGGTACAAGAAGGAGTCAAATTGGAAATAACCGAAAGGAAGAGCTTATTTTAAACGGACCCGGAAAAGGAAAGCTGCTTGCTTATGCGGAGTCGTTCCGTAATCTGGCCGGCACGTTTTCCGGGCTTGAGGAGGAAGCAACCCATCCGGAAGATACCGGAGGACGTACCGAGCTTATTTGGAAAAGTAAAATAAAAGAAAACAGAGTGGTGCTTGCCGGGCAGCTAAACGAGATGGCGCAGATCATCTCCGAGGTTGCGGAAGAGATTTATGATGTTGTCGACGTGGGGGACAAGCTTGAGGAAAAAATGCAGAAGCGGTTGAAAGCCGAAGGGATCATCGCAAAAAATATTCTTGTCGTGGAGAAAAAAGAACGCCGGATCGAGGTGTATATGACTGTAAAGGTGGAGCGCGGTCAGGATGTGGCTACGGCAGAAATAGCGAGACTGCTTTCCAAGATTTGCAGAAGGCGCATGATCCCGTCCTATGAAAGCGTTGATAAAATTTACAGAGATTATGCGACGGTATTTTTTGAAGAAGATGCTAATTATAAGATCCTGACCGGTGTTGCACGGGCGGCGAAAAATGAGGAGACCGTTTCGGGAGATAACTATTCCTTTACGAATCTCGGAGTCGGCAGGATGGTCGCCAGCTTGTCCGACGGCATGGGAAGCGGTGAGCAGGCATGCAAGGAAAGTGAAGAGGTTATAGAGATGCTTGAGCATTATGTGGAGGCGGGTTTTACCAAAGAAGCCGCTGTGCAGATGATTAACACAACGATTGTCGCGCGATCCAATGAGCAGATGCTTTCCAGCATTGATATTTGTGATATCAACCTCTATGAAGGAGTATGCGATATTTTAAAAATTGGTGCCTCAACAACATTTATTAAGCGGGAATCCAAGGTGGAAACAATTGCTTCCACCTCCTTGCCCCTCGGCGTGTTTCATAAGCTGGACTATGATGCGGAGACATTGAAGCTTTACGATGGTGACTATATTGTGATGGTCTCCGATGGGGTGCTCGATCAGCTTTCTGATAAAAATGCGGAGGAAATTATTGCCAAAATTTTGAACAGAACTAAAATTACAAATCCGAAGGAAATGTCCAGGCGAATTTTGAATAAGATTATCCATATCAGTGGTGAGGACATCAGGGACGATATGTCCGTGCTTGTCATTGGGATTTGGAAAAAATAGTCCCACCCCTTGCATTTTACATTTATAATAATGTATATTGAAAAGATAGAGAAAGCTCATACAGATGAATGGAGAACCGATGGATTATTCTGATAAATTGACGGAAACGGTATGGAATTTTATTCGAAAGCATAAAATGATTGAAAGCGGCGATACGGTCGTTGTCGGTGTGTCGGGAGGGGCAGATTCTGTCTGCCTTCTCTTTATGCTGAAAGAAGTGCGGGAACTTCTGCCTTTTAACCTTATGGTGGTTCATGTGGAGCACGGCATTAGAGGTGAGGCATCCAGACAGGACGCTCAATTTGTAGAAAAGCTTTGTGAGAGGCTTTCCGTCCCGTTTCAGTTGTTTGAGGAGGATGTACCGGAAACGGCAAAAATGGAAAAGCTTTCTTTAGAGGAAGCCGGCCGGCTTGTAAGATACCGCGCGTTTGAAAAAGCGGCAGCCCCGTATCCGGCAGCCAAAATTGCGGTGGCACATCACAGGAATGATCAAGCTGAAACCGTGTTGTTTCATATGATCCGGGGCAGTGGACTGAAAGGTTTGGGCGGGATGTCTCCTGTGCGGGAAACTATCATCCGTCCGCTTCTTTGTATAGGCAGAAATGAAATTGAGCATTATTTAGAAGAGAGAAAGATCGGTCACTGTACGGACATGACAAACGGGGAACTTATTTACTCTCGTAATCTGTTGAGAAATAAGGCGATTCCGGCGCTGGAAGAAATCCAGGAGGCTGCGGCGGTGCACATTGCACAGGTGGCGGATGAAGTGCGGGAGGCTGAGGGCTATCTTGCGAATCAGGCACGGAAGCTTTCTGAAAAGGCCGTTCGAAAAGAGGGGCAGGGCTTTGCGGTTTCTGTCAGGGCACTTTGTGAAGAAGAAGCGGTGATCCGGCGTTATCTGATAAAAAATGTGCTGCGGGAATTGTTTGGGGAATGGAAGGATCTTACGCGAACGCATATCGATGAAATTTTATCGCTGTGCGGAAAATCGTCCGGGAAAGAAATTTATCTTCCGAAGGATCGGACTGCGGTGCGCTTGAAAGAGGAAATTTATATAGGACCCAGACTTAAAAATCCGGAGGAGGCACCTCCTTTTCAGGAGATTTTAGTAAATATAGAAAAAAAAACAGAGATTGCGAACGGATGCTGCGTTGTATGCAGCATTTTGGATGCGGAAAAAGTCAAAGATATTCCGCAAAATACCTATACGAAATGGTTGGATTATGATAAAATAAAAAATAGTCTGTTTATTCGAACCCGAAGAGAGCAGGATTATCTGTATCTGGACGGTACACTTGGGAAACAGAAGCTGAAAAACTATTTTATCAATAAAAAAATACCGAAGGAAGAACGCGGCAGAGTGCTGCTTCTTGCTGAGGGGCATGAAATTATATGGATCATCGGCTACCGCATCAGCGGGCGGTTCAAGGTTACGGAGCAGACAAAACGTATTTTAAAAATACAGGTTATCGGAGGATTATATGATGAGTGAAAAGATCAAGGTCATGCTGGATGAACAGCGGGTCGACCGGAGAATTCAGGAAATTGGAGAAAAAATCAGCAAGGATTATGAAGGAAGAAGCGTGCATCTTGTATGCGTATTAAAAGGAGGCACCTTTTTCATGTGCGAGCTTGCAAAGAGGATCACCATTCCGGTATCGATTGACTTTATGTCGGTTTCCAGCTATGGAAATGAAACAGAATCGAGCGGCGTTGTAAGAATTGTAAAGGATCTTGATGAGCCGCTGAAGGATAAGCATGTAATTGTTGTTGAGGATATTATAGATTCAGGAAGAACACTGAGTTATTTATTGAATATATTAAAGGAACGCGGACCTGCAAGTTTGTCTCTTTGTACACTGCTTGACAAGCCGGAGAGGCGTGTTGCAGATGTGGCTGTGGATTATACGGGATTTGAAATTCCCGATGAGTTTGTTGTGGGATATGGACTGGATTACGCGCAAAAATATAGAAATCTGCCATATATCGGCGTTGTGGAAATGGAATAGGATAATACCGTGACGGAGAAAAGAATGATTCATAAAAGGAAATTATGTCAAAGACAGGAGGGAGGTTCATTGTGAACAAAGGAAATAAAGGTCTTGGATTTTATGTATTATTAATTGCCCTGTTTCTTTTTATGGTGTTGATTTGGCGGGAAATGTGGACGGACAGAGAGGAATATATTACCTATTCGGAATTTACGGAAAGCCTTGATGGCGACCAGATCATGTCGATCAATATCGTGCAGAACGGGGAGGTTCCTACGGGTGTCATTGAGATGATGCTCCGTAACGGAGAAGAGAAATATCTTTATGTCTCCGATGTCAATAAGATTGAAGATGTTTTAAAAGAAAAGTTTCCGGCATACTCTATGGAGGATGTCCGGCGGGAAAACTGGTTTATGAGCTATATGCTGCCGGGCCTGCTGATATTCGGGGCTATGGCGGTTGTGTTTGTTTATATGAATAACCAGGCCGGTGCGGGCGGCAGCGGCGGAAAGGTCATGAATTTTGGAAAGAGCCGCGCGAAACTGTCCTCGGATGATAATAAAATGACATTTAAGGATGTGGCCGGTCTTGATGAAGAGAAGGATGAGCTGAAGGAAATTGTAGATTTTTTAAAGGCGCCGAAAAAATACATTCAAGTAGGTGCAAGAATTCCGAAGGGAGTTATCCTCGTAGGCCCTCCCGGAACCGGCAAGACGCTCCTTGCAAAAGCAGTTGCAGGGGAAGCGGGTGTGCCGTTTTTCAGCATTTCCGGTTCTGATTTTGTAGAGATGTTTGTCGGTGTCGGTGCTTCCAGGGTGCGTGATTTGTTTGCGGAGGCAAAGAAGAGTACACCGTGTATTATTTTTATCGACGAAATAGATGCCGTTGCGAGACGAAGAGGCACCGGTATGGGCGGCGGACATGATGAACGCGAACAGACACTGAACCAGTTACTTGTGGAAATGGATGGTTTTGGAGTTAACGAAGGCATTATTGTCATGGCTGCGACAAACCGTGTGGATATTCTTGATCCCGCAATTTTGCGTCCGGGACGTTTTGACAGAAAGGTTGGTGTCGGAACGCCGGATATTAAGGGACGAGCGGATATATTAAGAGTGCATTCCAAAAACAAGCCTTTGGCGGAGGATGTGGATATCGAACAGGTTGCCCGCACCACGGCGGGATTTACCGGCGCGGATCTGGAAAATCTGATGAATGAGGCTGCCATCTATGCGGCTCGTGAGGACAGAGGGTTTATTAAGCAGGAGGACATTAAAAGAGCCTTTGTAAAGGTCGGCATCGGCGCGGAAAAGAAGAGCAGGGTTGTTTCCGAAAAGGAAAAGAAGATTACGGCTTATCACGAGGCGGGTCATGCGATATTATTCCATTGCCTGCCGGACGTCGGCCCGGTTTATTCCGTTTCGATTATTCCTACCGGTATGGGTGCTGCGGGTTATACAATGCCGCTGCCGGAAAAGGATGAGATGTTTAATACAAAGGGCAGGATGTTACAGGATATTGTTGTTTCTCTTGGCGGCCGTGTTGCGGAAGCGCTTATTTTTGATGACATTACAACGGGTGCATCCTCGGATATCAAGCAGGCGACAAAGACCGCAAAAAGTATGGTCACAAAGTATGGAATGTCGGATGCTATCGGCGTCATCTGCTATGATAACGATGATGACGAGGTATTTATCGGCCGAGATCTGGCTCATACGAGAGGCTACAGTGAGTCTGTGGCCGGTGAAATAGACAGAGAAGTAAAAAAGATTATCAGCGATTGCTATCAACGCGCAGAATCCATTATTAAGGATCATGAGTCTATTTTGCACAAGTGCGCTGCGTTGCTGCTTGAGAAGGAAAAGATCGGCAGAGACGAGTTTGAGGCGCTGTTTGAGGGTTGATTTGTGCATAATAAACAAAAAAGGAACATCAATTTTGTAAAGTTTGTGCATCCTAAGTCTAGATTTTAGAAGGGGGCAATGCTACAATACTTCTTGTAACCCCCCCCCAATACATTGTATAGTTTTTAACTATACCCCATAAGAAAGAAATACCTTCTCCAAAAAAGACAGCATTCGTGAGGCTGTCTTTTTTATTTCATAGCATAGACTTTGTCAATAGAATAGTCCTTGTTTTAAACAGAAATTTTTTTGTATGAAATGACCATTTTTCCATACAGTATAAAGAAGTTAGAACCTGTTTTTGAGGAACACTACATTTGGTAGCAGATGTGATAAGCGCTTGTATATCAAGTATGAAGATTGTATAATAAAAAGAAGCGAAATCGGCTGCCTTGGGGAGTGGCTTTGTAATGAGGAAGCAGGTATTTTCGCATCACAGTAATGATAAAAGGAGTTGTACCATGGATTCCCAGCATTTTGTTTCGGAATATGAGAAAGGGATGTATTTGTCAAGTATGCGCCCTTTATTAAATAAAAGAGCTTTATTCTGCGATTATTCGGAAGATTATATTATCCCAATGGAACCAAGCCCTTATGGCTTGGTGAAGCTTCGTTTCAGAACGGCAAAAAATAATGCGGATTATGTATTTTTGATCTGCAACGGGGAGCGGCTCTTGATGGAGAAGACAGAGTCCTTCAATGATTTCGATTATTACGAATATGAGTGTCAGGCGGAAAATGAACCGCTCACCTATTATTTTGAAATATGCTGCGGTAAGCTGAACTGTTACTATAATTTAAAAGGCCCGTCCAAAAGTGTTGATGAGGTCTATCATTTTAAATTGTATCCGGGCTTTAAAACGCCTGACTGGGCAAAGGGCGCGGTTATGTACCAGATTTATGTCGACCGGTTCTGCAACGGCGACCCGGGCAACGATGTGGAGACGAATGAATATTGTTATATTGGCGAGGGAACCGTCCGTGTCGAGGAATGGAATAAATATCCGGCTGCAATGGGTGTGCGGGAATTTTACGGCGGGGACCTGAAGGGAGTCATAGAGAAGCTTGATTATTTGAGCGGTCTGGGGATCGAAGTGATTTATTTTAATCCCCTGTTTGTGTCACCTTCCAATCATAAATATGATATTCAGGATTACGACTATATTGATCCGCATATCGGCAGGATTGTGGATGAACAGGGAGAGCTGCTTGGCCCGGATCAGCATGAAAACCGGTTTGCAACGAAATATATTAACCGGGTAACCAATAAAAAGAATCTTGAGGCCAGTAACGCACTGTTTATCGAACTGGTGGAGGAGGCCCATAAAAGAGGAATCAGGGTCATTCTTGACGGTGTTTTTAATCACTGCGGCTCGTTTAACAAATGGATGGACCGTGAGCGGATTTACGAACCCTCCAAGGAATATGAAAAAGGTGCCTTTGTGGCGGCGGACAGTCCTTACAGAAGTTTTTTCAAGTTTTCTTCCGGAAATTGGCCTTATAATACCTCTTATGACGGCTGGTGGGGACATGATACGCTCCCGAAGCTGGATTACGAGGATTCCCCGCAGCTATACGAATACATGCTGCAAATTGCGAGAAAATGGGTTTCTCCTCCCTTTAATGCGGATGGCTGGCGTCTTGATGTGGCGGCGGATTTGGGATATGGATCGGAGACAAATCATAAGTTTTGGAAGGATTTCAGGCGAGCCGTAAAGGAGGCAAATCCGGAGGCAATTATTATTGCAGAGCATTATGGGGACCCTTCGGCATGGCTGAAGGGAGATGAGTGGGATACGATCATGAACTATGATGCGTTTATGGAGCCGGTAACATGGTTTTTGACCGGCATGCAAAAGCACAGTGATGATTATCGAGAGGATCTGCGCGGAAATGCGGGATTTTTCTGGAGTATGATGTGTGCAAATATGGCGAAGTTTACGTCTCCTTCTCTGTTTGTTTCGATGAATGAGCTGTCAAACCATGATCATTCCCGGTTTTTGACGCGTACGAACCGGGTTGTGGGACGCGTAGGCAATAAGGGTCCGGAGGCGGCCGACCACGGAGTGAATAAGGCGGTATTTCGGGAAGCGGTTCTGATTCAAATGACATGGGTGGGTGCGCCGACGATCTATTATGGAGATGAAGCCGGCGTCTGCGGCTTTACCGATCCGGACAACAGGAGAACCTATCCATGGGGAAGAGAGGATACGGAGCTGATCCGCTTTCATAGAGAAATGATCCGCATCCATAAGGAAAATCGGGAATTAAAGGCCGGTTCCGGCAAAATGCTGCTGTCCGACTATAATATTCTTGCTTTCGGGCGTTTTACCAGATCGGATCAATGCATTGTGGTTGTGAATAACAATGATTGCGAAAAGAAAATAGAAATGAAGGTATGGGACATTGGTGTGCCGAGAGAGGCTTCTGCAGTTTGCCTGATGTATACAGATGAAAACGGTTTTCATACGAGAGCGGAGGAATATGCGGTGGCAAATGGTAGACTGAATTTGACACTGCCGGCAACTGCAGCTGTTGTCTTGAAA
Source organism: Bacillota bacterium (assembly GCA_023402845.1). Lineage (GTDB taxonomy): Bacteria > Bacillota > Clostridia > Lachnospirales > Lachnospiraceae > JAEYFP01. Next base: position 49,103 of record JAEYFP010000038.1, read on the forward strand.
ATAAAAGCCTGAGTATACCGCCGGATATCAAAGGAAAAATAGAAATATGAAAATAATTGAACCAAAAGCAAAAGAATGTGTTATGATAAAATTTAAGAAAATAGCGGGTGATAAAGTTGAGATTGATGGAGTTTAAGATGGAACGGCACGGATTGCTCACGGAAGGGCAGCATATTACCGTGACGGAGGGTATTCTTCCTGTGAGTTGTTATTATACGATTGATCCGTCGCTTGCGATGTCTGCCAACTACCCGTTTCGGGAACGGCTGAAAACAAAAGAAGGCATCGTAAAAAGTATAGAAGAAAAGCCGCGTGGATACTACGTGACAGTGGCTTTTGAGGAGCCGGGTGAACCGGATAATTTTACATAAAATGTAATCCAAAACAAAAAAATAAAAAAAAATGAAAAAATTGCTTGCCAAAATGTCTGGGAATGTATATAATAGCATTTGCGAGTGCCAAATGGTTTACCGGTGGTAAGACGCGCAAATGTCATCTTCAAAAACTTCGTTTTTTCGATGACCGTTTGATTTGCAAATGCAAATCAAACCTGTCCTTCACAAAAATGTTTATGAAAGTAAACTACCAATGCATTTTTGTAAGGCCTGAATGGTTTACCGGTGGTAAGACGCGCAAATGTCATCTTCAAAAACTTCGTTTTTTCGATGACCGTTTGATTTGCAAATGCAAATCAAACCTGTTCCTCACAAAATCGCTTATGAAAGCAAGCTTTCAACACGTTTTTGTAAGGCCCGTGATATTTGCGCTAGCAAATTTATTCGCCCAGATAGCTCAGTTGGTAGAGCAGAGGACTGAAAATCCTCGTGTCGCTGGTTCGATTCCGGCTCTGGGCACTTTGCAGGTGTAGTTCAATGGTAGAACACTAGCCTTCCAAGCTAGATACGTGGGTTCGATTCCCATCACCTGCTTTATGATATGATTGCTGTCCGGCTGGAGGCTGAATGACAGCTGGTATCATAAAATGTACCGCACTTGATATTGACAAACAAAGACGGTTTTGTTAATATAAATGATGTGACTTTCAATTGTATAGGTAATTATGCACGAGTGGCTCAGTGGTGGAGTATCGCCTTGCCAAGGCGAGGGTCGCGGGTTCGAATCCCGTCTCGTGCTCTTGTAAAATCATCGCTAATCCTTATTGAGGGTTGGCGATTTTTATTATAAAGAAAATTCCTTCGACTTTCCTTTATAATAAATTTTATGCGCAGCTACGCGCGCAGAACAAAAGCTGTGCTGTCGGAGTATTTGGCGGCGAGAGTGGGCGAAGCACACTTTTGTTTTTTCTCCTGTTTTCGTATGCAGGAGAAGGATATCCCGAACTGTGTGTATGTGTATAGAAAGAGGAGGATGAGGATATGGACAATGAAAGACAGCTTTTTTATCATATGCGGCTTCGGGTGTATCGGCACGAAAGGAATTTTGGACCGGGAGTGGCGGAGCTGATGCAGCTTGTCAGGGAAAAGGGTTCTTTGTCTGCTGCGGTGAAGGAAATGCATATGGCCTACTCCAAGGCGTGGAAAATTATCAAGCTGGCCGAGGAAGATTTGGGCTTTACACTGATGGAGGGGCAAAGCGGCGGCAAACACGGAGGAAAAACTGTCCTGACAAAAGAAGGAGAGGAATTTCTTGACAAATATCATGCATTTGTGAGAGAATCACAGGAAGAAGTGAATAGGATTTTTTACAGGCATTTTCCGATGCCCATTTAAACGGGTAGGAAAAGGAGAGAATCGAGCGGGATCCCTGCTCGATTATTCCGGCAAATCGTACATCTCGTACGAGAATAACGAAAAGGAGAGGACGTCATGAAAAAGAAATTAGTATCTATGATTACGGCGGCAGCAATGACCGCGGCATTACTTGCCGGCTGCGGCACGGCTGCGGAAGAACCCGCGGCAGAAACGGAAGTGCAGACAGAGCAGGCAGCAGAAGAAGCGGCAGAACCGGAACAGCCTGCAGAGGAGGCGGCAGAGCCTAAGGAGCCGGCAGAGGAAGTACCGGCGGAAGAAGCGGTGTCGGGTGAACTGATGATTGCGGCGGCGGCCAGTCTTGAAAATTCTCTGACAAACGAGATCATTCCGCTGTTTAATGAGAAGTATCCGGACGTTACTGTGACGGGAACATATGACAGCTCGGGTAAGCTGCAGACCCAAATTGAAGAGGGCGCTCCGGTGGACGTATTTTTCTCGGCTTCTACAAAGCAGACAGATGCATTGGCTGAGGGCGGTTTGATTGATCAGGCTGATATTGTGAATTTGCTGGAAAATAAAATTGTGCTGATTGTGCCGGAGGGAACTGAGGCCGATTATGCGGAGTTTACCGATATTACAAAGGCGAAAGCGGTTGCAATCGGCGATCCGGAAAGCGTTCCGGCTGGGCAATATGCGCAGGAATCTCTTACAAATCTGGGTATTTGGGAAGATGTTCTTGCAAAGGCAAGTCTTGGAACGAATGTTACCGAGGTATTGAATTGGGTGGCGGAAGGAAGCGCGGATGCGGGTATTGTATATGCGACGGATGCGGCACAGACAGAAAAAGTGGCTATTATCGGGGCGGCGCCTGCAGACAGCGTGAAGCCGGCGATTTATCCGGCGGCAATGGTAAAGGATTGTCCGAATCCGGCGGCAGCAAAGGCTTTTGTTGAATTTTTACAAACACCGGAGATTATCAAAGTATTTGAAGCAAACGGATTTACTTCGGCACTGTAGCCGTTGACTTTTACATGTTATAAAAAATATGATAGAATAAACCTAGTTTATTCTATCATATTTTTTTGGAGAAATGACTATGAAGGTATTGCTGGCTGCGATCAATGCAAAATATATTCATTCTAACCTCGCTGTTTACAGCCTGAAAGCTTATGCAGACAAAAAACTTGCGAAGCAGGCTGAAATTGTGATCAGGGAATATACAATTAATCAGGAAAAAGAGAAAATACTTGCGGATATTTACAGGCAAAGCCCTGATTTGCTTGCATTTTCCTGTTATATTTGGAATATCACATATGTGCGGGAATTGGTTTTCCAGCTCAGAACATTGCTGCCCGAGACAGAAATCTGGCTGGGAGGACCGGAGGTTTCCTATGATCCGCGAAGTCTGCTTGCAGAGCTTCCGGTTAAAGGCATTATGCTCGGAGAGGGTGAGGAGATTTTCACAAAATTGCTGCTGGCGTATCTGAACGGTGAGAATCTGCTCACAATCAGGGGAATCGCCTGCCGGGAATTTATGACAGACCCTGGCGAGCCGCCCGCAATGGATGAGCTTCCTTTTGTGTATGCGGATTTTTCGGAGGAACAATTTGAAAACCGGATTCCCTATTACGAGACAAGCAGGGGCTGCCCGTTTCGGTGTTCCTATTGTCTGTCTTCGATTGAAAAGAGAGTTCGTTACCGCAGCCTGACACTTGTGAAACAGGAGCTGCAGTTTTTTCTCGATAAGAGAGTCCCGCAGGTGAAGCTTGTGGACAGAACCTTTAACTGTGATCCGGCTAGAGCGGTGGAAATTTGGAGCTATCTAAAGGAGAATGATAACGGGATCACAAATTTTCATTTTGAGATTGCGGCGGATATTATGACGGAAGAAGAGATAATTCTGATCAATACTCTGCGAAAAGGACTGATCAGACTCGAAATCGGTGTGCAGACGACTAATATGGAGACGATTCAAAGAATCTGCCGCCAGATGGACTTTAATAGGGTTTCTGCGGCTGTCAGGCAGCTTCAGGCAGGAAAAAACGTGAAGCTGCATCTTGATTTGATTGCGGGGCTTCCGAAGGAGGATTTTCAAAGCTTCCAGAACTCCTTTAACGAGGTTTATGCGCTGCATCCGGACGAGCTGCAACTGGGCTTTTTGAAGGTCCTAAAAGGAACTCCGATTGCTAAGGAGGTTGAAAAGGGATCAATCCGCTGCTGGACAACGCCCCCTTATGAGGTGCTTTCCACGAGCTGGCTCAGCTTTGAAGAACTGCTTATTTTAAAGGGCGTGGAGGAAATGGTAGAGATTTATTATAACAGCGGCCAGTTTTCCAACACCGTTTCTTATCTGGAAGGATATTTTCAGACGCCGTTTACATTGTATGAGGCGCTGGCAGAGTATTACGGGCAGAAAGGTTATGGCACGGTACAGCCGTCGAGAGTGCGCAGGTATGAAATCCTTCTGGAATTTGCAGAGGGGCTTTACGGGATGCGTACAAGGACGTGCAGGGAATATCTGACGCTGGACTTATACCTGCGTGAAAAGATAAAAAAACGGCCTGATTTTTCCTTGCCGCAGGAGCTTTACCGGGAGCAGGTACAGGAATTTTATAAAGAAGAAGAAAAGAACAGGAAATATTTGCCCGAATATGCGGAATTTGATTTCAAACAGCTTATGAGGCTGACACATATCGAGGTATTTGATGCGATCGGGGAGAGACGGCAGGCGCTTCTGTTCAATTACCGGGCCGAAAACGGCCTGACGGCGGACGCGAAGCTCATTGCAGTCACAAAAGAAATGGAAAGGATAGAGGAACATGAAAAAACGGACAAAAGAGATACTGGACATTCTCGATGAACAGTATTCCATTGATTACAAATGTTATTTGGATCACGAGACGCCGTGGCAGCTTTTGATTGCGACGATTCTCAGTGCGCAGTGTACGGATGCACGGGTTAATATTGTGACAAAGGATCTGTTCCGGAAATATCCGTCGGTCGAGGCGTTTGCAAAGGCAGATTTGAAGGAGCTGGAGCAGGATATTCACTCAACGGGTTTTTATCATAATAAGGCAAAAAATATTATTGAATGCTGCCAGCGGCTTCATACGGAATTTCACGATGAGGTGCCAAGAACATTAGAGGAGTTGACCTCGCTTGCGGGAGTCGGCAGAAAAACGGCAAATGTTATCCGGGGAAATGTTTTTTTTGATCCAAGTATTGTTGTAGATACACATGTGAAGCGGATTTCCAAGAAGCTGGGCTTTACGAAGGAGGATGACCCCGAAAAAATAGAATATGATCTGATGAAGGTTCTGCCAAGGGAGCATTGGATTTTGTACAACATTCAAATCATTACATTTGGACGGGATATTTGTGAAGCGCGCAGTCCAAAATGTGAACGCTGCCGTCTCACAAGCTATTGCAGCTATTTTAAGAAAAACAGGTAGAAGCATGGTAAACAGCTATATTGCATTAGATCTGGAAATGACTGGGTTAAATCCGAAGCTCGATAAAATGATCGAAATCGGTGCCGTTCAGGTCATAAACGGAAAAATAGAGAATGTATTTGAGTCACTTATCAATCCTGGAAGACCGCTTTCGGAAGAAATTATCCGGCTCACCGGCATTACGAACGAAATGTTAAAAAAAGCGAAGACCCAGGAAGAAATATGCCCGAAGCTTTATGAATTTCTGGAAGGTTTTGTGCTGCTTGGGCATGGTCTCCGGTTTGATTATTCTTTTTTGAAAAAATATGCGGTAAATGCAGATATCTGGTATGAAGCCGAGGGGATTGATACGCTGAAGCTGGCACGTAAGTTTATGGCAGGGACAGAAAGCAACAGGCTGTCGGATCTTTGCACATATTTTGGAATCAAACACCGGGCACACCGGGCACTATCTGATGCATTATCTGCTCACGAGCTGTATCAGCGATTTTTGGGGGATTTTTACAACGAGGAGAACAAGGATTGCTTTAGACCGGTAAAGCTAAGTTATGCTGTGAAAAAAGAACAACCGGCAACAAAGCGGCAAATGGATAACCTGCAGACACTGCTTGGTTTTCATGGACTTTGTCCCGAATATGAAATTACTTCCATGACAAAAAATGAGATTTCCAGATATACGGATAAAATTATTCTTCAATATGGACGGATGAAGTGTAAATAGACTTTTCTCTTAATTGCCCGACGATGGAATCCTTCATCAGAGAATTGAGTGATTCGGCTGTTTCAATCAGTGCTTCGATTTTTTCATATTCCTGATTCTCCTCATAAAGATCGGCAAGCAGCAAATAACAGCCTTTGATGTCTGCCCGACAGGTGACGGCAAATTCGAGAACACGGACAGCTTCCTCTTTAAGTCCGAGCGAATATAATGTTTTGCCCCAGCTAAAAAGTGTTCGTATGAGTGTTGTATAATTCTGGTCATAGTCCGATAAGACATTTAGATTTGCGACGCCGTACTGAAATTTTAAATCGGTATTGGAAATGCCTGTGAGATTGACGATTTTTTGCCCGGAAAGTAATAAAATCTGATTCTGACAATCCTTCAGCGCCTCATCCTCCGTGTCTTTGATGAACGGAAGCGTCTCAAGAGGGATCGTAATGTAGAGAAGCGCATCGAGGGGCTGCTTTCTCATACTGTTAGCGCGCCGCTCCCTTTCCCAAAAGGATTCCGTGTCAAAACGGACCTTCTTATTGGTATTCCCCATATAAAACCATATAAAAGCGGAAATCACCGCAATAGTTGCAAAAATTAGAAAATTCATTTATAATTACCTTTCAAAAGAGGTGAAAATGATGAACTTCAATAACAGTAAAGTAAAGAAGATTATTTCCAGCATTATCATAATCATACTGGTACTGGCAATGATAATACCGACGTTCCTCTATTTTGTATCATAAACACAGGATTCTGTCAATTATCATTGGCACTTATGACCGTTGCAAAAACCGGACAGGGGATGGTATACTGAATATATCGTGAAACATTATTTCGTGGTATTATAAAGATTTCAGTAGGAATGAATTGTTCTGTTTCAAGGGGAGCGGCGGGGTATGACTGTAAGAAAAATATTACAGACTATTACAATTTTATCAGTTATGATATGCACATCCTCATTTTTTACGGAGAATGTCTATGCGAAGGGCGGTTTTCATATTTTTGGAGGAGCGGCTACGATTGGTGTGGACGATTCGGATGACAGTGAAGATGCACAGAGCGGTCAGGGCAATATTGTCATTGACTTTGAAGTTGCGCCCAAAGAACAGGCAGATTTGTCAGGGAAGATCAGCGCGGGCGTATTTGTAGGAGCCGTGGATGTTTCGGGTATGACTTATGACGAGGCAAAATCGGCTGTTACGTCTTATGTGACAACGCTTCGGACAAAGGAAATTACTCTCGTATCCACAGAAAATAACCAGTCTGTTGTTACGGCAGGCGAGCTGGGAGCAGACTGGGCAAATGAGGACGTTCTTGCCGATGCGATATCATTAGGCAAGTCTGGAAATTTAGTCAGTCGCTATAAGTCGCTCAAGGACTTGGAACAGGAAAATAAAGTATACCCGCTCGAGCTTAAATTTGACGGGGCTGCGATTCAATCTGTTGTGGAGAAGCAGGGCGAGCTATATAATGTTGAGGCTGTGGATGCTACAATGACCAGGGAAAATGGTTCGTTCAGCATTGCAGAGGGACAGACAGGCCATGTAATCAATGTGGATGCTTCGGTCAATCAAATTGCCGATACGCTTGCTTCCTGGAACGGAGAGAATATGTCCGTTCAGCTTCAGGTAGATGTGGATGAGCCAAGAGGAAAGACTGAGGATTTGCAAAAGGTCAAGGATCTTCTCGGCACCTGTACAACGAGCTTCTCAAGTTCCGGGTATGAGCGCTCCGGTAATGTGCGCAATGGTACAAGGCTGCTCAACGGGATCCTGTTATATCCCGGAGACAGTTTTTCCGCTTATGAAATGGTCAATCCGTTTACGGAGGAGAACGGCTATTATCTGGCAGGCTCCTACTTGAATGGCATGGTAGTTGAAAGCCTCGGCGGAGGTATCTGTCAGGTTACTTCCACGCTTTATAATGCGGTAATCCGTGCAGAGCTGCAGATTGATGAGCGCTTTAATCACTCGATGATTGTGACTTATGTGCAATTATCTTCTGATGCTGCTATTTCGGGAACTTCAAAGGACTTTAAATTTACAAATAATTCGGAATATCCGATTTACATTGAGGGCAATACGACAGAGAATAAGAAAATCACTTTCAATATTTACGGCGTGGAAACAAGGCCGTCTAACCGCACCGTGGAGTTTGAAAGTGTGGAACTCAGCAGAACAGAGCCTACAGAGGAAAAAATAATTGCGGATGCAGGTCAGCCGGTGGGCTATATCAGCGTGCAGTCGGCGCATACCGGCTATGTCGGCGAACTTTGGAAGGTCGTTAAGATAGACGGCGTGGAAACGGAACGCACGAGAATGAATAAGAGTACTTATGCGGTTTCTCCCCGCACGGCCACGATCGGAACGGCAGCGGCGGATCCGGCTATTGTAGCGGCAATTCAGGCGGCGATCGCAACAAACAATATTGATTATTGCAAAAATGTGATTGCACAGCTAAATGCGGCAGCGGCGGCTGTGGCGGCAGGTACCGCGCAATAAACAGAACGAAAGCCGTTCGTTATGATTGCGTATGAAACCAGTTCATGTTAAAATAAAGACTAGAAAATTAAGGATATGTGTAAACATGAAGATTGGAAAAGTACCTGAGAACATTTTAAAAAGATCAATTATTAAACAAATAAAGACAAAAAGAGAAGAAATCCTTGTCGGAGCAGGCGTAGGTGAAGATTGTGCTGTCATCGCGCTTGCTGCTGATGAGGTTTTTGTTATATCTACGGACCCGATTACGGGTACCTCTCACGATATCGGTGCTCTGTCTGTCCATGTCACGGCAAACGATATCGCATCTTCCGGTGCCGAAGTCATCGGTGTCATGCTTAGTGTGCTGCTTCCCGAAAATACGGAAGAGGCTGATTTAAAGGATATGATGAAGCAGGTGGAGGAAACCTGCTCAAAGCTTCATATTCAGACGATCGGTGGGCATACCGAAATCACAAAGGCCGTTAATCAGCCTATTATCACAGTGACAGGTGTAGGAAAAGTGAAGAAAGACCGGTTTATTACGACGTCCGGGGCAAAGCCCGGTGAGGATCTGATCGTGACAAAATGGATCGGCCTGGAAGGGACTTCTATTATTGCGAAAGAAAAGGAGGAGCTACTTCTTTCTAAGTTTGCACCCTCTTTTATTGAAGAAGCGAAGGGGTTTTCCAATTATTTGTCGGTCGTTCCAGAGGCCGCCACTGCGGTCAAGTCTGGCGTCAGCGCTATGCATGATGTGACCGAGGGCGGCATTTACGGTGCGCTCTGGGAGATTGCAGAGGCATCTGGCGTCGGACTGGAAATCGACTTAAAAGAAATACCGATCAGACAGGAAACCGTTGAAATCTGCGAATTTTTCGGGTTGAATCCCTATGCCCTGATTTCGAGCGGTTCCATGCTGATGAGTGCACCTAACGGACATGATCTGGTACGGGAGCTTCATAAGGCCGGTATTGCTGCCTCTGTTGTCGGCAAGGTAACAGCGGGCAATGACAGGGTATTGCTGAATGATGGAGAAAAAAGGTTCTTGGAGCCACCCAAGTCAGATGAGCTGTATAAGATTTATGAATAATAACTTGAAAAATTAGGAGATCATGAAAATGAGAGAAAAAATATTAACCTTTATTGAAAAAAACAGCAGAGTAGAGCTGAAAGAGCTTGCAATTCTGCTTGGCATGACAGAGGTGGACGTGGCAAATGAGCTTGAGGAAATGGAGAAGGAAGGTATTATCTGCGGTTACCATACGTTGATTGACTGGGATAAGGTTACGACGGAACGGATCAATGCGCTGATCGAAGTGCGTGTGACACCGCAGAGGGGCCATGGCTTTGATTCCATTGCGGAGCGCATTTACAAATATCCGGAGGTGGAGGCTACCTATTTGATTTCCGGCGGTTATGACCTGCTTGTGACGCTTGAGGGTAAAACGCTTCAGGAGGTTGCCCGTTTTGTCTCGGAGAAGCTCTCGACGCTGGAATCCGTAATCAGTACCTCTACTCATTTTATTTTAAAGAAATACAAGGATCACGGGACGATCCTGCACGAAAAATATGGTGATGAAAGGATGATAGTGACGCCATGAGAAATCCGTTATCAGAAACCGTCGTTACTATCAAGCCATCCGGAATCCGCAAGTTTTTTGATATTGCCAACGAAAGAAAGGACACGATTTCTTTAGGTGTCGGCGAGCCGGATTTTGATACGCCATGGCATGTCCGTGACGAAGGTATTTATTCATTAGAGAAGGGAAAAACCTTTTATACGTCCAACTCCGGTCTGCTGGAGCTGAGAACCGAAATCTGCAATTATTTGAAAAGAAGAGCCGGTTTGCAATATAACCCGAAAGATGAAGTAATTGTGACAGTCGGGGGAAGCGAGGCAATTGATATCGGTCTGCGCGCAATGATCAATCCGAAAGATGAGGTTTTGATCCCCCAGCCGAGCTATGTTTCCTATGAACCGTGCGCAATCCTCGCGGGTGCAAAGCCGGTCATTATCGAGTTAAAAAATGAAAATGAGTTTCGTTTGACGCCGGAAGAACTTCTGGCAGCCATTACACCTCAGACGAAAATTCTGATTATGCCGTATCCGAATAATCCGACGGGAGCGGTTATGGGAAGACAGGATCTTGAAAAAATTGCAGAGATCTGTGTCGAGAAGGACATTTTTGTCATATCTGACGAGATTTATTCCGAGCTGACCTATGGCGGTGACCATGTATCGATCGCTTCGTTACCTGGGATGCAGGAGCGCACAATTTTGATCAATGGCTTTTCCAAATCCTATGCCATGACAGGCTGGCGTCTTGGATATGCCTGCGGTCCGAAGGAAATTATCGCGCAGATGACGAAAATTCATCAATTTGCCATTATGTGTGCACCGACAACGAGCCAGTATGCGGCCGTGGATGCGATGAAAAACGGTGATGCGGATGTGGCAAATATGCGGGAATCCTATAATCAGCGGAGAAATTATCTGATGCATTCGTTTCGGGAGATGGGACTTCCGTGCTTTGAACCGTTTGGCGCTTTTTATGTATTTCCGTGTATTAAGGAATTCGGCTTGACCTCAGAGGAGTTTGCATTTGCTCTGCTCGATGCTGAAAATTTGGCAGTTGTGCCGGGCAGTGCATTTGGTGACAGCGGAGAGGGTTTTCTGCGTATTTCCTACGCGTATTCACTGGATAACTTGAAAATTGCAATGGAGCGGATTACAAGATTTATCGAAAAGCTGAGGAATGGAAAGAAATGAACATTGTGCTGCTGGAACCGGAGATTCCCGCGAATACAGGAAATATCGGAAGAACTTGTGTGGCGTCAGGCGCAAGATTGCACCTGATTGAGCCGCTTGGATTCCGTTTAAATGAAAAATCAATACAGCGTGCAGGCATGGATTATTGGGAGCATCTGGATGTGACCAGATATGTGAACTTTGAAGAATTCCTTGATCAGAATGGGCATCCTAAAATCTATATGGCGACGACAAAGGCTGAAAGAAATTATACGGAGGTTTCCTATGAAGAGGATGCCTATCTCATGTTCGGAAAGGAAAGTGCCGGAATTCCGGAGGAAATTCTTCTGGATTATGAGGAGACCTGTATTCGAATTCCGATGCTTGAAAAAATACGTTCGCTGAACTTGTCAAATTCGGTGGCAATTGTACTTTATGAAGCATTGCGGCAGCAAAATTTTGCATCTATGCAGCTTGAAGGGGAGCTGCATAGACTGCATTGGAAATCAAGGATAAAATAACGGACAAAAGGGGTCTGAAATGGATATCAGAGAGGGAGCAATGAGTGGTAACGTGCGGGGTATGATCAAGATTGACAGACGGAGACTGTTAAAGACAGTATTTTATCTGTATTTGTTTTTTGTATTTAGTGTTGTGGCAGTGAAGTTTACCGGAAATAACTTGAATGAGATTATGAGGCGGTGGGATATTATTTCTTCCGCAAAGGAAGCAGGGGAACGCAATATCAATTTAGTTCCGTTTCAGACAATTTCTAATTATATGAGGCATTTTTCACGTTCGTATGCCTATACGAATATCATAGGGAATTTTGTTGTTTTTATTCCATTTGGATTTTTATTTCCAATCGTATATCCTAAGAAACGAAATTTTTTTAAGGTGTTTGGCAGCTGCTTTCTCGTAGTAATCGGAATTGAGCTGTTCCAGTATCTGACCTGCCTGGGATTTTGCGATGTCGACGATCTGATATTGAATATGCTTAGCTGCATTGTCGGTTATGTGCTGTATGCAGTCATTGTTTACAGAAAAAAGAGGATCAGCGGTTTTTAGCTAATCCTCCATCGTTTTTGATTTTGATAAGGTAAAAATAAATTCTGTACCGACGCCTACCGTGCTGATGACATTAATGTTCTCATGGTGGGCGTTGATGATTTCCTTCGTAATTGCAAGACCCAGGCCGGTTCCTTTTTTATCCTTGCCGCGTGACAGATCTGTTTTGTAAAACCGGTCAAAAATCAGCTTCAGGCTTTCCTTTGGAATGCCGATGCCGGCATCCTTGACGGAGACAAACACAGTTTCGTTCTTCTCTGTCGTCTCCACTTTAATGGTAGAGTTGTTCTCGCTGAATTTGATCGCATTATCGATGAGATTATAAAGCACCTGCTGGATTTTTCCCATATCGGCTGTTACAAACATTGTATTGCCGGTCAGAACGAGCTTAAAGCGGATTTTCTTTGTCTTGCAGGTACCCTCAAAGGTTGCCGCCGTATTTTTGATGACCTTGTTGATATCAAAATCCGTAATATCTAACAGCATTCCCTTCGTATTCAGATTATTCAGCGCCAAAAGACTGTTCGTAAGCTTTGCGAGGCGGTCCGTTTCGTTTAATACGATCATCAAGTATTTTTCATGCATTTCAGGCGGGATTGTGCCGTCTACCATCGCTTCCAGATATCCTTTGATGGAGGTCAGCGGGGAGCGGAAGTCATGGGATACATTTGCGATAAACTTCTTCTGGTTTTCTTCCGACTGGCTCAGCTCACTTGCCATGTAATTGAGGGAGGCCGCGAGATAGCCGATTTCGTCGTCCTTATTAATGTCAAATGTATATTTCAGATTACCGCCCGCATACTCCTCCGTAGCGCGCGTTATTTTTTTTAAAGGAATATAAACCATATCCGTAAAAACAATTAAAATGGTTGTGGAAAGGACAAACATGATACCGAGCGTAATATAAGAAATATTCAGCAGGCGGTCCCTGGTATTTTCTATAGAATACATGGGAGCATGAATGACAACATAACCCTGCACCTTGAAATTGGAGGTGATCGGCGAAAATACGCTGAGCATTGTATCATCGAACTGCCCGTAAAAATCGCCGAGCATGTAATAGCTGTTGCCGATGTCTGTCGGATTGAAATGCTCGATCGTAATGGGATGCGTGCTGTCTACCTGCTCCCTGGAGCTGTAAATTAAATTCCCGTTTTTATTGATGATCCAGATCGAAGCGGAGGTAAACGTATCGATCGCCTCCAGCTGATCCTTCACGTCATCGGTAGAAAGTGCGTCGTTGTAGAAGCTACTGGCATAACGGTTGGAAATTAAGGTGGCCTCTTTGTAGAGGGCGGCGGACTTGTCTCTTACAAGAAATTCAAGCGTCATATTGGATGTCAGCGTTGCAATCGTGACAAAACTTAAAAAACCGAATACAATATATGCAAATATGAACTTCAGGTAGAGTGTCTGCTTGGATTTCATGCCTATTTCACCTCAAATTTGTAGCCGATGCCCCATACGGTCGATAAACGCCATGCATCATGATCCTTGATCTTCTCACGGAGGCGCTTAATATGGACATCCACAGTCCTCGTATCACCGATATATTCATAGCCCCAGATGTGATCCAGAAGCTGTTCCCTTGTAAATACCTGATTCGGAGAAGAAGCAAGAAAATAAAGAAGTTCCAGTTCTTTCGGCGGCATTTCGACCGCTTCACCGTAGTACAAAACGGAATAGTTTGTCTGGTTAATGATCAGATCAGGATATTCCACACATTTTGCATCGCTGACGACTGCTGCAGGCTTTACCGGTACACTGCGCCGCAGAACAGCTTTTACGCGTGCGACAAGCTCCTTGGAGTCAAACGGTTTTTCCATATAGTCATCGGCGCCCAGTTCAAGGCCGAGCACCTTGTCAAAAATTTCACCCTTTGCGGAAAGCATGATAATAGGCGTTGTGGACTTGGCGCGGATCTCGCGGCAGACCTGATAGCCGTCTATCCCGGGAAGCATCAGATCCAGTAAAATCAAATTCGGCTGAAAGGTTTCGAAGGCGGTCAGGGCTTCTTCCCCGTCATGCACAATATTTGTATCGAAACACTCTTTTGTTAAGTACAAAGAAATTAATTCGGCGATGTTTGCATCGTCGTCGACGATGAGTATCCGTTGCTTGTTTGCCATGAAAAACCCTCCTATTATTTGAATTCTACGATCGTAACGCCGGCATCCCCTTCTCCGTACTCCGCAAGCCTGTAGGATTTGATATACCGGATTTTCTTCAGGTGTGTATGAATCGCGGAGCGGAGCGCACCCGTACCCTTTCCGTGAACGACACGAACATTTGATAAGTGGGACAAATATGCATCATCGAGGTATTTGTCCAGCTTTGCTATCGCCTCATCGACGGTCAGGCCCAGTAAATTGATTTCTGCGGAAATGGTGCTTGACTTTGACAGATTCATTTTTCCGGAACCCTTGCTTTTGCCGGAAAGTCCGGGTCCGGTTACATCCGGCGAGGCAATGAACTCAATGTCGTGCATCGATGTCTGCATCCGCATGATGCCGCACTGCACAAACAGGTTGCCCTTTGCATCGGGCAGGGAGCTGATCGTTCCGGACAGCCCCATTGATAATATTTTCACGCTTTCGCCTCGCTTGAAATCTGAAGGCTTGTACTGCTTTCGGGGCGCGGGCGCTTTTGGGACAGGCCTGTTATTCTGCGTTTTCTCCAGCTTCCTGCGCAGCTTTTCGCGTTCTTTTTCCATTTCCTGAATATTGCTGCCTGCGCCGCCGTATTTTTGAAAATTCCGGATTGATTCATCGGCGCTGTTTTTCGCCTCCTGAAGAATTTCGCGTGCTTTTTCGTTCGCTTCCCGAATAATTTTATCCTTAGAAGTATTCAACTTTTCCTGCTTCTTTTCAAAGTCTTGCTTTAAAGTCTCAATTTCCTGCTTGTAGTGAGCAATCTGCTGTTTTTCCCGTTCAATTGTGACGCGGTTTGCTTCCAGTTCGGAAAGCACGTCCTCAAAGCTCTCATCCTTTTTACTGATCTGCGATTTTGCGCTCTCGATAATGTAGTCCGGAAGCCCAAGCTTACTTGAAATAGCAAAGGCGTTACTTTTTCCGGGGACACCGATCAGCAGGCGGTAGGTAGGACGCAGTGTTTCAACATTGAATTCGCAGCATGCGTTTTCCACATGCGGTTCCTTAAGCGCAAACACCTTTAATTCGCTGTAATGAGTCGTTGCGACCGTGCGAATCTTTCTTGCGTGAAGATCAGACAGGACGGCAATTGCCAGTGCCGCGCCTTCTGTCGGATCCGTGCCGGCACCAAGTTCGTCGAACAGGCAAAGCGATTCCTCATCCGCGCTGTTTAGAATCTCCACAATTTTTTTCATATGAGAGGAAAAGGTGGAAAGGCTCTGCTCGATACTTTGCTCGTCGCCGATATCGGCAAATACCTCTGAAAAAACAGGCAGCTCGGAACGGTCGAGTGTCGGAATATGCAGACCGGATTGTCCCATCAGGGAAAGCAGGCCCAGCGTTTTTAGGGCGACCGTCTTTCCTCCTGTATTCGGTCCGGTAATGATAAGCAGATCAAAGACATCTCCCAACAGTATATCGATCGGTACGACTTTATTTTTGTCAAGCAGCGGATGTCTCGCCTGACGAAGCCGGACACGCCCCTGCGTATTGTAGACCGGACGGGCAGCATTCATTTCCATAGCAAGAAAGCCCTTTGCAAAAATAAAATCAAGCTCCGCAAGAGTTTCCAGATTCTGTTTGATTTCAAAAAGCTGTTCGGAACATTGGAAGCTTAAGGAAGCGAGAATAACTTCGATTTCCTTGACCTCTTTTAATTCCAGTTCCCGAAGCTCGTTATTTAAGTTGACGATGGCGGCAGGCTCAATAAAAAAAGTGGAGGCTGTCGCGGACTGGTCATGAATCATCCCGGGAACATTTGCTTTGTACTCCGCTTTGACAGGAATGCAATATCTGCCGTTGCGCATCGTGATAACACTGTCCTGCAGATAAGTGCGGTAGGTAGTGGATACCATGCTGCTCAGCTGCGAGTGAATCCTGTCGTTGGTAACTCTCATGAGCCGCCGGACCTGCTTCAAATTCGGACTTGCCTCATCGCTGATTTCCTCCTCGGAAATGATGCAGCGCCTGATTTCCAAAGAAAGGGGAGTCAGTGGCTCCAACAGGAAAAACAACGCATCCAGAGAATCATCCGGCACATCCGTAGTTTCCTTTCTGGAATAGGCCTTGATACGATTCGTATTTTCAAGGAGGCCGGCTATTTGCAGCAGCTCCTCCGCCAGGATGGTACTTCCCTTTTCCAGCCTTTTTATGGCGGCAAGCATATTTTTATTGCCGCTGAAGGAAACGGAGCTGTTTTTAAAAAGCCGTGAAAGTGCATCCTGTGTCTGTTCCTGCATCATTTTTATCTTTGAAAAATCGCAGCTTGGAACAAGAGCAAGGCAGCGCTCCTTTCCCGGTACGGAAGAAGCCCTGGCGGCAAGTTGTTCCAATATTTTATGAAATTCTAATGTTTGCAATACTTTACTGTTCATAATGTTTAGTGTAGCAGAATTCGGGGCATTTAGCAATGTCGGACTTGGTGGATTACTGTTTACAGAAAACCGGATTTCCGGGCTCCTTATTATGGAAAGCGTATGTTTTAGTTGTATGTTTGGGCTAAGTTTAGTATAATAAATAAATCGGCAGATGAATCAATGGGGGTTGAGGAACTGTTAATACAAGGGGTATGTCCGGTAGGGGGCTTATTGGGAGAAGGAGATACGGAATGAAGGACTTGAATAAGAAAAGTCAGGAAATGCGTTCTGAATTACCTGCGGATCATACGATTTCTGAAAATCAGGAAGGCATTAAGGATACGGTAGCAAAAGAAAATGAACAGGCTTCGGCCAGTGCGGAACAAAAGTTTGAATTTATCACTGAGACAATTAAGGAAAAGCCGATTAATAAAAGGCGTATCCTGATAAAGATGATTTTTAACGCGTGCATGGCAGTTATGTTTGGACTGATTGCCTGCTTTACCTTTTTATTGGCCAAGCCATATATTACGGATTGTTTGTATCCGGAAGAGACAAAGATTGTGACGCTTCCGCCTGATGAGGAAGCCGCCGAGCCGGAACCTGAGCCGGAACCGGCAGCAGAGCCGGAGAAGGAGGCGCAGAGGCCTGAGACAGTTGTGACGCAGGTCGTTGAGACAGTCGAAAAGGAACTGGAAATAGAAGACTATAAGTTATTGTACCAGAAGATCGGGAAGGTTGCGGATGAGGTGAAATGCTGTATGGTCACCGTAACAGGTGTTTACTCCGATGTGGACTGGTTTATGAATACTTACGAAAACAGCAATCAGGCAGCAGGCTTGATCGTAGCCGACAATGGGAAGGAACTGCTTGTCATTTCGCGGACAAGCGTTTTACAGGGAGCCGAAGCGATCGAAGTGACATTCTGCAACGGGACAGTACTGGAAGGCACGGTGAAAAAGTCCGATGCCAATACGGGATTGACCGTCATTGCCATAGAGCTGGGCTTGATCGACGATGCGACGATGGATGTAATTACGATGGCGTCGCTCGGTAATTCTAACAGCAGCACCCTTGTGGGCAGTCCTGTTATCGCAATCGGCAATCCGCTGGGCATCGCCGACTCCATGGCGATCGGTCAGATCACCTCCAACTCTTATGTGAAGGATATGACCGATACAAATACGAAATTTATTACGACGGATATTTATGGAAGCACATCGGCAAGCGGTGTTATTACAGATATGGATGGAAATGTGCTCGGCATCATTTTTCAGGACAGCAATGCGGAGGATACGCAGAATCTGATCAGGGCATATGCCATTTCCGATTTGAAGACTAAGATAGAAAAGCTTTCAAACGGGCAGGATCTGGCTTATCTCGGTATTATCGGAATCGATGTATCGGATGAGGCGGCAGAAGAGCTTGGCGTTCCGAAGGGCGCCTACATAAGAGAAGTAATCATCGACTCACCTGCAATGCAGCAGGGGATTCAGAATGGTGATGTGATCATCAAAATGGGGACGGCGGAAATTACTTCCTTCAGCGATTTTAAAGAGGCAATGCTGAAATGCCAGCCCGGGGATCTGACAATGGTTACGGTAAAACGTCTCGGTAAAGACGAGTATGTCGAGCTGTCTTATGAGGTGACTTTGGGGACATTGGAATAGGGAAAATTTATTTATACTAAGAAAGAGAACATTTATGAAGTATATTGAGACATTTAAAGAAAGTGACAACATTTCTGATATTTATTTAATTAAGCATAGGCAGGCGGCCGTTACAAAAAACGGAAAGTCATATGAAAATCTGATTTTACAGGATAAGACGGGCACGATCGATGCGAAGATATGGGAGCCGAATTCCGCAGGAATAGAAGATTTTGAGGTGCTGGACTATGTGGAGATTTACGGAAGCGTCAGCAGCTTCAACTCTATGCTGCAGGTGAGTGTCAAGCGTGCGAGAAAATGCAGGGAGGGCGAGTACAACCCTTCGGATTATCTGCCTGTTTCAAGCAAGGACATCGAGGTGATGTATCAGGAGCTGTTGGGATATATAGCTGGTATGAAATCCGTTTATTTAAAACAGCTCTGCGAAGCGTTTTTTGTGCAGGATGCGCCGTTTATTGCGGCTTTTAAGAAAAGCTCCGCAGCCAAAAGTGTCCATCACGGCTTTGTAGGCGGTCTTTTAGAGCACACGCTGGGCGTGACAAAGCTTTGTGAATACTATACAAGGGCCTACCCGATGCTGAAAAAGGATTTGCTGCTCAGCGTGGCGATGCTGCATGATATCGGAAAGGTGCGGGAGCTTTCGCCGTTTCCGGAAAATGATTATACAGATGAAGGACAGTTTTTGGGACATATTGTGATGGGCTGTGAGATGACCGGAGAAAAAATAAAAGCGATTCCCGGGTTCCCCAAGCAGCTTGCCGATGAGGTCAGACACTGTATTTTATCACATCACGGTGAGTATGAATTCGGTTCACCGAAGAAGCCTGCGCTGATGGAGGCGGTCGCTTTGAATTTTGCCGATAACACAGACGCAAAAATGGAAACGATGGCAGAGCTGTTTGGCGCGACGGCAGAAACCGGCTGGATTGGTTTCAATCGTTTGTTTGAATCTAATTTAAGAAAGACGAGCGAGGAGTAATGGAGTTTCAGAAAAATCAAATCGTTACAGTTTTCATTGAAGATATAGGTGAGACGGGAGAGGGTATAGGCAGAATTAATGGCTATACCCTTTTTGTAAAGGATGCCGTGATCGGAGATACGGTAGAGGCACGGCTTGTTAAGGTAAAAAAGAGCTTTGCATTTGCACGGCTGGAAAAAATCATAAAGGCTTCCCCGCATCGTGTAGAGCCGCCCTGCCCGATCCATCGTCAATGCGGAGGCTGCCAGATCCAGGCGATGTCCTATGATGAGCAGCTTCGCTTCAAGCAAAGAAAGGTTCTGAATCATCTTGTACGAATCG
The DNA here is from genome assembly GCA_023402845.1 of Bacillota bacterium. Lineage (GTDB taxonomy): Bacteria > Bacillota > Clostridia > Lachnospirales > Lachnospiraceae > JAEYFP01. Next base: position 68,759 of record JAEYFP010000038.1, read on the forward strand.
GGGGATTTCCGGAGGAGCAGATAAAAAGTCTTATGGAGTCGATTGTGGGAATGGAGGAGCCGGCCGGAAAGGCACCCGGAGCTGAAGGTGAAACGCCAGAATCCGCAGCGTATGATATCAGAAATGCACGAGGCTTCGGTTATCGGAATAAAGCGCAGTTTCCGGTCGGAACGGACAAGGACGGAACGCTTATAACCGGTTTCTATGCCGGAAGAACACATCAGATTATTCCCAACATGGATTGTCTGCTGGGATTTTCTGTCAACAAGCCGATATTGGAGACTATTTTAAATTTTATGAGGCGAGAGGGCATCACGGCTTATGAGGAGGAAACCGGGAGGGGACTTATCAGGCATATCTTGATCCGTATAGGCAGGACAACTAAGGAAGTGATGGTTTGCCTGGTTGTCAATGGAAAGAAGATAAAAAATGAGGCTGCTTTGGTCGATGATTTAATGCACTGTTTGAAGGATGATTTTCAGATAGCGCATATTTCTTTTTGTATGAATACGGAAAATACAAATGTGATTATGGGAGAGGAAATTCGCCTTCTCTATGGAACCCCCTATATCCGGGACAATATCCGGGGTTTGGAATTCCATATCTCCCCGCTTTCCTTTTATCAGGTAAATCCTGTACAGGTCGAAAAGCTGTACGGGGCGGCTCTTGAATTTGCTGCATTGACCGGAACCGAAACGGTATGGGATCTGTACTGCGGAATCGGAACCATATCTCTATGCCTTGCCCGTGATGCAAAGCAGGTTTACGGCGTGGAAATCATTCCGCAGGCTATCGCGGACGCAAAAGAAAACGCGGTCCGCAATCAAATTACAAATGCAGAGTTTTACGTGGGGAAAGCAGAGGAAGTCCTCCCCCGTTACATTGAAGAGGAGCAGCGGTCCGGCCGCACCCCGCACGCGGATCTTATCGTCGTAGATCCGCCCCGCAAGGGCTGCGAAGCCACCTGCCTCGAAACCATGCTCAAAATGCAGCCCGCCCGCATCATCTACATCAGCTGCGACAGCGCCACGCTTGCCCGTGACTTAAAATACCTCTGCGCAGGAGGCTATGAAATCAAGCGGGTCAGGGCGGTGGATATGTTTGGGATGACGGTGCATTGTGAAGTTTGCGTCGAAATTTGTCGAAATGGCAATATTCGTTGACCTGCTGAGTCAATTTAATGACAGATATTGGGTGAAACAACATGAAAATAAAGTGGCAAATTGTTGAATCATGTTTAAGAAAGGAGTTGAAAGTATGGATAATAAAATTATTAAACCGCTAGTAGGTGAAATAAAAAATATTCTTGATACAGCAAGGAGAAATATTGCAAGAGAAGTTAATAACGAATTAATCATTTCCTATTGGAAGATAGGGGAGATTATAATTCGTTACGAGCAAAATGATAGTATTCGAGCTGAGTATGGGGAGCAAACACTAAAACAACTTTCTAAGACATTGACTGCTGAATTTGGGAAGGGATTTTCCCGGTCCAACTTGCAGAATATGAGATTATTTTATATGAATTATGAAAAATGCCAGACGCTGTCTGGCAAATTGAGTTGGTCTCATTATTGCGAACTATTAAGTATTGCAGAAAAAGATAAACGTGATTTTTATGAAAGAGAAGCAGTTAATTCAAATTGGTCTGTACGAGAATTAAAACGGCAAATTAATACCTCGTTATATGAACGACTGTTGCTATCAAAAGGTGAGGTAAATAGACAGGAAGTATTAAGGTTAGCAACAAATGGAATTGAAATTACAGAACCTAAAGATATTATTAAGGACCCATATGTATTTGAGTTTCTTGGGATACCTGAAGATAAACCAGTATTGGAAAGTGATTTAGAAAAAGCGCTCGTTGAGAAAATTGAAAAATTTCTTCTTGAATTGGGTAGAGGTTTTATGTTTGTAGGAACACAGCAGAGAATAACAATAAATAATACCCATTATTATGCAGATATGGTTTTCTATAATAAACCTTTGAAGTCATATGTTATCATAGAATTAAAAACAACCAAACTTATGCCAGAAGCAGCAGGTCAGTTGAATATGTACTTAAATTATTATGAAAATGAAGTAAATGATGAAAATGATAATAAACCGATAGGTATTATTCTTTGTACAGATAAAGATGCTCTGACTGCTGAATATGCATTAGGTGGCCTATCAAGTAATATTTTCGCTTCAAAATATACTTATTATATTCCTGATAAAGAACTGTTAATTGCTGAAGTTGAAAAGGTTATTAAAATGTGGCATGAAAAGGAATATTGAAACAGAATAAGAACTTACTATTCATTGGATTTATGACAGGGGTGGAGAAATAACATTTAAGATGGTATATCTGTTAGAAAAGTTTAAGCCGATAGACTTGGAGTTATAGGGGGAGTTGAATGGCGAAAATATTAGGATCTTGGAGTGGAATGCGAAAATATCTTGAGCAGGAAATGCTTACAGACAGTTTGAACGGACGGGTTCGGTATAACTGCACTACTTATGTTGGAATGGATGGGTGTCATATTTTCGAAGTTTACATTGATAACAAACTGGTGAAGCAGTTCTCTTGGGAAACAGTGAATACTTATTTTATTGAAAAAGGATATAAAAAGAATTCAAATCACTTTGGTATAGGCGAATACTGGGATGAGTTTTGGGCACTCATGGATTCTGTTCCAATGCAAGCAAGACAAGAATATACGGATAATGAATTCTGTAAGTCATTGGAGAATTACCGAAATCATAGTATTCAGGACAGCATTCAATCTGAAAATCCATTGGAAAGAATGTTTGCTGTGTTAGATAGACGAGTTGGTAAAAGAAGTCTCGGAAAGATGAAAGAAACGATGAAAGAGCAAAGTGAATGGCTTCAACAGTTCTATGAGTTAAGATTAAATGCGGAGAATTATGAAGAATAAGAAGCAGACTGTACGGTGGATGCTGTAGGTAATAATGAATATGGCCAGTTTGATGTTAGTGGCTGGCGTGGCATCCAACTGCTTAGCGATTAGTTTTCAATATTATTCAGGCCAACTGTTACTGAAATATGGGTTTCAGCCTAGGCCCCACCAGCCTCAAACGGTATAAGTATATGCAAGTTGATAAGCTCAAGGCTCCAACGGATATCTTTTTTCTATAAGTATTAGTCAATTTAATGTCTACGCCAAGGACAAAATGCGTTTTTCAGGAATATGTATTACAGTCTCAACACATTGTGAAGTTTGCGTCGAAATTTGTAGAAAATAAAGAAGAGATTTGTCGAATTATATTTAAGAAATGAGCAAAAAGTAAATAAGTGATATTGAGCAATTGCGAATTTTGCAGTGGTTCAAAGTATTGATAGATTGGAGGAATACTATGAAAAATAGGAAAGATGAAGTAACTATTCATAGTTCGGCAGCAGAATATCTTACCTATGTTGCAGCAGTCGGAGATAATGCAGACAGCATGGAAATGCGTTATGAAGATGAAAATATATGGCTGACGCAGAAGATGATGGCTGCTCTGTATGATGTAAGTCTTCCAACGGTTAATGAACATATCAAGAAAATATATAATGACGGTGAGCTGACAGAGGAGGCAACTATTTGGAAATTCCGAATAGTTCAAACCGAAGGCTCAAGGCAAGTGAATGGAGAAGTTATTCACTATAACCTCCAGATGATTATTGCCGTTGGTTTTAAAGTCAATAATGATCGTGCTGTTCGTTTCCGCAAGTGGTCAGGACAAATTGTCAAGGATTACACCATTCAAGGCTGGTCAATGGATAAGGAACGGCTGAAGAAAGGTCATATGTTCACAGATGAATATTTTGAACGTCAGTTGCAGAACATCCATGAAATTCGCCTTTCCGAGCGGAAATTTTATCAGCAAATCACTGACCTTTATTCTACAGCTTTTGATTATGATAAAGATGTATCGTATTGTACAGGATATAATGTTCACGTCTGATTATGATAAGTTTTTGCTGGAATTAGAAGAACAAACAAAAAACAAATCTGATGGAGTATGAAATCCCGTTGCCAAGCTACCAAGAATCAACCTGTCGCAATTTCCGACAGGTTGTAAAAATTGAACTGTCCTGAGAAAAGGCATTTTATAATTCGGATATGAAAAAATCTATTGGGAGGGCTGAGGTTTTGCAAGAGCAGAGATATACAAAAAAGGACTGGATGTTTTTTAATAATAAAATTGCTGATTGGCAGGAAAGCTATATAAACAGGCTTAATAAGCAGTATATAGAATTATTAAGTGAAGACGCTAATCCATCAGATAAGTTTTGGAGACTGGATAAGAGAATAAAGGAAGATAGGAAGAAAACAGTAAATGTCTATGTCGAGGATAGCTTGCGATATATGAGTTGAGCAAGGTATCGTTTTATATAAGTATCAGTTAATTGATTGTCTACGCCTAGGATAAAGTTCGTCTTTTAGGAATCTGTATTACAGCCTCAATACATACAGAATGCTGTGTGAAACTGGAACGGAGAGAAAAATAAAAAACAGGAAGAAGAAGGCTGGGGTGCAAAAGTGATCGACCGCATGGCTAAGGACTTAAAGGATGCATTCCCAGAAATGTCTGGTTTTTCTCCGAGAAAAGCCGTATCTGGTATGCACATAAAGCGATAGAAAATGGCTGGAGCAGGCTATCAGAACCCTATTGGTGTGGCTGAGTGGAAAAATCAGATTGCCAAGGCACTGACTGAAGAACTGAGAAGCAGTCTTCCATCTGTTGAAGAAATTGAAAAAGAGTTGGAGTAATTGTGCCACAGCCTGTGGCACAATTAGAATCCGCTTGTACAGAATGTAGCTGGTAAGAATAAGACGCTTGAGCTTTCCGGGTTCAAGCGTCTTATTGTTGGCAGTACTAGGGTGCTATGTGCTACTACCTTAATCAGCGAGGATACAATGTCATGTTCTCGTATGATATTACATTTTCGTTTTCCGCTTGGTCAAAAAAAGATGTAATCTTTTAAACCTATACAAAAGGATTGCTAACTAATAAGCTAAAAGACAAAACGATATGATGCCGTACATTATTAATAGGAGATTGATTTTATTCTCCACTACATGTATAATTGCAGCATAGTTAGTATAAGCTAACTCGGTTTGTTCTTTAGAAAAGAGGTGTTACGAATGCAATCCGACAATCCAACCTTTGAATACATACAGCGTGAATTTTATAGTCCCCAAAAACTATATGCTCCCATTCACGAAGGCTTTAAGAATATTTTCTCTCAGCAGGCTCATGCGCACGAAAGCCAATTTCACGTGCCTGCCGCATTGGGCAATGGCGGCAGCAAGAGAATTAAGCTAGGGAGCTCCATAGAAATATGCTTTAACGAAATGCAGTTATATCAGGACCTGCAATTGTCAGGAAAAACACAAGGGGATTCTTATATTTTAATGTTCTGCTTAGGCGATAACGTAATATGGCAAGAGACCAACAGTGGGCAAGCACTTCAACTGGAAAAAAATTGCGGAATACTGTACCATTCCAATGATATACAAGAAACTGGTGTCTACGAAATGAACCGCCATTATCAAAGCATTACAATCTCTTTGGATTCGCAAAAGTTTGATGAATATTTTTCTTCCAATGTGCAAAAAAAGAGTATGTTTACTAACCGATATTCTAATTATGAATCTGTCAAATATCTGCTGTCTTCAGAGGCCAGAATTATTATTGCAGAAGTATTACATTGCACCTATACGGGTGCTGTCAAAAAACTCTATCTTGAAAGCAAAGCACTAGAGTTGTTGGCTGTTTGTGTCAATACAATTATGCAGAAAGATTGTGATCGTGGCAAATTGATAAAGCTTTCTCCCTCGGACATGGACAGCCTTGCGCAGGCGAAAGAATTATTGGATAATAACCTATCTTCTTGCGTCACGATAGCATCTTTGGCACGCAGCGTATGCCTAAATGAGTCAAAACTAAAAAGTGGATTTAAGCATGTTTATGGAAAGCCTGTCTATACCTACCTTTTGGATAAAAGGATGGAAACGGCACGCATTTTTCTGGAAACGAGGCATACGAGCGTTGCTCAAGTTGCTGATTTTGTAGGCTATGAAAGTGGCAGCAGTTTTTCAAAGGCATTTCATAAAAAATTTGGCTTTTATCCAAGCGAATGCGCTTTATCAACAAAATTCAAAAAAACTGATAGGACAACTTAAATATCATTTTGGATATATGAAGCAGAGTTAGTTTATGCTAACATTGGTGAGTCAACGTCGTTTGTTGGCTCACTTTTTATATTAGGAGGAAGTCTTTATGGAAAAGATGGAAAAGTTAAATATCAGAGATTTAATTACGATTGGAATTTTGAGTGCGGTTTTTGCAGTGGTGTATGTGGGAATTGGGATGTTTACGGGAAGTACTCCGATAGGGTGGCTGTTTACCAATGCAATCCTTGCCCTCCCTTTGGGCATTGTATATATGCTTCTGCTTGCTAAAGTGCCTAAGAAAGGGGCAGCACTCATTTTAGGAGTTGTTTTTTGTCTGGTTATGATTCTGATGGGGCATTGGTGGCCAAGTACGCTTTTGGTTGCCATCTTCGCATTGATTGCAGAAATTGTGTCGACCATAATCGGCAAAAAAAGATTCAGTGCGATGCTGACAGCATTTGTAATTTATATGATCGGATTCCCTGTAGCCGGGTTCGCCCCTCTGGTATGGTTTAAGGATGCCTACATAAGCGCTTATCCTCCCGAAACGGCAGCCTACTATGAGGGCCTGGCCGGGCTGCTTGGTGGAGGGATGTTCTGGCTTATCCTCTTGGCAACAGCCGTTGGTGCTGTGATTGGTGCATTCTTGGGTAAGTCGGTTTTGAAAAAGCATTTTGTGAAAGCAGGCATTGTGAATTAAATGGGTGAAGAGAAGCTTCAGATTAAAGAACGCGATTTGGATGTGAGAGTAAAGCTGCTCCTCATTATAGAATCAGGATTGCTCTCCTTTTTTACCGGCAGCAACGAATTAATTTTCGTTGCTGCTCTGGCATCTCTTATTATATTGCTCTGGTTTAGGCAAATCAAAACGGCGCTTCGATTTTCCGCGATCTTTCTTGCTGTACTTGCTTTTAGTTATTTATCTTCCTTCTGGGAGGGTGAAGTCTTGGGAATGGTTCTGGGAATGCTGACTTTTCTGATTCTAAGGATGATTCCGGTACTGATGCTCGGAAGCTGGCTCGTAAAGACAACAAAAATCAATGATTTTATCGCGTCAATGGAAAAAATGAAGCTTCCAGCCAGCGTTATTATTCCACTGGCAGTCACCTTGCGTTTTATGCCAACGATACAAACGGAATTTCGTTTTATTAAAAATACAATGAAGATGCGTGGAATTAGTCTTTCTCTGGGTTCTATTGTAAAGCGTCCTCTCATGACTACGGAATATGCCATGGTACCTCTGCTGATGCGGAGCATTAAGGTAGCCGATGAGTTGTCCGCATCGGCATTGACCAGAGGACTGGGGAGTCATCAGAAGCGCACCTCCTACCGGGATGTTCGTTTAAACCGCAATGACATTCTTTGGGCGGCAGGGTTCACCCTATTTGTCATTGCAGTTTCAATCATTCAGAAATCTCCGATCGCATGAGGAGTGTGAGCAAATGATAGAATTTAAAAATGTAAGTTTTCAATACAACGAAACAGACGGCAATGGAATTTTCAATATAAATCTCACCATAAAAAAAGGTGAGTTTGTTTTGCTGTCAGGGCGCAGCGGGTGTGGAAAAACCACGCTTACACGCTGCGTTAACGGTCTAATCCCTCATTTTTATGAGGGTACTTTAAGTGGAACTGTTTTGATGAAGGGACAGGATGTTTCTAAACTAAAACTAAATGAGATGGCAGAAACAGTGGGGTCCGTTTTTCAAGATCCCCGCTCACAGTTTTTCACCACTGACACTGTTTCCGAAGTAGCGTTTGCTTGTGAAAATGCGGCGATTCCTCAAAATGAGTTGATTGCCCGTGTGGACACAGCGATTGAAGATTTGAACATTCATCATCTGAGGGGAAAAAGTATATTTGAATTATCCAGCGGCGAACGGCAACGGATTGCCATTGCCTCTGTACATGCCCTGTCACCGGAAATATATGTTTTTGATGAACCATCTGCTAACCTGGATGCAAAGGCAACAGAGGAACTGGCGCAGACACTTGCGCTTCTGAAGCAAAAAGGTGCTACTGTAATCATATCCGAGCATCGGCTGTACTACTTGAAAGATTTGATTGACAAAGTGGTTTACATGGAAAGCGGCAGAATTATGAAAGAGTACAATCGCAAGGAATTCCAAGCGCTCTCTGACCTGGAATTGGCATCAAAGGGCTTGCGCTGCCTTAGCCAAGAGCGGTTGAACCTATCTAAGCATGAGCATGCAGAAGGAGAACTGTTTTTGCGGGCAGAGCATCTGTGCTTTGACTATAAAAAAAATGCACACTCTCTTTTCGATGTTAATTTTGAGGCCGCTAAGGGAAATATTATTGGTGTGATCGGACACAATGGCGCAGGAAAAAGCACACTTGCAGAAGTGCTTTGCGGCCTTCTTCGGGAACGGGAGGGCTCAGTTTTTGTTGCAGATAAAAAAGCTTCTCCCAAGCAAAGAATCCCATTCTCTTACTTTATCATGCAGGATGCCGAATACCAGCTTTTTTCTGAGAGTGTTGCAGACGAATTGACGCTTGGGCTGGAGGAAACGCCGGAAATGGCAGAGCAGGTAAACAAAGTTCTGGAAATGTTGAATCTGACTGAATATCGAGACCGGCACCCCGCTTCTCTTTCCGGTGGCCAGAAGCAGCGAGTGGTGATTGCCGCTGCATATATGCGTAATTTGAAGGTGGTTGTATTTGATGAACCTACAAGCGGTTTGGATCGGGAAAACATGAAAAGGGTTAGTGAGCTGATGCAAGAAATGGCGCAAAAAGGAATGGCTGTATTTGTAATAACCCATGATTATGAACTACTACTGAATGTTTGTCAAAGAATCTTACGTATGGAGCATGGAAAAATTGAAGAGGATTATACGCTGAACAACAACTCTCTTCCGCAGTTAAGGCAATTCTTTTGTATATCTTGAATGAACTCAGCATGTCGAGGAATACCATCTACTTTCAAAGGAAAAATAAGGAGGATAAAAGATGTTTCAGAAAATCATGGAGTATGCAGGACCCTATAAAAAGGGTACTTATGCTTCTGTCGTTGTGATGATTTTCAGCGTGCTTATGGGTGTGCTGCCCTTTGTACTGGCATATCAAATTATTGTTTCACTGCTGAATGTTCAATCTATGAGCATGGGGTTTGTCGCATTACGGATTGCAGGGATTTTGGTTTGCCTGATTTTACAGGCACTTTTGTATGGGTGGGGATTAAGCCTTTCCCATCAAACGGCCTATAATACACTGATGGGTATTCGAATTTCTTTGCAAAAGCGGATGGAAAACCTTCCCCTTGGTGTGGTGCAGGACAAAGGAACCGGCACCATCAAAAAAATGTTTGTGGATGATGTAGAAAGCCTGGAAGTGTTACTTGCACACACCATTCCGGAAGGAATCTCGAATTTGATTATTCCTGTAGTGGTATATGTGACGATGTTTTTTGCGGATTGGAAACTGGGGATTCTATCCTTAGCCTCTCTTCCATTGGGATTTTTGGCAATGAAAATTATGTACGCAACCGGCACAAAACGAATGGGGCCATATTATCAGGCCAGCCAGACAATGAATAATACGATTATTGAGTATGTAAACGGTATGGAGGTTGTGAAGGTTTTCAACAAAGACAATGAGTCTTATGAGAATTTTCGCAGAGACATCACAAAATACAGGGATTATACGCTGGACTGGTACAAGGCCTGTTGGCCGTGGATGTCTATTTATCATACGCTGCTCCCCTGCACCATTATCCTGACACTTCCTCTGGGCGCGTGGTTTGTACTCATCGGCATATCCGCGCTGCCCGATTTGGTACTCATTCTCTGCCTGTCCTTAAGCATTGGCATCCCCTTGCTCAAGGCTCTTGGCTTTCTGCCTGCCCTGCCGCAGCTGAACTACAAAATTTCTGCCCTTGAACAGGTGTTTCATGCGGAAGAGCTGCATCATAGCGCGCAGAAATTTTCAGGAACAGACCACACAATTGTCTATCAGAATGTTACCTTTGGATACGGCGAGAAAAATGTCGTTGAAAATGTCAGCTTTTCGGCAAAGCAAGGGAGCATAACCGCCCTTGTCGGGGAGTCCGGTTCCGGCAAAAGTACATTGGCCAAACTGCTGATCCATTATTACGATATCCGAACAGGCTCTATTACCATCGGCGGGCAAAATATCTGTGATATGAGCCTGCAAGCGCTCAATGACTTAATTTCTTATGTGGCACAAGAGCAGTATCTGTTTAATACGTCAATTTTAGAAAATATTCGGATTGGAAAACCGAATGCGACGGACAAAGAAGTTCTGGAGGCCGCAAGAAAAGCCCAATGCATGGAATTTATCGAAAAACTTCCGGAGGGAATCCATACGTCGGCCGGAGACAGCGGCAAACAGCTGTCAGGCGGGCAGCGACAGCGGATTTCGTTGGCTAGAGCCATTTTGAAAAACGCACCCATTGTTGTGCTGGATGAAGCTACAGCATTTACCGATCCGGAAAACGAGGAGAAAATGGAAGCTGCTATTTCGGAACTGGTAAAAGGAAAGACGCTTTTTGTGATTGCACATAAGCTGCCGTCCGTGATGAATGCCAATCAGATTCTTGTAATGGCCCACGGAAAACCGGCGGCACTGGGTAAACACGAAGAGCTTCTCAAAAGCTGCAAGGAATACCAAACGCTTTGGAATGCAAATCTTCGCAGCACAGAGTGGAAAGTAGGCCATGCCAAGGAGGTGCATTCGATATGATTTTAGGGTTATTTCGTAGAGTTTTAAATCTTGCAGGGCAATATAAAAGACGTATACAGGGTGCTTGTGTATGCGCTGTTTTGGAAGCCATCCTTTCAAAGCTCCCTATCGTTCTTGCCTTTTTTGTACTAGATGGTTTTTATCGCAAAACACTGCTGCCAAAACATTGCCTGTATGTGGGACTTGGCCTCGTACTGATTGTCGCTTTGCAGGCGGCTGTGCGGTATATCAGCAACCGCCTGCAAAGTGCCGCCGGATATATGATCTTCACGGAAAAAAGAATGCAGCTTGGCGAACACCTCCGGAAACTTCCAATGGGATATTTCACAGAAGGAAACATTGGAAAGATAAGCTCTGTCTTAAGTACGGATATTGTTTACATTGAAGAGACCGCAATGGACACGATTTCCAATATCGCAAGCTACCTCCTTTCGGCTGTCGTGCTGATTCTCTATCTTTTTCTATTGAATCCATGGCTTGGAGCCGCCGCCCTCGCTATCAGTTTGATCGCCGTTTGGGCAGGGAATAAAATGAACCGCTATTCTTTGATTGAGGCAGCAGAAAGACAGGATCAGAGCGAAAAGCTTACGGATGCCGTCTTATCCTTTACCGAGGGCATTGGAGTCATCAAAAGCTATAATATGCTTGGGGAAAAATCAAAAGATTTGACAAATAATTTTCAGGCTTCCAGAGATACTGCCATTGGGTTTGAGAAGAAAATTACCCCATGGATCAGTGGCCTGAATGTCATTTATGGGATTGGAGCAGCTATTCTGCTGGCTTTGTCCATGTGGCTGTGGAGTCAGGGTGCTCTTACGGTATCGTATATGCTGGGCATGCTCCTATTTGTTTTTGACCTTTTCGGTCCCCTCAAATCCCTTTACGGCGAATCCGCCCGGCTGACAGTTATGAACAGCTGCCTGAATCGTATTGAAGAGGTTCTGAGCGAAAAAGAACTTTCTGATACCGGAACAAACACGATTCCCGAAGCCTCTGATTCGGTTCCTGAAATCAGCTTTGAACATGTTGGCTTTGCCTATGGTAAAGAGAAAGTCTTATATAATGTCAGCTTCGATGTTGCGAAAAATTCTATGTTTGCCTTGGTAGGGCCCTCCGGTGGGGGGAAATCCACCATTGCAAGCTTAATTGCAAGATTTTGGGATGTACAATCCGGAATCATTAAAATTAGGGGCAGGGACATTAAAACCGTGCCGGTCTCCCATTTAATGGACCATATCAGCATGGTGTTCCAAAGTGTTTATTTATTTCAAGATACGATTTACAACAACATCAGCATGGGAAAGCCGAATGCTTCCAAAGAAGAAGTATACGAAGCTGCAAAAAAGGCTCGTTGCTATGAATTTATTATGGCCCTGCCCGACAGCTTCCAGACTGTGGTTGGCGAGGGAGGAGCCACCCTGTCCGGCGGCGAGAAACAACGGATTTCCATTGCCAGGTGTATTTTGAAAGACGCGCCCATCGTTATTTTGGACGAAGCGACTGCCAGCGTGGATACCGACAATGAAAGCTATATTCAGGAGGCAATTTCAGAGTTGGTTAATGGCAAAACACTTTTGGTAATTGCACACCGCTTGAATACGATTCGTGAAGCAAATCAAATTTTGGTTGTTTCGGATGGTCGGATTAGCCAGCAAGGAACGCATAATGAGCTAATAAAACAATCTGGAATTTACCAAGATTTTATTAACATTCGAAATAAATCAGGAGGGTGGCATATCGCATAATAACAAAATTTTATATCTGGGAATGTATTGCATCGTCAAAAGTGCAAATCTATGCTATAATCTGGCTAGGTAAAAAACACCGAACACTTTTTCATACACTCAACACATACCGAAAGTTGGAAGGTATCTTAACGATCAAATAATCATCTGTGGAATCATGTTGGAAATAAATGTTATAGGAGGTCATTATGATTAAGGTTCAAAACTTATCCTATTCCTATCCCCAAAAGGATTTATATAAAGAAGTTTCCTTTACAATAGAGGATCATGTACATTGTGCATTGATTGGTTCCAATGGTACAGGAAAAAGTACATTACTTGATTTACTGCTGCATGCCCAAGAGTATTTATATGATGGGAAAATAATAATTGACAGCACAAACAGAATCGGATATGTCAGTCAATTTTCTCAATTAGATCCAAAAGAAGATATGACTGTATTTCAGTATATCAGCGATGAGTTTGTAAAGCATGAGCAGAAGCTATCTGACTTTTATAAGGAAATGGAAGCTGCTGCAAATCTGGAAAAAGTCTTCGAGGAGTATCAAAAGGAACTGGATGAATGGAATGCGATTGATGGAGAGTCTTACGAAGTCAATATCAAGAAGCAATTAAAGCTTGCCGACCTGCAAAAGTTAGAAGAACAGAAAATTAGCAGTCTGAGTGGCGGAGAGTTTAAGCTGGTGCAGGTAATTAAAGAGATGATGTTGAGTCCGGGGCTCCTTATTATGGATGAACCGGATGTGTTTTTGGACTTTAAGTATTTGAATGCGCTAAAGAATCTGATCAATACACACAAAGGAACACTTCTTGTTATCACGC
>JAEYFP010000012.1 GCA_023402845.1 Bacillota bacterium
GAGCAGTTCGTTGCCCGTCTCGAAAAGGCGCCCGTTGATCCAAAGACACTGAAAATCCCTGGAATTAGCTTTGACGATATCATGCAGGTGCTTAGAAAAGTTTATTTATAAGCTGAATAAATAACTATCACAAATATTACAAAGCTAAAGTACTTTATAATATTTGTGGTATTGCATACCAATAAAAATTTAGCCCTGGCTTGACACCAGCGTTTTTTGATCTAGCTTTCATAATTTTTGTCGAACACTGTCGCAAAGTCTGAAATTGATTTTATGACAGTGTTTTGCTATAATGAGGGCGTAGAAAGTTATATGCAGGCTGGAGTGAATAGTGTGTCGGATTTAGACTGGGAACGTTCAATACCGATTATAGATGTGAAGATTGACGAATTAAAAAGTATATTTACTGAATACGACAATACACTAACTGTCACAGATTTTAATGCGATACAGCTTGGATGTCGAAATAGCAACTTTGTTGTTTGTACAAATAAGGGCAAATTCTTGTTAAGGACAACTAATATCGACGACCTTAATAACGAAAATATTGCCTATGAATTGGTAAAAGATAAACTAAATGTTCCCAACCTATTGTTTCACACCACGAAACATAAAGCAAATATTTTTATATACCAGTATATTAACAGCGTTTCTTTGCAAAAGTTTATTAATGAAAGTAATCAATGTAATCATTCTTTGCTGGAACAAGTAGCTAAAGCAGCCGCTATCATACACAATACTCCAAAAGAAAAAACCATAGGACTTGCAGAATTTGATGTGCCCCCCTTTGAAATGTGGTACCAATATTTTATAGATAATCCAACGGTAAGAGCCCGAACAGGTGAAGAAATACATGAAAAGTTACAGCAATTGGTTTTGGACAAACAAAAACTAATAGCAGAAATTGATGGATATAAGTCATTTATTCATTGCGATTTTCGACCTGCAAATATGCTTGTTGATGAAAATAAACAAGTGTTTTTTGTTGATTGGGAAGGTGCATGTACGGGACATTCTTTAGCTGATATAGGTCAATTCTTAAGATACCGCCCGTTTTTCAAGGAGACTCATATTGGATTATTTGAGCAAGTTTATAATACATTCGCAAATCGAAAACTTCCTGATAATTGGTTCGAGTTATCCCTATTTAGAGATCTAGTTAACCCATTGCAAATGCTCTCATTGAATCAAGAGGCACCCGTTCGGAATGCAGATTTAATCAATATAATTAAAGGAACATTAGCTTATTGGGGTTATTAATACCCCTGCAATATTAAATAATACTCTCGAAAACTTCTAGCGCTTTCGAGGCCTATGTTATGAGGTGTGAGTTTTTTCTCATACCTCCAACATTCTCCAGATATTTACTTTAAATTTTCCTTTAATATTTTCCACATACGACCATATCTGGTTGTAATATGCCTTGACAATAGCAGCAAAATTTTTCCAGACCGGTCTTGATGGTATTTTTTACCACATACTGAATCTGGAGGTTTTGACTATGTTGTGTAACTGGGAACCACATGAAGACTATCAGAAGAAACTCCTGCTGAATTTGATTTTATTCTCAGAAACGGAGAAAAGCAGGGTGGTCTCAATCGATAAGTCTCTTTCCAAACTCTATCTTTTCGACCTTGATAGCCTGCTCCCCGTGATCAAACATCTGTACTCTGATTTCGGCCGACCCGCCGAAAAGCAGCAAGGCATCATTCGCTCCCTTGTACTTATGCTTGATTTCGATAAACATTCTATCACAAATTGGGCTCCAAAGGTAGCCTGTGACAGGCTGCTTTGTGCCGCCTGCGGCTTTGAATTCGGTAAAGCCCCTTCCTATTCCTCGTACTACGATTTCATCAAACGTCTTTGGCTTGCATCTCACGAGAAACATGTAAAACAAAAACTCAAACCCAAATCCTTCTACAACAAACCCCGTATGAAACTCAATGCCGGTCAGAAGCTTCCACCAAAACATTCCGGGGCGACTGCCAAACTGGTTTCTCTAGCAGAGAGGGGAAAACTCCGGGAGGAAAGACCTGAGAAAATCTTTCAGGAATTCCTTGCCCGCTGTGTCGTTGACAAATCCGCTCAAATGGGCATTCTGGGTGATGTCAGTAAGTTCTCCATTGCTATGGATGGTTCTTGTTACAACTCGGGTGCCAGTCATCATGGGGTTAAAATCTGTGATTGCAAAAGCAAAGGTATTTACAACTGCAAGTGTCCCCGTCGTTATTCGGATCCCGATGCCCGTTGGGGCTGGGACAGCTACCATGAACAGTATTTCTATGGAGATACTCTCTTCAGCACTACTGCTTCCGACAGCCCCTATGATCTGCCCATATACTTGAGGAGCGCTCAGGCTACAAGACATGACAGCATTTTGACCGTCTTTGCCTTGAATGAGGTCAGGAAGCTCTATCCCTCCATCATCTTTAAGAATTTTCTTGCAGATGGTGCCATGGATAACTATCCTACATACAAGCTTCTCAATAAGTGGAATATGATTCCTTTTATCCCCCTGGATTCCAATGCCAGAATGGACTATGTAAAACCACATCCCGGCATCCTATGTTTTGATGATAATGGTACTCCTGTCTGTTTGGGAGGCATCCCATACCAGCACATAGGCCTTTCTTTTCCCAAGGGCATCAAATACCGCTGTTGGTTTGATTACCATCGTATTGAGAAACCTTGCTGTTGCTCCGACAGTCCTTATGGTAGAACCATCTACATTAAGCCCGATTATGATCCGCGACTTTTCCCACCGGTTCCAAGAAGTACGGAAGCCTTTAAGGAAAAGTTCAAGACCAGAACTTCAGTGGAACGCTCCAACAAGCGTATCCTCGTGGATTACAGCATTGAAGCCGGCAAGTGTAGAAGCTCCAAGCAAAGATTTGCTAGAGCTACTTTCGCATCTATTAACATACACTTGGATGCATGGGTAAAGCATACTGGCTTTAGCATAATTAATCTATTTGATAAGAATTCTGGCATTGCTGCCTAAGCTTTAAGCTGCTAGCCCCACAAACCTGCATCCCAGGACATAGGTTTGCTTTGCTCTGCCCATTTTTTCTTTCTCCTGTCACACAACTCTTTAATTTTCAAGGTACAGTGCTTGAATGAGCTTGAAAGTATCGGTTGCTTGGATACTAATGCTGAAATTACTTGAAAATGCTCATTTACCAATTACTTTTCGAGACCATTCTTCAAATCATATCAGCTTAGCGTACTGAAAACCATTCCTTCCGCTTTTTGAACAAATGTGTCCGCACTGGGCCTTCATTTGTTTAAAATCTGCAGCGGAAGTTTTAGTTTACCCGTGCTTAATGCTACGGTTCCCCGGTTCACCAATCCTATGAATTATAGTTTGAAGCATTTATTGAAATTTTATATTAGATATTTCTAGATATGCATTCACTGATTCTATAAAAATGCAGAAAATTCCAAAAGGGTATACTTATTTTTCCTTTTAAATGTCATAAATAAAAATACTTTTGTACGAATACGTAACAAGTTTTTACTACCTTACATATAAATTATAGTAGGAATTTATATGTAAGGCTATTTTTATGAAAGTTAACAGAATAAAGTGGAATGAAGAAATGAATGAACGCTGCTGGAAGCGTCTCGGCTATATACCGCAAAGCAGCGAAAACAACACTGTGAAAAGCAAAAATGTCAAGCTTCAGTCAAAGACTAATAGAGCAGTCATTGTTGATGAACCACAGATGGGTTTCCATGCAATCGGAGTAGGAGAACGCATGGAATGCGATTTGTTTGCGGACATAATCAACTCTTAGCTGTAATTTGCCATAAGTCCGTCTGACATCGCCAATGTCCATATTGGATAAATTACATTATTTAACTTTATTTACATAATGCATTCACTTAATCACTCTTTTTTAGAAGCTATCATACTATACAATACATATAATTTATC
>JAEYFP010000014.1 GCA_023402845.1 Bacillota bacterium
GCACAGCTTTTGTTCTGCGCGCGTAGCTGCGCATAATATTTTGTTATATAGGAAATCCGAAGGAATTTCCTATATAAGAACAAAAGTGTGCTCCGTCCACTCTCGCGATCATTTACACCGACAGCACAGCTTTTGTTCCGCGCGCGTAGCTGCGCATAAAATTTTATTATAGTAGGAAATTCGGAGCAATTTCCTACTATAATAAATAAACCGCCTGGGCATGCTGCGTAGCGGCTGCCCAGGCGGTCGACATTTTAATTTCTTATACTCCCTATGGGTAGCCCCATTTATCCGCCAGTCGTATAAGTTTTTGTTACTATTATCATACAATAAATCCCTACTAATTGCAATCGCTATCCACATACTTTTCCTCGAACTGATCACGAGGCATCGGCCTGTCAAAATAATACCCTTGCACCAGACGGATATTCATGTTTTCCAGCATCTTGAACTGCTCCGCCGTCTCAACTCCCTCAACGCAGATTTTAACACCAAGTGCCGTCGCGAGCTCTCCTACCATCTTGACAAAAGCCTGCGCATACTGATCCACAGCAAGCTCCGTTACAAAGCTTTGATCTACCTTAATGACATCCAGCGGAATTTCACGGATATGGCTCAGAGACGAATAGCCGGTTCCAAAATCATCCAGCGCAATTCGTACACCGAGACGCTTGATACTTCCAAGAATCAGCTTCATGCGCTCCATATCATTGATTGCAAGGCTTTCCGTAACCTCGAGCGTCAGATTCCGTGGGTTGATACCGGTCTCCTCAATAATCTCCTCCACAATCTGTACAATATCGTTTTGAAGAAGCTGTACGACGGATAAGTTGACATTTACCTTGTAATAAGGATGTCCCGATTCATTCCACTTTCTGCATGCGATACACGCTTCTCTAAGCACATAATTACCGATCGGATTGATCAGTCCCAAATATTCCGCAAGCGGAATAAAATCTGAAGGAGAAACAAAACCGAGCTTACTGGAATTCCAGCGGATCAGCGCTTCCGCACCCGTACACGGCGAACCGGTCTTTCTGATATCGACGATCGGCTGATAATAGACCTCAAACTCCCGATAGCCCCCTGCCGTCGCATCGCGCATGCTTTTTTCCATATCAAGACGCCTGTTCGAGGCCGAATCCGCGTTTTCTGCATAGTAGGCAGTCCGGTTCTTGCCGCTCTTTTTCGCCTCATACATCGCGATATCCGCTTTTTTAATTAAATCCTGAACGGTCTCGCCTTCGTCCGGAAATGTCACAATCCCCATGCTTGTCGTACAATAATAATCCGCACCCTTTAAAAACCATGGTTTATTAAATACAATCTTTATTTCGCTGATAATCTTCTCAAAGCGTTCATAGCTCGAATCCGGTATGATAATGATAAACTCGTCACCACCCATACGGTAACACGTATTCTCCACACCCTCTATCCGTTGCAGGTTGTGGGAAATTGCTTTGAGCAGCACATCTCCGTACTGATGTCCCAAACCGTCGTTGATATGCTTAAAATCATCCAAATCCAGATAAAGCACGGCCCCTCTGCCGCTATGCAGCTTCGCTTCATCAATATATTTCACAAGATCCCGTTCGCAGCACATGCGATTGTATAAGCCCGTAAGAAAATCGTTGTTGGCCTGCTGCTCAATCTTCTGCTGATACAGCTTTTTATCCGTCACATCAAATATGGAGCAAAGTGACACGCGCCTGCCGTTTACCCAACGAATATAGGTCGTATGCAAATCATACCAGCGGCTCTTTTCCTTATAATAGATTTCCAGATAGGAAGCGTTTGTATTATATTTTTGTTTGCTTTCAAAGAGATGTTCAATCGTTCCGTCCAGCATTTCATATTCAAATGTATTTTTGAATATACGATTTGCAAACAAGACCTCGCTTGTCTCCATATCCTTTACATAGATCGCACTGCCAACATTGTCAAGGATTGCTTCGAGCGATTTATAAGAACTTGCAAGCGAATTCTTTTGAATTCGTTTCGTCAGAATACTTTGCAGAACGCGGGCGGCATCCCCAAAAAACTTGATTTCTTCTAATTCCCAAATCTTATCTGCGGAATGCTCAAGAAAAAACAGATACATCGCTACGGCATGATTAATGAAAACAGGCAGCACCACAAGTGCGGAAACACCGATTGAATCCAGCCACTCCCGTCTCTTTTCCTCAATCTTTGTCTTGTATGAAATCACGACGGGCTTGTCTCCGATGGCTCGCAAATCCTCATGCGGAAGCGACCTGGCAAAATCCCCAAGCGGAGACTGTCCTTCCCCGATATAAGTACCTAAAATATCCACATCCTTGCCATTGACATTCGGCCTCAGGATATAACCATGAGAAATCCGTATATAACGGCCCGTATAGAGCAGAACCTTACCGGATACCTCCTCAAAGCTTTCATTACTGTCCAGAAGCTGCACGATTTCTGTCATAGCTTCACTCTTTTTCAGCGTACGAACCATTTCCAGCTCTGCGCTTTTAATGCGCTTTGACTCTGCCACAGCATCCTCTGCCAGGCAAGCATTGGAACATACTTTTTTAAAAATTTCACGCAGTAGATCAATTGATTTGATAAATTTTATATAGGAGGTTGTTGATCTGATATTACGAACAGCATTTTCGTCATCGCCTTCATCCAAAATACCACAAATAAACCAGCTAAAGGCTAGTTTCCCATTAGACCTAACCGCAATACTAGCAATTTTTACGTTAGAATATCCTGTATCTTCTATAACCTGTTCTTCCAATGAACTTTCCATTACACGCCGAAGGATTGAAGCAATCTGCTGTTCTGTCACAAGCCCCAAAACCCGGTCAATTTCATGCGGGTTACCGGACATCTCCGTAATTCTCTCACCATCCTGATTCACACTCAAAATGAATAAATTGGTAAGCTGTGCATAAACATCCTGGATACGCTGCAATTCCTCTGTATCTATCGTCGTTTGCGTTAAAAAAGAAGGACGGTCCGTGTCTCCCGTATAAGTCATAGCGACATCCTTTCACACTCTGATACGATACTGTTAGTATAATTGAAATCGACAAGTTTTACAACCAAAACTTCTGTTAGCATGTTTGCCGCGCTTCCTCTCTGTTACTGTTCACTCCATTCTGAGCAATGCATGATTTCTGTATATAAATAAGCGGTCAAATCCTAATATGGGGGCTTTAACCGCTTCTTCACCGAATTACAAATAATCTACTTTTTTCCTTTTGTAATAGATAGCACCAATCACACAGGCAATCGCTGCATAAATAAAACCAAGAGCGATCGTCAGCGGAATATTCCGCGACGGATCGGCCGGATATGGCAAAAGACTAAAATTCTGCGTGACCAGATAGGTCCTGATAAACTTAAACGGGGCAAGCTCAAGCGGCTCCGCCGCAAGCTGCATGATAATGCGCTCTACCCCAAATGTTAAAATAAAATAGCTGATATACGCCTTTTTTTTATCTTCAAACAAAAACAAAAGCATATTACCGAGGGAAATACCGGCGATCCAAAGGGGCGTCGCATATACCATTTTTTCCGTGAAATCCTTGATCGTATAAGCGCTGATCGTCCCGTCTCTGAATTGGAATACTGTCGTGATGCTGATCAAGAGTACAAACGCAATGATGAGAAAAATAACTGCCAGCAAAATCTCCGTAATCAGCTTTGAAAAATAAATCTGTACCCTATTTAAATTCTTTGTCAGATTATCCTTGATATACGGATTTGGATATCCCTTTCCAAAGCCCATATCCGCAATGAAAATACAGCTATAATAGGGGAGAACAAAGCACCATGTCGCATATTCAATCAGATTGTATGCATACGTTCCTTCGTTAGTGCCATAAATCGTGCGAAATGCTATGACCGCGATATTGGCCAGCAGGCATAATGCAAATATTCCGAGGACATAAGCATATGTGTATCTTCTCCTCAATGCCCGCTTCCATTCCCTGGCTATATAACTACCCATTCAATTATTCCTTTCTGTTGTCGTGCTAAAAACAGAAATGCCGGTGTTTCTACTCATCCACACTGTAATTCGGAGCTTCCTTTGTAATGTGGATATCGTGCGGATGACTTTCCTTCAATGCAGCCGCCGAAATTTTAACAAATCTGCTGTTCTTCTTTATATCCTCAATTGACGGTGTCCCGCAATATCCCATGCCGGAACGAATCCCTCCGATTAACTGAAATACCGTATCCTCCACCGTACCCTTATAAGCGACACGGCCTTCCACGCCCTCCGGCACAAGCTTTTTGGCATCAGCTTGAAAATACCGGTCCCTGCTGCCGTTTTCCATCGCAGCGATCGAACCCATCCCTCTGTAAACCTTGTATTTTCTACCCTGATATAATTCAAACGTGCCCGGACTCTCATCACAACCGGCAAAAATACTTCCCATCATACAGACATTTGCACCTGCCGCCAACGCCTTTGTCATATCGCCGGAATACTTGATGCCGCCGTCAGCAATAATCGGAATTCCATATTCCTTTGCGACCGCATAGCAGTCCATAATCGCACTCACCTGCGGAACGCCAATCCCGGCAACGATACGCGTCGTACAGATGGAACCCGGCCCGATGCCGACTTTCACCGCATCCACACCGGCTTCAATCAAGGCTCTTGTCCCTTCACCGGTCGCCACATTGCCTCCTACAAGCTGTAACTCAGGATACGCTTCTTTGATCATCCGCGCACAATGAAGCACATTCTCCGAATGTCCGTGTGCGGAATCAAGCACAACCACATCCACCTTCGCTTTCACGAGCGCATCCACACGCTCCAGCACATTTGCCGTGATGCCTACGCCTGCACCGCAAAGCAGCCTGCCCTGCGCATCCTTTGCGGACAGCGGGTACTTGATCTGCTTTTCAATATCCTTAATGGTAATTAAACCTTTTAAGTTAAAATCCTTATCTACAATCGGAAGCTTTTCTTTTCTGGCCTTTGCAAGAATCTTCTTTGCTTCCTCGAGAGTGATGCCTTCTTCCGCTGTAATCAGCCCTTCCGAAGTCATACATTCTTTGATTTTCCGTGTGAAATCAGTTTCGAATTTCAGGTCACGGTTTGTGATAATACCGACCAGCTTCTTTCCTTCCGTAACAGGCACGCCGGAGATTCTAAACTTGCCCATCAGCTCGTCCGCATCCCCCAACGTATGCTCCGGAGAAAGTGAGAACGGATCCGTAATTACCCCGTTTTCGGAACGCTTTACCTTGTCCACCTCATCCGCCTGTTCCTCGACAGACATATTCTTGTGAATGATGCCGATGCCACCCTGTCTTGCCATCGCAATCGCCATGCGGTGCTCCGTGACCGTATCCATCCCGGCGCTCATCATCGGAATATTCAATCGAATTTTTTTCGTCAAATCCGTTGTAATATCGACCTGGTTTCCTACCACATTCGAATAGCCCGGTATCAAGAGCACATCATCAAATGTAATACCTTCCGAAACTATTTGACCCATGTTTTTCCTCCTTCAATTTAGAAACTTTCTCTTCCGCCTTATGTCGAAACTTCTATCAAGTTTACCAAACTGTTCAAATCCTGTCAATGCTCGAATAACGTCCTAATATTCAATTACCTTGCGCGGGAATACCGTTTTGATCGCCCTGAGCATTTCCGCATTCGGCTCGAAGCAAACCATTTCTTCCTTATTATTATCGTGATAAACAATCACATACGGCCTGGTATCCTCTTTTTTCGAGCTGCAGTCCAACATCGGAACTTTTCTGCTCTTATACGAATCCAGCTCATGAGAACGGAGCGGAGCGACAACCTCCATCTTATTTAAATCAATCGAAAGCACCTTTTTGCGCTTCTGCTTTGCAAGCACCTTGTCAATCGTAAGCTCCTTGTCCAAATAAAGATATTCAAATTCCAGATCCATGCCCGGCAATAAAAAATAACCAGCCGCAATAAAAATAAGACCCGGAACGAACATGACCGTATATCCGATCACCCCCATCACGCAAAAAGCGCCTGCCAGCGCATATACAAGAATCTTGATCACTGCCGCAAACGGATTCTGTTTCCGTGCGACCATACATTCTACATAGGATTCATTCATTTAATTTTCCTCACAATCTATTTTTGCAGCCCGTCTGTATGTTAAACAGTATAGCAAAAAAGGAAAACCTTCTCAACACTTTCATTTCTAAATTAATAAAATCTTCACAAATATTTTATTGCAGTTCAATTGACAGAAACCCGGATTTTCTGTAACATGAGGCTAAATGGAACCATGAGGATTTTATATAATACGAAAACAGGAAGAGGCGCAGCATGGCAATTACGGACGAAATTAAACAGGAAACCCAAAAAATGAAGGAAATGCCTCTGAAAGGCAAAGTTGCCTATGTTTGGGAATATTACAAAATACCGATCATCGGAACGATTGCCGGAATTCTCTTTCTATCTCTTTTTATCCGTGACTGGGTAAACAATAACAAGCCCACCTATCTTCATGCACTTTTCATCAATTCCAACTTTATTTACGAGGACACCTCCACAATTGAAGCGGATTATGTTGCCGGAGAAGGGATTGACTTGGAAAAAAATAATCTGTACATTGACTTTTCGATGCAGATGCTTGACGACGGCTATGACCAGCTCACGCTCGGCAACCAGCAGAAGATCATGGCGCTGTATGCCAGCGGCGAGTTAGACAGTGTGATCGGCCCCGAAGACGTCATCGCAACCTATGCCGATGTAGAGGCCTATGCAGACCTTGAAGCACTGCTTCCCGACGATATCAAACAGCTTCTTTCCGACAAAGGGTACGAATATTATGAGTACTCTTACGAGGGTACCAAGCAGACAATCGGCATCTTTCTGGACAACTGTGATTATCTGAACATGCAGGGAATCGAAGGTACCTTTCCCGAGGTTGATCAGGCAGGCAAACGACCTATTTTCACAATTGCTGCCAATGCCCAAAATCCCGGACACGCGGTTGGACTCCTGCGTATGATGATAACAGACTAATTTATGACCGGACAATAAGAGGGCACGGACAGCATTGTCACCGACTCCAGAAATCGATCGGCTCATATTCCTGCAGCTTCGCGAGGAAGCCCAGTTCCTGCATTTTTTCCTGAATGAAATCAAGTATGGCTTCGCTTTCTGCCATAATCGTATGATAGTGATACCCGGAAGTTACGTTCATCAAAAGACCGGACTTCCCGCTGCGGATTTCCTTCATATATTCACTCACATCCCTGCGGGAACGAATATTCATATCAGCCTTGATGACGCCGTATACCTTGTGGAAGACAAAAACATCCTTCACCCTGCCGCCGAGGTCTACAATTGCTTCAAGTTCCTGTTCTGCCTCCTGCTCAAGATGATGCAGCTTCAAAATCCGGCTGCACTCCCGGCTCCTGTTGATGACATAGCCCCGGCATGTCGAATAAATATCAATATCCCTTGCTCGAAGCAGCGCAATATCCTGCACAATGACCTGCCGGCTCACATCCAATTGCCCGGCAAGCGCCAGACCGGAAACCGCCCCGCCGCTGTTCTCCAAAATCCGTATGATTTTTTCTCTGCGTTCTTCCCCTCGCATCGCGTCCTCTCCTTCCCGCATGAACAGCAGCATGCATCAGAATGCTGACCATTCACACCACATGCAGATTTTTCAATGAAATATCCAAAATCGGAGCCGAATGAGTCAACGCTCCGCTTGAAATATAGTCTACACCAAGACCGGCAAGCTGTGCAACCGTTTCTCTCGTCACATTTCCGGATATTTCCACTTCCGCTCTGCCCGCTATGAGACGAAGGGCCTCCCTCATCTCCTCCACGCTCATATTGTCCAGCATGATAATGTCGGCACCGGCTTCCACAGCCTCCGCAGCCATTTCCATATTTTCTACCTCTACCTCAATCTTTCTCACAAACGGCGCATACTCCTTTGCCATCCTGACCGCCTCTTTCACGCCTCCCGCCGCGCCGATGTGGTTGTCCTTTAACAGCACTCCGTCCGAAAGATTATAACGGTGATTATTTCCGCCGCCGACGCGAACCGCATATTTTTCAAAAATACGGTTGTTCGGTGTTGTCTTTCTCGTATCCAAAAGCTTTGTTTTGCTCCCCTCCAGCAAGGACGCAACCGCATGTGTATACGTTGCAATCCCGCTCATCCGCTGCAGATAATTCAGCGCGGTCCGTTCTCCGCTTAGGATCGCCCGGATATCCCCTTGCACCCTTGCGAGCAGCTGCCCCTCCTTCACCGCGTCACCGTCAGCAACCAGCAATTCAACTTTGACTGTTTCGCTCAACAGTTCAAACACGCGTGCAAACACCTGCAGTCCGCAGATGATGCCATCCTGCTTGCAAATCAGCTGAGCCTCGCCCGGCTTTTCAAACGGCATAACGCTGTTGGTCGTCACATCCTCGCTTGTAATATCCTCTCGCAGCGCGCTTATAATGAGCGGGTCCGCATTTAATTTCAATGTTGTCTGATCGTACATCCTATGAACTCCTCCATGTCCGGCTTCCGCCTTCTTGATTTCCTGTAAAATACTTTTTTGATAAGCGGCATCAAGCGCCGCCTCATCCTGATACTGCTTAAGATCAACCGCGGCTTCCTCCCGCTCAGAGATATCCTGTGCCGCTCTCTTGGCGAATACAAGGCTTTCCAGCAGGGAATTGCTGGCCAGACGGTTTCTCCCGTGAACCCCGTTGCAAGCCGTCTCTCCTACCGCATATAATCCCTCCATCGAAGTTCGACTATCATGGTCAACCTTAATTCCACCCATAAAATAATGCTGCGCCGGCACAACCGGAATGCATTCCTTTCTTACATCATAGCCCATCTTTGCACAATGCTCCACAATATTGGGGAAATGCTCCGTCAGCTCTTTTTCCGGGATCATTCGTAAATCCTCCCATACATAATTTGTGCCGTCTTTTTTCATCTGTTTTTGAATCGCTTCAGTCAATAAATCTCTCGGAAGCAGCTCGTCAACAAAACGCTTTCCATTTTTATCATAGAGCTTTGCTCCCTCACCGCGTACCGATTCCGAAATTAAAAAGCAGCGGTCCTCGGGCTTGTCCGAATACAATGTCGTCGGATGGATCTGTACATAATTCAGATCTCTTACTGCAACGCCATGCTTGATTGCAACTGCCAGTCCGTCTCCGGTCAAATGTCTGAAATTCGTCGAATGCCGGTACAACCCGCCAATACCGCCTGTTGCAAGAATGACGCACTTTGCCTGCACCGCTTCTATAGACCCATTCGGTCTTTTTATGACAGCTCCCCTGCACACCCGATTCTGACTGATTAAATCCAGCATTCTCGTATGCTCCAAAATTTCGGCATTTGACAGGTGTCTCACTCGTTCCAGCAGTTTCTCGGTAATTTCTTTCCCTGTAATATCCTTATGAAATAAAATCCGCTTTTCCGAATGCGCGCCCTCTCTTGTAAAGGCCAGTTCCCCGTTTTCATTCCGCTGAAACTCGACGCCATAGCTTATAAGCTCCTTTGCTACCTCTCTAGAGGAACGGATCATGATTTCGACCGACGTGCTGTCATTCTCATAATGGCCCGCCTTCATCGTATCCTCAAAATAGCTGTCATAATCCTCCTCACCGCGCAGCATACACATGCCGCCCTGCGCCAAAAAGGAATCGCTGTCGGCCGCATCAGACTTTGCAATGATGACAATCCGTT
This sequence comes from Bacillota bacterium, assembly GCA_023402845.1. Lineage (GTDB taxonomy): Bacteria > Bacillota > Clostridia > Lachnospirales > Lachnospiraceae > JAEYFP01. The sequence continues at coordinate 9,699 of JAEYFP010000014.1, forward strand.
TATTTTCAGGAAGATGCAGCGCACAGTACAAGCCCGAGCAGCCGCATCCGACAATTAAAATATCGGTTTCCATAAATTAAATCCCTCATTTCCGGTCTATTCGCCCAGTTCCAGCATACGCTTAAGCGGTCTCATCGCAGCCAGGCGCAGCTCCTCTTCCACAAAAATTTCATTGCTCTCCTTTTGCAGAACCTCCAATACCTTTTCCAAAGTGACCTTTTTCATATTCGTGCAAATCTGCCTTGCATTCACAGGATAAAAGAGCTTATCAGGATTCTTTTCTTTTATTTCATAAAAAACTCCGGTCTCCGTCCCAATAATAAATTCTTTTGAAACACTTTCTGTCACATATCGGATCATACCGGAGGTGCTCCCGATATAATCCGCCTCCTCAAGCACCTCGCTTGTACATTCCGGATGCGCGGCGAATTTCGCCTGCGGATGCGCCTTCTTTGCGGCAAGTACCTCTTCGTACGTGATTGCCGCATGAATCGGACAGAAGCCTTCATTCAGAATCATATTTTTTTCCGGTACCTGCTTTGCGACATAGGCTCCCAAATTGCCGTCCGGTATAAAAAACAGATTCCGGTTAGGTAATCTTTTTACGATCTTCACCGCATTTGCAGAGGTTACACAGACATCCGAGCATGCCTTTATTTCCGCTGTAGAATTGATATAGCACACCACCGCCAGATCCTCATATTCTTCCCTCATGCGCAGCACATTATTTTTTCTGGCCATATGGGCCATCGGACAATCTGCCGACGCATCCGGCATAAATACACGCTTATCCGGATTTAAGAGTTTCGCGCTTTCTGCCATAAAAGAAACACCGCAGAGTATGATTCTTTCTGCCTCTGTCCCTGCGGCAGTCTTGCTCAAATAATAGGAATCGCCCACATGATCCGCTATTTCTTTTACCGCGTCACTTACATAATAATGTGCCAGAATCACCGCTTTTTTTTCCGCCTTTAACTTCTGTATCTCATCCTGCAACAACATTTCCTTCTCCTCTTTGCCTTAAATTTTATATATTGCTTAACAGTATATCACTTTTGTTTACATGTGACAAGACAGTTGTGTAGACTAATGACTCCTTTTTCATTATTAATTAAAATTTATTTTTTCTCTATTAAAGACTATTTTGGAGCGCTATTTAAAAAATCCTGACTGATGGAACACTCACATGAAAATTGATACTTAGTTCAGATTCCTCCAACTGAGAAAATAGACATCAGCGCAGGTAAGCTGATTGCCTGTCTGCGCTGATATTTGCATTTTATAGACCTGTCAGTTCCCGAAACCTTTTGTAAAGCTTTTGATTCAGCCGTTTTATCGTATCCTCTTCCATTTTGTCTATTTCGCGGTCATACGTCATGAAACCATTGATTTCTTCTTCAATATCGCTCAGCTGTGTATAAATCGCACTGCACAGCCCTTTTTCTATATTGGGCAACAGCTCCTCCTCCCAAAGCCTTTGATAGCTTTGTGTCAATTCCTCTTTTGACTGATAGGCTCTGTACCCAAACTCTTTTTTACATGCCATATGTCCTTTTACCGGATAAGAATACCCGCCGTATTCCGTCAATGCAACTACTCTGTCCTTCTGCGGAGATATTTTCAGCTTTTTAATATAATTGTGGATGCTGTACATATCTCCCCCTCCTTGGTCAAACCATCCGCAGGCTTCATTAATTAGCCTGCTGCAATCCATACTTCTTATAAGCTTTGTTGCCTTTGCGGCATCAAACTGGCCCCAGCCTTCATTAAACGGGACCCATACAGCTATAGAGGGATGATTATACAACAGACTTACCATTCCCTCAAGATCCGCATAATACTGCCTGCGCCCGATCTCATCTGTGCGCTTCAAAGCGGTATACCAGTGATCCTTCAAATTTCTTGCAATCCAATTTGACGCATTGGGCAGATAAGTAACAAGCCCCATATTATAGTCTCCGCCGCCATTTGGCATATCCTGCCAAACAATCATCCCTATTTTATCACAATGGTAATAAAACCGTTCTGACTCAACCTTAATATGCTTTCGCACCGTATTAAATCCAAGCCCCTTCATTTTATAAATATCATAGATCAGCGCCTCATCGTCCGGTGGCGTCATAAGGCTTTCCGGCCAGTATCCCTGATCCAAAATACCGCTAAAAAAATAAGGTTCATTATTTAGATAAAAACGCAGCATTCCCCTTGGATCTCTTCCTGTCGAATACTTCCTCATTCCAAAATAAGTCGTTGCCCGATCCTCTCCATACGTAAGCTCGACATCGTATAGGTTCGGCGTATCCGGAGACCACGCATGGAAATTATGTATTTTTACTACCATCTCCTGATTTACCAGAATGTCCAGCTCCTTAACAGCAACTCCATTCTCGGAAATCCGTATATGTCCCTCGCTCAAACAACCTTCTGCTTGGAGATCTATTTTGATACTGCCGTTATCAAAATCCGGAGTGATGCGAACACCTTTCATATATTGCTCCGGAGTACTCTCAAGCCATACCGTTTTCCAAATACCGCTGTTTGGTGTATAAAACAGGGACTTATACTTTCCTTTTTTCTTCAGCTTCTGCTTTCCCCTCGCATGAGCCTTTTTCTCGGTATCATCCGTCACGCACAGCGCAAGCACATTTTCATCTTTTCGTACTATTTTTGTAATTTCAAAACAAAACGGTAAATAACCTCCCTTGTGGCTTCCCAGCTTTACGCCATTCAGATAAACGACACATTCCTGATCAACTGCACCAAAATGCAAAAAAATCCGACCCCGGCAAAAATCAGCGGACACCTTGAATTTTTTTTGGTAATGAAGGTAGTCTCCCGGCATTACGATGCGTGACACGCCAGACAGTGCTGCTTCCGGAGAAAACGGGACGAGGATCTTTCCATCATATACATCCACATGTGCCTCCTTCGTAATTGCATATTCCCATTCACCATTTAAATTATAAAAACTATCCCTGACAAAATCAGGTCTTGGATATTCCTGTAACACATAATCTTTCTGTATATGTTTTCCCCATCGTGTAATTAACTGCTTCATGCTCTCTCCATTTACTTTTTTCTTATTTTTAAAGATGCGAATGCCTCCGCCTGCATACCAACTGAGACAAGCACCAAAAGACCCATAATAACAGACTGCCAATGCACAGAGACACCTGACGGAAGATAAGTGAAAATTGTATTAATAATAAAATAAATCAAAATGCCAAAAAAAGTCCCTGAAAATTTTCCTTCCCCTCCCGAAAGCTTAACACCTCCAATTGCGCACATTGCAATTGCATATGTCTCATAAACATTTCCGGCGCTCAGTGTTGCACTCCCCGAGCTGGATGCAAGCAGGACACCCGAAAGAGCCGCTATCAGGCCAGAGCAGACAAACGCCTGAAGTTTGACACGATCGACGTCGATCCCCATCATTCTGGCCGCTTCGCAATTGCCCCCTACCGAATAAATCCGCAGACCGAATTTTGTATTTCGGGAAATATACATACAAATAAACGTAATGAGAAACAGAATCGGAATCAAAATAGAAATTCCGCTTTTCATACCCGGAATTACGCCCGGAAGCCCTTTTGCATTCGCAAACGTAAGAATCTCTCCGCTAATCACAACCGATTTCTTTGCGATAATCAAAATGATCCCTCTTAAGGCAAACAACATTGCAAGAGACGCAATCCATGAGGAAATTCTCATTTTGGTAACCATCACCCCAATCAAATATCCCGATATAACACCCGTCAGCAGACCGGCGGCAATGCCTAAAAAAGGATTGATTTGTCCTACAAGTCCCATCACCACTCCGCTCAATGCAAACACCGCACCTGCAGACAGGTCAATCTCCGCACACAAAATCACAAAGGTCATGCCAAGTGCCAAAAAGCCACCGTTTTTAGCAGCTTTCAAGAGGATATTAAACACATTTGCCGTGGATAGAAAACCTTTATCGCTGAATAATATGCCGGATGCAATTACCAAAAACAGAAACGCTAAAATCGTACTTTTTGAGTAAAAAGAGCGATATAGTTTTTTTATAATCTTCATATGTCCACCTTTCCTACTTTGCTTCTTCCCGCTGTATAAATACAGCAAATACGATCATAAGTGCCTTGAATACCTGTGCATATTGATCAGGAATATTATTCATCACACACGTAAGCGTAATCATCTGCATCATAAGAGCACCGACTACAGTCCCAAGCACATGTGCTCTTCCGCCCACCATTGGCGTACCACCGATTACAACCGCCGCAATTGCATCCAGCTCCGCAAGCTGCCCAAGTGAGCTGCCCGCTGCCACCGATGTTTTTGCCGCCTGAAAAACACCCGCAAGAGCCGCAAAAACAGCACTCAATCCATATACAATCATCATTGTTCTTGCTGCATGAATGCCGGAAAGTGTGCTGGATTTAATGCTATCTCCGACGGCCTGAAGCTGTCTTCCAAACACGGTTTCATTCACAATAATTCCTACGACGATGATAGAAAATACAATAGGAACAATTTGAACCGGGATTACACCGCCAATTTTATACGTCCCCCAAAGAGACAGCTGCTTTCCAACCGCGCCCAGCTTGTTAAAATAAATATCGCGGCCGCCGCAGAGAACCTGTGCCACACCACGCAGTCCAAGCATCAGTCCCAGTGTAACAACCATTGCCTGAAGCTTTAGTCTGCCTACCATAAGTCCGGTAAAGCATCCAATCACGCAAGAAACTATAAACGAAACGAATAGGGCTGCCGGTAATCCTATCTGCTCCATCAGCTTTGCCGTCAGTACACCTGCCAACGCCATAACGGAACCCACCGAAATATCAATTCCGCCGGTGGATATTACAAGCGTCATTCCCATTCCGCATAAAATAATCGGGCAAATTTGTGTAATAATATTATTTAAATTATTAATCTGAAAAAAGTTTGGAGTGAACACTGAATTAAATAGTATAAATAACAGCAATAATAGTACTGCGCTATACTTCTTCACATACTGTAAATGATTCTGTTTACCCATCTGTTTCACCTTCGCCTGCTCCCTTTGCAATAATTTCCATGATTCTGTTCTGATCAACCTCTTCTCCTCTCAGTTCTCCTTTCTTGCATCCTTCTCTCATCACAAGAATACGGTCACAGTTTCGCTCCAGCTCCGCAATTTCCGAGGATATCATCAATACAGAAATGCCGTTTTGAGAGAATTCCTGAATGAGTTGCTCTATTTCAGCCTTTGCCCCGACATCAATTCCTCTGGTCGGTTCATCCATAATGATCAGCTTGGGATTCATGCACATCCATCTTGCCAGCAGCACCTTTTGCTGATTTCCTCCGCTCAAGTTACAAACCTGCTGCTCCGGCGACGGTGTTTTAATTTTTAACCGTTCAATATACTTTTTTACAATTTTATTCTGTTCTTTTTTATTTACAAAACCAAATTTGCTAAGCCCCGGAAGCATTGCAATTGTAATATTTTCTTTTACAGACAGATGGGGAATAATCCCTTCGGTCTTCCTGTCCTCCGTGCAAAATCCCATTCCCATTTTAATCGCATCCGATGGTTTCTGTATTTTTACCGAATTTTCATACCAAAACAGCTCGCCCTCATCCGGTATGTCTATTCCAAACAGTACTCTTGCCAGCTCGGTCCTTCCGGAGCCCAACAGGCCGGCAAGTCCCAGTACTTCGCCTTCCTTGATTTCAATATCAATTCCGTTCAGCCGCATACCACTTTTCACATGGTGGGCACTCAGAACATTCTGTCTTCCCGAAAACGTATAACCCTCCCTTTTTCGTTCAAGTGTTACCGTATCTTTCCCAACCATATAAGAAATCAGCTTTAGCTGATCAATTTCACAGATTTCCTTTGTGCATACATATTCGCCATCCTTAAGCACGGTAATTCGATCACATATTTCGAATATTTCGTCTAATTTATGACTAATAAAAACAACACTGATCCCCTGCTGCTTCAGCTTGCGAATAACACGAAACAGAACCTCTACCTCCTTCGCATCGAGTGATGAAGTCGGCTCATCCATAATGACCAGCTTTGCGCGAATACTAACCGCGCGGGCAATTGCTGCCATTTGCTGGATTGCTGTGGAATACTGCTTTAGAGGCCTTGTTACATCAATCGCAATTCCAAGCTCCGCCAATATTCTCTCAGCCTCTGCTTCCATCTTTTTTCGATCCAGGCCTCCAAGCTTTCCTCTTGGCTCCCTTCCTAAAAATAAATTTTCATAAACCGTTTGAAACGGCACAAGGTTCAGTTCCTGATAAATGGTCGATATTCCTTTTTCATTTGCCTCAATCGGCGTTCTGGCATTGATCTGTTCTCCGTCGAACCAAATGTCACCCTCATCCTTTTGGTAAATTCCCGTAAGTATCTTTATCAGAGTAGATTTTCCCGCACCATTTTCACCCATTAATGCGTGAACCTCTCCTTTATTTACTTTGAAATCCACTCCTTTTAGTGCCTTTACACCGGGAAACTGCTTTTCCAGACCCTTAATATCCAACAATACTCCTGACATGTTTCCTCCTTATATAGAGAACCACTTCCTATATTGATGGAAGTGGTTCCTCCGGTTCACAAGATCTTTTAGAATCCCAGCTCTACTTCAACATTGTCTTTTGTATATAATGTATCCTCATTTGTGATATGATCGGCAATTGCTTCACCATTCATGATCTTTGTGATGGTATCCAGAACAATCGGTCCAAAGTAAGGGGAACATGTGCAGGATGCAAGCTGCTTTCCATCAGCAACATCCTCAAAGGCTGCTTTTGTTCCGTCAATTCCAACCGTAAGAATATCAACTCCCGGTTCAAGGCCCGCCGCTTCAATTGCTGTCTTTGCTCCCTGAATCATATCATCCGTCACAGCAAATACCACGTCAATTTTTTCACCGCCCTGTGCCTGAATAGTGTTCTCCATAACTGCCTGCGCCTTATCCATCAGCCATTCTCCATCCTGCTCCGCAATAATTGGATACTTTGCAGAATCAAGCGCATCTACAAATCCGCCCTGTCTGTCCGTGGATGTTGATGAATCATATCCACCGTTTATGATTACAACATTACCTCCCTCAGGAAGCGCTTCCATCACAGCCTTTGCACATTGCTCGCCTTCCCATACAAAATCGGACATAATTGCCGTTGTAAAATGCACCCCGGCTTCTCCGTCAATTGCGCGGTCAACTAATATAACAGGAATCTTATTTTCCATCGCCTCCTGCAAAGCTCCCTGCAGGCCGTTATTCTCGAGTGCTGCCACAACAAGATAATCCACTCCCGCTGCTACCAGATCGCGAATATCCGTCTCCTGTGTAGCAATATCTCCTCCCGCATCCTTCACAATCACTTCACCGCCAGCCGCTTCAATAGATTCTTTTATCGAATCTGTTTCTGTCGTTCTCCACGAAGACATACTATCCGTCTGTGCAAATCCTACCACCTTACCTTCAAGTACTTTGTCTGTTGCAGATTCTCCTGATTCCTGCTCGTTTTCCACCGGCGCTTCTGCCGCAGCAGTATCTTCTGCTGCTTCCTCAGCCTGTACCTCCTGCTCAGCTGCTGCCTGCTTTGCACCGTCCTGTCCGCATGCAGTTAGTGACACTGCCATCACCGCTGCCGCCATCAGTGCCATGTACTTTTTCATCTTCTTCATTTCATTTCCTCCTAATTTTATATCTTAAATTTTCTTTTGTTACATTATTTATGATACTTTATTTTATATAATAATTCAATATTTTATTTATATTTTAATATATTTTTATATATATTGCACATTTTTGATTTATTTATTTGTTTATAATTGTTTTTTGTTTTGACATTTATGTAATAAAAGAATATAATTTTATTAATCAAAAACAAAATAAATGTTATTATAAAAAGACAAGCCTCTGCAAATTACCAAAAGAAGGAAGGGATACTATGTCACACAAAAAAGCGCCTGTCAAAATCAACGGGGAACGAGATATTCAATTACACTTAAGCAATCTGGAACACCACGAAAAAATATCAGCCATCGGGAAGGCGCTCTCATCTCCCATCAGGCTGAAAATTCTAAACATTTTAAAGGATGCCGTCCTATCTATTCAAGAGATTTCCGATACACTCGAGATCCCTTTTTCCTCAACAGCACTTCACATCAAAGTTTTGGAAGATGCCGGGCTCATATTAACAGAAACCCAACCAGGAGTACACGGTTCCATGAGAGTAAGCACATGTATCATGCAATCCTTCTTCCTGCAAACCTTCGGCAATGACACAGCACCGGCTGATAATACAATCACACTCGACATGCCAATTGGCAATTATTACCATTGCGATATTCAACCCACCTGTGGTCTGGCCAATGAAAACGGAATTATTGATGCTTATGATAACATTAAAAGCTTCTATTCACCCGCTCGTTCAAGTGCCCAGCTGCTATGGTTTCAAAAAGGATATATCGAATACCGTTTCCCTAATGTCAGCAACCCTCTTCTGAATTTACACGAGCTTTCTTTCTGTATGGAGCTTTGTTCAGAGGCACCGGGATATCATGAAAATTGGCCTTCCGACATTACCATCCAGATCAACGGCCATGAGATAACCACTTACTGTGCACCGGGCGATTATGGCGCACGCAGAGGAAAACTAACCCCACCCGCCTGGCCAAACGGGCGGACTCAGTATGGTATATTAAAATCTTTTTCAATCAGGAAAGACGGGGGATACTTGGACGGAAAACTTGTGAATCGTATGATCGGTCTGGATATGCTAAAGCTTCAGGAGCAGCCCTATATCTCTTTGAGAATAGAAATAAAGGACGATGCCCGCCACATCGGAGGCATCAATCTGTTTGGAGAGAAGTACGGCGATTACCCACAGGGAATTTCGATGAATTTGATTTATTAGACCACCCCAAACAATCTCGTCAAATCCTCCTCCCCAATGCTCCTCGCACTGGGTGCGTCCGCATTTGCCAGCATAATCTCCACCTTATTGGCAAGCGCCACATCAATAAACCTTCCGGCATCAATTCCCCGCAATTCAAAAAACAGCAGCGGCTGCTCATCAAGACGCACACCTACCCCATACAATGCGGCTGCCACATGCTTGCACAGCAGTGCCCAGTCGGGGCAGCTGCAATTGAAGCTGATTTCCTTCGGTGTCGGAAAAAGCCCCTCGCTCCCCAAAAACAAATCCTTCATCTGTGCAGGAAAATCACCATCCAGAAGCTCCTCCATATTTTCAATACGGATTCCGCATCGTTCAATAATTTTCTGGCAACTCTCCTCCGACAGCGGACTGATCCGAATCTCAACTTTATATGGAGTCTTTCTTGTTCCCTGTACTCTGGCCAGTATCTTCCCCTTCTGTATTTTTAAATCAATCACCGAGCCATTCCTGATATAACGCTTTCCTCTATCCAGCCTGCTTTCGTAATCGGCATACTGCTCAAGATTATCGCACCAAGCCTTTCCCCACCATTTTACCGCAATCTGCCGCCCCTTTGCGCAGACCGGCTCCAATGCCTTTCCTTTTTTCTGTTCGCTTTTTCTGCTGGCATCAGACTTTCTGCGCAACTCGTCCGCAGACGGCTGTTCATAATAACCCAAGGCATTCCAATATGATTTCATATCCCGTATTCCTACCCTTTCTCTGCCGGTCCTCTATGACCCTGCTTCGCGCCGGCTTATTCCAATCTCATCAGTGACAAAAGTGCCTGATTGTCCATCTCTGTAATCCAGCTTTCTCCGCCGTTGCCGATTACATGCTCAGCCAGCTGCTTCTTGGAATTGATCATTGCATCGATCTTTTCTTCAATCGTACCCGTACTGACCAGCTTATGCACAAGCACATCCTTTGTCTGTCCGATTCGAAACGCCCGGTCAGTCGCCTGATTTTCCACGGCCGGATTCCACCAGCGGTCAAAGTGAATGACATGATTGGCCTTTGTCAGGTTCAGTCCAGTTCCTCCCGCTTTTACCGACAAGACAATAAAGGGTACATAACGCTCTCCCTGAAAGGCTTCCACAATTTCACTCCGCTTTTTGACGGGCGTTCCTCCGTGCAGCACATAGCCCTTGGCACCAAATATGCCGCTTAAATACCCCGACAGATTGTCCGTAATTTCACGAAACTGCGTAAAAATAAGTACCCGCTCTCTTTTTGCTCGAATGGTCTCACAGAGCTCCTTCAGAAGTGCAAATTTACCGCTTTCCTCTCCCGCATAAGCCTGCTGCCCAAGATACTGATCAGGATGGTTGCATACCTGCTTCAGCTTCATAATCGTTGAAAGAATCACGCCTTTTCTTGCAATCCCCGTCAGCTCGGCAAGCTTTTCCTCCATATCCTCCACGATTCTCCGGTAAAGGACAACCTGTCTTTTAGACAGAGCCGCATAATCCACCGTTTCAATTTTATCCGGCAGATCAGAAATGATCGTTTTGTCACTCTTTAAACGGCGCAGCATAAACGGAGCCACCATCAGCTTCAGCTTCGCATACTTTTCCGGATGCTGCTCCAGGCCCTTGCAAAACTCATGAAACTCCATCGACGTACCCAATAGTCCTTTATTTAAAAAATCAAAAAGTGACCATAAATTTGTCAGATCATTTTCAATCGGCGTTCCGGTCATCGCAATCCGCATAGCAGCGGACAGCTTTTTAATCTCCTTCGTCTGATTGGTCATCGGATTTTTAATCGCCTGCGCCTCATCCAGCACGATACAACTCCATTGCACCTCTCTCAGCCGCTTCATACGAGCGGCCATTCCGTAAGTTGTAATCGTCAGGAAGGCCGGCTCCTCCCTCAGCTGCTCATCAAGCACAGCAGCGGTCCTGCCATGCAAAATCGAAATATCCATTTCCGGAGTAAACCGCTTCGCCTCCTTCTGCCAGTTTCCCAGAAGCGAAGCCGGCACAATCAGAAGCACACGGACATCGCCACTTTTTCTGCGGATGCGCTCCAAATAGGCCAGTACCTGCACCGTTTTACCAAGTCCCATATCATCCGCAAGACAAGCGCCAAAACCAAGCCGGTTCATGTAGGAAAGCCATGTATACCCGTTCATCTGATACGGCCGCAGCGTAGCATGCAGTGTATCCGGAACAGCAATCCGCCGAATATTTTCCGGCTTCCTCAAATCAGTAAGCAGGCCGGACAGCCATTTGCCGTTCGTAACAAGTGCTCCCACATCCGCAAATCGGTCTTTGCCGTCGGCACCCATCCGAAGTGCTTCCCACAGCCTGATTCCATCCGGACACTTTTCCATTTCCTTCAACAGCGCTTTCAGTTTTTGATGATCAACCTCGACCCATTTGCCTTTTAAGAAAGCCAGTCCCTCCGTCTGCTCCAAAAGACGGCGGACATCCTCTTGTGTCAAAGACACGCCGTCCACAGTCATTTTGGGCTGAACAGAAACAAGCGTATCAAAGCCGAGCATCGATGCTTTTTTTCACCGAGACTGACCGAAAGAGAGACCGCTGAAGCCTTTCTCTTCCACCAGTCCGGAATCCTGCACAAAATACCTGCCGCCTCAATCGACTCAATATCCTTTAAAAAGGCATATGCCTCCTCCACAGAAAAATACAGCGGGCGGAACATTTCTCCGCTTTCCATAAGACCCGCGACCAAGACCGACACCTCCGCGGCACGATTCAGACAGGAAAGGAGTGCCAGCAGCTTTTTTCTGTCATTGCCGTATTCGGTCAGCGCATATTTCAAGGGAACATGCTTGATCTTTCCGTCAGCTCCCTTTGTTGCGTAAGTTGCCATAAATGCAAACGGTTCCTCACCGTTTTTATGTTCCACAAGATGAAAAAATATCCTCTCAGGTACACGAAGCTTTTGATTCTTCTCCGTCAGATATAACGCCACACTTCCGTCATATTCGGAAATTTCTGCCGCAAAAACAACCCGTAGCCTATAGAAAAATGCTTCCAACCAATCCCGGTCTATGTACTCCGCACCAATTGAAAACGGAACAGCCGCAAGCAGCCCCTGATATTCCTCATCAGAAAACAGAAGCTCCGCCTGTTCTCTGGCCAACTCAAGTTCGGGCAAATCCGTCAGTTTCTTAAAAAAACAGCCGGCTAACAGATAAAGAAATGCCTCCGACTGACTCATGCCCGCAGGCCTTTCCGAAAGGCCGAGACGATAAGCCCCCAAATACCGATCCCGTTCATAAAGCGCATATCGCTTCTTTTCCTCCGGTGCCGCATCATCCGGCAATATATCCACAGAAAATCCTTCCTTCAAAAATAGTATCTGCAGTGCTGTTTCTGTCATCTCCATGTGTGATTCATCCTTTTTATGTGCTCTATTCAATACATTCCTGCTCCAGCTTTACATTGTGTCGCAGCATATACTGCAACACCGAATCATAATCCGTTTTCCCGCGCGCAAGCAACTCCAAAATTCTCTTTTTATCATTTTCTGTCAGTTTCCTGCCGAACCTCTCATATCGTTTCAGTGTATCCATATCCATTTTATATAAGCGAAACGGAATTTTGGTTTTGGCGCACAAATCTTCATAAATCTCAAAGCCCCCGACATCAATATCGCCAAAATGATAGTACTCCGCATGAGGCATTGTGCGATACAGCGTCTGCAGCAATACTCTTCTGGCTCGATTGTGATATCCTCCCAGATAAATAATCAGACTATCGTCCAAATGCCAGCGGTAAAAGGTCGTTAAATTTTCTATCGTGATGACCTGCCTGATATTTTGAAAATCTCTCCATTGAATACAGGAACTATCTTCTCCCGATATCCCGATTCCCTGACGCAGCACACCGACAGAAAGAGCCTTGCCGCGAACAAGCAGTGTAATATCTCCCTTCACGTATACATAGTTCGGTGTATGATAAATTCCGTACTCCGCCAGAATATCACCAAGCGGCTTCTCCTTGAAATCGCTCCCGCATGTATGCATCACCTTTGCTATAGTTCCGTACATTCTTTCAAAAAATTTGGAATCCGAAAAATGCCTGATAGAAAATTCTCTGACATAGCATGGCTCTTTATTTTGCTCAATCAGAAAAATAGCCTTTATCAGCTCTTTTGTTGTATCAGGATCCGCTAATTCAATATACTCCTTTACCGATTTGTTATTAACGATACGCTCCTCTAAATAAGTAATCCATCTGATACAAACAGGCGTATCAAAGTTCTCCTTTGCTTCCCGAAGCAATTCCAGATTTCTCCGAATCAAATCAGTTCGGGGCGTTCTGTGCAGATATGCATAAATGTCCGGCAGACGATCAATTCTTAGCAAGACCCGATTAAGAATATGGTTCTTTTTATCCTTTTTCCACTCGATTGCAAGAAAGCCTTTGTTCTCCATATCCCCCACACAAGCATGAATATCTTCATATGCCAGAGAGCTTTCCTCAAAGTATTCCGGTATTCTCTTTTTCGTAAATGGAAACGCTATGTTTACCGCCACTTTATTTTCCCCGGAAAAAAGCAGGCTTCCTTCATAGGCATCCAGCAAGGCATTTAATATTCGTTTTTCATATTGCGCCATTATAGTAGTTCTCCACAAAGCTTAGTTTTTCATCCGTCATCACAAGAAGCGTCTCCTCAACCGAAGGACTGATATACTGAATCTTATCAGGAGGTGCCGCAATCACAATCTGAAGAGGCAATCTCCTTAAAAATTCCAGAACTCCTCCGATTCTCTCATCATCCATGTTATTAAAAGCTTCATCAAACATCACGAGACCAATCGCCTCTCCGCCTATATTATTGCCGTAAAGCTGAACAAACGAGGCTGCCACCGTCACATAAAAAGGCGTCTGTGTCTCCCCGCCGCTCTTCTCTTCGCATACTTTAGAATAAAAGGAATAACTCTGATCGTTATGCACAATCCGGATGTCATAATCCATATAGGTTCTGTAATCCGTAAATTCGTCAAGTGCCTTTGCATGATTATCACTGTCCAGTGCCAGCTTTTCAAACAGCTCATCAATCACTTCCTTATGATTCTCATGAAAAAGACCGCTGAATATAGATTCTCCCTGTACTACATTAAAATCATCCATAATCATTTCATAATACTGCCGGTATTTTTTGCCCGGCAAATATAAAAATTCATATTTTTCATTACTGAATACAATATCCTTTAAGGCCTTATTCAATTCCTTAAATTCACTCTGTGCCTGCTTCATATTTTCCTGAAGCTTGGCAAGAAACTGCTCTCTGAATTCTTCCTCTGCCGCCCGTCTTGCCAACTGCACCTTTTCTTCGTAATTTAACAGCTCCGAATTTTTTAACCGGTTATACACGTCTGCGAAATCCGGATACCCGTCCATACCCGGCGCAGCTCCGAAGTCATGCTCTGTCTTATATTGAATCATCACTTCTATCATTTGATTCAAAGCGGCGTTGGTCGTCGTCTCATTTGCCTTTCTTCTTCTGGAAAAATTATCGCGAAACTGTGTATAAGACTTCATCTCGGTCTGCCGCTCATATTCATGATTCCATCCGGGGAGTGCATCACCTCCCTCATCTGCCAGCGTTACTACACAAGCCTGCCTCTCAACCTGCTGCATACGGAGAGACTCCTGTTCGCTTTCCTTGTAGCGAATCTTCTCTTCCAGTTTTCCGATTTCTTTATTCCTGTGATCAATCTGCTGATTCAGTCCTTGAATGAGCGTCTCCAGAGCCGTCAGCTGAATTTGTTTTTGAATCATCGTCGCATTCTTCTTAAGCGTAGCAATATTACTCCTGCATTTCACCATTGCATTTTCTAACATACGCAGTGCCGTCAGCACATCCAGCTTATACTTAATATCAATATCGACCTCCGTTGACAACGGCCCTAATACAAACTTCAGATTCTGGTAGTTTTCATCGCAAGACTTAAGAAGCCCGGTCAGCCTGTCTCTCTGCTTTACCGCCTGCTCCAGCTGCACCTTGACCGCATTCCGCCCGATAAAGGGTATCTCAAAAACGGACGGCTTAATCGCACTTGCCACATGGTTCTGATACCTCATGCACTCCTTTGTGATTGATACCTGATACTTCTTTAATTCCTCATATCTGTCACACAACTGCACCTTGCCCAGAATCATATTGCTGTAGCGTCTGGCATATTGATTTTGGGAAGTAACCTGCGTTGCCAAAGTTCCCGGCGGTGCTTCGTCATACTGCTCCAGCTTGCGCACATTAATCAGTCCCACCCCGTAAGCCTTCTTTTCCTTTCTCAGGCGGTCATAGATTCCCAGCGCAATATCAAAGCTCTCCGGCTCTACCAATATATAAAAACGTTGGGTGTTTAAATACCCCTCTACCGCATTCCGCCAGCTGTCTTCTTCTATTTCCAGAAGTTCACACAGCACCCTCGGCTCCGGTTTTCTTCCTATTCTCAAAAATTCTTCCCGAATTGCCTCTAACACCCTGCCGACCTCGTCCGAATAAGAGAGTTTTTTCTTATTCAGTCGTTCAATTTTTTTATCCAGTTCCAACCGTTCACCCGCATAGCGATCCCGTTCGATCTGCACCTCCAGCAGCTTCCGCTGTATGTTCTCATGCATCTCATTTTTATAGGTAATCACCTCCTGCAGGAGCTGCTTCAAAGCTGCAATATCCTTGATTCCTTCTATTCTCGTCAGGCAATCCCGATATTTTCCTACACAAGGATCAACATCCTTCACCTCCAGCAGCTTCCTGCATTGATCCAACGCTTGATTCACACTGATGAAAAGTTCCTTTTGTTCCTTCTCTTTCTCTGCCTTCTCCTCAACCAGCCGGGACAGGGCTTTTTCCTGCTCCTCTAATGCAAGAAAATCCTTATCCTGTTTCAGCTCCACCTTTAAAGCAGTTTCAATCTCCTGCTTATCTTTCCTCTCTGTTGTTAAAGCCGTCACCTCTTTGCTACTCTGCTCAATTCGTCCGGTCTCCTCCCCGATCTGCTCCTGAAGTCCCTGAATTCTTTCTTTTATCATATCCAGCTCCGCCCGCTCCAGAAAAAATGCGTACATACGATCCTTATTTCTTCCTTCCGCAACATAGTCATGGTGCCGTTCAATGAGTTCCAGCTTTCCTATCCTCTTTTTCACGCTATCAAGCGTCTTTTCCAATTCCTGATATGTCCGGACATTTTCCCTGAGAACATCAATATTGACCTCTTTTTCGTCCAGCACATAGGAATACACAAAATCTTTAATATCATCAATCGGCTTAAATGCCATGGCCTTAGGTATCAAAGAAAAAAACTTATCCTCGATTCTGCCAAATCGGGACTTCATGACCTTCTTCGCCTCTGCCTGTGTCTTGCACCACTGTTTGATCCGTTTATTCGCATTGCGGAATTGGGTGATGGACCTTGGCGTATTCCCCTGAAAAAACATATCATCCGTAAACTGCGTATGATCCATCAGGTATCGGACTGTCACCTCCTGTCCCTCCGATGCCGAATCAATCACCGCACCGACAACAAAATACTGATTTCTGCTCTCCTCAAAAAATTCCAGAGCAATATGAGCACTGATTTCCCCCGTGCGCTCATACGGTTTATTTTCCTTTCCTGTTTTGCAACGAATGTAACCGGTCAGCTTTCTCTTTCCATTTTCATGAGCTGCCTTGTTAAAATGGTTTGTAGAACAAGTCACTACAAATTGAATCGCATCTAACAGTGTGGATTTACCCGCTCCGTTTTCACCCGAAATCAGAGTGGATTCACCAAATTCTATTGTGCTGTCCGTGAAGCGATGCCAGTTAATCAGCTTCATTCTCGTTAGCTTCTTCATCGCCCTTTGTTCCTTTCCTATAGGTCTTAAGCTTATCAAATGCCTGCTTGATATCTTCTACCCGGACTGCCATCAGGATAGAATCAAAAATCAAAAGACGGGAATCCTCATTAGTCAAGTCCCGATCCAGCGTTTCAACCAGCTGAAAACGCCGAAACAGACCCAGTGCATTTCGCAGCGTAGTCTTATCCATCATTTTATCCCTAATCTTCAGACTCAAAAATTTATCATGAATCTCTCCCAAATTAATAATTACCTCATCGCTTGCCGAAAGCTCTCTCTTTTTTTCATCAAATAAAATTCTCAGAATGAGCAGAATCACAGATTCATACAGCTTCAAATTCAGCCTGTTGTAGTTTTGAGAATTGGTCAGCTGAATAACACCGTATTCTTCGTTAATTTCGAGACGGTAACCAAGTATTCCTAGATAATCAGAAAATTCCGGCTTATATTTTATGACAAAATAATAGTCAGATTTATTCGTAACATTGGCTTTACATAGAAAGCAGGTGCTGAGCAGTCTGTTAGAGATTCTTTTAAACTCCTCTTTGTCCCGCTGAAGCATATCCTTTAAAAATTCCACTTTAGTTTCCTTTCTTTTGAATCAAAAAATCCTGAAATTGAAATCCGTTTATCTCGCATTTGTCTTGCATCTTAATTTTATATTCCATATTCTTTCTTTGACCATACAGTCTTACATAAATCACCTTCACAAAATCCTCTGTCGTCTCAAGCGGCAACTGCGCAGCCGGCATTTCTTTTCGCTCTCCGAGCTGCTCCCTGACATACTTGTTTATTTTCTCCGGATGAAGAACACGCTGCATCTTCTCCAGCATTTTTTGCAGCTTCTCCCGGCGCAGCTTAAGATCCGGCTCCCTGTCGTAAAGCTCAGAAGGCTCAAACTCCTTCTTCCCTTCAATCGGTGTATAAAATGAATTTTCATCCAAAAAAGACACACTGAAAATGCGCACGAGCTGATCAAGGAACTCTATTTCATAAATACCGCCCAACTCCATCTGCTCTCGATTGATTACTTCATTCAGTCCGATCAGTAGTTCCTTCAGCTGCCCCCTGATATCCTCGCTGCCGGTCAGAAGGAATCTCGCCCTATTGATTGCCGCTCTTTGGTATTGTGTGTTTTTCTGATTGATCTCGACAAGAATATCATCCATATTTCGAAATGCATCAATGATATCATGCAGATAGCGATAAACAAGTTCCCTCGCATCTTCCACAGAAAGCTCTCTGATTCCCGCTATCTCTCCGGCTGCCTTTTCAATGTAGGACCGGCTTCGGCTCTTTCCTTCTAATCTCTCTATAATCTCGGGACGAAACTTTGATACATTATCCGAGGTCAGCAACCGATGATAGGCCTTGTCCACAATATTTGTAATATAATCGTTAAACAGTGCATTCATAATCTCAGCCACGGTCTTATGCCTCGTCAGTTCATCAATATAATGCTTGATGCTTGAGTTCAAATTCTTAAGTCCGGTAATCAGGTTGTCCATATTCTCAAGAATCTGTATCAGTACAACACCGGGATTGTCCGTATTACTTCGCACAAGGCTGTAAATGGTATAAATGTATCCCTGATATTCAATCTGCCTGCCTTCTGCAATTTCCAACAAATTCTTAATAATTTTTACCGCATACTCCTTAAAATTCACTTTCTGTATATAGCTTTTGTCCGTCTCAATCTCAATCCATCCATAAAACTCCAGGCGTCTGAGCATCCAATTGGCCTTTCCTCTGCTATCGGCACCGTACAAATCCTCCTCTTTCAGATCAGCCGCATTTGTCTGCTCAAAATAGTACTGCAGTTCTTCTACAAGCACATCTCTTTCCACACCAAAAGAACGCTGATTGTCCATAATGGCAAACAGCTTGCAGATACATTCCCAATATGCTATTTTTCCCGGTGCCGATAACGGTACAAAAAAATTGTCAGGTAACACATTAAACATAATTAACTCTGGGACTTTCTATTAATAAACCATTTCGTAGAATGCTTGCGAACACATTCAGTATATCACAGCACCTATTATACAAGCAAGGCTATCATTACCGTTCCTTCAGATACAAAATACGGCATAAAGCGAAACAATCCTTTTACGTAAGCGCGATATTGTGAGGGGTAAAACCTAAAATGTAAACACAGCCTTATTATCGCCCGAGGTGGGCAGGTATTGACTTTTCGTTATCTTCCCCAAAATCATCAGTCCGGTATAATTGCCCATGGAGGTGACCTCAGAATCTAAATCTGTAGAATCATACATATCGGAGTTATCACGCATGATAAGTTTGATTCCTTTGTTCAAATTTAATGTGCATTCAATAATGATCTTTTTATATCTATTTTTTTCCACCGTCAGCATACATTGCTCCTCCACGACAAGGAGGACTTTTAGAATTCGGTTGTGGTCAAATTCCTTGGAGAGCAAAATACTTTCAATAGAATCTCTCAGCTTCATGACGTTTTCTTTTGTCGCCATGATATCAAAGGAGAAAATCTGTTCATCCATACTTTTGTCAATCAGCAGCGGAACTGTACGCCCTTTGCTCATGATCTTAACAAGTAATGGAATTGATAGTATCGTAAATATCTCACCAACCAGAATCCCGATCCACACTCCGGTAAGAAGAAATAACCTGCCAAAAATAATTACACACAAAATTCGAAAAACAAAATTACTGAAAGCAGTTATCATAATGGCTAAGCCGATTTTTTCGATATACAGATAATAAGAAGTAACCAGCAGCACCATGCTTGTCAGAATTGTGCTAAATGAAACAATCCTAACGGCAGTGACGGTTTGTTTTATCAGTTCAAAATTACTGATACCGAAAATTTTTACAATGTATGTTGCAAATATTAACATAACAGCCATAATAACCGCACCTTCAATTAAGGAAGTTTTAAAGGCTGCCTTCATGGTCTTTTTGATCCCTTTTGTGTTGTTTTCACCATAATAAATATTGATAAGGGATTGTATTGATTGCCCTATTCCGTCAAATCCCATCAATAAGAACGTTAGAATATTTAATACAACTGTAAAAATAATAATTGCATTTTCTCCGAAATTGCGCAGCAAATACCGATTGATGATTAATGTTGCAGATGCAACAAACAGATAGGTTGTTGCATCATTTAACCCAAACTTCAATATAGAAAAAATCTTTTTATAATCAAAATTCCATTTGAATTTTAATTGATTACTTTTTTGTCGAAAATGAAGAAGTATCATCAAAAAAGCAAGCACATTGGATACAATGGTTCCCAACGCAACACCTGCAATTCCAATCCATTGACATAAGAGAAACGAGGTCATCACGTTGATAATCATTTGAAATAAAATAGTAAATGTGGCCAGATTTACATTTCCCTCGCTTAAAATAACCAAAAACATAGTACTGCAGATTGGTTGAATCAAAGGCATAAAAATCAAAATATGAAAGTAAGCTTCCGCATACAGATAGGTGCTTGATGTAACACCAAGCAGTTGCAATATTTGAGGCTCAAATACGATCGACATTACCGTAGAGATAATTCCCAACATGATTGACAAAATAACACCCTGGCTAAAATATTGATTTGCAGTTTTTCTGCTGCCTTTTCCGATTTCTATGGTCATTAATATGGGCGTTCCAATGGAAACTAACATTCTTAAAAAAATGCAAAATGTATAATAAGGCATCATTAAGGTGATCGCGGAAAGAAATTTTTCACCCATTATATTTCCTACAATGATGTTATCTAATAAAACCACAAAATATTCAAACACCATACTTAAGGTCGAAACCAACAGTAAGGACTTAAATTTCTTTTCTGCATAGGTCATGGGGTGTCGCCTCCTCACAAGACGTTTCCGACTGAACGCTGTTTGTATCCGGCTCTTGATATTTGCGAAAGGCGAATAACGTCAGCACTGAAAAAAGCAAGCAGATAAATCCGGAATAATATAGACCCAGCTTGCTTACATTTGCGCCGGCAGAAGCCCCAATTCTTATAATAAAAGGAAGAATGATAAATGCAAATGTTTGCGAAAACTTAAACGAAAAATTTTGGAATGCACTGTGATATCCTGAACGGTGTTTGTGGTTCACCTTTCTGTCATATTCGGCAATATCTGCAAATATGACATAAGGAAAAACCGCATAAGTGGCGTAAGGATATACCAGGCATCCATAATAAATAATCAGAAGCACCGTTCCGCTTACGAAATTTAATGTGATAGGCGTCAGCAAAATATTAACAAAGGCTAAGCAGCAACAAACGGCTGCAATACATAGTTGTTTCTTCACGTTTGTTCGATTCGCCATATAAACCGCAAAAAAGATAGTTGCAGTTGATATCACATAATAAATGCTCTGTGACATTGAAAAAGCTTCTTCCGGTAAAGAAAACAATATTGTTATGTAGTATAGGTCTAACGAATCGATGGCAAAAGTTAATATGTTCAGGGCAAAAAAACCGATAAACGCCCATCTGAATTGTTCAATTGAAAAAATTTCTTTGATGGTTTGCAAAATCGATCTATGATAATCTTCCGATACAAAATAATCTCTTTCTTTAATAACAGCCATTGGCAGCCAGGCAGCAACACCAGCTAATAAACTCAGAGCCAATATGACGATCCTCCAGGAGGCCATCACAGAAAAGTTTAAATCGACCAAAATGCTTTTAAATTCGGGAAGAAGAATTACCACAATCGTTCCCAAGAAATACATAATTGCTGATACCAGGTATGTATAGATTCTTTTGCTGCCTGCCGGAACAATCTCTTGCTCCAGAGCATAATACGAAACATAATAAAGTGAAAATGACAGGTAGTAAACAATTAAAAAGAACCCTAGCCAAAGAACATTCCAAATACTTGCTTTGTTAAAGGGAACAAAAAAAATAAGTGCTGTGGACAAAACCAAAGCGACCAAACTACTCTTCATAATGGGAATGCGCCTGCCGGCTTTGCCTGATTTTCTGCTATCTATAAATTTTGAAATGATAACATCTATAAAAAGATCAAAAACAAATCCAACTGCTTTCACTGCGCTAAAACTTAATGCGGCCCGAGGCAACAATACTAAGATGCCCGAATCTTCAGAGGGCAAAAAATAATACATTAAATAGGACGCTATGATGCCCGTAAAAATAGCATCAGAAAAGTCGGTCAGCGACAGCATAAAAATCTTGAATTTAGATATTTGTTTCATATTTATGACCATCCTTTTTGCCGCGCTCAAAGCATAAATCCGCAGGGCATCAGCTTGTCTTTAGAGAGACGAACTCCTCGTTTTTCAGTGAGAAGTCAGTCAATGCTTGTTTTAGTTTGGTATTTAGTTTATATTATAATACCAACACTGTTATGGTCAAGCTTTTTTGTAACGTTTAAGGATCTTATAAGCCGAAACACCTGTTCAGCGGTCCTTTCCATATTTTTAATCGCCGTTTCACTTTTCATTGCCTCATCAAGCGTCATGATTCCGGGCAATATTGAAAAGAAAGCGCTAATTCCAGCTTGATTGCAATAGTTTGCATCCTCTGACAACGATCCGGCAAAGGCAATTACCGGTATATTATATTTTTCGGCAACAGCAGCAACACCGGCAGGTGCCTTCCCCATCATTGTCTGGCTGTCCAGTCTCCCTTCCCCTGTTACAACATAATCTGCATCCTTGATACATTCCTCCAAATTGATTGCCTTCATCACCAAAGTAATACCCGGTTCCAGTGTTCCCTTTAAGAAGCTTATGAAAGCAAATCCCATTCCCCCTGCCGCTCCGGCGCCTTCCGCAAAGCTATGATCCATGCCCGAATAAGCGGCAACCATCTTTGCAAACCTCTGTACCTTTCCGTCGATACGCTCTTTATCCGACTCCTTCAAGCCCTTCTGCGGTCCAAATATATAGGAGGCTCCATTTGATCCATATAGGGGATTTTTTACATCACATGCAATTCGAAAAGTACACTGGCTTAATTCTCTGACGGCTTCAGTATCGTCAATATTAGTAATTTGGTCCAAAAAATCAGCTCCCTGCGAAACCTCTTTTCCTTTTTCATCCAGAAATCGATAGCCAAGGGCCGACAGCATTCCCATTCCGCAGTCGTTAGTTGCACTTCCTCCGATACCGACTATAAACTCGCGGCACCCCTTTCCAATTGCGTCCCTGATCATCTCCCCGACCCCGTAGGTCGTCGCCCTCAACGGGTCTAACTCCTCTTTTTTCAGAAGAGCAATTCCGGAAGCTGCCGCCATCTCTATAATTGCAATTTTGGATTTCTCCACGATCCCATAAGTAACTCGCACAGGCTGTAAAAATGGCCCTCGCACCACAAGAGATACCATCCGCCCGCCGAATCCCTCCGCAAGCGCCTCCGCAGTCCCTTCTCCTCCATCTGCGAGCGGCCTTACAACAACCTCAGCATCCGGATGGGCCTTTAATATGCCAGTCCTAACAGCATTTCCCGCTTCTGTAGAGGACAAGCTTCCCTTCAAAGAATCTATTGCAATTACAACCTTCATTTCCTTTTCTCCTATTCGATTTTATTGATCGGCCACAATCGCATCAGCAATCATGTGCTTTATAGCTTTCTGTTTGCCGTCGCCTTTCTAGTCGACTGGATTGCTTCATATGCATTTTGATAATCCAGTAAGCTGGCAGTAGCAACCAACACGTCAATAACCGACAGCTGGGCTATCCTGGCAGTCACCGACTCCGAACGAAAAACTGTTTCTTTGATAGAAGTCAGAAGCATAATATCACAGAATTTGCTCATAGGGGTCTTTCCCAGTGTGCTCAGTCCAATCGTAACCGCACCATTTTTCTTCGCCAAACGCAATGCTTCCACTACCTCCATATTGCTTCCGGAATGTGAGATGCCAAATGCTACATCGCCTCTTTTTAGCAGAGCAGAGGACATCGCCTGAATATCTGCATCTGCATACGCATAGCTTTGGATGCCGATCTTTAAAAGCTTATGCATTGCGTCTCTTCCTACAATGCCGCTCCCTCCGCTTCCAAAAAACACAACCTTATCAGCATTCGTAATTGCTTTAACCGCACCTTCCACTTCATTAGAGTCCAAAATATGAATGGTCTCTTCCAAAGTTTCAATTTCAAGCCTGATTATTTTATTAATAATTTGCTGTGTTGTATCACTTTTTTCCAGAGAAGAATTAAGATGCTTGTACGGAGCCATATCATCCTGAGCCAGATTAATTTTAAATTCCTGATATCCTTTATACCCAATATGGCGGCAAAACCTAACAACCGTTGCATCGCTGGAGTTTGCCTGCTCCGCCAAATCTGTCACCGTCATGTTCAGCACATTCACATGGTTTTCAAGAACGTACTCCGCTACTTTTTTTTCCGATTCTGTTAATACCTTCATTTTTGTCCTGATATTCATAAGGCATGAATCATGATTATCCATCCAACAATTCTCCTATCTTTTCTGTAAGTTCCACATATATCCAATTACCTTTTTATTATAAATCTTTTTTCTCAAAAAAGCATTATAAGTTTCCGTCAGTCACTACTTATTTACAATATTAATTGGATTACCGCTTAGAAACGCCCTGATATTTCCCACGGTCTCATCCATAATTCTTTGCCTTGATTCTTTGGCTGCCCATGAGATATGCGGCGTTATAATACAATTTCTGGCATTCAAAAGAGGATTATCACTTTTAATCGGTTCTGTCGATACAACATCAAGACCGGCTGCATATACCTTGCCATCATTTAATGCATCGGCCAAATCCTGCTCTGCCACCAGCTGCCCGCGGCTGTTATTGATGATAATCACTCCGTCCTTCATTTTATTAATATTTTCTTTACATATAATTTTTTCTGTCTCCGGAAACAACGGGCAATGAAGGCATATCACATCTGATTCCTTAAATAAACGTTCTAAAGGAACATATTCTGCCAGTTCTTTCCCCTGATCACTCTGAAAGTCGTCATAGGCAATCACACGCATATTCATTGCTCTTAAAATCCTCGCTGTCGTCTGGCCGATCCGCCCGAGGCCAATAATCCCGACTGTTTTTTCTGCCAGCTCTATCATAGGATAATCCCAATAGCACCAATCCTGATTTTTTTCCCATCTTCCCGTCTTCACCGTATTGTCATGATGTCCATAATGTGCACATATCTCAAGCAAAAGGCCAACCGCATATTGTCCCACAATATCTGTTCCATAGGTTGGCACGTTTGCAACCAGAATCCCCTTTTCCTTACAATACTGATAATCTGCCGCATTGTATCCTGTTGCCAAAAACGCTATCAGTTTCATATTCTCACATTGATCAATTGTAGCTCTGGAAATAGGTGTTTTATTTGTAACAACAATTTCCGCATCTCCAATTCGTTCGGCAATTATTTGATCCTCTGCATAAGAGGTTCTTTCATAAATTTGAACCTCTCCCAGCTCCTTCATTTCCTCCCAGCTAAGATCCCCCGGATTTTCAGTATACCCATCCAATACAACAATCTTCATTTCTTTCTTCCTCTCTTTATTTCGCCTGACATCCCGCTATCACTTAATGATTTAATCGATATAACTCTCTCAGTTTGGGATACAGCTCTTTGTATACCATAAATCTTTTATCATAGATTGCATCCGCTTCATGCCCGCCTATAAACTTCTTATATACTTTTTTCTCAACACGTTCGGAAGCCTCATATACATCTTTAAAGCAGCCCGCGCCTATGCCCGCAAGCAGCGCCGCACCAACCGGTGCCATATCCTTCATATCCAGTGATATAATCGTTTTACCGGTAATATCGGCTTTTATTTGTGTCCAAACATCGCTTTGGGCCCCGCCTCCAATCGCTTTCAATTCCCGAATCGGTCTTTCCGTCACAGCCTCTGCCATCTCTGACAGTTGCCTAAGACCATATGCAGTTCCTTCTAATACCGCTCTGATAAGGTCTGCACGCTTACTATCCAGAGAAACGCCGAAAAATACTCCTCTGGCATATGAATCCCAAATGGGGCTCCTCTCACCCGACATATAAGGAAGAAATACGATTCCGTTTGCTCCGGGAGCAGATTGCAGATCGGCCAGCTCTGTCATCATGTCATATGCATTTTCCATTGATGATGCAGATGCCAGTTTCAAATCCGGGCATAGTTCATCTCTGAGCCAGCGCAGCGAGGCGCCCGTATGAGACAGCGCCCCCTGATAGATCCATGCATGATCCACCACATGGCATCGATTAATGAATGCCTTGTCGAACTTGGGCTCTGTCACGCATACCGTCAGTACATCTGTCGTGCCGACAGACTCACACACATCGCCATTTCTCACTACGCCGGTCGCCAAGGAAGCACAGGCTGTGTCCCCGCCTCCGATCGCAACAGGCGTTCCGGCCGGTATTCCTATATCAATTACATCACGCGCATTCAGATCTCCGACAATTTCATAAGATTTCATCAGTGGCGGCAACTTCTCGACAGGAATTCCAAACTTCTCACACAGCTCCTCCGACCATTGATATCCTCCTCCTGTTTCAAAAAGGCTCGTATACGACGCATTGGAATAATCGATTGCAAAATTTCCTGTCAAACGCACACCCATTAACGTATTAACATGTCCAAAGCAGTGGGTGGATGCATATACCTCCGGCAAATGATTTTTCACCCACAGCATCGAGGTTCCCGACATCGCTCCTGCCATTATGCGATTGCCTGTAATATGAAACAGGCAATCTTCGCCAACTCTCTCTTTTATCAGCTCAGCCTCTTCCACACTTCTCTGATCCGAATAAATAATAGGGTTTACAAGAACCCTTCCTTCCTTATCAAACGCAGCCAGTCCCGGACACAGGCAAGAAATTCCAATCCCCCTGACAAGCGACAGCTCAAGCCTTTGTTCTTCTTTCAGCCGCTTCACACACCTTACAAATGCACTCCACATATCTTCGGTATCTATTTGCCTGTGTCCCGGCTGTTCCTGAATCAAGCGGTAGCCCTCCGCATTCACCCCAAGCACTTTCCCATTTTCATCAATGATTGCTGTCTTGACACTGGATGTCCCCACATCAATCCCCAAAAAATATTGATTGTTCATTTACACACCTTTTTTATTTTTTCTTGAAAAACTTATGCGCCATATGGATTACAAACATCTGTATATTCTCTATATATGTTGCGAGCAGGATAATCGCGCCGATTGCAATATATTGATAATAAGTATCCATTCCGATTACAATCAGACCGATCTTTAACGCCGACAGTGTAAACGCACCGAGCACAGTACCCGCCATGCTTCCCTTTCCTCCGGCCAGACTGGTCCCGCCAATGGCCGCAGCTGCAATCGCCATTGTTTCATAGCCTTGACCAGCCGCCGGTTCTCCGGTGCCAAGCCTCGCCATCGTCACCATTCCGGCTATGGCGGCTCCTATTCCGCATAGTACATAGGCAATCACTTTGTACCTGTCAATATTGATACCTGATAGTTTCGTCGCTTCTTCATTAGAGCCAATTGCATAAATATAAATTCCCGTTCTTTTACGTCTTAATATGATACCGAAAATAGCAGCAAGCAAAAACATATAGATCATACTCATTCTTACTCCGCGAATCACTTCAAATTGAAAAAAATTTCTAAAGCTGCCGCTCACATTCAGCACCGGCTGCCCTCCGCTAATAACATACGCCACACCACGCAGTGCCTCCATCATACCCAGTGTTGCAATAAATGGCTGCAGCTTCATCTTTGTAACCAAAAGGCCGTTCAGGACCCCGATAAAAGCTCCTACAAGCAGACCGACAAGCAATGTAATCAGCACATTCACGCCATGCGAAGACAGCTCTGCGCAGGTAACAAGCACTACGGCCATTGCAGATCCAACAGAAAGATCGATCCCTGCTGTAATAATTACAATTGTAATGCCCATAGCCAAAAAAGCATTTACGGTACCCTGCTGAATAATATCAATCAGATTATCATACTTAAAATACCGCGGACTCATCAGCGTAAACACAATGATTACTATAATCAGCGCAATTGCGGTAGTCACCTCACGCTTATTTCGCTTGAAAAAATTTAAAAAAATCTGATTCATCCCTTTACCTCCATTGAACAGAACAGAATTTTTTCTTCCGTGAGTACGTCTTCTTTCATGAGTTCACCCGAAATGCTGCCCTCTCTCATTACGATTACACGATCACTCATGCCGATAATCTCCGTCAGCTCGGAAGATACCATAATTATTGTTTTACCCTTCGCAACAAACTCTTCCATCAATTTATAAATCTCAGCTTTTGCTCCTACATCAACCCCTTTTGTCGGTTCATCAAATATAAGCAGATCTGC
Source organism: Bacillota bacterium (assembly GCA_023402845.1). Classification (GTDB taxonomy): domain Bacteria; phylum Bacillota; class Clostridia; order Lachnospirales; family Lachnospiraceae; genus JAEYFP01. The sequence goes on from JAEYFP010000014.1 coordinate 37,780, forward strand.
ATGAGTAGCCAACCATTTTGCAACGATCACCTTTTGCTGATTTCCTCCGGAAAGATCTTTTGTCAGATGCGAAGGATTCATAATATTTAAATGAACTTCTTTTCCGAGTTTTATAAAATTACTTTTAATTCCTTTTTCATCTACCAGCCCTGATTTAATGAACTTATCGAGAACGGTCATATTTGTATTCCAGCAGTTATCCATAGACGGAATAAAGCCTTCCTTTTTACGATTCTCCGATATCAAACCAATATTATGCTTTAATGCATCCTCCGGCTGTCGAATTTTAATCTTCGCCCCATTCATATAGACACTTCCGCCGTAAAGCGGATCTGCGCCAAATATTGCGCGCATTACTTCCGTTCTTCTGGCTCCGACCAGTCCGGAAAATCCCAAAATCTCACCTTGATACACATGAAAGCTAATATCTTTAAAAGTTTTTCCGCATAAATGATCTGCTTGAAAGACAATTTTATTTTTATTTACTCTGGACGGCTGATGGCGTACCGCATAATCCGAAACATCACGTCCGACCATAAGTCTGATCAGCTCCGCTTTATTTGTATCCGGAATATTTTTCGTCGTAATCAGTGTTCCGTCCCTAAGAATGGTAACTCTGTCCGCAATCTCAAATATTTCGTCTAATTTATGACTGATAAAAATAATGGTAATTCCCTTTGCCTTCAAGTCTTTTACTATCTTAAACAGTCTGTTAATTTCTGTTGTGGAAAGCGCCGACGTCGGTTCATCCAATGAAATAATATCAGCATTATGGTAAAGGGACTTTGCAATTGCCATCATCTGCAAATCACCGACACCCAAACCGGCAACCGGATCCTTACTTCGTATAGGGCTTCCAAGTTCCTCCAAAATACAATCTACTTTTTCATAAATATTTTTATAGTCCAGCAAACCTCTTTTTGATATTTCGAAACCCAATGCGATATTTTGTCCAACAGTTAAGTTCTCCACGATTTGCACTTCCTGATGGACCTTAATTACTCCTTTCTTAATTGCCTCAAAAGGTGATTCAAAATTAGCGGGCTCATTATTTATATAAACAGTCCCGGACGTCGCCCGGAAAACGCCGTGCAAAATATTTAACAGTGTAGATTTTCCAGCGCCGTTCTCTCCAAGCAATGCAATTACTTCTCCCTTCATAACCGAAAATGAAACATCCTTTAATGCAACAACACCCGGAAACTCTTTCTGAACATGCGCAAAACGAATAATTTCTTCTGTCAAGTAAGATACCCCTTTCGTTATGATAATTGATGGCGCAGTGTGATTTCAATCACATCAGCTGCTGCAGTTCAGCCCTTCGACTGAGCTGCAGCCATTCACCACATCATTCGTCCTAATAAGTACATAAATCGATTATTGGAATGTCGGATCCGTCCAGTTAATCAGCTCCGCTTCTTCCTTAGCCACATTAGAGGAGTCAATCACCATAGCCGGTGTCCAAATAACCTTCGGTGTTTCTTGTCCAAGCATAATACGCATCGTCACTTCTGTAGCCATCATTCCTTCATAATACGGGAACATACTGACCGTTGCCGACAGCTCATTGGCTTCAATCGACTGATAAGCCTCATCAGTTCCATCCATTCCAATCACATAAATATCCTCATTAAGAACCTTTCCGGCTTCCTTTACCGCCTCAACAGCCCCCAAAGCCATTACATCATTATTGCAGAATACAATTTTCAAATCATCATAAGTTTTTAAAAATGTAGCGCACACATCCTTAGCGGTATTACGGTCCCAATCTGCATTCTGAGAATCTACAACACTAATTTGGGAACCAAGCGCTTCTAATTCATCTTTAAAACCATTTGTACGATTTTTTACAACATCCGTGCCGGCCAAACCCATGATAATTGCACAGGTACCTTCTCCAACAGTTTCATCAGCCCAATCCGCAGCAACCTTTCCTTCGTCGTAAGAATTCGGTCCGATAAACATATCCGCGCCGTTGAATTCATTATTTACGGAAATACAAGGAATATTATCTGTATGAGCAGTCTCAACACCCTCTGTACAATTGGATGTTGAAATAGGAGAGATCATAATTGCATTCACACCCAATCGTATCTGCTCTTTCATAACAGACAACTGTCCTTCGGTATCAGCCTCATTCAAAGCAGACTTCACGTCTATTTTTGTACTAACCCCATTTTCCGCACACAAATCCGTCATTGCCTGATAACCCTTTGCAAGAGACTGCCAGTATACATTATCATTGGTGCGAATATTCCCAGCTAAAAAGATCTCTTCACCGCTGCTCGCCGGTATATCCCCCAGATTTTCACGCATTTCCTCAAAGGTCCAGGTTTCCTCTATTGCCAGTGGATCGAATGCCTGATTCGCATCCCCCCATCCTTCCGAGAACATCGAAACCGTCCCTTGAGCCGAATTATCATCCGGATCAGTTTCTTCCCCGCTTGGTACTGCTGTCGCTTCCTTCTGTGTTTCCGCTGTCTTTTCGCTTTCCGTTACCGCTGCAGACCCGCATGCCGACAAAGTGAACACCATAGCCGTCGACAAAAACATTAAAATACCTCTTTTCATAAAATACCTTCCCTTCTTATCCTTGTTTTATTATTTATAAATATTGAAGCCTTTCTAATATTTAGAAAGTGCAGTCGCCGGATTTACTCTTGTAATCATCTCCACCTCCTTATCGGTAAATCCGGAGCCTTTCAGAATCGGAATAAATTGTGTGAGAATGAAATCTATTCCGACACTTCCTCCATAGCTTTTCAATCGATCCGTCGTCGGATCCGTAGAGATCAGGAGTTGTCCCAAAAACCCCTTATCAATCATGTGACGTAAAAGCAGCACCTCCGAAGAAATATTATGGAATTCAAATAATGTAATTGTATCGTATTCCATAAAAACTCCGCTGCGGGCTATTTGCTCATGGATCAGATAATCATCAGCCTGACGATCCACATGACAAATAAGAATCTTTTTCTCCGGTACTCCTAATTTTCCCGCCAGCAAATCAATTGCCCGGATTGCATCCTTTCCGTACTCCGTATGTATCATAATAGAAGTTCCTGTAAGTTTGGCAGCCCTGCCGGCAGCAATCAGATGCTTTTTCGTCATTTCATTATTTAATCCATCTTCCATCATCATGGCCTTAATAAGACCGGCCCTGCACTTTGTTTGATAGCGCGGCCAAAAATAGGTCCCATCCTGATACATTCCATTTATAATCTCATCCGAAAATAAGTTTGATAATTTGTCCTCGGACTCAGTCCATATCCAATGATTTTTGGGATAAAATTTAGGCAGGTGGTATCCCGTCGTCGCAATAATATTAATTCCACTCACTAATGAGGCATCCAGCAACGCTAAGGCATCCCTTCCTGTCGCAATTGGATTTGCATCTACTACTGTATTTCCGCCGGCCTTTCCATAAGACTTCAGTTCCTCAATTGACGCAGCCAAATTATTGATACAGATTTCCTTACACCTTAACTGGTCTATTGTTCCGGCAATATAAATATGTTCATGAGGTTGTGTATGTCCAAGCTTCGATTCGTCTATCGTTCCCGAAACAGTTTCAAAAGAATATACACTCATTCAAATCCCTCCTTAACAATCAGCAACTATGCTTTTCCTAAAATTCGCTGTAGTTCTTATCATGCTCAAGCTGTGCCATAAGCTCCTTTGCCTGCTTTACACTGTAACCCTCATGAATCATATATCTCAAGGCAATGACAAGCGCCGTTACTTCTTCATAATCCCAAACAAATCTTCCCATCGTAACACCCCCGACTCCGCAATCCATTGCATCTCTTGTCATATTCAGATAATCATCAAGCGTTTTACATGCATCTCCGCCTTGAATAACCACACGAAACGTTGACGGTACACAGGCAATTACTTTTGCCATGGAGTCCGGATCTCCCGTATAGGTAGTCTTGACAATGTCCATACCCAATTCGCAGGCGCTCCTGCAGCAATAAGCAATATTTTCCCATGAAGTCCTATCTTTCTTTTCAACACTCTCTCCCTTAGGATATACATGTCCGATCAGCGGCATTCCCTTGGACAAACACTCCTCGGAAAACCTTCCGATTGCCTCAAATTGTTCTCCTTGAAAATCACCGAGCGTCATAGCACCCATCGAAACGGCATCAGCACCCATTCTGACAGCCTCGTCAATACTTCCAAAAATGGTATCTCTAGTCGGCGCAACCGGTGAATAATTGGAAACCTTCATTAAAATAGAGGTTTCCCCGGCATGCTGCCACATACAATGCTCTGCAATTCCTTTTGTCATTGTCATTGCATCCGGTTTTCCAACTATAATTTTATCAATTGTACTTTGTATTGCATGCAGCCCGGTCATTGGTGCAATTCCTCTTGATATTGCATGATCCACCGTAATCGCCATCATTTTGTTGCTCTTTTGATTTACCAGCCTGCTCATACGCACAGCTTTTCCTAACATTGCCATAATACTAATCTCCTTTTTCTTTTTGTGAATATTTTAATTAAGTATATATAAAACAGCTTTGCCGTTTTATCTTTGAATGCTTGTCAAGGCTTTATCATGATCTTTAGCCCTGCTCCGCTTTTATTCATATGATAGGCTTCCGCAAAATCATCCAGACGATAAGTATGTGTAGCGATCTCGTCTAAACTTATTTTTTCTGTCTTAACCATTTCCGCAGCCGCCAGGTAGTCACTTCGCTTATATGCTGTAGAACCGCACACCTTAATTTCGTTATAATGAATTGTGTTCGCCTTGATCTCACATTCTCCTGTACCGGAAAATCCCGCAAACAAACAAACCGTACCTCCTTTTTTACAAAGCTCAATCGTAGAATCTACTATGGCCGGTACGCCTATCGCCAGAATAATCACATCCACGCCAAGACCATTCGTTTCCTTCATTAACAGCTCCTTCAGATTCTGTTTCGCAGGATCAATAATTACATCCGCACCCAGAATCTTTGCCTTGCTTCGTCTGAATTCATTCGGTTCACTCACAATCACCTTACTCGCACCCGCTATTTTAGAAAGCTGAATATGCATCAAGCCGATCGGGCCGGCCCCCACAACAAGCACCGTATCATTAAATCCTGTTCCTGCATTTTTTAGTCCCCTGATACAGCAGGATAGAGGCTCTATCAGTGCACCTGCCGTAAAAGATACATTTTCTGGTAATTTGACAACGTTTCCGGCCGCAATGCAGCTCTGAGGGATTCGTACATACTCCGCAAAACCGCCATCATATTGATAGCCGATAGCAGTCCTGTTCATACATGCATTTTCCCTTCCGTTTAAGCAGCTACTGCATGAACCGCAGGGAATTACATTCGCGATAGATACCTTCTCGCCTGCTGTGTATCCCTCCACCTCATTTCCAAGTTCATCAATTGTACCGCAAAACTCGTGCCCAATCACCGACGGATATCTGACATCCTTTGTCTTTTTACCCTCCAGAATCCTAATATCAGTACCGCAAATAGCAGCTCTTTCCATTTTTAATAAAATTTCATCAGCTTTTATTTTTGGCTTGTCAATCATTTTAGGACCAAACCTATTAGGTCCTTCCAAAACTACTGCTTTCATTTTCATTTCCTGTCTCCTTTTTTATTGCTTTATGAGAACACTATAATATATTTGTAATATTATTTCAATAGTTATTTTTATATTTGTATATTTATTTCAATATTTTCTTTTTATTTGTTTATTTTTACCAATTGAACTCTTATATTTTCGATATATTTGTTTTATTTTAATAATACATTAATTTTTCACTTTGTATTTTTATTTCTTCAAAATATATTTTTATTGAAATATTATTTCACTTCGTCAATTCTTTCTGTGACTTTCAAACTACTGTTGGAACTCCAAGTTTTCCAAACTCGCCCTTTGCTTCTTTGGGTATTTCTACCCTTCGGACCGGGTTTGGTTTATATCTTCCTTTTTTAACATGCGCAACTTAAAAAAAGCTCCAAAATTGAGCTTTTTTTAAGAAAATATTTAAATTCATTTGGCAAGTTTAAGAAGAAAAGGATAAAATTTTTTATCTGGGCCAACGCTTCTCTTTGCTCATAAGTTCCGGAAAATGGTTGTGCGGTTCCATTTGATACCAATAAGCTACAGATGAAACATCATCTTGCCTTTCGAATAGTCCTCTGTGCCCAACGCCGATCTGCTGAACGGTCACCTTCAGGTCTTCTTCAAAGAAAATCGGGTCGGGGATATGCCATCTATAAAATCCACGCATAGGGGGACAATCATCATTATGATACCAATTAGATACCAAATCATCGTGATTCGCATAAAATGGGTAACCCAAATAAGGGGTACAATAGTTTTCCTCTATTGTCTTTCCATTAATATGGGATGCGAAGCTCCATGAGCCGCCAAAATAATCCTCCATTCCGGTTCCGCATATTGTCGGATATTCTTTATCCCCATCAATGAAAAATTTAACTTCTCCTTCTCCCCACCAATATCTTTCCAGGGTTGCCAATGCGATGTAAGTTCCTACATAAGTACCGACCCCTTTGACATCATCCAGAATCACATAATCTTCTTTTAGATTGGTCATTCGTTGTCTCCTCCATTGCGCATGAAAATAAGTTGTTTCAGAAGGCAATTCATCATATAAGCAATAATCAATTTGATAAAAAAATGCCGGTATGGGGTTCGCATGTTGATTTTCCAGTGTTATTTTTGCACCCTTTCGAAATGGCATTTTAAAATAGCAGTTGAACCCTCTTGCCGGAACAACTACAATCGGCTCCGAATTCACAATACATTCCTTTGCGAACCCGCAGCAAAAGAAATCGCCTAACGGAACTTCCACAGACGGTGTTTTTTCATTATCCCAATACATACGTAACACCAAATCTCTTAATAGGAAGCAATCTGCATCCGAAGTCTTATTATCTACGGTCATCCAAATATGCCGAATTATTCCGCAGCCATCAATCTCTGCCAGCGTGACCGTCTTTCCCGTTTCCAGCCCGCGCAGACAGGGCGAACCCTTTCTTGATTGTCCCAGCTCACTTGCTGTCATACCTCCTTTTCCCTTTTCACCGCTCGGATTTTCCGCATTAATTGCCCTGCTTTTTCCCCTTTTCCCAAAGCATAAATTATTCATTCCATCATTAAAGCTCTGCATTGTCAAGTCCATCCTCTCTTTTATGCCTTTACACCGCCGGCCATAATCCCTTCCATAATCTGTTTTTCAAAGATTGCCACAAATATAATAATGGGCAATAAAATGATACATCCCATCGCACTAACCAAATCCCAAGGTACCGCATACATATTATCTCTTAGCGGTAATTGCACAATTGCTACGGATAATACCTGAATACTGTTAGAATAGAACAACGGTGTAAAGAAATTATTTAAACAGGTAACAAAGTTTATAATGCATACCGTTGCTACCGCAGGTTTCATTAACGGTAGGGTAACATGTAAAATACGTTGTATAAAGTTGGCTCCGTCAATAGAAGCCGCTTCCTCAAGCGATATCGGGATTTCGGCCACAAAGTTCTTTAGTATTAAAACCGTAAACGGAATAACGGTACTTACATATAGTAAAATAAGTCCCGGATAAGTATCATATAACTTTACCTTTTGCATAAATTCGTACAGAGGTCTGGCAGTAACTACTTCCGGAATTAACATTGTCGCAATAATGAATCCAAACGCCAACGATATTCCTTTCGCACGGAAACGTTCAAAAGCATAGGCCGCCAGTACACAGAATATCGTACTGATTAACAAAGCACTTCCTACCACAATAAAGGTATTTGTAATTTTTTCTAATAAACCTACATTCTGAATTAAAAATTGGTAACTGGACAGTGTCGGATGATCCGGTATGTAATCAATCGGGGATTTAAATAATTCTCCCGACGGTGTAACGGAGGAGATTACAATCCAATAAACAGGGAACAGAATCAGAAAACTTATGGTAATAATTAATGTCCATTTCATAATCGCCACTATCCATTTATAAAGCTTACTTTTTGTATTCATCGTTTTTTCTCCTATTCCATTTTTACTTTATTAGAAACACGAATATTAATTGCACTGAAAATTGCCATTACCGCAAAGAGCATAATTGCCATTGCGGATGCATAACCTATATTCAGATTGGTAAATGCTTCCGTTGTAATACGGTAAGCAATCAAGGCCGTATCTTCTCCCGGTCCGCCGGAGGTCATGGAATATACCAAATCAAATGTAGTCAGACGCCATAACGTAAACGGAATACAAAGCGTTACTACATTTTTAAAAATCAGCGGTAATGTAATGCCGCAGAACGACTGTATATTATTTGCTCCGTCCACTTTGGCTGCTTCATAGATGTCGTTGGATATAAATTGCAGCCCGGATAATACCAATATTGCAAAAAAGGGAAGATCCTTCCAAAGGTCCATTGCAATTACCGCAGTTCTTGCCGTCCCCGTATTTACGAGCCAGTTCAACTGAAATCCCGGTACAAACCATCTTACAAAATCATTTACCAATCCATAATCATTGTTAAATGCCCATTTCGCCGCCATACCTGTTACTGCTGCGGGCATGGCCCATGGAATTAGTACAATCGTACGCAGAAATCTTCTTCCTCTAAATTTCATATTTAAAACTAATGCTAAAATCACACCCAAAACCACATGAAATATCATAGAAAATACAACAAACATGAGTGTAAATTGAATAGATGTGATAAACTTTTCATCTGTAAATACGTTCACATAATTTTTAATTCCATAAAATTCACTGCTGCCTCTTAAAATCCGGATATTAAAGAAACTATTCCAAAAGGTTTTGAAAATCGGATAGATCGTTGTAAAGCCGCGAATCAAAAGAACCGGTAAAATCATAATCCACGGAATCCATTTCATATTTTTTTTATTCTTCATAATTTAATGACCACTCCATTCTGTATCTTACATTCTAAATTAAAATTGATTGTAAAAAGGGCGCGCTAAAGAAGATGCGCGCCCTTTCAAAATATTTTGTTTTCTTATTGACACTCTTCTACATATTTCTGTGCTTTTACGCAAAATTCATCTAAGGTAATCTTGTCCTGCATGTAATCTTGAAAAATAGTTCCCATAGCAGAAATAAATTCCATCGTTTGCGGTAACATAGGACGTCCTCTGACTTCTGACTTTGAAGCATAAATTGTATACATTTCTTTTACAGGACTATCATCCGGTACAATTTTTTCTGCCACATCGCTTCTTGCCGGATATCTGTCAAAGTCATCCCAAGATGCCTGCATTCCTTCCTCGCCAGCCATATATTGTAAGAATTTGATTGCCGCTTCTTTATTTTCACTCGCCGAATTCATAACATAGCTCCATGAATCAGTGAAAATACTGCTTTTGTTGAATTGGGGAATCGCGATCTGGTGAATTTTATCCGAACCCAGCATACTTGCCGCTTCGTATTCAGAACCTGTTCCCCAATAAAATACGCAGCCATATTTGCCGTCAATAAATTTTTGATTCATCTGCTCATATTTATCTGCAATTTGGTCAATCGGTGTGACTTTCCATGTATTCACCATATCGTACATAAACTGTAATGCTTCTTTGTTCCCTTCGTTTGTCCAATCATAGTAATCCCCTCCAAAAAGGTTCACAAATTCAGCAATTTCATTAAATACGTATGTTTTTTCCCATGAACCACCATATCCATATCTGCCATCTTTCGTAGCCGCCTGAATATATTGTTTAAAGTCATCCAGATTATCAATAGAATCCATACCCACTTCATCCATTACTTCCTGATTAACCCATAATGCAAGATATCCGCAGTATCCCGGTACTCCGATAATACTTCCGTCTGCTGCCGTAATCATATCAGCAACGTAGCCGGTCGCAAAATTGCCAATAATATCATCTGTCATTACCGAATCATTCAGCGGTTCCAGCCATCCTGTGTTTTTAAATGCCGTTGCCATTTCATCATTTATTTCAATAATATCCACACTCTTATCCTGTGTTGACAGCATGGTTGTTATTTTTTGCTGACGCGTATCTGAATCTGTTGGTGCGGCAATTGCATTGATCTTCAATCCTGTAGCCTCTTCACATTTCTTTAACCATGCATCGAAATCAGGATCTGTTGTATTAATGCTATATATCGTAAGATCATAATCTCCATCGGCAGCATCTGCCACTTCACTCTCTGTTCCGGCCTCTTCCTTGTCAGCAGTCGTATCTATTTCGCCTTCTGTGGCAGCTGTATCGGTTGTTCCGCAACCGGTAAATACTCCCGTGACTAAAGCCGCTGATAATAAAATACTAATTAATTTCTTTTTCATTTACCCCATCCTTTCAAAATTCATATTAGCTAAATGCATATTCATAACCATTTTGTATTAATCTTAATTAAGATATTATTATTTTAGCAAAAATTGAAATTTATAAAATATAAAATATTATTGTCTCTTTATAATTATTTTTGATTATGAGAAGATTCATTGTAAAATATTTTAAAACAATTTATACTTTTAGCATAGAAAAACAAAGGAGTACATTTATGCATATAAAATTATTTTTTTTAAAAATTATTAATTATATTCATAAGCTATTAGCTAATTATCGTACCCGCTTAATTATTGCACTCTTGATTTGCAGTTTAATTCCTCTCTTTATTATTGGATACATCAGCTACCATACCTCTTATCGTTTGGCCGAAAATCGCATTATGGATTCCGTATCTGTCACAACCAAAAATCTGGTACAGCAAATAAACAACCGTTTTTCTCAAATGGAATCGGTCGTAGATTCGACAAATCAATACGCTTATATTCTAAATCAAAAGCGGGGAAATGTTACGTCAGAATATATGGATACTTTCAACTCTTCCAGAAGTAATATTAATATGCTAAATACTAACTTTCATCTATTTCAAACCTGTATCTTCATGCCCGACAATGCACTGATCAGCAAAGAAGGTCTTATGTTCTATGGCATCAGTGATCTAAACCGCTTTCAAATTACTCCCGAAACACTCACAGGTATCGGTGTCAATACTAAATGGTTATATCGAAGTAACGTAACGTTCCCGCAAATACTTTCGCCGAACGCCCGGAGTGTAGATACTATTTTCTGCTGCCAATCGCTTACACAATCCGGCGAACTTATATACGCACTATTCTCCAGCATCAAGGCAAGCGAACTTACGGACTTACTTACCGAGTCTTTTGAGGATACCCCGATCCGCAGTTATATCTGTACTCCGGATTGGGATATTGTAGCCGCTGCCCATCCGCTCGCTTTTTCTGAAAATATATATAAAAATCAATATTCTATGTTTCTTTCTCAGACCAATGGCGAATTCTTTCTGCTTGATGAAACAGAATATAGCGTACAGCGTCTGGATAATCAGTTTCTATTAATAACAGAAATTCCCACTTCTTATATTTCAGAAAATATATTTAATATTATCAAAGCGATTCTTCTTGCATTTATAATTGTCATCCCTATTTTAATCTGTGTTATTATATTTATAGGCGATGGATTAACAAAAAAATTATTACGTTTGGAAAAAGTTGTTCGTTCCACCAATATCAGTCATAACCGTATTTCTGCGGAAGAATTTGGTCATCATTTTCATCTGCATTTCCCTTATGCAGATGAAGTTGATAACCTTGCCGCATCCTATCAGTCTATGTTAAAGACTATCGATAAAAATCTTGCCGATATCATTACGCTGACAGTCAATGAAGAGCAGTTGAAATATAAATTATTGCAATCGCAAATAAACCCTCATTTTCTTTATAACATCTTAGGGAGCATTCAAACCTGCCTGACCATAGGAAAAAATGAGGTTGCTACCCAAATGGCTCAGGACTTGTCCAGATTCTATCGCATAACGCTTCGCAAAAATAATGACCTTATCAGTATAAAGGACGAAATAGAGATTGCAACCCTCTATCTGGAGCTTGAAAAATTATTAAAACAGGACACTTTCTCGTATGAAATTCATTGTGATAATGAATTGGATCATTTTATGATTTGCAAATTTACCCTGCAGCCTTTCTTAGAAAATAGTATTCACCATGGATTACAAAACCGCAATAGTCCTATTCACATTTCTCTGGATCTGCAATGCGGAGAGGATACTGTTATCATTCAAATTAAGGACGATGGGTGCGGTATGGACACTGCTGCCTTAAACCATATACGAAATTCATTGGAGCAACACTTGGTTGATTATACACAAAATTTCGGTATCTGTAATGTAAATGCACGTATCAGCAGCCCTCTCTATGGCTCCGGAACGATTACAATTGACAGTAACCGCGATGCAGGAACCTGCATAACAATTGAATTTCAACAGATGATAAATGAAATTGAACAATCGTACATTTAGTACCTTGCGCATCGTGAAAGGAATAATAAAAATTATGAGAACAGTAATGATTGTAGATGATAATCACATTTCCGTAGAGGGAATCTTAAAAAACATTAATTGGAAAGAGTTAAATGCCGCTGTTCTGTCCTGCCAATATGACGGCAGCTCCGCAAAGCATTTCTTAGAAACAAATGTAGTTGATTTAATTATATCTGATATTGAGATGCCCGGACTTAATGGATTAGAGCTGGCAGAGCTGGCTTTAAAGAAGAATTCATTTACAAAGATTATTCTTATTAGTGCTTTTGATGAATTTGAATACGCCAAACAAGCACTCCGGGTCGGCGCCTTTGATTATATCGAAAAGCCTTTAGATTATCAATATCTGACAGTAAAGGTTGAAAAGGCTTTAGATCTCCTTGCAAAAGAACAGCAAGAACTTATTTTATTAGAAAAAAGTAAGCCTGCGATGATAAATAGTTTTTTTTTACAGCTTCTGCATGTGAACTACGAAGAAGCCCGCTATTCTCTAAGCGAATACCCGAACTTTTTGTCTCTTAATTTAAATTGTCATTTTTACAATGTGATTGCATTTGAAATAGAAAATGGCGATAGGATAAGAGAACACATGGGCATCCAGAAATTTCACTTAGAATTGACTAACCTACAGAAATATATTGCGCGGCGTTGTTCTCATCTGAATCTCTCATTCTTATTAAGCGATTTTAGAGGGCTTATTTGCATTTTGGGTCATAATTATTCTAACCAAGTATATTTCCAAAAGGAACTGTATGCTATTATTACCGATATTGAAGATCAATACCAAAATTCCCCGTTAAAATTAATTATCGGAATAGGTAATAGCGTAAAAGATATATGGTACATGAGCCTATCCTATCAGAGTGCAAAAAAGGCATTGGAATATCGGTTTTTCTTTCCTCAGCAAACAATTTTCGATGCCCGGGATAACAAAGGTTCTATCATTACCAATGCTCTTTTTAATAAGAGCAATGACGATGTTCTGATTCAATCTATCTGCAAAAAGGACGATGCCGGAATCAAAGCGTGGATTGATACTTTTTCACATCAAACCATTGCTAATTATCAGACAAAAAATCTTCTGTTCATTCGTATCCACGATGTTCTCGGAAACATATTACGTTTTTTATATGAAATGAACATTGATTGTTCTTCTATAGAACACGAGATTACTCTCGGATACTCAAAGCTTGATGCTTTCCATACAAGCACAGAAATTGTAAACTGGCTATATCAAATTTTCGTAACGGTAAGCGGGCAATTAGACCATTCCTCACAGACTTATCATAAGCAAATCTGTGATTCCGTATTAAAATATATTAAAGAAAACTATACGCAAAACACATTATGCTTAAATCAGATTGCCGATGCCGTTATGATTAGTCCTACTTACTTAAGTGCACTCTACAAAAAAAGCACTTCCCAAAATATATCCGACACCATTACCAGTGTACGCATTGACGCAGCATGTCAATTACTACTGCGTTCCACGTTATCCTTAAAAGAGATCAGCGAAAAAGTAGGATATACAAATCAATATTATTTCAGCTCCTGCTTTAAGAAAAAAACGGGGATCGCTCCGCGTGAATATCTAAAGCTCCACAAATAATATCTTCTTTCCCGCATTTTTACATCCCAAATTGTTAAGATTGATTTTGCACCCACCCCTTAGGGGTGGGTGCTTTTCTCATTTACTTACTTTGCTTCATTAATGTCAGGAATAGAATCCGTCGAAACATACTGCTTACCTGTCCATGCCTGTCCGGCACATCCAAAAGTCTTCATATAGTGTTTTGCAGTTTCCTTATATCCCAGTTCAAGCATTGGGAACAATGCGTAGATATTATTGCCTTCCATTCCTACTTCCTGAATTTTATCGTATGCTCCCTTAAACAAATCATTGGCTATATTAACTTTGCTGATACCCTTTCTGCATGCCAGTGCAAGGTTCTCATCTCCGGTGCCGGAACCGCCGTGGAGGACAAGCGGAACGGGTACCTTCTCCGCCAATTCTTCCAATAAATCAAATCTTAATTTCGGTTCCCCTTTATATACACCATGTGCTGTACCGATTGCAACGGCAAGACAGTCAACACCTGTTTCTTCCACAAATCTCACCGCTTCTTCCGGAACAGTCAGTGCAGAGATTCCGTCAACTTTATAGTTTTCCCCGACTCCCACATGACCGAGTTCGGCCTCCACTCCAATACCCGCAGCATGTGCTATTTGAACCAATTCTCTTACCTGTGCTATGTTCTCTTCATACGGAAGCTTGGAACGGTCAACCATAATCGTATTGAATCCGGCACGTATTCCTTTCACCGCTTCTTCATAAGTAGCGCTGTGATCAAGAATAAATGCCACAGGCACATATGTTTTCGTTGCCATATCATTTAGAATTCTTCCAAAGTAATCCATATCAGGGTTGTGCCCATAGCCGCAGAGCATGATCAACGGAGAATTCGTTTCCTCTGCTGCCGCGACACACGCTCTCGCAGACAATTCGTTTACTGCTGCCACGGCAGGAACTCCATACCCGCCTTTTCTTGCTTTTTTTAATATTTCTGTCATTGATACTAACATCTTATCTCTCCTTTTCCTTTACTTATTTTCTATATAGAATTTGTGCAACATTTCTTCTATTTCCTTTGCTGTATTCAGACTGAACATTTGTTCCGCAAGTTGTTTGCATTTTTCCGTATTCAGCTTACCGATCCATTCCTTCACTTCCGGTATAGATGCCGCCGCCATACTATATTCATCCAACCCCATTCCCACAAGCAGGGGAATCATCTTTGGATCACCCGCAGCCTCACCGCACATTCCGCACATAATGTTGTTTTTATGAGCTCCGTCAATTGCCATTTTGATCAATCGGATAACCGCCGGATGGTAATACGTATAAAGACTTGCAACCGCCTCATTCCCCCTGTCCACAGCCAGCGAATACTGAGACAGATCATTCGTTCCTATAGAGAAAAAATCACACTCTCCCGCAAAACATTCCGCCATCAACGCCACTGCGGGTATTTCTACCATAATGCCTACCTCTATTTTCTCTTTAAACGGAACCTGCTCCTCCCGTAGTTCTTCCTGACACTGTCTCAACTTTTCTTTTGCCCAGATTAATTCTTCCATCGCAGAAATCATGGGGAACATAATTTTTAAGTTTCCATATATCGATGCCCTAAGAAGAGCTCTCAGTTGCGTATGAAATACATCTTCTTTCTGTCTGCACAGCCGAAGCGCCCTAAGTCCGAGGAATGGATTCGCTTCTTTGGCCAGCTTAAGCGCCGGAACCTCTTTATCTCCTCCTATATCCAGCGTTCTGACAATGACAGGTCTTTCACCCATTTTCTCAAGTACCTTTTTATAAGCACCGTATTGCTTTTCTTCATCAGGCAGAATCTTCGAGGAGAGATAAAGAAATTCCGACCGGAACAATCCTATTCCTTCCCCTCCTCTTTCCAAAACTTTTTCCACATCATCAGGCGATCCAATATTTCCGTAGATATCAAGCCTTTTCCCGTCACCGGTAATAGCCGGTTCTCCGGAGAACTTATTCCATCTGGATTTTTCCTCGTGTTGCTCCTCAATTTTCTTTTTCAGAGATTTTATTTCATTTTCCTTCAGATTAAGGAATATTTCTCCCGTTTCACCG
>JAEYFP010000039.1 GCA_023402845.1 Bacillota bacterium
AAAAAGAACTATTACCTGATTGACACTAGGACAATTATATCATGGGTTTAACTAAGCCTATTGAACTAAATTTATTAAGTGATCAAGGTACATTTATGTATCTAAAAAATATTATACGAGGAGAAAAGCGAATGTACGAAATGAAGAGCGAATATTATACGGGAATTGAATTGATTGATCAGGAGCATGCGGGTCTTTTTCATATTGCAGACGAGGCTTATACACTGCTGATGGATGAGTTTATTGTAGATAAGTTTGACGATATCGTGGCAATTATCCTCAGACTGAGAGATTATGCCGTGCAGCATTTCAAGGATGAGGAAGAGTATATGATGAGCATCGGCTATAAAAGATTGCTGTCCCACAAGACGGAGCATACTGATTTCATCGAAAAGGTGAACAGTATCGACTTTGAAAGCATGGACGGCAATCAGACGCAGGCGCTGCTGGATATTCTGGAATTCTTAAACGACTGGCTGGTACATCACATTCTGGAAAAGGATATGCTGTATATGCAGTAATAGAGCAGATCTTATATCATATAATTAATGAAATGAATCAATAAAACTGCATTAAAAAACAACGCAAGGAGATTATTATGGAAAATTGGTTTTTGCTTTTTATCAAAGGAATGTTTATCGGCTCCGGTTTTATTCTGCCCGGTGTCAGCGGAGGAGCTTTGGCGGCAGTATTTGGTATCTATGAGCGGATTATTTCCTTTCTGGCACATATTACACGGGATTTCAAGAAAAATGTCCTGTTCTTTCTGCCGATTGGATTCGGCGGAATTACCGGTGTTTTTTTGCTGTCCTTTGCCGTCAGTTATTTCCTCGGCACCTATGAAACATATATTCTCTGGATGTTTGTCGGCTGTATTCTAGGAACGATCCCCGCCTTATGGGGGCAAGCCGGCAAAAAGGGCAGAAGCGGCAGACACATTGGTATTCTTGTCGTGACCTTTATCATTGCGCTTGTATTTCTTTCTTATGGAGAGACCCTTTTTAGCGGCGGTGTTCCGCAGAATTTCGGCACATGGACACTCGCCGGAGCTCTGATCGGACTTGGCATTATCGTTCCGGGCTTAAGCCCCTCTAACTTTCTTGTTTATATGGGCATGTACAAATCCATGGCAGACGGCATCAAGACATTGGATATGATGGTTCTGATCCCACTTGCCGTGGGCGGAATTGCCTGTGTACTTTTGCTTGCCAAGCTGATGGACTACATCTTCTCCAGGGCCTATGCCGGACTGTTTCATTTTATCCTCGGTGTTGTGTTCGCCTCCACCATAATGATTATCCCGCGAAATTTCAACTATCTCAGCGCCGGAACAATCATTTGCATCCTGATGTGTGCGGCCGGAACCGCTCTCGGCTATTGGATGAGCATGCTGGAAAAGAAATATAAGCCGGAGGATTGATTTAATATTGATCATGCCCACAAATCATTTACCGGCGGCAGACAAACATGATCTTTGCAGACATAGTATGTTGTTTCACCATTCAAAAGCGGATACCGTCCTTTTTCTTCCTCATTTACAATGATTATGTCGGAGAAAGCAGGACGGTTTTTTATGACTTCCGTAAGGTCCGTCTGTTCTTTTAAGGCAATTACGATATGCGGCGGCGGATTCTGATCAAGCAGCAGCGACAGCAGGAACAGGCTGTTTCCTGCGGGATAGTCCCCTGCTCTGGATGCCAGAAATGCAAGCTGCTTTTTTGCTGCTGTATTGAAATTTTCTTTTTCCGTCAGCTGGTACAGTCTGATAAAATTGTAGGCCATAACGGAATTGCCGCTTGGAATGGCACCGTCATAGGTTTCCTTCGGATTCATAAACAGCTCATTTTGATCGGCTTCACATAAGTAGAAACCCCCATTTTTATGGTCAGCAAAGCGCTCCTGCGTTTCATGGGAAAGCACCTTGGCCCTTTCCAGATACTCCTTATTTAACGTGGATTGATACAGTTCAGTCAATGCAGCGATATAACATGCATAATCATCCAAAAATCCTTTCCCGGAATGACTGCCGCCCCGAAAGCTTGCAAACAATTCTCTGCCGCTGCACAGGTTTTTTTCAATAAACAGATATGCCTTCTCAGCTGCCCTAAGATACAAATTATTTCCGCTCACCCTAAAAAGCAGCGACAGCGCAATGATTGCCAGTGCATTCCAGGAAGCAAGAATTTTGTCATCGAGATGAAGCTTTGCTCGCTCCTTGCGGTAATCATACAGCTGTTTGCGTATTTCATCATAATCTCCGGACAAGTTCCCGCTCTTTAACAGATTGGGGATGTTGGCACCTTCAAAGTTCCCGTTTTCTGTTATATCAAAAACCGCTGCGAACGCTCTCCCTTTTTCTTCTCCCAAAAGTTGAAGAATTTCACTGAGACGGAACGTATAGTATTTCCCTTCTACACCCGCGCTGTCGGCATCCTGTGCGCAGTAAAATCCACCGTCCTGAGAGGTCATTTCACGAAGGAGATAGGACGCTGTCTCTTCGCAGGTATCCAAATAAACTTTATGACCCGATACGGCATAGGCCGCGGCATAAGCCATGATCAGCAGCGCATTGTCATAAAGCATCTTTTCAAAATGAGGAGCAAGAAACATGGCATCTGTTGAATATCTGGAGAATCCGAATCCGATTTGGTCAAAAATTCCGCCCTTTCGCATCTGCATCAGCGTCTGATCAACCATTTTGCAAACAGAATGATCCTGTTTCAGCTTCGCGTACAGCGTCAGAAAAAGAAGATTGTGAGGCGTAGGAAATTTAGGCGCACTGCCAAACCCTCCGTTTACGGCGTCGAAGTTTTTTGAAAACGTTGTTACGGCCTCTTCAATCAAATCGTCTGCGCCGCGATGATCACCGGCAGCTTGAGAGGCCGAGATCTGTTCTGTCATTTCTTCCGCGGATTTTAAAAGCCGGCTGCGATCTTCTTTCCAATGATCTGCCAGAGCAATCAGCAAATCCCGAAATCCCGGCATTCCGTAGCTTGATTTTACAGGAAAATAAGTGCCTGCAAAAAACGGTTTTTTATCCGGGGTCATAAAAATACTCATAGGCCAGCCCCCTCTGCCTGTAAATGCCTGGCAAACTGTCATATAAACACTGTCAATATCAGGGCGTTCCTCGCGGTCAACCTTTATTGAAACATAGTTTTGATTTAATAGTTCTGCTGTCGATCGATCCTCAAAGCTTTCATGTGCCATCACGTGACACCAATGACAGGTACTGTATCCGACACTTAAAAATACCGGTTTGTTTTCAGATCTTGCTTTTTCAAAGGCTTCTTCACACCACGGATACCAGTCAACCGGATTTTCCGAATGCTGCAGCAGATAGGGGCTGGTTGCATTTTTTAAGCGATTGCTCATCTTTTTCACCTCGTTTTTGACCCTTGCATCATTTCAATCTGCTTTAGTATGTCCCGCCTGTGCTTTGATTATGAAATCGTCCAGTTGCTGATTTTCTGCGATTTTTCCCACAAGCGGGTATAGAGCCCTCCCGCACGAAGCAGCTGTGCATGATTTCCTCTCTCCCTAATGGTTCCGTCACCTCCCAATACGAGAATCTGATGTGCATTCCTTACAGCTGACAGCTTATGAGCAACTACAAATACGGTTTTTTTCTGTACTAGCGCGCCGATCGCCTGCTGAATCAGTCTTTCATTCTCCGGATCAACATTTGCCGTCACTTCATCCAGCAGAACAATGGGCGCATCTTTCAGCAATGACCTGGCTATTGCGATACGCTGCCGTTCTCCCCCCGAAAGGGTATTTCCTCCCTCACCGATCATTGTTTCATAGCCATCCTTTAAACGAACAATAAATTCGTGGCAATGTGCGGCTTTTGCAGCCTCTGCCACTTCCTGATGTGTAGCGCCGGGGCTGCCGAAACGAATATTATTTTCAATCGTGTCGTGAAACAGATACGTTTTTTGAAATACCATACTGATATGTTCCATCACCCGGTCACATTTCATTCGTCTGATATCTATCCCTCCGATTTCGATACATCCCCCCTCAACATCCCAAAACCGTGCAATCAAATTCAGCATTGTACTTTTCCCGCTTCCTGATGGGCCCACGACAGCTGTCATGGTATGCTCCGGAGCATGAAAGCTGATCCCTGACAAAACCTGATTTTCTACGTAAGAGAAAGATACGTTTTTGAAAGAAACATCATAATGCAGCGGCCGGACATCCTCCCCGTCCTCATCCATAACAGACTGCTCCATAATACTCTGCATTCTGTCCAGACAGGCATTCATTAACCGAAGGAATCCCGAGGAAAGTCCCGTAAGCTCCATCGGTGCATAGAAGGTAAAAAGCAGAATCACAAAAAGAAGGACGGACGATAGTGTCAGTTCCCCTCCCCTGTAAAAAAGCGACGCAGTTCCAAGAATCAGGGCGGTACCTATATGAAAGCAGCACAGATACAAACCCATAAAGGGGGCGACCTTCATTTCAAAATCAAAGGATACTGTTTCCAGTCTTTTTAAGACACCTTCCAGCCGGGAGCTCTGCTTTCCTGCAAGTTGAAAGGCTTTGATGACATAAATACCCTGTAAATATTCCAGCATAACTGAAGCGGTTTCGGCATGAGTTTCCTGCCGTATTGCCGCATGCTTTTTATACAGCTTTTGGATAGATTTGTTGAGCAGCCATGCGGCGGGATAGCAGGTACATGCAATCAGCGCCATGCGCCAGTCAATAAAAAACAGAAAAATCGTTATGAATCCCCCGCTTACAATACCCCCCGTCACCTTTGAAAGAAAGCTCATGGCCATATCCTCTATAAACACCAAATCATTTGTTATCACAGAAGAGAGATTACCCGCATCGGTATTACTGTAAAATCCCATTGGAAGATGCAAAAGTTTTTCACCCAGCCTCAGTCTTTCATCGCTGACAAGTTCATACCCCACACCGCTTTGATAAACATATTCCATCAGCTTGCATGCATAACGCAGCAGCAGCGCGCCAAAAAGTAATAGAAATAAAAAAAGAATTTTTGCAGATGCAATGACTCCCTCCGCAATCCATTGAAGCATCAGATAAACAGCAAACAGAGGTACGGATGCCATTGCATTTTCCATAAAACTCATTACAAAAGAAAAAATCAGCCTTCCTTTATATTTTCCGGAAATACGCAAAAGCCTTCCGATAATGTTCAGCATGTGTCCTCCTTTCCGCCTAGCATCCAGCTTTCTGTAAGAGCATCGGCAGCATAGATTCTATTGTATTGGGGACTGCACTCGATCAGCTCCCTATGGCTGCCGCAGGCGCAGATCTGACCGTCTTTCATCACCAGTATCCGGTCAAAGCCCATGATCGTACGAATACGGTGTGCGATGACAAGCAGTGTTTTATCCTTTGCAAGTGCGCCGATAGCCTCCTGTACCTGTTCCTCGCTGTCCGGATCAATGCTTGCAGTTGCCTCGTCCAGAATCAGGATGGGCGCATTCTTAAGAATTGCCCGCGCAATACAGATCCGCTGACGTTCTCCGCCGGACAGTCTGTTTCCGGCAGCACCCGCAATCGTATCATACCCCTGCGATGTTTGCATGATAAAATCATGGCAGCATGCCAGCTTTGCCGCCTGCCGTACTTCATCGTCCGTTGCTTCCGGTCTGCCGATCCGAATATTATCGGCAATGGAAAAATCAAAAAGAAAGGTATCCTGAAATACGAAGCTGATTCGCTCCATGAGCTGTTCTGCGGGAAGTGTACGAATATCCGCACCCCCGATAAAAATTGCACCTTGGGATACATCCCAAAAGCGGCAAATCAGCTTGGCAACCGTGCTTTTTCCGCTCCCGGACGGTCCGATCAGGGCGATCTTCTGCCCTTCCTCTGCCTCAAAAGAAACATTCTTCAAAACATGTTTCGTACCGTCATAAGAAAAATCCACATTCCGGAACGAAACTGTGTTTCCCTTTATTGTTTGTCCGGCATCCGCCTCCTGCATTTCCGTTTCGGATAACATGGCATGAATCGTTTGCTCTGCATTTACAACCAGTATGATGCTGTCTGCAAATGATGACAGCTTCATCAGCGGAGCCGCAAACCCCATTGACAGCAGCAGAAATAAAACCAACGAGGAAAAAGAAAGGCTGCCGTCCCGATAAAAAATCAGACCTGCAGGCAATACAACCGTAAGCGACGCCTGAATGAGTATAAAGTATGCCGTCATATACGGCCAGGATGCGCGATACCACTCCAGCACATAGCAGCGGTACCCCTCGACAGCTTCGCGGAAGCGGGAGAAACAATCCCCGGACTGATGAAACGCCTTGATTTCCTTCATACCGTTCACGTATTCCACAACTACGGCATTCATATGATCCACTGCCGCATAATACTCCTTCATTTTTTCCTTTGTTCCTTTCATCATCAGAATATAAAAGAATACGGCCAATGGCAAGGGCGCCAGCATTGCAAATGTCATCCTTAAGTCAACAAAAGAAAGATAGCATAAGATGGCAGCCGGAACAAGTACGCCTGAGATTGTTTCCGGTATATGATGCGCGAGGAAACGTTCCAGCTCTTCCACATCGTTTTCCATCACCTTTTTGATGATACCCGAATCCTGCTCCAGAACATACCCTACGGGAAGCCGCGTCAATTTTTCCGCAAGACAGATCCGCACGTTTCGCAGGATCCGGTAAGCGGCCCGATGTGACAGCTTTGTAGAAATCAGAAACAGCACCGTTTTACAAATCAGAAAGAAGCAGACCAGCGCGGCCAGAAGCAAAAAGTATGCCGGGTCGGCAGATGGTTGCAGGAGTGCAACAACAAACCGCTGAATCAGAAGGTAAGGAACCATGCCCGCGGCCACACTTGCTGCCGCGCACAAAATTGCCTTGCCCATCTGTGTTTTATAGTTACCGGCCATTCTTAACAGCCGTTTCATACTTTGTATCATGAACGCCTCCTATTTGAGTATGACACGCGTCATATCCAGGGTATAGGGCCTGTCATCAAAGTCTATTTCAGAAATAATCTCGGGATTATAAACCGCCATTTCTCTGGCATAGGAGATTGGTATATTAACAGCCTCCTCATGAAGTACAGTCAGTATATAGCGATAATCTTCCTGTATGGCAGCCGCATCCGCCGTCTGCATCATGCCCGAGATATGGCTGTCAATTTCATTTTTTTGAGAAAGTCCCTGCTGAGATGCCTTATCCAGTCCATCCTCCATCATAGCAGTCAGAAATACATGCGGATCCTGCGGAAAACCATAGGTGTCGTTTACAGATAAATCAAATTCCCCTGCCATTCCTTTTTCAAACCAAGTCATCGTTTCATAACCATAAACGGAAAGTTCTATTCCGATTTCCTTAAGCTGTCCTTTCAGTCCCATCAAAATCTGTTCATCAAGCGGCTTTTCACTTTGATAAATAGCCTGCAGCTGCAAGGCCTGACCATTCTTTATACGAATACCTTGTTCATTGATCTCTGTCCAGCCGGCCTCCTCTAATAATGAGATTGCCATCTCCTGATTGTAATCATATGGATCCAGCTTTACATCGCAGTTTGGTGTTTGACTTGTGAACAGCGTATCCGCTTTTACTTCCTGCCCGTACAGAATGGTATTGATGAGCTGGTCCTTGTCGACGCCATGCTCGATTGCTTTACGCACCTTTGTGTCACCGAGTACAGGCGAGGAGGCATTCAACAAAATATTGCGCGTGATGTAGGTATTATCCGAGAAAAGAGTTTTAAATTCCAATTTGCCTTCAAGCTGGCCCAGCATATCATAGGTGATCTGATAGGCGCCGAACAGCAGATCAATTTCTCCGGATTGAAGTGCCAGTATCCGGCTGTCGGCATCCGGTATTATCTTAACCGTAAAGGAATCCGGCCCTGCGGCCCCGCCGTGCCATGCCTTATTTTTTGTAAAGGTATAGCTTTGTCCTGCCTCCGCATTTTCTGCTTTCAGTTCATAAGGTCCCGTTCCCGCCGTATCATTCAGCATCGCTCCGTAAGGGTTGTTTCCTCCCTCAAACAGCACGGGGGACAGCATGCCGAAGCAGGGTGCGCATAATTCTTGCAAAACAGCGTAATAGGGCGCATCATAGACAAAACGTACGGTGCTTTCATCAATCACCTCCACACGGACAATCCGTGAAACGGCTCCATAATAGGCGAAGTATTCTCCGACAAACTCCTGCAGCTTCTCTATATTAAGCTTGACCGCTTCCGCATTAAAGGCGCTTCCATCCGTAAACCTGATGTCTTTTTTCAGATGAAATGTCCAGGCTGTTCCGTCATTCTCCCAGCTTTCGGCAAGCCCCGGCTTTGCTTCTCCGTTTTCGTAGGATACAAGCGTTTCATAAACCAGCGGGGAATAATGCATAAATCCCTGTCCATCCATAATCCCAATCGGATCATAGCTCGCAAATGCCACGGATTCACCGACCGAAATGCTGCTTTCCTTTTGAACCGGTGTCCGGCTCTGACAACCTGCAAAAACAAGCAGTGCCGTAATTGATAACAATATACTACTGATTCTTTTTTTCATGTTCATTTCTCCTCTTTAAGATAAATTTTATTCCTATCAGGCATTACTAAATCTTTCATCAGCACTCTTGAACAGGGGTGCACAAAATCATCGGGACCGGCAGCATTTTCTACGATTTCTACAATTGTCCCATTTTGCATAACAGCCAGTGTGGCAGACATAAAAAATGCAGCTTTCACATCATGTGTAATAAAAAGGTAAGAGCAGCCAACCTCCTTCCTAATACGTTTCAGCAGCCGCAGGATTTTCAGCATTACCGTAGCATCCAATCCGGCCACTGCCTCATCAAGCAGAATAAATTGCGGCTTGATGGATATTGCTCTGGCGATACAGACTCGTTTTTGTTCTCCGCCCGACAGTTCATGCGGATATTTTTCCAGCACCGAGGAAGGCAGCTCTACCAATTCCAGAAGAGAGCGGGTCTTTCGTTCCATATCCCCATCCTGTAAATGCAGGTAGTTGCGCATCGGCTCAGTCAGACTTGTGCGAATCCTAAAGCGCGGATTAAAGCAGCCCATATGATCTTGAAAAACAGGCTGAATTTCCCTATAAAGCTTTCCTTGATCGGAAAAACCAGTCGGAACAGTTTTTCCGTTCCAGATAATGCAGCCGGAATCCGGCTTCTCCAGTCCCATGATCAGCCTGCCCAATGTGCTTTTTCCGCTGCCGCTTTCTCCGATCAGCGAAACGCTTTCTCCGTCTCCTACGTGCAGTGACACAGATTTCAGCACAGATTCTTTTTTCCTTAGAAAGCCTGTGTGCCGATAGCTCTTGCTTACCTCTTCGATCTTCAGCATCTGCCTTCCTCCCACCGATACCTGCTTGCTTCTATAAGACGGCAGGTATATTCATGCCGGGGATGCTGCAGCACTTTATTCACCATACCGGTTTCAACGATTCGGCCTCTATACATAACCGCAACATGTTCAGCCATTTTTTCCATCACGTTCATATCATGGGATACAAGCAGCATAGCGGGGCGGTATTCGCACATCACAAAAGACAAAAGCTTCAGAACAGTCTCGCAGCTTTGCACATCCAATGCCGTTGTTGGTTCATCGGCAATGATTAAAACAGGATTCATAGAAATTGCAATTGCAAGCATAACCCTCTGAAGCATTCCTCCACTCAGGCTGCCGGGATAACTGTTCATGATGCGGTCGGTGTCAAAAAGCCCCACTCTTCTTAACATTTCTGCGCCCATGTAGAAAGCATCCTGCCTGCTGCATGGCAGATGAGCGCGTATTGTTTCGCAGAAATGGGAGCCGATTTTCATGCAGGGATCAAAAGCGGTCATCGGATTCTGCATCATATACCCGATCTCCTTGCCATTAATCAGCCTATGCCGCTCCTCTGACAGGCCCATCAGCTCCTGCCCGCAAAACCGGATACTCCCGCTAAGCTTAGAGGTTCTGTTTTTAAGCAGGCCTAATATCGCCTTGCAAACCGAACTTTTCCCGCTTCCACTCTCACCGGCCAGTCCAAAAACCGAACCTCGCCGTACAGAGAAGCTAATGTCCTGTATTTTGACTTCTTCCTCCGGATATGCAATATGTAAACCATCCACGCGAAGAACAACATCCTCATTCATAGTCAAGTCCTCTTCGGTAAGGGGAAAGCCGAAAGCGCAGACCTTCCCCTAAAAAATTGCATGCGCAAACCGTAAGCACCACGCATATTCCCGGATAAATCGCAAACTGCGGTGCCCTAAGCAGCATGCTTTTCGACTCGGCCAGCATCGCACCCCATTCCGGCGTACCGGTTGGCAGACCGATTCCCAAAAAGGAAAAACCGGAAATCATCAAAATAGAATCTCCCATACCAACAGCCAGCAGTACAATTAAATGAGGCAGAATATTTGGAAAAATATGGCGCAGAATAATCCCCGCACTTGATGTGCCTCCTGTCCTCGCATATAGCACATAACTCTTTCCAAGCTCTGTCCGTGTATAGCTTCGCAGCATTCTTCCATACCACCCCCAATAAGAAAAGATAGAGCAGAGCAGTAAATTACCTGTACCGTTTCCCATAACTCCCATAATTGCCAAAACTAGCACAGTCGGCGGCAAGGCCATGCTGACATCACAGGAGAGCAGAAAAATACGGTCTGCAATTCCTCCTTTGTAAACAGCCACCAGACCTATCGGAACGGTCAGCACGGCAACCGACCCTATAATCAGGACGGCCAGGCCGACCGAATACCGTGATCCATAAAGAAGTCTTGATAAGATACACCGGCCATAAGCATCCGCGCCAAGCGGCATTTGATTCGACGGGGCAGAAAGCCGGAAGTCCATATCAATTTTATCCGGATCATTGGGTGCCAGAACACCTGCGAATATCATTATAAAAGCAATCACGGTCAGCATGGCAATACCGGCATTCAGCCTAATCGTTTTTCTTGTTTTCTTCATCGGTATCCTTCTTTCAATTGCGGCTGAAACAGCATACTGAACAGCTCTGCTATCAGATTGCAAAGTACAAAAAACAGGGCAGACAGAACAATGTAGCAGTTTATTACCGGAAAATCCCGGTTAAGTGCGGCGGTCAGAGCATACTGTCCTACGCCCGGTATCGAAAAGATGGTTTCGACAACAGCAGTTCCCGCAATCAAATAACCGACATTCTGTCCAAACATCGTAATACAGGACGGCAGTGCATTGCGCAGCAGATGCCGCACCATAATATTTCTCCGGCTGATCCCCCTGGCTTTGGCATACTGGATATATTCCTTTTCCTTGTTTTCCAAAAGAAGGGAACGTAAAATACGGATCAATGATCCGATCATCGGCAAAGCAAGAACGAATGCGGCAAAGACCATACTGACGATATTTTTGTGTCCGATGACAGGAAACATACGAAGCCTCATTCCAAAGGTCAGCAGAGCCAGCAGGCCGGCAAAATAGCCCGGAACGGAAACGATCAAAAAAGACAGGGCTCCGATGATTCTATCCGCTACTCCGCTCTCATAGTATGCAGCCAGAATGCCAAGCGGTATGGCCAATATAAGAATAAAAACTGCGGCAAAAGCAGCGATCAGTAATGTCGCAGGCAATGCGGCTTCAAGCTCCTTCAGAACAGGCCTCTTGGATATGTAGGAGCTGCCGAAATCCAGCCGTACCACCTGTCTCAGCCAAGACAGATATTGCGCCGGAACAGACCTGTGAAATCCCATTTTCTCCCGATATTGCTCTATCGTCTCTTCACTTGCAAAACGGGAAACGCGCCGGGCATAGGCCTCTGCGGGATCAAGCGGCGATACATTTGCAAGCAGAAAGGAAAGAAAAGAAATACATAGCAGAACAAGCAGCAGGTACCCTGCTTTTTTGATAAGATATGCTGCCGTACCATCACCTCCTTTAGAACAAAAGTGTGCTTCGCCTACTTCCGCGATCATTTACTCCGGCAGCACAGCTTTTGTTCCGCGCGCGTAGCTGCGCATAATATTTTCTTGTATAGGACGTACCTTCCTATACAAAATAAAAGAGCCTGGCTCACCAGGCTCCAGTGCCGCTTCCGACACTTATTTTATCAAGATTTTATTCTGTTTTTCTGCTCCGATCAGGAGCTTTTATACTCAAAAGCGAAAATCACTCGGATTTCTGCCATGAATTTTTCGGAAAGCTCTTGTGAAATGGCTTACGTTCAAATAACCCACTTCATAGGCAATCTGGCTGATTGTCATTTCCCTGTTTTCCAGCAGCGCCCTCGCATTTGCCATCCTTAACTCTTGAGTAAATTCATGGACTGTCTTTCCGAACAGCTCCTTAAATCCCTGCTTCAGACGGTATTCATTCAATGCAACCATTTTGGACAACTCCGGTATGGTCGGCGGATTCATATATTTTGCAATCAGAATATCTCGCACATCAAGCAGCGCGTCACGATGAGCTGCTAAGGCCGTATTTGCCGCCTCACCGTTCATGGAATCAATCACATAAGTCTGCCATAACGAAGAAAGGATTACCTTTGCCGCACCTTCATAAAATGGGAGGCGCAAGGACGGCACAAGAGGCGTTTGAGCAATTTGCCTGAAAAGGTTGCCAAGCTGTACACCCGGATTGCGGGGCTTCATCAAAGCATCGACCAAATGCAGCTTTTCGCCGCATGGACAATCCATAATCTCTTCTTTATACGGTAACTGCTTTAAAAAGTTATTTTGTCCAAGCAGAGAAACTGCCAGAAGTTCTTCTCCGGATGGAAACATCATCATACCACGACTGCATTGCTTCATATAAATTCCCATCTCATTTCCGGAAAGCTGTGTATCGATCACGCCGGTTTCATTATATACAATCCGTCCCTTCAGGCAGCAGGTCGCCTCATATTTCGAGTCATAGCCATCATAATTCATGACAAGAGGACGTTTTAATTTCATATGTATAATGGATAAGCCGATCTCCTCACTGGGAAACACATTACAAATAAATCCCTGCCCTATATCGGCAGGGATTTTATAAGTTTGTTCGCAGCCTTGCCCTATGCGGGAAAATCCGAATTGCTCCCGCAGGGTTCTGTCATAGTCATCCATTTGACGCAAAACAATTGCTGATTTCATAATTACTCAACTTTCTTTATGAAAGACTTTTCTATCAGTTCCAACAACTGTTTTATATTTTTCTTCCCGAATACCGGCGCACCGTCATTGATGATCATACACGGAACACTCATCACCTGATATTGATCCTTCAACTGGGGAAAATGATTCAGGTCATAGACATCCGCAGTAGCAAACGGAGTTTCCGCCGCTATTCTCTGCGCCGCGGTAACGAGCTCGGGACACATCGTACAGGAAAGGGATACCATAATACGCATATGCACAGGAGATTGAATCGCTCCGATTTTTTTTCTGATATCTTCTTCCATCGTCTGACCCGGGCCGGCTGCATTGTACAGTCCTAATACAAATGAGGTGAATTCATGCCCGCCCGGCACTCCATGAAAGGCAAGCCCGGTCTCGGTTCCATCCTCGCGGCAGATTTTGACGCAGGGTGTCTGTACCTCTTCGTTATCCTCGCCGATCTTAACCGACAGCTTATCCGTAAACTCCGCAAGGGAATTCATATATCCTTTCAGCTCTTCCGATACGGGGCGCTGATCCAGATACAGCTTTAAAATCAGAGGCTGTGCCATTTTTGAGAATACCATTTTTAACTGTGCAAGCATTTCCTCCGTAAAAATCCCATCACCTGCCGATTCTTCCGTGGCAGTATTCTGCGGCTCTGCTCCCTTCATCGGTTGCATGACAGGACGCACGGGATGGTAACCGGTCTCCTCCTGCATCATTGCCGCATAACGTTCTAACTCTGTAGCCGCCAGAGCACCATCACCCACTGCGGTCACCACCTGACGCAGTTTTTTCACACAGACATCACCCGCCGCATACAGACCCGGTATATTCGTCTGCTGGGAACGATCTGTGATCACATATCCCTGTCCGTTGACCTCAGCAATCCCTTGTACAAGTGCCGTTGCCGGCTCATAGCCCGCAAAAACAAATACCCCGAACGTCTCTCCCCCGGGCGGCTGATATACGGTCACCTCGCCTGTCTTACGGTTCTTGTATGTCAAGGAGCGCAAAATGGCGTCTCCTGTCACCTCCTGAACCTCCACATTTGTCAGCACCGTGATTTTTTCATGATTTCTCGCTGCATCGGCCGCAGTTTTGGCACAGGTAAAATCTTCTTCTCTGACTAAAATCGTAATCTTGCGCGCATATTTCGTAAGGAATACACTTTCCTCCGCTGCCGCAAATCCACCGCCGATTACAAATACGTCCTTACCCGTAAAGAATTCTCCGTCACAGGTCGCACAATACGCAACGCCATGCCCGCGGAAAGCTTCCTCTCCCGCAAATCCGATCATACGCGGCTGCGCGCCCGTAGCCAGAAGAACACCAAAACATTCCAGCTCTCCCCGCCCTGTCACGACCTTTTTTATCGATCCGGACAACTTTAGCTCCTCAACTTCTGCCAGTAAAAATTCTGCGCCAAAGCTTTGAGCCTGTTTTCTCATATATTCCGTCAGCTGTTCTCCGCTTGTCCGTTCCACGCCCGGATAATTCACAACCTCCGAAGTAATTGTGATCTGTCCTCCAAACTTTTCTTTCTCCACGACTACTACCCGATAGCAGGCCCTTGCCAGATAGATTGCGGCGGTCAGCCCCGCAGGGCCTCCGCCGATTACTACAACGTCATAGAGCGTATCCTTCTTTATTTTTTCCATAAGCTCACAGCTGTCCTACCAGGTCAAGGCTGGGTTTTAAGGTTTCCGCACCCGGCTGCCATTTTGCCGGACAAACCTCATCCCCATGCTCATGCACAAACTGGCTTGCCTGCACCTTGCGGAATAGTTCATCCGCATTACGGCCTACATTGCCTGCATTCACTTCGTAAGCCACAATTTTCCCTTCGGGATTTACAATAAAGCTGCCACGCTCCGAAAGACCATCCTCCTCGATGTACACTTCAAAATCTTTTGAAAGTGCGTGTGTCGGATCAGCCAGCATCGGATACGAAATTTTCTTAATACGCTCGGAGGCATCATGCCATGCCTTGTGCACAAAGTGTGTGTCACAGGATACGGAATAAATCTCACATCCCGCCGCCTTAAAATCATCATACTTATTTGCCAGATCCTCAAGTTCCGTCGGGCAGACAAATGTAAAGTCCGCGGGATAAAAGAAAAATACACTCCATTTTCCCAGCAAGTCCTCTTTCTTTACTGTGATAAAAGCACCATCCTGAAATGCCTGCACCGAAAAATTGCTTACTTCTTTATTAATTAGCGACATACTGTTATTCCTCCTATTCTGATTGTTTCATTTGGTTAGTTTTAACTAACTTACATCTTCATTATACAAATGCACCTTTTCTCTGTCAATAGATACTTTTTGTATATCCTGCCGCCAATCAGAGATACTAACAATCAAAAAGGATGAACTTATGATTTCAGTATGGAATAACCAAGCTTTGCTGCCCGCTTTTCCGAAGCTCGAAGGAAACCTCAAAACGGAAGTGTTAATTATCGGCGGCGGAATGTCCGGCATTTTATGCGCTCATTTTTTACATCAGGCAGGCATCGATTATGTGCTTGCGGAAAGCCGCACAATCTGCTCCGGTGTAACAAAAAATACAACGGCAAAAATAACGGTTCAGCACGGCCTGATCTATGATAAAATTCTCCGAAAAAAGGGCGCTGAAAAGTCCGGAAAATATCTGGCGGTTAATCAAAAGGCTCTGGAAACCTATGCTGATTTATGCCGATACAAAGACTGCGATTTTGAAAGAAGAGATTCTTTTGTCTATTCTCTCAGCAACCGAAAAAAGCTGGAGCAGGAAGTCACAGCCTTACAAAAAATAGGAGGTTTGGCGGACTTCATAGAACAAACCGAACTGCCCTTTAAAATCACCGGCGCCGTAAAATTACCGAATCAGGCACAATTTCATCCATTGAAATTTGTATCCGCAATTTCACAAGGATTACACATTTATGAGCACACGCATATTTTAGAAGTGAGAGGGCATACCGCCATTGCCGAAAATGGGACAATCACAGCCGGGAAAATAATCGTCTCCACACATTTCCCTTTCATCAACAGGTACGGCGGCTATTTTATCAAGCAATACCAGCATCGCTCCTACGTAATGGCATGGAAACACGCGCAAGCCCTAAACGGCATGTATGTGGACGAAGCCGAAACCGGAATGTCCTTTCGCAGCTATAAAAATATGCTTCTGATCGGGGGCGGCGATCATCGCACCGGAAAAAAGGGCGGCTGTTATCAAGAGCTGGAAACATTTGTGCAAAGATATTACCCCGATGCAGCCGAACAATACCGTTGGGCAGCACAGGACTGTATGACGCTTGACGGCATCCCATATATCGGCCTCTACTCTAAGAGCACACCCGATTTATATGTTAGTACCGGCTTCAATAAGTGGGGGATGACTTCCTCCATGGTTTCCGCCATGCTTTTATCAGATAGGATCATAGGCAGGTCAAACGATTTTTCGGAATTATTCTCTCCGTCCAGGTCAGTCCTAACGCCACAGCTCCCAGCCAATTTATACGAGGCAGTACTTGGAATGCTGACGCCGACAGTTAGGCGGTGCCCCCATTTAGGCTGTGCACTGAGATGGAACAGCGTCGAACATTCCTGGGATTGCTCCTGTCACGGCTCCCGGTTTGACAGTGACGGCATATGGCTTGACAATCCCGCAACCAGAAATCTTCGGTAACAAAAAACAGCAGCTAACCCGGCTGCCGTTTTATAAATTCGTATTCAAAGCTTGCATACTCAGTTGTAAATTCCAGCAAGACCTGATTACCGCAAATAAACCGATAGACTGCTCTGCATGCCGCACTTTCCTGTATGGTCCTCAGCATACTGCCGTTAACAGGTGCGTGCAGACGGCGGCAGGCAGGCGTAATGAGCCTTGCAGAAAGCGTATATTTCCCCTGCCTGACTGTGACTGCACCATTACCGACTGAAAGGACTCTTGCACCAAGATAGGTTGCAATCCGATATTCCTTTCCTGCAATCATCACGATTCCGATAATACCTCTAAAACAAAAGCCGGCCAGCGGAATATCGGCAACCGAAAGCATGAGGGAACCCTTCTCAAAATGGCACTGCGTCCATAAATATTCCCTTGGAAAGGAGCAGCCTCTGTCACCTTCAATATACCCGATCCCGTCAGTGAACTGATAATCCCTCTGATCAATCCTGATTTTCCCCACGACAGAATGAGACATGCTGATAATGCTGTGCCTGCACTGCATATTGGGCACATATCGAAAAGGTCCCATGATATCGCAGCTGATTTTTTGAAACCGTCCAAATTTTATTTTACCGCGAATACAATGGCCTTCGGCCATAAGGTCCAAAGAAATTCCTTTTTCCGAAAATCTGTTCTTTCCGATTTTTATCTCAAAATTATCATCGCCAAACCAAATCCCTGCACAAGGGATAAAAAAGGAGACCTCCTTTGTCACAACCTGCAGCGAGGCACTGCGCTTGTGCCCATTACAGTGCAAAGCAGGAATCAACGCAACCGTTTCCTCTCCTGTGCTGCATTTAAAATAATAACCTTTAAAATATTGCCTGATTGATATCAACTCCAATTCTTAACTACACGGTTGATAGTATTGGCAAACTTTTAATTTTATACTCTTTCCTTGAAAAAATCCGTCAGCTGTCCTCGCAGCTCCCCTGCTATCTGATTACACTCATCCGTTTCTTCCGTAATTTCTCCGAGATATCCCGACAGCAATGACGCATGGTGGGTAATTTTCTCCATATGTTCTCTGTCATTGTTCATTTCCGCCGCAATCTGCCGGATATCCTCATCAATTCCCGTAAATGTGATCTTCAGGTGCTTTGCATGCTTCGCAAAATGCTCCATGATTCTTCCCATATTCTTTGCATCTTCTTCATAATACCCTGCATTCTCATAGAATGTCTCATAATCCTTTACTACAGAGGTATCCACATACTCCATCAGTCTGCCCGCATCTCCCTCGAGCTTTTCTACGGAATGAAGCACCATTGTGTTTATTTGCTTAATATCAGCTGCAATCTTGCCGGAAGTTTCCGCCAGCTTACCCATTTCCTGAGCAACCACAGCAAAACCCTTCCCTGCACTTCCCGCTCTTGCCGACTCAATGGAAGCATTCAGCGCCAATAGGTTTGTTTGCTCTGTGATTGCTAAAATCTCCTCTGTCAGCTGCTGAATCAGCTTCGTCTTTTTACTTTCCTCCATTGAGATCTTCAAGGCCTCTTTCATATCCTCCAGGATCTGCATGGTCTGCTCTCTGCCCTTGCTTACGGTTTCCATGGATACTTCCGCGCGAGAAACCATATTCACAGCCATATCTTTTCCCTCTATGGCATAGGAAGCAATTGCCTCTGTCAGAGATAAATTCGATTGTGAATTGCCGCTTAAGGACTGCGCATGCTCCGAAATGATTTCGACCCCTCCGGAAGCTTCCTCCGTACTCCTTGCCATATCCTTAATACTCTCGTCTGATTCATGGATCCGCTCGGTCAATCCCCCCACAATATCATGCAGCTGGCAGGATTGCGTTTCCAACCGTTCCATGATATTTTCAAGCGCCGATGACAAGTATAAAATGTCCTCCTTCATAAAAGCAATTTCTTTCGCTTTTTCATAGGGCAGTCTTTGGTTCATAATGGGCTGTTTTCCCGTTATAATACGCTTCAGCTGCTCCTGGATCCATTGAATTAAAATCACGATTTTCCGGGACATATAATATGCTCCCGCCAATCCGCACGCAGCCATACAGACAAAAGCGATAGCCAGAAAGGTCACGATCCCATATACAAGTCCATAGGCCTCCCTGTAGGGTGCCGCTACACACAAGGTCAAATCCGTTCCCTGTATGGGGGCATAGGTATAGGAATACCCGCTTTCTTCCATCGAGGCATCCCAGGAAGCATTTAGAATCAGACTTTCATCCGGATGTGCAGAAATCAACCCATCCTGATTAATCAAAAAGGCATAGCTGTTTTCGGTATACCGGTAGGCATTCAGATATCTAGATATACTTTCCAGCCAAATATAACCGACAAACACGCCTGCCTTTTTCTCATTTCGATAAATGGGTGTCGCGATTCCAATCACTTCTCTTTGTGTTTCCTTGGAAATTGCGGGCTCACAGACAACTGTCTTCTCCTCTTCCCATGGTTTCAAATAGATTTCATCAAACCGAAGGGAAACACCATGTGCATCTTTTCCTTCCGAATGTGCCTGCTCCGTACCGTTTGCATTCGTAATCAGAAAATGGGACCACTCCTCCTTGCCCTCCAGCTCCATAAGCTGGTCAAGATACGGCTCCGCCTGTGTATAGTCCATCGTCACGATTTCCGGCCTTGTAGCTGCCAGGGTAACAACTGCCATATATTTTTCTAAGGTTTTCTCGATTTCATTGGAAAGCATTGCTGTATAAATGACTTCCTGCCTCTTATTTTCCTCATGAATTTCCCGATATGCATAAATAGAAATTCCGAGTAAAATCAAAGTAAACGGAACCAAAAAAACGAACATCAGATTATTTCCAAAAAGTCCCTTGAGTGTCCTCTTTCTGTGCATTCCTTCTTCTCCCCTCCTGTTATTAGCTAACTTTAGCAAAACAGTCTGAAGATCACTATCATGGATATGTAAAAGGAATGTAAAATTTAATCAAATTTTATTTGATTTGAAACGAGAGCTATTTGCACAAAACCAATTCTTCTTTTTTATCCTTTTTTTTATCTTCTTCTTTATCTGTCTTCTTATCATTAAGATAAAACAGAGAAAGTCCTATTAAAATACCGCCGGCAATATTTCCGATCGTCACCGGCAATAAATTTGCCATCAAAAAATTTTGTATATTCAATGTGGATAACTGCTCCATTGTATATCCATACTCCTTCATTGCCTGCATTAGATAGTCCGGATTCATCTTTGCTATCATCCCCGCCGTAATATAATACATATTTGCTACGCAATGCTCAAAGCCAGCCATCACAAACAGCATAATCCCAAAAAAAGAAGCCCATAATTTTCCTGTAATATCTTTGGCACAGGCCGCCATTAATACTGCCGCACATACAAGAATATTACAAAGAACACCGGAGATAAATGCCCTGCCAAATGAAAGATTTACCTTTCCAAGTGCAATCTTGATTGTATAGGCGCCAAGGATTCCTTTAGAATAGTCAAACTGCCCGCTTGCATAAACAGCCATTGCCAATAGCGCTGCACCGACAAAATTTCCGATATATACGGTAAATAGTACGCGAAGCAATTCCCCTATATGATGTCTGCCCGCCGCTGTTCCCATTGTCATCAGACAGTCTCCGGTAAAAAGCTCTGCCCCAAGCAGAATCACCATCATGAGTCCCACAGGAAATACAACTGCCGCAGCCATTCTGGCGAGACCTACGTCTGAAATCGTATGCGCGGCCACGCTGCTTCCTGCCGCACCCATGGCAATCATTATGCCTGCCAAAACCGACTTTACAAACAGTTTCACAACGGATGCCTGTACTTTATCCTCACATTTGTCTACGTATTTTTGAACAGCCTCTTTTATTGTATAAACGTTATCCATCTATTATTCTCCATTAGTCATTTTATCGCTATGATAACCATACCAAATTCTTAGTCTCGCCGGAAATATAAATAAAAAAATGACACTATATGAAAATGTATATAGTGTCATAAATAAGATTTACAGTTTTATATAATTTCCTCCGCCGCTTCAGGTGCCTCTATGGGTAGTTCCCTGTCACTGATTTCCGAATCAATATCATGGCATTCTTCTGTGTTGTTTTCTTTCTCTTCCCACAGCGACCGATATTTTTTATTTGATTTACGACTGTTAAGCGATGCGGCATTCTTTGCGGCAAGATAGATTTCAAAGCTATACTCCATCAGCTTTTTCTCGTCACCGGAGGGAACACGCCCACCGGCGGCGATCCTTCTGGCGATCTCCAGACATTTGGCAATCTCACCTGCTCCTTTAGCCATGGCCTCCCCCTGCTGCCGTGCAACAGCAGCATTATAAAGACCATTTTTATACTCCGTCAGACTTTCCAGAAAAACTTCCGCTTCTTCGAGCTGCTTCTGCTTTTCATCGCTCCATTCCACACTGACGCCCGGGTTCTGATCTTCTTCTGTCTTTGCACTGTCCTGCTGGCGCATATATGCCCGCCTCTGATTCCAAAGCTGATTCATATAAGCCGCATATTCCTTTTGTGCTTCTCCAATCTTCATCGTACAATCCCCTTTTTGTTCATTGTTATTAACCAGCCACTATATATATCCTATCGGCTCATAATGCATAAAAAGCAAGATTGGAGGGGTGAATATTATTACGTCAGCTCTGCGGCCGTCCGCGAATTACTTCTTCTTGACAAAGACTTAAAATCAATGGATATGATTTCTCCTGCAGCCCGCTTCGCTTCCTCCGTTGTTGCGAAGAAACGATCTCTTCCCGTCTGATCCATAAAACCGCTCTTACTAAGCACCTTTTCAGGCTGGGGATTTGTTTCCGCAAACAGCATCAGAATCTTTTTGGATTTACATCTTCGTTCAAGCTGTTTCATTGCATTCAGTGCGGTTGCATCCATACTGTGTACATTTTTCATCCTTAATATCAAAATTCTTGTTGAACTTCTTAATTCATTCAAAATATCTAAAAATGTATTGACGTCCCCATAAAAAAGCGGACCGTTAATTTCATAAATATCAATCCTGCGATCCAGATGCTCCTTCAATCTGCTGTCAAGCGGACCGTCATCACGCTCTTCATTAAGTGTGATACCCATTTCATCACTGACGTTCTGAATCAGCTCATTTTCCGACATCCTCTTTACAAATAAGAACATTGCCGCAATCATTCCTATTTCAATTGCAACTACCAAATCAAATAATACCGTAAGCACAAATGTGGCAATCAAGACAATCGTATCACTTTTGGTAGAAGAAAAAATTCCGATGAACGATCTCCACTCACTCATATTATACGAAACCACCACAAGAATGGCCGCAAGCGTTGACATCGGTATCATTTTGGCCAACGGCATAAACAGCAGCATAATCAACAGCAGCGTCACCGCATGTACAATTCCCGCAACCGGTGTCCGGCCGCCATTTTTTACATTTGCCGCAGTACGGGCAATTGCTCCGGTTGCCGGTATTCCTCCAAACAGAGCCGATCCGATATTGGCAGTCCCCTGTGCAATCAGTTCCATATTCGAGTCATGCTTCTTACCGATCATGCCGTCCGCAACAACCGCCGATAACAGCGATTCTATGCTTGCCAGCAGTGCAATTGTGATTGCCGGCTGGATCAATTCTTTTATCACGGAAAAACGCAGATCCAATTTTGTAAAATCAACCAGCTGAATACTGCTTGATATATCCCCGAAGCGGCTTCCGATCGTCTCCACCGGCAGATGTAAGAATTGCACCGCCATTGTTGTTGCCACAAGTGCAATCAATGATCCGGGGATCGTCTTATTCACCTTTGGCCACAGCACCATAATAAGAACAGCAGCCAGGCTGATCAGCGTTGTTGCCCTATCAAGCGAACCAAAATGCTGCAGATAGACCTTCCATTTATCCAAAAACTCAGAGGGCACCTGTTCAATTTTCAAACCAAAAAAATCATTTATCTGAGTGGAAAGCAGAACCAGAGCGATACCGCTCGTAAATCCGGTTGTGATCGGATATGGAATGAACTTGATGACACTTCCAAGCTTAAGCAGGCCCATCAGTATCATGAAAATGCCCGCCAGGATTGTAGATATCAGCAGTCCGTTCAGGCCATACCTGGCGATAATCCCATAGATAATTACAACAAAGGCCCCCGTCGGCCCGCCGATCTGAACCCGGCTTCCTCCCAGTAAGGAGATGAAAAAGCCTGCGACAATTGCTGTCACAAGCCCTTTTTGAGGTGTTACCCCCGATGCGATCGCCAATGCTACCGACAGAGGCAGTGCAATCACCGCGACGATCACTCCGGCAACAATATCATTTTTCAACTGACTCATTGACAACTTTTTCTCTTTTAAAATGGAAAATAACTTCGGCTGCAATTCTTTATCCTTCTTTCATTCGTATCTTAGACTCACAAACCGTTTAAGTTTACTCTTCCGTTATCAAGTTGTCAAATATATACCGCCTTTTTCTCCTTACCCTTTTACCGCACCGGCAGCAATCCCGCTGATAATGTTCTTCTGCAAGATACAGTAGAAAATCATGATCGGTACAATCACATAGATAATACAGGTACATACGAGAGTCCAGTCACTCGTGTATTGCCCTAAAAAATCATACACCTTCAGCGGCAATGTCTTTTTACCTGTACTGGTAAGCATAATCATCGGTATATAAAAATCATTCCATACGGACAGCCCGCAGATAACAGCAACTGTAGAAATAACGGGCTTTAAAAGCGGCAGTATCAGCTTTCTGTAAATTGTAAAGTTACTTGCTCCATCCACCACTGCCGACTCTGAAATTTCATAAGGAATGGTCTTCATAAAGCTTGTCATCATAAATACTACGATCGGCAGTCCAACGGCTCCGTATATGATGATCATCCCTAAGTGCGTATTCACCAACCCTAAATTCCTGAAGATAATATAAACCGGAATCGTGATTGTCTGTATCGGAAAAATCATCGGAATCAGAAAGGCAATCGAAAATTTTCCCGCATGCTTAAAATCCATCTTCGTAATTGCATAGGCTGCCAGCGTTCCTACAAGCACTTCTAAAACTACCGATCCGCCGGTAATAATCATGCTGTTGGCAAAGGCCGTAAGGATATTTGACCGTTCCAATACGGTAATATAATTTTGAAAATTAATGGTAGACGGCAGCGTCAACGGATATTTCAAAAATTCACTTTTTGTTTTAAAGGATACGATCGGTAAAACCAGAAACGGACATATTGCAATGAGCGTAGCTGCAGTCAATACAACATACCGGATAACCGGATAAAGCTGTCTCTTCTTTCTCATAAAACCTGATCCTCTCTTTTTCTCATGATTCTCAACTGAAAGATCGACACAATCAGCACGAACAAAAACAGGATCAGAGATATTGCGGTTCCGTAACCCATTTTGTTATAGATAAAAGTATTTGAGTAAATTGTGATTGCCAAAGATTCCGTTGCATGACCCGGACCGCCCCCTGTCATTGTAAAAGGCAAATCATAGATTTTCAAAGTTCCGATTGTAGAGGTAATGATATTAATCGTCACCGCCGGCGCCAGTAATGGCATTGTAATCTTTTTAAACTTCATCCACCTTCCGGCCCCATCCAGCCCGGCCGCTTCATACAGACTGTCATCAATGCTCAGCATCCCCGCCAAGTAGATAATCATCGCCTGTCCGACCCACTGCCACAAATTCACAAAGGAAATGGTATGAATCGCCGTATCCGTGTTTCCAAGCCAGATAACAGAAGCCAGCTTATCCAGATGCAGTGCCGCAAAAAAAGCCGGTATATAGCCGCTGATCGGATCTAATATCATTTTCCAGATAAAACCTACCGCAACCGTACAAATTACAGATGGAAAGAAAAGAGCTGCCCTGAAAAAATTTCTCCCCCGAAATCCATCTTTCAGAAGAGCTGCCAAAAAAATGGCTGCGCTATTCTGAATGACAACGATTTCAACAAAATAGATAAAATTGTTTTTCAATACCTCCAGAATCTCTTTTTCCTTAAATAAATCCAAAAAATTCTGCAATCCTACAAACTGAATATCCTTTGATATCCCATCCCAATCTGTCATCGCAATTACAATACTATATACAAAGGGCACCAAAAAGATAAACAGTACCAGAAACGTAGCCGGCAGCAAAAACAAATAGGGTTCTATTTTTTTCTTAGACATCTTCTTTTCTTCCATCCCTGTCTTATTTTTAGTTCTGCTTTTCTTGTGCTGTTTGAACGCTAAGCAGTGCATCTTCTACACTTGTCTCTCCAATATAGAGCAGCTGAAGCTGCTTATATAATTCAGAGCTTGCACCGGTATACATCTGATCATAGTAAAAAGGAAGTGTTTCTTCGGCCAGATTATTTGCCCAGTCTTCCATTCCGGCTGCAGCAACACCATCGACCGCCGTAAAATTACTCATAGAATCAGCAAAGTACTGTGCGCCCTCTTTGCTTGACATATATTCCAGCAACAGCTTTGCCGCTTCCTTATTTTCACTGCTGGCGCAAATTGCCTGATACTGGCCGACTTCAGCCGCACCAATCTGTTTTTCACCCTCTTTATTGGTTGGTACCGCAAAAACACCAATTTCAAACTCCGGCTCCGCCGCATTGATCGATCCCATAAACCACTCACCATGGCAGGCCATTGCCGCTTTCCCTGTTGCAAAATAGGTTGCCGCCTGATCATAGGAAAGCCCTGCTGCCTCAGCACTTACCGCATTGCTGTTAAAATATGCTTCGATATCCTTGAAGCAATCCACGAAAACCTGATCGGTATACTTTACCTCACCCGCTGCTATTTTTGTAAAGATATCCGGATCGGAGGCATATAAGCCCTGCAAGAAAGGCATTGCTTCACTTGCCAATGGCCAAGTATCACCAACTCCCTGGATCATGGGTGTAATTCCTGCTGCCGCAACGGTATCGCACAGTGCAAGCCATTCCTCCCTGCCAGACGGAACCTCCCATCCGTTTTCTTCAAACATGGTCTTGTTATAGATGATACCTACCGCATCTTCGGCATATGGCATTCCATAAATTTTACCGTCCATCGTAACTGCATCCAGTGCCGAAGAATCATACGCGCTCAAGTAAGCATCTTCCGTAATTTCTTCCAAATAACCTGCGCCTACATAATCGCTGTAAGAGCTTGGAAACAGCGTTGTTACATCAATTCCGTCCCCGGCAAGAAATTTAACCTTTTGTGCCTGCAGGTATTCCTCCTGATCTGACGGCCCCATCTGAAAATCAACTGTAATCCATGGATATTTTTCCATAAATGCATCCAGCATATTTTGCGGATAAGCACCATCATTGGACTGTGCCCATGTATAGTAGGTAATGGTACAAGGTGTCTCATCCAGTTCTGCCGTTCCTGCTGCTTCCTCCGCCTTTGGGGCTTCTTCAGAAGTACTTTCAGCGGGTGCCGTCTCTGCTGCGGCAGAACTGCCGCACCCACTTAATAACGATAGCGTCATTCCGGCTGTTAATAACATACTAATTACTTTCTTTTTCATTGCGAACCTCCCTATTGTATTGATATGAGTTACTGTCGTTATCTTAACTTTTTCAGTATCCGAATTGAAGGGATAATTTTGCCTGAAAAATAGTAATTTTTTTACCTGTACGTAAATTCCGTAATCCTATCTGCTGTCTTTTGGCGCGCTCCCCTGATATCTTTTATATACCTTTGTAAAATAATTAGCATCCTCATACCCTACCTTTTTTGCGATTTCCGCTACCCGCTCGGTTGTATTTTCCAGCAAAAGCCGGGCCTTTTCCATCCGTACCTGTGTAATATAATTATTCAGGTTTAAATGTTCCTCCTGCTTAAACGTCCTGCTCAAATATGCGGGCGAAACATAAAAAAGCTGAGCAATTCTGCTCGGCGTGATCTCCGTCATATAATTTTTGTCCACCAAGTCCTTCACAAGCCTCGTCAATTGCTTCTTACTTCCCGCTTTTTTCTCATATTCACGGCATATTTTTGAGATAATCTGATCCGCATCCGAGATAATTTCATCCAGTTTCAAGTAGTTCAGTTCCTGTTCCTGCTTACTGAGCTTATCCATATATTCCTTAATATAATTTTCATAACTCATCTTCAGTGGAAACAAAATAACCATAAAATGTTCGATTACTTCTTTAAAGGCGTGATACGAAAAAGGACTTGATTCCACGATATCCCCTACTAACTCATGCATCGTGCCGATTACCATCTCCGTGTTGCCGGCCATGCAGTATAATTGTATTTCATTTTCCTTCAGGGGCGGATGATTTCTGTTTTCAAGAATACGTTTGTCCACCAGTACCATTTCGTCTGCAGCTCTGCTCAGGGCCCGCTTCCAGACATGATCAAAAACCTCCGCCTCCTCCAGTTTGCAATATC
Organism: Bacillota bacterium; assembly: GCA_023402845.1. Taxonomy (GTDB): domain Bacteria; phylum Bacillota; class Clostridia; order Lachnospirales; family Lachnospiraceae; genus JAEYFP01. The sequence goes on from JAEYFP010000039.1 coordinate 27,158, forward strand.
CCAGAAGGTACACCCCTTCACCTCTCTCCCGTAAACGCTTTATGATTTCACGCTCACTATGATCATAGACATATATCCGAAAGAGTCTCTGGCTGAGCTTTTCTGCTGAAAATTGATCCACTCCGTCTAATTTGGCATACAACTGGCTAATACGATCAATTTCTTCCGTTTTATATGCAATCACTCCGGTCAGTTGATGCCCTTCCCTGCCGGGATCAACCACGGGAGAACCATTCTGTTTTTTATCAATCGCCTGTCTGACTGCCTCATTGAGTTCTTTGGGATTAATCGGCTTTAAAATATAATTAATACTGCCGGTTTTCATTGCTTCTTTCGCATATGCAAACTCATTGTAAGCACTCACCACAATCGTTTCCACACCGAAATTACCGGTTCGTATCTGCTTTAGCAAATCCACTCCATCCATCCCCGGCATTCGAATATCCGTTATGACAAGATCCGGCTTTTTCTCCCGAATCATAGAAATGGCTTCCTCTCCATCCTGTGCACTTCCAATCAACTGCGCATTAAATTTCTCCCACGTGATCATATTTTTTATTCCCATACGAATTAACGGATTATCATCCACAATGAGTATTTTATACATGTTCTTTCCTTTCAAATGGAATTACAATTTCTGCAACCGTTCCTTTTCCCTTCTCTGAGCAAATCCATATGCCTGCTTTTTCTCCATATTGAAGCTTTAGCCGTAAGTTTACATTCAGAAGCCCAATATGCAGTGTCTCCTTCTCCTCTTGAAACAGCTCTTCGCTTGACCTCTGCAGTGATGCATTTAATTCGCTTACCACACCGCTGTCGATCCCCTTCCCATTATCGCTCACACTGACATGAAACCCGTCCTCACCGTCATAGGCATCTAAAATAATAATGCCGCCCTTTCCGATATTGATCCCGTGATAAATAGCGTTCTCCACAAGCGGCTGAAGCATAAATTTGATGACCTCTCTGGACATATATTTTTCTTCGGCTCTGTACTCGATCCGAAACCGGTCCTGATAATGCACAGCCTGTAACATACAGTAGTTTTTCACATGATTAATCTCATCTAAAAATGTAGCAACCTTTGATTCATAGCGCATGTTATATTTAAATATTTCCGCCAGACTCAAGATCATTTCGGATATATCCTCATGACCATAAATAGCAGCAAGGCAATTGATCGAATCGAGTGAGTTATATAAGAAATGAGGTGTGATCTGCATCTGTAATGCCTTATAGTCGGATTCCATACGCCTTTTATTCAATTTCCTTTCTCTATCCAGGAGACGCTGTATTTCTACGAGCATCACATTAAAGCTTTGCGCCAGCCTGTTTACTTCTTCGTAGGAATCAAAAGACGGGACAATCTCATTAAATTGATTGCTTTGGGCTGTCTGCATGGCCTTCCCAAGTCGTTTCATGGACTTTGAAATTCTGTCTCCAATCAGAAATGCTACAATTAAAAAGAGCAAAAAGATCAAGACCGTAACTAAAATGTATGTAATCACAATTTGATTTAATTTGTTTAGCATGATTTCATTGTTAGAAAGGAAAATATAATCCCAATCAAAATAGTCACTCGGAATACTGACAATACTGCCGCTCTTATTATTTGAAACCTCTGAATAAATATCTAATTGTGAATAGTCTACGAGGATTTCATTTTTATGAGAGCTATTATACAGTACCTGTTCTTCGGGATCCGTCACAAGTAAAGTACCTTGCTCATTCATTGCCGACAGACCAATCATTTCTACAAACTTTGAGTAATTCAAATCCATAATCAGGTACCCGGCTACTTCTCTGGTTTTGAAATTCTTAATTGCCCTGCCGACCGTAATCACTTTTTTTGCATAGTTTGATCCATTTCCCTGAACCCGGACGCCAAAAATCGTGAACTTCCCTCCAGCCTCATTCAACGCCTCTATGACCTCCTCATTTCCCGGACTTTCATTAATCAAAATGTTGATCTCATATTTATACTGGTTGTTATTCAAGTCACAAAGAATGATATTGGCAATGTCTGTTCTTGCCTTTACAAGCTCTGAAGCATAATCATCAAATCTGTTTTTTGTGATTAATATTTCAGACATTGTCTCCGGATTCGTCTGTAATATTTCCTGAACCGTTCCCGATCCAAAAAAATCCATTGTAATGGTTTTAATTCCTTTAAAGTAGATATCCAGATTGTTGTCAATCCCCGCAATTACTGTTTTGGAATTATTACGAAATTCTGTCTTTACCTCCTTTGACAAGGAATAATAGGAATAAAGCCCCAAAGAAATAACCGGCAGGATCGTAACCAGAACAAAGGCCCAAATGATGACCGACGCGATACTGCGTGACTTTCTTTTATAAATCATAACTTTCATATCTGATCCCCCGCTCTGGATTTCCATCTGCCTGTTTTTATTCCGTCACGAAAAAATAACTTGCAGTACCATAAAAACCACGATTTTCAAATAACTCCTGATTCCATTCTGCGGTTAGTTCATATACCATATTTTCCTGCAGCTCCACAAAGTCGCAATTGTTATAGTAAGTTACCGTAGATACCGTCTCCGCTTTTGTATTTCCAATGTCTTGAGAGCTCCATTTTCTAACTGTAACAATATCCGGAAGAATTGAACAATTTAAGGAATAAAGAACCTCTTCTATCTTATTATAATCGGGAACATCCAGCTTTTCATATTCCCCGTCCGGCTGCACATCTAATGGATGGGCTCCGCATGCAATGATACTCTGCATCTCATCCTCCACCATATAATTCCATTCATAGCTGCCAGACCGCAGCTCAAATGAATTCATCGTACTGGATAACAGATCCGAGAGACTGATTAACGGCGCCTCTGTAAGCAGAATATCCTCCTGTGCACTTTCCTCAAAAAAATCAACCGGCAAGAGGCTGACCGCGTCAAATCCTATGCTGCCACCGGTTTCCCGCAGCTTAACCAAAATAAAATCTCCGCCGTTCAAACTTGATTTGTCATATACCTTGTCGGACACCGTTACTTCAAATGCTCCCGGATACGAGTCCGAATCCGAACTGATTAAAATTCTATCCTCATACACTTCTTTTACATGTGCTTTTATTATGATGTAATTTTGCTGCTTTTCTCCTTTGCCCCGCTGCAAATCTGAGGAAGACTCTTCCGGTTCCTCTCCTTCTCCAGACTCAGTTTCCTCGGTTTCAGCATAGGAAGGCGGTTCCTGCTGTATCTGTACTTGATTGCCATCTTCCCGGACACATCCGGCAAGCATTACCATTAGGAAAGCAAAAAGGGTAATTTGAATTCTTTTCATAAAGATTGTTCTCCCTTAAAAAATTAGTTTCTATTAAGTAAATATGATTAACAGGTTTCTTTTACTGTAGCCTATGGAAGAACATACGTCAATAAAATTAAACAAAAGTCTTGACAACAAAACTTGTCACGAATATAATTGCATTACCAAGTAAACTTGGCAATATTGATTAGGAGGTTTTTATGAATAAGGAAGAAGTCTTAGCAAAAAGCAGAAATGAAAATATTTTCTGAGGGGTACGATGGAAGATAAACTCATTTTAAAAAATAAACTCAAAGAAGTAAGAACAGAAAAAAAATTATCACAATCAGAGCTCGCAAAACTAGTCGGCGTATCCCGAAATACAATCAGTTCTATTGAAGTTGGACAGTTTAATCCGACAGCTAAGCTCGCTCTGATTCTTTGTATCGCTTTAGAAAAAAAATTCGAAGAGTTGTTCTATTTTTAAAGATAGCTGATGGGCAATGCAATTTCTGTGCGATTGTCAAGCTTTATAAAATTAAAGGATAAGAGTCGCAACAGTTCAGCCTATTACCCCCTCTTCTCCAGAATGGAGCGAATGATCTCCACCGCAATATCTATTTCTTTTTCCGATACAGTTAAGGGTGTAATAAAACGGATAACATTGTGCATATTTCCGCAATTAAGGAGGAGCAAATTTTTTTCAAGTGCTTCGTTCTTAATTTCAGCCGTAAGCTTCGGATTCGGCTTTCCATTTTCGTCTGTTATTTCTATGCCGATCATTAAACCAACACCTCTTACATCTCCTATGTATTGGGGATATTTTTTTTCTAATATGTATAACTGCGACATAAAATACCGGCCCATCGTTTTGCAGTGATCAAGTATTTTTTCTTCCTCTATAATATCAAGCGTAGCCAAAGCTGCCGCACATGCCAGAGGATTTCCTCCAAAGGTTCCGCCATGTGCGCCCGCAGGCCACTCATCCATAATTTCTTTTTTGGCAATGACTGCCGATAATGGAATTCCCCCGCCCAATGCTTTTGCCGAGGTAAGGATATCCGGTTCTACACCAAATGTCTGGTACGCGTATAATTCACCGGTCCTTCCAAATCCGGTCTGTACTTCGTCAAAGATCAGCATAATTCCATGCCGGTCGCAAATGGCTCTAAGTCCCTGCAGAAATTCTTTAGGCGGAACGATGTATCCGCCCTCTCCCTGTACAGGTTCCACCAGAATTGCCGCAACATTCTGCGCATCAATCATACCGCGGAAAATATCCTCAAACTGACCGAGACATTCCATGTTACAGGTTGCTTTATTCATATGAAACGGGCAATTATAACAATTTGCATAGTCTGCCCAATAAACACTTGGCAGCAACGGCTCGTAATTTTTCCGGTACGCGGAATTAGAGCCTGTGACAGATACACATCCGATCGTTCTTCCATGAAAAGAATTCGTAAAGGAAATAATTCCGGGCCTCTTTGTTACATACTTTGCCAGCTTTATTGCCCCTTCATTTGCCTCGGCTCCGGAATTGCTGAAATATACCTTTTTATTTCCCCCGGTAAGTGCAACAAGCCGTTCCGCAAGCTTTACATAAGACTCATAATATACAACATTATGTCCGACATGGATCATCGTGTCCAGCTGCTTTTTTATAGCCTCCGCCACCTTCGGATTTTTACCGCCCAAATTATTGACTGCGACTCCGCTTGCAAAATCCAAAATTTTTCTCCCGTCTTCCGTATACAGATAACATCCCTCAGACTCCACTACTCCAAGTGTCGTGGATCTGTTTGCCACGGCCGGCATTACCTCAAGGCATCTTTCATACATACTTTTCATAACACGTTCTCCCTCCAATTAATATGTAATTTCACCGCTATAGACGGCCTTTAACATTTTTTTCATTTCTTCCTGTGTCATCCTGACCGGATTTACCTTTGTTGCCCCAAGCATTGCATGGTTTAAAATCATTTCATATTTTTTATCGTAATTTTCTTTTGTAATTCCGGCTTCTGAGAAAGTTGTTGGTATCTGCATCTGTTTGTTCATTTCACTGATTGTATCCGTCAGATCGTCACAACGGCAATACGCTGAAAGCCTGTCCAGTTTTTCTTTCACAATAGGATCCCTTTGATTGTATTTCAGTACGTAGGGTAAAATAATTGCATTGGTCAGCCCATGCGCCATATTGAATGCAGCTCCGAAAGAATGGGCTATTCCATGTACCATACCCAGTCCCACATTTGCAAATCCGATCCCGGCCATTGCCTGATAATTATGTACTTTTTCCCGTGCCTCAATACTTCCCAGCTCATAGGATACAGGAAGCCATTTTACAATTCCTTCAATTGCCGCCCTGCAAAGCGCCTCATCAAAATCATCCAAATTATGATTTGTGTATGCTTCAATCGCATGAGTCAATGCATCCATACCGGTTTCTGCAACTATCCTTTTCGGCATGGTCAGCGTAATCTCCGGATCCAGAATTGCAATATCCGGGCGCAGACAATCCGTCATAATCGGAACCTTAAGTTCTTCCTCGGTATCCGTAATAACAGTTCCTCTTGTTACCTCCGACCCGGTACCCGATGTCGAAGGCACACAGATCAGACCTGTTTTTCTTTCTTCCGGAATTCTGTTATCTGCAAGGAAGCTGCTTATATTTTTAAACGTCATTTCAGGAAATTCATAGAAGAGCAGCATGGCTTTCGCACAATCCATGGCCGATCCCCCGCCTATGGCAAGGACGCAATCCGGACCGAATTTTTTCATCATCTCGACACCTGCAGATACCTCCTGAATCGTCGGATTTTTCTGCACTCCTTGATACACACATATCTGTCTTTCCTTTTCCGTCAGGTATTCTGATACCGTTTTGATTACACCGGCCTTCTCCATGGAACTTCCGCCGGTCACAATCATTATTTTTTTATAGTTAACCTCTCTCAGACAGCTGAGCGCGCCTGCCCCCGTGATAATTCTTTTACCGCTCAGAACCAGTTTTTTCATTTCTATTTTTCCTCACTATTCTGAAACCCGGAATATACCTTTCTGCCTCCAACATAGGTTGCTTCTACGCCGGTCTTATATATTTCCTCAGGGCTGACTGCAAACACATTTCTGTCAAGTATAATGAAATCAGCTAATTTTCCCGCTTCCAGTGTCCCTTTTTTCAGTTCCTCCTGTGCAACGTAGGCAGCCTGCCTCGTATACATGTCAATTGCCTGATAGATCGATATCCCCTGGCTTTTACCGATCACCTCAGGGTCTTTGTTTAACGCTTTTCTCGTCACGGCACACTGGATTCCAAAGAATGGGTTATTTTCCTGTATCGGTGCATCTGAGCTCCCCGTAACTAAAATTCCCTGTTTGATATATTCTTTATTGGGAAATAATTTTTCCGTTCTTTCTTCTCCCAGTCTCTCCCTTGCCATACCAATAAAATTGCGGATAAAAACCGGCTGGGTAATGACTACCATCGGCAGCTTTTTCATTCGTTCCATATCTTTAAAATCCGGAATATATCCATGAATCAGATAAAATCTCCGTTTCCAGCCTATTTCCGGATCATATGCATTTTCAAACCCGGTAAGCGCCATATCAATTGCCCTGTCTCCGATTGCGTGGATCGCTATTTCCATACCGGCATGATAAGCTTCCTTCATCTTCCGGTTTGTTTCTTCCTGATTCTGAATGAGAATACCTGTTGTATCCATATCTGCATAAGGCTCTTTCATAGCCGAAGATGCGGCGCCTACCGATCCATCCATAAACATTTTCATTGCACCCATTTTTATATAATCATCTCCAAAGCCGGAAATAGCACCCAAAACATTTTTTGTAATATTCGTCGGATAATAGACAACACGGCATGCCAATCCCTGTTCCCTTCGTATTTCCTGAAACAAATCCAGCTTATAGGGATCACTGATATCATTTGTATGTATTGTGGTAAGACCCTTTGATGCACAATCTTTCAAATAGTCGGCGATGTCTTCCTTTGCCTTTTCAAATGTCGGTTCTGGTATCCTGTTTCTTACATGATATAAATAGGTTTCTTCTCTGACAATTCCATTCGGCCGTCCATCCTCGTAAAAATCAACTGTGTCCGGTATCTCGGGTACATAATTTTCATCAATGCCCGATATTTCCAGCGCCTTACTATTTAAAATATTTGCATGTCCGCAAAAACTCTTAATAATAATTGGAATTTCACTTGAAACCCTGTCCAAAATATCTCTTGTCGGAAACTTTTTTTCTGCCAGCCTTTCCATATGTAAGTGTTTCCCAAGAATCCATTCATTGGGTTCCAGATTTTTTTTCCATTCCGTTAAGGCATTACATAATTCCTCATAAGAATGAATATCCGCAAGAAAAATTTCCTTACTGTTCCTATAATCTTCATATAAATGCATATGCGTATCTATCAATCCCGGAAGCACTGTCTTTCCGCCCAGATCAATCACTTCCTTTGCCGCAATATCCGTAAATTCACTATTAGCCCCGATTCCAACGATTTTGTCCTCGTAAACGGCCATTGCCTCAACGATTTCATCTTCTCTGCGCATCGTATGGATGCATCCGTTTATAAATAATTGATCTACACTAAATTTGAATTTTTCAGGCAACCTATGATTCCTCCTCCAAAAGACTATTTTCTGTCAGTGCACATAAATTTTTAATTTTATCATTCACAATCGTTCTCAGACAATTCGGAAGATGATCGCCATGTGCACGATGAATTGCGACACATTCCACACACTTACCATGAAATCGGCATGGTCTGTTACAGGAACAGATATTTTCTTTGCCGATGACCGCTCTGACATCCGCTACGAAATCATCCTCATATTCTCTCGCCTTTTCATAATCGCCCTCCAAAAATGCCTGCAAAGCTGCTTTTTCCTTAGGATTATTGTCAATCTGCATTCTTTATCCTTCCTTTCTACTACAATGTATTTATGGTTAATATCCCTTACAACCAGTAAGGAATTATCCATCTTGTTACTTAAGCTGTTAGAATGTAGGTAGCAATGGTATATCTGCTCCTTTCTTGGACTTCGCGTCCGTATAAAAGACTGATAACCAGCTCCTCATTCGCAGCGTTCGTTTTATGCAGGTTGAACTGCCTTTGGTACGTTCGTGTCATCCCACAGTAGATTGAATCAGTAATGAGTAAAACTGGTACTTATCCATTGTAATAAATCTGAAGGAGTGACAATTATATGAACGCAGTAGGTATCGATGTTTCTAAAGGTAAAAGTATGGTTGCAATTCTCCACCCATATGGAGAGATTATTTCCTCACCATTTGAAATCATGCACACCGCAAGTGATATCAATGCACTTGTAGAACAAATCAAATCTGTGGAAGGTGAATCACGCATCGTCATGGAGCATACTGGACGTTACTATGAAGTCCTAGCTCATCAGTTATCGCAAGCAAACCTCTTTGTCAGTGCTGTTAATCCAAAACTCATTAAGGACTTTGATAATGATTCTCTTCGTAAAGTGAAATCCGATAAAGCAGATGCTGTTAAGATTGCCCGTTATGCTCTTGACAAATGGCAAAATCTTAAACAGTATAGTGTCATGGATGAATTGCGCAACCAATTAAAAACCATGAACCGTCAGTTCGGCTTTTATATGAAGCATAAGACGGCCATGAAAAATAATCTTATCGGCATCCTTGACCAGGCTTACCCTGGTGCTAACACCTACTTTGATAGTCCTGCTCGCAATGATGGAAGTCAGAAATGGGTTGATTTTACATCTACTTACTGGCACGTTGACTGTGTTCGTAAAATGTCATTAAATGCATTTACTGACCATTATCAAAAATGGTGCAAACGAAACAAGTACAACTTCAGCCAAGCCAAAGCTGAGGAAATCTATGGAACTGCAAAGGAGCTTGTTCCAGTACTTCCAAAGGATGAAGTAACAAAGCTTATTATCAAACAAGCTGTTGATCAGCTCAACAGCGCATCTGGAACGGTAGAAAATCTTCGTACTCTTATGAACAAGACTGCCTCAAAACTTCCAGAATACCCAGTTGTTATGAAAATGAAAGGCGTTGGTCCATCACTTGGTCCACAGCTTATATCTGAGATTGGTGATGTAACACGTTTTCATAGCAAAGGAGCATTAACAGCATTTGCTGGAGTTGATCCAGGTGTAAATGAATCTGGAACCTATGCACAGAAAAGTGTGCCTACTTCAAAACGAGGATCTTCTGATTTAAGAAAAACTCTTTTTCAAGTAATGGATGCTCTTATTAAAACAATGCCACAAGATGATCCTGTTTATTTGTTTCTTGATAAAAAACGTGCTCAGGGCAAACCTTACTATGTCTACATGACCGCTGGAGCTAATAAATTTCTTCGTATCTACTATGGTCGAGTGAAAGAATACCTTTCAACTCTTCTGGAATCAAACTAATCTAAAACTCTGATTTTTCGACCAGCACTTTGTGATGGTCTTCTTTTGATACCTGCTTTTCAACCTGTATAAAATTTTCAATGTTCATTGATTTAGCCTTGACTTTTTATTTGCAGGCTTCTATATTTAATTATTTGATTTATCAGGCGTTTACGCAACGCCACAACTCGTATAGATACGAGATTGTATCTTTTGCTGTAAATAGGACACGTCTATTGCAAGAAGGGGAAAATCACCAATAACACAGTATATTCTATACCATGGACATTTCCGTGAAATCTGTTATTAATAGGATTGTGTGCTTGTTTCTGACCAGAGAATTGACGGTGATTGAATCAATTGGTTTTTCGTCTTATTAACAAGAAATGATTTTTTTCTATTGGTATTTCAAGCTGGTATTTGCATTTTGAAATCGACAGGAGTGCATTCGGCAAAATTATGCGCAGGAAATGACGCTATTTTTGACGGCGATTCTTTTGATTTTCAGCAATGAAAGGGAATTTACTTTACAAAAAATGAAAAATAACAAATTTACAGTGTACTATTTAGCAGATTGACAATCAAAATTAAATGATTTATAATCAAATTCGTCGAAATGTGACAAAAAAAGCGTCCATGGTATAGAATATACTGTGACTTATATTCTTAAAAATCCCTTGAAATCTATTGACATTTATATGGAATAGATATAGAATTTAAAAATGCAAATAATTTGCAATTTATGAGGGAGAAACGTGCAAAGAAAATACAATACAAAGATTAGTCAGAAAATCCTGAACCTTGCTGAATTGAATAAGGAGAAGGGTTTTTGTGCGTCCGAAATTTATTCCTATCTATTGAAGCAGGGAATAACGGCCAATTTGGCAACCATATACCGGAATTTAGATCGTTTGACAGAAACAAAAGCGTTGATTAGATTTAAGCCCGCAAACCGGAATTCATCCTTGTACCGGTTTGCAGGAGAGCATCAAAACTGCCACGAGCATTTGCATATGCAATGTACTGAATGCGGGAAAATCTATCATTTAGAGGGCGTTTTCATGAAAGAAATAAAGGAATATTTAGTAAAACAATTTCATTTTAATCTGGAGTGCGAAATTTCTTCGTTGAGCGGAATCTGTGAGGAGTGCAAAAGAGCACGGACATAAAAGGAATGGAGGTGTGCAGGGATGAAGAGAGCAAATAAAGTGATTGCAATCATGTTGGTTGTTTTCCTTTTAGCCGGAATTCTTTTTTCCTATAATTATATTGTTGAACATGCACACCATCACTGTTCCGGCACAGACTGTTCTGTCTGTATTCAGATTAAAGAAGCCGTTCAGTTTATTTCAGGCATCAGATTTGTTGCAGTTCAAACATTGATGGCAGCAGTTTTTTGTCTCGTTATCCTGAGAACGGCATCTGCTAAAAATCATATCGACATAAAAAATACCCTGGTTACTTTAAAAGTTGAAATGCTGAATTGACTTGATACTCTTGGAACATCCCCAATAGATGGGGCTTTTTGTGTACACATTTTTGGAGTATGGAGGTATGTTTTTCATGAAAAATAGAATATTGTCAATTGCTTTTGTTCTGACGCTATGTGCCGGGCTTCTTGCCGGATGCGGCAAAAGTGTCTCCGAGGCTGTAAAACAGGATGCGGCCGCGGATAAGATCAGCATTGTCTGCACTACATTTCCGCAGTATGACTGGGTGAGAGAGCTGATCGGAGAGGAAACGGATCGGTTTGAGCTGACGCTGCTTTTGGATAACGGGGTGGATTTGCATAGTTATCAGCCGACAGCGGAAGATATTGCCCAAATTGGTTCCTCTGATATTTTTATCTATGTTGGCGGAGAATCGGACGAATGGGTGGAGGATGCTTTAAGGGAAGCCACTAATCCGGAGCTTCGGGCGGTTAATCTTCTTGAAGTTCTGGGAGATGCCGTTAAGGAAGAAGAGGTTGTTGAAGGAATGGAGGAAGAGGAAGAGGCTTCAGAAGGCGGTGAGGAAGGTCCTGAGTATGACGAACACGTATGGCTGTCCCTGAAAAATGCCAAAGTGCTTGTGACTGAAATTTCTGCCGTAATGGAGAATACAGTTCCTGAGGATGCGGAACAATTTGCAAAGAACCGGGATGCTTATATCCAAAAGCTGGATGAATTAGACAAAGAGTATGAGCAGATCGTACAAGGTGCGTCTTATCAGACTTTGTTGTTTGCAGACAGATTTCCATTCCGATATATGGCGGATGATTATGGACTGGATTACTATGCCGCATTCGTAGGCTGCAGTGCAGAAACAGAGGCAAGCTTTGAAACAATCACGTTTCTTGCTCAAAAGACAGAGGAGCTTAAACTTCCCGCAATTTTTGTAATTGAAAATTCCGATAAAAAGATTGCCGAGACAGTGAAGCAGAGTACAGTCGGAAAAAATCAGAATATTTTAGTGCTGAATTCGCTCCAGTCAATTACAAGCACGGATATCAGCGGTGGAGTTACCTATCTGCAGGCAATGAAGGATAATCTTGAGGTATTGAAGCAGGCATTATATTAGGAGGTCAGGGCGATGGCATATATTACCTGTCATGATTTGTCGCTGGGATATGACGGCAGAGTAATCGTATCCGATTTGAACTTTGAAGTAAAAAAAGGAGATTACCTTTGCGTTGTGGGGGAAAATGGAACGGGAAAAAGCACTTTGATCAGGACCCTGCTGCGCCTGCAGGAGGCGATAAGCGGGCAAATCATTACGGGGGACGGCCTGATGCCTTATGAAATCGGATATCTTCCGCAGCAGACTGTGGTCCAGAAGGATTTTCCCGCTACGGTATGGGAAATTGTATTATCGGGGGCCCTGTCAAGGTGCGGAAAAAGACCTTTCTATGGAAAAGAAGAAAAGGCTCTTGCCGAAGAAAAAATAAAAAAAATGGATATTTGGGAATTGCGGAAAAAATGTTACCGTACCCTTTCGGGAGGCCAGCAGCAGCGAACGCTGCTGGCAAGAGCCCTATGTGCGGCAGGCAAGGTCGTTTTGCTGGATGAGCCGGTTACCGGATTAGACCCAAAGGTAACCGCGGAGTTTTACCGTATGATTCAGGAATTAAACGGGGAAGGAATTTCTGTCATCATGGTATCCCATGACGTACAGGCAGTACAATATGCAACCTATATTCTGCATATAGACAGAAAGGATTCCTTTTACGGGGAAAAAAAGGCGTACTTGAAAAGCAGTAAATGGAAACTATTTCAACGAGAGGAGGAAGCAGATCATGAGTGGTATGATTGAACAATTTCGATTTTATATGTCCTATCCGTTTGTTCAGTATGCGTTGATAGTAGGCGTATTAATCGCACTCTGCTCCTCCCTGCTGGGCGTGACGCTAGTGCTCAAACGTTTTTCCTTTATCGGGGACGGACTGTCTCATGTGGCATTTGGCGCAATGGCGATTGCAACAGTTTTCAAGCTGGTGAATGATACATTATTTATCATGCCGGTTACAGTGGCTGCCGCTATTTTGCTTTTGCGGACAGGGCAAAATACGAAACTGAGGGGAGACGCTGCGATTGCGATGCTTTCGGTGGGAGCGCTGGCAATCGGATATTTGGTGCTGAACCTGTTTTCCGCATCTGCCAATATCTCAGGAGACGTATGTGCGACACTGTTTGGTTCGACATCGATTTTGACGCTGACAGGTGCAGAAGTGAAGCTCTGCGTGGTGATGTCGATTGTGGTGGTAATCTTTTACTGCCTGTTTTATAACCGGATTTTTGCGGTGACCTTTGATGAGGATTTTACAAAGGCGACCGGAAAAAATGCGGAGCTTTATAACCTGATGATTGCGGTTATTACGGCGGTGATTATTGTGCTGGCAATGAATTTAGTCGGTTCTCTGCTGATTTCCGCCCTGATTATTTTTCCTGCCTTGTCCGCTATGCGCGTAGTGCATAGTTTTAAAGGTGTTGTGGTATATGCAGCTGTTCTTTCCGTAATCGGCGCAATGATCGGAATGCTCATATCCATACTGTTCTCAACACCGGTAGGCTCTACCATTGTAGCGATCGATATGCTGACATTCTTTTTAAACTGTATCATCGGAAGGTTATCCGGGAGGTGAAGGCCATGATGAGAATCAAAAAATTAATCTTGTTATCTGCCGCCGTTTTCATTTTGGCGGGCTGCAGTAATACGAAAGACAATTCAAAATATGTAAATAATCAAAATAGTGTGGATCAGGTACTGGAGGAGCAAATCAGCACCGTATCTTCTGGAACTGTTCAAAAAACAGAAGAACAGGAGCCGCAGGAGAATGCGGATATACCGGATGAGACGGGAACTGACGGAGTCGACTATGATCTTACGTCAATGGGGAGTGACATGGTTTATGTGACCGTATATCAATTCATGGTGAACCCAGAGGATTACATAGGAAAGACCGTCCGTATCAAGGGAGACTATTATGCTTCCTGGTACGAACCTTCTGAACAATACTACCAGTACTGTATTATACAGGATGCAACTGCCTGTTGTGCACAGGGCATGGAATTTGTATGGGGAGATGGAAGCCATCATTATCCGGATGAGTATCCGGAAGAAAACGCAGAAATTATTGTAACGGGAACCTTTGGAACCTATTATGATGAAGCGGACAGCTATTTGTACTGCAGATTAGAGGATGCTTCGCTGGAGGTGGCGAGTCAGTAAAGGAAAAGCAAATTTCCATCTTGTTTGCCATATGTGTAGAAAACAATTGACCCTCGTATTATGCGAGGGTTTATATTGTTTTTATATAGGAAATTGCTTCGAATTTCCTATACAAGAAAATTATATGCGCAGCTGCGCGCGCGGAACAAAAGCTGTGCTGCCAAAATATTTAATCGCGAGAGTAGGCGAAGCACACTTTTGTTTTTGCATAAGAAATCAGTTTTGTGCAAAAAGAAGGGAGATCGTGTTATGCAGAGAAGCATCGGTATCAAGCATCATGTTGATGATTATGAATGTATGTGGAATGGAATAGAGGATGTCTATATGAATCAAACGGGAGAATGCCTGCCGGAGAATTTTTTCTTTATTCTTTCAAGCTTCGGATCATTTTGTTATTTGAAAACACCGAAGTCTGAATTAAAAAGAATGGTAGCACTAGGAGACGGTCGGACGAAAAAGATGTATGAATTTTTATCTCCGATTGTTGGATTTACATATCATCATTATGAGTATCAGGAGTTTGAAAAAGCGCTGAAGAAGGCCCGGACGGAAATTGATGCCGGGTATCCGGTCGTTTTGGGGGCTTTGGACATGTTCTATTTGCCTTATTTTGAAAAGTTCTATCAGAAGGAGCATATTCCTTTTCATTATGTGCTGATGGTCGGTTATGATGAAGAACAAAGAAGCATCGATTTGTACGATTGCGGGCGTCCGGAACTGATGACGCTTTCCCATGAAGAATTGAGGAAGGCTATGAATTGCAGCTATCCCGGCCTAAGCAAAGCAAATACGATCTGTACGATTAGAATGGATGCAGGAAAGAGTAAAATACAAATTGCAGAAGAGGCACTTTCAAGAAAAAAACACTTGTTTTTATATCCACAGACTTCGTTTCTCGGTTATAAAGGATTTAAGAAATTCATAATGGAGCTTTCAAACTGGAAGAGCGAGCTTGGAAAAGAAGCGTATGATAAAATATTAGCCAATATGGTAATGTTTTTTGGAACCGTTCCGACAATACCAAATGAGATCAGGGGGATTGACGAGCCGGAGGTTGTGGAATACAAGGGAGGATTTGATAAGATGAGCAGAATGCTTAACTGTTTGGGGCAGGAAATCGGAAAAGATGATTGGGTGCAGGCGGCGTCTGTTTTTGAAGAAGGGGCCTTCGTGATCAAGCAGATTTCCGATGTGATCATAGAGTATCTGACCGGCAAAAATGATCGTACAAAGCTTCTGCCAAAGCTGTTTAGTGAGGTTTTGAAGAGTATGACAGAAGGGTATCAGATACTGGAAGTTTGATTTGGTACACAATCATGAAATATGATATAATGCCGTTAATGATATGAAAGAAATACAGTACGAAATGAATAAGGGAAGTGAACCAGGTTGCCTATAAATAAAATGAAACAACTGTTGCTTATATTTGGTCTGCTGTCATTTGGTATATCAGGATGCAGTCCGGAACCAAATGCAGAGGAAAATAATGCGCCCATTGAAGCAGATGATTCAGAAAAAATAGCGCAAAACCAGAAGGAAGAATCAAAAGCAATCGCAGAGTGCTATCGTATCATTTACGAGCAGGCAGATGCTGAGGGGACGCTTGGCACACCGGATACTATGAAAAAGATCATTGCATGTTTGGGAGATGCAGGATATGCAGCGGTAGATGAGGAAAATCAGGTTGACATGGTACACTCCGAGCAGGTAAAAACCTTCGTCGGGAAGGTGGAAAAGGGAGAGAGCGCGGAGCTTCTGATCATTTGTGTGGCACAGGAAGGAGGGTTCACCCGATTTGATTTTCAAACTTCAAACGGAGAGGTTCAGGTAACCAGAAGCTATCTTTTGTGGAACGGGAAAACGCCGGAGATAAATTCAAACGAGAGCTACCCTGCAGCTGGCTGGAATTATTCTGAAGAGGGGTATTTGTTTTTTGAACAATATCATATGCCGGGGTATGACGGTGCGCCTGGCTATACTGCGCTGCGTGTGGAGCATTTAGATGAGAAGTGCAGGGAACTGAATCGGCAATATCTTTTGCCGATCGGTTATGGCTCGAATAACATGTTTCTGACGGATTGGGATGAGCAGGATTTCACTGCACTGGATTTTTACGATTTGTTTCATATTCTTTATCCGCGTATTTACGGAGTGCAGACCCCTTATGAGATATCCTATGAGGGAGCACTTTATGATGTTCCGGGGGAAGAATTTGAAAAAGTAATACGCTCTTACTTTCAGATTTCTCTTGAAACTCTGCGGAGCAGGACAACCTATCTTGCCGACAGTCAAACCTATCGGTATCAGACAAGGGGGTTTGTAGATTGGGGATGGAATCCGAACGTTCCATATCCGGAGGTCGTGAGATATGAGGAGAATCCAGACGGGACACTCAAATTGATTGTGAATGCCGTGTATCCCGCTGAAAAAATGTCCCGTGCATTTTCAAGTGAGGTAGTTGTTCGACAGCTGCCGGATGGCGGCGTGCAATATGTGTCAAATCATGTAATTCCGTCTGCAGACAATATCGAACCATCCTGGTATGCGGATAGAATGTCTGAGGAAGATACGAAGCTGTTACCTTGACTTTTTCGTTTCTGCACGCCTATAATATAGCCAGCTGTAAATTGTTTAAAAGGAGAGTGCTGTCATGCCGCCAAAACAGAAAGTTACAAAGGAAATCCTGTTGGAGCATGCATATGCGATCGCGGAGGAGAGCGGGATTCAAAGCGTGACCTCGCGCAGCGTTGCTAAGCGTGCCGACTGTTCAATCCAGCCGGTATTCAGTCATTTTGCAACAATGGAAGAACTGAGGAAGGAAACAATCGACTATACCCGGATGCTGTTTGACAAGGAAACGCTGGCCTTTGAGCAATATCCGGATTTTCATCTGCGTGTTGCACTTTGGATGTTCGATCTTGCAAGAAACAGGAAAAATTTGTACCGAATGGTTTATCTGTCCGATTTTTCCAGGGATGATCAGCTAACGGATCTGATGATGTCCTTTCAGGTTAACGAAAGGATGCTGCAGCAAATGCTGAAGGAACTTGGTTTGCCTTATAAAGTTTGCTTTAGTATTTTTCAGCGCAGATGGTTGTTGCTTTACGGAATTGCGACGCTGATCTGTGTGGACCATGCAAATTTGTCCGACGAGCAGGCTCTTTCCATATTGAAGAGAGCGCAGGAGGATACCTTGCAGGGCGCGGGAAATAGAATAAATCAAAATAATCAGGAAAAGAGATGATACAATGAAGCAGAAAAACAGTGTTCCTGTTTATGCAATGATCACGATTACCTTCTGGTCACTCGCATATGTACTGACTAGATTGGCACTGCAATATTTTACCCCTCTTTCTCTGGGCTTTTTGAGGTATTTTACAGCCTCCTGTACGCTGCTGATTGTTGCATTGATCAGTAAAATGAAGCTTCCGAGCAGGCGTGATCTGCCATGGTTCCTGCTTGCGGGTGCGGCAGGCTTTTTTTTGTATATGATCGCCTTCAATATGGGTCAAAAATCGGTTACGGCTTCCACTGCCAGTATTGTAATTTCTACGGTTCCCGTACTGACTGCCCTGCTTGCCCGTTTCATTTACAAAGAAAGATTGAGCAGACTTCAATGGCTGTCTATAGGGATTGAATTTGCAGGGGTATGTGTTCTGACCTTGATGAATAATGTTTTTTCGGTGAATAAGGGACTATTTTGGCTGTTTCTTGCCGCATTGGCTCTCAGCCTTTATAATCTTTTGCAGCGAAAGCTTCTTAAGACCTATACAGCATTACAGACCAGTGCGTTTAGCATTTTTTTTGGCACGCTGATGTTGGCTGTTTTTCTTCCTGAGTCCGTGAAAGAAATTTCACAGGCATCGGCGATTCAGTTCTTTTATGTTGCCGTTCTCGGCATATTTTCAAGTGCGATTGCCTATGTGGCATGGTCCAGAGCTTTTGCCGCGGCGGAACGGACGTCACAGGTCAGTAATTATATGTTTGTCACTCCGTTCCTGACGAGTATCATGGGATTTGTTATTGTCGGAGAAATCCCCGAAGCATCTACGCTGATTGGCGGAGCAATTATTTTAACGGGTGTTTTTTTGTTTCATTTCGGCGGACAGTTAAAAGCCAAAATTACAATGGCGGATATGGAAAAGAGGGAGAAGAATGGGAAATACAACTCAGTTTGAAACAACAGCCGGCACCTATGATACACCGGAAAGAGCTCGGATTGCCAAAATCTTTGCAGCGGTCATTCGGGAATATTTGGTCGGTGCAAAAAATAAGAGAGTGATTGATTTCGATAGGAATGAAAAAGTTGTTTCTGATTTTGTGCACCCCGGATTTGATCAGGACGAGCTGGCGGATACGATGTTGAAGACCGGATATCGGAATATACAATCTAAGACCTTCTTCTCAGGAAGCAGCCTGTTCATGGGCAAGGATGCTTCTCTGCCTATAATGGATTCTCAAAAGCAAATCTCGTGAAAGAAATTCTCAAAACATGCTATAAAATAAAATGCTATTGACAATTATTGAAAGATTGTACATAATATAAATATATCACGCGATATATATCTAATGATATGAGATGCGGATAGGAGAATGCGAGCTGTGAGGACCGGAGAGGGGGAGGCACATTGGCATTAACAGACAATCAGAAACGATTGATACAGGCAGTTGCTCAGAATGACACAGATGCTGCGAGGAAATGTGCGATGGCATGTGTGGAGGAAGATACCACCTCGAAGAATGAGCTATTTTGTAAAAAATATAAATCGCTGCTGGAAGGGACGCAAAGCAACACGCCCAGACTGCCTCATGATTTAAAAAATGTTTTGTACATAGAAGATGTTTCACATTCCTTTCAAGAAGGAAGATATTATCTTTCCGACAGGGAAAAAGAGGTGTATGAGAACATTATCAGAATGAAAAAAGTAAATGAAAAACTCATGGAGATGAAAATTTCATATTTAAACGCTACTCTGCTTTATGGTGAGAGCGGAACAGGGAAAACGACGTTTGGAAGATATATCGCTTACAAAACGGGGCTTCCGTTCTGCTATCTTAATTTCTCGAATTTGATAGACTCTTATATGGGAAATACATCAAAAAATATCAGTAAGGCTTTTTTTTATGCAATTTCCAATCCGTGTGTATTCATGCTGGATGAGATTGACTGTATCAGCATTCGGCGTTCGGATACCGATTCCGGAGGAGGGACAGGAGGAGAATTGGCGCGTATCACAATTACAATGATGCAGGAATTCGACAAGCTGAGAAACGATATCATTGTAATCGGAGCGACGAACAGAAAGGACAGGATTGATGAAGCGCTGCTGCGCAGGTTTTCTTTGAAGCATGAGGTAAAGCCTCTTGACGTTGGGGAAAGGGAAAAAATGCTCAGGAAATATTTGGAGGATATCAACATCACATTTTCAGATAAGGAAGTGCTGAGCATGATCGAAGACAGTGAAAACCAATCGATACTTTTAAATGACCTAATCAGAAGAATTTCTATGAAAATTTCGAAGGAGGTCGCATAAAATTCCTAACTTTAGCATATTCGCCGGCAAAATCCGTGCTACAGTGTTTGAGGGGGATATCAGATGGAAAAGTATCAATTCGAAAAAGCACAGCAAAAGGATTTGCCGGAAATTCTCGGACTTCAATATCTGATATGCCAAAGGGAAGCTGCAAGGTTCGGCAATTACTCCGTTCCGTCGTTAAGGCAGTCGCTTCAGGCGATTGAGCTGGAATATCAGAACAGCCTGATTTTAAAGGCTGTCGATGAAAGGGATAGAATCATTGGGTCGGTAAGGGGATATGCGGAGAACGAATCGCTTTATATCGGAAAGCTGATCGTGCATCCGAAAGCGCAGGGCAGGGGGATCGGTACGCGGCTGCTTCATGAAATGGAAATAGGTTGTCCGCAGAATCGCTATGAGCTTTTTACAAACAGCAGAAGTGATATAAACGTAAGACTTTACGAGCGGCTTGGATATTCCTGCTTTAAGGAGAAGCAGGTGACACGCAGTCTTACGCTCGTTTTTTTTGAAAAATGCAGGAATCATGATTTCTTGTGACATCCTGTATAAAGATAAAACAATACTTTTCAAAAAATATAAAATTTTAACAAAATTTTAACATTATGGCTAAAACCCCTTTACTTTCCAGTGAAAAATAGCTATTATTGTAGAATAATGACTATTTAAGGGGGAGACCTAATATGATACTTGCGTTAATTTTATTTATTGCTACCTATGCCCTGTTGCTGATTTTTCCGAAATACCGCGCTTATGTTGCGCTGATATCAGCAGCTGTTTTTGTGATCTTGGGCATTCTTCCATTGAACAAGGTGTTGTCTGCAGTCGACTGGAACATCATCATGATGATCGCCGGGACGATGGGAGTCGTTTATCTGTTCATTGAATCTAAAATGCCTGCGCTGCTGGCGGATTACATTATTGAAAGGGTACCGAATGTGAAATGGTCAACAGTTGCGCTTGCGCTGTTTGCCGGACTCATTTCCGCTTTCGTGGACAACGTTGCGACGGTGTTAATGGTGGCTCCTGTTGCGTTGACGATTGCAAAGAAGCTGAAGATATCTCCGGTTAAAAGCATCATTGCCATTGCGGTTTCTTCCAATCTGCAGGGAGCTGCTACTCTGGTTGGGGATACAACTGCCATCATGCTGGGCGGCTATGCAAATCTTGACTTTCTGGATTTCTTTTTCTTAAACGGAAAACCGAGTATGTTCTGGATTGTGCAGGTCAGCGCGATCGTATCAACGATTGTGTTGCTGATCGTATTTCGTAAGGATGACCAACCCATCAGCTTTGGTGACAAAACCGTTGTGACGGATTATTTTCCGTCTGTACTCATGGTGGGGACTGTGGTGCTGCTGATTGCGGCGTCATTTTTTCCGAATAAGCCGAGTATTACTAACGGCCTGATCTGCCTGAGTCTGATGATTATCGGTGTGGTGCGGGAAATGATCCGCTCAAAGAGCACAAAGGTTATTGTTGAAACAGCCAAATCGATTGATTATTTTACACTCCTTCTGCTGACCGGCCTGTTTATTGTCATCGGCGGAATTACAGAAGCGGGGGTTGTGGATGAAATCAGCACATTATTTGTTAAAATCAGTAAAAATAATGTATTTGTGATGTATACACTTCTTGTTTGGGCCTCAGTAATTTTTTCGGCATTTATCGACAATATCCCTTACATCGCTACGATGCTTCCGGTTACTGCCGGTATCGCAAACCTTATGGGGATCGATCCGCTTGTTCTTTATTTCGGACTGCTTTCCGGTGCGACACTCGGCGGCAATCTGACACCGATCGGTGCTTCTGCAAATATCACGGCCCTCGGAATTCTGCATAAGGAAGGGCATGAGACAAGCACCTCCGAATTTATGAAGATAAGCGTTCCGTTTACACTTTCAGCCGTTGCCACCGGATATATCCTGATCTGGCTGATTTGGAGCTAAAAGGATAATTTATTAAAAGAAATCACCATTATTTTGAATGAGCATTCAAATAAGCCATGTTATGCTGAACCTGAAAAATAAAAGCAGTATGCGCTGCTATCATCAGGAGGCATGACATGGCTAATTTTATGTTTGAAAATGGAACAAAGCTCTATTTTGGAAAGGATGCGGAGAAGGACGTAGGGAAGCGCTGCAGGGAATACGCGCTGACGGACACTGTTATGACGGTATCGTACGCGGATGGTCCGCTTCGCCCGTTAGTCGAGCGGATAACGGAATCGATCCGGCAGGAAGGATTTCGGGTGATCGAATATCAGGATGTGGTGCCGAATCCGCTGCTGGATAAGACGCGGGAGGCAATTTTGCTGGCAAAGGAGCATCATGTCGGAATGACCGTCGGCATCGGCGGCGGAAGCTGCATCGATGTGGCAAAAGCGGTTGCGCTCGGGACGAGGCTTTCGACTGATATTTGGGATGTCTATACCTACAAGGCGGAGCCGGAAGAAATATTGCCGGTAGGCGCAATTATGACGCTTGCGGGAACCGGAAGCGAAACAAGTCCGTTTGCGGTGCTGACGAATACGGAGGAGGTATCCAAAATCGGATACGGATGTGACAAAATGCGGCCGAAGTTTGCACTTTTGAACCCGGAGCTGACATACGGGGTGCCGGCTTATCAGACGAAGTGCGGCGCGTGCGATATGTTCGCTCATATTTGTGACGCTTATCTGGGAAAGGTTGAGGATATGAAACTGACGATGCGAATCAGCGAAAGCGTGATGAGGACTGTCGTCGAATATTTGCCGATCGTACTGAAAAATCCGATGGATTATGAGGGAAGGAGCCAGTTGATGCTCGCGGGAACATTGGCGATGGGCAAATTTGCCTCGATGGGACTGTATACCAATCTCGGACTGCACACGCTCGCGGAGGATTTGGGAGCGGTCTTCAACGTCACGCACGGCGCGGCACTGTCAGTTATTCTTCCGGCATGGATGACTTATTTAAAGAAAGAAAAGTTCAACCTGCTGCTCCGCTATGCAAAGGAGGTCTGGAATCTTGACATAGACGCAAAGGAACCGGAAAAGACTGTAGATGCCGGAATTTTAAAAACAAAGGAATTTTTTGCAAGTGTGGGTCTTCCTGTCACATTAAAGGAAATCGACATCGATTTTGAAAAGGATGGAAGGATGTTGGCGGAAAGAATTTCCTGCACGGAGGACTATGGAGATGCCTATATTGACCTGACCTCGGACGATGTATACCGGATTTATGAATTGGCAAAGTAGAGGAGCGGAATATGAGAGAAAAGGAACTGCTCCGATACGGCTGGAAATTTACGACGGAAGAACAGCCAAAGCAGGAATATGACGCGTATCATTACACAAAAACGGGCGCGGCGCCGTCTCCTGCGACGATGTCTCATGACGACCATGCATGGCAGACCGTAGAACTTCCGCATGATTACGCGGTGCTTCAGGAATTAAATCCGAACGAACGGGATTACAACGGATATCTGGCGCTGAAAGACGCGTGGTATCGATGTTTTTTTTACCTTCCAAAAACGGATCGGGATCGCAGGCTCGTACTGCATTTGGATGGCATCGCGGGCAGAGGCGGGATCTGGGTCAACGGCTGCCTGATGAAAATTTGGCTGTCGGCATTCTGCGGCTACAGCATCGATATTTCCGATGTTGTCCGTTATGGAAAGGAAGTAAACCTGATCGCAATCTATCTGGAACAGACGGATATGCAGGGCTGGTCTTATCAGGGAGCGGGGCTGTATCGGGACGTATGGCTGGAAAAGACGGATCGGATTTCTATTGATGAGAGTGACCTGCAAATCATTACAAAGAAAAAAATAACGACAAAGAAAAACGAAAAGGAGGCCTGGCAGGTAGTTCTCCATTGCCGGATCCTGGCCCGCTATGGGACGCTTGGCGGATACCGTATGGAAATTACGATCAAAGCTCCGGATGGACGGCTCGTTGCGTCCACGGAACTCATGCGGGACAGCAATACGCAGGATGAAACGGAGAACGCCGTATTGGAGGTTTTAAACCCGAAGCTATGGGATGTCTACCGGGGATATTGTCATACTTGCGAGGTGCGGCTGTATCAGGACGGCATACTGACGGATGCGTACGAAGAAAAATTTGGCTTTCGGGAGTGTCGGTTTGATGCAAAAGAAGGATTTTTTATCAACGGCAGGCGGACGGAAATCCGCGGCTTTTGCTTTCATGAGGACGAAGGAAATCTTGGAAAAGCTATTGATGCGTCCGTTTATGAGAGGCGGCTGAAGCAGCTGAAGGCGATGGGCGCAAACGCCTACCGCTGTTCTCACAACGCGCCGGCAAAAGAACTGCTTGATCTGTGTGATTCGTATGGAATTCTCGTCATGAATGAGACTAGGCGCTTTGATACGGGTGAATTCGGGACGAAAGAGCTGGAATATTTAGTCAAGCGAGACAGGAATCATCCATCCATCATTCTCTGGTCAATCGGAAATGAGGAGAATTGGCAAGGACAGGAGCGCGGCAAAAGGATCGCGTTGACGATGCGAAGGATCGTCCTGGGGCTGGATGATACAAGACCGGTGACGATGGCGATGCACACGGGACTGGATGGTTTTGCGGCAGAGGCGTTGGATGTAGTCGGTGTAAACTACAATCATGAGCGATTGGGTGAAATCCATGAACGATTTCCCCAAAAACCGATACTCGGATCGGAGATCCTCTGTCTGGCGGATGAGGTGGTCGAGTGCGGGAATTCGTATTCCGGAAGTCAGGGTGCCTATGAGACATTAGAGTTCATCGAACAGAACCGGTATCTGGCAGGCAGCTTTGCTTGGGCAGGGGCGGATTACAGAGGAGAGCACAGAAATCTCGCGTTTTTTACGGACGCTTGCCCGCTGAACTGCAACGGGGACAGAAAAGACGGATTTTACAAGTATGCGGCTAGATGGAGAGAGGAGCTGGTCGTCCATATCTGCGGGACATGGGAGAGGGGAGCGGCTTTGGAGCGCAAGGTCATCTTGTATACGAACGCGGAATGGGTGCGCCTTTTCTTAAACGACAGTCTGGTTGGGGAACAAACACCGGATCAGAGGCAGACGGCGATCTTTACGACTCCGTTTGAACCGGGAGAGCTGAAGGCAATAGGAAGCAGGGAGGGTCTGGAAACTGTGGACGTCCTGCATACAGGCGGTGAGACGTCGGCGTTTCGCCTGATGCCGGAAAAGGAGGAATATCCCGCGGATGGAAGGAGCCGAATAACGATTTGGGTGGAGGCGATCGATGAAATGGGTCATTGTACGCCGACATCTGCTCACAGATTTCGTGTAGCCTGTGACGCAAAGGCGCGGATCATCTGTACTGACAATGCCGATCCATATTGCAGCGCATTTCCTGAAAAGGAGGAAATGTGTCTTTATCGGGGAAACGGAAAAATCGTGTTGGAATGCGGTACGATTCCCGGAAGGCTTCGCGTCGACGTAAACGGGGAGAAAGGGCAGCAGGGAAGCTGTGAAATTTTGCTTTCTGAGGCGAACGAGAGCGTACGCGTCGCCGAAGCGACTGAAAATCCGTATATCAATGACTGGTTTGTGACACATATTTACAAAGAGGAGCCAAATATTTATGAATATACGACGGACGACCATTATATTTATTGGAAGAAAAGCCTTGAAAATGGATTTATGCTTGACCAGTCTATGCCGTTTTTTTACGGGCGTGAAAACGGAGGCTATGTAATCTACTGCATGGAGCCTGAGGTACCAAGGATGCGTGAGGAGAGCGGGGCGGTCATGTTTGAAGAAATAACGGGAAGAGCCAAAATCCTTGTATCGATCAGGGATTATAACAACCGCTTTAGGGAGCGATACTATGCTGAAAAGAACGAGGCGGATGCCGGTAGTGTGCGGATCCCGATGCTGAATGCAACAGAAGGGGATCGGCTCATTCTTAAAGTGGTCGTGGAAGGAAATCATTGGAAGTGCGGACTGACCGGTCCGGTGCGGTTTGAAGTGTAGTATAATAGAGGGCATACAGGAAAAAATCTGTATGTCCTTTCGCCATTAGGACAGACTTCTATTACGGAGGAAGCCGATGAACGTTAATATAATCAAAAATAATATCAGAGAGCGTTTCAAAAGCATGAAGACAAGGGAAAAGCTGTTTCTGGCGCTGTTCAGTCTCGCGCTGATCCTGATCCTGCTGCTCGGCAGCACTTTTCAGTCCGTCTACGTGCAGATGCTCATCAAGAATACGAGGAGCTTCACGGGAGAATATTTGGAGGAACTGTCCAACAATTTGGAAAATAAGACAGGTAATTTGAATGATGAGACATACAAGCTTATTGCAGATGCGGACTTTACGGGGCTGATAGCTGACCCGACGAAGCTGGAGTCAAGGGACGGCCTGCGCAAATTCCGGCAAGATATCCGAAAGACCGGAAATTTGTATTTCACGAATTCGTCTCCGGTATCGGCGTTTTTTGCAGCGGATGCGAATGGGAATACGGCGTGGTGGGTCAAATATAAAAAATCATTTTATTATGGAAGCGTAAATGAAGAATTGGCTGCGGGCATCCTTGCAGAGGCGCAGGAAGAGCTGAAGACTGTGAACAGAAATACGTGCTGGTTTATAAGAAAAGAAGACGGTGGCGCTTATCTGGCAAGAAATATGGTGGATATGATAAACAATCTCGGGCAGGTATACGGCACGGTCGTATTCGCAATCGAGCCTTCTTTTTTTCAGACGATACAGTCCGGTAACAGCATGATAACAAACGACAATTTAATATTCATAAACAATGACAGTCGCATGCTGTATAATGCTTCCGAATATCTTGACGATTTCCAGCCATACCTCGCGGTCAGCGAGCAGCGGTACGGAACATCGCTGACGGAAATTTCAATCGGAAACGAAAAATTCATGTTCGCGGAATATATAAAGAACAGCACAGAATGGAGTTTGTACGCGCTGATTCCTGAGATGCGCTTTATGGGCACCGTCGGGATGGTGAAATGGTACATGATCGGTTTCTGTGTGGCGGCGGCTGGTATTTCCCTGTTACTGTCCTCTATTTTATCCAAAAATATGAGTAGGAATATCAGCGATCTGGAAAAGAATATGCGCAGGGTGGAACAGGGAGATTTCAGGGTTCATATTGAGCCTTCGGGAAATGATGAAATAGGGATGCTGTGCAATCGATTTAATTATATGGCAGACAAGATTGAGGAGCTGATCGGGGATGCATACCGCGAGGGACAGGCAAAGCAGAAATTACAGTATCAGGTTTTAAAGGCGCAGATCAATCCACACTTTTTATACAATTCGCTTGGTTCTATCAAATGCATGGCGAAAATGGAGAAGAAGGAAAATATTGAGCAGATGACGACGGCGCTGATTGAGCTGCTGCGTGTATCCTTAAGCCGGACGAGTGAATATCTGACCGTTAAGGAGGAGACGGATTACATTAGGAATTATTTTATTTTGCAGCAGTTCCGCTATGAGAACGGCTTCCGGGTCCTTTATCAGATCAGCCCCGACACGGCGCAGTGCATCATGCTGAACTTTATTTTGCAGCCGCTCGTGGAAAATGCGTTATTTCACGGAATCAAAATCTCCAAAAGGAACGGCGTCATTCAAATCACATCCTCCATTACAGATGGGAAGCTGAAGCTGACGGTTGAGGACAACGGGATTGGCATGACCGGAGAAAAAATTGCGGAAATTCTTTCCGCGCAGGAGGCACGCTATGAGGGGTTAAACAGCATCGGGGTAGCCAACGTTTCACAGAGGATCAAGCAGTATTTCGGAGAAGCATACGGACTGAATTATATCAGCACGCCGGGTGAGGGGAGCATCGCCGAGGTCTGGCTGCCGTTATTAAAAAGCATGGAGGAGGTGGCGGAATATGTACAACATTATGATTGTGGAAGATGATGTGTTTTACCGTTATGAAATACGGAATTTCATGGACTGGGAAAGCCATGGCTTTACAATTTTGGAGGAAGCCGTTAACGGCAGGGATGCCTTAAACAAAATGGAAGAGATCCTTCCGGATCTCGTACTGACGGATATTAGCATGCCAGAAATGGATGGAATCACGCTGATGAAGGAGTTAAAGGCGCGCTTCCCGCATGTGAGGTTTATCGTGCTCAGCTCCTACGACGATTTTAATTTCGTGAAGGATGCAATGAAGTTCGGTGCGCAGGATTATATCCTGAAATATGATTTAAAGGAGCAGGAGATCGCTGCCATGCTTACAAAGGTGAAGAGTGAAATTGATGAGGAACAGAAATCACTGGAAAAAAGCCGGTTTGTTCAAGACAATTTTTTCCTGATTTCAGATGATTACTTGAGGAACCTGTTGCTCGGTGTAAAAAATACGGAAGAAAACACAAAAAAGTTCTGGGACTATCTTGGAATAAAAAACATGCCGGAAAATATCACGGTTGTGGTAATGAAATTCGTGCAAGAGGTTGATGTGGACTATGACGCAGTCAAATCCATAGTGGGAACGATTTTGTCAAAAAGCGAATTCCTTGTATTTGTCGATAACCATACGCTTGTCGTGCTGCTCAGCTTGCCAGAAGAACGCAGCGCCATGCGGATTTTTGAATATACGACGAGAAAGGTGATGCAGCTTTACCAAAAGCTGAATGAGAGGAATATTACGGGCTTTGCGCTCGGGGTCAGCGACAGCGCAAAAGGGATCGGGGAGGTCGTTCGTCTGTATGAACAGGCCGAGAAGGCGCAGGAGCAGAGCATTTATGAGGGATATGAAAAAATCTATTTTTATGCGAATATCCGCAGGGAAAACGACACGATCGATATGGTTCTCTTCCTTGAAAAGTTGGGTGAGGAGCTCCATGAAGGACAGCAGGAGCAGGTAGAGAGCGGTTTGAAGCATTTCATCGAAAGGCTGTATAGTACAAGACCGGAGAAAAAGGAGTTATACAGATGTTTTCTCCTGCTGTTCCATGTACTTTATAAGACATGCGTGGAGGAAAAAATCGAGTTTGAAAGCGTTGTGGGAGTGCAGATAGTCACGGAAGAATGGTGCGAGGAATTTCGCTCTGTACAGGAGCTTGAGGAGGCTCTTTTTGCCGGATATGAAAAGCTGTCCGATAAAATGAGGCAGCGGGATCAGGCGGGACATACCGGAAGCAGCAGGCAGGCTGCTGCAATCAGGAGTCATATCGAAAAAAATTATATGAAGGAGCTGTCGCTGGAAATATTGTCGGAGGAGTTTGCCTTAACGCCAAACTATCTCTGCAAGGTTTTTAAGAACAGTACGGGAATGAAGCTGACGCAGTATATTAATCAGGTGCGGGTTGAGGGTGCCAAAAAGCTGCTTCGGAGCACAAACATGAAAGCCCATGAAATCGGGGAAACCGTCGGATTTTCCAGTGCTTCCTACTTTTCGACGGTTTTTAAGCAGGTAACTGGGATGAAGGTTTCGGAATATAAGGACAGCCTGTAATCTGCATAGAATATTTTAAGAAAACGCAATTTTTTGAAATGACGGTGTTTCAGAAAAACGCTACACTCAATACAGTTAGAAAATTCTTCAGGAGGTGCGATATGAAAAAGAAGGTATTGGGTATGTTATTGGCTGTCATAACGGCGGCGGGGCTTATAGCCGGGTGCGGTTCCTCTTCCGGCGCGGATGCGGGAGAGGGCAAGGATGTAAAGCTGACATTGATCCATGATATGAATGAGGATAACTCGATCAGTTTTTTGGAGCAGGCGATCGGAGCTTTCCAGGAGGCAAATCCAAATATTACGATCGAGATGGAAACGCTGTCGAGCGACGATTACAACACGATGTTGCGAAATAAAATCGCGGCGGATGATGTGCCGGATCTGTTCTTCATCGATGACATCAATAAAAAGCAGGAATTCATCGATGCAAAATTATGCACGGACATCTCAAGCGAATCGTGGCTTGCGGCGAATGTGCAGGAAAGTGCGGTTGCGGCATGTACGCAGGAAGGAAAGACCTGGTGTCTTCCGATGTTCATCAGCGGGATGTTTGTTACCTATAACAAGGATGTATTCAAAGAGGCAGGAGTAGTGGAAACGCCGCAGACATGGAAGGAATTCTTAAGCGTCTGCGAACAGATTCAAAGTGCGGGAAAGACGCCGATCGCGGCGGGCTTTCAGGAACAATGGGTGCTGTTCAGCGATGAGCAGTGCGATTCGGTTGTGACGACGGTGAAGAATGACCGGGAAAACAGAGTGAAGCTGGAGGCGGGAACAACAACCTGGGCAGCTGACGAAGGACATTTTTCCGAGGTTCTGACGCGCATGAAGGAACGGTATCAATACACGAATGACGATCCGTTTGGAACGGATTGGAACACGGCTTTGAATATGATGGCAACAGGCGAGGCTGCGATGATTCTGAACGGCTCATGGACACCGGCCGGTGTGACGGCGATCAATCCGGAAGCGAACCTGGGGATTTTTCCGCTGCCCTTAACGGATAATGCCGAGGATGCAAAGCTTGCGCTGCATTCTTCTCCGGGAGGGTTTGCGGTTTATCAGGAGTCCAGGAATAAGGATGCGGCTATGAAATTTCTGGAGTTCTTATCGACGCCGGAAATGGGTGCCCTGGAGCAGAAGGTGAAAGGGGATATCTCGGCCTGCAAGAATATCACGGTGACAAAAGAGGATGGTGTGCTGTACGACATCAATCGGTATATCGAAAACAATAAGGTCTATGATTGGACGGGCTATTCGGAGCTGTTCGTGTCCGATGAATTGGAGACGATCACGACGGATGTAGAGACAGAGTTTTTGATGGATGAAAAGATGACGCCGGAGGCAGCGCTGAAGCTGCTGGATGAAAAATTCGCCGCAGCCTTCGCTTCACAGGCTGAATAAAGAGAAGCGTTCCGCATCCCTTTCCTCATAGAAGGGGGTGCGGGACAAGAAAGGAATCAGATGAATAAGAGGATTAAGAACGGACTGAAGGATTTCAGTTTTTTAATGCCGGTCTTATTTTTTTTCGGCTTTTCTGTCATTATCCCGTTTGTTTTGGGGCTGGATATCTCTCTGACAGACTGGAATGGTGTCTCAAAAGAGATGAATTATATAGGGCTTAAGAATTTTGTCAATATCTTTTCCAACGCGGATATTTTAGAGCCGATCATCAATACGGTCTGCTATGCGTTGATCGTGACGATTGCGGGAAACCTGCTCTCTTTAGTGTTGTCGCTCGCGATTAACCGCAAGTTTCCGGGAAGGGCGTTTGCGAGGACGGCATTTTTCCTGCCGACCGCCATCAGCGTCGTGCTCGCGGTATTTATCTGGGGTTATGTGTTCAGGGATGTGTTTAGAAGCCTGTTTGGAATCAAGAGCCTATTAGGGCAGAAGAGCACAGTCATTTTGGGAATTGCCATCATCCACCTGTGGATCGACGTAGGAATTAACATGCTCGTCTATCTTTCTTCCCTGACGACGGTACCGAAGGAGCTGTATGAGGCGGCGGAGCTGGAGGGAGCGAGCAGGCTGAAGCAATTCCGCCATGTGACACTGCCTCTGATCGTACCGGCATTTACAACGTGCATTACCTTGTCCCTGACATACGGCCTTAGGGAATTTGCGACGCCCTACGCGGCGACGCAGGGCGGACCGGCCGGAGCATCGGAAACGATCGGCATTTATATTTATCATTATCTGATGAGCTATAACAAGGCCGGCTATGGGCAGGCGGTATCAGTCGTATTTACGGTCGTGCTCGTACTGGCAGGCGCGCTTCTTTCCAGGGCGTTGCGCAAAAAGGAGGTGGAGTTCTGATGGAAAGGTCGAAACAAGGCTGCATTGCAAACGGGTTTTTATCCTTGCTGACATTGGCGGCAGGCGTGCTCTTTCTGGCTCCAATGTATATCGTGGTGGTGAACGCGTTTAAAACGCCGATGGAAACAGCGCAGAGTATCTTGGCTTTTCCGCAAAGGCTGAATCTGAATAATTTTGAAAAGGCGGTTGAGGTCACGAACTTCTTTGTGACGCTGAAAAACAGCATGATCGTGACGGTGGCTTCCGTGCTGCTGATCGTAGTCTGCTCGTCGATGGCCGGATATATCATCTGCCGCAAAAGCCGATGCAGGCTGTACCGCATCATGGATATTCTATTGATGTCCGGCATGATGATTTCTTTTCAGATGATCATGATACCCATTTACCGGATCATGAAAAATATGAGCCTGCTGAATACCTATACGGGAGCGGTCATTCTGATGGTTGGAACAAGCGTTTCCTACGCGACGTTCCTCTATGTGGGATTCACGAAGACGATACCGCTTGAGTTGGAGGAGGCGGCTCGCATAGACGGTTGCGGTGTATATAAGACGTTCTGGCTTATTGTCTTTCCGCTGATGAAACCAATTACCGCTACGGTCGCCGCGCTTCACATGCTTTGGATGTGGAATGAATTCAATATCGGGCTGATCGTGCTGCAGAAAAAAAACATGCGGACGATTCCGATGCAGCAGTTTTATTTTTTCGGACAGCATGTGTCGAACATGAACGCCGCGTTTGCGGCGGCCTGTCTGTCGCTCATACCGGTCGTCATCTTCTTTTTCCTGACACAGAAGAGTATTGCCGGAGGGATGACGGCGGGAGCGATTAAAGGATAAAGGAGCAAAAAAAATGATACGGGAAAAAATATTGTTGGATCCGGGATGGAAGTTCCACCGGGGTGATGTATCGGATACAGAGGAACACGGCTATATGTATTCATACATGCATACAAAAGCGGAACGCGGCAGGGGGCCGGCCTCCATGGATTTTCGCGATAAGGACTGGGAAACGGTCCGGCTTCCGCATGACTATGTCGTGGAGGGGGTGCCGACAAAAAAGGAAAATCCTGTGCATGGCTCGCTTGATCGGCCGAATGCCTGGTATCGGAAAAGCTTTCGCCTGGAAGAGGCGGATAAGGACCGGACGATTCACATCGAATTGGAGGGCGTCTGCACGAAGAGCAGCATATGGGTCAACGGCTGTTACATGCATCATGAGGACAGCGCCTATACGGAAATCGACTTGGATATGACGGATATCGCAAGGTTTGGAGATGATCTCAACGTCATTTCAGTCTATGTGGACAATTCCGATTATGAAGGCTGGTGGTACGAGGGCGGCGGCATTTACCGCCATGTCTGGCTTATAAAGACGGACAGGACGGCAGTCGATCACTGCGGCGTCTGGGTGCACCCGGAGAATCGCGGCGGCGAATGCTGGGATGTGCCGGTAGAGACATGTATCCGAAACGACCGTTTTGAAGATGCCGGTATCCGCGTGCTGTCAAAAATTATCGGTAGCCGGGATGAGGAGCTTGGTCGCTGCGAAACGGCAGCAGACATCGCCTCAAGAAGCATCGGAGTAGTCGGACAGGTCATTAAAGTGGAGGGAGCGAAGCGATGGTCGCTTGAGCAGCCGAATCTTTACCGGCTCGTGACAGAGCTCGTCAAGGACTGCAAAATAATCGATACGGTGGAGACGACATTCGGATTTCGAACGATTTGCTTTGATCCTGATGAAGGTTTTTTCTTAAACGGCGTTCCTACGAAAATCAAGGGAATGTGCATGCATGAGGATCACGGCGCTTTGGGGGTTGCTCTTCCGGATGGGATCAAGGAATACCGTGTGAGGCGGTTAAAGGAGATGGGCTGTAACG
The DNA here is from genome assembly GCA_023402845.1 of Bacillota bacterium. GTDB lineage: Bacteria > Bacillota > Clostridia > Lachnospirales > Lachnospiraceae > JAEYFP01. The sequence continues at coordinate 60,731 of JAEYFP010000039.1, forward strand.
GATACCGGTTCTCTCACAACCCGCATTCACGGGAAACGCTTGATGCCTGCGACCGGCTCGGAATGCTCGTCATGGATGAAAACCGCTGGTTTGAATCGTCGAAGAACGGACTGAGGCGATTGGAAAAAGTGATACGGCGCGACCGCAACCACCCAAGCGTGGTCATATGGTCTATGGGAAATGAAGAATCGCTGCAGGATGGAGAGCGCGGGAAAAGGATCATGGCCGGCTTGAAAGCCTGTGTCAACAAGCTGGATACGACGAGGCCGGTGTTGATGGCGATGCACACGGGGCTGCTTGAGGATGGCGCCGCCGTTTCTGCCGATATGATTGGGATGAATTACAATATTGAGCTGTGTGAACAGGTGCATAAAAAGCATCCGAATAAGGCCATTATTTTTTCGGAAGCGAACAACGCTTCTGAGGAGGATGTCCTCGGGAACCGGGCGGCTGGAATTCGGACATGGGAGCTTGTCGCAGAAAGGCCGTATCTTTGCGGATTGTTTGGATGGACCGGGATGGATTACCGCGGAGAGCATGATTATCCGGGCTTGTTTGCCCCGTGTGGCTGTATGGATAAAAATGGGTATGCGAAAAACAGCTATCATCTCTACCAGACCTATTGGCGGGATGAATCGAAGCTGTTTATCCAACCGCATTGGAACGGCTGTGAGCCGGGAGAACTCGTGCCGGTCAGAGCTTTTTCGACAGGCGAGGAGGTTACACTATATTTAAACGGAAAGGAAATCGGGACGAAGAAGGTGGATCCGTATTTTCAGACGGATTGGGAGGTCGCATACGAGCCGGGCGTTTTAAAGGCCGTCGCTAAATGGGATGGCATTCCACAAATGCAAGCGGAGCGCGTCACGACCGGAAAACCCGCAAGGCTGCTCCTGCGTCTGGAAAATGAAAAGGTCTTTTATGGCGCACATGACACGGCGATTCTGACGGTTGAAGCAGAGGATGCCGCGGGAAGGATCGTGCCCGATGCGGATATGGAGTTTGTGGTCACATCCTGTAACGGAGCAGCACTTCTTGCTATCGGGAACGGGGACGTGAAGCATACCGGCAGCTTAGGAGGCGCTTCCTGCCGCCTCTATGACGGAAAGGCACAGATTTTGGCGGAACCTCTTGAGGAGCGCGTGTCCGTGCAGGTGGAAGCCGCCGGAATGGAGCCTGCTCAGCTTGATTTTTCATGCAAAAGGGCAGATCCGGTTCCCGAAGCGGAATATCAGGAGAGCCGATATATCACCGAATGGGAAATGGCGGACTGGACACCTGAGAAGCCGGAGGTGACGAATATAAGCGATGAAGCGCTTTCTTTCTATAAAAGGGTGGAGGTCGGACACGGGACCCAGCTGCACGATCTGAATAAGGACAGCGGATTTCTGGCCTATCACGCAAAAGCACGGGTGCCCAAGGACAGGGACGGCGAACCGCTGTCACTATGGTTTGAGCTGCTGGAAGGGAAAGCGGATATCCTCGTAAAGGTAAAGGATGAAGAAGGAAAGACCACCGGCAGAATAATGGCGAAAAAGGAATATGAGGAACCCGGCCCGCTTCGGATTCCGATAGAGCGGCAGGAAGCGGCTGAAACGGCAGAAATAGAAGTATGTCTGGAGGTATTCATGCCCTTCTGTGGAATCACAAAGCCGGTCAGGTGGCAGTATGGAGAGGAGTAGCATGGGAGAAAAGAAAAAAATATTAATTTTGATGAATGCGACGATTTTTCTCGCTTCATTTGGATTTATCATGTACAGCGCGCTGCTTCCCTCTTTTTCCGAGAGATATCGCATCACGCTGTCTGAGGCGGGGCTGGTCGGTTCCATCCTGTGCATGGGCCAGCTTTTCATTATCTTTCTTAATGATTTTCTGGCGGCGAAGCTGTCGAAAACCGTACTGATTGCCGGGGGCGTTTTTCTGCATCTGCTTTCGATGTTCTGGATCGCCTTTTCCCCGTCATACGGAAGCCTTTTGGCCGCCTTTTTTGTAAACGGAGCGGCAATCAGCCTGCTGAATGTCGTGATGAGCGCCTATATATCGGATTTATCGGGTGAACGTAGAAATTCCTATTTAAATATTTTCCATGGAATTTATGGGCTGGGTTCTCTGGCGGGGCCACTGCTTCCGACGATCGTGTTGGCCGCGGGCGGAAGCTGGACGGTCTGCTACCTCATCGTAGGAGCCATATCGATCATGCTGTTTTTCGCCGTGCTCCTGTTCGCGAGAGGCAACGCGGGAGAGGTACAAAAAGAACCGGGCGGCAACGTTTCTTTTTTCAGGCTGCTCAAAAATCCGGGCTTGCTTTTGAGCTGTGCCGCAGCGATGCTTTATATGGGGTTTGACATGATGATCAGCACCTATATGTCAAGTTATCTCGGTTTGAAGTTGGGCGCGGCGGCGATTGCGGGGCTGACGATCACGTTTTACTGGGCGGGCTCGGCACTGGGCAGGCTGCTGTATTCGATGCTGTTTGCCAAAGTCAATGTCCGGCGTTACCTGGCGGTGGTGAACATCCTGACGGCGGTTGCGCTGTTCGTCGGAATGGGCGTTTTAAACAAATGGGTAATGCTCGTGCTGATTTTTGCCGTAGGACTTTTATCAGGGGTGAATTTCCCGCTGGATATTGGGATTGCCTGCGGAATTTTTCCGAAACAGTCTGTTGCGGCTACGAATGCGATCAGCATTTTCGGAAGTCTGGGCGGCATCATTTTTCCCGCTTTGGCGGGCAGAATGATGGAGAAAACAGGCTATCAAAGCCTGCTTGTCATCGGGGGCATCCTCATGATGCTGATTGCGGCTCTGATGCTGTTGCTTGAAAGAATAAAAAAGAAAGAAAAAGAAGGAGGAAAATACACATGTACAATTATAGAAAGGTAAGGCTGGGATATGCTCCGACGCGCCGATTCGATTTTCCGGATCCGAAAAACGCGTATGAGAACAGCCTGAAAATCAGAGAACGGGTTGATTGTATTTTAGAAAAGCTGGGAGATGTGGAGCTTGTGGATCTGTCGTTTTTAAATGACGAAGCCTTGTTGTATCAGACTCAGGATGCCGAAGCGGTTGCAAGAGTGTTCCGGGAAAGGGAGGTCGATGCGGTTTTTGTACCGCACGCGAATTTCGGAAACGAAGAGGCCGTTGTGAAGCTGTGCGGAAAGCTTAAGGTACCGGTCTTAATATGGGGACCGAGGGACGAGGCGCCGCCGGGAGGCTACTGCTACCGGCAGACGGATACGCAGTGCGGCCTGTTTGCCACGACGATGGGGCTGCTACGCGGAAACGTGACCTACAGCTATATCGAAAACTGCTATTTGGAGGATTCTAAGCTGGAGGAGGGAATCGACCTCTTTATCCGCACGGTCTGTGCCTTAAAAGCGGTGAAAAACATGCGGATTGGGCAGATTGGGCCGCGGCCGCGGGATTTCCTCAGCGTCATCGTGAATGAAGGGGAGTTATCCGAACGGTTTGGCATCGATATCGTACCGATAGACGGAACAGAGCTGGTGACGGAGATTGAGCGCATTCGAAAAGAGGATCGCGCCGGCATGGAAGAGCTTGTGAAAGAGACGAAGGAAGCATTTTGCTGTTATACGATCACGGAGAAAAATGCGGAAATCACCGCAGCTGTTGAGCTCGCGATCCGCAATCTGGCAGTGAAGCACGACTGCACCATCATGGCGGGCGACTGCTGGTATGTCACGCCGCTGATTTACAAAGCATGGCCGTGTTTCGCGTTCGGCAATCTTACGGAAAAGGGACTTCCTGTAATTTGTGAGACGGACATTCACGGAGCAGTCACGACGGCGGTTTTAACGGCCGCCGCGAGAGGGGAAAGCCCGGCATTTACCGCAGATATGACGATTCGTCACCCGGAAAACGACAATGCGGAGTTGTTCTGGCACTGCGGACCTTTTCCGAAATCACTCGCCAAACAGTCCTGCAATCCTGAGCTTACAGATGAAGGGATGGGGCGCTATGAAATTAAAGGCGGCAAGCTGACTGTAGCACGTTTTGGTGGAGTCAACGGAGATTACCGGTTGTTTTTCGGAGAGGGAAGGGGAACTGACGGGCCGGAAACGGGCGGCAACTATATTTGGATTGAGGTGGATGATTGGGCAAAATGGGAGAAAAAGCTTATGTACGGCCCTTATATTCATCACGCCTGCGGTATTCACGGGACTTACGCGGCCGTGCTGAAAGAGGTATGCAGGTATCTTGGCATCACGGCAGACGAAGCGAACCAATAAAAGGAGGAAGAAAACAATGCCATTAGTAAAAGTAAAGGATATGTTAGCGGAAGCGGAAAAAGGAGGTTATGCGGTCACGGCCTTTGACACATTCAATTATGAAACGGTCAATTGGGTGATCGAAACGGCGCAGGAGCTCAAAAGGGCTGTCATCATCATGATTTATCCTGAAATGACGCAGTACATTCCGGTGGACACATTTGCGCAGATCGTAAAAACGCTTGCATCAAAAAGCGAGTACCCGGTAGGCTTAATGTTAGACCACGGAGACAGCTTTGAGCTGGCGATGGACTGCCTGAAAGCCGGATTTACAAGTATCATGGTCGATTTTTCATCTTATCCTTTTGAGGAGAACGTGAGAAGGACAAAGGAGGTCGTAAAGGTCGCCCATGCGATGGGAGTGGATGTGGAAGCGGAGCTGGGACATGTGGGAAACGCGGAAAACATTCAGGATTATGCGGATGAGAGCGGATATACTTCCCCCGAGCTGGCAAAGGAATTCGTAGAACGGACAGGTTGTGACGTTCTGGCAATCGCGTTCGGCAGCGCTCACGGAAACTATGTGAAGGAACCAAAGCTGGATATGGAACGCCTTGATGCGATCAGAAAAGAGGTGTCGGTTCCGCTTGTGCTGCACGGAGGAACCGGAATTCCCAACGACCAGATCAAAGAGGCGATCCATAGAGGAATCCGCAAGCTAAATGTAGGAACCGGCTACGACCAGAGCATTTTTTATGCGGTGCAGAGGAACATGAAAGAAAATATTGGCGACCCATACATTTTCTGTTCACTTGCGGATGCGGCACCTGCGGCAAAGAAATTTTTAAAAGAAAAAATCTGTCTGACGACATGCCGGAGCGACCTATGAAAATAACAGGATTTGATTACCCTTGTATGGATATGAATGTTTTGTGTAGTCATATGCCCCAAAAGGACGAGCTGACCGTAATGGAGGATTTCAGTCTGATGGGAGGCGGCAAGGTCGCTAATGCGATTGCCGCCGTCATGAGGCTGGGGGGAACTGCGGCATTTATCGGCCGTGTAGGAGAAGACCGGTACGGAAGACTGTGCCGCAAGGATTTGCAGGACCATGGCGTGGATGTGGAAAACCTGAAGATCGGGAAAGGACATACCTCGCTGTGCATCAGCATTGTGGATAGTCTGCACCGGGATAAGCACTATATCGAATCGCCCGCAACAACAGAACCGCTTGCAGAGGAAGAAATTCCGTACGGACTGTTAAAGGAGACGGATTATTTTCTGCTGTATCAATTCGATGAAATTGCTTTGAAAATGGCGGCCTATGTGCGTGAACATGGCGGAAAGGTCGTGGCGGACGGAGATGGGTATGACGACCGGACGCAGAAAAATCTCGGTCTCATCGACGTATTTATTCTGTCCGAATATTATTATGACAGCCTGTTTGGCGATGCGGATTATGAGAAAAATTTAAAGCTTTTGTCCACAGCAGGACCACAGATCGTCATCGTCACATTAGGGGTAAAGGGCTGTGCAGGAATCGAAAACGGCCGCTTCTTTTTTACGGAAGCATACTGCGTGGAGGTAAAGGACACGACCGGAGCGGGTGACGTCTTTCATGGGGCGTTCGTTTTCGGCCTTTCCGAAGGGATGGAAGCGAAGGAGGCGGCTTCGTTTGCCGCTTCCGTTTCCGCGGTGAAATGCACTGTTTTGGGAGGCCGGACGGGGATCCCGGATAGAGGCTGTGTAGAGCATTACCGCAGGACGGGAGAAATATCGCCATGTGATTTTGCAAAGCGGGAGCAAAAGTACAGGCGGGACGCATGGAATTAGGAGGTGCTTATGAAAACGATCATGGTGACCGGCGCGGACAGGGGCTTGGGTTATTCGCTGTGCGAGAATCTGTTAAAACGTGGAAACCGGGTAATTGCGGGCAGCTATATGCCCGAGTGGAAACAGCTTAAGGAATTGCAGAACCGGTATCAGGAAACACTGCTGACGGTGCCGATTGATATATCTAAGGACGAATCAGTAAGGTGCGCAGCTCTTAAAATAACGGAGCAGATCCGCGCGTTAGACTGGTTGATTAACTGTGCGGGCGTGGACGGAAGGATTTTGGATATCCGGGAGGGCTATGATTATGCCTCGATGCTGCGAACATATAACATCAATGCACTGGGTACACTTCGAGTTACGGAGGCTCTGCTGCCGCTGCTGGATTTGGGCAGGGACAAAAAAATCTGCTGCATTTCCTCTGAGGCAGGCAGCATTGGAGCCTGCTGGCGTGAAAATGAAACGGAATACTGCATGTCCAAGGCGGCTCTAAATATGGGAATGGTAATCCTTTCGAACCGTCTTAAGAAAGACGGATACGATATCCGCCTGTATCATCCGGGCTGGATGAACACCTATATGATGGGAACGAAAGAAGAGCATGCGGACTTGGAGCCGGAGGATGCCGCAGAGTTGGCCATTCACTCTTTTGAGAGGGAAAGAGGTGATGGCGTACTGTATCTGGAAAGCTATGACGGAACGAGAATTCCGTGGTAAGGAGGAAAAGGCTTATGGAAATACCGGTGCTGGGAGATCAGGAACAAGCGGTCTATCATCCGCTTGACAGGGTGCTTCCTGGAATTCAAAAAGCGCTTGCGGGGATCGGAAACGTGCGGGGAATTACGGATTACCGGGACTGGGATGCTGTTATGCTGTCAGCCCATCCCCTTTTGGTCAGTTATCTGGATTGCTATGAACAGTTGGATGGTTTTGATGATCTGCTCGCAGATTACATTGCGGGTGGAGGAAGAGTGCTGGCGCTCCATAACGGAATCATCACGCCGAAGGGGAGCAGGCTGGAGAGCGTGTACGGAGGGAATTTTCTCACCCATCCGCCTTATTGCCGCCTTTACTTTCAGAGGCGTCCGCTGACAGGTGCAAACCAGGATTTGCAGGAGTTTGCCCTTGAAGAGGAGCCGTATATGATATCCGGTTGTGGCGGCAGCAGAGAGGTTTTTTTAACGTTCTGCTATGAACAAAAGCAGTATACAGCCGGCTTTGTGCGCGATTATAAAAAAGGGAAGTTGATTTATCTCGCACCCGGTCATGATGAACGGTCGGTGGAGCAGGAGATTTTTCAGGAACTGCTGAGGGATTGCGTGGAGTATTTGCTTTAAGCGCTTCTTTTATTCAGGAAGTTGCCTCATATCCGAAAGGAAGCATCGCTCATGGCATTTTCATCGCGTTTCGGAGACTCATTTCGAAAATCCAAGGTGGAGACACTTATTGAAAGAAACGAAAGGATGAGATATAATATATTGTATATTTCACTCATGTAACGGATAGATTAAACAGATGAATAAAAATACGGTATCCAACAACAAGCAAAGAAAAGGAGAAAAGCAGCATGGCAAACAGATTTGTACTAAATGAGACCGCCTATCACGGAGCGGGTGCAATTCAGGAAATAGCAGCGGAAGCGAATGGCAGAGGCTTTCAGAAGGCACTGATCTGTACAGATCCGGATCTGATCAAATTCGGCGTATCTACAAAGGTAATCGATGTACTTGAAAAGGCAGGGTTGTCATATGAGATCTATTCCAGTATCAAGGCCAATCCGACGATCGAAAATGTGCAGCTTGGTGTTGCCGCATTTAAAAAAGCAGGTGCGGATTATTTGATCGCAATCGGCGGAGGTTCTTCAATCGATACTGCAAAGGGAATTGGTATTGTCATTGCAAATCCGGATTTTGCGGATGTCAGAAGTTTGGAGGGTGTTGCGCCTACAAAGAATAAATCCGTTCCTATTTTTGCCGTTCCGACGACGGCGGGAACTGCGGCGGAGGTTACAATTAACTATGTTATTACCGATACGGAGAAAAACCGAAAGATGGTATGTGTAGACCCAAAAGATATTCCGGTCGTGGCATTTGTGGATTCCGAGATGATGTCCTCGATGCCAAAAGGTTTGACGGCAGCAACAGGAATGGATGCACTGACGCATGCAATCGAAGGATATATCACGGCAGGTGCATGGGAATTATCGGATATGTTCCATATTAAAGCGATCGAGATTATTGCAAAGCATCTGCGCGGCGCGGTAGCCAACACACCGGAGGGAAGAGAAGGTATGGCGCTTGGTCAGTATGTAGCAGGCATGGGATTTTCAAATGTCGGACTTGGAATTGTGCACTCAATGGCTCATCCGCTTGGCGCATTATATGATACGCCGCACGGAGTGGCAAATGCAATTATTCTGCCGACGGTGATGGAATATAATGCCGAAGCAACCGGTGAAAAATATCGTGATATTGCAAAGGCAATGGGGGTCGCGGGAGTCGATTCGATGAGTCAGCCAGAGTATAGAAAAGCAGCGGTTGACGCGGTGAAGCAGCTGTCTAAGGATGTCGGTATTCCGGCAGATTTGAAGGAAATTGTGAAGCAGGAGGACATCTCTTTCCTCTCGCAGTCCGCTTACGATGACGCATGCAGACCGGGGAATCCGAAGGAAACGAGTGTTGAAGATATCAGGAAGCTGTATGAATCTCTGATTTAAATGATTTTATAAATAAAAGAAAGCTGATTCAAGGTCGTTAATGACTGCGAATCAGCTTTTTTCTTTAATAGGAAAGTCCTGTGGATTTCCTATTAAAGAAAATATTATGCGCAGCTGCGCGCGCGGAACAAAAGCTGTGCTGCCGGAGTATTTGATTACGAAAGTGGACTGAGCACACTTTTGTTCTTCTGTAACGAAGTCACTAAAATAATAATAATAGTTATTGATATTATTATTATTTTAGTATAAGATAGAAAAAGGAGGTAGCTTATTTCTAAGGATAAAAAAATACTACTATTTTAAGGAGAACCATAACATGAAAATCAAATGGAAAATCGTATTGGCATCAGTAAGCGTGATTGTATTAATGACAGTGAGTATTGTTTTGTTTACACGTATGGAGGTAAATAATCTTGTTTTATCAGAAAGCGAGGAAGAGCTTCAGAATTATTCGCATATGGGATTAGAGCTGATCAACAGTTCTTATGAGGGAGAATGGTCGGTTAATGATGGAAAGCTTTATAAAGGGGATACCCTAATAAATGAGAATTATGCAGTCATTGATGAGCTTACGGAAGGAGCCGAAATTCTGGCAACAATATTTCAAGGAGATACCAGAATTTCTACGAATGTAGAGGAAGACGGAAAGCGTATGATTGGGACACAGGCATCCGCAGAGGTGTCAGATCAGGTTCTGAAGCAGGGAAAGACATATTCCGGCACTGCAGATATTTTAGGCAGAGCAGCACAGACGAGATATATGCCGATTAAAAATAATGCCGGAGAAGTAATCGGAATCTGGTTTGTAGGAATTTATACGGATGTAGTCGCAGAAAAAATCGATCATACCATGTTGATGATCGCCTTGTTATCAGTTGTTTTGCTTATTATGGGAGTTATTGTGTCCTATTTGCTCGGTGAAAGTTTAGGCAAAGGGGTCAGAATGATTCAGGAACGATTAAAATTGATGGAAGAAGGAAAATTTGATTTCGAGTTTGAAGAAAATCTTATCAAACGTAAGGATGAGGTTGGCGCGATCTCCCGTTCCTCACAAGCGATGCAGCAGAAAATTAAAGAGATTATTAATAGTATTCAGGCAGAAGCAGTAAATGTAAAAGAAATCGCTGAAAGCTCCCATAAGAGAATGAAGGAGGTACATGCTAATATTGAGGATATTTCTGCAACCACAGAGGAATTATCGGCCGGAATGGAAGAAACCTCAGCGTCCACTGAAGAAATGAATGCCTCTACCTACGAAATTGAGATGGAAGTATCTAATATGAAGGAAAAAACCTTGCATGGAGAGCAATTGGCGACAGAAATAAAGCAGCGTGCGGCCAAACTGAAGGGGGAGACCTCCGTATCGCATCAGAATGCAATTGACATTTATGACAAAACCAATCGAGAACTCAAAGAATCAATTAAGCGGACGGAAGCGATTGAAGAGATCCGGGAATTATCCCAGGCTATTTTACAGATCACGTCGCAGACAAATCTTCTTGCATTAAATGCTGCAATTGAAGCTGCCAGGGCAGGAGAAGCAGGGAAAGGATTTGCGGTAGTGGCCGATGAAATCAGAGTATTGGCGGATAATTCAAAGGCTGCCGTGTCAAAAATAACAGAGATAACAAGTAATGTTTCAGAAGCTGTGGAACATGTGGTGAATGATTCGAGAACTCTGTTGGAATTTGTAGATAACCAGGTTTTAAATGATTATAAGATGCTGGTCAACACCAGTGTGCAATATGATCAGGATGCAGATATGGTTCAGGGCGTCGTAACAGAAGTCAATACCATTGCAGAGCAATTATATGAAACAATCCAGCAGATGCGGCAGGCGATCGAAGGTATCACAACAGCCGCCGTTGAGGGAGCGGAAGGAACCTCCGATATCGCTGTCAAAATTTCGGATATTGCTTATAAGTCGGATGATGTGCTGCGCCAATCTTTAGAAAATCGAGGGAGTGCCGAAAAATTAGATTCCGTAGTGTCATTTTTTCAGATATAGAAAAGAAGCCGGGGAAACGGTCTGAACCGGATTACTGTTTTTCCCCATAAATACATAGACCGAAGAATTCGCTTTTCACAGAGGCACTGCATAAGTCGGAATTGCGCAGCAGTTCTGTGATCTCTAAGGGCGTATAGGATGCACCGAGCGAAGTCAGAAATCCCGGGCGCATAGCTGCCGGTTTCGTTGAGTGATAAATCATCGTTGTCTTAAGAAAGCCTGCATTCCGGCGCATATCGGTGATGCAGTACCTGCCGCCCTTACGCAGAACCCGGTAAATTTCATTGAATACGCGGATCGGACGTTCCCACTCGTGCAAGGAGCCATTGGAAATCACACCGTCAAAGGATTCATCTGCAAACGGCATTTCCATTGCGTTTCCTTGCACATAATTGATGGTGATACCATAGTCTGCCGCATTTTTTTGAGCGGTGAGGATCATGGCCGGGCTGATTTCGCAGCCCGTCAAAGACCTGGGATGGATTTTTCTGGCTAGTTCCAGGCCGATATAGCCGGGTCCCGGTCCGATTTCCAGCAAATCTCCATTTGGGATGCCCGAGGCGATCATGCCATCCACGTTGTTCCAGCCCTTATCCCGCATTTCCCGTGCAAACCGGTCAAAGGTTTCTACAGTTATCTCATTCTGAATTCCCTCATTTGTTTCAATCACTCTTGCTCTTGTCATAATTAAGCCCTCCTGAAAAATTTTGATTTGTATGGATTGCCTTTTCAGCCCATGCCGTTTCCGCCTGATAATGCAGAAGATGATGTTCAAAAATCAGATCCGCATAGCATGCGATTTCCGGGGGAAGCTGTGGAATGACGGCGGCTCTGTGCTGTTCGATATGTGCCAGGGCCGCCCTTAAATAGGTTACATGCTTTTTCAGTGCGGCTACAAGCGCCTCTGCATCCAAGTGCTCGGAAAAATAAAAGAGCGCATCCGAGTGAAAAGTAGGGCGGTAACCAATTTCAAGCTCCTTTTTTAATAAGGTTTGAAGCTCTGTAATTCCTATTGTTGTCACATGATAAATTTTTTTCTCCGGGCGCAGCCCGTCTTGTCCGGTCTGAGAATCGATAAAGCCGGCGTCCTTCATTTTTTCCAGATGGTAATAGATATTCGGAAGCTTGATTTGTGTAAAGTCCGCAAGCTCCGTTTCAATTAGTTTTTTAATTTGGTAACCGTGCTGCGGTCCGAATCGAAGCAGCAGTCCCAGAATGTACAACGGTACCATAGAGTTCTCCTTTTTTAATAATCAGTACTGACTAATAGTAATATACTCAGTACTGATTATTTTGTCAAGAAAAATATTTTAATCAGCATAAGCTTTTTCGTATTGACCATCTATTTAAAGGGTGCTATAATGATAAACACAATTCAAAACAGTGTTATGAAATGGAGATAACTCATGGCCAAGCAAATTGCGGGTGTGTACGAGCGTGTTATGAAATGTGCTAAAAAAGAATTTCTTGAAAAAGGGTACGTAGATGCGTCTTTACGGGAAATTGCGAAAGCAGCCGCTACGAGCACCGGTTCCATTTATACGCGCTTTCATGATAAGGAGGGGTTATTCCAGGCATTGGTTGAGCCGGTTTTAGAGGAAATGAAGGAGATGTATCACAATATCGAGGAGACCTTTCATCAAATTGATAGAGAACAGCAAGAGAATATGATGGAGGATTATGCGGGAGAAGGGATGCATCAGCTTGTAAATTTTATGTATGCGCATTTTGATGAGTTTTGCTTGTTGCTGGATGCTTCCTATGGCACGCGTTTTCAAAATTTTGTTGATGAGCTCGTGGATATAGAGGTGGAATATACTTATCAATATATGGATGTTATTCATTGTGGTGCGGTTAAATCCGGCCGCGTACCCAAGGAGTTTTTACATATTACGACAAGCGGTTATCTGGGTGCCGTATTTGAAGTCATCCGGCACAGAATGAAGAAGGAAGAGGCGCTGCATTATGTCGATCTTCTGCAGAAGTATCATAGGGCGGGTTATCATAGTATTTATTGCCATGGGGACGAAGTGCCCGTATAAAATATATGAACGGTATTTTGTAACGTGATCAGGGCTGGCGCGCAGACAAGCGCACAGCCTTAAAATAAGCATATAGGTTAGTTTTAGCTAACTAAAAAGGAGGAATTAAGATGCAAAAAAAGAACCCAATAAATAGAATTTGGGAACTTGGAGAAATGGGGCACGCGGGTCTCATAAGAGCAGTAATTTCTGCGGTGTTGGGCGTATTCGGCGGAATGCTGCCCTATTTTGCCGCGGCACAGATTGTCATTGCCCTGCTGAATGGAAATCAGGACAAAGGATTTTATGCAGGATGGTGTGTACTTGCGCTGGGAGGATATTTGCTGCGCTCTGTGCTGTATGCACATGCATTGTCCCTGTCACACAAGGAGACCTTTTCTATTCTAAAAAACATCCGGGAAAAGTTGATCGGCAAGCTGTCCAGAATGCCGCTGGGAACCGTAATTGATACGCCCAGCGGGCAGATGAAGCAAACGATCGTAGATCAGGTGGACAGTATGGAAACGACGCTCGCACATTTATTTCCGGAGATGACCTCCAATTTGCTCGTGCCGCTGTGTATTTTCATTTATTTATTTGTCTTGGACTGGAGGATGGCTCTTTTATCGCTGGTTTCTCTGCCTCTCGGGATGATATTTTTTGCACTGGTCATGAGAAATTATGCCGAGACTTATGCCGGGGCAGTAAAAGCCTCCGCGGAAATGAATGCTACAATTGTGGAATATATAGGAGGGATTGAAGTAATTAAGGCGTTTAATCAGGGAAAGAATTCCTATGCGAAGTTTTCTGAAAAGGTTCTTGCAAATGCAGCCTATTATTATAACTGGATGAAAAGCTGCCAGTTTCCGATGTCGCTTGCAAGGGCGATTTTCCCGACCACAATGATTACGATTCTTCCGATAGGCTGGCTCTTATATCGAAGCGGAAGCCTTAGTATGGAAACCTTCATTACGACAATTATTCTCTCACTGGGCATTGCCGGGCCTCTGATTGCGGGCATGAGTTTTATGGACAGTTTGGCAAGAATCGGGACGATCGTCGGTTCGGTAGATTCAATTTTGCTTGGAGAAGAGCAGATGCACAGCAGCACACCGGTAAAAGTAGAAAATGCAACGATCAGACTTAACAGCGTATCCTTCGGGTATCACGAGGAGGAAGAAATTCTGCATGATATCAGTCTTTCTATTCAGGAGGGGACAATGACCGCACTGGTTGGTGAAAGCGGAGGCGGAAAATCTACGATTGCAAAATTGATCGCCGGTTTTTGGGATGTGAAAAAAGGAAGTATTACAATCGGCGGTATTGACTTGAAAGATATTCCGCTGACGCAGCTTTATGATGAGGTGGCATTTGTTTCACAGGACAATTATCTGTTTGATCAAACCATTCGCGAAAACATCCGCATGGGAAACTTGAAGGCAGACGACCGGGAGGTTGAGTCTGTTGCGAAGGCAGCAGGCTGCGACGAGTTTATCCGGAATCTGGAGCACGGTTATGATACTTTGGCAGGTGGCGGGGGAGTTCATCTGTCAGGAGGAGAAAGGCAGAGAATTGCAATTGCAAGAGCGATGCTGAAAGATGCGCCGATCGTGATTCTGGATGAAGCCACTGCCTATATTGATCCTGAAAATGAAGCAGTGATTCAAAAAGCGGTTGCAAAGCTTGTAGCAGGAAAAACGGTTATTGTTATCGCGCACAGGCTTTCCACAATCACGGATGCGGATCAGATTATTGTTATTGAGAAAGGAACGGTGGCTGGTTTAGGAACCCATGAGGATTTGCTGAAAGGCAGCCCGCTGTACAAGAGGATGTGGCATGCACATATGGGAGCTCCGGATCATGCCGGCAGTTTGGAAGGCAATGCCGGAGAAGTACAGAAAAGGGAGGTTACGCAACATGCTTGAAGTTTTGAAAAAGATATGGAGTTTTGCTGGGGTTGAAAAAAAGGAAATTAATAAATCTCTCGTAACAGGCTTTTTCTTTGCCGTTTTTCATATGTTTCAGGTGGGAGCAATTTATTATATCATAGTGGCTCTTGTCGGACAGGATGCGACAAACCGGGCAGCGTGGACGGCGCTGCTGTTTTTGGGGATCAGCATTATTGGGAGAGCCGTGACCAATTATTATTCACAGCTGATGCAGACACATGCCGGATATTTTATGGTGGCAAACAAGCGAATTGCAATCGGCAACAAATTAAAGAGTGTGCCGATGGGATATTTTAATGAGAATCATCTGGGAGAAATTACAGGTGTTGCGACGTCGATTCTGGAAGAACTGGAGAACACAGGGCCGATGGTACTGGTCAGTATCCTGAGCGGTTTTATCAATGCACTTGTATTTACTGTCATGGTATTGATCTATGACTTTAGAATAGGGATTTTAGTATTGGCAGGCACTGCCGCGTATCTTTGGGTAACATCGGTGATGCAGCGCAAATCAATGGAACTGGCTCCGAAACGGCAGGAGGCAACAGCCAAGCTGGTAGCTGCGGTACTCGAGCATGTACAGGGAATGGGGGTTATCAAAGCCTTTAACTTGACGGGAAAAGGGGATCAAAGAGTACGGAATGCATTGGAATACAGCCGGGAGAGTAATGTAAACCTGGAAAAACTTTTTACGCCGTATACAATCTTGCAGGGAATGGCACTGCATCTATTCAGCGTAATCATTATGCTGGTCTCGGTTCTGCTGTATCTGGACAAAGGGATGACACTGGCAAATACATTGATGTGCATTATTATATCCTTTATGGTATTTGCGCAGATTGAATCCGCCGGAAGCGGCATGGCAATTCTGCGAATTGTCAGCAGCTCGATCGAGCATACAAACAGACTTGATGAAATACCGGAGCTTGACAGCGCGGGAAGGGACATCCGTCCAAAGAAACATGATATTACTTTTGACCATGTCTCATTTTCCTATGAGAAAAAGAAAATTCTGCAGGATGTCAGCATCTGTGTTCCGGACAAAACTACAACAGCAATCATTGGCGAAAGCGGCTCCGGGAAAACAACGCTTTGTAATCTTGCGGCACGTTTTTGGGATGTGGACAGCGGTTCTATAAAAATGGGAGGTACAGACATCCGTGAATATACATTGGAGTCTCTGATGGATCAAATCAGCATGGTGTTTCAGAATGTATATTTATTTGCGGATACTATTGAAAATAATATTAAATTCGGCAAGCCGCAGGCAACCCGTAAAGAGGTGGCTGCAGCGGCTGAAAAAGCTTGCTGTGCGGAATTCATTGAAAAACTGCCAAATGGATATGATACGATAATCGGTGAGGGCGGCGGAACACTTTCCGGTGGTGAAAAACAGAGAATTTCAATTGCAAGGGCAATTCTTAAGGATGCACCGGTGATCATCCTTGATGAAGCGACCGCTAATGTCGACCCGGAAAACGAAGCACAGCTTCAAAAGGCAATTGAAGCATTGATGAAAGACAAGACCATTATTATGATCGCACACCGTCTAAAGACCGTGCGCAGAGCGGATCAGATTCTTGTAGTGGACGGAGGAAAAATCGTACAAAGAGGAACCCATGAGGAACTGCTTGCTGCCGAAGGCATATATAAAAGATTTATAGAAATCAGAAAAGCGGCGGAAAGCTGGCGTATTAAATAGAAAAGAAAGAGATAAAAAGTACTTGTCAAACAAATACAATTTGGTAATGGAGGTACATCATGATTGAACTGAAGCAGGTATCATTTACCTATGGAACAGAGATAACACAAGCAGATGAGAGCGGCAATGGAATCCGTGACCTGAATCTTACGATTGACAAAGGAGAGTTTCTTGTGTTGACGGGTTCCTCAGGATGTGGAAAGACGACTGTGACGAGACTGCTCAACGGTTTAATCCCCCATTATTATAATGGGGTACTGACCGGAAGTGTGACGATTAACGGAGCGGATATCAGTAAAATGCCGATCAGTCAAACCGCAAAAACAGTCGGGAGTGTTTTTCAGAATCCCAAAAGTCAGTTTTTTAATGTCGATACGACAAGCGAGCTGGCTTTTGCTTTGGAAAACCAAGGCGTTCCTGTTCCGGATATTGAGAGGCGCATCGAAGATACGGTAAAGCAATTTCATGCGGAAGAGCTGATGGATCGCAGTCTTTTTAAGCTGAGCGGCGGAGAAAAGCAGAAAATCGCATGTGCAAGCGTGGCTGTCGCGGGGCCTGATGTCATCGTACTGGATGAGCCTTCCTCCAATCTGGATATTCATGCAATCCGGGAAATAAAAAAGGTACTGGACAGGTGGAAACAGCAGGGAAAGACCATTATTATTGCAGAGCACAGGCTGTATTTTTTAAGAGAACTGGCTGACCGGATGCTGGTAATGGAACAGGGCAGGGTCATCAGGGAGCTGAATAAAGAACAGATACAGGGAATGAATGTTCAGGATACGCAGAATATGGGCATTCGTCCTTTCAGAATGGAGGAGCTGCATTCTGCCGGAAAGAGAGGAGCGGAGGGCCAGTTAAAGCTGAAGCTGACGGAGTTTGCTTATCATTATTCAGGGTCAGAAAAGGGCATACAAATTGACAAGGTCACCGTAAATCAAGGTTCCATTGTGGCAGTAATCGGGAGAAACGGAGCAGGTAAATCAACGTTTGCAAAATGTCTCTGCGGTTTGGAGAAGAAATGCGCGGGAACCGTGCAGCTGGACGGCAGAGCTTACAATGCAAGAGAACGGCTGAAGAATTGCTATCTGGTCATGCAGGATGTCAATCATCAGTTATTTACGGAGAGTGTGCTGGATGAAGTGCTGCTGAGTCTTGACGAGCAGGCCGGAATCAAGCAGGAGCAGAAGGAGGAGACGGCAAGGCATATTTTGGAGGACATGGATTTAAGTTGTTTTCAAGAGGTACATCCAATGGCGCTATCCGGCGGACAAAAGCAGCGTACGGCAATTGCTTCCGCAATTGCCTCAAAGCGCAGTGTTATTATTTTTGATGAACCGACGAGCGGATTGGATTATTTACATATGAATCAAGTGGCTGAAAATCTGCGTCACTTAAGCAGAGCGGGGAAAATTCTGTTCGTCATCACACACGATCTGGAACTGATTATGAAATGCTGCACAGATATCCTTCACTTTGAAAACGGAAAAGTAGAAGAATATTATGAACTGAATGAGGAAATGGAAGGACGTTTGAAGCAGTTTTTTGTGAAAGAAGCGTAGCAATGTAAACATGCAAAGGCAGGCGCCGGACATTTATTTCACATAAAATAAAAAATATTTTATTTTCCTATTGCAAAAAGGAATCAGTTATGTTATATTAACAACAGTTAGTTGAGACTAACATCCACATACAACATACAATCATAGCCGTCCGGCACCTGTTAATTGCTATCTCCTAACAGGTGCCGGATACTATTTAAGGGAAGTATCTGTCCATGGCCGGAAAGTAATAAAAAATCAGATAAAAAGTGATAATCAGATGAAAAAATGACAAGACAAAAAATTGAAGATAGATTATAATAGGAATATAACAAAAGAAAAAGGAGTATGCCTAATGGAAATGAAAGATAAAAATAAAGCCGGGTTCCGTCTGCTGTTGATGATTGCGATGCCCATGCTCATATTTGGACTTGTATTAGTGTTCATTTTGCTGCGCGTGGCGGAAAAAGGGATGTCCGCGGGAGCTGCACTTTTGATTTTACTCGTGCTTCTCGCCGTGCTTGGCGGAGTTGTGTTTGCTCTGATTGAGAAGGTTTTAAAGAATCTGGGAAGACTTGTGAAAAATTTTGATAAAATTGCGGACGGGACCGTGACATTAGATGATAATAAGCTGACAGCGCGCAGCGATGAAATCGGACAGATGATGCGCAATGTTAACGAAATGATGAAGTCGTTTGCGAAGGTTGTAGTCGGGATTCGCAATGCTGCGGACTCTCTGGAGACGCTGTCCGAAGACTTTAAGCAGTCATTTGATAACATGGCAGTGTCGGTGGAGCAGGTAAGCCGGGAGGTGGAAAGTATTACCTCTAACACGGAAGCACAGGCAGGTCAGACAAAGACGATTGAAAACGAGATACTGGATATCAGTCATGCGATTGAAACCATTGTGTCCAATATAGAAGCACTGGCGGAAAGCGCCGATAAGATGAAGGATTATAACGAATCCTCGGAAGCGATTATGCAGGAACTTGTAACGATCAGTGAGGAAAACAGCAAATCAATTGAAAATGTAAGAACTCAGACAAATATAACAAACCAGTCGGCACTTGAAATTCGTCAGGCGACAGAACTGATCGCCGGCATTGCGAGCCAGACAAATCTGCTTGCGCTGAATGCGTCCATCGAGGCTGCAAGAGCAGGAGAGCAGGGCAGGGGTTTTGCGGTTGTTGCCGATGAAATCCGCACACTGGCAGATCAGTCAAGGGAATCCTCCGCTCAGATCAGTAAGATAGTGAATATTTTAATTGATAATTCCAATGAGAGCGTAGATGTCACACAGAAGGTTTCGGAAGCATTTATTCAGCAGAATGAGAAAATTCGAAAAACAAAGGATATCTTTGAAAAATTGAATCAGGAAATTATGAGCGTAGGCTCCTCCATTGATGGTATCAGTGCGGAGGTGAGTACCGTAGACAGGCACAAGGATGTGATGAGAGAGGGTATCATTTCGCTGACAAAAGCAGCTGAGGGGAATACGGCGAGTGCTCAGGAAGCAGCGAATACCATGCTCGGATTTGAGGGTCTTGTATCCGATTGCAAGCGATCGACTGAACAAATCACTGCCGTCACACAGAGTCTAGTGGAAAATATTGAAAAGATTGGCACAACTGCAGAAAGCAGGAAAGCGATGCTGAAAAGCCGCATTAGAGGCTGACAGGGCAGAACTGCTGCGTGAGGAACTGATTTACATAAAATTAGAGGCGGGAATTAATATTCCGCCTCTAATTTTTTTACCATATGATACAGTTCTTTGTTGACAGGGGCATCCAGGCCGTGTTTTTCGGATTCCCTAATGACAGTGCCTGCAAACAGTTCTACCTCAGAATTTCGTTTTGCAATCCCGTCCTGCCGCATTGAGGGCATTCCGTCTGGGCTTAAGGTATCCATCAGTGCGAGATAACTGTTCAAATCTTCCTCAGTGACGGGTACTTGTTCCTTTTCGGCCAGCGCGATGACTTCACGCATGGCGGCTTTCATCATCTCGCGGGGCGTTCCTTCCTGCTGGACCGTTCCGTAGGTCCCCTCATAAACCATAACAACCTGATTGACGCCGACATTCAGCATCCATTTGCTCCAAAGACGATGCCTGATATCGGCTTCTTTCGTATAAGGAAGCTGTATCTTGTCAAACAGCTCCATGACAGCCAGCAGCATCGGCAGTTTTTCCGGCTCATTTTCCGGGACACCGATGCAGAGCTGCCCGATATGGGAATAGGTCAGTTGGTTTCCGAGCTTTACTGCATCCATTCCCTGAGCGATGCAGTATAGCAGATGTGCTTGTCCGAAGGCTTCTCCTATGATTGCTTCGCTGCTGATGCCGTTCAATACGGAAAGAATGATCGTATCAGGGTCGATCAGATTTTTGGATGCGGCAATCGCGTCGGAAAGTGCGCCTGCCTTGACTGCAAAAAGGAACAGATCCGCAGGTCTTTCAACTTCGCTTCCATCGGTAAACGGAAAGTCACATTTCTGACCGTTGCAGTAAACGCCCTGCTCCTGATATTTTTTAATACGTGTCTGGTCGGCGACAAATGACACCGCCTCCCGGCCGAGTGCTTTAGTAAAATAATTCCCGTATAAAACGCCTAGAGCGCCCAGCCCGATAATTGATATATTCCGAATCTCTGCCATAGTTTTTTGCTCCTTGTATTCTGTTTATCAGTTTACAATAACTTTTGCAACATTACAATATTGGAATTCATACGTCTCAAACAATTTATTAATTGGATTATTATGTCGATATATAACATAATATACTAAATTGCCGGATCAGAAGGGGTGACTGAGTGTTAAAGATAGCGGTTTGCGATGATGAAAATATATATCTAGAAAAAATAAAAAAACAAATATTGCAAGGCTTGACGAGCAATCACATAAAAGAGTTTGAGATCAGAACCTTTGATTCGGGCTTTGAATTATGTAAATCTGATGCTCAATTAAATGAATATCAGGTGTATTTCCTTGATATTAATATGGCGGAAATCAATGGTCTGGAGTTGGCGCAAAAAATAAGAAGAAAAAACAGGAATGCCTTATTAGTATTTGTAACGGCATACATTGATTATGCTATGGAAGGATATAAGGTAGATGCAGTTCGTTTTATCGTAAAGGATTTACTGGAGGAAATGATGCCCGAGTGCATGGAGGCAGTGTGTGAAGCACACTTTTGTTCCCTTGACGCCGCATAAGTACCGTCATATAATAGTGATAGTTTTAATTGTTGCAGGTGCATTAATTGTAAATGCAATTATTTAATTTAAAATTTATAAGCTATTTTCAGGCAGGAGAGACGAGTATGAAAGAATTTTGGCCCTATGTGAGGGGTTATAAACGGGAATTGATACTTGCAGTGGTTTGCATTGAGACGGAGACGATATTTGAACTGATTATTCCGATGATTATGGCGGATATTATTGATGTGGGGATCATACGCGGGGATCACAATTATATTCTTTTTAAGGGGCTGCAGATGGTTGCCTGTGCGCTTATTTCCTTAGTTCTGGGGATTTTGTACGCAAAATATACCGCTGCCTGCGGCAATGGAATCGGAGCGGCGATCAGGGCGGCAGAGTTTCAGAAAATGCAGACCTATTCCTTTTCCAATACAGATAAATTCAGTATTTCGTCGCTTGTCACAAGGCTGACGAGCGATGTTACGACAGTCCAGAACTCTATTACAAACGGCCTGCGGCCGGGGTTTCGTGCCCCACTGATGATATTGATTGCGATTTTTCTTTCGTTTAAGCTGAATGCAGCACTTGCAGTTGTATTTCTGATTGCAGCTCCGGTGCTTGGCATTTTTTTATTTTTTATCATTAAAAAGGTTCGCCCGCTTTATACGAGAATGCAGGTGGCGATAGATTATGTAAATCGAATCATACAAGAAAATCTGACGGCAATTCGGGTTGTGAAGGCCTATGTAAGGGAAGACTATGAAATCGAGAAGTTTGAAGAGGTAAACGGAAATTTGAAGGATACTTCCGAAAAGGCGTTTTCTCTTGCCGTATTAAATATGCCGGCATTTCAGCTTGTCATGTACGCGACAATCCTGTGCATTCTCTGGTTTGGCGGAAATCTTGTTATGATCGGCGGCATGCAGGTCGGAAGCCTCACAAGCTTTTTAAGTTATGTACTGCAGGTGCTCAACTCCCTGATGATGTTTTCCAATGTATTTTTGATGTTTACACGTGCACTGACATCATGGAAACGGATTTCCCAGGTGCTTGAGGAAGAGCCTGCAATTACGGATACGCGGGCGCGGGCACTTACAGTCGAAAGCGGCAGCATCACATTTGAACATGTGTATTTTAAATATAAGGAAACAGCGCAGGAATTTGTGCTGTCGGACATTTCTCTGAAGATTCTGCCGGGGCAGACAATCGGTATCATCGGGTCTACGGGATCTTCTAAGAGCACGCTCGTTCAGTTGATTCCGCGGCTTTATGAAGCGGATGCCGGCATGATTTTCATTGATGGGCATCCGATTTATGAATTTACACAGGCACATCTGCGTGATTCCATTGCGATGGTACTGCAAAAGAATACTCTTTTTTCCGGAACGGTCAAGGAGAACCTTTTATGGGGCAGACAAAATGCAACAATGGAGGAAATCGGACGCGCCTGTAAAATTGCATGTGTCGATGAGTTTATCGACAGGCTCGAGAACGGTTATGATACGGAGCTTGGTCAGGGCGGCGTGAATGTTTCGGGCGGGCAGAAGCAGAGGATCTGTATCGCACGGGCAATTTTGAAGGAACCCAAGGTGCTGATTCTGGACGATTCGACGAGTGCCGTGGATACGGCGACTGAGACAAAAATTAAGGAGGGGCTTTTGAAGGAACTGCCGGACATGACAAAAATTATCGTCGCACAGCGAATGACTTCGGTCATGGATGCGGATCAGATTGTAATTTTGGACGACGGCAGAATTAACGCAATCGGAACACATGAGACATTGCTGAAAGAAAATGAGATTTATCAGGATATTTATTATTCACAGCAGCAGGGAGGAAATTTGTGATGCCAAAACCTACAGCCAATGTCAGACCGGAAAATGCAAAAAAGACACTGCTTCATTTATTCCGCTATTTGGGCCATCACAAGGCGGAATTGTCTGTGATTATTCTGTTTGTATGCATCAATGCCGCAGCCGGAGTAGCCGGTACTTACTTGCTGAAAACAGTAATCAATGACACGATTATTCCTGGCGATCTCCAAAAGCTTGTATGGATGATCAGCTTGATGGGGCTGATCTATGCGGCCGGCGTGGTGGCATGCCTGATCTACAATAAGCTTATGGTACGGATTTCTCAAAAAGTTGTTTCAGAAATCAGGAGTGATCTGTTCAGCCATACGCAAAAGCTCCCCCTGCGCTATTTTGATTCCCATACGCATGGGGAACTGATGAGTCATTTTACAAATGACGTCGACACAATCTCCGAGGCGCTCAACAACAGCTTTACACTTGTCATTCAGAGTTTTATTACATCCGTCGGGACGATTGTTATGCTATTTGTGCTGAGCTGGCAGATGTCGTTTATCGTCGTTGCTTTTTTGGTAATCATGCTATTATATATCAGTCATAATGGAAAGCTGAGTAAGCGGTATTTTTCGGATCAGCAGAAAAATCTCGGTGCCGTTAACGGCTTCGTGGAAGAAATGGTTGCCGGTCAGAAGGTTGAAAAAATTTTTAATCACGAGGCGCAGGATTTTGAAAAATTCAATGTGCTCAATGAAAAGCTGCGCGGTGCATCTACAAAGGCATTTACGTATTCTGCCAAAACAATTCCGACGATTGTGGCATTATCTTATGTAAATTACGCCATCTCTGCCTGTGTGGGGGGTCTGTTTGTGCTGGCTGGGCTGACGGATATCGGAACGCTGGCCTCTTACTTAGTCTATGTACGTCAGAGTGCAATGCCGATGAACCAGTTTACCATGCAGTTGAACGCGCTGATGGTGGCACTTGCCGGAGCAGAAAAGGTGTTTCTGATGATGGAAGAGGAGCAGGAGACTGATGAAGGAACAGTAACATTAAAAAGAGTACGGAAAAATGCGGATGGGACGCTTACCGAGAGTGAAATCTATACCGGTGATTTTGCATGGAAGCTGCCGGGAGCAGGGGAAGCGTTTGCTTATGTTCCGTTAAAAGGTGATGTGCGCTTTCACGATGTTATTTTCGGTTATACGAAAGAGCATCCGATTTTAAACGGAATCAACCTGTTTGCAAAACCGGGGCAGAAAATTGCTTTTGTGGGCTCAACGGGCGCCGGGAAAACGACGATTATCAACTTAATCAACCGTTTCTATGAAATTGAAAGCGGTCAGATTACTTATGACGGAATTGATATTAAAGAAATCAGAAAGGCGGATTTACGCCGTTCGATTTCAGTCATTATTCAGGATACGCACTTATTTACAGGAACAATTTCCGAAAATATCCGCTATGGAAGGCTAAGAGCAAGTGAAGAGGATATCAGGAATGCTGCGCTGCTGGCAAACGCCCATTCGTTTATTAAAAGGCTGCCAAACGGCTATGATACGCTTTTAGAGAGTGACGGGGCGAATCTGTCCCAGGGGCAGAGGCAGCTTTTGGCAATTGCGCGTGCGGCGATCTCCCAGCCGCCTGTGCTCGTGATGGATGAGGCGACAAGTTCGGTCGATACAAGGACCGAAAAGCTGATCGAGAAGGGGATGGATACAATTATGGAGGACCGCACGGTGTTCGTCATCGCACACAGGCTTTCTACAGTTCGCAATTCCAAAGCGATTCTTGTCCTGGAGCAGGGAAGGGTAATCGAGCGCGGCGATCATGCGGAGCTGCTTGCACAGAGGGGACGTTACTATCAGCTTTACACGGGTCAATCGGTGCTTGATTAGCGGATATCTTGAGGAAGGGAGCAAATATGAGAAACAGCAGTGTCAGAGAACTTTTTATCAGAGAAGAAAAAGCACGAAAGCAGCTTCTTTCACCGGTGCTGTCGGAAAATGGGCTGACGCCCGGACAGGGGCAGGCAGGTATTTTAAACACGCTTCTAAAAGAGGATGGTCTGAGTCAGAAGGAACTTGCGAAGCGCTGCCATATGGATACCACAACAATGTCGCGCAATATTGACAATCTGGAAAAGCTGGGACTCTTAAGAAGGGAAACCAATCCGAAAAGCAGGCGTTCCATTCGTATTTGTCTGACGGAAACCGGTGGAAAAAAGGCTGTGAATATCCGAACGGCATTTACCTTGTTTGAAAGCGTGCTGAGAAAGAATATTTCAGAGGAGGAAATGAAGCTGTTCGAATCCACGCTCCGGAAAATATGTGAGAATCTTGAGGAAAACAGTCTCTGATGCGGCATGTAAAAAGCGTGCAAAAAGTGATAAATGGCTTTGCATCTCCTTTGCGGGATGATAAAATTAAACCAAGGAAGAAGGAAAAAATATAAAATCACGAAGGAGGATATTCTCATGAGGTCAATTAAGGTACGAATGCTGGTGTTCATTTTATCAATTGTTATTCTGGCGATAGGGGTATTGATGCTGAGCAGTGATTCTGCAAGCCGCGGAATTATTACCGAGCAGATGTCCAGGCAGATGGACAGCGAACTGCGCGGACAGGCAAATGAGATCATTGCCGAGCTGGAGGGTGTAGCGACGATCGCACAGAGTCTTTCTAAGTTTGTAGGAAGTACCTATCAGGATACGACCCTGACTGCCTATGAAACTGTGCTGAAGAATACTATTTTTACCGATGAGCTCGTGAGCGGAAGCGGTATCTGGTTCGAGCCGAATGTTTATGATCCTTCGGAGACATATATAGGGCCGTATGCCTACAAGGACGGTGGGGATGCAGTCATTACATATGATTATAGTAATGAGGAATATAATTATTTCCAATATGAATTTTATACAAACGCGAAAAATTCTTCGGGAGAAGCCGTTTTTACGGATCCTTATTATGATGAGACATCAGACAGTGTGATGTCGTCCTGTTCCGTTCCTATTTTTAACGAGAGCGGAGAATTTATAGGAGTGATTACCGCGGATATTATTTTATCCACGCTGCAGGATATGGTCGGTGCTATTCGTGTCGGGGAGACCGGCAGTGCATTTTTGCTGAACAGTGAAGGGATCTATATCAGCAGCGCTGATGAAGAAAAGCAGATGGATCTGAATATTACGGCGGAAAGTAATGCCTCACTTGCTAAGGCCGGTGCCTACATCATGGAAAATGAAAGCGGAGACACCACTTATACAGCGGAGGCAGCGACGTACCATCTATACTTTACGACACTTAGCGGCTTTGGCTGGCATTTGTGCATTCAGATGGATCAAAGCGAGCTGGACCAGCCGGTCCAGATGCTCAGGCTGAAAATGTTTGCTATCGGAATTGCCGCCTTGCTGCTTGTCATTCTTGTCGTACTGTGGCAGGTAGGATATATCACAAAAAATGTGAAAAGAGTCAATGAATTTACAGGCCGGCTGGCAGAAGGTGATTTTACGGTGGACGGCATTGAATTGAAGGCAAAGGATGAAATCGGCAGGATGAGTGAGTCGATGAATCAGATGTACCGAAATAATAAAACCGTGATCGGCAGGATTTCCGAACATTCCGAAATCCTGGATGCGGCGGCAGGGGAACTGTCGTCGGCTGCGACCAGACTGGAGGAACAGTTCGGGCAGATTAAAACACTGATGACCGGTGTTAATGGCAATATGATGTCTACGAGTGCCGCCACGGAGGAGGTCAATGCTTCCGTGGAGGAGGTGAATTCATCGATCGGCATTCTTGTGGGCGAGACAGGGCAGAGCGAGAAGCTTTCGGGAGAAATAAAGCAGCGGGCGGAGGAGATCAAGCGCTCCAGTCAGAAATCAAGCGAGGAGTCGATCCGGCTTTCCGGCCAATATCAGAAGAATGTGGAGGAAAGCATCGAAAATGCAAAGATTGTAGAATCAATCGGTATGCTTGCGGATGTCATCGCAGGAATTGCGGATCAGATTAACCTGCTTTCACTGAATGCATCAATTGAAGCGGCACGTGCCGGCGAGCAGGGAAGGGGCTTTGCCGTTGTGGCAGGCGAGATCGGCAAGCTGGCAGGGGATACGGCAAATGCAGTCAGTGAGATCAAGGATACGATTACGAAGATACGGACATCCTTTGACGGTTTAATCCATGACACAACGGAGTTGCTGCGGTTTGTGACGGATACGGTTACACCGGATTATCAGTCCTTTGTCAACGCGGCGGCGCAGTACGGAAACGATGCGGATTCTATCAGGGAAAGCACGATGAATATTTCTGGGCTGACGGAGCATATCGAAAAAATTGTCAATGAGGTGGCCGAAGCCGTTTCGAGCATTGCAGAATCCTCGCAGGAGGTTGCATCCAGCAGTGCAACGATTGTAGAAGCGCTTGACGGCGCATCCGGAGTAGTCGGTCAGGTAAATGAAAAGGCGGAGGAGCAGGCATTGATTTCGTCTGATCTGACAAACGTAGTTTCCCGGTTTAAGCTGTAGGCATGCTGTAGACACCTGATACCGTGATGCGATACTGCATCACGGTATCAGATTGTCAGTCTCTATTCCTTTCTGGTTCATCTTTGATTTCAGTTCATCCATTTTTCTCACAAATCAGTCCCGCATCATATTAAAGCTCTTAAATAATGAATTGGATTTTAAATATGGAAGGGTTAGATTTTCCATGTACGGAGTGATTCATATATGTTTCAATAATATCATCAGAAAAAGCAAAACCTAGGAAAATGCAATCTGAAAACTAAAATATTATAAGATCGGGGAGGTTTCATCATGGTAAAAAAAACGATTACAATGTTACTTGCTTGCACGATGACAATGCTTGCGGGGTGCGGCTCGGCAAATCAAAATGCCGATTTAAGCAAAGATACTTCTGCATCAGCAAAAGCAGCAGAAGAGACAGCAGATAGTACGGAGACTGAAGAGGCGGCACCGGCTGCCGGAGAAGTTCGGGAGCTGACATTGCTGATTGATGCAACAAATGCTAAAAATGCAGGCTATGCGGCGATAGCTGCACTTGCGGAAGAACAATTGGGAATTAAGATTACAATGGAGACGACTCCGGGCGGTTCCGAGGGTGATAATATCGTAAAGACCAGATTGGCATCCGGTGATATGGCTGATTTGTGTGTATATAATTCAGGCGCACTTTTAGAAGTGCTGAATCCCTCTGAATATTTTACGGATATTACAAATGAGGATTTTGCAAGCCGTATTGATGATTCCTATAAAAGGGCAGTGTCCGCAGATGGAGTTGTTTATGGAATTCCATTCTCATCTTCAAGAGCGGAAGGAATTATGTATAATAAATCGATGTATGAGAAGTATGGATTAGAAGTTCCCAAAACATGGGATGAGTTTATTTCAAACTGTGACGTGTTGAAGGAAGCTGGTGAAATCGCTATTCTGGGGGCTTTTGCTGATTCGTGGACAACTCAGATTTGTTTTTTGGGCGATGCCTATAACCTTGTAACTAATAATCCTGATTTTGCGGCCTCCTTTGATGCAGGTGAAGCAAAATGGGCCACAACTCCGGAAGCATTGCGAAGCTTTGAAAAGCTAGCCGATACTTCTAAGTATTATAACGAAGATTATCTTGCAACTACCAACAGTGACGGGGCTGAAATTATGGCCAGTGGGGGTGCTGCTCACTATTTCTCACTATCCAATACACTGTCTACAATTTATAATTTAACCGGAACAACGGATGAAGTTGACAATCTTGGGTATTTTCCGGTTCCGAGTGATGATGCTTCCGTAAATGGTATGACCATGTGGTATCCGGTTGCGATTTATGGGAACAAGAATAGTGAAAAGCAGGATTTAATTAAGGAGTTTATGTCATTCTACATTTCGGATGAGGCATTAAATGCATATGTTGAAGCAAGCTATCCTGATGGTCCGTTCTGTGTAAAGGACTATGAGATGCCGGATAAAGCTTATTCGGCAGTGGTAAATGACATTATGCCATATTTTAATGACGGTAAGATTTCGCCGGCACTGGAATATATCAGCCGTGTGAAGGGAGCTGACTGCGCAGCCATCTGTCAGGAACTGGGTTCAGGACAGACAACGGCATTAGAAGCCGCAGAGAAGTATGATAAAGACTGCGAGAAACAGGCCACACAATTAGGGTTAAACTGGTAATAACATTGTGATAAAATTTTTGGCTGTTTTAAGGGCGGGAAACGACTTTGAAACAGCCAAATTTTTAAGGAGAGACAAATATGAAATCAAAAAAAATATATTCAGGCTGGTTCATATGTCCGGCAATGCTGATTTTTGTTGTATTTTTCCTGCTGCCGATGGCAATCTCCTTTTTTTTCAGCCTGACAGTATGGGATTTTAAAAGTTTTCGATTTTGCGGATTGGATAATTATTTTACATTTTTTACGGATGCGTCTTTATATAAATCAATTAGTCACACAATGGTTTATGCCATTTTAACTTGTGTATGCAAGCTTGTGATTGCTTTTTTTCTGGCTGTATTTTTGACGAGCGGTATTAAAACAAAAAATGTTTTGCGTTCTATTGTGTTTTTTCCTAATTTAGTCAGCACCGTTGCGGTAGGAATTACATTTTCCGCATTAATGCATCCGACAAAAGGACTGATAAATAAAGTGATTGAACTGTTTGGCGGTTCAGCCATAAACTGGCTTGGTGATCCGAATATGGCATTATACTCGGTTGCGTTAACAGACATATGGAAAGGGGTTAGTATTGCTACGGTAATTTATATTGCCGGCATGCAGTCGATAGATAAAACTTATTATGAGGCCGCATCCATAGATGGAGCAAATGCATGGCAGAGGCTGAAATCCATCACCATTCCTTTAAGCAGGCCGGCTATGAATTCAATTATTATTTTGTCATTCATTGGAGGACTTAGAAGCTTTGATTTGATTTGGTCAATGACCGGAGGCGGACCGGGTTATGCAACAGAGGTATTAGCCTCAACGGTATATAAACAATATGCAGCAGGTTACTATGGGCTGTCTACAGCGGGAAATGTTATCATGTTTGTATTAATTGCAATCCTTGCATTTCCGTTACAGAAATTTTTATTGAGCAGGGAGGATTAAGCGGTATGAAAGGGAAAAGATATCTGTATATCATGGGCGATATTTTGGGGATATTAGGTGCATCTATTATATTTATTATTCCATTCGCATTTATGCTGTTAAATTCGCTGAAAGATAGAAGGAGCGCAAATCAATTAAGTTTATCCTTACCTCAGGAGTGGCATTGGGAAAATTTCCTTGAAGTATTGCAAACAGGAGATTATCAAATTGTAACTGCATTTAAGAACAGTATTATTCTGGTGATAGGCTCTGTTATTTTCTTGATTATACTGGGTTCGATGGGCGGATATGTCATGCAGAGAAGAAAAGACCGCACTATGAGTATCATAAATGCCTGCTTTATGACAGGTCTGATGGTACCGGCCGCTATTTTGCCAACAATATGGGTGTTAAAGTCAATCGGAATCTATAAATCGCTGTTTAGTATGATTATGATTGAGACAGCATTAAATTTGCCTTTTACCATCATGCTTTACAGAGGCTTTGTGTCATCTGTTCCGGTTGAACTTGAAGAAGCGGCGTACATTGACGGCTGCGGGAGATGGAGAATATTTAAGAATATTGTATTTCCATTATTAAAGCCGGTTACTGCTACAATTATAATTATTAAAGCGGTGACAGTATTTAATGACTTTACAAATCCCCTTTATTTTTTGCCGGGCGCGAAAAATGCGACTGTCCAGTTAACACTATATAATTTTATGGGGCAATTTGAGAGCTCCTATCATCTGCTATTTGCAGATGTAATCATTATTACGATACCAATGCTGTTATTATTTTTATTTTTTAACAAAAGAATTATTGACGGTATGGTTGCAGGTGCCGTAAAAGGATAATACAATTAAGACAAATAATATGCCCCAATCCTGAAGTCAGTGTAAAACGAAGCTTAACAGGCTGGGGCAATTTCTGCGATCAAACAAAGGAAACGTCTGGTTGGTGTATTTTGGTAAAGGAGAGAATAAATAATGAAATTCCGAAAGAAAATAATGATGGTATATTTGATTTTTTCTCTGTTTGCCTCTGTGACTATTGGCTGTATGTATTACATTTTTAGTGTTCATTACTATAAAGAAAAAGAATATATCAATGTGCAGACAATTGCGCGTGTAAAATTACAGCAGATGGAAGATGTAATTTCAAATATGTCATTTGTAATTAAGTATTTTCTTTCGGATGTAGAGGTGCTGGATGCATTGCAGGGATTTTCCAATCTGGATAAAAACAGCGAAGCTTCCTTTTATTATGATGATTCTACAACGATCATCCGAAAAAAGCTCACATCCTATTATTTGATAGATGAGTTTAATCAGGTGATTGTGTTCAATAAAAAAGGAAATGTGTTTTCCAATACTAATTATGGAGACCGCATATTAAATCCGGAGAGAAATTACTTTAATTATCCGTGGCTGCAAAATGTGAGCAATCAAGGTGGAAAAAATGTAATACTTGGGCTGCATGAAGATAACTGGGCGCTTCAGAAATCAACAAATGTGATTTCCCTTGTAAAAGAAATACAGGGTATGAATATGGGGTACATCGAGGTTCAGCAGGATAAAACAAAATTAGATGAAATATTTGCACAGACAGATGGAATGACCTTTCTGGTTTATGATGTAAATGGAAATGTGATTTATCAGGAAGAGGAAGCGATTGATGCAGATTATTATTATAAGGAAATGCAAAAAAATAATTTTTCAAAGGATACCATTACATCCCCTGATGGAGAACAGCAGCAGAGTGCTTTTTTGAAAAGTGATCTATATGATTTTGTGATTCTCACAGTAGAAAACAGTGAGATCAGCAACTATGCAATTCGGGAAGTACTTCCGGTTTCATTGACGATTATGCTGGGAATGCTCCTTTTTTCTATTGGTTATGTATATATGACTTCTACCAGGCTGACAAAACCAATCAGGCAGCTTCAGACTTTTATAGAAGCTACTTACTTGGATAATATCGGGGAAGAAATTTCAGAAGAGATTGAAAATGATGAGATAGAATCTCTTTATATGTCCTATCAGAAAACAGTAGAACGTTTGAATGAATCCATGAAAAAAGAACAGCAGATTTCCATGATTCAGTTATGTGCACAGATGGATCTTTTACAGGCACAGGTCAATCCTCATTTTATTTATAATGTATTAAATGTAATTTCTAATCGTGGACTGATGTTAAATGATGAAAAGATTTGTGAAATCTGTGGTACATTAGCCGGCATTTTAAGGTATTCTACCGATACGAGGGAAAAGAGTGCAACTGTGCAGGAGGAGGTAGAATATCTAAGCAGGTATATGAATTTGATGAAGGAACGCTATAGCTATAAGCTTCTATACAATATCCGCGTTGATCAGGCTATTCTCGAAAAGAAATTGCCGAAGATCGTACTGCAGCAAATTGTGGAAAATGCCATTGTGCACGGTTATGAAAAATCTAAAAAAACAATGGAAATTCAAATTAGAGGATATTCAGATTGCGGCTGGTATTTAAGTGTAAAGGATAATGGAGAGGGAATTGGACAGGAGAAACTAAAAGAAATAGAGAACACTTTGGAGCAAACAAGAATTAAGCTATCCACGAACAGAGACAATGTAGAACTCGGTATCGGCGGCATGGGGTTGATTAATACTTATGCACGCCTATATTTGCTATATAAAGAAGCATTGGTATTTCATATCTATTCTGATCACGGAAAAGGAACAGAGGTTGTGTTTGGGGTAAAGGAGGAGGTTTGAAGTGTATAAAGTATTAGTTGTTGATGATGAACCTACGGGCTTGAATCATGTATGTATGATTTTAGAAAAAAAATGCCCTCAGTATGAAATTATGGCTACAGCAGAAAATGGGTTAGAGGCACTTGAACTGATTCAAAAAGAACAGCCTGACATGTTAATTGCAGATATCAGCATGCCGATTGTAGATGGTATTACACTGGTGGAAAAAGTCAAAGTTATGTACCCGGATATTCTTTCTGTCATTGTTACGGGGTATACAGAGTTTGAATATGCCAAAAGAGCCATGAAAGCAAATGTCTGTGATTACTTATTAAAACCGTTGGTTCCCTCAGAAATGCAGAATTTATTGAATGATTTGGCACAAGAAATAGAAAAGCTCTTTTATGAAAAAAGAAAGAATATCCTGCGTGACTTATGCAACAAGAGGAATGCCTCTAACGATGTTGTTCCGATTGAAAGATATTTTGAAACAGGGCAGTATTATGCAGTACTTATCAGGCACAATGGATTAATGCACCGCTACCTGCACAAAGGCGGTTTTGAAATTTTCTCAATGGAAGAAGAAAAGATATATTGTTACGGAAGAGATGAAATGGAGGCGCTTTATTTAATACCACTGAAATTGATGATACAGATGAATCTAAAAAAAACGGTGGAAAAGCTGTATGAAAAAGAAGAAAAGCAGCATCGGGGTGCCTATATAACAGAGGTAGTCTATGATACGTCTTTTTCACTAAATACACTTTATGAAGTGGCCGGGAAGATATACAGGAAATTAGAAGGTTCCATTATCATCGGAAAAAATCAAATTATTTGGGAATCAGAAAAAATACAGGTAAAAGGAAGAACCATTCAAGAACGAAAATCATTGGAGCATGTAGAATATCTGATTCGTCATTGTGATAAGAACAATTTATTATCTGAGATTAAGAATCTGTTTGCAATATGGGAACAGGAAGAACACACACAGATTTATATTGAAACAAATGTAAAATATATTTTTCGTTTAATTATTGATTGTTTTCAGATTGATGTTGCCTTTTCAGAACTGGAGTTTTGGATTGATGATGCATTTTACTATGCCTCTAATATGAAGGAGCTGGAAAATAATATCGAGGCTTCCATCCGCCAATGTATTCCGGATCTGGAAAAGGAAAATATTGATAATAAGGAATTGTTATTTCGATCAATTCTTTCCTATTTGGAAAAGCATCTGGATGAACCCTTATCGTTAGGAATTATGTGCAAGGAATTTGGGGTTTCACAAACGTATTTAAGCAGAATGTTTCGCAGCTATCTGGATACTTCCTTCAGTAATTATCTAACCGAAGCAAGAATTCAGAGGGCCCAGGAGATTATGAAGGAAGGACGCGACACCTATATTAAAGATGTCGCAGAACGATGCGGATACAGCGATCAGTTTTATTTTAGCAGGATATTCAGATCAGTGACAGGACTATGCCCGAGAGAATTTATTATGAAACTATCTGAGCAGAACTAAAAGAAAAGGAGAAGTTATTATTATGATGATTAATAAAATGAAAATCAATCATCTGGTTAATCCGATTGGTTTTGATATGGAAATCCCTGTTTTATCATGGGTAGTTGAAGAGAGCACTGGAAAAAGGCAGGAAAAGTCCCGTATCCAAGTGGCGGAAGATGAGGAATTCAGTAAAGTTGTCTATGACAGTGGAGAAAGAATGGATCTGAACAGTAATGCGTTTAGACTGCCGGTTAAATTGCGTTTCGAGCAGAGATATTTCTGGAAAGTAACTGTTTGGGCAGATAATGGCGATCATGCGAGCAGTGATGTTGCCTACTTTGAAACAGCAAAAAAAGATATATGGGAAGCTGATTGGATTACACCTAAGGCAGAAAAGGATGTACAAGTTACTTTGTTTACAGAATTTGAAGTGACTAAGCCCGTAGAACATGCCCGTATGTATATGACAGGATTCGGGGTATATGAGCTGTATGTAAATGGAAACAAGCAGGGGGATGAATGCTTACTGCCGGGATTTCATGATTATAGATCGTGGTATCAGTACCAGACCTTTGCGCCCGAGTTGAAGCAGGGGACAAACCGGATAGAAATTATGCTCGGGGACGGTTGGTATAAGGGTAATTTTGGATTACGTGTGCAGTATGAAAACTATGGTGACAGACTGGCATGTATCGGAGAATTGATAATTTCTTATACGGACGGCACAAGCGAAAAGATCGTAACAAATACAAAATGGCAGGCAAAAAGGCATTTTGTAATTAACAGCGGTATCTATTGCGGGGAAACACAGAATATGCTGATTGATGCAAGCGAACGATATGAAACGGAAATAATTGCGCTTGACAAGAAAAAACTAAAACCCCGCCTAAGCCCTAAAATAAGAGTACAGGAGAAGCTTCAGCCAATTGATATTTTGTATACGCCGAAGGGTGAAGTTGTGTTGGATATGGGGCAGAATATGGTTGGATGGCTTTCCTTCCGTTCTGCGCAGCCGAAGGGAGCAAAGATTGTATTTCAATTTGGTGAAATCTTGCAGGAAGGGAATTTCTACCGCGACAATCTGAGAACAGCAAAGTCAGAATTTGTGTACTATTCTGATGGAAAAGAACGAGAGGTAAGAGAGTATTTTACATTTCATGGCTTTCGCTATGTGAAAATATCAGGATGGGAAGGGGAAATAAACAAGGCGGATTTTTGCGGTCTCGTAATTTACTCGGATATGGAGGAGACGGGATGGATAGAAACCTCAAATGATTTGGTAAATCAATTGTTCCGGAATGCAAAATGGGGACAGAAAGGGAATTTCCTGGATGTACCGACTGACTGCCCACAGCGGGATGAACGCATGGGCTGGACCGGTGATGCACAAATTTTTAGC
Source organism: Bacillota bacterium (assembly GCA_023402845.1). Taxonomy (GTDB): domain Bacteria; phylum Bacillota; class Clostridia; order Lachnospirales; family Lachnospiraceae; genus JAEYFP01. Next base: position 96,471 of record JAEYFP010000039.1, read on the forward strand.
GGAACAGCGCTGTTTAATATGGATGCCTATGCTTTTTATCGTAAATATGGCAGAGACTTAAGCGGAGAACAAGAAAGAAAAAATGGAGGGGTTCCAAATGTAGTGCCTTCCGGACATTACATAGGAGAAAACGCAACAGCCTGGGGAGATGCCGCAACCGTAATACCATGGAATGTGTACTTACATAGCGGAGATTCTGAAATTTTGGAAAGACAATATGATAGTATGAAGGCATGGGTTACTTACATGAGAACCCAGGATTTGAATGATGGAAATACGCACCTGTGGAAAACGGGCTTTCATTATGGTGACTGGCTGGCACTGGATGGGAAAGTGAAGGGAGGCGTCTACGGTGCGACGGAGAATGCATTAATTTCTTCGGCATATTATTATTATTCAACCAGTATTCTTGTGAAAGCGGCAAAAGTTCTTGATAAGAAAAAGGATGAAGAAAAATATGAAAAATTATTAAAGAAAATACAAAAAGCTTTTATACGGGAATATTTCACCGGTTCGGGACGATTGGCAGTCAATACAACAACGGCGCATGTATTGGTGCTTTATATGGGATTGGTTCCTGCTCATGCAGTGGAACGCATCCAACAGGGTTTAAAAGACAAATTAATAAAAAATAATTACCATCTTGATACGGGATTTGTAGGCACGCCGTTTCTTTGCAGGGTTCTTTCCGATAATGGGATGAATGACATCGCATATCATCTGCTGTTGGAAAAGGGGTATCCCGGATGGCTTTATGAAGTGCTGATGGGGGCCACTACGATTTGGGAAAGATGGGACTCCGTGCTGCCGGATGGAAAAATCAGCGGAACAGAAATGAATTCGTTAAACCATTATTCCTATGGTGCAATTGTGGAATGGATGTATCGCAATATGCTCGGAATACAGCCTGTGGAAGAAAAGCCGGGATTTAAAAAAATACGCATTTATCCAAGACCGAGTTACGCGCTGCAGTATGCCCGCGGCAAAGTGCATACAGCAGCGGGGACCGTATGCAGTGAATGGAGATTGGATGAAGATGGAAGAAAACTGACAATAAAGGTAAGCATACCATTTGATACAACGGCGGAGTTGTTGCTGCCCTATGCACCTGAAAGTGAAATTGAGAAGTTAGAGCAAAGCATAAAGACAACGGCAAAATGGAAACAGGAGGGCATCCTGATAGAATTGACTGCAGGCTGCTATGAATTTTCCTATCTATCACAGAAACGTTTTGCGAAATCATACAGTATTGACAGTTCAATGGAAGATTTGATGTCTGATGAGGAAGCAAGAAGCATAGTGACAGAGCAGTTTTTGAGTAAATTTATTAAGATTCCTTTTCAAAAGGAGCTTTCGACATTGAAGGAGCTTATGAATATTCCATTTACATCAATTCCGTTAGAAAATCAAAAGGATATTGACCGCCGGTTGAGAGCAATTAATCGATAAATGCATAAAAATCCATATTCTGAACTTGATATTCTATCCTATTAAAAAAAAAATTATGATACCCTTTATTTACAAAGAAAGCAAGGAGGGTAATCATGAATACTAATGAGCTTGAAAAAATAGCTAAGAAATTACGTATGACAGCAGTTGATATGGTGTATAAAGGGAAAGACGGGCACCCGGGTCCGGCTTTGTCAATTGCCGATATTGTAACCGTTCTATATTTTGATGAAATGAGAATTCGCCCTGAGGAACCTGCATGGGAAGACAGAGACAGATTTATTTTATCAAAAGGACATGCCTGTCCGATTTATTATGCCGCACTTTCAGAAAGAGGATATTTTGGAACTTCGGTAGAAGATTTTGAGTTGAGAGCGCTTGGATCGAAGTTTCAAGGTCATCCCGTGATGAACAAAACAAAGGGTGTTGATATGACATCCGGTTCACTTGGTAATGGAATTGCAATTGGGGCGGGAATGGCTCTTGGAGGCAAGTACAAAAATAAAGACTACAATGTATTTGTCATCGTTGGCGACGGAGAATTACAGGAAGGTGTCTGTTGGGAAGGAGTCAATACGGCGGCGGCACACAGATTGGGTAATTTGATTGTATTTGTGGATAAGAACGGATGGCAGAGCGGCGGCAGTGTAGAAGATACAATCGGCAGCAATAATGTAAGTGAGCGATTTGAAAGCTTCGGGTGGTATACGCAGCAAATTGACGGAAATGATATAGCAGCCATAAAGAATGCGATTGATACCGCAAAGAGGCAGAAGGATAAGCCCAATGTCATTGTTTGCGATTGTGTGAAGGGCAAAGGCGTATCCTATATGGAAAATAATAATGCATGGCATAAGGGTGTACCGACGAATGATCAATACGAAGAGGCAGTAAAAAATCTGGGAGGTGCAGAACAATGAGAGTATATAAAGGAACAAGAGAAGCTTTTGCACAGGCACTGATTGATCTGGCCGCGAAAGATAACCGAATCATGTTTGTATCTCCCGACTCATTAAAAGCAATGAGAGCGACTTCATTTGCAGAACAATTTCCAAATCAGTATATAGAAACTGGTATTGCAGAGCAGGGAGCAGTAGATACAGCTGCAGGTTTAGCAGCTTCGGGTCTGATTCCGTTTGTAGGGACTTATGCAGGTTTTTTAACAATGAGAGCATGTGAACAAATGAGGACATTTGTTTCGTATCCCAATTTAAATGTAAAGTTTTTGGGAATTAATGCCGGACTTATCGGAGGAGAAAGAGAAGGTGTTACACATCAGTTCTATGAAGATATCGGTATCTTATCAAACATTCCCAATATAACCATCTTTACGCCGGCAGATGCAACCCAGACTTATCAAGCAGTGATAGAAGCCTATCAGACGCCGGGACCGGTGTACATAAGAGCAGGAAGCGGCAGAGAACCGGATGTATTTTCCGAAGAAACACCTTTCAGTAAAGATGGGATTACGTTATTAGACAAAAGCGGTACGGATATTTTACTGTTATCAAGCGGCTTTGTACTGGATAGAGTATTAAAGGCGGCGGAAATTTTGAAAGAGTGCAGGATTGGTGTGACGGTAGGAGATATAAACAAAATAAATGCTCCTGATAATCATAAAATTATTGAGGCAATCAGAAGCTGCAAAGCAATTGTAACGATAGAGGATCATAATGTGAATGGCGGACTTGGGGCCTATATCAGTCGTCTGGTTGTTGAAAATGATCCTAAAAGAGTGGTGCGTATAGGGTTACATACGTTTGGTGAATCCGGACCGGCTAAAGAATTGGCAGATTATTATGGATTTACACCAGAACAGATAGCAGCGGCGGCAAAGGAACTGTTTCAGACATTGTAAACGGAAAAGAGGATAACGATATGAGTAAGATAATTGTAAGTGTGATTGGTGCGGGCGGAAAAATGGGAACAAGGACAAGCAATAATCTCGCACTGGCTTCTGAAAAATTTGAATTGCTGTTAGTGGAAGTTTCAGAGGGTGGAATTAAGAGCATACAAGAACGGGGGTTTGCTGTAACTCCGGTAGAGGAAGCGCTGGAAAAATCAGATGTTGTTGTATTCGCTGTGCCGGATACGTTGATTGGACAGCTGTCTGCAGTTTATGTTCCTAAATTAAGAAGCGGCACCGGGTTTCTCATTCTTGATCCTGCGGCAGCTGTTGCGAAGGAATTGACACTGAGAGATGATTGTACCTTTGGCGTGGTTCATCCCTGTCATCCTTCTTATTTTCTGGATCAGGATACGGCGGAGGCTCGTCAGGATAGATTTGGCGGCTGCGGTGGAAAACAGGATATTGTCATGTCAAAGATTCAAGGGGATGATGTTCGCTTTGCACAGTGTGTTGAAGTGGCAAAGCAGATGTTTGCACCTGTGGAGCATGCTTATGTGATGACAGCAGAGCAGATTGCATTTTTGGAGCCGACATTAGTAGAACTTTTGGGGGCAACCTGTCTTTATGCCATGGCTGAGACCGTTGAGGAAGCCGTGAAAAGAGGAATCCCTAAAGACGCTGCGGTTTCTTTTCTGACAGGGCATATTTATAATTTGTCGGCAAATTTTCTTGGGTATATCCCGGGCAATCCACCCGTTTCAGATGCATGTAAGGTAGCGATCGGATTGGGGAACCGTCTGGTTATGCGTGAAGACTGGAAAAATATTTGGAATGATGATATATTGAATAAAGTGATAGCAACAATGCTTCACCCAGATGCACCACAGATTTAGCAATTTAGTAAGAGAGGATACGAGGTATGAAAATAGTAATTTTGGATGGCTATACGGAAAATCCCGGAGATTTGAGCTGGAATGGATTTGAGGAGCTGGGTAATTTAACAGTATATGATCGGACACCGGAATCTATGGTAATTGAAAGAATCGGTGATGCGGATGCTGTTATAGTGAATAAGACGCCGCTTAGTTCGGAAGTATTTAAAAAGTGCAAAAACATAAGCTATGTCGGCGTGCTGGCAACAGGCTATAATGTCGTGGATATTCAGGCTGCCAAAGAAAGAAATATTCCGGTATGCAATATACCGACATATGGGACAACGGCAGTATCTCAAATGGTTTTTGCTCTGCTTCTGGAGGTTTGCCATCATGTAGCGGAACATTCTGAATCAGTAAAAATGGGAGAATGGAGTAACAATAAGGATTGGTGCTATTGGAAATCGCCGCTGATTGAGTTGGCAGGGAAGACAATGGGAATTCTCGGATTTGGAAGAATCGGACAGCTGACGGGTCAAATTGCAAAAGCATTTGGTATGAAGGTACTGGCGTATGACAGTTATGAAACGGCAGCAGGGAAAGAAATTGCTGAATATGTTTCTTTAGAAAAATTATTTGAAGAATCCGATGTGATTTCGCTTCATTGTCCGCTGTTTGATGCTACAAAGGGAATTATTAATCAGGAAAGTATTCAAAAAATGAAAGATGGTGTGATTCTGATTAATACGAGCCGTGGTCCTCTCATTGATGAAGACGCTCTTGCAGATGCGCTCAAAAGCGGAAAGGTATACGCTGCCTGCTGCGATGTGGTTTCAACGGAGCCGATTCGGGAGGACAACCCGCTTCTTGCCTGTGAAAATAGTATTTTGACGCCGCATATCGCGTGGGCGCCTAAGGAAAGCAGACAGCGATTGATGGATATTGCGGTTGATAATCTGAGAAGCTATCAGATGGGAACTATAATAAACTCTGTAAATGATGTGAAATAGGCGGTTAATATGATGAAGGTTGTGATAGCAATTGATTCTTTGAAAGGCAGTCTCAATTCAATTGATGCAGGAAATGCAATTGTAAAAGGAATTAAAAATGTTTTAGAAGATGCGGATATGATTGTTAGACCGCTCGCAGATGGCGGAGAGGGGACCGTTGAAGCATTGACCCAGGGAATGAATGGAAGACTGGTTCATGCGGCGGTAACAGGTCCTTTAGGAGAACGCGTCGATTGTATTTATGGGATTGTTGAGGAGAGCCATACTGCAATTATTGAAATGTCAGGAGCTGCCGGTATTACATTAATAGAGGAAGAAAACAGGAACCCGTTATATACAACAACCTATGGTGTAGGCGAACTTATTATAGATGCAATACGAAACGGATGCCGGCATTTTATAGTTGGAATAGGCGGCAGCGCAACCAATGACGGCGGTATCGGCATGCTTCAGGCATTGGGGTATGAAGTACTGAATAAAAATGGCAGGCAGGTTCCGTTTGGTGCAAGGGGACTGGAAGAGATCGAAGAGATTAAGGAAGAAGGGGTAGTACGTGAATTGAAGGATTGCTCCTTTCGCATTGCATGTGATGTAACTAATCCATTGTGCGGCAAAGAAGGTTCCAGTGCAGTGTTCGGTCCTCAAAAGGGGGCAACTCCTCATATGATTGAGCAAATGGATCAATGGCTTTCAAATTATGCTTCCTTAGTCAAAAGAAAATATCCCGCGGCTAATGCGGACGAAGAAGGTGCCGGAGCGGCAGGCGGACTGGGCTTTGCATTTTCGACCTTTACTAACGCGGTATTGGAGTCCGGTATAAAAATTGTTCTGGAGGAAACAGAATTAGAAAAATATATAAGAGATGCAGATGTTGTAATTACAGGAGAAGGCCGGCTGGATGCGCAGACGGTAATGGGAAAGGCGCCTATTGGAGTGGCCGGTATTGCGCAGAAATACGGAAAGCTGGTGATAGCCTTTTCGGGCGCTGTATCGGAAACAGCAGCAGTATGCAATTCGCATGGGATTGACGCGTTTTTTCCGATTATTCGGGAAGCGACTTCTCTTCAAGAAGCGATGGACAGTGTGAAAACAGAAAAAAATCTAAGTGCTGCTGTGGAACAGGTATTTCGTCTGCTTGTGAATGCTAAAAAAATTGTTACAGAGTAGTATATAAAAAGCAACCGGTATCGGTTGCTTTTTTTTGCCCAGCTGTGTACGCCGAACAAAAGCTGTGCTGCATTTGCGCCATTTTCCAAATAATTATTACATCGTTTTAAATCCTGCAACAAGCTCCTGCAGCTCCTTGATGCGGCTGTTTACATTGCTGCTGACTTCTGCGATGGAAACCATCGAAGCGAGGATTTCTTCGGAACCCGCGGAGGTTTCTTCCGTGGTGGCGGCATTTTCCTGCGCACTGGCGGAAAGGTTGCTGATATGGGAAACAACGTTGCCGCAGCTTGTACTCATCTGCTCATTAATCTGGTTTAGGGAATCAGACTGGGCATCGATAATCTTGAGGCTGTCTGCGATTGCAATATAGTTGCCTTTTGTATCATCCACGCTTCTTGTCTGCTCCTGTATCGTATTTCTGACCGCATTACTTTGATTCTTTGCAAGGGAAGCATTATCCTGCAGTTCCTTTAACATTTCATTGATTGTGCCGACAGACTGGGAGGACTGCTCCGCCAGCTTACGGATTTCATCGGCCACAACGGCAAATCCCTTCCCGGCTTCGCCGGCTCTTGCGGCCTCGATACTGGCATTCAGTGAAAGCAGGTTGGTCTGTTCTGCAATTTCTGAAATCAGTGTACTGGCCTCGCCGATCCGGTCTGCACTGGAATTGATTTTATCAATCACATCCAGAATGCCGAAAAAGATGTTCTGGCTGCCTTCATTCACCTCCGACAGCACATTGACGACTCTAAGGCCCTCCATACTGGCCTTGTTGATTTGTTTGGAGGCCTTTAAAAGAAGCTCACCACCCTCTGCGTTCCTTTCAATTGCCTGTTCCAGATTGCTGATTTCCGCCGCGGATTTTTCTGTATCGGTAGCCTGCGAGGTGGCGGAGCCAGCGATCTCTTCGATTGCTTTTGCGATCTCACCGGTAGCCACACTCACTTCATCGGTGCTGCGGACCATGGTCTGGGCAGAATTGCTGATTTCCGCTGAAGCCCCCACAATCTGACCAACGATTTCCTGAAAGGAAGCAAGTACAGTATTAAATGAAACAGATAATTTACCAAGTTCATCCCTGCTGTCTAACAAAAGGGGCTGCTGAGCAAGATTTTTTGCAGCCAGCGTGTTCATGCTGTCCGTAATAAGATTGATGTGTTTTCTTAAATAATGAATTGTGATCATGGCAATAATAAGAATTACAAAAATTAGACAGACCGATCCTATGGTCACCTGAATCAGATTGCTTCGTATAGAAGTTTCAAGCTGTTTCGCACTGTAATCGCTGTAGAGCGTAAGTAAATCCTGCATTTCATCAAGGCACGTCCTTGCAGCGTCAAAGGAATTTATCATCAGGTTATAATCGCCCTCGCCCGTTTCCGGATTATAGGCTGCCTGCCATGCGGCAAAATTCGTATTGAAATCATCCAAAAGCATTTGAATGGTTTTATCTTTTTGCAAAAACCCATTCGGATCTTCGGCTGCTTCGGAGCCGTTAATCAGTACAAAGAGGTTGTGCGGCGTATAAAAATTCAACAATTGGGGTTTATCTGACAAATATTCGAGAAGCTGATTGGCATTATCCGTTGCCTGCTGCGCATTTTCTTTGTAAGTATCATACAGTTCGGGCGATATTGTCTCGGCGCCCTTTCTCATGGAATTGATCCGTTCGGCTGTTTCGAGGGCCTGGTAAAAATCCCTGTCGCTGCTCAACAGTGTAGAATGTGTTAAATAGAGGCTGTTGTAAAAAATTTCTTTGCTTTCCCCGTAAGTGGAATTGACTGTCCTGTAGAAGAGAAGCAGCAGTGCACACAGTGCAATTGTCATGGGCAATACAATAATAAGAAGTTTACTTCTGATTGATAGGTGTTTGAACATTCGCATATCCCCCATATATTTTAATATGTTGTAAAAATAGTAACAAATACAACTTAATTATAACATTTCAGGGAGACACTGGCAATTAAAATTTAAAAAATTTGTAAGTTCATGTCGGTTTACATCATAAAAAGGTGAATTTCCTTTATGTTGAAATCTTCCATAAATTAGTCTATTATAAAATTATGAATGCAACATGCCTATCAAAATAAACAGGAGAGTTCTATGCCAAGAGGAAAAAAGGATATCAATGAGCTGTATTATTTTTCGAAACAATTGAGAATGAGGGTCAACGGAATTGACAAATATCCATTGACGGTTGTGGAGGCGCCGTCCGGTTATGGGAAAACGACTGTTGTGCGGGAGCATCTGAAGGAGTATGCCGGTACGCCGATCCGCACATGCTGGTATACGTGTATGGGTGAGGCTCCCGCCAAAACGTGGAACGGTATCTGTGAGCTGTTTTTGGAAGTAGACAGTGCGGCCTCCGAGGAACTGAAAAAGCTTGGGCCTCCGACGCCGGACAGTCTGGCGGACCTTGTGCTCGTTTTGCGTAAAATTCGCTGCCAGAGCGAAACATTTTTTGTAATTGATAATTATCAGCTTTTTACGAGTGAACTCAAACGCCAGATGATAAACGCCTTTTCCGTTCATGGCAACGACAGGCTGCACATGATTTTTATTACGCAGCCGTTCGGAGAAAAGCCGGAGGATACGGTTCATCATGCAAATGTTTATCAGATCGGTCATGACGACCTCATGTTTGATAAAGAGGGGATTCGTGTCTATTTTCGGATGTTCGGCTTAACACTCTCGGAGGGGGAACTGGAAAGCATCTTTAGCAGCACGGAGGGCTGGGTGGCCGCGATCCGGCTGCAGATGCTCAATTATCAGCAGAGAGGGATGATTGAACATACGGGGGATATCGAGCAGCTGATTAAAATCGCCGTCTGGAACAAGCTCTCAACCGAGGAAAAGAAATTCTTCATGTCCGTATCTGTGCTTGACTGCTTTACGACAAAGCAGGCTCAGATGATGATGGAAGAAGAACTGCTGCCCGATTATATTATAAAGCAGCTGGAAAATAACAGCTTTATCCGCTATTTTCCGGAAAAAGATCTCTATTATATGCACAGCATTTTTCAGGATTATCTGCGGAACCGCTTTTATAACCATCAGCCGGAGGAATTTCAGAAGATTATTTTGCACAGAGCAGGGAATGCCTGTGCCGCTTCGGCTCAGTACTATCCTGCGGCACGCTTTTATTATGAGGTTTCAGACTTTGAAGCTATTTTATCACTGCCCTTTGATTCTGTATATCTCAACAATCAAAAAGAAAAAGCAATTTTGGAATTTATTGCGGAACTCGTACAGGTTTGCCCGGAAAAAATTTTGCGCAGACATCCGATGACGACAATCGGCTTTGCATTCCAGCTGTTTATGGGAGGCTGGTATGCACCCTTTGGAAAGCTGAGCCGCCTGCTTGCTTCTGTCATTGAAATGCCGGAGGGAATCGGTGAGGAGGAGCTTCATCGGATCAAGGGGGAATTTGCGCTGCTCACTTCCTTTACCGCTTATAATGATATTCAGAAAATGAGTGAAGGGCATAAAGAGGCGATGAAGCATCTGGACAGTCCAAGCCGGTTTTTGCTGCCGACGACACCGTGGACCTTTATGAATATTTCTGTCCTGACAATGTATTGGAGCAAAACAGGAGAACTGGAAAAAGAGCTGGGCTATATGGACGAATGTATGCCGTATTATTCGAAGCTGGCAAGAGGACATGGCACCGGCGCAGACAGCGTCATGCGCGCCGAAGCCATGCTGCTCAGAGGAGAGGATGCGAAAGCAGAGGCGCTCTGCCACAAGACCATTTATCTGGGCAGCGAGCAGCGTCAGACAGCCCTTTGTATCTGCGCGGAGCTGCTGTTGGCCCGTATTGCGATGCTGCGGGGCGATGAGGAACGGTATCGTGCGGCTCTGGAAAATATGAGACGGTATACCGATGCCAGGCCGGAACGGTTTCTGTTGCGCATCGCGGAGCTTTGCAGGGCATCGCTTTCTCTCACGCTTGGAGATACGAAGGAGATGGAGGGCTGGCTGTATGATCCGGAGAGCATTAAGAAAGTACTCTATGCACCGGCATTGCCGCAGGGAAACGTGCTGTATGCCAAGCAGTTATTATTAAACAAACAATATAACGAGCTGTATGGGCTGTCGGAACCGATGATAGGGCTGTCGGGAAAAATGAATTATCTGCTTCCGCAGGTCTACCATCTGATTTACCTTGCGGTTGCCCGGCATGCACAGGGGCAGCACCGGGAAGCACAGGAAACATTATCCAGAGCGCTTGCGATGGCACTTCCCGATCAGGTTTATCTGCCGTTTGCCGAACATGGGGAAGCATTACTGCCGCTTTTGGAATTTGCCCGGACGGGTTCTTACAAAGAGGCGCTTGATCAGGTGATCGGGCTCGCAGGACGGCAGGAGGCCGGAATGAAGGCGATCAGGAAGAAGCTCAACCGCTCCAAATCCCCATTGACACCCAGAGAGCGCGATATTGCGCTGCTCGCGAAAGAACGCTTAAGTGCGAGAGAAATCTCGGAAACGCTTTTCATTACGGAGTCCACCGTCAGGAGTGCCTTGAAGAAAATCTACAGTAAGCTGAATATTCACGCAAAATCCGAGTTGTCTGGAGTGGAATTTTGATGCCTGGATAAATCACCCCCCAAAATGGGGGGATACATACAAAGTAAGTCATAGTATTATAATGATATAATGATTTTTTTGTGCGATTTTGTAATTTAGGATGAGGAGGATAGGATGATGGAGAAGAAAAAGAAGATATTATTGCTGCTGCTGACAGCGGGAATGCTCCTTTTGTTTGTCGGCTGCGGAAAAGAGGATGCGGTAGAGGCTGAAAACCAGGGACTTAATCAAGGACTTAAGGTTGAGGAGGAGGCTGCGCCGGTTATCATTTCTACCGAGGTCAGTGAGCTGTATCAGAGTCAGACACTGATGATGGAGATGCTTGTGAATGAGGACTGTGTGATTGAAGATACGGGTGATACGGTCATGATAGCTACACCCGACGGCTTTGCACAGGTCGGTGTTTCCTTTATACCGGGTATTCAGAATTTAGGGGCAACTGCGGAGCTGATTCCGGCTGTTCTTGAAAGTAATAATGGGGTTCCCCAGGAAGTCAAGGATGGTGTGATCTTCGGTGAACGCGCAAAGCATTGCACTTATACAATACCGGATGAGGAGGGGGGCGCAGTTCAGGGATTTTTTGCTACCGCAATTGTCAACTCTTCCCTTTATATGCTGGATGTGGAGTTTGCAATGGATTGTACCGATGAGGATGCGGAGCTGATTACGAATGTGTTTTCGTCTATGAATGTTCTGACACCGACAAGTGTCAACCAGGAGGCAAAAACGGCAACCTATGAAACAAAATATCCGGAAGCCAAGCCTGCAAAGGCTGCTGAGAAAACCTATCAGCCGGTTGTGGAATGGGTATATTTGCCCTACTACTATTACGCATGGGATTATGACTTTGATTACAGTACCTATGATTCGGCATTTTATGAGCCGGACTGGAATTATTATACGGATGGAAACTGGTGGAGCTGGTCATGGGATGAGGACGGCAGCTGGGGCTTCTATGATGAATATGGTGATTGGTATGCGGAGGATTACTACAGCTACTATGACGATTATTATGATTATGATCCTTACAGCGATCCGGGCGATTATTATTATGAGGAGGAATACAGTGATCCCGGCGACTACTATTACGAGGAGGAATACAGCGATCCGGGCGATTATTATTATGAGGAGGAATACAGCGATCCCGGCGACTATTACGAGGAGTCGTATGACGACTATGGGGATTACTATTAAAAAGCTGCTATTCTGCTTCCGGCTTGCATTCTGTCTTTCTATGATTTATACTGATTACGACATATGTTATTCATCTCCCGGATACGGGGGATTTAACTGAAGCGAAATCAATTTGCTCACTATTGAAGGAGGAAACCGTATGCTGCAAACAGGAAGTAAGGCACCCGCATTTACGCTGCCCAATCAGGATGGAAAGGAGATTTCCCTTTCCGATTATAAAGGTCAGAAGGTGGTTTTATATTTTTATCCAAAGGACGATACACCGGGCTGTACAAAGCAGGCATGTAACTTTTCAGAACTGTATCCCGATTTTATGGAAAAAGGTGCGGTTGTTTTAGGAGTCAGCAAGGACTCGGTGGATTCCCATAAAAAATTTGCTCAAAAGTATCATCTCTCCTTTACGCTGCTGTCTGATCCGGAATTAACAGCGATTCAGGCATATGACGTATGGCAGGAAAAAAATGCGTACGGCAAAAAGTCAATGGGTGTTGTCAGGACGACCTATCTGATCGATGAGGAGGGAATGATAGCAAAAGCATTTTCTAAAGTGAATGCCGAAGAAAACCCAATGGATATGCTAAAAGAGCTCTCTTAATTTACTAAATATTGTTATAGAATTTATTGGATGTCAAGATATAGGTATACTTTTTCATAAAAGTAGTTTATAATATAATAAATGGATACAGATAGAACTTCCAAAAGGAGGTTCTATTTGTTTGTTTCGGCAGGATATTGATGCCGCCATTTTTTGTATTGAACAGACAGAAAGGATTATCACTGATATCAGAAGCAAATACAGGGAGTAAATAAATGGAAGAATTATACGATGAGGACGAGGACGAACAGGCGCGCATACGCCGAAGCCGCCGCGCACAGCGTATGGCAGAAATGCGGAGGAATAAGCAGAAACAGCGTTTGCTGCGAATGCTTTTTAGAAAGTCAGTTCCGTTTATTATGGGGACTGCAATTGTACTGATTTTTATTTTTGGATTTAGGAATTTATTTCATAAGTCCGCGGCGGCTTCGGATCTTGAGCCGGAAAAAATATCTGCTGCAGAGACGGAGAACACAGGTCTGGAAATCCGGGCAGCAGGAATGGAAAGTGTGTCGGAAAATGAAGCGGAGCAGCCGGCAGAGGATGCAGAAACAGAAGAAGAGCCGGCACTTCCGGTCTATTATGCGGAGGCAACGGATGCGACTGCATCGCTTGGAGAGGATGTGATCAGCAGTCAGGCGATTTTGATCGATAAGGGTATGAATCAAATTGTTGCGCAAAGGGATGCAAAAACAATCATTAATCCGGCATCAATGACAAAGATTCTGACTATTTTAGTAGCTGCCGAGCAGGTGGAAAATTTGGACGATACGTTTACGATCACGATTGATATTACTGATTACAGTTATACGAATGACTGCAGCATTGTTGGATTTGCAGAAAATGAAACCGTTACGGTACGGGATTTGTTTTACGGTACGATTTTGCCCTCCGGTGCAGATGCCGCAATCGGGCTTGCAACCTATGTAGCCGGCTCTCAGGAGGCGTTTGTGGAGTTGATGAATCAAAAGCTTTACGAGCTTGGGCTTTCCGAAACAGCACATTTCACAAACGTCGTGGGCATTTATGATGAAAATCATTACTGCACAGTTTATGACATGGCAATGATTCTTTCAGCGGCTGTTGACAATGAGCTGTGCCGGGAGGTGCTGTCGGCGCATACGTATACGACGTCTTCGACGGAGCAGCATCCGGATGGAATTACGGTTTCCAACTGGTTTTTGCGCCGCATTGAGGATAAGGACAGCGGCGGAGAGGTGCTGTGCGGCAAGACAGGGTACGTGGCGCAGTCGGGCAACTGTTCGGCAAGCATTGCTCTGGATGCCGACGGGAATGAATATATTTGTGTAACGGTGAATTCGAACAGCGCATGGCGCTGTATTTATGACCATGTGGCGATTTATAAACAGTTCTTACCGCAGGGATAATTAAATGAAAGAAAACACAGGATGTATGCTCTGCCCGCGCCGGTGCGGTGCGGACAGGGCTGTAACAACGGGCATATGCGGGGTTTATGAGCGGATAAAGGTGGCGCGTGCGGCTCTCCATGAATGGGAAGAACCATGCATTTCCGGTACGAACGGTTCCGGGACGGTTTTCTTTTCGGGCTGCGCTCTGCACTGTGTATATTGTCAAAACAGGCAGATCTCAGATGGAGCGGCAGGTATCGAGATGACGCCGCTGCAGCTGGCGGACATTTTTTTGAGGCTTCAGAATGAGGGAGCACATAATATTAATCTTGTGACTTCCGCACATTACATTGATGCACTCATTCCGGCCCTGCTATATGCAAAGGAAAAAGGACTTCACATTCCGGTCGTATATAATACAGGCTCCTACGAACTGGTTGATACGCTGAAGCGTCTCGAGGGGCTGATTGATGTCTGGCTGCCGGATATAAAATATATTGATGAAACGGCTGCAGCACTTTATTCAAATGCGCCGGATTACTTTACTGTGGCATCCGCGGCCATTGCAGAAATGCACCGTCAGGCGGGAGGGCCGGTATTTGATGAAAACGGTTTGATGATAAAGGGCGTACTGATACGCCACCTCGTACTGCCGGGGCAGACGAAGGCGGCAAAGCGAATCCTTAAGTATCTTTATGAAACATATGGGAATTCTGTTTATATCAGTATTATGAGCCAGTATACACCGCTCCTCAAAGGAGAAGCGGCAAACAGATACCCGGAGCTTACACGCCGAGTTACGAAACGTGAATATGATTCTGTTGTAAATGAGGCGATTTCTCTTGGCCTGGAAAATGCATTTATACAGGAAGGAAACGCAGCGAAGGAGAGCTTCATTCCCGCTTTTGACGGGACAGGGGTTTAGGCACCTCAAAAAGTTCTTCGCGCCAGGCTTCTTCCAGCTTTTCCAGGGAAAACAGGGCGTTGGCAGGACTTGTGGAGGGACATTTGACGATTTCCCGTCCGGTCTGTTCCTTACAGTATTTTTCATAGAGCTTATAAGCCTTATCGCCGTTAGCGATAATTTTTTTGATATTGGCGGCACGCAGTACTTTATTTAAGTCGGTTGGGATGACATTGCGAATGCTGCTGTCACTCGATCCCTTAATATCACAGGCAGCTACGACATCCCAAATAGCAAGCTCATGTTTGAGCAGCAGTTCCTTTTTTTCTTCGATCGTTTCGGGCATAGCTTCCTTTGTCAGGCGGGACAGCAGCTGCCAAAAACGGTTTTGCGTATGGCCGTAATAGAAATTCCCTTCCCGTGATTTAACGGAAGGAAAGCTTCCTAAAATCAGAACACGGGAATGCTCGTCAAAGACAGGTGCAAACGTATGCTTTACCCGCGTATAGCCGGTCGGAACCTCTTCTATGTAATCTTCCTCATCAAGTTTTATCCTTTTTTTGCTCAGACGTCCCGCAACATTTCCATCTTTTGCAAATGCCACGGCAAATGCGTTGATCTGCATTTTATTTTCTTCATACAACCCCATGCTTTGATAGAGATCCTTGTACACCTCAAGCAGACGGAACTTGAATTTGACAACACTTGCCTTTTTCCAGTCGGTGCTTGCGAGACTGCCCTTGCGTTTCATATAATAATAGATCGGTGTCTGAATGGCTGTAAACCGCTCAGCATGGCGGATATAGGAGAGATTGAACAAAAAATCCTCACACCAGCTCAGTTCCGTATCCATATAAAGCTGATGCTGCAGGATGATGCTTTTGCGAAACAGCTTGTTCCACAAAACACCGTAATAAAAATCGGCAGGATTCTCCATCATATATTCCGCAAACTGTTCGCGTGTCAGAAGACCGCGCTCCCGGATATGCTGTTTTTCAGTAAAAACGGCGCCGTCCACCCGGTAAAAATCGGCGATGACGAGGTCACAATCATGCTTGAGAGCAAAGTAGACGAACATTTCCGTGGCATCGGGTGACAGCCAGTCGTCGCTGTCCAGAAATTGCAGATATTTGCCGCCCGCGAGCGCAATTGCCTGATTTCTTGTGTCCGAGACACCCGTATTTTCTTTGTCTATCACACGGAAACGGCTGTCCATTCGTTCATATTCACGGCAAATTTCCAGACTGCCGTCTGTGCTTCCGTCGTTCATCAGTAATATTTCCATGTCCTGATAGGTCTGTTCCATCGCGCTGTTTAAGCAGCGGCGCAAATAATTTTCTGCATTATAGATCGGAATGATCAAGGTAACAGTCGGCATCTTTTTATCCTCGATTAAATAAAACAACAAAATTCAGGTTTCCTTGTTCTGTTGTTAAAACAACATACATACTGCCTAAATTTTAGTATACTGTTTTCAGAAAGTCAAGAAAACGTCCGCATCCCCGATTTAAATAAAACATTATATTTTCTATTTCAAAGTGTAAATATTTGATGTAAAATGAGCTATAGGAAATTTCACCGTTAATCCGGCAGAGGAAAGAATAATGTTAAAAACACTCTATTTGGAGCAGATTCAGACGCTGGAAGCGTATGTTAAGCCGCATATTTTGGAATATATCAAGCAAGGGCAGATGGGAAACTTCGAAGCGTTTGAGGAGTTTTGCGTGATGGCGTTTGATTGGTATGACATTTCTTCAGATGAACGGGAAACGCATCCGTTGTTCATTTATTTTAACAGGAAGGAGCTCTTTTTTCTTTGCGGAGATTCGCGGATGCTTAACCGGGTAAAGGAGATTATCGCTGAAGAACGTGAGGAGGAAGAGGAGGATAATGCGCTCTTGCTATACCGCTTTTTCGCAAGGCTTTTAAAGGGGGATCGAATTTATCTGGATCGTTTTGAAAAGGCGGTGACGGATGCGGAGGATGAAATGCTTACCGGTTCCGGAAGGGAATATTTACAGAAGATTATCGAATTTAGGAAGGCACTTTTGGAACTGAAAAGTTATTACGAAGAGCTGGCCGCCATTTTTGATGAAATGGAAGCGAATGATAATGGGCTTTTAGGGCCGGACGATACGAGGCGATTTCATATTCTCGGAAATCGGCTGGAGCGGTATTTAAACGAAGCCGGCAGCCTGAGGGAGTATGTTGCACAGATGAGAGAAGCGTACCAATCAAAGATTGATATTCAGCAAAATGAGCTGATGAAGCTGTTTACGGTGATTACGACGATTTTCCTGCCTCTGACGCTGCTTGCCGGATGGTATGGGATGAACTTCCATATGCCGGAGTTTTCTTGGGCATATGGATACCAGGCAGTTATTGCGGCAGGTATTTTGATTGTAACAGGGCTGCTGCTGTTTTTTAAAAAGAAGAAGTGGCTGTGAAGCTTGCTATCTGCACAGACAGGGAAATTGGGCAGACTTGACACAAGGCTGATTCCATGCATATAGTTAATAGTAAGGAAAGCAGATAGGGAATGGAGAATGGGAATTTGAAAGCAGCAGATATGCATTGCGATACAATTACGGAGCTATGGGACAGACAAAAGGAAGGGAAGCAGGAAGATCTTCTTCATAATTCATTGCAGATCGACTTGGAAAAACTGCAGGCAGGAGATTATATGCTGCAGAATTTTGCGATGTTTGTACACTTAAAGCGTCATGCGGATCCATTTGAAGCGTTTATGAAATACAGCGATCTTTTCTATCGGGAAATTGAAAAACATGCCACATGTATTGGTATGGTAAGCTGCTTTCGTGATATTGAAGAAAATCGGGAGCAGGGGAAATTATCGGCAATGCTTACGGTGGAAGAGGGCGGTGTCTGCAAGGGAAGTCTGGAATTACTGCGCAGCCTGTATCGCATGGGGGTACGAATGATGACGCTTGTCTGGAATTATGAAAATGAGCTTGGATTCCCGAATTGTACAGAGGATCCAGAAGACAGCGGACAGTTTCGTTTTTATCCGGAGAAGAAACGCGGGCTGAAGGAACGGGGGTTTGTTTTTCTTGAGGAGATGGAGAGACTTGGAATGATCATTGATGTGTCCCATTTATCAGATGCAGGCTTTTATGATGTCTTGCAGAATACAAAAAAACCGTTTGTGGCAAGTCATTCCAATGCAAGAGCATTATGCGGACACAGCAGGAATCTTGATGATGATATGATCAGGGCTCTGGCGCAGCGCGGCGGAGTGATCGGACTGAATTACAATGCGGACTTTTTGGCTGAGAGGAAGGAACAGGAGACCTTGTGCAGAAGCACTGTCCGTAAAATGGCTGAGCATGTGCGCCACCTTGTGAATACAGGCGGGATGGATTGCGTCGGATTGGGTTCTGATTTTGACGGAATTACAGGGGGACCCGAGCTGACGGACTGCAGTAAGCTTCCTTTGCTGGAGGAAGAACTTCGCAGACAGGGATTTCATGAAAGTGAAATTGAGGCTGTCTTTTATAAAAATGTGCTGCGGGTCTATAAGGAGCTGTTGTGAAATGGATGAAAGACTTACACTTGAAAAACGTATCGGGGCCGAACTAAAAAGCTATGACGGCACGATGGGAATTTACATTAATGATTTTAAGGGAAACTGCATAAGGATTCATGCGGAGGAAACGTTTGAAACAGCAAGTACGATAAAGATATTTATTTTGGCGGCACTGTATGATGCGGTGGAAGAAGGAAGCCGTTCGCTTGAGGATATGCTGGAATATAAGCAGTGTCATGCCACAGAAGGAAGCGGTGTGCTTTTTGCACTGGAGCTTGGGACTGTATTGTCGGTGAAGAATTTAGCGACTTTGATGATTATTGTCAGTGATAATGTTGCAACCAACCTATTAATTGATTATCTGGGCATCGATGCAATCAATACGGTAATTAAAAAGCTGGGGTGTCAAAACACCAGGCTGCATCATTCTCTGCATTTTGAACAGTATTCTCAGCTGGGAACGACAACGCCTGAGGATTATGCAAGGATGTTTGAGGGAATGGTGCGGGGAACACTGGTCAATAAGGCAGCATCGGAAGAAATGCTGGATATTTGCAGGAAGCAGCAGTACAATTCCATGCTCACAGGCAGTCTGCCGTCCTGTTTTACAGATCCGGATAATGGAGAAGGAGAGCTGATCTTATTTGCGTCCAAAAGCGGCAGCATGGATGCCTGCCGTAATGATGGCGGGATTGTAACAACACCTTATGGCAGTTATGTAATTATTTTGTTGAATAAGAATTTCAGCGATCAAATGTATTATCCGAATCACCCGGCTGTTGTTTTCGGTGCACGTATCAGCAGATTGGTGTTTGACCAGTATTTGGCATTGGAGGGCAGGCTTAAAATAAATTGACATCCGGGCAGGGGTGTGCTATAGTATATCATATTATACAAAGAGGTGCATAAAGAGGTGCGTTATGCAGCCTCTTTTTTTGTTACACAGGGAATTTTTTCAAATTTTGACGGAAAAAGAGATATGCGGGGATAAATATGAAAATTACAAAAATAAAAACGGGACTTATTAAAATTCCGTTAGTGACACCTTTCAAGACATCATTGCGCTCTGTGGATTCCATTGAGGATGTCCTTGTCCGTATTGAAACCGACAGCGGATTGGAAGGATTCGGAGAGGCTGCCCCTACGGCTGTCATTACCGGGGATACGATCGGATCGATCAGGACAGCAATTCATGATTATATAGCGCCGGCTGTCTGCGGAATGGAAATAGAAGATATGGACGGGATCATGAGAAGGCTGAACAATTGTATTCAGAAGAATACATCGGCAAAGGCGGCTGTGGATATCGCACTCTATGATTTATATGCAAAGGATCTTAAACGCCCGCTGTATCATGTTTTGGGCGGACATAGAAAGAGCATTGAAACAGATCTTACGATTAGTTTAAATACAGTTGAGAAGATGGTGGAGGACAGCAGGAAGGCGGTAAGCAATGGGTTTTCCATTCTGAAAATCAAGGTTGGGAATGACGCACAGAAAGACGTGGAACGAATCAGGGAAATTCGCAAAGCGGTGGGGGAAGAGGTCAGACTGCGTGTGGATGCCAATCAGGGCTGGACTGTGAAGGAGGCTGTTAAAATTATTGGCGCACTGGAAGATGCGCTGCTTGATATTGAACTGGTGGAACAGCCTGTAAATGCATATGATTTCTATGGGATGAAGTATTTGACAAACCATACTCTGACACCGATTCTTGCGGATGAAAGTGTATTTAGTCCGATGGATGCAGTGAAAATACTGGAAGAGCATGCGGCGGATATGATTAATATAAAGCTGATGAAGACCGGCGGAATTCATGAGGCATTAAAGATATGCGGACTTGCTGAGATGTATGGGGTTTCCTGTATGCTGGGCTGTATGCTGGAAAGTAAAATTTCTGTCAGCGCGGCGGCACATCTGGCGGCGGCAAGAGGAGTCGTTGCTGCTGTCGATTTGGACGGTCCCGCTCTTTGCCGGATGGATCCCTATGTGGGAGGCCCGGCATACGAGGGGGCATGGATCCGAATGTCGGATTCAGCCGGTATAGGAATTGCGGGCGTACCGGTTGATTTTGAGTAAACGGGAAGGGAAGAGATCGAATATGGATACCGAAGTATTGCTTGATATAAAGGATTTGGAGGTTTCCTTCTATACAAAAGAAGGAGAGGTGCAGGCCATTCGAAAAATCAGTTATCGGCTGAAAAAAGGGGAAGTACTGGGCATTGTCGGAGAATCCGGCAGCGGAAAATCGGTATCCTCCCACTGCATTTTACGTCTGCTTCCAGGGAACGGAAAAATAAAGGGCGGGCAGATTCTGTTTGAAGGAAAAGATATTGTATCCATGACAGGAGCCGAAATTTCAGATCTGCGCGGCAATCGGATCAGTATGATCTTTCAGGATCCGATGACTTCGCTGGATCCGTTGTTTACGATAGGTTTTCAAATTGAGGAGACATTGAAGAAGCATACGGAGCTGGATAAAAAGCAAAGAAAAGAACGAATGATAGAACTGCTTCAAATGGTAGGAATTAATAACCCGAAGAAGAGAATTAATCAGTATCCCCACGAGTTTTCGGGAGGTATGCGCCAGAGAGCCATGATAGCAATGGCTTTGAGCTGCAGTCCTGATATTTTAATTGCGGATGAACCGACTACTGCGCTCGATGTGACAACGCAGGCTCAGATTATCGACTTGCTGAAGGAATTAAAAGAGAAGCTTGGTATGGCAATTATTTTTATTACACATGATTTAGGAGTTGTCTCAGATATCTGTGATCGGATTTTGGTTATGTATGCCGGCAAAATGGTCGAAATCGGTGAAAAGCGGCAGATTTTCTACGAGCATCGGCATCCCTATACGGAGGGATTGCTCCATTCCATACCGAAGATGGATGATGACCGCTTAGCGGAGCTTGTTCCGATTGAGGGAAATCCGCCTAATATGCTGCATATAAAAGAGGAATGCCCGTTTGCGCCGCGATGCAAGTACTGTATGCAGGTTTGCGTAAAGCAGGAGCCGCCTGCGATGCGGCTGACGGACGGACATGAGGCTGCCTGTTGGCTGATCAGGAAGGCGGGTTACATAGAAGCATGAAAAAAGACAATGATATTCTGTTAGAAGTCAAAAATCTGAGAAAATATTATGAAATTAAACAGGGAATGTTCAAAAAGACATCTGTGAAAGCCGTTGATGATGTCAGCTTTCAAATCAGGAAGGGCGAGACACTGGGACTGGTCGGTGAGAGCGGATGCGGAAAGACAACACTTGGAAGAACGATTTTGCGGCTGTATGAACCGACAGGCGGTGAGATCTATTTTAAGGGTGAGAAAATCAATCATGTCAAAATGGATGATTACCGGAAGAAAATGCAGATTGTGTTTCAAGACCCGTATGCTTCGCTGGATCCCAGAAAAACTGTTGCGGATATTATCGGAGAAGCAATGGACATTCACCGTCTGTATGAAAACCGCATGGAGCGGAAAGAAAAGATTTTAGAGCTTATGAATCTGGTGGGGCTGAATCTGGAATTTTATAACCGTTATCCGCACGAATTTTCCGGCGGGCAGCGTCAAAGAATCGGAATAGCCAGAGCGCTTGCCGTATCTCCCGAGTTTATTGTATGTGACGAACCGGTCTCTGCGTTGGATGTGTCCATTCAGGCACAGGTTATTAATATGCTGAAAAAGCTTCAGAAGGAGCAGGAACTGACCTATTTGTTTATTGCCCATGATTTAGCGGTAGTGAAGCATATCAGTGACCGAATTGGGGTACTGTATCTCGGACATCTGGTAGAATTGGCAGATAGTGAGGAATTATGCAATCATCCAATGCATCCTTATACGCAGATGCTATTGTCGGCTGTTCCGATTGCAGATCCAAGCGAGAGTGAGAAAAGAAGGCGGATTAAGCTGGAGGGAGAGATCCCGTCGCCGATCAATCCGCCGTCCGGGTGCCCGTTTCATACACGGTGTCCGTATGCAAAGCCGAAATGCCAGCAATCCTTTCCGGCATTTACGCAGCGTTCGGACGGACACAAGGTGGCATGTTTCAAAAAATAGGAGAGCGGAGGCGGAACAATGGATTTATTACAAAAAATTTTAAAAAGGATCGGCTTGGCAGTATTCAGTTTGCTTCTGATTATTACGATTACCTTTTTTCTGATGAACCTGATTCCGGGAGATCCGTTTATGTCGGAAAAGGCTTCCGCGGAAGCAAGGGCATTGCTTCGTGCAAAATATGGGTTGGATCAGCCGGTTTATATCCAATATTTAAGATATATGGCCAATTTATTCAAAGGTGATATGGGAACGAGCTATGTGCTTCAAAAGGGGCGTGAAATATCACAAATTGTAACGGATTCTTTTTTTGTTTCTATGAAATTGGGAATCAGGGCATTGATTGCCGCAATTCTGATCGGAGTCCCGGCCGGGTGTATTGCCGGGTTATGGAAGGATAAGGCACCGGACTCGGTTATTAGAATCCTTTCCTCCGTTGGTATTTCTGTTCCGGGTTATGTAATAGCGGCCCTGCTGATGCTGGTATTTGCCGTAAAGATGCAATGGCTGCCGATTTCCTACAATAAACCAGGCGGATCTGTTATGCCCGTCATCACACTTGCACTATACCCGACCTGCTATCTGATTCGGCTTACGAGAGCCAGTATTTTGGAGGTAATGAATCAAGACTATTTAAGGACGGCAAGGGCGAAAGGGATGAGCGAATTTACGGTTATTTTTGTGCATGCTCTGAAAAACTCCCTCATACCGATTATTACCTATTTAGGTCCTCTGACTGCTTCAGTGCTGACTGGTGGGTTTGTTGCGGAAAGTGTATTCAATGTTCCGGGGCTCGGCCGTTATTTTGTAAGTGCAATCAGTTCCAGAGATTATACGCTGATTATGGGAACCACGGTATTTTACGCAACCTTGATTATTTTTATGAATTTAATCTGTGATGTTTTGTATCAGGTGGTAGATCCGAGAATTCAGATTAATTAGAAACCAGAGGTAAGGAATATGAAAAGTAACATACTTAGTATGCAAAGTAAACTTTCACCGGCGGATTTTGAACCGCTCGATGCCGGTTACTTTGCAGAGGAAGGGCTCAAGACGCAGGAGGTTGGTTTCTGGAGGGCCAGTTTTGGCCGTCTGAAAGAAAATAAAATTGCGATGGCTGCGCTTGGAATGATTGTGATCGTCATGCTGTTTGCGATCATCGGCCCTTATTTGTCTCCCTATGCCTACGATCAGCAGATCCGCTCAAGTGAAGGGCTGGCACCCAGCCTTGCGCATCCGTTTGGAACCGATCGTCTCGGAAGAGATTTGTTTGTGCGGTGCATGATAGGAACGAGAATTTCACTGACTGTCGGAGTTGTATCGGCGGTCATCGTATTAGTGATTGGTTCGGTTTATGGCGCCGTTTCCGGGCTGCTGGGCGGAAAAGCGGATACGGTTATGATGAGAGTTGTGGATGTAGTATATTCTGTTCCGGAGATTCTGTTAATTGTCGTCATTAAGCTGGTGATTGACGAGCCGCTGAATCAGCTCGTGACTACGGTAGATTTTTTTAAGCCGCTGCAAAGAGTGGGCTCGGGTCTGATTGCAATCTTTATTGTATATGGATGTCTGTATTGGGTAGGTATGGCCAGGATTGTAAGAGGACAGGTGCTTCAGCTGAAGGAAATGGAATATGTCACGGCTGCACATGCATTGGGATGTTCGAGAAAGCGGCTGATCACACAGCATCTTTTGCCGAACTGTATCGGACAGCTGATTGCAACGGCAATGCTGCAGATTCCGTCAGCTATTTTTACGGAGGCTTTTTTAAGCTTTCTGGGTATTGGTGTTTCGGCACCGATGGCAAGTCTCGGTTCCCTTACCTCCGATGCAATCGGCAGTATTTCATCCTATCCTTATCGGGTGATCTTTCCCGCCTGCATTATCAGTTTAATTATACTGACATTTAATTTACTTGGTGATGGCCTGCGGGATGCGCTGGATCCTAAAATGAAAAAATAAACCGAAGCCTTTTAGGCCGAAGGATTTATTAATAAATAATTTAAGGAAAGAGAGGATTAGTTATGAAAAAGAAACAAGGATGGTTGATAAGTTCACTTCTGTGTCTCGTACTATCAGCTGCATTATTAGCGGGCTGCGGCAGCAATGCGGCCGAGACGGCGGAACCTGCTGTCAATGAGGCAGACGGCGAGGCAAGCTCTGAGGAGACGGCAGATGCCGGCGAAAGTACCGGAAAATTATCCATTTCCGTTTCCGGCGGAAGTGAAGATGCAATGAATGTGAATACGGCTAAGTCAGATACACTAGAGGGCTTATCTGCATGCAGGCACTTATATGAAGGCCTTTACAAATTGGATCAGGACGGAAATGTTGTGCTGGGACAGGCAAGTGATGTGCAGGAGAGCGAAGACGGACTGACCTATACCTTTACGCTGCGTGACGATATTACCTGGTCGGACGGTACGGCGGTGACGGCAGAGGATTTTGTATATGGCTGGCAGTATTTGAATGAATCGGCCGGAAGCTATTCTACCCTGCTGAGCATGGTTAGTGATGCACAGGCAACCGATGAAAAAACACTGGTAGTTACGCTTGCTTATCCTTGTTCGTATTTACCGAGCGTTCTTGCTTTCCCCTCGGCTTATCCGGTAAGAAAGGATATTGTAGAGGCTAACGGAGAGGCTTATGCAACAGACCCGGACAAGGCGGTCTACAACGGAGCCTATATAATGACGGAGTGGACACATCAGCAGTCGGTAGTAATGGAAGCAAGGGAAGACTACTATGACTATGCAAATATCAGCGTGGGAGAGCTTACCTGGCAGCTGATGTCCGATGAGTCAACAATGCTTGCTTCTTATCAAAGCGGAGATATCATTTATTCCGACACCTATCCGAAGGAGGAAGCGGCTGCTCTTGAGGGAAATGGCCTGCATTTTACTTCCGGCTACTGTACCTTTAATGTCATGTTCAATGTAGGTGAGAAGGGTCCGGAGGTTTTGAAGGATCAAAAGGTAAGAGAGGCAATGACACTTGTAATTGATCGTCAGCGTCTGGTCGATATCAGAAACTTGAACGATGAGGTGGCAGATACTTATAGTCCTTCCGGATTGACAAATGCAGATGGTGTTGAGTTCAATACGACTGTCACGCCATGGTATGATCTGGCAGCTTATGAACAGAACTGTGAGAAGGCAAAGGAACTTCTGAAGGAAGCCGGATATGAAAACGGACAGGGATTCCCTGCATTGACTTATATTGTTAATAATAATGAGCGTAAGGAAATGGCCGAGATGATTATCAATGACTGGAAAGAGGTACTGGGGATCACCTCTGTGACAGTTGAAATAGTAGATGGCTTTTTTGCGCAGCGAGACACGCAGGATTATGATCTGGCTTATTTCGGATGGTATATGGATTATCCGGATATCTCCAATATGCTGTATACGATGACAACAGAAAGCGATAATGATTCGGGTTACAGCAATGCGGATTATGATCAGGCATATAATGATGCAACGGCCAATGCGGATGTAGTAAAGCAATGGGAAGCTTATGCCGAATGCGAGCGGATTTTGGCAGAGGATTTACCGATTGCGCCATTGCTTCATGCGCAGAACTCATATTTGTTTGATGATGCAAACTATGATGGTTTGGTATACTACTGCGGAAACTTCTATTTTGGTTATGTCTCACAAAAATAAGCAATAGGGATTTGGAATGATACAAAATGTGAAAGAATTAGAAAATTATTTTTTAGAGCAAATACAAGGATTCCCTGGAAAAGCGGCATATCTGTTTACTGATATGGAGAAGGCAGAGTGCAGCTTTGAAAGGGATTCCAAAATCCCGGTGGTCTCAGCCAGTATGATTAAGGTGCCGATCATGCTCTGCCTGTTTGACTTAATCGAGCAGGGAGAGTTTTCTTTGTCTTCAAAGATCATGGTGGAGGATAGCCGGATTCTTGAGGATTCCCATGTGTTTGAATATGGACCAAGAAAGGCATCTCTATATGAACTGACCGTTTGGATGATTGTAAACAGTGATAATACGGCGACAAATGTGCTGATCTCCCTTCTTGGAATGGACAGATTAAATGTATGGTTCCAAGAGATGGGATTCCACCATACAAAAGTGGAACGGCTGATGCTTGACTACGAAGCGATTGCAGCTGGCAAGAATAACTGGATCTCACCGCAGGACTTTTACCTCTGTATGAAATGGATGAAAGAAAAGGAAGCAGTTCATAAATATGCTGCACTGGCACTTCATATACTTAAGAGAAACAGAGATCATGACTGTCTTTTAAGATATCTGTATGAGGATTCTGCAGTTGCCCATAAAACGGGTGGACTTGACGGAATTGTTCATGATGCGGGTATTTTCTATACGACGTCGGGCGCCTATTTTCTGGGAGTATTCCTTTCGGAATTTGAGCATTCACAGGCGATGGAAAAGGAAGCGCAAAAACTGATCGGACGATTGTCCAGAAAGACGTATGAGCTGAAAGAGAGGGAAGCGGGAGCATGGAAATTGGCATAGTTTCTGTACCGAAGGCAAAACTGTATGAGCTGTCTTACAAGGAGGGCAGCTTAGCAGATCAATCACTTGTTGCAGATGAAGTATTGTCGGGATGGGCAGTGGGAATATTGGAAAGAAGGGGAGCGTATCTAAGGGTAGTGACTCATTATGGGTATGAGGGTATACTTGAGAAAACGTCCCTTCTTCCTGCCGGTGAATGCCAGCCGGAGCTGCGTTTTTCACCCAAATGCTTTCTGATTCGATCGCTGAGAGTAGATTTAATGAGTATCCCCAGCGTGAAGGGAAGAGTGCTTCAGACTCTGTTTGCGGGAAGCTTTGTATTCCTGAAGGAGAGCGAAGAGGAGAATGGTTACTGCAAAGTTCTTACGGCGGATGGAACCTGTGGATTTGTGCCGTGCGTATCCATCAGTGAACGAAGGGATAGTGATGGATACCTTCTGAATAACAGACCAAAGAATTATTTTTTGCGGCAGATTCCGTATCTGAGGCAACATCAGGAGGTACTGCGTGAGGATGTAACACGATGGGCCAAGCGATATTTAAACACCCAGTACCGCTGGGGAGGAAAAACTGCAGATGGAATTGATTGCTCAGGACTGACCTTTATGAGCTATTTCTTCTGCGGAATATTAATCTATCGGGATGCCCATATCCAAATGGGTTATCCGGTGAAGCAGATTTCGATCGCTGACAGAAAGAAAGGAGATCTGCTGTTTTTTCCGGGGCATGTCGCCATGTATCTGGGAAACGAGCAGTATATTCATGCTACTGCGTATGAAAAAAACTTCTGTTGTGTCATCAACAGTTTTTCTCCGGAGGATGCAAATTATCGTCCGGATCTGGTGGAGAAGCTGGAAGCGGTGGGTTCTGTTTTTGTTTAACATAAGGAGAAATGGTAATGAAGCTTTTTATCAGTGCGGATATTGAAGGAACGACCGGAATCTGTTCCTGGCGGGAAACAAACAGCGGCAATAAGGATTATGATGCAATGGCTGTACAGATGACGAAAGAAGTAGGGGCGGTTTGCGAAGGCGCAAATGAATCAGGAGTATCTCAGATTCTGGTGAAGGATGCGCACGATACGGCAATGAATATTCATGCGGAGCTTCTTCCGGAAAATGTTCAGCTGATCCGCGGCTGGACAAGAGACCCTTTCGGTATGATGGCAGGACTTGATGCGGGTTTTGATGCTGTTGCAATGACCGGTTATCATGCGGCAGCAGGAACAAGCGGAAGCCCGTTGGCGCATACATGGGATGTTGATATTGAATTGATCACCTTGAACGGCAGCATTTTCAGCGAATTTCATATGAATGCTTATATTGCTGCCTATTTTCGGGTGCCGGTAATTTTCATAAGCGGTGATCGAATGATTTGTGATACGGCAAAAAAACTGATCCCAAATATTACTGCGGCGGCGGTCAGCGAAGGAATTGGGAATGCATCCAAATCTATTCATCCCAAGCTGGCGATCTCCCTTCTCAAAGCGGGAATCCTACAGGCATTTGAAGGTGACCGCCATGCCTGCATACCTGAACTCCCTGCACATTTTCAGGTGGAGATACATTTCAGAGATCATTTTCGTGCATATAAAAGCTCCTTTTATCCGGGTGCACGGCAATCCGGAATGAAAAGAGTTGTTTTTGAAGCGGATGATTATATGGAGATTCTAAGGTTTTTCCTTTTTGTATTATAGGATTCTGTGGTACTGTTTGTTCAAATTTGGTTTTTTATGTCCTATCAGCATCATGCTGAGAATAATGAGAAACCCGCCTATCCATTGTGTACATTCTATATTTTCCTTTAAAAGAACCAGAGACAGAAGCATTGAGGTCAAAGGTATCATTCCTGAAAAAGCGGCGGTTGTGTAAGCATCGCAGCGCTTTACTCCTTCATAAAAAAACACGAAAGCCAGTGCGGTCACAACTGCACCGTACCAAATTAAAGCAAGCCATTCTTTCCATCCAAGTGCCGGTATAGAAATCCAAGAAAGCTGATAAAGTGCGGGAATGATGGACAAGGCGAGGGCAATGGCAGATACAAGCAGGGTTTGCACCATTGGATGGAGCTGTACCTCTGAATGATCCCCTGCGCTGGTCTTGTGCTTCCTTGAAATAATGTTAAAGGCAGATTCACTTGCCGCACCACAAATAATCAGCATATTCCCTAAAATATGTTGAACAGAGAACATTGCCGAGAAAACATTGATGCCCTGCAGTAAAATAATGCCTATAACAGTACAACAAACTCCCAGCACAGCTGTTCTTGAGAGTTTTTCTTTTAATAGCAGAAAAGCCAGAACAGACGTGATAGCCGGTGTTGTACCTGTCAATATTCCGGCCTCCATGGTACTTGTTAATCCAACACCAAAAAGTAGAAAGGTGCGGAACAGGAAGATTCCGAAAACAGCCTGGCAGATAATCATGAGCCAATCATTTTTTGTCAGTATTCTTATTGTCTGAAGGACTTTGACGCCATAGAACGGCAGAAAACATAGGAGCACAATTCCAAGGCTTATGGCCGTGATTGTAAAACTATTTAATTTTTCCGTAAGAATAGATCCTGTAATGACAGAAGTACCCGCTAATGAAAACGCGCCCAGCAAGTACAGCTTCCCTTGAAACTGTTTCATGAAATACCTTCTTTTTGATTTTCATTGATACCGAATTCTGTTATAATGATACCATTGCAACTGGAATGAAGTAAGTACCAGTTTAATACCAATTTTACAGAGCCAGTTAGGGAGAGCGTTTATGTGGGGAATCATATTGCAGGATAGCAAAGAGGTTGGATTGGCACGTCAAATTTTTCTTTCTTTGAAAGAGCGCATTTTGACGGGACAACTTTCACAGGGAGAAGCATTGCCATCTACCAGAGAACTGGCAAAGGGCTTAGGCGTTTCCCGAAACACCGTTTGTGAAGCATATAATATGCTTTGGACAGAAGGCTTTATTGTCAGTCATCAGGGTGTATCGTCACGTGTGGCTGACGGGCTCAAAATCCAATCTGTACAGCAAAGTGAAACGGTACAGAATACAGACAAAAATTCACCGGCAATTCTATGGGACTTCAAAACAGGTCAACCCGATTTATCGCTTTTTCCGTGGCAAACGTGGAATAAGATCGTAAGAGATGCAGCCGAAAGTTTACCCATCCGACAACTCGAATACAGCGGACCAAAAGGATATGAACCGCTTTGCGAAGAAATTGCCCATTGGCTTCTGCGAAGCAGGAGCATGAAAGTCAGTGCAGACGATATATTTATCACATCGGGGGCAACGCAGGCACTTCATTTACTTGTAGAAATTCTGCATAAAGAAGCTCATGCCTTTGCGCTGGAAAATCCCTCGCATCCGGGAATTCGAACGGTCATATCGGATAAGGGATATCCGTTACACTGGATGCCTGTTGACAGCGCCGGAGTGGATGTGTCAGACCTTTATGGAAGAAATATTTCAGCCGTCTATGTCACTCCTTCTCATCAATTTCCATTGGGGGGAATTCTTCCTGCAAGCCGCCGCACAGCATTAATTCGGTTGGCAGTGGAAGAAGATTTTTATGTGATTGAAGATGATTACGACAGCGAATTTCGTTATGGTGGTTCTCCGATCACGCCCATTTACTCAATCAATTCTTCCCATGTTATATATGTTGGGTCTTTTAGTAAGACTGTCTTCCCCGCTCTTCGTCTGGGGTTTGCCGTGCTGCCAAAGCCGCTGCAGAAAAAATGGAAACATTACCGCAATTATATGGACGTTCAAAATCCAATTTTGGAGCAGGCGGCGCTGGCTGAGTTTTTACGAAGACGCAGGATGGATAAACATGTTCAGCGTATGCGTCATGTGTATGATGAAAAGAGAAATGTCCTGCTGAGGTCATTAAAAATGACATTCGATAATTCCGTGCACCCTTGGGGAGATGCTTCCGGCCTGCACCTTGCTGTGCAGTTTCCAGGGTATGAATTCGGAAAGGAATTTACTTTGAATTGCAGAAGTGCAGGCATAAGAGTATCTCCGCTAACACAATATTGCGTTTCGGGAAACGAGCATAAGGATAAGCTCCTCCTCGGGTACGGTCATTTAGATTCGATGCAGATTCAAGAAGGTATTAAGGCATTGCATCAAGTGATTATGAATGGAGAATAGACAGCTCATACCATTACCAGATACCTATTTGCCTTATCAATACTACAAAACCAGCCGCAAGCAAAGCAGCGGCTGTGCCGATCAAAATGCCTTTGAAGGCACCTATGATATGATGTTTAGGATTCTTATACGCGACAGTCATATCTTCCGTTCCTGGTATGATGACCTTTTTGCTGTTTGGAAATACCAACAAGTCCAGTACAATCAAGTCATACATATTTACTGCAAAAAATAAGAGAAACACATGAATAAAAGCAGATATAAACGTTGTTTTACCTGAATAGTAAGCTAACAGGGCCAGGATAATTACAGAGAAAAGAGTACCTGTGATCTTGCGTACAATACTTTTCTTCTTAGTTTTTGACAAAAAGTTTTTGTATTGAGGTAAACTTTCTACCCTTTCGCGGATAGCAGGCGGATAGGATGTAATTTGCGAAAGCGGGTTTTTAAATTGTGGTATTAGAATAAGCAGGGAAAAAATGATACAAAGGATTATGCATTGTATGAAGAGTGCCATTTATATTCTCCTTAAATTATTATTGATGGGAGTGATCCATTGTGTGAATTTTGTGATATCAATTTCCAACTGTAATAATTTATTATAAACCATACCCTCGTGCCGAAGTCAAGAGGGATCTCATAGTCGCTCAAACATCTTTGAGGATCTCAAAATAAACACACCTTAAAATAAAATGGGGTTGACAAAAAATAGTAAGTAGCTATAATAGAATTGAAAGATACCCCTAGGGGGTATATGGAATATTTGATCGCGAGAGTGGGCGAAGCACACTTTTGTTATATAGGAAATTGCTTCGAATTTCCTATATAACAAAATATTATGCGCAGCTGCGCGCGCGGAACAAAAGCTGTGCTGCCAAAATATTTGATCGCAAGAGTGGGCGAAGCACACTTTTGTTCTGAGAGGAGATGTGTTTATGATTACAAAGCAGTTTGATATATCTGGTATGAGCTGTGCCGCGTGCTCCAGTGCGGTGGAACGGGTGACAGGGAAGATTACGGGTGTTCAAGAGAGCGCAGTGAATTTAACAACGGGTATTTTGACAATCACGTTTGAGGAAGAAGCGCTTTCCGATGAGGAGATTGTGAAGAAAGTGGAACGTGCCGGCTTTGGCGCGAAGCTGCATTTTGACAGAAGCAGGCAGGAGCGAAAAGAAGAAGAAAAGCTGCTTGCGACAGAGGTAGATCAAACGAAAAGAAAGCTTATGGCAAATGTGATTCTGGCAATTCCGCTGCTGTATATTTCGATGGGACATATGCTGCCTTTTCCGCTGCCCTTGCCGCAGATGCTCGATATGCATCATAATCCCTTCAACTTTGCTCTGGCACAGTTGATTTTGACGACAGTAATTCTTTTTAACGGCAGGCGGTTTTATATTTCCGGTTTTCAGAACCTGTTTAAGGGTCATCCGAATATGGATTCGCTTGTTGCGCTCGGCACGGGAAGCGCTTACATTTACAGTCTTGTCATGACAATGGAGATTCTTCGGGATGTAAAACATGCTCACCATCTTTATTATGAATCTGCGGCAATTGTTGTGACGCTTGTGATGGTAGGAAAATATATGGAGGGGCGCAGTAAAAACAAGACATCGGAAGCAATCCGCAAGCTGATGGAACTGACGCCGAATACTGCGATTTTGATCGAGAACGGAGAGCAGCGGGAGGTGCCGGTCGAGCAGGTGAAAAAGGGCTCTGTAATTTTAATTAAGCCGGGCAGTAAAATACCGCTTGACGGCGTGATTCTTACCGGAGAGACGACCGTGGATGAGTCAATGCTGACCGGAGAAAGTATTCCCGTGGAAAAGACATTAGGAGATGAGCTGATTGGAGGCAGCGTCAATTATCAAGGTGCGGTGACACTTACAGTGACACGGATCGGCTCCGAAACGACGCTTGCTAAGATCGTGAAGCTGATGGAGGACGCCCAGGGAAAGAAAGCGCCGATTTCCAAGCTGGCAGATACGGTTGCAGGATATTTTGTTCCGGCTGTCATGGTCATTGCAGTACTGGCGGCGATTGTCTGGGCGTTGCTTGGACATGAACTTTCGTTTGTGCTGACGATCTTTGTATCGGTGCTTGTCATTGCATGTCCGTGTGCGCTCGGACTGGCAACACCGACCGCAATTATGGTCGGAACGGGACTCGGAGCAGGAAATGGGATTCTGATTAAGAGCGGGGAAGCGCTGGAAACCGCACATAAAGCCGACATTGTTTTGCTCGATAAGACGGGTACAATCACCGAAGGAAAGCCGGCGGTGATGGAATTGATTTTGAAGACCGGAAGGTTTGATATCAGGGGAAATGCACCGCTTGATGAAAGCAGTCGTAAAATTTTGCTGCTGACGGCTTCCTGTGAACAGGTTTCCGAGCACCCACTCGGACAGGCGATCGTAGAAGCTGCAAAACGGTATGAACTTCAATTACAACCTGTGGATAAATTCCAAAGTATTACCGGCCAGGGAATTGAAGCATGGATTGACGGAGCATCCTATTATGTGGGAAACCGGAAGCTCTGTGAAGAGCAGGGACTGGCACTTGGCGGCTATGAGACTTATGCAGATGAGCTTGCAAAAAGGGGTCAGACACCGATGTATATTGCGCAAAAGGAACAGGGTGTTATTGCGCTGATCAGTGTTGCGGATCCGATCAAGGAAACGAGCAGGGCCGCAATTTTAAAAATACAGGAGATGGGGATAAATGTCTACATGCTGACAGGTGACAACGCGCTGACGGCCGAATATATCGGCAGTGAAGTCGGTGTTGACCGGGTCATAGCCGAGGTGCTTCCGCAGGATAAAGCGTCTGTTGTGGAAGAACTGCAGAAGGAAGGAAACTGTGTGATGATGGTCGGTGACGGGATCAATGACGCCCCGGCACTTGTGCAGGCCGATGTCGGTGCGGCAATCGGAAACGGCAGTGATATTGCAATTGATTCGGGCGACATGGTTTTGATGAGGTCTGATTTAACAGATGTTTACAAGGCAATCAAGCTAAGCAAAGCGACAATCCGTAATATCAAACAGAACCTGTTCTGGGCGTTCTTTTATAACACATGCGGAATTCCGCTGGCAGCAGGTTTGTTCTATGCAATCAACGGTTCGCTGCTGAGCCCGGTATTCGCAGGCCTCGCGATGTCGTTGAGCTCTGTGACCGTAGTCGGAAACGCTCTGCGGCTGAGAGGATTGAAGCTGTAGTGCAGGAAGGAGATTGGACGATATGCGTAAGAAGCACAGGAGTGAAAAAGAGAATAAGGACTTGATTACAAGGCTCAACCGGATCGAGGGTCAGGTGCGCGGCGTAAGCAAAATGGTGGAGGAGGAACGCTATTGTGTTGACATCCTCACACAGGTTATGGCGGTGCAGGCCGCATTGAATGCGTTTAACAAACAGCTCTTGAACAGCCATATTCATTCGTGTGTGGTTGATGACATCAAGGAGGATCGAGAGGGTGCCGTCGACGAGCTCTGTGAAACAATTCAAAAGCTGATGAAATAAAAGTGAAAAATATTGATAATTGATATAGAAAACAGGAGGAACTTATCATGACAATCATTCAAGTACCGGATATGCACTGCGATAAATGTGTGGAGAGGATCACGAAGCTATTTACGCAAGACGGGCTGGATTTCTCGGTCAGCCTTGCGGAGAAGTCGGTTACAATCAACGGCTGTGAACATTGTGTTCAAACAGCCGTTGAGGATTTAGAGGATTTGGGATTTAATCCGGAAATAAAATAAACAACAGGTCAGCCCGTGAGATTCTGCTTTAGCATATCCTCCTCCATTTTTTCGAGGCCCTGTGCATAAAGCAGAAGCATATTGCGGGTCTCGTCGGTGACCTCAAGATTGTGTCCGTTTTTATAGCAGATGCGGTGCTCCATGCTTGCCCACAAATCCATTGTCAGCGTGCGGATTTGAATCTCGACAGGATAGTATTCTGTCTCTTCAAGGGAAAATACAGGGATACCAAGCACAATGTGATAGCTTCGATATCCGTTTTCCTTCGGACATTGGACATAATCGCATTCCTTGATGATGATCAGGTCCCCTTGCTTTTTAATGGCGGAAACGACATGATAAATATCCTGCTCAAAGTAGCAGATCACGCGGATTCCCGCAATGTCAGTCAAGGAATCCTTTGCACTTTCCTTAGAAATCGTACGGCTTTTTTTGATAAGCTTTTTAATAATGCTTTTCTTCGATTTGATCCGGTTCTGGATATTATGTATCGGGTAATCGATACTGCGGCTCCTGTATTCTTCGTTCAGACTGTTCAGCCGGAGCTTAATCACGCTCAGTGCTTCCCCGTAAGGCTTTATCAGCTCGTCATATTCTTCCTGAGAAATAGAATTCGTATCGAAATCAAGCTCCAGCTCATTTTCATCTTCATTTAACAATTGTAAAGTACCTCCCAAATGTTGTATCGCCACCCGAAAGTCGCGTCTTTCACATGACACCTCTTATTTTACTTTAAATATGTGAAAAAACAATGGCAAAAAGATGAATTTAATAATTGTTCATAAAAGTTCATAAAAATTTTTTGAAAAAATAAGAAAATCCTAAACAATTAAGTAATGAATCGTTGGAGATTCTAAAGAGAAATCCGAACGGAATAATGGTAAAATCATTATAAAAGTGGTATTCTACAAGAAAAAGCAGAAATAAATTACAATGTAGGGAGGAAAGACAATGGAAGCATCTGTTGGGCGGATCTGTGACGAATGGGCAGCAAATCGTAATTTCAGCGGTGTTTGTATGCTTCAGGTCAAGGGAGAGGATGTATTTGCAAAAGCTTATGGATATGCAAATCGTGCATTTAAAATACCGAATGAGATTGAAACAAGGTTCGATACCGCATCTATTACAAAAATTTTTACAGCCGCCGCGATATTGCAGCTTATTGAACAGGGCCGGTTTCGTTTTGAGGATAGGATAACGGAAATTGTTAATTTGTCAGATACTCAAATTCCATTTGATGTGACTATCGAACAATTATTGAACCATACATCAGGAATTGCAGATGATGCGGATGAAGAGTCAGGAGAGGATTACTCGGCTTTATTTACAGACAGTCCGAATTATGTGATTCGCGAATGTAAGGATTTTTTAAAGAATTTTGCATATAAATCCCCTAATTTTAAGGCAGGAACAAATGTAAGGTACTGTAATTGCTCCTATATCTTGTTGGGATTGGCAATAGAAAAAGTGACGGGATTAAAATATCGGGATTACATCATTTCTAACGTTTTTAACAGGGCGGAAATGCGTAATTCGGACTTTTTCGCAATGGATGGGGTAAATATGAATACCGCCGAGGGATATCAAAGCATTATGGACAAAGACGGCAGAGTTGAGGGTTATAAGAAGAATATTTATAGTTATCCGCCTGTCGGAACACCCGATGGCGGTGCATACACAACGGCCGGAGATCTTAATTGTTTTCTGTCCGCTATCAAAAACCATCGGTTGTTAAAGGAAGAGTTTTCTAATATTTTTCTGCGGCCTCACTGTGCTTTTTCATATCCAGCAAAAGAGTATGGAATTCCCGGTTTGTACAGAACGAATGGCTATGCGTTTGAATTCCTGATGCAGGAAGGAAAATCACAGCCGCTCTGTATCTGTAAAGATGGTCAAAATGCCGGTGTATCTGCAAAATTTTCATATTATCCCGAAAAAGACATCAGCCTGGTTCTTTTATCAAACCAGGACTGTGATGTCTGGGAGATGACGATGAGGATGCAGCGGGAATTATCTTTGTTATATCATTAAGCCGCTGTGATCATTTTTACTATTAGGATAAGTATGATTATGGCACCCACTGCCGATGTAATGGAATAAATTTTTCTGGATTCCTGATCATTTTTTTCTTTAACGAGATAATAAATGCCCGCACCTAAAATCATAATACCGATTGCCAATCCAATTAATTCAAAAATCATTTTCGTTTCCTCCAGTTCAATAATAATGATGAATTTACAATTACAATTACAGAGCCTGCATTATGTACCAAAGCTCCTATTACGGGGTTTAAGATACCTGGGATAGCTAAGGCGACAGCAAGGAAGTTAAGCCCCATTGAAAAAGCCAGATTATATTTGATAGTTGTCATCATTCGTTTGGAAAGTGCCACCAGGTGGGGGAATTCTTTTATTTCATCGTCCACAAGAGCAATGTCTGCGGCATCAACTGCAATATCACTTCCGATTCCGCCCATAGCGATGCCTACGTTTGCTTTTTTCAAGGCAGGTGCGTCATTTACACCGTCGCCGATCATACAAATGGTATCTTGATTTTCCTGATAGGCAGTAATCCATTTCAGCTTATCCTCTGGGAGGCAATTTGCGCGGACCTCATTAATAGAAAGTTCCTTTGCAATCGCTCCGGCAGAATTTTCATGATCCCCCGTAAGCAAAACAGAGCGTACGCCCAACTCCTGTAATTGCTTTATCATTTGGATACTTTCCGCCCGGATTGTATCAGATAGAACGACGAAGCCTGCAAGCACCATGCCGATTGCAATATAAATGACGGTATGACCCTGCAAAAAATGTTGTTCAGTTTGGTTCTCGATTTCATCAGGAAGCACAATGTGATTTCTGGAAAGCATCTTGGCATTGCCGGCAAAGATTTTTTTACTATTTACAACAACTGAAACACCCTCACCGGGTATCATTTGAAATTGCAGTACAGAGGGCAGTGCATCTCCGATTTCCTGCATATAGCAGGAGACAATTGCCTTACCAAGGGGATGTTCGGATAACTGCTCAGCAGCCGCAGCAAAAGTATATAATTCACTTTTTGAATAGGAAGGTACAATGGTTTTTACTTCTATTACCGTCGGCTTTCCATAAGTAAGGGTGCCTGTTTTATCAAATGCAATTTTAGAAACAGCAGCCAAGCGTTCCAAAGCGTCGCCCTCCTTGACAAGAAAGCCGTGTCTTGTGGCATTTCCGATTGCTGCCATAATTGCCGTAGGTGTGGCAAGAACAAGGGCACAAGGACAAAATACAACAAGGATGGTAACTCCGCGGATGATTTCACCAGAAATCATCCAAGTAAGAGCGGCGGTGGTAAGCGCAATCAATACGATCCAGGTTGCCCACCTATCCGCAATCCCCACTATTTTGGCTTTCCCCGCATCTGCATCCTTAACAAGCTTGATCATACGTTGAATGGAGCTGTTTTCACCAACCTTTGTAGCCTTCATTTCAAAAGCTCCGAATTGATTGACTGTTCCGCTAGATACCTCATCACCAGCCATTTTATCTACAGGCAGGGATTCGCCGGTCATAACGGCCTGATTCACAGAAGTTTGACCGGATACAATAATACCGTCTACCGGAATCGTCTCGCCGGGCAGTACACGAAGTAAATCCTCAATTTGCACTTGTTCTGCAGGTATGGTTTGTTCTGTTCCCCTCATTATGATTCTGGCTGTTTGGGGAGTAAGCTGTACAAGCCTCTCAATTCCTGCTCTTGCTTTTGCAACTGTCAAATCCTCCAGTAATGCACCGAGCTGCATAATAAAAGCGATCTCACCGGCGGCGAAATTTTCCCCGATACAAACGGAAGCAATCAACGCAATAGAAACAAGAACATCGGCTTTTATATCAAAGGCAGTGACAAGTCCGATAACGGCCTCCAAAATGATTGGAATTCCACATAATACTATGGCGATCCAGGCCGCATCAAACGGAAGCGGCAGCAAATCAAAAATACTGATAAGAAGGGCAAGGCCGGAACCGATGAGCAATGTAATTTCTTTTGTTGTACCTCCCAGTTCCATGAGTTCTTCTAATTTGTTAATCCATTTACGCATAAACATCCTCCATATACCTATAGGGGTATAAGTAGATTATACATATAGGGGTATGGGCTGTCAAGAGAATAAAGAAAAAACAGTCATCTTAAAATGACTGTTTGATATTTATTTTAAAAAGATATTTGTTTTATTAAAATTAGGATGTATTAATTTAGGTGATATTTGCAAAACGCTCAACGGCCTTGGTAAAGCTCTCAATTGTTTTATCGGCATCTCCGTGTTCGATTCCATCCCGCACACAATGCTTGATGTGTCCCTCTAATACAACCTGTCCGGCTTTGTGCAATGCGGATTTTGCCGCATTGATCTGAGAAAGGATATCCTCGCATGGAACATCTTCATCAACCATTCTGTCAATTGCCTGTACCTGCCCGATTATTTTTCTCAATCTGCGGTGTAAATTATCTGAATCCATACATTGCTTCATATTTATCATCTCCATGTTAATTCGGGGTATTTATTAATTTTATTCGTAAAAATATTTTTTGTCAAGGTGTGTTCCGCTTCTTGCCAGATGAGGATGAAACTATTAAAATAAGAAGAGCATATTTTGTTATGGCGGGAGAGGGTGAGAGGAATGAAGGAGAATTTCCTAAAAGCACTTCGCTGGTGTGTAGTCTGTATCGTCGTATTTTTAATCTCTATTTTTATCCATGAAATAGGGCATGGATGGGCCAATTCTCTGAGAGGTGTTGCTTGCAGCACAGGATTCAATCGCGTCGGAGATAGTTACAAGTTTCCATCCGACTCGGATTTTAGGGAAGAATACAGCAAGGTTTCAGGCAGTCTGATTGATTTTGGTGTGCCGGCTACTTTAATTATGGCAATTGCGGCTACCGCACTATTCTATAGAGCTTCGAATAAAAAAATAAAACGGGCGGCATTGCCTTTTGCGGTAACAAACAGCCTTCTGCGCCTGCTTCCCTGCCTGTGGGTTGTTTTGACTCCGTTGTTGACCGGTGGTATCCATGTGGAGGACGAATATGAAACCGGCCTTATTCTGGCTGAAATGACAGAAAGAGCGTGGTTTACTTACGTTCCCGCATCTTTTTCCATAGCCGTATCGGTGATTTGCATTTCTGCTGTCATTTCGAAGATAAAAGAGGAGACAAAGATAAGAAATATCTGCATCTGCGGGCTGCTGTCGATTTTTTCATTCGGCATCGCAATGTTGATCGCAAATGAGTTGGATCGTATATTCAGAATTAATTGGATGGTTGTTTCTTTAGAAGGTTTCATGAAAGGGGTATTCCTATGAGTAATGAGTCAATCTGTTTTCTATTCGGCGCAGGGGAGGCCTATGGACAGCCGAAGGCTCCGTCGCCCGGTGACTTTGTGATTGCTGCGGACGGAGGCTTGACGTATGCGTTAGGCTGCGGCTTCACTCCGGATCTTGTCGTGGGCGACTTTGACTCGCTTAAGGAACCTCCTGATAATGGTCTGAACACCATACGGCTGCCGAAAGAAAAGGATGATACGGATATGGCGGCTGCTTTGCATGAAGGATGGCAGCGCGGATTTCGTATTTTCCACATCTATGGCGGCACGGGAGGCCGCCTGGATCATACGCTTGCCAATATGCAATGCGTGGCGGAGATCGCCGGCCGCGGCGGCCGGGGATATTTGTTTGACAGGGATACTGTGATTACCGCCATTTGGAACTGCACCATTCGGTTTTCGGCAGATGCCAGAGGGACGATCTCTGTTTTTTCCCACTCAGAGACTGCTTTTGGTGTAAATGAGAGGGGATTGAAATACAGTTTGGTTGATGCAACGCTATACAATATTCGTCCGCTCGGCATCAGCAATGAGTTTACAGGGGAACCAAGCAGTATCTCAGTGCGAGAGGGAACATTAGTGATTATTTATCCGCAGAATACACAGGAGATTACAACCTGATGTGTTATTCCTTTGATTTCTTTGATAACGCATAACCGCAGGCTATGATTGCGGCAAAAAACATCACAAGCAGCGGTATGAATAAGCTGGGCTTAAAGGTTTCACTTGTCATCGTCAAATTTCCCCAT
Source organism: Bacillota bacterium (assembly GCA_023402845.1). Classification (GTDB taxonomy): domain Bacteria; phylum Bacillota; class Clostridia; order Lachnospirales; family Lachnospiraceae; genus JAEYFP01. The sequence continues at coordinate 137,594 of JAEYFP010000039.1, forward strand.
GCGGCAGGGAATATTTTTCCGAGGGAACTAAGCGATTGCGGCAGCAGATTCACAGGAAACATAATTCCGGACAGCATCATGGACGGAAGAAATACAATCTGGGAAATCATAGTAAGCTTGGCCTGGTTTTTCATGGACAGTCCAAGGACGCTTCCGATACTTAAGGATACTGCAATGAAAACAGCAAGTGAGCCAAAATACAATGGAAGATTTGGCGGGAGCACTGCATCAAAAGCGACGGGGGCGACGATACAGATGATCGCACACATCATTAACAGGTGGATAAACGCCGAAAAAAACATAGATATCAGACCGAGATACAATGGCACACCATTGGCTTTGTATACGTTCTTTATGTCACTTGCATAAATCTCTACTAGAGAAGGAGGAAGTCCGATCAATGCACCCATGGATACCCCCATTACAGTCATGGATTGTATGAGTGTGTATTTTGATTCCGGATTTACGGAAGTGAAAATTCCTCCCATGATGGCAAAAAATAAAAGCGGAACCGCATAGCAGGTAATGAGCAGCGATTTGCTGCGGATATCCAGTTTCCATTGCAATGCTGCTCCATATAAAAACGCGCTCATCTATCATTCCCCCTTGCTATTTCGATAAAATGCTGTTCCAGTGTTCCACGGTCGATCTTAATGTCAAGCACGGTGATCCCATGCTGTTTATAATTTTCAAGCAAAGTCAGCAGGGTGTCTCCTATGCTGTCAGATTCATAGCGTTCTTCCCCCTGCACGGTCTTAATATGAAGGATATAGCGCCTGCCGATTTTCTCGGTTAGTTCGTCAACAGTACCTAAAAACACAATATTGCCCTTATTCAAAATTGCGAGGCGGTCACACAGGCTTTCGACTTCCGCCATATCATGGCTGGCTAAAAGGATGGTTTTCCCTTGGGCCTTCAGCTTGCGAATCTGGTCATGAAGTGAAATTCTGCCTTCTACATCAAGTCCGGCAGTTGGCTCGTCAAGAAATACGATATCCGGGTCGCTGATTAAGGCAAGGGCAAGATGTAGACGGCGCTTTTGTCCGGTTGACAGTTCCTTATACTGCTTTTTTGTCAGCTCATTAATCCCAAGAGCGTCAAGCATGGGGTTGTTTATGTTGGCTTTGTTCCATTTTGCGAATAATCGCACAGCCTCCATCGGTTTGATGTGGGACGGGAGAGAAGCTGACTGCAGTTGAATCCCCACCCTGCCGTTTACTGTGATGCTGCCGCTGTCATATGTTCGCAGGCCCTCAATGCATTCAAGGGCGGTGGTTTTGCCTGCACCGTTCACACCGAGTAAGGCAAAAATTTCACCTTGCATCACTTGGAAATGCAGGCCCTTGAGTACCGTATGTTCCCCATAGCTTTTCTTTAGTCCCGTAATTTGTATGGCAGTGCTCATTCTGTCACCTCCTCTAACGTATGATAACCCAATGCCGTAAAATAGGCTTCTAGAGCAGGTTCCATAAAGGCGTGCGCAATCGCCTGCTTTTGAGCGCGTTCCTCGTCCGGATCATTGAAATTTTCAGTTTCCATCAGCTTAGATACGATACTGAAATCCCCGCCTGTAAATTCTGTAATCATATCCCAAAATTCTTTAGCAAAGTGTTGTCCCCTTTCGCTTTCAGGCGGTACGCCCTCTTCGTGAAGCCGTATTGCTTCCGCTTGCAGGTGTGTATAACTTTCAATAATTTTAAGGCTGCTTTCCTTATCAAAACGATTTCTGAAATTCGCAAGGGTATTGTCATCGAAATGCTTGATCAGCCAGTAGAACTCGTTTTGCATTTGCAGGTTTGTAATAATATCGGCGTATTTCTTGAAGTCCACCGATTGCATTTGCACAACCTCCTCCTGCAGGGTTTCTATCTCCCGCAGTGATTTTGACAGGGCAGCCACCTGTTCCCGTATGGTCGCAGCCTGCTGCGCAAGCGCGTTTGCAACGTCGGCAGGGGTTTCAAGATCTATCAGCTGATTTTTGATCGTATCCAATGAAAAACCAAGATGTTTCAGCGAAAGAATTTGATAAAGCTTGATTACATCCTTGTCGGTATAGAGCCGGCGGCCGCCTTCACTTTCTGACGACGGCGAGAGCAGGCCTTCTCTGTCATAGTATTGCAAAGTGCGGACGGTAACGTTCATTTTTTTTGCGGCTTCACCTACCGTCATATATCCGTTTGGTATTGCTTTATTTTTTTCCATGTTCCTGACCTCCTTCTGATAGTATAACTCATTACGTTACGTCATAAGCAAGAGGTTTTCTCTAAATATTCTGTTTCTATTCGGTTATGGTAGATTGCGTACGATCTTCCTTTTGAATGATGCGCCGGATACCAAAAGAAAAGCTGGCCAGAACGCATCGGTAAATGATTGTTATGACAGCAAAAGAGAGGAGGATGACAGAAAGATTTGTTCCGAAGGGCATATCATCCTTTGTTGTTATGGAAAGGGAACGCTGAATTGCCCGTGCTGTAAAAATACTCGGCAGCAGTGTTACCATAAAGGTAAACCATAGAATCGGAAGATAAATATCGATCAGCATTTTACGAATTTGTTTCATTTGATAGCCGATTTTATGAAGGATCAGAATATCTCGCGTGTTATCCTGAAAATTCAAATATAGAGCAAGAAATAGTAAGATGCTTCCAACGAGAATACCGGTCACCTGATTAATAACGGCGCTGGTTTTATTGGATGCAGCACTGTTGTTCAAATTCTCAATGCGCTGCGCTCTGGTAATAACCTCTGCTTCCTCAGGCAGACTGTCGGGCATTGCTGAATAAAGTTCTCCGGTATAGGAGCCCTCAGGCAGCCTCATCATTTGCGCCATCTGTTCTGTGTTTATGTAGATCGTGCCCGATTTTGCATTTGCCGCAGCAGCACGCACGCAAAGCCGGACATCCGCGCTGCCGATCGTCACCGTTATTGTGCCGCCAAGCTGAAGCCCATAGGTCTCGATCAGACCGGGACCGACAACCGCTTCTCCGTTTTTTGGTAAAACCACAGGATCACCGCTGCTGTTTTGCAATTCGAAAACAGAGCCTTGCGTATAAAGCGCGGTCACATTCTGTTCCACGCGGTGAGAATCAAATGCGACTGTTCCCGCCGTTTCCAAATAAGGAATGGATTTTTGTACGTTCGATGCATTGAAACGCGCCGTCGGGTAGTGTATGTCACATTCGTAATTGTGGCCGATCGTCTGTGAGTCAAAGACCTTCTGGCTGCTGATATTAAGGGAACGTCCCAAGATAGCAAATATGGAAAAAGACATCACTGCAATTAGAATCAGCAGTATTGCGACAGGCTTTCGCAGAGAGATCCTTAGCGCAAACTTGTTTGTTCCGGGAATCAAATTTGCTATCTTATCCGATATGTATGGCGTGCCGGAATCAGCCGCTTGATAATTACCGGCAAGCAGCGTTCCGGTTTCCTTGCCGGAAATGAAGAAATACGTGAAAAAGGCTGCGGCTGAAAAAACAAGCGTTGACAGTCCAAGTCCTACAAATACGGTCAAGGGGCTTACGTTTTTCACAAGTCCGCTGACAGAATAGGTCTGCATATTTGCTTCAATCAAAACAGTTGATAAATAATAACCGCCTATCATGCCAGTAAGAGTTCCCAGCATAGAAAGTGCGGTGATAAACAAAGTGAATACCCATTGCAGGGAATCATTTTGAAATCCCAAGGATTTCAGGCAGCCGATCATGGTTCTATTTGTTCTGAAAAAACGATAGAAGAACATTAGGATGACGAAGACTGTCAGGCCGCCTGATGCGAGAAAAAAGAGATAGGCCAGTGAGGCGTTGGAGTTCAGCGCATTTTTATAAAGCTGCTGATTTTTGTTTAAATCATCGAGACTATTTAGCACTGCCATATTTCCATCGATTGAAAACCTTACAAAAAAGAAGGAGAGAGAGGTGAGCCCCATAAGCAACAGCAGTAAAAAAATAAAAATTTTATTATGAAAAAGCTCTATTGTAATCTGTTTCACCGCAAATTTCATTCGTTACCCCCAAACCATTCTGTCTGCTGTAATTGGATGAATATTTACCATATCCTTTGAAAGAGTACCGTTTTTCATAGTTAACACCCTGTCTGCGGTTTCTGCGATCTGTTGGTTGTGAGTCGTAAAAAGAATCGTAATGCCGAATAAGGCTTTTAATTCATGCAGCAGGGTTACGACCAGCTTGCTGTTGGCTTCGTCTAAGGAGCCGGTGGCTTCATCACAAAAAAGCAGATCAGGACTTTTAATCACTGCACGCGCAATTGCGACACGCTGCTTTTGTCCGCCCGACAGCTGAGAAGGGAATTTTTTCAGAAGGTGATCGATTTCAAGGATATGTGTTAAGCGTTCGAAGGACAGCGGAGTTTTGCTGGGACTGATGCCGATCTTGATGTTTTCCCTGGCTGTCAGATTATTTAATAACAGATAGTTTTGAAATACATGGCCGACTTCACAGCGCTTCCAATCGGCCAGCCTTTTTTCTGAAAAAGAGGTGATTGCTTCGCCTTTATACATGACTGTTCCGCCTGTCGGACGCAGCAATCCTGAAAGAATATTTAATAAGGTGGATTTTCCGCAGCCACTGTGGCCAAGTATGGCGGTAAACGTATTTTCTGAAATCGCAAGGCTGATTCCATTCAGTACCTGTTCCTGTCCGTAATCCTTTGTAATATCAGTCGTGTTTAAGATCTGCTTCAATTTCCTGTCCTTCTTTCCTATTGTTTCGTATTTGCAGCAAATGGTTAATTTCATCTATTTCCTTATTTGCTCTGAAAATTTTTATTGAAACGCTGAAAAAGTATACGATGACAGATATGATAATCAGAATCCAGAAAGGAAAGTCTGCATACCAGTCAAAAGCAGCCCCAAACAACAGAACGGCGAAAGTAATAAAACCGATATCGAGTATTGTTTCAATAAGGATGGAATTACTTTCCATCCGGCTGATCACGAAAAGTCCGGCATGGATGACGATATTTACGCCGAGCGTCTGAAAGATGGAGCTGAAAAACAGAGCGCATCCGCCCATAACCGTTCCGATTGCAGTTAAAAGGAGGATGGAGACCCCTGTCGTAGCCATAATATTCGAAATAATTTTTTTCATAAGCATCCTCCTTTCTGTGAAGCTGCTTTAATTCCCGCAAGATATTTTCTGCTTACATAAAGTTTTTCGGAATTTTTGAGAACGGCTTCCATTCTGCTGTTGGCCAGCGGCCTGATTGCTTCCAATACATTTGTATTCAGGATGCAGGACTTGCTGATTTGTACAAAGTCATGTTCTTCCAGCTGATCTAATAGCTGATAAAGCCGCAAATCTGTCCGATAAATCTCTTTTTCACAGTAAATGAAGGTCTTTTTATCAATGCTTTCTATATAATAGATGTCAGAGATGCTGATAAACTTTTCCATGCCTTTGCCTACACATTTTATTTTCTTGCCGGCAGATTTAAGCAGCGAAAGAATGCGTTCAATCTCTTCATTCATTGCGGCATATTTAATTACCACTTCAACCTCTTCCTGATTTGAATGATGTTCCAGTTTGAAGATCAAGCCTTCACCTCTATTTCTTCGTTTGTCATAAATATATGAGTTTACGCTCTGCTAAAAGTATAAATTTTTTCGGGGAAATTTGCAACAGATCTGATACTGACTTGCGTAAGTAAAGCACTAACCTGCATCAGGTCCCTAATATTTCACACAAAACCAATTGACTAATTCTAAAAATTTTGTTATAGTAAATAATAAGTGGTAAGTAGTAAGTAATAAGTAGTAAAAGAAATTAAATAATATTGGAGGTAACAGACATGATGGATTTATCGATTACACAGCAATATTTGATTTGTGCCGTTAATGAAAAGGGGATACTTTCGGACTTTCGGATGGAAAGGAAAATCTGTTTTATTGCCGCCGGTTTGCTGGATTTAAAGCTTGAGAATTGCATTTTAGTTGATAAAAAGGACATTACGGTACTTGCCCCGCTTCCGTCAGGCAGGGACTATTTGAAGCCGCTCTACGATTTTATTAATCAAAGCAAGTCTGTTAATATAGAAAAGGTGGTAGGAGCCTATCTGTATTCCATGACAGAAAAGCAGTTTGATGAACTGTTTTATTCTGTGGGCAGTACATTGGAGGGTGCCGGTTTAACAGAGGCCGGAAGAGCGGGACTGTTTGGAAATAGAAAGAGTTATATTCCCGCAACGGCAGCGATTAATCGGATCATTGACATGGTGCGGGCGGAGCTGCTGGAGGGCGGAGAGGTTACGGAGGATATTGCGGCACTGATTATTCTTTTGGAAAAGAGTAAAAGCCTAAAAAATTATTTTTCCGGTTTTGAGCAGAAGGAAATGAAAAACAAGCTGCAGGAAATTGTCAATTTGCCGGAAGGAAAAGTAGTCAGCGATATGATAGAGTATGTAGACACAATGATTTCCGTTATGACTACGATGTTTGTTTTATTTAGCTGAAGCGGGAGGAAACTATCATGTCCAGACAAAGAAGCCTGGAAGTAATCGAACAGGCAGAGTATGTGACGATCGGCGAGCTTGTAAGGCTGACCGATATCAGGTACAGTACCCTGAAATTTTATACGGAGGAAGGACTTCTGCCCTTTGAACAGGCGGAAGAAAATCTCACAAGAAGATACAGACGAGTTGAAAGTATGGAGTGGATCAAACTGATTAGAAATCTTAGGGAAAGCGGAAAATCTGTTCCTGAAATTAAGAGGGAACTCATGCAGGGAGGGAAGTAATTTTGAAAACGATAGGACTTATTGGAGGAATGAGCTGGGAAAGCACGGTTACGTATTATCAAATTGTAAATGAGACAGTAAAACAGGAGCTTGGCGGACTGCACTCGGCAAAAGTTCTGCTTTACAGTGTGGATTTTTCGGAAATTGAGAGTTGTCAGGCAGATGGTGACTGGAATAAAAGCGCGGATATTTTATCGGAAGCAGCCGAAAATCTCGAAAGGGCAGGAGCGGACTTTATTGTGATCTGTACGAATACGATGCATAAGGTAGCGCCTCAGATCCAGAGCAGAATCGGCATTCCGATCATTCATATCGCGGAAGCGACAGCGGATGAATTGAACCGTCAGCATATTACGAAGGTCGCTTTGCTCGGAACAAAATATACGATGACACAGGATTTCTATAAAGAAAAGCTGATACGCGCAGGAATTACCGTCTTGATCCCGAATGAACAGGAGATCGAGACGGTAAATGATGTCATCTATCAGGAATTATGCCTGGGTATTATTTCCGAAGTCTCGAAAGAAAAATACCGGATGATGATTGGTCATCTTGCAGAGCAGGGAGCCCAGGGGGTCATTTTAGGCTGTACGGAAATCGGGCTGCTGATCCGGCAAAAGGATGTAGAACTGCCCGTTTTTGACACGACAAGGATTCATGCCTTAAAAGCCGCAAGATTAGCGCTCGGATCTAACATTCTTTAAGGAATTTGAGCAACTCTTCGTTGAATTTTTTGCGCTGGTCATAGAATAGAAAATGTCCGCATGATTCAAAAGGGATGAGCTTTGAATTCTTGATACCGACATTCTGTGCAACCGCCAAAGGATATAGACATACTTGATCGTTAAGACCATGAAGAATCAAGGTCGAAGTATTGATTTTTTCTAAATCATGAAACAATTCCTCTTCATCCAGCCATGTATTTGCGATCGCCGCGGTTGACCAACCGGCTGCCTGCAGGCCCAATTGGAAAATCCAGTCAGAAAGAGCGGCGCTGACGGGATTATAAAAGATCGTGTCACCAAACTCTCTCAGTGCTTTAGGCCGGTCTTTATGCACGCCGCTGATGGTATTCAATACATCTTCTTTTTTCAGTCCGTATTGGAAGTAAGGACGCTGGATCAGACTTGGAGCGGCAGCGGCACACAGGACAAGCTTTGATACACCGTATCCCCGATGTCGTGCCATATAGCGAATACAAATTGCTCCGCCGGTGGAATGGCCTAAAAGCGTAAAACGCTGCAGATGCATTGCGTTGACTACTTGGCGGATATCATCCGACAACCGATTATAATCATATCCGGTCCAGGGCCTGTCGGAATTGCCGAACCCTCTGTAATCGATACCGATGCACCGGTATCCCATCTTGGGAAGATAGTTAAATTGATATTCAAATAAATTGTGGTTTCCCGGCCATCCATGCACAAAGAAAACAGCTTCCTGACCGGATGGATTGATATCTTCTACATAAATCTTGACATCTTTTTCTACGTAAATATAAAATCCCATATCGTGCCCTCGTATGAATTGCTCTTTATTATCATCTATATTCATGCAAAGAGGCAGTTAGAGCATATGAGAATAAATTTTTATTGAGGATCGACTGATTCGCTAGTGTAAAATTTTATTCGGATAATGAAAAATAAATAAAAAGAGAACACCACTTTGTGATAAAGTATTTAGCGACTAAACTAATACAAACAAAGGATAGGTGTTCTCTATGATTAACAGTATAAGATATTTTGAAGAAGAATGCATTAACAGAT